>NZ_SRTV01000006.1:0-437318 GCF_004792025.1 Mesorhizobium sp. M8A.F.Ca.ET.181.01.1.1 | reverse complement strand
GGAATGGCGGCTTCGTCTATGTCTCGCAATCACTGGCCGGCGAAGCCGTCGCGGCCACCGAAGCCGAGGACGGCCAATGGGCACTTACCTTCCATGATTATCCGCTTGGCATCATCGACACCAGACGTATGAAGCTCGTCCGCCGCAGCGCCGCGCCAACCAAACCGCTTGGCGCTGCGGCGGATGCATAGGGGGAGAACTGTTACCTATGTATCCGGTTCAATCTGTTACCCATCTATCGGCTGGACACCGGCAGGCGGATGAGGGGCAGCGCTTGCGTTTGGGAGAGGGGACGCACCAGCCTTTAACGGACGAGAATTGCCCTGAGATCATTGACGTTCGTGCCGGTCGGGCCGGGCACGAAGAGATCGCCGACGGCATTGAAGGCCGTCCAGGCATTGTTGCCGGCCAGCATTGCCTTGGCATCCACACCCGCCGCCCGCATGCGCGAAACGGTTGAGCCGTCGGCGAAGGCGCCGGCATTGTTTTCGGAGCCATCGATGCCGTCAGTATCCGCGGCAAAGGCGTGAATACCCTCCACGCCATTGATGCCGATGGCGAAGGCGAGCAGGAATTCCGAATTGCGGCCACCTTTGCCCTTTGCCCGCAAAGTCACGGTGGTCTCACCACCCGAAAGGATCAGCACCGGCTTTTGGAAGGGCCGATTACGCGTCGCCACTTCGCGGGCGATTGCCGCATGGACGCCGCCGACCTCGCGTGCTTCGCCTTCGATGGCGTCGGAGAGGATGAAGGCTTCGACGCCTTGCCGCCTCGCTTCAGCCGCCGCCGCTTCCAGCGACACACCGGCCGAGGCAATCAGGTGCACCTCGTTGCGCGCAAAGCGCTGATCGTCGGGATCTGGTGCGTCGGCCGCCGGCGACCGAATGTGCGCCATGACCGCGTCCGGCAGTTTCATGCCATAGGCGGATATCGACGCCAGCGCGTCTTCACGGCTGCCAGTGTCGGGAACGGTCGGGCCGGACGCCACCAGGGCCGGATTGTCGCCGGGGATGTCGGAGACAACCAGCGACACCACCTTGGCCGGCCATGCGGCAGCGGCCAGCCGGCCACCCTTGATGGCGGAGAGATGCTTGCGGATGGTGTTCATCGCCGCGATCGGCGCGCCGGAAGCAAGCAGCGCCTCGTTGACGGCAATTTCGTCGGCCAGCGTCAGGCCGGCGGCCGGAGACGGCAGCAGGGCCGAACCGCCGCCGGAAATCAGCGCCACGACCAGGTCGTCCGCTGTCAGCCCTTGCACTTTCTCCAGCAGCCGCCGCGAGGCCTCGAGCCCGGCGGCGTCCGGCACCGGATGCGCGGCCTCGATGATCTCGATGCGCTCGCATCTGGCGCCATAGCCGTAGCGGGTGACGACCAGCCCTTCGATCAGGCCGTCCCAGACCTTCTCGAAGGCCGCCGCCATCTGTGCCGAGCCTTTGCCGGCGCCGATGACGATGGTGCGGCCCCTGGGTCTGGCCGGCAAATGGTCGCGGATGGTGCGCTCCGGATCGGCGGCGGCGACGGCGGCATTGAAGATCGAGGTAAGAAAAACCTTGGGATCGGGCACGGTCATTCGGGGTCCGCGGACAACGCCAGCTTGCGCCTGTCTATGCCCAGGTGATCGCACAGCGCATCGACCACCACGCCATGATCCTGGCGCTCCGGCAGGCCAGACACCGCGATCACGCCGATGACACCGGCACCCTTGACCGCGACCGGGAAGCCGCCGCCGGCCAGCACGTAGTCCGCAATATCCAGCCCCTCGCCGATCTTGAAGGTGCGGTCGGGACGCTGCTGCTCCAGAACCAGACGGTAGGTGCTTTTGAGGTAGCGCTTAACGACATTGATCTTGCGCCGCGCCCAGTCGGGATTGGATGCATTCGACCCCGGCATGGCGGCATAGAAGAGCGGCCGGTCGAAAGTCCTGATGTCGACGATGACGGGCAGGTTCTCAGCCAGCGCGCGGTCACGGATCGCCGAACCGAGCTTGAAGGCGACGGCCTCGTCGAAGGCCGTGAAGACAAGGGTCTCTTCCTGTTTCTTGATCAGAGCGATGTCGTCAGCAACGGTCATATGTCGTTCCCCTGTCAACTTCGCCGCACGCTTTGACCGATGGCTGCCGCCGGGTCAAGCAGGCAACACACCGCAGCGCTAAATTGCGATGTCGCTCTTGGCCGCCCGCCCCGCGACATAGACCTCGCGCACGGCTCGATCATCGCCCAGCGTCTGCAGCAGGAACAGTTCCTGCGCCAGCGTCTCGACCGTTTCCATCCTGAGCCGCATGGCCGGCGTTGCCCTCGCATCGAGCACGACGATGTCGGCATCGGTGCCTTCCTCCAGCGTGCCGATCTTCTCGACGACAGATAGCGCCTCGGCATTGCCGCGCGTGATCTGCCAGAAGGACTGGAAAGGGTTGAGCTTCTCGCCGTTCAGCGCGATCACCTTGTAGCCTTCGTCCATGGTGCGAAGCATCGAATAGTTGGTGCCGCCGCCGACATCGGTGGCGGCCGCTACGCGCAACGGCTTGTCGCGGCGGCGAAAGCGCTGATAGTCGAACAGGCCCGAGCCGAGGAACAAGTTAGAGGTCGGGCAGAACACCGCCACCGAACCGCTATCAGCCAGAGCGTCCGCCTCACGTTCCCCGAGATGGATGCAGTGGCCGAAAAGGCTCTTTTTGCCCAGCAGCCCATAGTGCTCGTAAATGTCGGTGTAGTCGCGCGACCAGGGATAAAGCTGTTGCGTGAAGGCGATCTCTGCGTGGTTTTCCGACAGATGCGTCTGCATGTGCAGGTCGGGATGTTCGCGGCAGAGCGCGCCGGCCATCTCCATCTGCTCCGGTGACGAGGTGATGGCGAAGCGCGGCGTGATGGCATAGTGCTGCCGCCCTTTGCCGTGCCACTCCTTGATCAGCGCCTTGGTGTCGTCATATCCGGATTTCGGCGTGTCGAGCACGCCTTCGGGCGCATTACGGTCCATCATCACCTTGCCGGCGATGTTGAGCATGTCGCGCGCGTGCGACTCGGCGAAGAAGGCTTCCGCCGAGGCCTTGTGCACCGAACAGTAGGCGGCAACCGTCGTTGTGCCGTGGCGCACCGTTTCATCAAGAAACAGCCGCGCGATGCGGCGGCCATGCTGCGCGTTGGCGAATTTTGTTTCCTCGGGAAAGGTGTAGGTGTTCAGCCAGTCGAGCAGTTCGGCGCCATAGGAGGCGATGACCTGCATCTGCGGGAAATGCACATGCGTATCGATAAAACCCGGCAGCAGCAGATGCGGCCGATGGTCGATCTTTTTGACGCCCTCGCCGGCCTGTTTCTCGACATCGGCATAGGCGCCTGATGCAACGATCCTGCCATCGCTTATCAGCAGGCCGCCATCCTCCTCGTAGCGCCAGGCTGAGTGGTCGTCGATGGTTTGCGGCCAGCGCACGAAGGACAGGGTGCGGCCGCGCAGAAGTGTCGAGGTCATGCTTATTTCCCCGCGCCTTCGAACCAGGCGACCAGCAGCGCCCGTTCCTTGTCGGTGATCTGGCTAACATTAGCCGGCGGCATGGCGTGGCTGCGGCCGGCCTGCAGATAGATCTCGCGGGCATGGTCGGCGATGCCGGCGTCGGTGTCGAGCATCACGCCCTTGGGCGCATGATAGATGCCTTCATAGACCGGCTCGGCCGCATGGCACATTGAACAGCGGCCGAGAACGGTGTCGCGCACCGCCGGGAAATGCGCCGAGGCGATATAGACCTGCGCCGAGGCGGACACCTTCGGTTCACCGGTCAGCACCTTCGGCACGGTCGACAGCCAGATGATGATGATGAACAGGACAAGGGCGCCGAGCCACGTCCAGTGCGGGTTGCCGGCACGCTTGTGCACGGTGTTGAAATAGTGGCGGATGAGGACGCCGATGATGAACACCAGCGAGGCGATGACCCAGTTGAACTCAGTCCCGAATGCCAGCGGATAGTGGTTCGACAGCATCAGGAACAGTACCGGCAGCGTCAAATAATTGTTGTGGAGCGAGCGCTGCTTGGCGATCTTGCCGTATTTCGGATCAGGCTTGCGGCCGGCGATGAGGTCGGCGACGACGATCTTCTGGTTGGGAATGATGACCATGAAGACATTGGCCGACATGATCGTCGCGGTGATCGCGCCCAGATGCAGGAAGGCGGCGCGGCCGGTGAACAGGTGCGTCAGCCCCCAGGCGATGAAGACCAGCACGCAATAGAGCACCAGCATCAGGCCGGTGTCGCTTTTGCCAAGCGGCGAGCGGCACAGGAGATCATAGACCACCCAGCCGACGCCGATCGTGGCCATCGACAACAGAATGCCCACCGGCGCCGACATCGGCAGCACATTGGGATCGATCAGGAACAGATCGGCTCCGGCGTAATAGACCACGCACAGCATGGCGAAGCCGGACAGCCAGGTGGCATAGGATTCCCATTTGAACCAGGTCAGGTGCTCGGGCATCTCGGCCGGCGCCACCAGGTATTTCTGGATGTGGTAGAAGCCGCCGCCATGCACCTGCCATTCCTCGCCGAAGGCGCCGACCGGCATGCCGGGCCGCTGGCGCAGGCCAAGATCGAGCGCGACGAAGTAGAAGGACGAGCCGATCCAGGCGATGCCGGTAACGACGTGCAGCCAGCGCACGGCGAAGCTCAGCCAGTCCCAGAAAATCGCGAAATCCATCATTGAAATCGTCCCTGCCGATCCGATGACTTTACGGTGTGGGGCGCAAACGAAAAGAGGCGAGGTGTACGATGACTTTCAAAAAAAAATGGAAAATACTAGGTTGATCACCGCAAACCGGTGAAGGGTGCCGATCCGCATGGCCTATCTCGACAACATCGCCGTCTTTGTCCGCGTCGTCGAGCTCGGCAATCTGTCGGCGGCCGGCCGCGACATGCGCATTTCGCCGGCGGTCGCCTCCAACCGCATCAAGGAACTGGAGAAGCATCTCGGCGTGCGGCTGTTCAACCGCACCACCCGGCAATTGATGCCGACCGAGCACGGCACTGTTTTCTATTCCGGCGCCAAGCAGGTGCTGGAGGCGATCACCGAGGCGGAAGCGGCCGTCTCGGCGCTGTCCGGCCAGCCGCGTGGCACCATCCGCGTCACCGCACCGCTCGGCCTCGGGCGCCGGCTGGTGGCGTCGGGCATTCCCGATTTTCACGACAAATACCCTGACGTCGAGGTGCGGCTGAGGCTCTCGGACCACAATGTCGACATCATGAAGGAAGGCATCGACGTCGCCTTCCGGTTAGGGATCATCGAGGATTCCAGCCTCAGGATGCGCGGCATCATGGAATGCGAGCGCGTGCTGGTCGCCGCACCCAAATATCTGGAAGCGCGCGGCGAGCCGACGGAGCCGCAGGAGCTGATCGGCAGGAAGCATGACTGCCTGATGCTGCGCTATTCCGGCGCGCGCGAATATGTCTGGACCTTGCAAACGCCCACCGGCCCGCAGAAATTCGAGGTGCATGGGCCCTATGACACCGATGATGGCGACGTGCTGACCGGCTGGGCGCTGTCGGGGCGCGGCATCATCAACAAACCGCGCTTCGAGGTCGAGCCGTTCATCCGCGACCAGCGGCTGAAAGTGATCCTGACCAGCACCCCGCCAACGCCGGTGCAGTTCGCCGCCGTCTATCCGCACAAGAAGCTGCAGGATCCCAAGGTGCGGCTATTGCTCGACTTCATGGCCGAGCGTTGCCAAAGGCTGATCAAGGACATTCTGGCGGGCAAGTGAGGGGCGGTCGCGTTGCTACGGGATCGGCCGAAGGCCCGCGACTTCGTCATCCACGGGCGGAGCGACGCGAAGCGGAGCGCAGACCCGAGGATCCATTCCGTGACTTTCGCCGTAAAGTGCAACGGAGCAGAATTCTGCACCGTGGCAGCGCCTTGACGCCGCGGCATGGATCCTCGGGTCTGCGCGACGCCGCTTCGCGGCTGCTCCGCCCGTGGATGACGACGCGGCGGATGTTTCAGCTAATTTTCGAGGTGTTTGAGAGCCAGCCGAAACGTGACTTCTGGCCGGCACATGGCCGGCGGTTGGCCCAGCGCCAGCGGTTGCCATTGGGGCATGCGGCGAACATAGTTCCCGCATGCCTTCCCCCAGGAACCATCCATGACCGACGGCGCCACAACGCATCTCGCCGCTTCGCTCAATATTGCCCTCGCAACCGGGCAAGCGCTCACTTTCAGCGATCTGGCCGGCTTCGCCCGGGAGGCCGAGGCGGCGGGGCTGGACATGATCATCCTCGACGACTCCGCGCCGCATGGCGCCGCGCCGAGCAGTCCGTTCGAGGCGACCACTCTCATCGCCGCGCTGGCGACCGTGACCGAAAAGATCGGTCTCGTCGCCAGCGCCTCGACGATCGCTCACCAGCCCTACAATCTCGCGCGCCGCTTTGCCTCGCTCGACATGATCAGCCATGGCCGCGCGGGCTGGAACGCGACGCTGGCGCAGACACCGCGAGAGGCCGCCAATTTCAGCCGGCCCGACGGGTTTTCAGCCGATGATTTTCGCCGCCGCTCGGAGGAATATATCGGCATCGTTCAAGGGCTCTGGCAGGGCTGGGACGCGGACGCGCTGCTGTTCGACAGGGACGGCGGCCGCTTCCATGATCCGCAAGGAATGCACCCGCTCGACCACAAGGGCGAGTTCTTCTCCGTGCGCGGGCCGCTGAATGTCGCGCGGTCGCCGCAGGACGCGCCGGTGCTGGTGCTGTCCGATCTCACCGAAGGCGACCTCGACTTTGCCGCCCGCACCGCCGATGTCGTTCTGCTGGACGAACGGGCGGCGGCAGAAGACAAGGCGTGTCATGGTGATTTGAAGCGCCGGGTTTCCGCCTGTGGGCGCGAGCCGGATGCGGTGAAGATACTGGCTGATATCTCGCTCACCGCTGACGGCGTCAGCGGGCTGGCCGACAGGCTGGAAGAAAAATCCTTCTCTAAGAGCTGCGACGGCTTCAACATCCGCTTGCCGGCGCAGCTTTCGGTGTTCGACGATTTGATCGATCGTGTTCTTCCGGAGTTGCGGCGGTGCGGGCTGCTTCGAGAAAACCATCCCGGCACCACCTTGCGCTCGCATCTCGGCCTTGCCGGCGGAGGTGACCAATGACCGCGCAAATGAAGCTCGGCGCCTTCCTGTGGGCGACGGGCCATCACATCGCCGCCTGGCGCCATCCGAAGGCGCATGTGAAAGCTGGCATCGACATCGATCACTACATGGCGCTGGCGCGCACGGCTGAAGCGGCGAAGTTCGACATGATCTTCTGCGAGGACGCCGCCGGCCTGCGCGAGGCCAATGTCGACATTGCCAGCCAGACGTCGCGCTCGATCGGCTTCGAGCCGATCAGCCTGCTTTCGGCGCTGGCTGTCCAGACCAGCCGCATCGGCCTCGTTTCCACCGCGTCGACCAGCTACAACGAGCCTTACGGCCTGGCGCGGACCTTCCTGTCACTCGATCACCTGAGCGGCGGCCGGGCCGGCTGGAACCTGGTGACCTCGGCCAGTCAGATCGAAGCCGCCAATTTCGGCGCAGCCGGCCTCAAGCCTCATGCCGACCGCTATGAGCGGGCGCGCGAGTTCGCCGAGGCGGTGACAGGGTTGTGGCGCGGCAAGGCAGGCCATGACGGACAGAGTTTTTCGGTCCGCGATCCGCTCGATCTGCCGCGCTCGCCGCAAGGCGCGCCTGTCATGGTCCAGGCCGGCGCTTCCGACGTCGGCCGCGACCTCGCCGCCCGCACCGCCGACGTGGTGTTCACTGCGGCACAGACCTTCGAGGAGGCGAAGGCCTTTTATGACGACCTCAAGGGGCGCATGGCGGCGTATGGGCGTGAACCCGATGACATCAAGATCATGCCCGGTGTCTCGCCCGTGGTGGCGGAGACCGAAGCCGAGGCCCGCGAAAAATTCGAGGAATTGCAGGAACTGATCCCCGACGACGTCGGCGTGGCCCTGCTGTCCAGCTATCTCAGCATCTCCGACCTCTGGCGCCATCCGCTCGACGGTCCTCTGCCCGAATTGCCCGAGAGCGAAGGCATGAAAAGCCGGCAGGCCCTGGTCGTCGAGCAATCGCGCCGCGATGGCCTTTCCATTCGCCAGCTAGCGCGGCATTTTGCCAGCGCGCGCGGCCACTGGCGTATGGTGGGAACCGCTGCCCAGATCGCGGACGAGTTGCAGGCGCGGTTCGAAGGCGGTGCCGCCGACGGTTTCAACGTCATGCCGTCTTATTTTCCCGGCGAACTCGATGCCTTTGCCACGCTGGTCGTGCCGGAACTGCAGCGGCGCGGCCTGTTCCGCAAAGCGTATGAAGGCGCCACGCTGCGCGCGCATCTGGGCCTCAGGCGACCGAGCTAGCCGGCGGTCACCCTGTCATGCGGAGCGTGATGCTCTGCGTTCGAAGCCGCATTGTGGATGACCAGCGCCGTCATGATCTCGGCGGCGGCGAGCGCGGCAATAACCGGCGGACGCTTGTCCTTGACGGCGTCGCCGCCGATCGGCGAGACGAGGCGGGCGAATTCGGTCTCCGTGCCGTCGGCCGATTTCAGGAACCAGTTCCTGAAGGTCGCTTTCTTGGTCTTCGAACCGATCATGCCGACATAGGCCGCGTCGTCGCGTTTCAGCGCTTCGGCGACGATCAGGAAATCGAGTGCGTGGTCATGCGTGAGGACGGCGAAGGCGGTGCCGGCCGGGGCGTTGCGCAGCTCAGCCTCGGGCATCGGCGTCAGCCGCGTCTCGACGGTTTCCGGCATGCCTTCCAATGCCTCGGCGCGTGTCTCGATGACGACGCCATGCACGGGAAGAAGTGCGATCGCCGACGCGAGCGCCTGGCCGACATGACCGCCGCCGAAGATATAGACATGCGGCAGATGGGCTTCCTCCGATTCAGCGTGCGCCATCAGCTTTTCCTCGATTGTGCCGTCGACCAAGCGGATCAACACCTTGACCCGACCCCCGCAGCACTGGCCGATTTCCGGCCCGAGCGGAACGTCGAGCGTGACGCCATCTTCGTCAGCGTCGCGCTGCCCCTCACCCTTACCCTCTCCCCGTAAGGACGGGGAGAGGGGGTCGCCGGCGTTACGGCCGCTTCCCTTCTCCCCGTCACTATACGGGGAGAAGGTGCCGGCAGGCGGATGAGGGGCGGCGCCGACATCGGCAAACTCGCTGAAAGATGCGGAGCGCAAAGAGCCCAGCATCTGCCGCGCCTTATCGATCGCCATATATTCGAGCTGACCGCCGCCAATGGTGCCGAAAATCGCCGATGCCGAGACAAGCATGAACGCACCGGCCTCGCGCGGCGTCGAACCCTTTGCCGCCGCAACTTCGACAAGCGCGACCCGACCGGCATGGTCGAGAAACACTTTCAGCTCTTGAACCTTCGAGTTCATCGCCTGCACTTCCATCCAGGAAATATAGTATTTTTCGGCGCGATTTGCACGTTTTGGCGCCTCAGGAAGGCTCTGAAGCCTCCCGCTTCAGCCGCTCGATCGCCATCAGCACGCGTTCGGGTGTCGCCGGCGCGTCGAGACGCGGGCAGATCTTGTGGTCGGCGACGCTGGCCACTGCGTCCGACAGCGCGTGCAGCACCGCCATGCCATGCGGCAGCGGCGGTTCGCCGACCGCCTTGGAGCGATGGATGGTCGGCTCATAGGCCTGCGACCAGTCGGTCAGCGCCACGTTGAAGATCTTCGGTCGGTCCGACGCCAGCGGAATCTTGTAGGTCGACGGCGCGTGCGTGCGCAGCCGGCCCTTGTCGTCCCACCACAGTTCCTCCGTCGTCAGCCAGCCCATGCCCTGGATGAAGCCGCCCTCGACCTGGCCGAGGTCGATGGCCCGGTTCAGCGAACGGCCGCAGTCGTGCAGGATATCGGCGCGCTCGACGACATATTCGCCAGTCAGCGTGTCGACCGACACTTCGGCGCAGGCCGCGCCATAGGCGTAGTAATAGAAGGCGTGGCCCTGGCCCTTGCTGCGATCCCAGTGGATCTTCGGCGTCTTGTAGAAGCCGGCGGCCGAGAGCTGCACACGTGCGATATAGGCCTGCTTGACCAGATCGTTGAAGCTGACCTCCTGGTTGCCGACGCGCACGCGGTTGGGCAGGAACACCACCTGGTCAACCGGCACCTGGTACTTCTCGGCGGCGAAGTCGGTCAGCCGCTGGCGGATCTGGCGCGCTGCGTTCTGCGCCGCCATGCCATTGAGGTCGGCGCCCGAGGACGCAGCCGTCGGCGCGGTGTTGGGCACCTTGGCGGTGGTGGTGGCGGTGATCTTCACGCGATCGAGGTCGATCTGGAACTCCTCCGCCACGACTTGCGCCACCTTGAGATGCAGGCCCTGCCCCATTTCGGTGCCGCCATGGTTCATGTGCACCGAACCATCGGGATAGACATGCACCAGCGCGCCGGCCTGGTTGGCCTCGGTCTTGGTGAAGGAGATGCCGAACTTGACCGGCGTCAGCGCCAGGCCGCGCTTGACGAAGCGGCTGTTGGCGTTGAATGCGGAAATCTCGCGACGGCGGCGCGCATAGTTGGCGCTGTCTTCCAGTTCCGCCACGATGCGCTGGATGATGCAGTCCTCGACCTTCTGGTGATAAGGGGTGACGTTGCGGCCGCCGATCGCTTCCATCGGATCGTAGAAATTCAGCTTGCGGATTTCGAGCGAATCCTTGCCGACCGCGAAGGCGACCTCGTCGATGACACGCTCGGCGCCGACCATGCCTTGCGGGCCGCCGAAGCCGCGGAACGCGGTGTTGGAGACGGTGTTGGTGTAGAGCGGCGCGGACTTGGCCAGCACCGCGGGATAGAAATAGGCGTTGTCGCAGTGGAACAGCGCACGGTCGCCGACCGGGCCGGACAGGTCGGCGGAGAAGCCGCAGCGCAAGGCGTAAGTGAAATCGACGCCGAGAATATTGCCCTCGTCGTCGAAGCCGACCTCGTAGTCTATGGCGAAATCGTGCCGCTTGCCGGTGGCGGTCATGTCCTCGTCGCGGTCGAGCCGGATCTTGACCGCCCGCTTCAGCCTCTTGGCGGCGATCGCGGCGATCGCGGCGCACTGGTTGGCCTGCGTTTCCTTGCCGCCGAAGCCGCCGCCCATGCGGCGCACTTCCACCGTCACCGCGTTACTCGGCACGCCAAGCGTGTGGGCGACCAGATGCTGCGTCTCGCTCGGCCCCTGGGTCGAACAATAGACGGTGACCTCGTCGTCCTCGCCGGGGATGGCGAGAGACACCTGGCCTTCGAGGTAGAAATGGTCCTGGCCGCCAAGCCACATCCGGTTCTTGATGCGGCGGGGCGCTGCCTTGATTGCCGCAGCCGCATCGCCGCGCCGCAAGATCAGCGGCGTGGTCACCTGCTTGTCCTTCGCCGGATCAAGGTCCCAGATGTCGATCACGGCGGGAAGCTCGTCATATTCGATCCTGGCCAGGCGCGCGGCGCGCCGGGCTGCCTCGCGCGTCTCGGCAATCACCGCGAAGATCGGCTGGCCGAAGAACTGCACCTTGCCTTCCGCCAGAACCGGATCGTCATGCATGTTGCTGGGCGAGACATCGTTCTCACCCGGCACGTCGGCATAAGTCAGCACGTCGACGACACCAGGGGCCGCGCGCACCGCCGAGAGGTCGACGCTTTTCAGAACGCCATGCGCCACCTTGGACAGGCCAAGGCCGGCATGCAGGGTGCCGGCCGGCTCCGGCATGTCGTCGATATAGACGGCGCCGCCGCTGACATGCTTGTGGGCGGAATCATGCCGCTGGTCGGTAGCGACGCCGCCGACGATCTTCTCGGCCTTGAGGTTTGATGGTGCGTGCTTGTTCATCAGGCCGCCTCGCTGCGTGATACCTGGAACGGCGCTTTCGTTCCGGTCGTCTCGACGTAAAAACGCAGCAAGAGGTTCTTTGCCGCCAGCGCTCGATATTCGGCGGTCGCGCGCATATCCGTGAGCGGCGTGAAATCCTTGGCGTATTCGGCCATCGCTGCCGCCACCGTCGCTTCACTCCAAATCTTGCCTATCAAAGCCCGTTCAACCGCCGACGCCCGCTTCGGCGTTGCCGCCATGCCGCCATAGGCGATGCGGATATCGGCCACCGTGCCGTCCTTGGCCAGAGCCAGACAGAAGGCACCCAAGGTCGCGGTGATGTCCTCGTCGCGGCGCTTGGTGACCTTGTAGACGGCGAATTTCACGTCCTTTGCCGGCACGGGCACGTGCACGGCCTCGACGAACTCGCCCGGCTGGCGATCCTGCTTGCCATAGGCAATGAAGAAGTCCTGCAACGGGATCGTGCGCCGCTTCTTGCCCTTGCGCAATGTCAGCCGTGCGCCGAGCACGATCAAGGGCGGCGGCGTGTCGCCGATCGGCGAGCCGTTGGCGACATTGCCGCCGATCGTGCCCATGTTGCGGACCTGTTCGCCGCCGATGCGGTCGAACAACGGCCCCAACGCAGGGATGCGTTTCGACAGCGTCGAAAAGGCTTCGGTGTAGGTCACGCCGGCGCCAATCGATATGACGCCGTTTTCTTCCGTGACGGCGCAAAGCCCCGGCAGATTGCCGATGAAGATCGCCGGCGAGATATCGCGCATGTGCTTGGTCACCCACAGGCCAACATCGGTCGAACCGGCGACGACCGTCGCGGTGGGTTCCTTCTCGAAGACAGAAGCGAAATCGTCGGCGTCGGCCGGCACGACCAGCCGCGTCCTGCCGGAGCCAATCTCGACCCTGGCGCCATCGCGCAACGACTGCAGCCGTGTCGTGATGTCCCGGCGCTCCGCCGCCAGCGGGTCCTTCGCCGCCTTGCCATAGCTCGATATGGCGTGCGCGGCGCGCATGATCGCTTCGTAGCCGGTGCAGCGGCAGAGATTGCCTTGCAAGGCTTTTTCGATGGCCGCGTCCGACGGGTCCGGCGACTTCATCCACAGGCCGTAGAGCGACATGACGAAACCCGGCGTGCAGAAGCCGCATTGCGAGCCATGGAAATCGACCATCGCCTGCTGCACAGGATGCAACCGGCCTGACACACCGCGCAGATGTTCGACCGTCACGACATGGGCGCCGTCGAGCGAGCCGAGGAAGCGGATGCAGGAATTGACGCTTTCATAGACCAATCCGGCGGCCGATAGCCTGCCGACCAGCACGGTGCAGGCGCCGCAATCGCCCTCGGCGCAGCCTTCCTTGGTGCCGCGCAGCGAACGATCGAGCCGCAGCCAGTCGAGCAAGGTCGCGTCGGGCGCCACGGATGACAGCGCGACATCCCTGCCATTCAGAATGAAGCGGATTTCGTTGCGGATATTGACCTTGGCCATGCCTCAGCTCCCCCTGTAGGTGGAATAGCCGTAGGGCGAGATCAGCAATGGTACATGATAGTGCACCGCCTCCGCCATGCCGAAGCGGATCGGCACGCTGTCGAGGAAGGCAGGCTCCGGCAGCTTCGTTCCCTGACCGCGCAGATAGTCGCCGGCCGCGAACACCAGTTCGTATTCGCCGGTGCGGAAGTCGGCGCCTGCCAGCAGCGGCGCGTCGCAGCGGCCGTCTGCATTGGTGACGACCGTCTTCAGAAGCGTGCGAGCAGCACCGTCGAGACGGTAGAGCGCGATCGACAATCCCGCCGCCGGCCTGCCGGTCGCGGTATCCAGGACATGGGTCGTCAGACGCCCGCCATCGGCTTTCGACGTTTCTGCCATTGGCCGCCTCCCATTTCCAGTACGAACAAATTGGCCGATATAATCGAGCACTGCTGATGAATTGTGCGCCAATTAAAGGCGATGCATAAGTCCCGGTCGAGCGGAGTGCGACAAAAACACTTTCAAAAATTTTGAGGGGAATGCGAGAAGCACCCTTTCGATATTCTGATCATACTTCCGGTGATGCCGGGCGCGGAGGGACGATGCGTTACACCAGGGACATGCGTGGCTACGGGGCCAATCCGCCAGATCCGAAATGGCCTGGCGGCGCGCATGTCGCCGTGCAGTTCGTCGTCAATTACGAGGAGGGCGGCGAGAACTGCGTGCTCCACGGCGACAAGGCTTCGGAAGCCTTCCTCTCGGAAATCGTCGGCGCGGCGCCCTGGGTGGGCCAGCGCCACTGGAACATGGAATCGATCTACGAGTATGGGGCGCGAGCCGGCTTCTGGCGGCTGCTGCGCCTGTTCGGCGAGGCGCAAGTGCCCGTGACCTGCTATGGCGTCGCCACGGCGCTCGCACGCTCCCCCGACCAGGTCACGGCGATGCAGGAAGCCGGCTGGGAAATCGCCTCGCACGGGTTGAGATGGATCGACTACCGCGACCACGACGCCGAGGACGAGCGCCGCGACCTCGAGGCGGCGATCAAGCTGCATTACGAGGTGACCGGCCAGCGCCCGACCGGCTGGTATACCGGCCGCACATCGGTCAACACGGTGCGCCTGGTGGCGGAAGAAGGCGGCTTCGACTACGTCTCGGACACCTATGACGACGAACTGCCCTACTGGTTCGAGCATAGCGGCGGCACGCAGCTCATCATCCCCTACACGCTCGATGCCAACGACATGCGCTTCGCCACGCCGCAAGGCTTCAATTCGGGCGACCAGTTCTTTGCCTATCTCAAGGATAGTTTCGACACGCTCTATGCCGAAGGCAAGGCAGGCAGGCCGCGCATGATGAATATCGGCCTGCATTGCCGCCTTGTCGGGCGGCCGGGCCGGGTGGCGGCGCTGAAGCGCTTCGTCGATTATGTCAAATCGCATGACAAGGTCTGGCTGGCGCGGCGCATCGACATCGCCAAGCACTGGCAGGAGAACCATCCCTACAAACCGGCCGCCCTGCGCCCGTCGAAGATGGAATTCGAGACGTTCGTTCACACCTTCGGCGCCGTGTTCGAACATTCGCCCTGGATTGCCGAACGGGCCCACGAGTTGGAGCTCGGTCCGGCACACGACACGGCGGGGGGCCTGCACAATGCGCTCTGCCGCATCTTCCGCGCCGCCAGCGAAACCGAACGGCTCGGCGTGCTCAACGCCCATCCCGACCTCGCCGGCAAACTGGCCAAGGCCAGGCGGCTGACGGCGGAATCCACCCGGGAACAGGCTTCCGCCGGCCTCGACGCGCTGACCGACAAGGAACGCGAACTGTTCTCCAAGCTCAACGCCGCCTACGTCACCACCTTCGGCTTCCCCTTCATCATCGCGGTGAAAGGCAAGACAAAGGAGGAAATCCTCGCCGAATTCGAAGCCCGTATCGGCAACGGCCGCGGCGTCGAATTCGAAACCGCCTGCAAACAGGTCGAGCGCATTGCGCTGCTGCGCCTCAAGGACATGCTTCCACAATAGGTTTAAACCCATGGATACGATCAGGATGCCCGAGCGAACCTATTATGCCCCACAGGGGGGCCATCCCGGCCAGAACGAGCTTTTGACCGGGCGCGCCGTCTTCACCGAGGCCTATGCGGTCATCCCCAAAGGCGTGATGCAGGACATCGTGACCAGCCCGCTGCCGTTCTGGGACAAGACCAGGGCTTGGATCATCGCAAGGCCGCTGTCGGGCTTTGCCGAGACGTTTTCTCAGTACATCGTCGAGGTTCTGCCGGGCGGCGGCAGCGACCGGCCGGAACCTGACTCCGGCGCCGAAGGCGTGCTGTTCGTGGTCGAGGGGGAACTCACCGTATCGCTCGCCGGCAAAAAGCATGTGCTTGCCGCCGGTGGCTTTGCCTTCCTGCCGCCGGCAAGCGGCTGGACGGTGCGCAACGAGAGCAGCGCTGCCGTGCGCTTCCACTGGATCCGCAAGGCCTATGAGGTGGTCGACGGCCTGGACGCGCCGGAAGCCTTCTTCAGCAGCGACCAGCAGGTGGCGCCGACGCCGATGGCCGGCACCGAGGGCCGCTGGGCGACGACGCGTTTCGTCGATCCGGACGACATGCGCCACGACATGCACGTCACCATCGTCACGCTCGAGGCGGGCGCGGTCATTCCCTTCGCCGAAACCCATGTCATGGAACATGGGCTCTACGTGCTCGAAGGCAAGGCGGTCTACCGGCTGAACCAGGACTGGGTCGAGGTCGAGGCCGGCGACTTCATGTGGCTGCGCGCCTTCTGCCCGCAGGCCTGCTATGCCGGCGGCCCCGGAAAATTCCGCTATCTGCTCTACAAGGACGTCAACCGGCACGCCAAGCTCGGCGGCTATCTCGGGGGCCGCGCGCGGTGAGCCGCATCGTCGCGCAGCCGCTGAGCCGCGAAAACTTCGCGCCCTTCGGCGACGTCATCGATATGGGCGGCGACAACCGCTACCCAATCAATGGCGGCAAGGCGATCCGCTATCATGATCTCGCCACCGCCGAGGCCGCTGGGCCGAATGCGCGCGTGCTGATCTCGATGGTGCGCGGCACACCCTATGAAATGCCGCTGAAGCTGACCATGGTCGAGCGCCATCCGCTCGGCAGCCAGGCTTTCATCCCGCTGTCGCCACGGCCGTTTCTGGTCGTCGTCTGCCACGATACCAAGGACGGGCCGGGCGAACCGCATGGCTTCATCGCCGCGCCCGGACAGGGCATCAACTACAAGCGCAATCTCTGGCACGGTGTGCTGACGCCGATCGGCGAGGAACAGGATTTCCTCATCGTCGATCGCGGCGGCGATGGCTCCAACCTCGAAGAGTTTCACTTCTCGCACCCTTACGAAATCCACCTTCCCAGAAAGCCCGAGATTTCATCATGACCGACATTTCGCTGATCGACCGCCTGCTCGACGTGATCGAGCACGACATCGTGCCGAAGACGGCAGAAGGCGTCGCCCATGGCAACAAGCTGTTCGGCGCGGCGATCCTGCGCAAGGACGACCGGTCGCTGGTGCTGGCCGAGACCAACAACGAGATGGAAAACCCGCTCTGGCATGGCGAGGTGCATTGCCTGAAGCGTTTTTACGAGATGCCCAGAGCCGAACGCGTCGACACGAAAGAGGCCATCTTCATTGCCACGCATGAGCCGTGCTCGCTCTGCCTGTCGGCGATCACCTGGACCGGTTTCGACAATTTCTACTATTTGTTCAGCCACGAGGACTCGCGCGACAGTTTTGCCATCCCGCATGATCTCAAAATTCTGAAAGAGGTCTTCACTCTCGACCCTGGCGGCTACAATGCCGAGAACGCCTATTGGAAAAGCTTTTCGATCCGTCGGCTGGTGCGGGCCCTCCCCGAGGCCGAGCGCGCGAGGCTGGAGACGCGGATCGGCAGGATTTCCGCACGCTATGACGAACTGTCCGACGCCTATCAGGCGAACAAGGCCGCAAACGACATTCCGCTGAGTTGATGGTATGAGACAAGTCGCATATTTCGCTGCTCCAGTCGCGAATGGCGATTGAAAGTTTTCGTGCCGCGGAGCGTTATGCCTGCCATGAAAACCATCACCGAATTTCCCCGTAAGGTCGTCGAATTTCCCGACATGGGTATCGTCATGCCCGATGGCTGCCGGTTGTCGGCGCGGGTGTGGATGCCGGAGGATGCGGGCGACGATCCGGTACCTGTCATCCTTGAGCATCTGCCCTACCGCAAGCGCGACGGAACGATCTTTCGTGATCAGCTTACCCATCCCTATTTCGCCGGCCACGGCTACGCCTCGATCCGCGTCGACATGCGCGGCAATGGCGATTCCGAAGGGCTGATGGACGACGAATATTCCGAGCAGGAACTGCAGGACGCCTGCGATGTCATCGCCTGGGCGGCGGCGCAGCCCTGGTGCAACGGCAATGTCGGCATGATGGGCATCTCTTGGGGCGGCTTCAACTGCCTGCAGGTGGCGGCCAAACAGCCGCCGGCGCTCAAGGCGGTTATCAGCCTGTGCTCGACCGTCGACCGCTATGCCGACGACATCCACTACAAGGGCGGCTGCCTTTTGAACGAGAATTTCGGCTGGGCCTCGACCATGCTGTCCTATTCGTCGCGGCCACCGGATCCGCTGATTGCCGGCGACAACCGCTGGCGCGATCTGTGGCTGAGACGGCTGGAGAACCAGTCCTTCCTTTTGCCGCTCTGGCTCAGCCACCAGCATCGCGACGCCTACTGGAAACGCGGTTCGATCTGCGAGGATTTTTCCGCAATCAAAGCCGCAGTGCTGTCGATCGGCGGCTGGCATGACGGCTACCGCAACACGATCTCGCACCTCGTCACCAACATCGAGGCACCGGTCAAGGGCATCGTTGGACCGTGGATACACAAATACCCGCACTATGCGGGCCCCAAGCCGGCCATCGGCTTCCTGCAGGAAGCGCTGCGCTGGTGGGACCACTGGCTGAAGGGCGCCGAGACCGGCGTCGAGGCCGATCCCGACTATCGCGCCTATGTGATGGACAGCGTGCGCCCCGCTCGCTGGCATCCGGAGCGGCCCGGCCGCTGGATAGCCGAGCAGGAATGGCCGTCGTCCAACATAACGATTGAAACGATCGAACTCGTTTCCGCTGATGCAGGACCTTCCATCGTCGCTTCGCCGCAGACCTGCGGGCTTGCCGGCGGCGAATACTTTCCCTTCACCTTCGGCCCGGAATTGCCTGGTGACCAGCGCCCTGACGACGGGCTGTCGGCGTGTTTCGACCAGCCTGAGCTCACCAAGCCGATCGAGATCGTCGGCGCGCCGGAGCTTGAGATCCAGTTTGCCTCCGATCGGCCCCAGGCCAACATCGCGGTCCGGCTTTGCGACGTGCATCCCGACGGCGCCTCGGAACTTATCTCCTATGGCGTGCTCAATCTGACGCACCGCAAGTCGCATGAATTCCCCGAGGCGCTGGTCCCAGGGGAGACGGTTTCGGCGCGTGTCGTGCTCGATCAATGTGCCTACCGCGTGCCGGCCGGGCATCGTTTGCGCGTCGCCGTTTCGACCGCCTACTGGCCTGCCATCTGGCCCTCGCCGGAGCCGGTACGGCTGACCTTGTCGGCGGCCTCGCTATCAGTGCCGCTGCGCCTGCTCGCAACAGGCGACGAAGTCGTCTTCGGCGAACCGGAAGGCGCCACGCCCTGGGCGACCGAGACGGTTCGACCCGCCAAGTCCGAACGCCATGTCGACCGCGACGAAAAGACGGGAATCGTCACGCTTTCCATTGCGGATGATTTCGGCGAGGTGCGTGATCTCGACCACGGCCTTGTCAACGGCAGCATCGCCCGCGAAACCTGGACCATCCATCCTGACGATCCTCTGTCAGCCTCCGGGAAAACACATTGGACGCAGACCCTGTCGCGAAATGGATGGTCGGTCCGTACCGAGACATGGGCGCAGATGCGGTCGGATGCGCAAAACTTCATCGTCAGCGCCAGAATCGAGGCCTACGAAGGCGAAAACCTCGTCTTCGAGCGCGATTTCGACGAAAGGGTCCCGCGCGCGCTGGTCTGAGTGCTGAAACCGTTGGTCCAAATGCGACGTGCGATTTACGCCACGGCATGTCGCATTCGGTCTTGCTTACCGCTTTCCCTTGCGGTCATTATTCCCCTCACAAGAAGCAAGAAAATCGACCAGAGAGTCGAACCAACAGAGTGAGGAACTCAAAATGTCGAATGAACTCGAATTCCTTAGCCGGCGCGTTGCAGCAGGCAAGCTGAGCCGTCGTGATTTTCTCGGCCGGGCGGCAGCGCTCGGCATCGCCGCACCCTTCGCCAACTCGCTGCTTTCAAGCGCGGCGCGGGCGGCCGGTCCGGTCAAGGGCGGCACGCTGAAGGCCGGCCTGGTCGGCGGTGAATCCACCAACAGTCTCGATCCGGCCCTGTTCATGACCCAGGTGCCGTTCGCCTTCGGCAAGTGCTGGGGCGAAATGATCGTCGAGCTGTCGCCCGACGGCAAGCTCGAGAACCGCATCGCCGAGGAGATCGGCTCGTCCAAGGACGCCAAGACCTGGACGCTGAAGATCCGCGACGGCGTCGAATTCCACAACGGCAAGAAAGTGACCGCCGAGGACGTCGCCGCGACGCTCGAGCGCCATTCGGACGAGAAATCGAAATCCGGCGCGCTCGGCTACATGAAGGGCATCGATACCATCAAGGCCAGCGGCAAGGAAGTGGTGCTGACGCTGAAGGAGGCCAATGCCGACCTTCCCTACCTGCTCAGCGACTATCACCTGATCGTCCAGCCGAACGGCGGCAAGGACAAGGCCGACGCCGGCATCTCGGCCGGACCCTATAAGGTCACCACCAACGAGCCCGGCGTGCGCCATGGCGGCGAGCGCTTCGCCAATTACTGGCAGAGCGACAAGATGGGTCATGCCGACCAGATCGAGATCATCGTCATCAACGATGCGACTGCGCGCACGGCGGCCCTGCAGGGTGGCCAGGTCAACATGATCAACCGCGTCGAGCCGAAGATCGTCGACCTGATCAAGCGCGTGCCTGGTGTAACCATCCGCAACCATGCGGGTCCGGGCCATTACGTGTTCATCATGCATTGCAACACGGCGCCGTTCGACAACAACGACCTCAGGATGGCGCTGAAGCTGGCGATCGACCGCGAGGAGATGCTGAACAAGGTGCTGCGCGGCTATGGCTCGCTCGGCAACGACTTCCCGATCAACGCGTCCTATCCGCTTTTCACCGAGATCGAGCAGCGCAAATACGATCCCGACAAGGCCAAATTCCACTACAAGAAGTCCGGTCATGACGGCGCCGTGCTGCTCAGGACCTCGGACGTCGCCTTCCCGGGCGCTGTCGATGCGTCCCAGCTCTTCCAGCAGAGCGCGGCCAAGGCCGGCATCAAGATCGAGCTCAAGCGCGAGCCCGGCGACGGCTACTGGAACGAGGTCTGGAACAAGCAGCCCTTCTGCGCTTCCTATTGGGGCGGCCGCTCGACGCAGGACCAGATGTACTCGACCGCCTACCTGTCGACCGCCGACTGGAACGACACGCGTTTCAAGCGCCCGGATTTCGACAAGATGGTGCTGGCGGCGCGCGCCGAACTCGACGAGGCCAAGCGCAAGCAGATGTACCACGATATGGCGGTCATGGTGCGCGACGAAGGCGGTCTGATCCTGCCGATGTTCAACCAGTTCATCGACGCCACCGGCGCCAAGGTCGATGGCTGGGTGGACGACCCGCATCAGGAGCTGATGAACGGCTACGCCCTGGCGAAGTGCTGGCTGCAGGCCTGAGTCCGGCTTTGCGGATATGTCTTCACCCATCCTGAAACTAATCGCCCAGCGCATCGCGCTGGGCATCCTCCTTTTGTTGGCCATTTCGGTCCTGATCTTTGCCGGCACGCAAATCCTGCCCGGCGACGTCGCGCAAGCCATTCTGGGACAATCGGCGACACCGGAGTCGCTCGCCAATCTGCGCGAGCAGCTTGGACTGAACGACCCCGCCTATATCAGGTACTTCCATTGGCTCGGCGGCGTCTTGACCGGGGACCTCGGCACGGCGATGTCGAGCGGGCAGGATATCGCAACCTCAATCAAGGGCCGGCTGTGGAACACGCTGTTCCTCGCCTTCTGGGCGGCGATCGTGGCCGTGCCGCTGGCAATCATCCTTGGGCTGATCGCGGTGCGCTATCGCAATGGCTGGGTCGACAAGCTGATCTCCGGACTGGCGCTTGCCTCGACCTCGTTCCCGGAATTCTTCATCGGCTATCTCCTGGTCTATTTTCTCGCGGTGAAATGGCAGATCTTTCCCGCCATCTCGACTGTCTATGACGGCATGCCTTTCGGCGAACGCATGCAGGCCATCGCGCTGCCGGCCACGGCGCTGACGCTGGTAGTGCTCGCGCACATGATGCGCATGACGCGTGCGGCGATCCTCAACGTCATGCAGTCGGCTTATGTCGAAACGGCGGAACTCAAAGGGCTTTCAGCCTTCTCCGTCATCCGCAGGCACGCCTTCCCGAATGCCATCGCGCCGATCATCAATGTCGTCATGCTGAACCTCGCCTATCTCATCGTCGGCGTTGTCGTGGTCGAGGTGATCTTCGTCTATCCCGGCATGGGACAGTATCTGGTCGACCACGTCACCAAGCGCGACGTGCCGGTGGTGCAGGCGGTCGGCCTGATCTTCGCCGCCGTCTACATCAGCCTCAACATCATCGCGGACATTTCGGCGATCGTCGCCAATCCGCGTCTCAGACATCCAAAGTGAGGGGGCGGGCATGCTCGATATAAAACGCATCCCCATCCCCGCTCTGATCGGCCTGGTGCTGACAGCCCTGTTCGTGCTCGCGGCGATCCTCGCGCCGTGGATTTCGCCCCACGACAATGCCGAGATCGTCGGCGACGTCTGGGAACCGATGTCGGCGGCGCATTGGCTTGGCACCGACAATCTCGGCCGCGATCTCTTGTCGCGCATGATCTACGGCGCCCGGATCACCCTGTTCATCGCCGTGCTGGCCACCGCGCTGTCGTTCTCGCTCGGCGCCATACTGGGTTTTTCGGCGGCTGTGTTCGGGGGCTGGTTCGACACGATCCTGTCCCGCCTCGTCGATCTCCTGATGTCGATCCCGACACTGATCATGGCCCTGGTCGTGCTCTCCGTGCTGCCGACCAACCTGGTGACGCTGATCCTGGTGATGGGCATTCTCGATTCGACGCGCGTCTATCGCCTGGCGCGCGCAGTCGCCGTCGACATCAACGTCATGGACTATGTCGAAGCGGCCAAGCTGCGCGGCGAAGGCAGCGCCTGGATCATCTTCCGCGAGATCCTGCCCAACGCGCTGTCGCCGCTGGTCTCCGAGCTCGGCCTGCGCTTTATCTACGCGGTGCTGTTCCTGTCGACGCTGTCCTTTCTCGGTCTCGGCGTGCAACCGCCAGACGCCGACTGGGGCGGCATGGTCAAGGAGAACAAGGACGGCATCGTCTTCGGCATCGCCGCCGCGCTCATTCCCGCGGCCGCGATCGCGGCCCTGGCGATCTCGGTCAACCTAGTGGCCGACTGGGTACTGAACCGCACGACAAGCCTGAAGGGAGGACGCGGCTGATGGCTGACGGCAAGGCAAAGTCCACTCCCCTGCTCGACATCCGCAATTTGCGCATCGAGGCGACGGTCTATCCGCCTGGTGAGGCGCCGAAGACCATCACGCTGGTCCACGACGTGTCGCTGACGCTGGAGAAGGGCAAGGTGCTGGGCCTGATCGGCGAATCCGGCGCCGGCAAGTCGACGATCGGCCTGTCGTCGATGGGCTATGGCCGCGGCGGCGTGCGCATCACCGGCGGCGAAGTCATTCTCAACGGCCGTGACATCCTGAAGGGCGGCAAGGACGAATTCCGCAAGCTGCGCGGCCGCGAGGTCTGCTATGTCGCGCAATCGGCGGCAGCCGCCTTCAATCCGGCGCACAGGCTGATGGACCAGGTTGTGGAAGCCACGCTGCTGCATGGCACGGCAACGCGCGCGGACGCCGAGAAGCGGGCCGTCGCGCTGTTCAAGAAGCTCAGCCTGCCCAATCCGGAAACCATTGGCGAACGCTTTCCGCACCAGGTGTCGGGCGGCCAGCTGCAGCGCGTCATGACGGCGATGGCGCTGTGCTCCGAACCCGACCTGATCGTCTTCGACGAGCCGACCACAGCGCTCGACGTGACGACGCAGATCGACGTGCTGTCGGCGATCAAGGACGCCATCCGCGACACCCATGTGGCGGCGCTCTACATCACCCATGACCTTGCCGTCGTCGCCCAGGTCTCCGACGAGATCATGGTGCTGCGCCACGGCCGGCTGGTCGAATGGGGAGGCACCCGCCAGATCATCAAGGAGCCTCGCCAGGAATACACCAACGCGCTGGTCTCGGTGCACGAGATAGAGCATGCCGAACAGAATCCGGGCGCGACACCGTTCCTGTCGGTCAAGAACGTCACCGCCGCCTATGGCGGCGGCCAGGTCAAAGTGCTCAAGAACGTTTCGGTCGACATCTATCCGGGCCAGACGCTGGCCGTGGTTGGCGAATCCGGTTCCGGTAAATCGACGCTGGCGCGCGCCATCACCGGCCTGTTGCCGCCCGAGCAGGGCAATGTGACCTTCGACGGGCGCCCGCTGGCCAACCGGCTTGCCGACCGGCCGAAGGAGGATCTGCGCCAGTTGCAGATGATCTACCAGATGGCCGACGTGGCGATGAACCCGCGCCAGACCGTCGGCACCATCATCGGCCGGCCGCTCGAATTCTATTTCGGCATCCGCGGCAGGGAACGCGACCGGCGTGTGGCCGAGCTGCTCGACGAGATCGAGATGGGCAAGGGCTTCGTCGACCGCTATCCGGCCGAGCTTTCGGGGGGCCAGAAGCAGCGCGTCTGCATCGCCCGCTCGCTCGCCGCCAAGCCGAAGCTGATCATCTGCGACGAGGTGACATCGGCTCTCGACCCGTTGGTGGCCAACGGCATCCTCAAGCTGCTGCTCAACCTGCAGCAGCACGAAAAGGTCGCCTACCTGTTCATCACCCACGATCTGGCGACGGTGAAGTCGATCGCCGATTCGATCGCGGTGATGTATCGCGGCGAAGTGGTGCGCTACGGCTCCAAGAGCAAGGTGCTCACACCGCCCTTCGACGCCTATACCGACCTGTTGTTGTCGTCTGTTCCGGAGATGGAGATCGGCTGGTTGGAAAAGGCGATCAAGGGGCGGCGCATGGCCAGCGCGGGGAACTAATCAGCCAGCTGCCGCCAGCCGGGGAGATGGCGGCCGTCATCCGCATGCAGCACTAGGGCGCCACACGTCCTCCGGACGGGCGCCACTGGTGTGACGTTATTTTCAACAAGGGGCAGGACATGAAGACTGAACTCGACCATCTCGCTGAACTCGCTGGCCAGGGCCGGATATCGCGTCGCGACTTTCTTGGCCGCACAGCGGCACTTGGCGTGTCCGCCGCGCTGGCAACGACGCTGGCCGGGAAAGCCTTCGCGCAGAGCCCGGTCAAGGGCGGCATCCTCAAGGCCGGCCTGCAAGGCGGTGAATCGACCAACAGCCTCGACCCGGCGCTGAACCTCAGCCAGGTCACTTTCAGCTTCGGCAAGCAGTGGGGCGAGTATCTTGTCCGTCTCACCCCCGACAACAAACTGGTGAACCTGATCGCCGAGGATATCGGCGCCTCCAAGGATGCCAAGACATGGACGATCAAGATTCGCGACGGCATCGAATTCCATAACGGCAAGACGGTTGGCGCCGAGGACGTCGCCGCCACCATCGAGCGCCATGCCGACGAGAAATCGAAGTCGGGCGCGCTCGGCATTCTCAAGAACATCAAGGGCGTCAAGGCGAGCGGCAAGGAAGTTATCTTCACGCTCGGCGACGCCGATGCCGACTTCCCATATCTGATGGCCGACTACCACCTCGTCATCCAGCCGAATGGCGGCAAGGACAACCCGAATGCCGGCATCAGCGCCGGGCCTTACAAGGTGACCGTCAACCAGCCGGGCGTTCGCCATGGCGGCGAGCGCTTCGCCAATTACTGGCAGGGCGACAAGGCCGGCCATGCCGACCAGGTCGAGATCGTCGTCATCAATGACGCGACGGCCCGTCTGGCCGCGCTGCAGGGCGGCCAGGTCCACATGATCAACCGCGTTGAGCCAAAGGTCGTCGACCTGGTCAAGCGCATTCCCGGCGTCAGCATCGAGAATGCGTCCGGCAAGGGCTATTATCCGTTCAACATGTTCTGTGACACGGCGCCCTTCGACAGCAACGATCTCCGGATGGCGCTGAAGCTCGCCATGGATCGTGACGAGATGCTGGAGAAGATCCTCCGCGGCTATGGTTCGGTCGGCAACGACTTCCCGATCAATGAGGCCTATCCCCTGTTTACCGCCATCGAACAGCGCAAGTTCGACCCGGAAAAGGCGGCTGCGCTCTACAAGAAGTCCGGCCACAGCGGTTCGATCCTGCTGCGTACCTCCGATGTCGCCTTCCCTGGTGCCGTCGATGCAGCCCAGCTCTACCAGCAGAGCGCCGCCAAGGCCGGCATCAAGATTGAGATCAAGCGCGAGCCGGGCGACGGCTACTGGTCGGAAGTCTGGAACAAGCAGCCCTTCTCGCTCTCCTATTGGGGCGGACGCGCCACGCAGGACCAGATGTACTCCACCGGCTATGTCTCGACCGCCGACTGGAACGACACACGCTTCAAGCGGCCGGAGTTCGACAAGATGCTGTTTGCGGCGCGCGGCGAGCTCGACCAGGACAAGCGCAAGGCGATCTACCACGACATGGCGGTGCTGATGCGCGACGAAGGCGGCCTGATCGTGCCGTTCTTCAACCAGTTCATCGACGCCGCCGCCACCAACAAGATCGGCGGCTTCGCCAAGAGCCCGATCGGCGAAATGATGGATGGTTACGCGCTCGCCGAGTGCTGGCTGAACGCCTGACATCCCTCTCATAGTGAAAAGCGCCGCGTGTCCTGACGACACGCGGCGCACTCGTTTCAACAAACAATCGCATGGAGCAGCCCGTGGCGATCCGATCCAAGCTTCTGCTGATCATCCTCGACGGCGTTCCCTACCGGAACTGGCGCCGGCTGATGGGCAATCTCGAAGGCTGGGTGCAGTCGGGCGAGGCGCGGGTGTGGAAGATGCGCTCGGTGCTGCCGTCGACCTCGGCCTGCTGCTATGCCTCGATCCACACCGGCGTGTCGCCGCAGGTGCACGGCATCCTGTCCAACGAGAAACGGTTTCGCGTCGGGCAGCCCGACATCTTCTCGGAAGTCAGCAAGGCCGGCGGCAAGACAGGTGCGGTCACCCATTCCTACTGGTCCGAATTCTTCCGCTCCTACCCGTTCGACCTCGTCGAGGACATGGAGTATGATGAGCCTGGTGGGCCGATCACGCATGGCCGCTTCCACACCATGACCGGCTACAATCTCAAGAACCAGATGACGCCGAGCGATGTCGACCTGTTCGCGACGCTTACCATGCTCACCCGGCGCCATGGCATCGACTACGGCATCCTGCACACCTGCACGCTGGACTCGATGGGCCACCGTTTCGGCCATGACTGCCACGAGATGGACTATGCCTGCTACGCCATGGACGGCATGCTGGCGGCCTTCCTGCCGGGCTGGATCGAGGCCGGCTACGAGGTCATGGTCACCGCCGACCACGGCCAGACCGACCGTGGCCACCATGGCGGCCATGACGACGAGATGCAGGATTTCGCGCTCTATTATTTCGGCGCCGGCAAGGGACCGCAGGCCGACACGCTGCTCGACCAGCTGCAGCTTGCACCGACCGTGCTGAAGCGGCTGGGCGTGGCAATACCCGAGACGATGAAGGCCAAGCCGTTTTTGGATTAGTGCGGCGATCTTCCCTTCTCCCCTTGTGGGAGAAGGTGGATCGGCGCGGAGCGCCGAGACGGATGAGGGGTGTTCCAGGAAACACCAACGCCTCACTCCGCTGGAACACCCCTCATCCGTCGCCTTCGGCGACACCTTCTCCCACAAGGGGAGAAGGAAAAATGCGCGGCTCTGGCAAGACAAACTTTCTTCGGATAGCCTCCGAAAATTCCTTGGCGGAGGATGAACCTTTTTGGACCGATCGGCGACAGAGCAGACAGGGGCCAGGCGGCTCAACCGGCCATGACGGCGGCGGCGGAGACCGATCGCGCGCTTGTCGACCGGGTCGCGAAGGGCGACCGGGCTGCCGTGCGGCTCCTGTTCATGCGTCACCACGCGCGGATTTACCGCTTCGTGGCGCGCCAGACGGGATCGGAAATGATGGCTGACGATATCGCGAACGAGGTGTTCCTCGAACTGTGGCGCCAGGCGCCGGGCTTCGAAGGGCGCTCCGAAGTCTCGACATGGCTGCTCGGCATCGCCCGCTTCAAGGCGCTCTCGCTGCTGCGCAAGAAGAAGGAAGACTGGATCGACGACGAGGCCGCCGCCGCGGTGCCCGACAGCGCCGATACGCCCGAGGTCGTCACCATGAAGGAGGACAAGGCGGCCGCCTTGCGCCGCCTCATCGACGCCCTGCCCGAGGAGCACCGCACGGTGATCGACCTCGCCTATTATCAAGGGCAATCGGTGACCGAGATCGCGCAGGTGCTCGACATCCCGGTCGCGACCGTCAAGACCCGGATGTTCTATGCCCGCAAGAAACTCGGCGAAGCCCTGAAGGCCGCCGGTTACGACAGGGGGTGGCCATGAGCGCCGCTGAAAAGATGTCGCGCCGCGACGAAATGGAAACGTTGCTGCCGTTCTACCTGAACGGTTCGCTCGAAGGTTCGGATCTGGAAGCCATCGAAGAATGGCTGGCCAACGATCCCGCGGCACTTGCCGCGCTTGGCGAGGCGGAAGCCGAGTTCTCCGGCACGGCGGCGGCCAACGAGGCGATCCGTCCACCGGCCGATGCGCTCAGCCGCTTCGCCAAGGCGCTGGACGCGGAGGCAGGGCCGGCTCGGGCGCGGGCAAGCGCGTCCTGGCTGGCGCGGGCCTGGGACCGCTTCATGGCGGTGCCGGTTGGCGTCGCCTGGGCGACGGCCGCGGTCCTGCTGGCCTTGATCGCGGTGCAATCGCTGGTGCAGCCAGGCGGCAAGGGCGGCAATTTCGAGATCGCCGGCACTGAAGACGATCTGGCGAAGATGCCGTTCGCCCTGGTCAAGTTCAAACCGGACGCCAGGATGGCCGATATTGCCGTCTTCCTCGACACCAACAAGCTCAAGATCATCGGTGGTCCGACCGCCGACGGCGTCTTCAGGCTCGCCATTCCGGCGACGACCGCCGCCGACTACGAGAAGGCGCGCGGCCTTATTGCAGCCCAGCCTTTCGCGGAGACCGTGATCGAGGGAAGGAAGCCCGTTGATGGCGGCTAAGGCGGTCATTCGATTTGCGGCAATGCGAGAGCGGTTCACCGTTTCGCGAAAACGATGGACTGCTCTATCTTTTTGTTTTGATGCAATTCCCAAGGGAAAGCGCTTTGCGCTTTTCCCGAGAAAACCGCTACGCACTTTTCTTGGAATTGCTTTGGCGGCGATGGCAATCGTCACCGTGCCTGCGTCGGCGCAGACCAACGCCACCAATCCGGACCGGGCGAAAATCGATTGTAGCGACGAGGCCAATGCGACGGCAGCCGACTGCGTCAAGGACGGCGGCGCCAAGGGCGGGTCGGGTGCGGCAGAGGCCGGCGCCGTTTTTCTGCCCGCCCTGATCGTCGACCTCTTCCCCAACCCGGCCGCTCCCCCGGCACCGGTGCCGACACCACGGCCGGAGCCCGCGGCACCAGTTGCAGGCAACCAGGCCGGCCCGCCGTCGGGCGGAGCGATCGTCTCGCCGACCGATCTCATCGCCGTTCAGCCGCCGCGCGCCGTGACCGGCGAATTCGTGCCCGACGAGGTGCTGGTGACCGTCGATGGCGATGCCGGCGCGGTGCAGCAGATCGCCGCCTCCTTCGGCCTCGAAGTGCGCTCGCAGCGCCAGTCCCGGCTGCTTGGCACCATTGTGGTGCGCTTCGGCATTCCCGACGGCCGCCCGGTCGGCGTCGTGCTGGCGCAGCTTGCCGCCGACGGCCGCACGCAGCGCCGCGAGCCCAACCATATCTATTCGCTGCAGCAAGCGGCCGGCATCGTCAACTATGCCTTCGACCGCATCGCGCTCGACGCCAAACAGGCCAGTGGCGAAAACGTCCGTGTCGCCGTCATCGATACCGGCATCGACGACACCAATCCGGCTCTGGCCGGCGTCATCGCCGTGCAGTTCGATGCGATGCCCGGCGTGCCGATCGAAAAGCGCGATCACGGCACCTCGGTCGACGGGCTGATTGCCGGCGTCGGCGCGCTGGAAGGCATGGCGCCGGGCGCCAGGATCTACCACGCACGCGCCTTCGAGGGCGGCAAGTCGACCATGGACGTCATCCTGTCGGCGCTCGACTGGGCGGCGGACCAGAATGTCAGCATCATCAATATGAGCTTCGTCGGCCCGAAGAACGACCTGCTCGGTACTGCCTGCCGCAATGCCCGCGCGCTCGGCATGGTGCTGGTCGCGGCGGCCGGCAACAACGGGCCGAAGGCGCCCTATGGCTACCCGGCCGCCTTTGACGGCGTCATTGCGGTAACGGCCACCGACGCCAAGGACGGATTGATGCCGCAGGCCAATCGCGGCGCCTATGTCTTCATCTCGGCGCCGGGGGTCGAGATGGTGGCGCCGAGCGGCGCCGGCTCGGACGTCGTCACGGGCACCTCGTTTGCCGCGGCAATCGTCAGCGGCGCCATCGCCAACCTCATCCACGCCGCCCCCGAGCGCTCGGCCGACGACATCGAGAAGGCACTGGCCGCCACCGCCAGGGATCTTGGCCCGAAGGGCCGCGACAATGATTTCGGCTATGGGCTGCTGGACATCAAGGCCGCACAGACGGCGAAGGAGTAGCCCGTGACGGCTCAGGCCGCGCGTTGCCGGGGCCGGAGCAGGAACCAAGACGCGGCGATGTGCGTGATCATAAGCAGCGGCACATAGATGATCGGGATCGCATAGGTGGCGCCGAATTGTTCCGCGTGTGCGGGAAGGCCGAGCTGCGTGGCATGATAATAGTCGACTAGCAGATCGACCATCCCGAAAAGGTTGAAGGCGACGACGAACGGCCAGAAGAGCCGAGGTATCCGCACCGTGAGCAATGCCAGCATGGCCAGCACCCCTGTTGCGAAGTCGCCGTAGGCGGCGAATGCGGCGAAGCCGGCAGGCAAGTTGGAACCCACGACGCCCGGGAGGATGAAGACGAGCCCGAAGAAGCGGAAGCTGTGCAGGGTGGCGATGGCGCGTTGTGCTGCGACCGGGTCCATTTGCCGGAGCCAGGGCCAGATATACGCGCCGAAGCAAAGCAGCCATGCGACATAGCCCAGAACGAGATGGGTTTGAAATAGGACTTCCGTGGACATCTGAGGTCTTCCCGACAGCCGGTTCACACTGCTTCGAACACCGCGGTCAGGATGCCGAGCCGGCCCTGCATGAGATTTCGACCCAGGTTGGTCGTAAGCTCGGCGAAGTCCGGCCCCATCACCACGCCGAGATTTGGCGAAGGCGGCGGCCCCGATGCGCGCAGTTGCGCGAACCAGGCTCTGGCGGCCTCAGTGTCGTCTTGCCATGCGAGCACGCGGAAGCCGGCCGCTTCGATCGCCGCGCGCGTCGCGTCGGCTGTCAGGAGGAAGCTCGTCGCCGGCATTCGTGCCCAGGGGAGCGGATAGTGCGGTTCACCCTTGCCCAATGCGACGTCGAACGTGGCAAACCGGCCGCCTGACTTCAACACGCGCCTGGTCTCGTGATAGAGCCGCGCCCGGTTGGAGATGTTCATCGCCACATGCTGCAGCAACACGATGTCGAAACGGCCGTCGTCGAACGGAAGCTCCAGGGCATTGGCGGCCTGGAACGACAGCTGCCCGCTCTGTCCCGTGCGTTCGGTCAGATAGCGTGCGGCTTCCACGAAAGGCGCGCTGAGGTCCACGCCAGTAACCCGGCAGCCATAGGTCGCAGCCAGAAAGCGCGCCGGCCCGCCGATGCCCGAGCCGACGTCCAGGACCGACATATCGGCGGCGACCCCCGCCAATTGGGCAAGCTCGGCGGTGGCAGCAAGCCCACGCGTGTGAAACTGGTCGAGGGTACCCAATTGCTGTGGCGTGAGAAGCTGGTCCGCTGGACCAAGGGCGGCCAGTACGGTCTTCAGCCGCTCAGTCAGGCCGGTCGCGCGATAATGGTCGCGCACCCCATCGAGTTCATTGGTCATTGCAAGATGTCTCCGTGCTTCGACCTACTACCTAAGCCCGCTTCCATAATTCGACTATCCCCTGTAATCACAACGACCTATGAAGCAGAACTACACAGTCCGTCATGGTGCGCTGGAGGGCGTCGAGGCGTTCCTGGCTGTCGCCAGGCACCGCAACTTCCGCCGCGCCGCCGCGGATCTCGGCGTGACGCCGTCCGCCGTGAGCCAGGCGGTGCGCGCGCTGGAAGCGCGCTTGGGCACCGCGCTGTTCGTCCGCACGACGCGCAGCGTCGGCTTGACCGAGCCCGGTCAGCGGTTTCTTGACCGCGCCGGCCCTGCCTTCGAAGAACTCGTCTCGGCCGGCGAAGCCGCCCGAGATGTCGGCCAGCGGCCAACCGGACTGCTACGCCTGTCCGTGCCCCGGGCCGTCGTGCCGCTGATCCTGGAGCCGATGATCGCGTCGTTCTGCCGAGCCTATCCCGAGATCGAGCTGGAGATCGCCGCGAGCGACGAGATGGTCGATCTCGCGAACGGCGGGTTCGACGCCGGCATCCGCCTCGGCCAATTCGTCGCGCCGGACATGGTCGCGGTGCGGCTGACGCCGCCGTTCAGCTTCGTCGTCGTCGGCAGCGCGGACTATTTTGAGCACCATGGCTATCCCGCGCATGTCGAGGATCTCCGCCACCACGCCTGCTTGCGCTTGCGCCGCTCGAACGGCGCCATCGCGCCCTGGTCCTTCGTCGACGGCAACGAAACGATCGAGGCGATCGTCTCGGGCCCGCTGATCGCGCATGACTATCCGACGTTGCTGGGGGCCGCGATGCAAGGCGTTGGATTGGCGCAAACGCCTCGACCCATTGCCGAGGGTCCGATTGCCCAGGGAAAACTAAAGCCCGTTCTAGAGGGCCTCTCGGCGACGACGCCGGGTGTCTTCCTCTATCATCCCGGCAAGCGCCAGGTCCTGCCGAAGCTGCGCGCCTTCATCGATCATCTCAAATCCGCGAGCTAGGCAGGCGCGCCAGCCACGGACGCCCGCACCACCAGGTCGACCGGCCAGACCTCGCCGCGGGCGCCCTCCTCCAGCCCCGATATGCGTGCCGCCAGCCGCTCGGCAATGCGTGCGCCGGCCAGCCGGATCGACGAGCGCGTCGTGGACAGCGGCACGGAAAAATTCTCCGGCTTCAGCCAGGGAAAGACGTCGTCATGGGCAATCAGCGAGACGTCGCCGGGAATGCTGAGCCCGAGATCACGCACCGCGCGCACGACGCCGAGCGCCATGATCAGGCTGGAGCAGGCGATTGCCGTCGGCGCGCCGTCCTGTTCGAGCAGGCGCCGGGCAGCGCGATAGCCATTCTCCTCGGTCATGACGACGGAGCAGACATGGCGATCGCCCAATGTCAGGCCGCTCGCGGCCAGCGCCCGGCGCAGGCCGCGCTCGCGGTGAATGGCGAAGGTTTCCCTGTCATCGCCGTTGATCAGCGCCAGCCGCCGATGGCCGAGCTGGACGAGCAGCCGGGCCGCCTCGTGGAAAGCGCCTTCATTGTCGATGTCGAGATAGGGATAGTCGAAATCGAAACCCTCGCTGCGGCCATGGACGATGAAAGGAATGCCGAGCGTGTTGACCAGCGCCACGCGCCGGTCGGCGGGCCTGGGCGAAGAGATGTAGACGGCGTCGACCTGCCGGTTGGCGACGATACGCCGGTAGGTCGTCTCCTGATCGTCGGCATCAGCCGGCGACAACACGAGGTCGAGTTCGTGCGAGCGGGCATAGTCGCCCAGGCCGGACAGAAATTCGACGAAGTGCGGGTCGATGTCGACGGCCGCACCCGTCGGCAGGACATAGCCGATCATTCCGGACTTGCCCGTGGCCAGCCGGCGCGCGCTCGGATTGGGGCGATAGCCGTGGCGCTTGGCGGCGTCCATGACGCGCCTGCGGGTTTCCTCGTTGACTTCGGGGTAGCCGTTCAGCGCCCGGCTAACCGTGGTCTGCGAAAGCGCCAGCATATGCGCAAGTTGCTTGAGGTTCACGAGAGGCCTCCCCGCCTCAAAGCGCTTTTAGATTGAATCGACCCAACTACCGTCCGCGACGCGGCCATATCGCAGAGACCATAAGCGTGCCGGGGCTGGGTTTGAAACAAGAATTGCTGTCGCATTGCCAAAAAAGTATGTTGCGACGCACTTTTTCGAGCCCTGGCTGCAGGCAATTAAATCGATTAGTCCGCAGGCCCTCTTGACTCCTGATCGATTCAATGGCGAGATCGGCGAAGCCAAAGCGCTTTGGAAGACTCTTCGAAAGGTTGCGGTTCCCTTGCGACTGAGTCACAGTCCTGCGGCGTCGGCGGGCGGAATGGAGGTTCCGTCCGGTGAGTGTGTGACCCACTGGGAGGAATACCGATGAAGAAAATGCTTTTGCTGGGTGTTGCGTCTGCCGCATTCGCCCTGAGCGCGCCCGCGCATGCCGAACTGAAGTTCAAGCCGGGCGAGGACAAGCGCTTCAACTGGGCGAATTACGAAGATCTCAAGAAAGTCGACCTCAAGGGCGAGACTCTGTCGATCTTCGGACCGTGGCGTGGCGAGGACGAGACGCTTGTGCGGTCGGTACTCGATTATTTCTCCGAAGCCACCGGCGCGGAGGTCAAATATTCCTCGTCCGAGAATTACGAGCAGCAGATCGTCATCGACACCCAGGCCGGCAGCCCGCCCAACATCGCCGTGCTGCCGCAGCCGGGCCTCATCCAGGACCTTGCTTCCAAGGGCGTGCTGACCCCGCTGGGCGACGACGTCGCGGCTTGGGTCAAGGAGAATTACGCCGCCGGCGACTCCTGGGCCAAGCTCGGCACCTACAACGGCAAGGACGGCAAGCCGGGCTTCTATGCCTTTCCCTACAAGATCGACGTGAAGGGGCTGGTCTGGTACTCGCCCGACAATTTCGAGGAAGCCGGCTACAAGGTGCCGAAGACGCAGGAAGAACTGGCGGAGCTCGAAAAGAAGATCATCGCCGATGGCGGCAAGCCGTGGTGCATCGGGCTTGGTTCGGGCGGCGCGACGGGCTGGCCGGCGACCGACTGGGTCGAGGACATCATGCTGCGCACGCAGCCGCCCGAAGTCTACGACAAGTGGGTGAAGAACGAGATCCCGTTCACCGATCCGGCGGTGGTCAACGCCATCGACATCTTCGGCAAGATCGCCACCGACGACAAGATGGTGGACGGCGGCGCCAAGGCAGTCGCGGCGACCGACTTCCGCGACAGCCCGAAGGGACTCTTCACCGTGCCGCCGAAGTGCTACATGCACCATCAGGCATCGTTCATCCCCTCCTTCTTCCCGGAGGGCGTGAAGCTCGGCCAGGATGCGGACTTCTTCCCCTACCCGCCTTACGCCTCCAAGCCGGAACTGGGAACGCCGCTGGAAGTGGCCGGAACGCTGGTGATGATCACCAAGGATTCCAAGGCGTCGCGCGAATTCATCAAATTCCTGCAGATGCCGCTCGCGCATGAATTGTGGATGGCGCAGAAGAGCTTCGTCACCCCCTTCAAGGGAGCCAACAAGGACGCCTATGGCAGCGATGCGCTGAAGAAGCAGGGCGAGATCCTGGTCGGCGCCACGACGGTGCGCTTCGACGGCTCCGACCTGATGCCCGGCAAGGTCGGTGCCGGCTCGTTCTGGACCGGCATGATCGACCTGGTCGGCGGCAAGTCCGCCCAGGATGTCGCCACCGACATCCAGAAGAGCTGGGACGCTATCAAATAGCGGGGCGACCTAACACCTTCCAATCCTCCTGCTGGATCCGGGCCACGGCCCGGATCCGACCGGCAGTGCTCGCCGGAAGCCTTCACGTTTCGATTGTTCCGAATAACTGAAAGTCGGTGCATCCGATCGCCAGCATCGCTGGCCGGTCATGCGCAGGGAGAGGGACCCATGGCGACTCAGATTTTCTCGGCAATATTCGTCATCATCATCGGCGTCGGCGGCTGCGTCGCCTATTTCTGGGGCGCCAACAAACTGCTCGATTTGATCTTCCCCTCGCGCGGGGTGTCCGGGACGGCCGCCGTTAACAATCTGCGCCGGCAGGGATTGGTGCGGCCCTGGCTGTTCGTGGGTCCGGCGCTGATCATCCTGACCATCTACCTGATCTATCCGGTGATCGCGACGCTGTGGCTGTCTTTCTTCGACCGCGGCGGCACGAGTTTCGTCGGGTTCGCCAACTACGAATGGGCGCTGCGCGATCCGGATCTGCGAAACGCGATCATGAACAACATCCTGTGGCTGGCGGTGGTGCCGGCGGCCTGCACCTTCCTCGGCCTGATCATCGCCGTGCTTACCGACAAGATATGGTGGGGCACGATCGCCAAGAGCCTGATCTTCCTGCCGCTGGCCATCTCCTTCGTCGGCGCCAGCGTGATCTGGAAGTTCATCTACGAATATCGTGGCGACGGCCAGATCCAGATCGGCCTGCTCAACGCCATCATCCAGCATTTCGGCGGTCAGCCGCAGGTCTGGATATCGCTGCCGTTCTGGAACAACTTCTTCCTGATGATCATCCTGATCTGGATCCAGACCGGTTTCGCCATGGTCATCCTGTCCTCGGCGCTGCGCGGCATCCCCGAAGAAACGCTGGAAGCCGCCGTCATAGACGGCGCCAACCCGTTCCAGATCTTCTGGAAGATCATGGTGCCGCAGATCTGGGGCACCATCGCGGTGGTGTGGACCACCATCACCATCCTGGTGCTGAAGGTGTTCGACATCGTCTTGACCATGACCAACGGCCAATGGAACAGCCAGGTGCTGGCCAATCTGATGTTCGACTGGATGTTCCGCGGCGGCGGCGACTTCGGCCGCGGCGCGACCATTGCCATCATCATCATGATCGCGGTCATTCCGATCATGATCTGGAACATCCGCCAGGCCAACAAAGAGACGGGAGGGCACTGATATGGCCGTGGCGACCGGAAATTCCTTCGCAAGCCGTTTCGGCGTCCATATCGCGGTGCTCGTCTTCGTGGCGATCTGGACCATCCCCACGCTCGGCATCCTCGTCTCGTCGCTGCGCGACAAGGACCAGATCGTCGCCTCGGGCTGGTGGAATTCGTTCGCCAGTTCCAGCCAGACCGAGGCCGGGCGCCTGCCGGCCGCCTCGGCGCAGACCCAGAAGGACGGCAAGTTCGTCCTCGAGGGCAACATTTTCGGCGACGGCGTCAAGCGCAACATCAGCGCCTTCGGCGTCAAGGCAGCAGCACCTACACAATATCCGGCCGGCACATCAGCCGACCTCGGTGACGGCGTGACCCTGCAGGTCAATGCCGACGGCAGCTTCGTCATGGCATCGCCCAAGGCCTTCGAAGGCGATCGCGGCCAGCGCGTCTACTACGCCTCGTCGGCGCCGCCGAAATTCACCACCGACAACTACCAGACCGTGCTGTTCTCCGAAGGCATCGGCCGCTCCTTCATGAATTCGCTGACGGTCACCATCCCGGCGACCGTGATCCCGATCCTGATCGCGGCCTTTGCCGCCTACGCGCTGGCCTGGATGCGGTTTCCCGGACGCGCCTTGCTGATAGCGGTCATCATCGGCCTTCTGGTGGTGCCGCTGCAGATGTCGCTGATCCCGCTGCTCAGGCTCTACAACGGCGTCGGCACTTTCTTCGGCGTGCCGTCCAAGACCTATCTCGGCATCTGGCTGGCGCATACCGGCTTCGGCCTGCCCTTCGCCATCTACCTGTTGCGCAGCTATATCGCCGGCCTGCCGCGCGAGATCATGGAATCGGCGCGCATCGACGGCGCCAGCGATTTCGAGATCTTCGTCAAGATCGTGCTGCCGCTGTCCTTCCCGGTGCTTGCCTCCTTCGCCATTTTCCAATTCCTGTGGGTATGGAACGATCTGCTGGTGGCAATGGTTTTCCTCGGAACGGCGCCCGATCAGATCGTGCTGACGGCCAAGCTCAATGCGCTGCTCGGCTCGCGCGGCGGCAACTGGGAGATCCTGACGACATCGGCCTTCATCACCATCATCGTGCCGCTGATCGTCTTCTTCTCGCTGCAGCGCTATTTCGTCCGCGGGCTGCTGGCCGGCTCGGTGAAAGGAGGTTGAGACAATGCAATCGGCTTTGAAGGCGACTTCGAAACCAGACCCCGCCATCGACCGCGACTGGTGGCGGGGCGCGGTGATCTATCAGATCTATCCACGCAGCTTTCAGGACTCCAATGGCGACGGCATCGGCGACCTCAAAGGCATCATCGGCAGGCTGCCCTACATTGCCGCCCTTGGCGCGGATGCCATCTGGATCTCGCCTTTCTTCAAATCGCCGATGAAGGATTTCGGCTACGACGTCTCGGATTATTGCGACGTCGACCCGATGTTCGGCACGCTGGCGGATTTCGACGCACTGACGGCGGAGGCGCACCGGCTGGGCCTCAAGGTGATGATCGACGAGGTGCTGTCGCATACCGCCGACATCCATCCTTGGTTCAAGGAAAGCCGCTCGAGCCGCGTCAATCCGAAGGCCGACTGGTATGTCTGGGCGGACGCAAGGCCCGACGGCACGCCGCCCAACAACTGGCTGTCGATCTTCGGCGGCTCGGCCTGGCAATGGGACACCAGCCGCCAGCAATACTACCTGCACAATTTCCTGGCCGAGCAGCCCGACCTCAACTTCCACAACGCGGAAGTCCAGGACGCGCTGCTCGACGTCACCCGCTTCTGGCTGGAGCGCGGCGTCGACGGCTTCCGCCTCGACACCATCAATTTCTACTTCCACAGCCAGGGGCTGGAAAACAACCCGCCGCTGCCACCGGAAGAGCGCAACGACCAGACCGCACCGGCGGTCAATCCCTACAACTACCAGGATCATATCTACGACAAGAGCCGGCCGGAGAACCTCGCCTTCCTCGAGCGTTTCCGGGCGCTGCTCGACGAGTATCCGGCGACCGCCGCGGTCGGCGAAGTCGGCGATTCGCAGCGCGGGCTGGACGTGGTCGCCGCCTATACAGCGGGCGGCAAGCGCGTGCATATGTGCTATTCCTTCGACTTCCTGGCGCCGGAAAAGATCAGCGCCGCCAAGGTCCGCTCGGTGCTGGAGGCTTTTGGCGAGGTGGCCAGCGACGGCTGGTCGTGCTGGGCGTTTTCCAACCATGACGTGATGCGCCCGGCCTCGCGCTGGGCCGCCGGCGAAGCCGACCCGACCGCTTATCTCAAGGTTATCTCGGCATTGCTGATGTCGCTGCGCGGCTCGGTCTGCATCTACCAGGGCGAAGAACTCGGGCTCGGCGAGGCCGACCTGCGCTTCGAGGACCTGCAGGACCCCTACGGCATCCGCTTCTGGCCGGAATTCAAGGGCCGCGACGGCTGCCGCACACCCATGGTGTGGGACGGCAATGCCAGCAATGGCGGCTTCTCCCAGGCAAAGCCCTGGCTGCCGGTGCCGGCCAGCCACCTGTCACAGGCGGTCAACGTGCAGCAAGGTGACGAAACCTCGCTGCTTGAGCATTACCGGCGCTTTCTCGCCTTCCGCCGCGCCCATCCGGCATTGGCCAAGGGCGACATCAGCTTCATCGAAAGCCAGGGCGACACCGTCGCCTTCACCCGCCGGGCGGGCAATGAGGAGATCGTCTGCGTCTTCAATCTGGGCGCTGCGCCAGCGAAGGTTGACCTCGGCAACCGAACCCTGCAACCTTTGGCGGGACACGGATTTTCCGGGCAGGCAAGCACCGGTACGGTCGAACTCGGCGGTTACGGCGTCTGGTTCGGGCGCATAGGCTGAACATCTGAGGAACCACTGGGAGGAAATCAATGGCCGATGTCAATTTGAGACAAGTGAAGAAGTCCTACGGCAATCTCAACATTCTCCACGGCATCGACCTCGACATCAAATCAGGCGAATTCATCGTCTTCGTCGGCCCGTCGGGCTGCGGCAAGTCGACCTTGCTGCGCTCGATCGCCGGGCTTGAGGAAATCACCTCGGGCGAACTCAAGATCGACGGCCAGGTGGTCAACGACGTGCCGCCATCGAAGCGCGGCATCGCCATGGTGTTCCAGTCCTACGCGCTCTATCCGCACATGACAGTCTACGACAACATGGCCTTCTCGATGAAGATCGGCAAGGAAAGCAAGGCCGAGATCGACAAACGGGTGCGGCAGGCCGCCGAAATCCTGCAGCTGACCAAATATCTCGACCGCCTGCCCAAGGCGATGTCGGGCGGCCAGCGTCAGCGTGTCGCCATCGGCCGCGCCATCGTGCGCAATCCAAAAGTGTTCCTGTTCGACGAACCGCTGTCGAACCTTGACGCGGCACTGCGCGTCGCCACGCGTATCGAGATCGCCAAGCTCAAGGAATCGATGCCCAACACGACCATGATCTATGTCACCCACGACCAGGTCGAGGCGATGACGCTGGCCGACCGCATCGTGGTGCTAAAGGATGGCCACATCGAGCAGGTCGGCACGCCCATGGAGCTCTACAAGAACCCCGGCAACCTATTCGTCGCCCAGTTCATCGGCTCGCCGGCCATGAACATCCTGCCGGCCACGGTCGACAAGACGGGCAATCCGACCATCATCAGCCATGTCGGCGGCCGCAAGGCGACGGTGCCGATCGCGACGCCTGCTTCGGCAAAGGGAGCGGCGGTCAGCTTCGGCGTGCGGCCGGAAGATCTCGCGATCGCCAGTGGTGCGGACTATCTGTTCGAGGGGACGGTCGATTATGTCGAGCAACTCGGCGAGGTTCAGTTGGTCTATATCGACATCGGCCGGGCCGACCTGCCGCTGGTGACCAAGCTGCCGGGCAATGTCGAGATCAAGCGCGGCTCGACGCTGCAGTTGACCGCCAATGCCGGCGACCTTCATATCTTCGATGCGGATGGACGGTCGTTCGCGCTGCACGAAGCGGAAGCAAAAGCCGCCTGAGGCCAGCCATGTCTCGACAACAAAAAAAGAGAGCAGCGGGCTGGCCCGCCGCTCTCTTTTTATACATCACGACGGCTGGTTAGTTGTTGCCGAAGAGATTGCGGTCTGCGCCGTGAGGGGCGGACTTCTGCACGTCGCCGGACGAGTTGAGCAGCTTGTAGATGGGTGAGTCGCTGTTGCGGACCGAACCCGTATGCGACGTATCGACATTGACGGTCGACGATGCAGTGGGCTGATTGGCGCCATTGGAGCCATAGTTGTCACTGCCGGCGAAAGCGCTGCCGGAGAGGGCCAGAACGGCGGCGGCAGCAATGAGGATCTTGTTCATTTCCAATACTCCTAACGTCTTGAATTCCACGAGTGGCGAGCGAGCCCGCCACTCGCAACAGGCGTCAACGGCCGAAGAGGTTGCGATCGCTACCCGGCCGGGCAGGCGCCTCGGTGGCCGGAGCCGACTTGCCGATCGATGCGGTGTTCGCGTTGTCGGTCGACGTGACAGCCGCCTGGTTGGCACCGCTCGAACCGTAGTTGTCGCTGCCGGCAAAGGCGCTGCCGGAGAGGGCCAGGACGGCGGCGGCGGCAATGAGGATCTTGTTCATTTTAGGTACTCCTGAATTTGTGGCATCCACCCCGCGCGGCAGGGTCGCCCCGCCGCAAGCCGGGGATCGGCTGTTAGTTGTTGCCGAAGAGATTGTGGTCGGCGCCCTGGGCAGGCGTCTGAGCAGCCGGCTCCGACTTGCTGGTCGAAGCGGTGTACGAGCTGTCGACAGTGGCAGCGGGGGTGGCGGCGTTCGAACCGTAATGGTCGCTACCAGCGAAGGCGCTGCCGGAAATGGCCAGAAGGGCGGCGGCAGTGAGAACAATCTTTTTCATTTTGGGTACTCCAGTATTTTTCCGTCCGTCTAGCGGCGTGTCTTGGGATTAAAATCGCGTCGTTCGGACCGCCCCGATGTGGGAGAGCACCTCTGCTGTTTCCAATCACGAAGTTGTTCAGCGTGGACCATGACTCTACCACTTGAAATTGTGCCAGTGATTTCCACATCTGTTATTTTCTGTCGTTATATCAATCAGTTAGCTAAAAATGGCACCCCGATCACCAACTGTATCGGAGGCTCGGCGTTCACACCGTCCTGCACGCACCGTCAACAGAAACGAACCGTTCGGTTCGATTTTAGAATCTGCTAATAGTCACTTTTCGAAACTGTTAACCTTTTCGCCCCCGGCAAAGGGGTCGAAAAAACGGTGCCGGCGCGCCTGGCGACAGAAGGCGATTTGATGATGCGACCCCTGTCACGACGTTCCAGCATGCGTGTCGCGCCGCATGGATGCGATGTCGCTTTCATGCCGATGTCGCAAACCCTGCCGTGATTAGATCAGGCATCTCAGGTGCCGCTGCGTGACGACGGAGCGGAGAATTGGGAAGCCGGTCAGATTCCGGCGCTGCCCCCGCAACGGTGGTGGAGTTCAAGTCGCAACGGGAGACCACTGGGCGTAAGCCTGGGAAGGTGTCGCGATGGTCCGTAAGGACGACTCCAGAGCCCGGAAACCAGCCCGAGATGGCTAGAACTCGACTGATCGCGGTGGGCGGTCAAGAGGCGGATGGTGTTTGTCCGGCTTTGCGCCGATCTGCGTCCAGTCCTTCCTCAATCACCACCAGTTCAGTCCTTGAAAATGAGGACAGGACATGGACGCGCGCAACGACATGCTGAGGCTCTTGAACAGCCGCAGACAAGGCTTTTCGCTGGAACAGCCTTTTTACACCGACCCGGACTACTTCAAGCTCGACATGGAGCTGATCTGGTATCGCGACTGGCTGTTCATCGGCCATGATTGCGAATTGCCCAAGCCGGGCAGCTTCATCACCGTGCAGATCGGCGACTATCCTATCGTGCTGGTGCGCGATCAGCAGGGCAAGATCAACGCCTTCCACAATTCCTGCCGCCATCGCGGCAGCCGCGTCTGCAACAGCGACAAGGGCATGGCCGCCAAACTGGTCTGTCCCTATCACCAGTGGACCTATGAGCTGGACGGGCGCCTGCTGTTCGCCCGCCAGATGGCCGAGGGGTTCGACAAGAGCCAGTTCGGGCTGAAGCCGGTCGCCTGCGAAAGCGTCGCCGGCTATGTCTTCATCTGCCTGGCCAAGGAGCCGGCCGACTTCGCGCCGATGCGGGCGATGATCGAGCCCTATCTCAAGCCGCACCGGCTGAGCGAGGCCAAGATCGCCTTCGAGAGCACGATCATCGAGAAGGGCAATTGGAAGCTGGTCTGGGAAAACAACCGCGAATGCTATCATTGCGCGGGCAATCATCCCGAACTGTGCAAGACCTTCCCGGAAGCACCGACCGTGACCGGCGTGCAAGGCGCCGACAGCGATCCGGAGATGCTGGCGCACTGGGCGAAGTGCGAAGCTGTTGGCCTGCCCAGCAAATTCCGCATCGACCCGGCCGGGCAATACCGCGCCACCCGCGCGCCGCTGCTGCGCGACGCCCAGAGCTACACGATGACCGGCAAGCGGGCGGTGAGGAAGGACCTGTCCGACAGCGTTTCGGCCGACCGCATCGGCACGCTGATGCACTATCACTACCCGACGACCTGGAACCACATCCTCGTTGATCATGCCGTCACCTTCCGCGTGCTGCCGGTCAGCGCCACCGAAACGGCAGTGACGACGAAGTGGTTGGTGCACAAGGACGCGGTCGAGGGTGTCGACTACGATCTCGCCGAACTCACCCATGTCTGGACCGAGACCAACGACCAGGACCGCCGGATCGTCGAGGAGAACGCTTTCGGTATCCTGTCGCCGGCCTATGAACCCGGCCCGTATTCGGAGCTGCATGAAGGCGGCGTCATCCAGTTCGTCGACTGGTATGCCCGCTTCATCGGTCCGCGCCTGGCCGAAGGCGGGCGGCCGGCGCTGCGCAGCGTCGCCTAGCGCATGTCACCCAAAAGTGTGCAGCGGTTTTGGGATCACGACATCCGCAAAATGAAAGGTATGCAGGGATGAATGCGATGACCGACCTTGGCCTCTATCGCCATCTCGACCAGATGGCGCCCTGGAACGACAGGCTGCAGGTGCTGGAAGTGACCGGTGTCAGCGACGAGGCGCCCGACGTCAAGACCTTCACCTTCCGGTCCGACAACCAGACCTGGTTCCGCTACAAGCCGGGCCAGTTCGTGACGCTGGAACTGCCGACGCCGGATGGGCCGCTGATGCGCACCTACACGCTGTCGTCGTCGCCGTCGCGGCCGTTCTCGATCGCGGTGACGGTGAAGGCGCAGGCGGGCAGCATCGGCACACGCTGGATGTTCGATCACCTGGCGCCCGGCTCGCACGTCAAGGCCTATGGACCGGGCGGCGACTTTTCACTGCACAGCCATCCGGCGGCGAAATATCTGTTCGTCTCGGCCGGCTCCGGCGTGACGCCGATGATGTCGATGCTGCGCTGGCTGAACGACTGTGCGCCATGGACCGATGTCGGTTTCGTCAACTGCGCGCGGCGCCCGGAAGAAATCATCTTCCGCAAGGAACTCGAACTGCTCGGGGGCCACATGCCTGGCCTGTCGCTCGGCTTCATGATCGAGGAGCGGTCGAGCCGCGAGGGCTGGTACGGCCATATGGGCCGCATCGACGCCATCCGGCTGCCGCTCCTGGCACCCGATTTCCGCGAACGCGAAATCTTCTGCTGTGGGCCCGATCCCTTCATGCGCGCCGTGCGCGGCATGCTCGAAGCCGCCGGCTTCGACATGGCAAAGTACCATCAGGAAAGCTTTGCCGCGCCGACCGTGGACGAAGTCCCGGCACCGTTTGCCGCGCCGGCTGAAGCCGGCGCGGCAATTTCCGTCGAAGCCGCGACGCCGATCCGCTTCGCGCTTTCGGATGTCGACGCCGACTGCGTCGCCGGCCAGACCGTGCTGCAGACCGCGCGCGCCTCGGGCGTGCGGATACCGGCGGCCTGCGAATTCGGCCTGTGCGGAACTTGCAAGGTGAAGAAAGTCTCCGGCAGCGTCGAGATGAGTCACAATGGCGGCATCCTCGATCATGAGATCGACGACGGCTTCATCCTGGCCTGTTGTTCCAAGCCATTGTCGGCGCTGGAAATCGAGGCTTGATCCGCCCGTCCTTCGACTGATCCCGGAAATGTCGGCGCCTTGCCGGCAAGGTTACCTTGCCAAGGAACGACCGAAAGTCTACAGGCGTTGTCGGTGGAAGCGGTCCTGCTGGCGGGCAGGGATGTAAAGCGGGGCAACAATGAAGCATGAATCCCATGCCTATGCGGTTGCGAGCCGGGATATCGTTTTCGAATCCTTCGATGGCGAGGCCGTGGTGCTCAACCTTGCCAATGGCAAATATTTCGGCTTCTCCGATTCCGGCAGCAAGGCGTGGCAGGTGCTTTCGTCCGGAGCGGACGCCCAGGCTCTGATCGGGCTGGCCGCGGGCGGCTCGACAATAAGCCACGCCGAACTCGAACACTTCATATCGCAGCTGCTCGAACTGGGTTTGCTGGTGCGTTCGGAAGCGGCGGCGCAGCCACTGCCGGGCGAATTGCAAGCCGAGCTTGCCGCCACCAGCGAGCCGCTCAATGTCAGCATCCACGACGACCTCGCGGACCTGATCGTCGTTGATCCCATCCATGAGGTCGAGGAACCCCTTGGCTGGCCGGCGGTCAAGCAGGCTTCCTGATCGGCCGGCCGCAGCCGTGATGGAAGGCGCTTGATGCCGCGCGTCACGCTCGAAACCCTGCCGGACTACGCCCGGTATCTCATCGCCGCCGCTGAAGGCGCTGCCTCGCGCTATCCGACCATCCGGCGGGTTCGGCTGCCCGGGCTGGAACTGGCCGTGCATCTGGGTCACGGTGTGCTCGCCGACGCCCTGAGCCATGCATTTGTCGAGGCCGCTCACGATCAGCCGGAACCGTCCACCTGCCGCATCTTCATCGCTCATCCCGGCATCGACGGCATCCCGGAGCCGGCGCGATGGGGCGACGCGCATTTCACCGAGCACGGCTTTGCCAAACGGCTCGCCGAAGCCGGGTTACGCGGCCACTATTTCCACGATCTAGATTTCTGGCAGATCTACGATCCCCAACGTTGCGTTGGCGTACAGCTGATGGCCTCGGCCGATGCCTTTCCGCCTTGGGAGCCGGGGGCACCGCTGCGCGCCTTCCTGCATTGGGAATATGCCGCACGCGGCATGCGGCTGACCCATGCCGGCACGCTCGGCATCGATGGCAAGGGTATCCTCCTTGCCGGCTCGCGTGGAGCCGGGAAATCCGGCACCGTCGCCGCCGGCCTGCTCAACGGACTAGACAGTGTCGGCGACGACTATGTGCTGATCGATCTCGCCGGAGGCGTGACCGCGCGGCCCCTTTTCTCGACCTTGAAGCAGGACGCGCAAGGTTTCACGCGGCTGGGCCTGCAAAAGCGGCTAACGGCGCAAGGCCCGCTGAACTGGCAGGGCAAGCACATGTTTCACGTCGATGAGATCGCGCCTGGGCCGGTGCCCGCGATGCTGGACATCGTTGCGCTGATGGTGCCACATATTAGCGGTGGCGGAGCAAGTTCGATCATGCCGGTGTCGCGCAGGGATGCCATGATTGCCTTGGCGCCGTCCGGCATCGCACAGATGCCGGGCGAACGCGAAAGCGGCTTTCGCTTCTTCAGCGAATTGACGCGCCGCCTGCCGTGCTTTCGTTTGTCCCTCGGCACCGACCCGGCGGAGATCGCCGGCACGATCGAGGACGTCCTGACACGAGGCGCCCGGTGAAGCTCAGCGTGATCATGCCTGTGTACAATCGCGAGCGCTACGTCGTCCCGGCGCTGCGCTCGTTGATCAGGCAGCGCGCTGACGCCGACTTCGACATCATCGTCATCGACGATGGCTCCACGGACGCCTCGGTGGAGGCAGTACGGTCGACGATGCGCGAGGCGCCCTGCATCCGCCTGTTTCTGCAACCCAATATGGGTGTCGCGAGGGCGCGCAATGCCGGGCTGAGACAGTTGCCGCCGGATGCCGGATTTGTGTCGTTCCTCGATTCCGACGACATCTCGCTTGCCGGGCGCTTCAAGGCGGATCTGGCTTGCTACGAGGCCGACCCGGGCCTTGACCTGACCTACTCCCTGATGACCCTGGCCGAGCAGATAGACGATGACACGATGGAGCCGGTAGCGGGCAGCCGCACTGTAACGCTGCGCGGCATTTCAATGAGCACCGGACTGTTCAGCCGGGCGCTTGTCGATCGCATAGGCTGTTTCGACGAGGAATTCGACCAGTGCGAGGACACTGACTATCTGCTGCGCATCTTCGAAACGGGTCCGAATTACCGTCTTCTGGAGACCGTCGCGATCTACTACAGGCGCCACGCCGGCAATATCACCCGGAAGCGCGAGGGCCGGCTCCGCGACCACATGCGGGCGATCCACAATTCGACCCGGCGACGCAGGGCCGACCCGTCCCTGCGTGAGATTCCCCGCATTTTCGAGCTCAAGAGCACGCCCGACTGGCGGCTGTTTTGATGCGGGATATCTCGCGATCAAAACGGGTGGTGCAGCAGCGGCCGCGAGGCCGAGGATGAGGCTGAGCGTGATCATGCCGGTCTACAATCGCGAGGCCTATGTCGGCGCCGCGCTGCGCTCGCTGCTCAGGCAAGGCGATGCCGCCGATCTCGACATCATCGTCATCGACGACGGTTCGACCGACGGCTCGGTCGAGGCCGTGCGCGCGATGATGGATGATCATTCCTGCATCCGGCTGTTCCGGCAAGAAAACATGGGGGTGACCCGAGCGCGCAACAGCGGGCTCAGGCAGCTCAAGCCCGAGGCGGAACTGGTGTCGTTCCTCGATTCGGACGACATCTCGCCAGCGGGGCGCTTCGGAGCCGATGTCGAGCTTTTCCGGAAGAATCCCGATCTCGACCTGACCTATTCGAGGATGATGCTGGTCGACAAAATCGATGATGGGACCTTGGAGCCCATGGCGGACAGCAACAGCATCACGGTTCGCGGCATTCACCTGTCGGCGGCGATCTTCGCGCGCCGCCTCGTCGCGCGGATAGGCGATTTCGACGAGGATTTCGTCCAGGCCGAAGATACCGACTACCTGCTGCGCGGTTTTGAGATCGGCCCCAGATACGTGCTTCCCGACACGGTCGCGCTCTATTACAGACGGCATGCGGGCAACATGACGAGGCAAGAGGACGTCCAGTCGCGGGAATTCCTGCGCGCTATCTACAAATCCATGAAGCGGCGCAAGGCCGACCCGTCGCTGCGGCCGATCGAAGGGATCTTCGAGCTCGACAAACTGTCAGATTGGCGTGCCCTGTGATGGACGGATACGGCGTCGTCATACCGGCCTTCAACGCCAGCGGCACCATCGCCGAGACGCTGCGATCGGTTGCGGCGCAGACGGTGCGGCCGGACCTGGTGGTGATCGTCGACGACGGATCAACCGACGATCTCGCCGCGGCGATCGGCGGAACGGACCTGCCGCTGCAATTGCTGCGCCAGGCAAATGCCGGACCGGGCAGCGCCACGACCAGAGGCATCGCCGCGCTGTCGACGCCGTTCATCGCGACGCTCGACGCCGACGACCTTTGGCTGCCGACCAAGATCGAGGATCAGCTTGCATATCTGCGAGGATTGCCCGGCACATCGGGCGTCTTCTGCCATTTGCGAAACTTCCGCAATGACCGGCCCGATGCACCCGAGGATGCGGTCGTGCCCGGCTGGTCGCGGACCACGATGCTGATCCGGCGCGAGGTCGCCGAGACCGTCGGTCCGGTTGTCGATCCGCCGGGCGGTCGCGGCGAAATGATCGACTGGATCGCGCGGGCACGCGAGGCGGGCCTTGCCTTCGACATGATGGAAGAGGTGCTGGCGCTGCGCCGCATCAGGCCCGGCAGCCTGTCGTACGGACGCGATGCGACGCGCGACCGCGGCTATCTCGAAGTGGCGCGGCTGGCCATGCTGCGACGGGTCCGAAACAAGACCGGCGCGGGCTGATGGCGCGCATCCGCCGCATCAGCCGCCGTTTCCCGGACTATGGCTGGCCCTGGCCGACGGGCGGGCTCGACCAGTTGCTCAAGGCCGCGCTTCTTGCCGACGACGACGCGGCCGCCGGTTGCGCGATGGAGTGGCTGAGCGCCAACGACATCGATCTCGTCTCCTTCAGGGAGCATCGGCTGCTTGCCGCCATCTGCGACCGGTTCGGCCGGAAATTGGCCGGCCATTCCGCCTATCCACGTCTTGTCGGTCTGCAAAAGATGCTGTGGACCAAGTCGCGCATGGCGATGCGCGAGGCCGAACCGGCGCTGCAGGCGATGACGGACGCCGGATGCCTTGTGATGCTGATCAAGGGCGCCAGTCGCATTGCCTTGGACGCGTCGGCGCAGCGTGGCCGGGTGGCGCACGACATCGACATATTGGTGCGGCCGCAGGACATGGGAACGGCGTTCGACGTGCTGCGCGACCGCGACTGGCAGATCGCCACCGGGGTGAGCCCGCAATATCTGAGGACAAGACTGGCGTCGTTGCGGTCGATGAACTTCTTCAAGGGCAATTATGGCGACATCGACCTGCACCAGCTTGCCTATGACGGTTCCCAGCAAAGCGACGAGGACGACCAGGCGATCTGGCGGCGGGCGGCGGCGGCCGAATTCAGTGGTGTCGGCGTGCTGGTGCCGTCGCCGGCGGACCGCATCGCGCTGGCCATCGCGCATGGCGGGCTCGACGCCCACACGCACAGCGATTGGCTGGTCGATTGCGCGGTAGCCATTCGCGTCGGCGACGTCGACTGGGACGTGTTCCTCGACGTTGTCGCCAGGCGTGGCCTTGCCGTTGCCGCAGCGGTGGCGCTCTCCTACCTCGCGCTCGAAATAGGCGTGGCGGCGCCGGACAGGGTGCTGGCGCGCCTGCTTGAGATGGCCGACCGTACAGGCCTTTCGCGCTGGTCGGCCATGCTGCAAGCCAAGCCACGGACCGACTTCGGCAGGCTGGTCTGGTTGTCGCGCGGCTTTGCCAAGCAGTTGCGTCTGCGACGCAAGAGCGGCCGGCTTCGGCAGGAGCCGCCCGCCAGGGCATGGCGCGGAAAAGCATGGCGCGACGGGCCGGCCCGCCGCGAGCAGCCGGAAGCACCGTCGCCCCTGGTGTTCTCGCAGACCATACCTTGCCCGCCGACGGCAGGGGAGATGATGCTGGACATCACGGTCAGGATCAGCGTTCCGCCGGTCCGGCGCCGTATCGAAATGGAGATCAACCGGGGTGACGACCACGTCGCGCGTCTGCGTGCGATGGCCATCAGCCGGTCCGGTGGGGAAAGGGTGCTGCGCTTTCGCGGCAAGGTTACAGTCGACGGCCGGCAGCATGCCCTGACGCTGGAGGCGCGGCCGTCGCGGCAATTCCGCCAATGGGATGACCAGGCGACGGTCGCCGCCTATGGCGCATTGCCTTTCCATCTGGTCTCGGCGACCTTTTCGCCGCTGCGCTGAGATATCGGAGTTCACCCGCCAGGATCGCGATGGCGGCACGAGCGGATCGAGCCCGATGGACACCCCGCGGAAGAGAGCCGAGGGCACGGCAATGGTTCACCGTGGCGATGATATCCGGCCGTCAGCTATCGTCGAGGTCACGCGTTCGCGAGCCCTTATGTCGGCAAGCATCCATGCCGACAGCGACAAGGGCACCAACACGCCGATGCCAAGCCCGATGCCGTTCACCAGATGAGCGATGGCAGGATAGAGCCAGACGAGCGCCAGGAAAATCCGGGGCATGCTGGCGCGCCTCGAAAACAGGTAGGCGACGGCAACGGCGAGACCGACGGTGTCGTAGCTGTAGCCGTACGGCGTCGCGACCGTTGCCAGCACGGCGGTGAGGACCACTCTTTCGCCATGCACGACCTGCCGCCGTGGCAACCAGACCCAGATGGCGGCGCAGATCGCGGCAATGGTCGCAGCGGCTTGCATCGCATAGGCCACTGTCAGCCCGGCGCCGCATGCGCGCGCCAGGAAGAACATGGTTGCGGCATTGGCCTGGTAGGGTTGGGGATAGGGTGCCTCCAGGATCGCCGTCATCAGGGGGCGGGTTTCGGTCCAGAACAGATGCCAGACGTCGAATCCGAGTGAGAGCCCGGTCAAAATGAACAGAGCCGCCGATGACAGAGCCGCTGCGGCGATGGCACGCCAGTTGCCGCTGGCCAGCAGGCAGAACGGCACCAGAATGCCCAGATGCGGCTTGATCGTCAGCAGACCGAACAGCAGCCCGGCCAGGATTGGCCGTTTTGGCGCCACGGCCAGTCCGCCAATGAGAAGAGCGGTGGTCAGGGCACCGTTCTGGCCGAAGATGGCGTTGATGAAGACGGCCGGACACACAAGGACGGCCGCTTCGGCCAGCTTGCCCAGTTTCAGCGGCCGCACCGCCAGCCAGAGGCAGAAGACGGTGCCGAAAGTCCAGATGAAATAGGCCGCAAAGATCGGCAGCAGCGCGAGCGGCACGCCGAAGACCAGGATGCTGGGCGGGTAGCTCCATTCCTGGTTGGGAAGATCGGGCGAAAACATCCGCCGCAAGGCCGCGCGATAGCTGTCGACGTCAAACAGCCAGGCTACATGGCCGTCGAGCGCCATGCGTCCGCCGGCCCACAGATTGGTGAAATCCCAATAAGGCAGCCGGTCACTGAGTTCGGAGAAGCCGTGCTCGTCGAAGGTCCACAAGGCAAGATGGTAGCGCAGTCCGATCAGGATTCCGGTGCACAGCACAAGTGCCGCGAAACGGAAATCGGATCGATTGCGGGCAGTCTGATCGGCCTGTGCCATTGCGCTGTTTCCAAGACCCTGTCCGCCTTGATAAGCGACGCGCGTTAAGATCGGCTTATGTGGAGGTCTCGCCGGGCTTCGTCACCCGCCGCAGCGTCAGATTGATCCTGCCGCCGTTCTTGAGCAGCGCGGAGGTCGAAGGGTAGATGCGGTCGACGCCATGGAAGGCAAGACGGCCCTCGCCGCCAAGCACGACGACATCGCCGCTTTTCAGCCTGAACGATTTGGTAGCGCCATCGCGCGTTGTCTGGCCGACCCTGAACAGACAGTCGTCGCCCAGCGAGACAGAGACGACGGGAGCCGAGAAATCGGCCTCGTCGCGATCCTGATGCAGGCCCATCTTTGCGTCGGGCGTGTAGAAATTGATCAGGCAGGCCTCCGGTGGATTCGGATAGCCCGACACCTGCCGCCACAGGTCGAGCAGGCTGTCGGGGATAGGCGGCCATGGCTCTCCGGTCAGCGGATGCGTCGGCTGGTAGCGATAGCCGCGTTCCTTGTCGGTGACCCAACCGAGCGGACCGCAATTTGTCATGCGCACGCTCATCTCCTTGCCGGTCCGCGGCATGGCCGGCACGAACAACGGCGCTTGCTGGACGATGCTCCTCACCTCCTCGACCAGCGTCTCCTGGACGGCGCGGGACAGATGGGCCGGCATGTGGCGGACGCCTTTGGGCAGAACGAGCATGGACTGGTTCACCTTGCTAATGTTCGGAGCCGCAAGATGCCACCATCACAGGCAGAGGGCGACCCGAAAGCCGTCGTCGTTTTTCACTGAAATTGCCCGGGCAGAACGCGCGGTGAATTCGTTTGCCCGATTGGCCAAAGGCGGTTGACGGGCACGATTGGCGTGCTGCTTAATCGTTCTCCACCCGACCGCGCAGCCTCTTCACTGTCGATCGCCCGGCCTTGGTCTTGAGCCGCCGCTCGACCGCGCCTTTCGACGGCCGCGTCTTCTTGCGCGGCGGCGGCGGTGGTTCGGCGGCCTTGGCGACCAGTGCCGTGAGCCTGGCCCGCGCATCGGCGCGGTTCTGTTCCTGGGTACGGAAGCGTCCGGCCTCGATGACGATGACACCGTCCTTGGTGGCGCGCTGGCCGGCAAGTTTTATGGTCCGCTCGCGCACACGGTCCGACAGGCCCTCGGCGTTCTGCGCGTCGAAGCGAAGCTGCACCGCCGTCGCCACCTTGTTGACGTTCTGGCCGCCGGGACCGGACGAGCGGATGAAATCCTCGTGCAAGTCGCCCGGGTGGATCACGGCCTCGCCTGAGATGATGATGTCGTCGTCGATCGGCATGCCGCAGTCATGGCGCGGCGGACCGAAAAAGAAAAGGCCCGATCGAAACCGGGCCTTCACTGGTGCCACGCGGCAATGATGCTGAGCGGCTTGGCGATTACTCCGCCGCTTCCTGCATGCGAGGTGCTGCCCCCAGCACCACGGCGTCGACATGGCTTTCGAATTTCTCGAAATTGACGGCGAACATGCTGACCAGCCTTGCCGCCTGCCGGTCGTAGGCCGCCTTGTCCGCCCAGGTTGAGCGCGGGTCGAGAATGGCGCTGTCGACGCCCGGCACCGCCACCGGCACCTCGAAGCCGAAATTGGCGTCGGTGCGGAAAGCGCCTGCCTTCAGCGAGCCGTCGAGGGCGGCAGCGAGCAGCGCGCGCGTCGCCTTGATCGGCATACGCTTGCCGGTGCCATGCGCGCCGCCGGTCCAGCCGGTGTTGACCAGCCAGCAATCGGCGCCATGGCGGGCAATCAGTTCGCGCAGAAGGTTGCCATATTCCGACGGATGGCGCGGCATGAAGGGCGCGCCGAAACAGGTCGAGAAGGTCGCCTCGGGCTCGGTGACGCCTTTTTCGGTTCCGGCGACCTTGGCCGTGTAGCCGGAGAGGAAATGATACATGGCCTGCGCCGGCGTCAGCCGGGCGATCGGCGGCATCACGCCGAAAGCGTCGGCGGTCAGCATGATGATGTTCTTCGGATGACTGGCGCGCCCGGTCTTCGAGGCGTTGGGGATGAAGTCGAGCGGATAGGCACAGCGTGTGTTTTCGGTGAGCCTGCCGTCATTGAAATCCGGCACTGCGTCGGCATCTAGCACGACATTTTCCAGCACCGTGCCAAAGCGTTGCGTGGTGGCGAAGATCTCCGGCTCGGCTTCCACCGACAGCTTGATCGTCTTGGCGTAGCAGCCGCCTTCGAAATTGAAGATGCCGTGCGGGCCCCAGCCATGCTCGTCGTCGCCGATCAATGTGCGGGACGGATCGGCCGACAGCGTCGTCTTGCCGGTGCCCGACAGGCCGAAGAAGATGGCGGCATCGCCGGCCGGTCCTTCATTGGCCGAGCAGTGCATCGGCATCACGCCCTTCTCCGGCAGGAGGTAGTTGAGCATGGTGAACACCGACTTCTTCATCTCGCCGGCGTAGGAGGTGCCGCCGATCAGCACGATCATGCGGGTCAGGTCGACGGCGATCACCGTTTCGGTGCGGCTGCCATGGCGGGCGGGATCGGCGCGGAAGGACGGCAGGTCGATGATCGTCATGCCGGGCACGAACTGTTCGAGTTCGGCCGCGTCGGGACGGATGAGCAGGTTGCGGATGAACAGCGAGTGCCAGGCAAATTCGGTGATCACCCTGGTGGGCAGCTTGAGCTCCTCGTCGGCGCCGCCGACCAGATCCTGTACATAGAGATCCTTGTCCTCGGCGTGGGCCTGGAAATCGGCGAGCAAAACGTCGAATTGAGCCGGCGAGATCGCCTTGTTGTTGTCCCACCAGACATGCGGCTCGGTGGCGCCGTCGCGAACGACGAACTTGTCCTTGGGCGAGCGGCCAGTGTGCTGGCCGGTCTCGGCGACGAGCGCGCCATGGGCGGTCAGCCGGGCTTCGCCGCGCCGGATCGCTTCCTCATAGAGGGCGGCCGCGCCGAAATTGTAGCGCACCATGCCGGAGGTTTTCAGACCGATACGATCGATCGCGCAGGCACGATTGCGTTTGCCGATTTCCGACATTGGAGACCTTTCTCAAGATTTGCCGCATCTTTGCCGGCGTATTTCCGGCACACCCGCCAAGCAGGCCAGCATGGTCAGAACCAGAAAAGCCAAATGATATCAAATCATTAATCGATTTAAATATTTTGAAAGTTGTTTAAATCGTTTATATATGCGAAAAGTTTCGTGGTTGCCCAAAGGATTGGCGATGTTCGTTCGTCCAATCCGTGTCGAGGTTGAATTGTGGCCGGCGGCACCCTTGCTCGTGACAGCGGACAAGGCCTACGCCACATTTTGTACCTAATTTGTCCTGCAAAAGCCCCTTCTCTACGAAAGAAGGGACAGCTCATGAGGGAGCCGCTTGAAATGGCAACAATCGCGCTTGTCGACGACGACCGCAACATTCTGACGTCGGTGTCGATCGCCCTCGAATCCGAGGGATATCGTGTCGAGACCTACACGGATGGTGCGTCCGCGCTGGAAGGCCTGGCGGCGCGGCCGCCGAATCTCGCCATCCTCGACATCAAGATGCCGCGCATGGACGGCATGGAGCTTCTGCGCCGGATGCGCCAGAAATCCGACCTGCCGGTGATCTTCCTGACCTCCAAGGACGATGAGATCGATGAATTGTTCGGTCTCAAGATGGGCGCCGACGACTTCATCCGCAAACCGTTCTCGCAGCGCCTGCTGGTCGAGCGGGTGCGCGCCGTATTACGCCGGGCCAGTGCCCGCGAGGCCGCGGCAAAAGCGCCCAGCCAGCAGGCTCGCTCGCTCGAACGCGGCCAACTCGTCATGGATCAGGAGCGCCATACCTGCACCTGGAAGGGCGAGCCGGTAACGCTCACCGTCACCGAGTTCCTGATCCTGCATTCGCTGGCGCAACGCCCCGGTGTGGTAAAAAGCCGTGATGCGCTGATGGATTCGGCCTATGATGAGCAGGTCTATGTCGACGACCGCACGATCGACAGCCACATCAAGCGGCTGCGCAAGAAGTTCAAGGCCGTCGACGACGACTTTGAAATGATCGAAACCCTTTACGGAGTCGGATACCGGTTCCGCGAAGCGTAAAGCCTAGGCAGGAGCTGCTATTCGATGGCAGTGGAAGCACAACGAAGCAGACCGGCGGCCGCTGCCAGGCGGCCGTCGCGCATCATGCCGTCCTTCGTGTCGAAATTCACGGTGCCTATGCGCCGATTCCTCGGCCACCATATCTTTTCCAGCCTGACGCGGCGTATCCTCTTCCTCAATCTCGCCGGGCTGGCGGTGCTCGTCACCGGCATCCTCTACCTCAACACCTTCCGCGACGGTCTGATCGACGCGCGCGTCGAAAGCCTGATGACGCAGGGCGAGATCATCGCCGGCGCCATCGCGGCGTCGGCGACGGTCGAGACGGATTCGATCAGCATCGACCCGGAAAAGCTGCTCGAGCTGCAGGCCGGCGAAAGCCTGGGACCCGGCTCGGACCAGCTCGACAATCTGGATTTTCCGATCAACCCGGAGCGCGTGGCGCCGGTGCTGCGGCGGCTGATCTCGCCGACCCGCACGCGCGCCCGCATCTATGACCGCGACGCCAACCTGCTGCTCGATTCACGCCATCTCTATTCGCGCGGCCAGATCCTGCGCTACGACCTGCCGCCGGTCGAAGAGGAAGAACCCGACCTTGTCGAGCGCGTCCAGAAATTCATCTTCGACTTCTTCCGCAACACCGACCTGCCGGTCTATCACGAACAGCCGGGCGGCAACGGCGCCGCCTTTCCGGAAGTGGTCAAGGCGCTGACCGGCAGCCCGTCGACCATCGTGCGTGTCTCGGAACAGGGCGAGCAGATCGTCTCGGTGGCGGTGCCGATCCAGCGTTTTCGCGCCGTTCTCGGTGTGCTGATGCTGTCGACCGAAGGCGGCGATATCGACAAGATCGTCGCCGCCGAACGCAAGGCGATCCTGCGCGTCTTCGGCATCGCGGCGCTCGTCACCGCAATCCTGTCGATGCTTTTGGCTTCCACCATCGCAAACCCGCTGCGCCGGCTGTCGGCGGCGGCCGTGCGGGTGCGCCGCGGCGTCAAGAGCCGCGAGGAAATCCCCGACTTTTCCGACCGCCAGGACGAGATCGGCAATCTGTCGATAGCCGTGCGCGACATGACCAACGCGCTCTATGCGCGCATCGAGGCGATCGAGAGTTTCGCCGCCGATGTTTCGCATGAGCTGAAGAACCCGCTGACGTCGTTGCGCAGCGCCGTCGAAACATTGCCCCTGGCGAAAAATGATACCTCGCGCGCACGTCTGATGGAGATCATCCAGCATGACGTCAAACGGCTGGACCGCCTCATCACCGACATTTCCGATGCCTCCCGCCTCGACGCCGAACTGGCGCGCGAGGACGCGGGAACCGTCGACCTGAAGAAATTCGTCACCGACCTCGTCGCTGTTTCGCGTGAAACGACGCGCAACAAGAAGGCGGTCGAGATCGAGCTCAAGGTTGCCAAGCTGCCACAGGGCGCCAAGGGCTATGTCGTCGTCGGCCATGACTTGCGCATCGGCCAGGTCATCACCAACCTGATCGAGAACGCCCGCTCCTTCGTGCCCGAGGATCATGGCCACATCAGCCTGTCTCTGGCGCGCGCCGGCAAGTTCAACATCCTGACCGTCGACGACAATGGGCCCGGCATCCGCGCCGACACGATCGACCGCATCTTCGAACGCTTCTACACCGACCGGCCGGCCGGCGAGGCGTTCGGCCAGAATTCGGGGCTTGGCCTGTCGATCTCCAGGCAGATCGTCGAGGCCCATGGCGGCACGCTGACCGCTGAAAACATTCCCGGCACCAAGCCCGGCGAGATCAAGGGCGCACGCTTCGTCGTGACGCTGCCGGCCGAGGGATGACCTTGGCCCTGATATAACCATGCCCGAAGCCGCCGCGCAGCCTGAAAACATCCACGGAACCGCGATCCTGATCGGCGATCGCGGCGTCCTCATCACCGGCCCGTCCGGGGCCGGCAAGACGACACTGGCGCTGACGCTCCTGGACCATTGCCGGGCGCGCGCGCTGTTCTCGCGGCTGATCGGCGACGACAGGCTGCTTGCCTCGGCACACGCCGGGCGGCTGGTCTGCCGCGTGCCGCCGACCATCGCCGGTCTCGCCGAGGTGCCTGGGTTCATGCCGCGCCCGCTACCATTCGAGCCGGGCGGCGTGATCGACCTGCATGTGCGGCTTGTGCCGAAGGCGGAAATGGCCCGTTTCCAGGAGGAACTCAGTGAGCCGGTCGCAGGCTGCCCGGTGCCGCGTATCGACCTTGCGGAGCGCAACGCCGCCACGGCCTTGCCGGCCATCATGGCGCGGCTGTCGATCGCGCCTTTTCTATGATCCGCCCTGGGTTTTTTGCTGCAATGCGTCAAAATGGCATGGGCCGGCGCAATTTTGGGCTTGTCAACGGGCCGCGCGTCGACAAGATAGCGCTCCCGCCGCCTGGATTGGCTGGCGAGCATAAAATGCGCCTGTGAAGCGGCGATGACGGGAGCCACCAAAGAATGATCGGACTCGTGCTTGTAACGCACGGTCAACTGGCCACCGAGTTCCGACATGCCGTCGAACATGTCGTCGGGCCACAAGACAATTTCGAAACCGTGGCGATCGGTGCCGACGACGATATGGAGCAGCGTCGCCGCGACATCGTCGACGCGGTCGCCCGTGTCGATACAGGGGCAGGTGTGATCGTGCTGACCGACATGTTCGGCGGCACGCCATCCAACCTGGCCATCTCGGTGATGGAGTCCGGCCGCACCGAAGTGATCGCCGGCATGAACCTGCCGATGCTGATCAAGCTGTCGTCGATCCGCAAGGGCGACAACATGGCGGCGGCGCTCGATGAAGCGCAGGCCGCGGGCCGCAAATACATCAATGTCGCCAGCCAGCTTCTGAGCAGCAAATGAACGCGATATTCCCGGAAAAAGACCAGATCGTCCGGGAGTTTCCGATCGTCAACCAGCGCGGCCTGCATGCGCGCGCCTCGGCGAAATTCGTCCAGCTCGCCAGCGGCTTCAACGCCTCTGTCCATGTCGAGAAGGACGGCGTCCAGGTCGGCGGCACGTCGATCATGGGCCTGATGATGCTGGCCGCCAGCCCGGGATACTCGATCCGCGTCACCGCCAGCGGCCCGGAGGCGCTCGAGGTCATGGATGCGCTGGAGCAGCTTGTCGCCTCCCGTTTCGGCGAAGAGTGCTGACCCCGAAATCAGCCCTCCGGGACATGCACGAATAAAGATTTCTTTATATCCCATTGTCGTGTGGAACCTGATCTGCTAGTCAGACCGGCAATTCGCGCCCTTGGAAATGTCTTCCGGCACGGGCGCATCCGCAAACAATTCGCACGCATAACAATTCGCATCGGAGCACTGCCATGACGGGTAGCAAGGACTATGTGGTCGCCGACATCTCGCTTGCCGGCTGGGGCCGCAAGGAACTCGATATAGCCGAGACCGAAATGCCGGGCCTGATGGCCTGCCGCGAGGAATTCGGCGCCAAGAAGCCGCTCAAGGGCGCGCGCATCACCGGCTCGCTGCACATGACCATCCAGACGGCGGTGCTGATCGAGACGCTGAAGGTGCTCGGCGCCGATATCCGCTGGGCTTCCTGCAACATCTTCTCGACCCAGGATCACGCCGCCGCGGCGATTGCCGAGGCCGGCATTCCGGTCTTCGCCGTCAAGGGCGAAAGCCTCGAACAGTACTGGGACTACACCGACAGGATCTTCCAGTGGGCCGATGGCGGCCTCTCCAACATGATCCTCGATGATGGCGGCGACGCCACCATGTATATCCTGATCGGCGCCCGCGCCGAGGCCGGCGAGGACGTGCTGTCCAATCCGCAGAGCGAGGAAGAGGAATATTTCTACGCGCAGGTCAAGAAGCGCCTGAAGGCTTCGCCGGGCTTCTTCACCAAGCAGAAGGAAGCGATCCGCGGCGTCACCGAAGAGACGACTACCGGCGTCAACCGGCTCTACCAGCTGCAGAAGAAGGGCCTGCTGCCCTTCCCCGCCATCAACGTCAACGACTCGGTGACCAAGTCGAAGTTCGACAACAAATATGGCTGCAAGGAATCGCTGGTCGACGGCATCCGCCGCGGCACCGACACGATGATGGCCGGCAAGGTCGCGGTCGTCTGCGGCTATGGCGATGTCGGTAAAGGCTCGTCGGCCTCGCTCAAGGGCGCGGGCGCCCGCGTCAAGGTCACCGAAGTCGACCCGATCTGCGCGCTGCAGGCGGCGATGGACGGTTTTGAAGTGGTCACGCTGGAAGATGCGGCACCGACCGCCGACATCGTCATCACCACCACCGGCAACAAGGATGTCGTCACTCTCGACCATATGCGCTCGATGAAGGACATGGTGATCGTCGGCAACATCGGCCATTTCGACAACGAGATCCAGGTCGCGTCGCTGCGCAATCTGAAGTGGACCAATGTCAAGCCGCAGGTCGACATGATCACCTTCCCGGACGGCAAGCGGATGATCCTCCTGTCGGAGGGCCGCCTGCTCAATCTCGGCAACGCCACCGGCCATCCGAGCTTCGTCATGTCGGCATCCTTCACCAACCAGGTGCTGGCCCAGATCGAGCTCTACACCAAGGGTGAGCAGTACCAGAACCAAGTCTATGTGCTGCCCAAGCATCTCGATGAGAAGGTCGCGCGCCTGCATCTCGACAAGCTCGGCGCCCGCTTGACCGAGCTGTCGGGCGAGCAGGCCGCCTATATCGGCGTCACGCCGCAGGGTCCGTTCAAGCCGGAACACTACCGCTATTAACCAAAGCCGAATTTACTACAAGATATTGATGCCGGGCGATTGACTTTTCGCCCGGCTTTATTTTTGCGCCGAATGATTCTTCACGCCGATTCCAGCAGGCGCTATTGTTGTGATTCGCGGGTCCAGGGGCGAGGACCGGCGCACGCGTCAGGGCGGTCTTGCATTCAGGCGGCGAAGAGGACCAAGACATGCCGGGGGAAAACCCGCTTCACGCGGGACAGGCCGTTTCCGGCGGCCACGATGATTCAGGGACCATGGGCTGCGCCACACGCGGCGAGCGCCTTTCCTGGCGCGCCCGTGCGGGATTGCTCCTTGCCGGTTCCGCGCTTGCCTGCCCCTTGCAGGGGGCGGTCGCGCATGCCCAGGCGGTCGGCGCCGCGGTGGCCGGTCTTTCGATCAGCACCGTCGAGGTCGTACAACTGGCGGTGTTCGTCGGCGTAACGGGTACGGCATTCCTGTCGGCCATCGTTCTCATCCGCGAACGAGCGCGTACCTCGGCGGAGAATGTCGAGCTGAGAAGCCGCGTCGCCGATGTCAGCGCGGCATTGCGGCGTTCGGAAGCGCTGCTCAATTTGCGCGACCAGCGTGTCGTCGTCTGGGCCTCGGAAAACAAGAAGCCCGAACTCATCGGCACATTGCCGACCGAAAGCGGCGCGCCGGAGGAACGGGCCGCGTTCCTCGCCTTTGGCCGCTGGCTGATGCCGCGTTCGGCGGCGGCACTCGAACATGCCGTGGCGGGTTTGCGCGAAAAAGGCAGGCCGTTCGACCTGGTGATCGAATCCCAGGCCGGCGCTCCATTGGAGGTGCATGGCCGCAAGAGCGCGGCCCATGTGCTGGTGCGGTTTGTCTCGCTGTCCGAGACACAGCGCAGCCAGGCCCGGCTCAAGATCGACAACCAGCGGCTGGCCGCTGACCATGACACGATGATCGGCCTGCTCGAAGCGCTGAAGATGCCGGCATGGCTGCGTGACGAGCATGGCCGCCTGAAATGGGTGAACCGGGCCTATGCCGACGCCGTCGAAGCCGAGAGCGCGGAAGCCGCCGTGCGCGGCGCCAAGGAGTTCCTCGGCGGCCAGGCGCGCGACGCCATCGCCACGCAGCACAAATCGCATCCGGTGTTCGAGCAGTCGCTGTCGACGGTGATCGAAGGCGACCGCCGCGTGTTCGCCGTGACCGACTTTGCCGGCGCCGACGGTTCGGCCGGCCTTGCCTGCGACACCAGCGCCATCGAGGCCATCCGCGGCGAATATGAGCGGACTGTGCGCAGCCACGCCGATACGCTCGACCAGCTCAACACCGCGGTCGCCATCTTCGACACCGACGAGAAGCTGCGCTTCTTCAACCAGGCTTTCCAGAAACTGTGGGGGCTCGACAGCGGCTTCCTGCACAGCGCGCCCGACAACGCCCTTTTGCTCGACCGGCTGCGCAGCGAGGGCAAGATCGCCGAACAGCCGGAATGGCGCCGCTGGAAGGAAGGCCTGCTCGGCGCCTACCGCGCCGTCGAATCGCAGGAGCACTGGTGGCATCTGCCGGACGGCAAGACGATCCGTGTCGTCGCCAATCCGCAACCCAAGGGCGGCGTCACCTGGGTGTTCGAGAACCTGACCGAGAAGATGGATCTCGAAAGCCGCTACCGCACCGCGGTTCGGGTCCAGGGCGAAACGCTCGACAATCTGGCGGAAGGCGTCGCGGTGTTCGGCCCCGACGGCCGGCTGCGCCTGTCGAACCCGGCCTTCGCCACGCTGTGGGGGTTGGACGCGGAAGCCGCCAAGCCCAATGTGCACGTATCGGCCATACGCGAGCTCTCCGACCGACAAGCGGTCGAGAGCCCCTGGCCCGGCTTCGTCGCCGCCATCACCGGCTTCGACGACGAGCGCCGCGACCGCCACGGCCAGACCGAGCTCAACAACGGCACCGTGCTGCGGTACGCCGTGATTCCGCTGCCCAACGGGCAAGTGATGATGACCTTCGTCGACGTTACCGACAGCGTCCACGTCGAACGCGCGCTCAAGGACAGGAACGAGGCGCTCGAGAAATCGGACCAGCTCAAGAACGAATTCGTCCAGCATGTGTCCTATGAACTGCGTTCGCCGCTGACCAACATCATCGGCTTCACCGAGCTGCTGTCGCTGCCGGCAACCGGCCCGTTGACGCAGAAGCAGCGCGAATATGTCGAGCATGTCGGCTCGTCCTCCTCGGTGCTGCTGACCATCGTCAATGACATACTGGACCTTGCGACCGTCGATGCCGGCATCATGCAGCTCGACATTTCCGAAGTGCATGTCGACCGCACCATCGCGGCCGCCGCCGAGCTTGTCGCCGACCGGCTGGAGGAGCATTCGATCCGGCTTGCGGTCGACGCCGCCGCCGCGCCGAAGACGTTCCATGGCGACGAAACCCGCATCCGCCAGATCCTCTACAATCTGCTGAGCAACGCCGCCAATTACGCGCCGGAGGCCAGCACCATCCGGCTGGCCTGCCGCCAGCTGGCGGACGGAGTCGAGTTCTCGGTTCACGACGACGGGCCCGGCATGCCGCCTGATGTGCTCGATTCGGTGTTCCGCCGCTTCGAGCCGCGCACCAATGGCGGCCGCCGCCGCGGCGCCGGCCTCGGCCTGTCGATCGTCAAGAGCTTTGTCGAACTGCATGGCGGCGCCGTTCGCATCGAAACCGGCAAGGACAAGGGCACGACCGTCATCTGCACCTTTCCCGACATGCCGGGTATCCGCGCAGCGGCCGAGTAGCGCGCTCGATGACGGAACCGGTGCTGGAGCGTTTGCTCGCCGACGAGACCCAGACGGCGCGACTGGGCGAGGATCTGGCGCTGGCGCTGCGCGTCGGCGACGTGCTGGCGCTCAAGGGCGATCTCGGCGCCGGCAAGTCGACGCTGGCAAGAGCGCTCATCCGAACACTGGCCGACGATGCCGATCTCGAAGTGCCGAGCCCGACCTTCACGCTGGTTCAGAGCTACGACACACGCATCCCGGTCCATCATTTCGATCTCTACCGCCTGTCCTCGGCGGCCGAGCTCGACGAGCTCGGCTTCGAGGAAGCAATCGCGCAAGGTGCCGCCCTCATCGAGTGGCCCGAACGGGCTGAGGGCTATTTGCCCAAGACGACGGTGCTGATCGAACTCGTCCAGCACGGCGAGGGCCGGCTGGCGCGCCTGTCGGGGCAAGGCGCGAGCTTCGACCGTGTGGCGCGCTCGCTGGCCATGCGCGGCTTCCTCGACAACGCCGGATGGGGGCAAGCGCGGCGCCGGCATTTCATCGGCGATGCCTCGGCCCGCTCCTACGAGATCGTCTCGCTTGCCGGCGAGGCGCCGCGAGTGCTGATGAATTCGCCGCGGCTGGTGCTCGGCCCTCCCGTGCGCGACGGCAAGCCCTATGCCGTGATCGCCCACACCGCGCAGTCGGTGTCGGCTTTCGTCGCCATCGACCGTGCGCTGCAGGCTGCCGGCGTCGCGGTGCCCAGGATTGACGCGCAGGATCTCGACCAGGGCTTCCTGCTGCTCGAGCATCTGGGCTCGGAAGGCTTTCTCGCCGGCAATGGCGAGCCAGTCGCCGAACGCTACGAGGCAGCGGCCGAACTGCTTGCCATGATGCATGGCAAGACCTGGCCGCCCCGCATGGAGGCGGCACCCGGCGTCGTCCATGACGTGCCGCCATTCGATCGCGACGCCATGCTGATCGAGGCGGACCTGCTGATCGACTGGTACGTGCCGGCGATATCGGGCGGCCCGGCGAGCGACGCGCTGCGTTCCGGCTACCACAGGACATGGAACGCGCTTCTCGACCGGCTGCAAGGCAGCGAATACACGTTGATGTTGCGCGACTTCCATTCACCCAACATCATCTGGCGCGGCGAGCGGTCCGGCCTCGACCGGCTCGGCATCGTCGACGTGCAGGACGCGCTGATCGGTCCCGCCGCCTATGATGTCGCCTCGCTTGCCATGGACGCCCGCGTCACCATCCCGCCCGAGATCGAGAAGCGGACGCTTGCTGCCTATGTCGCGGCGCGTCACAAAGCCGGCGGCTTCGATGAAGCAGGCTTCCTCGAAGCCTACGCAATCATGGCCGCACAACGCAATTCCAAGATCCTGGGCATTTTCGTGCGCCTCGAAAAACGCGACGGCAAACCCTATTATCTCAAGCACCTGCCGCGCATCCGCGACTATCTCAGGCGGGCGCTGTCGCATCCCGCGCTCGCCGAGCTGCGAGATTTCTACGGCGCGCACGGGTTGCTGGAGGAACGAGCGCTGTGACAATGAGACCGGACATCGCCATCGTACTTGCCGCGGGGCTTGGCAAGCGCATGCGGCCGATCACCGACACCATCCCCAAACCGCTGGTTCGGATCGCCGGCAAGACGCTGCTCGACTGGGGCCTCGACAGCCTGGCCGCGGCCGGCGTCGGCACGGCGGTGGTCAATGTCCATTACCTTCCCGAACAGATCGTCGCCCATGTCGCCGCGCGCCGCGCGCCGCGCATCGTCATTTCCGATGAAAGCGACCGGCTGCTCGATTCCGCCGGCGGCATCGTCAAGGCGCTGCCGGAACTCGGCCAACAGCCGTTCTACATCCTCAACGCCGATACATTCTGGATCGACCACGGCCCGCTCAATCTCAGGCGGCTCGCCCTTGCATGGGACGCGGCGAAAATGGATATTCTGCTGATGCTGGCGGATCTCCATCAGGCGACAGGCCATTGTGGCAGCACCGATTTCCTGGTGGCGCCGGACGGCGCGCTGCGGCGTTCGAAAGGCGATCCTGCCGGCCTGATCTATGCCGGCGCCGCGATCATCCATCCGCGCCTGTTCAAGGACGCAACCGCCGAACCGCATTCGCTCAACGCCTATTTCGACAAGGCGATTGCCCGCGGCCGCCTGTTCGGCATGCCGATGCATGGCCACTGGATAACCGTCGGCACGCCCGACGCCATTCCGCTCGCCGAAGACGCGGTGGCCGGCGCACTCATCGGATCGCAATGAGCGGCTCAAGCCGCGTTTTTTCCATTCCCTCCGGAGCGCCGTTTCTGCCGACGCTGGCCGAGGCGCTGCTTGCCGGCCGGCTTGTCCCCGGGTTTCGTTTCGACGGCGATCCGCTCGCTCTGGCCGACGTCACCATCTATGTGCCGACGCGCCGTGCCGCACGTGCCCTGCGCGGCGTGTTCGTCGACAGCCTGAAGGCGCGTGGCGGCGGCGGTTCGGCGATCCTGCCGGTGATCCGTCCGCTCGGCGAATTCGACGAGGATGAAGCCTTGTTCGAGGCCGAGCCATCGGCGGCAATCGATCTGGCGCCGCCGATCGCCGCCACCGAACGGCTGTTGCTGCTAACGCCGCTGGTGCGGGCGTGGAAACGCCGGTTGCCCGCCCATGTCGCGGCGCTCTTCGCCGAGGAGATCGTTGTGCCTGCCTCCACCGCCGACGCGATCTGGCTGGCGCGCGATCTGACCGGACTGATGGACGAGATCGAGACGGAAGGCACCGACTGGGCCAAACTTGCCGGCCTGGTGAGCGGGAACCTTGCCGGATGGTGGCAGGTGACGCTCGAATTCCTCGGCATCGTCACCGATGCCTGGCCGAAATTCCTCGAAGAAAGCGACCGCTCCAACCCGGCAGCGCATCGCAGCGCCTTGATCCGCGCCGAGGCCGCGCGGCTGCGGCGCAATCCGCCCGCCGGGCCGGTCATAGCCGCGGGGTCCACCGGTTCCATCCCCGCCACGGCGGAGCTGCTTGCGACCATCGCCGGCCTCACCGGTGGCGCCATCGTGTTGCCCGGGCTCGACCAGTTACTGGACGAAGCCTCCTTCCAGGCGCTCGTGGCGCCAGGCGCGCGTCCAGCCGTGCTTGGCCATCCGCAATACGGCCTGGCGAAGCTGATCGGCAAGATTGGCGTGCTGCGCGGCGATGTCGAGGAGATCGGCGCGGCCGAGCCGAAGCTCGCGCTCCGCGCGGCCCTTGTCGGCGAGGCGTTGCGGCCGGCCGAGACCACCGAATTGTGGGCGGAGACGCGAAACGGGTTTTCAGCGTCCGATATTGCCGCCGCCTTCGCCGACGTGACGCTGCTCGAAGCGGCAAGCGAGCGCGACGAGGCCGTCGCGATCGCGGTCGCACTCAAGCAGGCCGTGGAAGAACCCGGCCAAAGGGCCGCTCTCGTGACCGGCGACCGCGCCCTGGCGCGCCGCGTCAGTGTCGAGCTCAAGCGCTTCGGTGTCGTTGCCGACGATTCCGGCGGCACGCCGCTTTCCAACACGCCGGCGGCCAGCCTGCTCAGGCTGGCGCTCGAGGCGGTGTTCCGGCCGGGAGATCCGGTCGGCCTGTTGTCGCTGCTCAAGCATCCATTGCTCGGCCTCGGCCTGGAACGCGGCGATGTGCGCCACGCGGCGGAATTGGTCGAACTGGTGGCGCTGCGCGGCGGCACCGGCCGCCCCGACATTGCGTCGCTGCCGGACCTTTTCGAAGCCCGCCTCACCGGCCTTGGCGATGACAGCCGGCCGCCCTTCTGGTTTGCGCGGCTGACCGTGCGCTCCATCGAAGGCGCGCGGAATTTGCTTGAACGTCTCAAGCAAGCGCTGGCGCCGCTTTCAGCCTTTCGGGGCCAGGCGGAAGCCGGCCTTGCCGCGCTGGTCGAGACCAGCGTCGTTGCCCTGGAGAATCTCGGCAGTTCCGCCGATGGCGGCCTTGGCGAACTCTACGCCGGCGATGCCGGCGAAAAGCTCGCCGACCTTTTGCGCGGGCTGGTCGCGGCTTCGGCGCCGCTGTCGTTCGCGGCAATCGAATGGCCTGACGTGATGGAGGCGCTGATCGCGCCCGAGACCGTCAAGCCGGCGCAAGGCACCGACAGGAACATCGCCATCTGGGGCGCGCTGGAAGCCCGGCTGCAGCATGTCGACACACTGGTCATCGGTGGGCTCAACGAAGGGGTCTGGCCGCGCAAGCCGGAGAGCGACCGCTTCATGTCGCGGCTGATGAAGACCGGCATCGATCTCGAACCGCCGGAGCGGCGCATCGGCCTCGCCGCGCATGACTTCCAGATGGCCATGGGTGCCAGGAAGGTGCTGCTGGCGCGCTCGGCGCGCGCCGGCGACGCGCCCGCCGTGCCGTCGCGCTGGTTGCAGCGGCTGCTCACCTTCATCGGCAACGACCAGGCGACAGCGCTGCGCCGGCGCGGCGATGAATTGCTTGCCTGGGCACGCGCGCTCGACACAGGGCCGAAGCGGGATTTCGCGCCGCGGCCGCAGCCGAAACCGCCATTGCCGGTTCGCCCGGGCCATTTCTCGGTCACCGAGATCGAGACGCTGCGCCGCGACCCCTACGCCATCTACGCCCGAAGGATCCTCGGCCTGATGCCGCTCGATCCGCTCATCCGTGATCCGGGCGCGGCCGAGCGCGGCACGCTGTTTCACGCCATCCTGCATCTCTTCTCCTCCGAGGTGGCCGACCCGCGCGCGCCGGACGCGCTGGCCGGGCTCATCGCCGCCGGCCGTGCCTGTTTTGCCGAGGCGGCGCTTCCGGCCGATGTCGAGGCCGTGTGGTGGCCGCGTTTCGAAAAGCTCGCCGCCAACATCATCGAATGGGAGCGCACGCGCGCCGATGCGGTGGTCCAGCGGCATGCCGAGGAGAGGGCTGGGAAAACCGTCGTCGGACAGTCCGGGGTGACGCTGTCCGGTTACGCCGACAGGGTCGACCTGCTGGCCGGCGGCATGGCCGACATTCTGGACTACAAGACGGGTTCCTCGCCTTCGAAGGCCCAGGCGCATACGCTGCTGGCGCCGCAACTGGCGCTGGAAGGCGCGCTGCTGAGGCGTGGCGCGTTCAAGGATCTGGGGGCGCGCGAGCCGTCGCAACTGGCCTTCATCAGGCTGAAGCCGAATGGCGAGGTATTCGAGGAGTCCATACTCGAACACAACCGCCAGCCACGCACCGCGGCCGACCTCGCCGAAGAGGCCTGGGCGCGGCTGGAAAAGCTGCTGATCCATTATGCCGACCCGGCGACCGGCTATCTGTCGCGCGCGCTGCCGTTTCGCGAAGGCGAAACCGACGGCGACTACGACCACCTCGCCCGCGTACTCGAATGGTCCGCCGGCGGAGACGCCGGGGACGAGGGCGGAGAGGCATGAAGAAAGCCTATCCGATCCCGACCGACACGGCTTCGAGCCAGGCCCGCGCCGCCGATCCCGGCAATTCCGCCTGGGTGTCGGCCAATGCGGGATCGGGCAAGACCCATGTGCTTGCCCAGCGCGTCATCCGGCTGCTGCTCAACGGCACCGACCCGTCGAAGATATTGTGCCTGACCTATACGCGCGCCGCGGCCGCCAACATGTCGAACCGGGTTTTTTCCACGCTGTCGGAGTGGACGACGCTTGGCGACGCGGAGCTGGCGTCCAAAGTCGAGGCGCTGGAGGGGCGCCGGCCCGATCGCGGCACCATGCGCAGAGCCCGCCGCCTGTTCGCCGAGGCCCTGGAAACGCCCGGCGGGCTGAAGATCCAGACGATCCACGCTTTCTGCGAATCCGTGCTGCATCAGTTCCCGCTGGAAGCCAATATCCCCGCCCATTTCGAAATGCTCGACAGCCAGATGGAGGCCTCGCTTTTTGCCGCCGCGCGCCGCGAGATGATCTCGGCCGCCGGCGACAGGGCCCTGGCCGAGGCCTTCGCCACTGTCCTGGAGCGCGGCGGCGAAGCTGGTCTCGACGCCCTGCTCGGCGAGATCGTGCGCAAGCGCGACGGGTTGCGCGATTTCCTCGATGCCGTCGGGCGCGACGGCTTCCAGCCCTTGTTCGATGAGTTCCATTTCCGCCCCGGCCAGACCGCGGAAGGCATAGCGGCGTCGATATGGCCGCTGCCCGGCTTCCTGCCGGACTATTTTGCCGGCTTTGTCCAGGCAGCCGAAGCCACCGACGCCAGATCGGTGCTGAACAACATCCTGCCCTATGCGCGCCAGGCTTTCGCCGAGGGCGATCCCGTTCGTCGGCTGCAACTCCTGGCAAGAGCCTTCCTCAAGACCGATGGCGATCCCTATGATCCGGCAAAGGCCTTCAAGAAGGCGCTGGCCGACCGGCTGCCGGACCTGGCCGAGCGCTATCTCTCGGCGGCCGGCGCCATCATGGAGACCGTCGACCGGCTGGCGCTGTTCCGGATGCTGGAGGGCACACGCGCGGCCTTGACCATCGCCGACTGGCTGATCGCGCGCTACGAAGTGCTGAAACGCAGCCGCGGCTTTCTCGACTTCAACGACCTGATCACGCGCACGGTGAACCTTCTGGCGCGGCCCGATGCCGGCCCGTGGGTACAGTACAAGCTCGACCAGGGCATCGACCACATTCTGCTCGACGAGGCGCAGGACACCAGCCCGGATCAATGGGAAGTGGTGAAGCGGCTGGCGGAAGAATTCTTTGCCGGCTTCGGTGCGCGCGATCGGGTCCACCGCACGGTCTTTGCCGTCGGCGACGAGAAACAGTCGATTTATTCCTTTCAGGGTGCCGCCCCGGACTCCTTCGCCGACAGCCGGCTGTTGTTCGCCGGGCGGGTGCGCGAGGCCGATGCATCCTTCGCCGACCTCAAGCTGACCTGGTCGTTCCGCTCCACGGACGATGTGCTGGCCGCCGTCGACCGCGTCTTTGCCGATCCGACCGTGCGGCGCGGCATCAGCCACGACCCCGATCCGCTGAACCACAAGGCGATCCGCACCGATGCGCCGGGCTATGTCGAGGTGTGGCCGTCGATCGGTGCCGGAGCCGTCGACGAGCCCGACGACTGGACGCAAGCGATCGACCATGCCCATGCGCCGGCGGTGCGCGTCGCCGAGAATGTCGCGGCCACCATTGCCGGGTGGATCGGCATGGGCGAAATCATCGAGGGCCGTGGCAAGCGGCTGCGGCCGGGCGACGTGCTGGTGCTGGTGCGCAAGCGCGACAGTTTCGTCCACGCGCTGACCCGCGCGCTCAAGCGTTGCGACATTCCGGTCGCCGGCGCCGACCGGCTGAGCTTGCCCGGCCATATCGCGGTCAAGGATCTGATCGCGCTCGGCCATCTGCTGATCCAGCCGCAGGATGACCTGTCGCTCGCCGCCGTCCTGCGCAGCCCGATCTTCGACCTGCCGGAGGAGAGGCTGTTCACGCTCGCCGCGCAGAGGCCGGCCGGCGTGTCGCTGGCGGCATCGCTGCGCCAGCAAGCCGGCGACGACGAAGCCCTCGCAAAGGTCGTCGCTCAGCTTGACCTCTGGGCTGATGAGGCCGCCTTCAAGCCGGTGTTCGAGTTCTATGCCGGCCTGCTGGCGCGCGATGGCGTGCGCCGCAAGATGGTCGCCCGGCTCGGGCCGGAAGCCGGCGATATTCTCGATGAGTTCCTGAGCTTCTGCCTTGCGGACGAGCGGACCGGCCTGCCCGGGCTGGAAGCCTTCCTGTCGACGCTGGAAAACGCCGGCCCCGAGATCAAGCGCGAGATGGATCAGACCCGCGACGAGGTCCGGGTCATGACCGTGCACGCCGCCAAGGGCCTGGAGGCGCCGGTGGTGTTCCTGGTCGACGGCGGTTCCGCTCCCTTCAGCGACCAGCATTTGCCGCGCCTGATGCCTTTCGAGGGATCGGGCAGGCATTGGGACGGCAAGGGCTATCTCTGGCGTTCGGCCAGCGACGTCGCCAACGGCTTTTCGAAAACGGCGGCTGCTCGCGCCCGCGAACTCGCCGACGATGAATACCGCCGGCTGCTCTATGTCGGCATGACGCGCGCGGAGGACCGGCTGATCGTCTGCGGTTATCACGGCAAGCGGGCGCCGAACACCGGAACCTGGCATTCGATCGTCAGCCGCGCGCTGATCGGTGCGCCGGAAAGCGAACAGCGTCCGCACCCCGCCGGCGGCGAGCCGGTGCATCGTTTCCATGTCACCAACTTGCCGCCGGTCGCGCCAGGCGTCAGTGAACAGGCGCGGCAAGCCGATGCTTTCGGCCCGCTGCCGGCGACCCTGTTCCGGCCCTTGCCGCCTTTCGAGGACCTGCCGCGACCGTTGTCGCCATCGGGCGCCTCGGCGCTGATCGAGGAAGGCAAGGAAGCGGTTGTCGACAAGGCCTCGCCGGTGCTAGACGCCGATGCCGAGCCGGGTTTTGCCGTGATGCGCGGGCTCGCCTTGCACAAACTGCTGCAGATGCTGCCCGGCATGGCCGAGAGCGGCCGCCAAAGTGCGGCGGAGCGTTACCTCTCGCGAACGGGTGCGGGGTGGCCGCAAGCCGAGCGTGAAAAGGCCCTGGCGTCGGTCATGGCCATCCTTGCCGACCCCGGCCTCGGTCAACTGTTCGCGCCCTCGTCACGTGCAGAGGTCGCGATCATGGGCAGCCTGGAGGTCAAGGGCAAAATTCGCTCCATCTCCGGCAAGATCGACCGGCTGGCGGTGACGCCGGATACGGTCTCGATCGTCGACTACAAGACCAACCGGCCCGCACCCGCCTCCCCGGCCGAGGTCCCCCCGGCCTATCTGCTTCAGCTCGCGCTCTATCGCGCCCTGCTGCAGCCGCTTTATCCAGGGCGGGAAATCAAGGCGGCCCTGCTGTTCACCGAAGCGCCGAGGCTGATCGAGCTCCCGGCCCGGGCCATGGACGACGCCCTTGCCCGACTCACGGGAGCGTGACACAAGAACTGCTTGAAGAAGGGCGCGGCAACCACCACATTTGGTGCGACGAAAAATTTCGAAAGGATTTCCGCATGACCACCGTCAAGGTCGACAAGAACAATTTCCAGGCCGATGTGCTCAATGCCCAGGTACCGGTCGTGGTTGATTTCTGGGCGGAGTGGTGCGGCCCCTGCAAGATGATCGCACCGGCGCTTGAGGACATCGCCACCGAACTCGGCGCCAAGGTCAAGATCGCCAAGCTCAACATCGACGAGAATCCCGAGCTTGCCGCCCAGTTTGGCGTGCGCTCGATCCCGACGCTGATGATCTTCAAGGGCGGCGAAGTGGCCGACATCAAGGTTGGCGCCGCGCCCAAGACCGCGCTGTCGCACTGGGTCAATGGCAATCTCGCCTGATACCATTTGAATTCGAAGCATTGAGCCCGGCCATCGCGCCGGGCTTTTTGTTGGCGCCATCGGTGCGCCGCTCTGGCACTCACATCGGCGCCCTCCATGTCTTCTGTTGGCGGCAGAAGCAGGAGAGAGAAATGACCGGATCCGCCAAGGCCACAGTCTTCATCGACAATGAGCGCGTCATCGTCACCGAATACCGCTTCCAGCCGGGCGACAACACTGGCTGGCATCGCCACGGCCACGACTATGTCGTGGTGCCGCTGATGGACGGCAAGCTGAAGCTGGTGACCAAGGACGGTGAAACCTTCGCCGATATGAAGAAAGGTTCCCCCTATTTCCGCAAGGAGGGCGTCGAACACGACGTCATCAGCGCCAATGACGGCGAGTACGCTTTTATCGAGATCGAGCTGAAATAGGGCCATTCGCTCGCCGATAGTTACACCGGGAAATTCATCGACTGATCGGCACGATGTGCTGGCATGCCATCCCCTGCCATCTTGATGGCAGGTGCTGATCGGTCTATATCTCTTTCCAAACGGGAGTTTGACATGGCCGAACCACAGCTCTCAGTCCGCAGCGCAAAAGCACGCGACCTGGCTCACAGACTGGCTCGTCGCGAAAATCGTTCGATAGCCGATGTGGTCGAACGTGCGCTTGAATCATACGAAATCCGTGAAGCGGGCCGCGAACCCGCATCAACCTTCTATGCCAGCCTGATCGCGAGCGCCGGCGTCGACATCGATCTGGAGGAAGTTATTCACGAAGCTCGCCAGGTTCATTCAGGGCTTGAGCTTTGATTTTCGTCGATACCAACGTGATTTCGGAGTCCTTCAAGAAGGCGCCGAACCCGGCCGTGCTGGCGTGGCTCGTCCGCAACGACGCCGAACTGGCCCTTCCCACGGTGACGATTGCGGAAATCGCCTTTGGCATTCAAAAGATACGGCCCGATGAGCGAGCCGATCGGCTGGAGCAGGGACTTTCACGATGGCGCCATCGATTTGCCGACCGGATTTTTGGGCTGACGGAAGAAGCTGCCTTGGCTTATGGCGAGATCATGGGGTTCGCCACGCGCCAAGGCCGCGGCATGTCAGCTCCCGGTGGCATGATCGCGGCAATAGCGCGGGTGAATGGTGGTCGACTGGCAACGCGCAATCTCAATGACTTTAGTGCCACCAGCCTTGACCTAATCTCGCCGTGGGACTTCTGAACCGCCCTCGGATCTTTCGGTCAAAAGCGAGATAGCAGAATTCCGCCGCAGGCGTCTAAAGATGCAAGGCGTCGAAACTGTAGCCGCCCTCAGGTCGGCGGCGTGCCGTTTTCAGCCAGCACCGCACCGGCCAGATAGAGGGACCCGCCAATCAGGATGCGTGGCGGCGGGCCGTCCCAGGTGTCGCGCAGCAGCATGAGCGCGCTGGCGACGGAGCTTACCGGTTCGGCCGTCAGTCCGGCTTCCGTGGCGCGGACCGCCAGTTCGTCGTTCGGCACGCCGGCATCGCTCTGGCTCACTGGCACCGTGTAGACATGCCTGACCAAGCCCTTGAAGGCGCGGAAATAGCCGCTCTGGTCCTTGGTGTTGATCATGCCCGAAATGAGGAACAGCGGGCGCGGGTTCTTTTCTTCCTGCTCGGCCAGCGCTTCGGCGACGACCACGCCGGCGCCCGGATTGTGGCCGCCATCGAGCCAGATGTCGGCGCCCTTCGGCGCCAGTTCCGCCAGCCTGCCCTGCCCCAGCTTCTGCATGCGGCCGGGCCAGGCGACACTGGTCATCGCCTTCTCGGCGGCGCGGTGGCTGATCTCGAAGCCGGCGGCCTTGACCGCGGCGATCGCGGCGGCGGCATTGGCGAACTGGTGGCGACCGGGCAGGCGCGGCGACGGCAGGTCCATCAAGCCATCATCGTCCTGGTAGACCATGCGGCCGTTTTCCTCGAAAGCGAGAAAATCCTGGCCATAGACGAGGGTCGGGCATTCCAGCCGCTCGGCGGTGTCGATCAGCACCTGCAGCGCCGTCTCGCTTTCCTGGGCGCCGATGACCACGGGACAGCCGCGTTTCATGATGCCGGCCTTTTCGGCGGCGATCAGCTCCACACGGTCGCCGAGATAGGCCTCGTGGTCCATCGACACCGGCATGATCACCGACACGGCCGGCCGCGCGATGACGTTGGTGGCGTCGAAGCGGCCGCCAAGACCGACCTCGATGATGGCGGCATCGGCCGGATGTTCCGAGAACAGGATGAAGGTGACGGCGGTGAGGATTTCGAAGACGGTGATCTTCTGGCCTGCATTGGCCTTGGCGACTCGGGCGATGGCCTCGGCGAAGATGTCATCGTCGACCAGCCTGCCGCCGCCCTCGGCGGCCAGCCTGTAGCGCTCGTGCCAGCTGACCAGATGCGGCGAAGTGTGGACGTGGACGAGGCGGCCGGAAGCTTCCAGCAGCGCCCGCGAGAAGGCGGCGCAGGAGCCCTTGCCGTTGGTGCCGGCAATGTGGATGACCGGCGGCAGCAAATCCTGCGGATTGTCCAGCCGCTCCAGCAGCCGCGTGATGCGATCGAGCGAAAGGTCGAAGCCTTTCGGGTGAAGCGCCATCAGGGCTTCGATTTCGCGGTCGGCGGCAAGCGTCGTCATGGCACAATCCCGGCGCATGGCCCGAGAGCCAGAATCGCTCCCGCAATGACCACGGCTATCAAAAGGCTACAGCGCGTCATGGGCGGCGCGCAATCGCTGTTCGCGGCGGCCAATGTCGCGCCAGGCCGGGCTCACCTCCGGCCATCGTAGCGTCAAGCCTGTGGCCGGGCTTCGGCGGCAAGCACGGCCGGCGGCAGGATTTCCGGTTCCAGCGGCTTTTGCTCTTCCGGCATCTTGAGCAGCATCTTGAGCAGACGCGCGATCGTCTGGCGCATCTCCAGCCGGGACACCACCATGTCGACCATGCCATGCTCCATCAGATATTCGGCGCGCTGGAAGCCGTCCGGCAATTTCTCGCGGATGGTCTGCTCGATGACACGCGGCCCGGCAAAGCCGATCAGCGCGCCGGGCTCGGCAATGTGCACGTCGCCCAACATGGCGTAGGAGGCGGTGACGCCGCCGGTGGTCGGATTGGTCAGCACGACGATATAAGGGAGGCCGGCTTCCTTCAGCCGGTCGACGCCGACCGTGGTGCGCGGCAATTGCATGAGGGACAAAATACCTTCCTGCATGCGGGCGCCGCCGGAAGCGGCGAACAGGATCAGCGGCCGCTTGCGTTGCAAGGCGACCTCGAAGCCATGTACGATGGCATCGCCAGCCGCCATGCCGAGCGAGCCGCCCATGAAGGCGAAATCCTGCACCGTCACCACCACCGGCAGGCCCTCGACGGTCCCCAGCGCATTGATGATGGCGTCTTCCAGGCCGGTCTTGGCCTTGGCGTCCTTCAGCCGGTCGACATAGCGCTTCTCGTCGCGGAATTTCAGCGGATCCTGCATGACCTTGGGGTTGTCCAGGGTCTCGTACTTGCCGTCATCGAAGAAGAATTTCAGCCGCTCCTTGGCCGAGATCTTCATGTGATGGCCGGAGGACGGGATGACGAACTGGTTGGATTCCAGATCCTTGTGGAACACCATCTCGCCGGTCTCGGGATCCTTGATCCAGAGATTCTCGGGCATGTCGGTACGCCGGCCGAGCATCGAGTTGATCTTCGGGCGAACGTAATTGGTGATCCAGTTCATCGCTTCGGCTCCTGTCCTGACGAAGAGTTGGGTAAAGACGTAGGAAAACTATTCGGCAGCAGCAAGGCGGGCCGAGCGCACGCCTTGCGCCAGGCCGCTGACCAGCGTGGCGACGGCCTCGGCCGGATCGGCGGTCTTTTCGCCCTTCGGCCCCAGCACATTGGCGACCGCGTTGACGATCGCCGTGCCGACGACGACGCCGTCGGCGTTGGCGCCGATGACGCGCGCCTGTTCGGCGGTCTTGACGCCGAAGCCAACGCAGACAGGCAGGTCGGTGTGACCCTTGATGCGCTTGACCGCCGACGCCACCTTGCCGGTGTCGGCGAGTGCCGCACCGGTGATGCCGGTCATCGAGACGTAGTAGACGAAGCCGGACGTGTTCTGCAGCACCTTGGGCAGGCGCTTGTCGTCGGTGGTCGGCGTCGCCAGCCGGATGAAGTTGATGCCGGCCTTCAGCGCCGGAATGCACAGCTCCTCATCCATCTCCGGCGGCAGGTCTACGACGATGAGCCCATCGATGCCGCTCGCCTTGGCGTCGACGAGGAAGCGGTCGACGCCGTAGATGTAGATCGGGTTGTAATAGCCCATCAGCACGATAGGCGTTTCGTCATCGCCAGCGCGAAAGTCGGACGCCAATTTCAGCGTCTTCACCAACGTCTGGCCGCCCTTCAGCGCGCGCAGGCCGGCGGCCTGAATCGCCGGGCCGTCGGCCATCGGGTCGGAGAACGGCATCCCCATCTCGATCACGTCGGCACCCGCCTTGGGCAGCGCCTTCATGATCGACAGCGAGGTTTCATAGTCGGGGTCGCCACCCATGAAATAGGTGACGAGCGCCGGGCGGCCCTCGGTCTTCAGCTTCGCCATGCGGCGGTCGATGCGGGTGGTCATGTCTGGCCCTTTGGACGAATTTTGCTCATAATCAACTCCCAAATCGAAACTGTCCAAAGGGCCTAGATCTCCATGCCCAGCATCGAGGCCACCGTGTGCACGTCCTTGTCGCCACGGCCGGACAGGTTGACGATGACGATCTGGTCCTTGTCCATGGCGGGTACGATCTTGACCGCATGGGCGATGGCGTGCGCCGATTCCAGCGCCGGGATGATGCCTTCGACGCGCGTCGTCAGCTTGAAGGCTTCGAGCGCCTCGTCGTCGAGGATCGGCACGTATTCGACACGGCCGGAATCGCGCAGCCAGGAATGCTCCGGACCGACGCCGGGATAATCGAGGCCGGCCGAGATCGAATGGCCGTCCATGATCTGGCCGTCGGCGTTCTGCAGGAGATAGGTGCGGTTGCCGTGCAGCACGCCGGGAGAGCCGGCATTCATCGAGGCGCAATGCTCGATGCCGTCGAGACCGCGCCCGCCGGCCTCGATACCGATGATGCGGACTTGCCTGTCATCGAGGAAGGGATGGAACATGCCGATGGCATTGGAACCGCCACCGACGGCGGCGATGATGGTGTCGGGCAGCCGGCCTTCCTGTTCGAGGATCTGCGCGCGTGCCTCGGTGCCGATTACCGACTGGAAGTCGCGCACCAGTTCCGGATAGGGATGCGGGCCGGCGGCGGTACCGATCAGGTAGTAGGTGTCCTCGACATTGGTCACCCAATCGCGGAGGGCTTCGTTCATGGCGTCCTTCAGCGTGCCGTGGCCCGCGGTCACCGGCCGCACTTCGGCGCCTAGCAGCTTCATGCGGAAGACATTGGGGCTTTGGCGGGCAACGTCGGTCGCGCCCATATAGACGACGCAGGGAAAGCCGAAGCGGGCGGCGACGGTCGCGGACGCCACGCCATGCTGGCCGGCGCCGGTCTCGGCGATGATGCGCTTCTTGCCCATGCGCTTGGCCAGCAGGATCTGGCCGAGGCAATTGTTGATCTTGTGCGAGCCGGTGTGGTTCAAATCCTCGCGCTTGAAATAGACTTTCGCGCCGCCCCCGAGGCCCTTCGCCGAGGAAACGTCACGAAGATGCTTCGTCAGGCCTTCAGCGAAATACAGCTTTGACGGCCGCCCGGCATAGTGGGTGGACAGATCGGTCAGCTCGGCCCTGAAATCCGGATCGTTCTTGACCTCGTTCCAGTTTTTCTCCAGGTCGAGGATGAGGGGCATCAGCGTTTCGGCAACGAAACGGCCGCCGAAAATGCCGAACATGCCCTGCTCGTCGGGTCCAGTACGGAAGGAATTGGGTGTCGCCGGCTTGTTCATCGCCGATCTCCTAGATCTGTACTTTGAGCATGTCCCTGTCGGAAAACCGGGTTCCCGCTTTTCCGGGACATGCTCAGGGTTCGAAATTTGTTCAGGCGGCGCGGTCGTCCCGCGCGGCCCTGACGGCCCGGAAAAACTGTTCGATCAGCGCCGGATCCTTGACGCCCGGCGCGCTCTCCACGCCCGAGGAAATGTCTATTGCGGGCGGGTTTGCAAGCCGAAGGGCATCGCCGATGTTGGCGGCGTTGAGCCCACCGGAAAGCATGTAATCGATCCCGGCGTCAAGGCCGGCAAGGATACGCCAGTCGAAGGCGACGCCATTGCCGCCCGGCAGTTCCGAGCCCTTCGGCGGCTTGGCGTCGAACAGGAAGCGGTCCGCGATGCCGACGAACGGCTTTATCCGTTCGAGATCGGCAGCCTCGCTGAGCGGCAACGCCTTCATCACCGGCAGGCCATGGCGGGCTTTCAGTTCGGCCACTCGCTCGGGGGTTTCGGAGCCGTGCAATTGCAGCATGTCGGGCCGCATCTTTTCCACGATTTCATTGAGGAAGGCGTCATTGGCGTCGACGGTGACGGCAACCGCCAGGGCCTTGCCGCGCGCCGCTTCGCGCAGACGGCCGGCTTCGGCCGGTTCGACATAGCGGGGGCTTTTGGCGAAGAAAATGAACCCGACATGGCTGGCGCCGCCGGCAAGGGCCGCAGCCACTGCCTGGTCGGTCTTCAAGCCGCAGATCTTGATATCGAGCGCCATGGCGCGGGAATTGACATGAAAAGCGCCAAGAGTCGAGAAAAAGCATGCTGTTTGCCGGCAAGGCCAAAGGCGCTACCTATGGATGGACAGCATGCAAGGCGGGAGCACAGCCATGGCCGACCAGACCGTTGCCGAACTGAAGCAGAAGATCGCGCAGGCGCGCGAGGTCATCGCGCATCTCATGGACAAGGCCGCCTTCAACGGCGCCGAAGCACATCGGGCTCTGGACTATTTTGGCGGCGATGCCTTCGACCGCAACTTTCTGCCCTGGCCGCATCATGGCGATGAAGGGTTGCGGCCGGATGAGCTCAATGCGGCGAATGACGATTGAGTGCGTGGCCGGTAGCTGAAACGCCGCCGTCCGCTATCCCTATTCGAAAACGATCGCCTGCAGGGCGCCGCCGTTGCGCTTCAGCCAATCCTTGCAGCGGTCCGTGTCGGGGCAGAGCTTTTCGCACAATTTCCAGAATTTCGGGCCGTGGTTCATCTCCTTGAGATGCGCCACTTCATGCGCGACGAGGTAGTTTATGACAGGCTGCGGCGCCATCATGATGCGCCAGGAGAAGGACAGATTGCCTTCCGAGGTGCAGGAGCCCCAGCGGCTGGAAGTGTCCTTGTAGCGGATCGCCTTGGCGCGCTTGCCGAGCGCTTCCGTATGCCTGACCACCAGCTTCTCGATATCCTTCTTGGCCTCGCGCTTCAAAAAATCGGCGATGCGGCGCGGCAGATGGATGCGCTCGCCATGCACGATCAGCAGCGGGCCGCGCTCGTCGCGCGATATGGTGACGGTGCCGCGCTTTGACGGTTCGTGGACAACGCGGTGCGGCACGCCGCGCACCGGGATCTTGATACCTGGTCTTACTTGAGGACGAGCAGGCACCTTGGCCAGGCGCTGCTCCAGCCAGTCCTGGTGGCGGTCGAGGAACCTGTCCACCTCGCCGCGGCGCAGGCCCGGCGGCACGGTGATGCGCAGGCCCTGACCGCCGGAATCGATACGCAGCGTCAGGCGCTTTGCTCTGGCGCTCTCGACGATCTTGAGCGGCAGCGTGCGCCCGGCGACACAGTATTCCCGTTCCACGGCAGGCGTGGGCTTGGGCTTCGTCAGATTGCGGAAGAACCCGATGGTCATGGCCGGACGATACGCGATTCGAGGAAAACGAATAGAACAAAAAAGAAACGGCGCCGCTCGCGCGACGCCGTCATCATACCTTGGCCCTGTCGCTGGGCCTCAGTCGTCGAGCAGGTTCGAGCCTTTGCCACGCTTGGTGGGGGCCGTTCCGGTGCTCGGGTCGGTTTTCGCCGGAGCCGTCGACTTGTTGCGGTTGGCCATGAACCGGTCGAACTCGTCCTGATCCTTGGCGCGGCGCAATTCACGAGCGTATTCGTCGAACTGGGTCAACATCTCGTCGAGCTTGCGGCGCTCTTCGTTCAGACGCTCAAGCTCCTTTTCGCGCCAATCGTCGAAAGCGACGTTGCCGGTGCGAGCGGAGCCATTGCCCCAGCGCGCGGCCTTGTCGGAACCACGGCGGCAGCCGGCGAAGATGCCGTCGGTCGCACGGTTGACGTCACGCTTGAAGCCCTCGAGCCGGTCGCCCCAGATGATGTAGGCGAGCATGGCGAAGCCGAGCGGCCAGAACACCATGAAGCCGATCACCATCAACGCGATGGTCGCCGGCGTCCAGGCCGGGCGGATCAATGCAGATGTGTTCATTTTCTCCCATTCCTTCGGTTGGAGACAGCCAGGACCGGCTGCGTGGAATCGAAATGGGAAGGCGAAAACGGCGATTCAAGACAATGTCCGCCAAAACCGAACAAGGTTCTGAAATGATTATCGCTTTTTGAGCATATCGAGGAAAAGCACGACCAGCCCGGCGACAAGGCCCCAAAAAGCCGCGCCGACGCCGAACAGCGTCAGCCCGGAGGCGGTGACGACGAAGGTGACGGTGGCGGCCATGCGGTTGCCTTCGTCCTTGAGCGCAATCGCCAGCGCGTTGGCCAGCGAGGCCATCAGCGCCAGGCCCGCCACCAGCACGATCAGGCTCTGCGGCAGGACGGCGAAGATCGCCACCAGCGAAGCGCCGAAAATCGCGAAGATCAGATAGGCAAGCGCATAGAACGGACCCGTCTTCCAGCGCTCGGCGGGGTCGGGATGAACGTCAGGTCCGGTGCAAATGGCCGCCGAGATGGCCGCCAGATTGGTGGTTCCGGCCCCGAACGGCGCCGACAGCAGCGAAAACAGGCCGGTGATACCGATCAGCGGCCCAGGTTCAGGGTGGTAGCCGGCCGCCCGCAATACCGCCAGCCCCGACAGGTTCTGCGAGGCCATGGTGACGAGATAAAGCGGCAGCGCCAGCCCGATAATCGCCTTGGCGGTGAAATGGGGAGCAATAAACGTCAGCGTCGACAGTTCGGGCGCGGGCAAGCCGCCGACACGGCCGGTAAGGAAGGCGGCAAGGCCGCCGCCGACCAGCACCGCCAGTACCGACAGCGCCGGATTGAACAGCCGGATGACAAAGAATGCCGCGATCAGCGGCAGGATGAGCCAGGGGTCCGCCGGAATGGCTTTCATGGCATTGATGGCGAAGGTGACGACGATGCCGGCCAGCATGCCTGAGGCGACCGAAGCCGGTATTCTCGATATCAGCCGGGTCAGCGGCCCAAACAGGCCGGTCGCGACCAACAGCACGCCCGTGACGATATAGGCGCCGACGGCCTCGCCCATCGAAAAGCCGCTCGAGGCGGCGACCAGTGCCAGGCCCGGCGTCGACCAGGCAGTGATGACAGGCATTTTCGTGCGCCATGACAGCAACAGGCACTCGACCGTCATGGCCAGGCAGATCGCCGTCACACCGCTCGCCGTCTCGACCTGCGTCGCGCCGACCGCCTTGGCGGCGGCGATGACGATGGCCAGCGTGCCGCCGAAACCGACGATTGCCGCGACAAAAGCGGAGATCGGGATGGAAAGGCGCATCGTCACTTGCCTCGTCCGGCGATGTCGCCGACCGCCCGCACCAGCATGTCGAGATCCTGCGGGCGCGACAGGCGATGGTCGCCGTCGGGGATCAGCGACAGCGTGACATCGTCGGCCGGCAGCAGGGCGGCGAGCTTCAACGCGTGGCTCGATGGCACGTCCGCATCGGCCAGCCCCTGCAGGATGTGAACCGGGCAATGCGTGTCGATCGGCCCGGTCATCACCCGGTTTTCGCGCCCGTCGTCGATCAGCGCGCGCGTGTAGACGTAAGGCTCGGCGGAATAGTCCGACGGCTCCGCGAAGAACCCCTTTTCGGCGAGGTCGCGTTTCTGCGCCTCGGTCAGCACCGGCTCGATCAGGTCGCTGGTGAAATCGGGTGCCGGCGCCAGCAACACCAGGCCGACGACGCTTGCATCGCCCGCCTTGCGCAACTCCTGCACCATGCGCAGCGCGATCCAGGCACCCATCGACGAGCCGACCAGGACCTGATCGCCCTTGGCGAAATGCCGGAAAACCGCAAGGCTTTGCGCAAGCCATTTCGAGATCGTACCGTCGGCGAAGGCGCCGCCGGATTCGCCATGGCCCGAATAGTCGTGGCGCAGGAAGGCCCGGCCTTCCCGTGCCGCCCAGTCCGACAGCGTCTCGGCCTTCGTGCCCAGCATGTCCGACTTGTAGCCGCCGAGCCAGACGATGCCGGGCGTCGCGCCACCCGCATGGCGCACGGCGATATCGGATCCATCAACATCAAGAAAGGTCGGAGCGGCGGTCATGGCTGTGGGGCGGTCCTGGTTTTTTTCACGCCTCGCTTTTGGCACGGCCAAAGGCAAGGCGGAAAGTGCTCGCGATGTTTCTTTGCTTGGCACAGGCTCGTGATCAGGTGATTTCTTGAGAACGCTGTGCTATTGACTTGCGCCGCGCGCTTCCCACATTGGCGCGTCCGCACACAGATTCATACGAACCCTGAACGAAACGGCCAAGGAGACCACGACCATTCGCAGACCTTTCAAAGCAGCGGCGCCGACCAAGGATGGGCCGCGCTCCAACCGTGACATCCGGGTTCCCCGGGTCCAGCTTATCGACGCCGAAGGCCAGAACCGCGGCGATGTTTCCATCAACGACGCATTGCTGCTCGCCGAAGAGGCCGGGCTCGATCTGGTCGAAATATCGCCCAACGCGGTGCCCCCCGTCGTAAAAATCCTCGATCTCGGCAAATTGAAATACGCCAACCAGAAGAAGGCGGCCGAGGCGCGCAAGAACCAGAAGGTCATCGAGATCAAGGAGATCAAGATGCGCCCGAACATCGACAGCCATGACTACGAGACCAAGATGAAGGCGGTTCGCCGCTTCTTCGAGGAAGGCGACAAGGTCAAGCTGACGCTGCGCTTCCGCGGCCGCGAGATGGCGCATATGGAACTCGGCATGCAGCTTCTGAACAAGGTGCGCGAGGAAGTGGCGACCATCGCCAAGGTGGAAGCCGAGCCGAAGCTCGAAGGTCGCCAGATGATGATGGTGCTGGCGCCGCGCTAAGCAGACTCCGGTCGCTTCGCAACGCGTCGTCTGCATAGTTTCCATGGTTGTCGCGGGTTCTCACCGCAAAACCGTGGGCACTTTTGCGGAACCCGCTTGGATCACGATGACGTCAGGCCTCGTCATCGCGCCAAAATCCGCCTGAATTGTGCTACAGAGGCGTCCCGACGACCGGCGGGACGCCTATTCCTGGCTAGAGCTGCGATCGCCGGCCAGGCTCCTCGACGATCGGATCCCAATCTTGGACACAGAATACAAACACGGGCTGGGCAACTACCAGCAGATGCGCCGGCTGGTGCTTGCCGTGCTCGTGGTGGTGCTGTTTCTGGCATTGCTTTTCGGCCAGTCGACCTTCCCGCCGGACACGCCGGTCCATGAATCGATCGAGATGTTCGGCGTGCTCTTGATTTTCCTCGGCATCGTCGGGCGCCTGTGGGCGACGCTCTATATAGGCGGACGCAAGTCGTCCGAGGTGGTGACCGGCGGCCCCTACTCGATCACCCGTAATCCGCTCTACGTGTTCTCAACCGTCGCCGCCGCCGGCGTCGGCGCGCAGATCGGCTCGTTCTCCGGCATCATCCTTTTCGCGGTTCTGTGCGCCGGTGCCTTCCATATCGTCATCCTGCGCGAAGAAAAATTCCTCAAGGAGGCGCTCGGCGCACCCTATGCGGACTATCTGGCGCGCGTGCCGCGCTTCTTCCCCAAGCTTTCGCTCTACCAGGAAGGCGACACCGGCAGCTTCAAGCCGCGCCTGCTTTTGACCACACTGCTCGACGGGCTGGTGTTTCTCATTGCGCTGCCGGCTTTCGAACTGATCGACGGCGCGCAACTGTCGGGCGTGCTGCCGGTGTGGTTCAGGCTGCCCTGAGAGGGGACAGTGCGTCGCACGGCCTGAGGTGTTGCGCCCGCGCCATCTTTGATCTATAGCACCGCCGTTCCAAGAAAACCGCCCGGCAGGGCATGCCGTGGCGGTTTCATTTGCTTTTCGGGCTTTGGTCGGCCCGGAGCGAACAAGAAGCGCGATCGTGCGCCAACAATACGGAGTAGCAAAATGCCCAAGATGAAGACCAAATCGGCCGCCAAGAAGCGGTTCAAGATCACAGGTACGGGTAAAGTCCTGTCGGCTGCGGCCGGCAAGCGTCACGGCATGATCAAGCGTTCCAACAAGTTCATTCGAAATGCCCGCGGCACGATGGTTCTGGCTGAACCGGATGGCAAGAAGGTCATCAAGAATTTTCTTCCGAACGGCCTTTAAGTTTTAAGGAGATCATGACATGGCACGCGTAAAAAGAGGCGTCACCTCGCACGCCAAGCACAAGAAGGTCCTGAAAGCCGCCAAGGGTTTTTACGGCCGTCGCAAGAACACCATCCGCATCGCCAAGCAGGCGGTGGAAAAGTCGCTGCAGTACGCTTACCGCGACCGCAAGAACCGCAAGCGCTCGTTCCGCGCGCTGTGGATCCAGCGCATCAACGCCGCGACCCACGAGCACGGCCTGACCTATGGCCGTTTCATCGACGGTTTGAACAAGGCCGGCATCGAGATCGATCGCAAGATCCTGTCCGACATGGCCATCCACGAGCCTCAGGCTTTCGCCGCCCTGGTCGCCAAGGCCAAGGTCGCGCTCGAATACCTGAAGAACACCACGCCGAACGCTTTTGAAAGCGCTGTCGCCTAGAGCATGATGCCAAAAAGTTTCTGACTTTTTGGACAACATCATGCTCCAGGGAAATTAGCGAGGAGCGCGATCTTTTCCGAAAAGTCTGCAACTTTTCGGGATCGGGCTCCGAGCCCAGCGCTTCCCAAGCATTCGCAATTCTGATTTGGGGAACCCGCGCTGGCACGGCCGGCGCGGGTTCTTTTGTCTCTGATGCCTGAACTTTCAACTTAGAAGTGACTTTCACTTTAAAGCTGACTTCCAACGTAGCGAGTTTGACCGTGAACGACGCAACTACCGGCTTGGATACGCTCGAAAATTCCCTGATGGCTGAGATCGCGTCGGCCGCCGATGAGCCGGCCATCGAGGCCGTGCGCATCGCTGCCTTCGGCAAGAAGGGCACAGTGTCCGAGATGCTGAAAACCCTTGGCGCCATGACCGCCGAGGAGCGCCAAGTCAAGGGCCCCGCCATCAACGGCCTCAAGAACCGCGTCACCGAGGCGCTGACGGCCCGCAAGGCTGATCTGAAGGATGCGGCGATCGCCGCCCGGCTGGCCGCCGAAAAGGTCGACGTGACGCTGCCGGTGCGGCAGTCGCCGGCCGAGCGCGGCCGCATCCATCCGATCAGCCAGGTCATCGACGAGATCGCGGCGATCTTCGGCGATCTCGGCTTCGCCATCGCCGAAGGTCCCGATATCGAGACCGACTACTATAATTTCACCGCGCTGAATTTCCCGGAAGGCCATCCGGCGCGCGAGATGCATGACACCTTCTTCTTCCAGCCGGACGAGAACGGCGAACGCAAGCTGTTGCGCACCCACACCTCGCCGGTGCAGATTCGCACCATGGAGAAGCAGAAGCCGCCGATCCGCATCGTCATTCCCGGCAAGACCTACCGCCAGGATTCCGACGCCACCCATTCGCCGATGTTCCATCAGGTCGAGGGGCTGGTGATCGACAAGTCGGCCAACGTCGCCAACATGAAGTGGGTGCTGGAAGAGTTCTGCAAGGCCTTCTTTGAAGTGCCGCAAGTCAAGATGCGCTTCCGGCCGTCCTTCTTCCCGTTCACCGAACCGAGCCTCGAGGTCGACATCCAGTGCGACCGCTCAAGGCCAGGCGAGGTGCGCTTCGGCGAAGGCTCCGACTGGATGGAGATTCTCGGCTGCGGCATGGTGCATCCCAATGTGCTCAGGGCCGGCGGGCTCGACCCCGACGAATACCAGGGCTTTGCCTGGGGCATGGGCATCGACCGCATCGCCATGCTGAAATACGGCATGCCGGACCTGCGCGCCTTCTTCGACGCGGATGTGCGCTGGCTGTCGCATTACGGCTTCCGGCCGCTGGACATGCCGACGCTGTTCGGAGGCTTGAGCGCGTGACACCCCTGAAGACTCCTGCCGCCAGCCACTACGGAACAGCCCAATGAAATTCACCCTCTCCTGGCTCAAGGATCACCTTGAAACCGACGCCACGCTGGCCGAGATCGTCGAGCGGCTGACCTCGATCGGCCTCGAGGTTGAGCATGTCGACGACAAGGCAGGCCTGAAACCCTTCGTCATCGCCAAGGTGTTGACGGCAGTGCAGCATCCCGACGCCGACCGGCTGCGGGTGCTGACCGTCGATACCGGTGACGGCAAGCCGCCGGTGCAGGTCGTCTGTGGCGCGCCCAACGCTCGCGCCGGCCTGATCGGCGCCTTCGCCGCGCCCGGCACCTATGTGCCCGGCATCGACGTCACTTTGGCGGTCGGCAAGATCAGGGGCGTCGAAAGCCACGGCATGATGTGTTCCGAGCGCGAGCTGGAACTGTCCGACGAACATAATGGCATTATCGACCTCCCCGCGGATGCGCCGGTCGGTACCAGCTTTGCGTCCTATGCCCATCTCGACGATCCGGTCATCGAGATCAATCTGACGCCGAACCGGCCCGATGCCACCAGCGTCTTTGGCATCGCCCGGGATTTGGCGGCGAGCGGCCTCGGCCGCCTCGTCGGCGGCGCGATCATGCCGCATGTCGGCAGCGGCATGTGCCCGGTGAAGGTGACGATCGAGGCGCCGGAGCTTTGCCCGGGCTTCGCGCTCAGGCTGGTCAGGGGCGTCAAGAACGGGCCGTCGCCGAAATGGCTGCAGCAGCGGCTGATCGCCATCGGGCTGAGGCCGATCAGCGCGCTGGTCGACATCACCAATTACGTCACCTTCGACCGCGGCCGGCCGCTGCACGTCTTCGACGCCGCCAAGGTCGCCGGCAATCTGGTCGTGCGCCGCGCCAGGGATGGCGAAAAGGTCCAGGCGCTCGATGGGCGCGAGTACACGCTGACGCCGGAAATGTGCGTGATCGCCGACGATAATGGCGTCGAATCCATTGCCGGCATCATGGGCGGCGAGCATTCCGGCTGCGACGAGAACACGACGGACGTGCTGATCGAATCCGCTCTCTGGGACCCGATCACCACGGCCCGCACCGGCCGGACGCTCGGCATCATCACCGATGCACGCTATCGCTTCGAGCGCGGCGTCGACCCTGAATTCATGGTGCCGGGCGTCGAACTGGCGACCAAGCTGGTGATCGACTTCTGCGGCGGCACGCCCACGGAGACGGAGGTGGCCGGCTATGCCGGGCATCAGCCGAAGATCGTTTCCCTTCCGCTGTCGGAAGTGAAGCGGCTGACCGGCATCGAAGTGCCAAAGGCGGAGAGCCTCGACATCCTGTCGCGTCTCGGCTTCCACGCGCAGGGATCGGGCGACGTCGTCGACGTGACCGTGCCTTCCTGGCGCCCCGATGTCGACGGCAAGGCCGACCTGGTCGAGGAGGTGATGCGCATCCATGGCGTCGACAACATCGCGCCGCAGCCGCTCGGCGCGCATGACATGGTCAACGGCAAGATCCTGACGACGCTGCAGATCCGCACCCGTGCCGCCAAGCGTTCGCTTGCCGTGCGCGGCATGATGGAGGCCGTTACCTGGTCGTTCATTCCGGCCAGGCACGCCGAACTGTTCGGCGGCGGCCAGACGGCGCTGAAACTCGCCAACCCGATCGCCGCCGACATGTCCGACATGCGGCCCTCGCTGCTGCCGGGGCTGATTTCGGCTGCGCAGCGCAATGCCGACAAGGGCATCGGCGACGTGGCGCTGTTCGAGGTCTCGGGCACCTATGAGGGCGATGGCGCCGACCAGCAGCGGCGCGTCGCCGCCGGCGTGCGCCGCGGCACGGCCAAGCTCGACGGCTCAGGCCGCAACTGGGCCGGCAATTCCGGTCCGGTCGGGGTGTTCGACGCCAAGGCCGACGCGGTCGCCGCACTCGAAGCCTGCGGCGCGCCGGTCGAACGGCTGCAGATCGAGGCCGGCGGACCGGCCTGGTATCATCCCGGCCGTTCCGGCACCATCAAGCTCGGTCCGAAGACCGTGCTCGGCACGTTCGGTGAGTTCCATCCGAAGACGCTGGAAGGGCTCGATGTCTCCGGGCCGCTATGCGGCTTCGAAGTGTTCGTCGACGCCGTGCCCGAGCCGAAGGCAAAGCCGACCAAGACCAAGCCGAAGCTGGAACTCTCCGCCTTCCAGGCGGTGAAGCGCGATTTTGCTTTCGTCGTCGACAAGGTGGTCGAGGCGGGCACGCTTGTTCGCGCCGCACTGGCCGCCGACAAGAAGCTGATCACTGGCGTCTCGGTCTTCGATATCTTCGAGGGTGCGTCGCTCGGAGCCGACAAAAAATCGATTGCCGTCGAAGTGTCTATCCAGCCGGTCGAGAAGACACTGACCGACGAGGATTTCGAGGCGCTGGCCAAGCGCATCGTCGAGAATGTCGGCAAGCAAACGGGTGGCGTGCTACGGGGATAAAGGATTGCGGGTAGATGGCGAATCGCCCTCCAAAGGGCGATGGACCATTTGCGTTATTCCGGGCTCCCGTTTGAGAAACAACGAAGTGCGTTTCTCGGCATCGTCGAGGCTGATCCGCTGCTTGTCGAAACGCTGGCACGGGTGCGCGCGTTTGCCTTGCCGGATTGGCTGGTGGTTTCCGGCGCGCTCTACAACAGCGTCTGGAACCATCTGACCGGCAAGTCGTCGGGCTACGGCATCAGGGATGTCGACCTCTTCTATTTCGACGACTCCGACCTGTCCTATGAGGCAGAGGACGCGGTGATCCGCCGGGCGGCTCGGTATTTCGAGGGACTGTCGCTACCGGTCGAAGTGCGCAACCAGGCCCGCGTGCATCTGTGGTATCCGCAGAAGTTCGGACAGCCCTGCCCGCGTTATACGAGTTCCAGTGAGTCCGTCAGCTATTTCGCCTCAAAGACACATGCGGTCGGGGTGCGCTACGGCGCCGATGGGCAATTGGAGCTGGTGGCGCCGTTCGAGCTCGACGATCTCTTCTCGTTTCGCATCACGCCGAACCGGGTGATGGACAACCAGCGGACGCATGAAGTGAAGGGCGCGCGGGCAAAGGAGAACTGGCCGGAGATTACGGTGGTGCCTTGGTGAGCGGCAGAAATTTGGATGTCGGTGCGAGGCGCCCCCCTCTGGCCTGCCGGCCATCTCCCCCACTTGGGGGGAGATCGGCAGCTTCAGGGCTCCGCCCTTCCTTCAACGTTGGCGATTTGCGAGAGCGCCGGTGACAGCCAAGTCCCCCCTGGTGGGGGAGAAGTCCGGCAGGACAGAGGGGGGCGCCTCGCGCCAGCGTCTGAAAGCTAGCGGATGCCGAAAAATCTACCCATTCACCAGCGTCAGCAGTTCCTCCGTATAGCGCTTGCCCATCACCTTATCCGGCGACAGCGCATCGCCGATCGCCGCCACCTCGGCCGCACTTAGCTCAATCCCAGCCGCCGCCGTGTTCTGCTCCAGGTGCCGGATTTTCCGCGCGCCAGGGATGGGGACAATAAAATCGCCCTGGTGCAGCACCCAGGCCAGCGCCAGTTGCGCCGAGGTGACGCCCTTGTCGGCCGCCATCTTTTCCAGCGTGGCGATCACCTCGGCATTGGCGGCCATGGCATCGGCCTGGAAGCGCGGCAGGACACGGCGCCAGTCATCGTCGCTCAAGGTCTCCGGCTTGGCGATGGTGCCGGTGAGCAGGCCGCGGCCGAGCGGGCTGTAGGGCACGAAGCCGATGCCCAACTCGCGGCAGACAGCGAAGACATCGTCTTCAGGGTCGCGGCTCCACAGCGAATATTCGCTCTGCACGGCCGCGATCGGGTGTACGGCGTGTGCCCGGCGGATGGTGGCGGCGCTCGCCTCCGACAGGCCCAGCGCCCGCACCTTGCCCTCACGCACCAGCTCTGCCATGGCGCCGACCGTATCCTCGATCGGCACGTTCGGATCCACACGGTGCTGGTAGTAGAGGTCGATGACATCGGTGCCAAGCCGCTTCAGCGACGCCTCGGCAACAGCCTTGACGTGCTCGGGACGGCTGTCGACACCGGCCATGCGATCCATGCCGGTGCCTTCCTCCAGGATCTTGAAGCCGAATTTGGTCGCGATCGTCACCTTGCCGCGAACCGATTTCAGCGCCTTGCCGAGCAGGATCTCGTTCTCGAAGGGGCCGTAGACCTCCGCCGTGTCGAAGAAGGTGACACCGATCTCGACGGCGCGGTGCAGAGTGGCGATCGCCTCGGCTTCCGGCTGGCCGCCATAGGCAAAGCTCATGCCCATGCAACCAAGGCCGACCGGGAAGACTTCGAGTTCAGTACCGAGTTTGCGGGTTTTCATCACGCGTCTCCTTGTTGTGATGCGGCAGAAATAATGCCTTGCGGTCCGTTCGATAATCGGCTCTTCTTAGTACGGGTCGTTCCAAGAAATAGATCAATGAACCGAGCGCATCTCTCACAGCTTGCGGTGCTGGCAACCGTTGCCCAATGCGGCAGTTTTCGCGGCGCGGCCAGGGAACTGGCGATCGCGCCTTCGGCGGTCAGCCACGCAGTCTCCAGCCTGGAAGCACGGCTTGGCGTGCGCCTTTTGGCGCGCAGCACGCGCAGCGTCGCTCCGACCGAGGAAGGCGCACAGCTTGAACGTTTGCGGCCGGCGCTGTCCGAGATCGACCTGGCGCTGGAAACGGCCGTCGAGGCGCGCGACCGGCCTGCCGGCAATCTGCGGCTGACCGTCCCGCGCACGGCTGCGCATCTGACGCTGACGCCGCGGCTCGGCGACTTTGCCGCCGCCTATCCCGAGATCGTGCTGGAGATCGTCATCGAGGACCGCTTCACCGACGTGGTCGAAGGCGGTTTCGACGCCGGCGTGCGGCTCGGCGAAAGCCTGCAGCGCGACATGATCGCGGTGCGCATCGGGCCCGATCTTCGCGGCGCCGTCGTCGGCGCGCCGTCCTATTTCGCGACGATGCCGAAACCTCGCCATCCGCGCGAGCTTGCCGACCATCGCTGCATCCGCTTCCGTTTCTCCAGCGGCGTCCTCTACCGCTGGGAATTCGAGAAGGACGGCGAGGAGATCGAAATTGCCGCGCAAGGACCGCTGATCCTCGACGAGGACCATCTGATCGCCCAGGCGGCGGTCGACGGCGCCGGGCTCGCCTTCGTCTTCGAGGACTATGTCCGCGCGCCGCTCGCCGACGGCCGGCTGATCCGCGTGCTGGAGGACTGGTGCCCGCCCTTTGAGGGATTCTTCGTCTATTACCCCAGCCGCCGTCAGATGCGGCCGGCGCTGAGGGCTTTCGTCGATTTCTTCAGGGTGAGCGGGTAGGCAACTCTGCCCCTTGGCGGCAAGGGGAAGAAAGCTGACCGCGCCAACGTTCGCCTCCCATGCAGACCATCACCAACACCACGACCCGCTATGGCTGGGCAACCATCGTCCTCCACTGGCTGATCGGGATCATCTTCATCGGCCAGTTCACACTCGGCTTCGTCATGGTCAGGACCCAGAGCCAGCGTACCGCCTTCGAGCTGATCCAGCTGCACAAATCACTGGGCTTTCTGCTGCTTGGGCTCATCATCCTGCGTATCGCCTGGCGGCTCGGCAACGCCGCACCGCCCTTGCCGCCTTCTGTCGGCGCCCTGGAGCGCCGCTCCGCGCCGTTGGCGCATCTGGCGCTCTATGTCTTCCAGCTGGCCCTGCCTCTGTCCGGCTGGGCGCTGGTTTCGGTCTCGACCCTGGAAATCCCCAGCATGCCGTTCCACCTGTTCGTCATGCCCAACCTGCCGCAGCCCGAATCCGACGCCGCCGAAAGTTTTTGGGCGTCGGCGCACTGGTATCTCGCCTATGCCGGCATCACGCTGGTTGCGCTGCATGTCTGCGCGGCCCTGCGCCATCATTTCCTGCTGCGCGACAGCGTGCTGACACGCATGATCACGCCTTCGTCAACCGGGGAATAGAACGGGCCTTGATCTCGTTGGTGCGGTGAGGACGCGAGAGAGCGTTGCCTCCGAACAAGGAACAATCCAATGCGTGCGCGAATCCTCGGATTGGCGGCTGCCGCCGCCTGTCTTGCCATGCCCGTCTATGCGGCAGTCGTACTCGGCGATGCCGCCGGCAGCTATACGATCAGCCAGGCTGGTTCCGCGATCCGCTTCACCATCGGCAAGGCCGGCGGCGGCGGCTTCGACGGCGCCTTTGCCCGTTTCAAGGGCACGATCCGCATCGACAACGATGATATCGGGCGCTCGAAGGTCGACCTCACCATCTATCCCGAAAGTGTCGGCACCGGCCAGGGCCGCATCGATGCCTTCCTGCGCTCCGATGCGGTGTTCGATGCGGCCAACAGTCCCGAAATCCAGTTCCGCTCGACAAGCGTGAGCCGCACCGGTGACACGACGGCGCTCGTCACCGGTCGGCTGACGGCGCGCGGCAAGACGTTTCCGGAAAAATTCACCGCCGAGCTCGACGGGTTGAAGGGCGGGGCGATCAAATTCCATGTCACCGGCAAGGTGCTGCGCTCGCACTACGGCATGGATGTCGGCACGCCGCTCTATTCCAATGTCGTCGATTTCGACATGACGCTGACTGGGAGAAGGGGCTAGGCGCGACCTGGTTCCTCGCCACAGCTTCGTGGGGCGGGGAACAGAGCACCCGCATTGGCTTTTCCGGCGATTTCGGGCAAACCTCCTTGCCTGTAACCGACAAGGAGAAGCGCGATGTTCCGATGGGGTGTGTTGTCGACGGCAAAGATCGGCCGCGAGCAGTTGTTGCCAGCAATCGTCGAGGCGGAGAACGGCGTGCTGTCGGCGATCGCCAGCCGCGACCTGTCGAAGGCCAAGGCATTGGGCGACCGCTTCGGCGCGCGCCATGCCTTCGGCTCCTATGAGGAGCTGCTCGCTTCCGACCAAGTCGACGGCGTCTATATCCCCTTGCCGACGTCGCAGCATGTCGAATGGACGGCCAAGGCCATCGAGGCCGGCAAGCATGTGCTGGTCGAAAAACCGCTGGCGCTCGACGCCAAGAACATCGCGCCCCTGATCAAGCTGCGTGACGCCAAGAAGGTGCTGGTCTGCGAAGCCTTCATGGTCATCTACCATCCGCAATGGATCAAGGTGCGTGATCTCATCGCCAGCGGCGCCATCGGCCGGCTGCGCCATGTGCAGGGCGCTTTCTCCTATTACAATGTCGATCCCAACAACATGCGCAACAAGCTCGATCTCGGCGGCGGCGCGCTGCCCGACATCGGCGTCTACCCGACCGTGTCGGCGCGCTTTTCGACCGGCAAGGAGCCGCTGCGCGTACAGGCAACGATCGAGCGCGACAGGACATTCGGCACCGACATCTATTCCTCGATCCGCGCCGATTTCGGCGATTTCGAACTGTCCTTCTACCTGTCGACCCAGATGGCGGCACGCCAGGTGATGGTGTTCCATGGCGAGAAGGGTTTCATCGAAGTATTCTCGCCCTTCAATGCCGGGCTGTACGACCATCACCGCGTCGAACTGCACAACCAGAATCACACCGAGGCGCAGGTGTTCCGCTTTCCCGGGACGCAGCAATACAGGCTGGAGGTCGAGACCTTCGCGCGGGCGGCGCAGGGCGGTAAGGAGCGGGTCTTCACGCTGGAAGAATCCGTGCTCAACCAGAAAGTCATCGACGCCATCTTCCGCGCCGGCGACAACAAGGGCGGCTGGGAGACCGTCTGAGCCATTGTTTGACGCAATTCCGGACGGAAAACCGCCTCACACTTTTCCTGGAATTGCTTGCTTAACCGGCTAATTCTGGGGGGAACAAATGGCTGACGACGCGGACGTGATCATTGTCGGCGCCGGCCTTGCCGGGCTGGTTGCCGCCGCCGAGCTTGCCGAGGCCGGCAAGAAAATCATCATCGTCGACCAGGAGCCGGAGCAATCGCTGGGCGGCCAGGCGTTCTGGTCGTTCGGCGGGCTTTTCCTGGTCGATTCGCAGGAGCAGCGGCGCATGCGCATCCGCGACTCCCATGATCTGGCGCTCGAGGACTGGATGGGCACCGCCGCTTTCGACCGGCCGGAGGATTTCTGGCCGCGCAAATGGGCGGAGGCCTATGTCGGCTTTGCCGCCGGCGAGAAGCGCTCCTGGCTCCTGCAGCGCGGCCTGAAATTCTTTCCTGTCGTCGGCTGGGCCGAACGCGGCGGCGGCAATGCCATCGGCCATGGCAATTCGGTGCCGCGCTTCCACATCACCTGGGGTACCGGTCCCGGCGTGCTAGAGCCGTTCGTCCAGTGCGTGCGCGAGGCGCAAAAGCGCGGATTGATCGACTTCAGGTTCCGCCATCGGGTCAATGAGCTGACGCGGACGGGTGCGGCCGTGACCGGCGTGCGTGGCGACATCCTGCAGCCGAGCACTGTCGAGCGTGGCCACAAGAGTTCGCGCGATGTGTCAGGCGACTTCGAACTGCATGCCCAGGCGGTGATCGTCGCCTCCGGCGGCATTGGCGCCAACCATCAGCTTGTCCGCGAGAATTGGCCCAAGCGGCTGGGCACGGCACCGAAGCGCATGATCACGGGCGTGCCCGACCATGTCGATGGCCGCATGCTGGCCATATCGGAACAGGCCGGCGGCTCGATCATCAACCGCGACCGTATGTGGCACTATGTCGAGGGCATCAAGAACTGGGCGCCGATCTGGACCGATCATGCCATCCGCATCCTGCCCGGACCGTCCTCGCTGTGGCTCGATGCCCGGGGAAAACGCCTGCCGGTGCCGCTTTATCCCGGGTTCGACACGCTGGGCACGCTCAGCCACATCATGAGTACCGGCTTCGATTATTCCTGGTTCATCCTGACCAGGAAAATCATCCAGAAGGAATTCGCGCTGTCGGGCTCGGAACAGAACCCCGATCTGACGGGAAAAAGCTGGCGCCAGGTGCTCGGCCGCGCCACGTCGGGCATCCCCGGTCCCGTCAAGGCGTTCATGGAAAAGGGCGAGGATTTCATCGTCGAGGCCGATCTTTCGAAGCTGGTGGCGCGCATGAACGCGCTGGCCGGCGGCGAACCGCTGCTCGATGTAGCAGGGGTCGAGCGCGAGATCCGCGCCCGCGACATGCAGCTCGACAATCCGTTCTCCAAGGACATGCAGATCACCGCGCTGCGCGGCGCGCGCGCCTATCTTGGCGACCGGCTGATCCGCACGGCAAAGCCGCACAAGATGCTCGACCCGGCGAACGGACCGCTGATCGCGGTGCGCCTCAACATCCTGACCCGCAAGACGCTGGGCGGCCTGCAGACCGATCTCGACAGCCGCGTGCTGGGTCCCGACGGCCAGCCGGTACCGGGCCTCTATGCCGTCGGTGAAGCCGCCGGTTTCGGCGGCGGCGGCGTGCACGGCTACGCGGCGCTCGAAGGCACGTTCCTGGGTGGCTGCATCTTCTCGGGCCGCAGCGCGGGCCGGGCAGCGGCACGTTCGGTGGGGTGAGATGGCGGCGTCTTGCAGGCCTTTGGCCAGGCATGGCAAGGCCGACGCCATCGGCCGTGCAACCGACGAACCGCAGCGGTGGTTGAACGCGACCCGTGTCGCCGCTCCATGCTTGGCCGGGTGGACGTTAAACGCAGTCAAGTTGTGTTAAGTTGGGTAAAATCCCGCCGCCCGCCCGCATTTGTGCCTTAGGGGCCGGCATGAATGACGGACGGAATGGAATGAACAAGGTCCTCCTCATCGACGACGATGTCGAGTTGACGACGCTGCTGCAGGAATACCTGGTCGAAGAAGGGTATGACGTGGCGACAGGCACGGACGGCGGCACGGCGATTGCCGCCGCCGCGCGCAAAGCGGCGGACCTGATCGTGCTCGATATCATGATGCCCCGAATGAACGGGATCGAGGTCCTGCAAAGGATCAGGAAGCTGAGCCAGGTTCCGGTGCTGCTGCTCACGGCAAGAGGCGATGACATCGACCGGATATCGGGCCTTAACCTCGGTGCCGACGACTATGTGACAAAACCCTGTTCGCCGGGAGAGCTCGCGGCCCGAGTGCGCGCGATCCTTCGTCGTGCGAACCAGCCCGCGGTCGGCGCGTCCACTGACACGCTGAGAGCCGGACGGCTGGTGATCCATCCGAGCAACAGAACCGCCGAATGGGACGGGCAGTTGCTGGAGCTTACCGGTACGGAGTTCAGCCTGCTCGAAGTTCTCGCTCGCCATGCCGGTCAGTTGGTGCCGAAGCAAGACATCTCGAAACGGGCTTTTGGAAAGCCGCTAGCCCCGTTCGATCGCCGCATCGACGTCCATATCAGCAGCGTGCGTCAGAAGCTCGGCCTCAGGGACGATGGACAGTCATGGATAAGGTCTGTTCGCGGCCAAGGCTATCAACTTCTTTTGGACTGACATGCCCCGGCTGTTCAAGAAGTTCTTCGTGATAACCTGGCTGACGCTTGCCGCGTCCGTCGCGATCATAGTCCTGACGCTCGACTTCTTTCAGACGCTTCCTTCCGCTTCGAAACTGGAACGCCAGAAGCAGGCGGTCGTCCTCGACCTGACTGAAAACCTCCTTGTCAAGGACGGTGAAGATGCCGCTCGGCGCTTTGCCCGTGCAAGCGAGGACACGGTGCCGGTCGGCCTCACGATCTCCGAGATCGCGGGATCCGGCGCATGCACCGATAGGAGCACGGCGGAGACAAGAACCGTCCTGAAGGACGGGAGTTGCTACCGGATCTCCGTGCCTCGGCAATACAGTGTCATTCTCGACAAGCTTGGTCCGTTCGTACCAGGGCTCGGTATTTTGATTTCGAGCGCGATATCGGCGGCCGCGCTCGCCCGATATCTCATTCGTCCCGTCGTGCACCTTCGCGACGGCCTGAGCGCGCTCGCCCATGGCCGCTTCGACGTCCGCATCGGACACAAGATGGCAGGCCGGAAGGACGAGGTCTCCGCGCTCGCGCATGATTTCGATTCCAGCGCTGCGCGGTTGCAGGAGCTGCAGGAGGCACAGCAGAGACTTTTCCACGACGTGTCCCATGAGCTGCGCTCCCCGCTGTCACGTCTGCAAGCCGTTGGGGGTGTCCTTCGGCAGAGTCCGGGCAAACTCGATGCCATGCTGGATCGCATGGACCGGGAGATCGAACGGCTCGATGCGCTGGTCGGCGAAGTGCTGACGCTCGCCAGGCTGACGGCCGGTTCCCGCCTCCCTCTGTCGACACAGAGGCTGGACGTCATCGATCTCCTGAACGAAATCCTGAGCGACGCGGCGTTCGAAGCCCAGGCACGCCAGGTTTCGATCACCACCAATGTCGACGACAGCTTTCTTGCCGAGGTCGAAGGCGAGCTGATCTGCCGGGCGCTGGAAAACGTCATTCGCAACGCCGTCAAATACACCGCCGAACACTCGCAAATCATCGTGCAATGCGAGACCACGGAACACCTCCTCAAGGTGTGCGTCGTGGATCAGGGGCCGGGCGTCAGGCGAGACGAACTCGAACGAATCTTCCAGCCATTCTCCCGCGGCAACGACGCGGCACCCAGAGGCGGGTACGGTCTTGGCCTTGCGATCGCGAGACAGGCAATCGAGCGCCATGGCGGGCGCGTATACGCGTCGCTGCCGGACGTCGGCGGCTTGGCCATCATGCTGGAGATTCCTCGGCAGCCGGCCAACGATCGAGGTTGATGGCAAGGTTTACCCAACTTTACACTGCCTTTACCGCCATTAACGCTGGCATCGCTAAAGCTGGACCGCGACCCCGGTTCTTCAAATGCGAGAGAGTGGACTGATGTCGGTGACCACGACGGTGTTTCAGCAGGGCAAGAGGATGCGGTTCCTCTGGCTGGCCGTGCCATTACTTTTGACGCCGGTCCTATTGTCGCAGAGCGCCTGGCCGCCGGAGACTCTTCCTCGCCAAGGCATGGAGCTTATTGGCTCCGCATTTATCATAATATGTGTCGCCGGTCGGTGCTGGGCATCGCTGTATATAGGCGGACGCAAGAACCGGGAACTCATAACGAACGGCCCTTATAACCACACCCGCAATCCGCTGTACTTCTTTTCTTCCCTAGGGCTTGCCGGCATCGGCCTGATTTTCGGGTCAGTGGCGATTGCGGCCTTCTACTTCCTGTTTGGGTATCTGGTATTCGCTTATGTCTCAGGCCGCGAATCGATTGCTCTTGACGGGCTTTTTGGCGATGCCTACCGGGAATATTGCCATGAGGTGCCCGCCTTCCTCCCTCGCTTCGGACGAAGCGTTGGCGACGTCGCGCATCAATTGCCCAGGACGTTCAACCCGGTTGCGCTGAAGCGTACCGCTATCGACAGTTCCTGCTTTCTCCTTGCAATCCCCGGGTCCGAACTCATCGAGTCGTTGCAATCCGCAAAGCTCCTCAAACCAATACTGCACCTCTTTTGATGGCTGGGCTGCCGGCCCGATGAAACAAGTTTCCTCCGGCCCGCGTACGGTTCTGAGGCGAAACGCCCCGCTGGCCGCACCATCACGCTGGCGCTTCCGGCGACGTATGCGCCGGCTGAAGATCCGTGCCGATCGTGGGTTTTACCCAACTTTACACTGCCTTTACCGCAATTAACGCTGGGGCCGCTAGAGCTGAACCCATGATGCCGGTTCAGACGATTTGACAATGATCCTGAAGCTTCGACGACTTGAAATGCGGCCGCGAGCAGCGCTCTGCGCGGCCCTGTGGTTGTCCGCGTGCACGAGTGTGCCCTTGCCCCAGGGCACGTCCCTCAGTTCCTACGCCGGAATGAGCCCATCCACGGGCATCCTCGCAAAAGCGAGATTGCGTGTGGATCCGGCGCCGTTGCTCGCCGCACAGACCGTGCGCATTGTACCGACCGCGACGCAGATCGGCAGCAGTGGCTTCGATCCCAAAGACCTGGCGCTCGTCGCCAACGCGGTCGACCGGGCGCTCTGCACTGACCTTAGCGACCGCTTCCAGGTCGTGGCCCCGAGCCTGCCAGCGGACCTCATCGTCCACGCTACCGTCACCGACATCGTTGCGACCAATCGTACGGCGGCGGCGGGTTCCGTCGTTGCGTCGCTCGGCGCCTCGGTGGCGGGGCTCGGCGTTCCAGTCCCCCGGCTTCCGATCGGCCTCGGCGGCCTGGCCATCGAGGCCGAGGCCGTCGACAAGGACAGTTCCCAGAAGGCAGCCATTCTCTGGTCGCGCGGTGCAAACATAATCACGACCAAGGCTCGGGTGTCCACGGTGGGGGATGCGTATTCCCTCTCTTCGGCCTTCGCCGCTGACTTCAGCCGCATGCTGCTCAAGGGCAAGGACCCGTTCAAGGGAATGCCGGCGATACCATCGATGCAAAGACTGCGGGCCTCGCTCGGCGGTGATCCGAAATACGATGCCTGCAAGGCGTTCGGAACGGCTCCCGGCATTCCGGGAATGGTCGCCGCCCGCTTCGGCCTGCCGCCCACCTGGACCGACAGGGGCGCCGCGGTCTCCCGCTAGCGATAGCGGATATTTGTCGCGAGAAGCGGCGCTCTGCCGCACTTCGAGCAATCTAGAGCCGTTCCAGGAAAAGCGTGTAGCGGCTTTCCGTCCGGAATTGCGTAAAAACAAAGAGTTAGAAGAAGCACGTCCAAGATTGGCAGCGGCGGCGGTCGCAATCATGGATCATGGGATCGAGTTCGGAACTGCTGCGAACCCTCGTTGCCGCTTCCAGCGAAGAATCGGCGGCGTCGGCGCTCATAGTTCTGTACCGAAATGGCGCGCCCGAAGAGATTCGAACTCCTGACCCCCAGATTCGTAGTCTGGTGCTCTATCCAGCTGAGCTACGGGCGCGCATCAGGCCATGTTTTCGACGGCCCCGCGATCCGATCCGAAAGACCGGCCGCGAATGTGTGCAGTTCCCTAACGACTGAATTTGCGAAAAGCAAGCCGATCCGGCAAAAGTTTTGTCGCAAGCCTGTCATCCAGCGATGCCGGCGCCGATCCCGGCACTTCGAGCCGTGGGATCAGCCTGAATCCAGACGGCGGACAATCGGGTAAGGTCAGGGAAGAGGCGGGCCCGGAAGGCGAGTAATCCTCAGCAAACGGCCGGAAGCCGTCAGGCCGGGCGGCGCAGGCTGCCACGGGCCTGGTCGAGGCGCACCGGCTGGTCGGGGATGGTGACGGCGAATGTCGTGCGCCCGCCAATCGACTCGACCAATTCCACAGTGCCGCCATGCGCGCGGATCAGTTCATGCGCGATGGCCAGGCCAAGACCGGTGCCGCCGCTGCGCGCGGAGCCGCGGAAGGCCGCGAACAGGTTTTCGCGCGCCTTCGGCGGCAGGCCGGGGCCGGTGTCGGTGACGGCGATGCGGCTGACACTGCCCATGCGCTCGGCCGAGACCGCCAGCCGGCGCACCACGGCGCTTTCGGTATCGGCCGCCATCGCCTGCACCGCGTTGCGGCAAAGGTTGGTGAGCACCCGGAACAGCTGGTCGGAATCGGCGTCCACCTCGAAAGCCGTCTCGACGGCGTTGATGAACTCGATGCCCTCCTCGATCGCCAGCAGGCCGTGCACGTCCTCGACAAGCTGGCGCAGCCGCACCCTGCGGCGCGAGGGCGGCGGCTCCTGCGTGCGGCCGTAATGAAGCACGCCCTCCGAATAGGCGACGGCGCGGTCGAGCGCGCGCACCAGTTTCGGCGCGAAGGCCTGCACGGTCGGATCCTTGACCTGGCGCAGGCGGTCCGACAGCAGCTGGGCCGAGGCCAGAATGTTGCGCATATCGTGATTGATCTTCGATACGGCGAGGCCGAGGTCGGCCAGATGCTTCTGCTCGGCCAGCATCTTTTGCAGCCGCTCCTGCATCTGCGACAGTTCGCGTTCGGCCACGCCGATCTCGTCGGCGCGATCGGCGGGGTGAATGATCCGCCCAGGATCGTCAGGGGCCTGGGAAAAGGACAGCATCGAACGCGTCATGGTGCGGATCGGGCCGATCATGATCAGGTCGATCGCGGCATAAACCAGCATGGCCGTGAACAGCGAGATCAGGAGCGAGACGAAGGCGACGTTGCGCGAATAGATGAGCATGGCCTTGCGCAGGGAGTAGTCCGGCATGATCAGCTCGAACTCCTTGTCGCTGTCGCCGACCGGTCCAAAAACCCGCAGCATCCTGTCGCCGCCGAAAAACAGCGTGTCCAGCGCGCCGGTCATGCCCTTGACCATGCCGACGCTGGCGAGATCGATGTGTTCGTCGACCTGTGGCGGCATGTCGGCCACCACCAGAAGCCGCGAGACACCGCCGTCGCGCACCGCGATCGCCTTGGCGCCGATGGCCATCAGCACGTCGTTCTGGGCCGTGCGCGACAGCGAGGTCGACTCGCCCTGCACCAGCACGATCGACACGGCGGCGGCCGTGCTCAGCCTCTCCTTGAGCCAGCTCAACCTATAGCTGGCGATCCAGGGCAGGAAGATCAGCACTTCGGCCAGCAGCACGAAAACGATGGTGAGCAGCAGCAGCTTCGTCGACAAACCGCGCGACAGGGGTACCGTGCGGACGGCGGCTGATGCCGTTCCGGTCCCTTCCCCTGCTTGGCTGGCTTCGCTCATGCGACTCGATCTTCACAATCACTTGATCAGCCAAGATTAGGCGATTACGGCTTTTTTGCCAATTTCTCCCTTGGTCGGAAAAATAGATGCTCCAAAAGAGGTGCGTCTTTAGCGCGCCGACGCCGGATTGACTTCCAAAACCCTTCTTTCTATAAGCCCGCTCACGCTCGGGCCATTCGTCCCGGCGCGGTTTCGATCGCGCCAAAACCGGCCCGGCAAAGCTCCTGTTACAAAGTGACAGAATCAAGAAGGGCCGCACCCCGCGGTATTAAAACAAATGAAGCGTACCTACCAACCGTCCAAACTCGTCCGCAAACGCCGGCACGGCTTCCGTGCTCGCATGGCCACCAAGGGTGGCCGTGGCGTCGTCGCAGCTCGCCGCAACCGCGGCCGCAAGCGGCTCAGCGCCTAAGCGAGACGAGATCGTTGCCCGCAACCGGCAAGCCAGTGGGGCAAAATCCCAAGCGGCTTCTGAAACGCGCGGAATTCCTGGCCGTCCGTCGTGGTGAAAAGCGACGCGGACGGTTTTTCCTCGTCGAGGTCCTCGACCGCGGCGACGGCGGGGTGCCGCGCGTCGGCTACACCGTTACCAAGAAGGTCGGCAACGCTGTTGTGCGCAACCGCGTCAGGCGGCGGCTGAAAGAGGCCGTCCGCGTCCATGCCGCAGATGACATGGTGCCCGGCAATGATTATGTCATCGTCGGGCGCGATGATGCGCTGCGCGCCCCCTTCGGCCAGTTGAAGGCCGAACTCTCCCGCCGGATTCGCGGAACACGATAGGCCAAGGGCTCTCGATGGAAAACAACCGGAACTTCTTCATCACCATCGCCCTGTCGGTGCTGATCCTGGCGCTGTGGCAGTATTTTTATGTCCTGCCGCGCAGCGAGCAGCAACGCGAGGCGGCTCGCATCGAGCAGCAGCGCGTCGAGGACCAGAAGAAGGCGGCCGATACCGCCAATCCGGGCGCATCGACGCCGGCGCCGGGCACCACGGCCCCGGGTGCCATTCCCAACGCCCCCGGCGGTGACATCGTTACCGCGGCCGGCCGCGACCAGGCGCTGGCGGCTTCCAGGCGCGTCAAGATCGACACGCCGAGCCTCGAGGGCTCGATCAATCTGACCGGCGCGCGGCTCGACGACCTCAAGCTCAAGCACTACACCGAGACCGTCGACAAGAATTCGCCCGAGATCGAACTGCTCAACCCGCAGGCGCTGCCCACCGGCTATTTCGCCGAGATCGGCTTCGTCGGCAACGACAAGACCGGAACGGTGCCGGGCGCGGAAACGGCGTGGACGGTCGACGGCAATCCGACACTGACGCCGTCGACGCCGGTGACGCTCACCTACACCAACGACAAGGGCCTGACCTTCAAGCGCACCTTCTCCGTCGATAGCGACTACATGTTCACGGTTTCGGACACGGTGCAGAATTCGGGCAGCAGCGCCGTTTCGCTGTTCAACTATGGCCGCGTCACGCGATACGACAAGCCGGCCGTTGCCAGTACCTACGTGTTGCATGAAGGTTTGATCGGCGTCACCGGCACCGAGGGCTTGGCCGAATATAAATACGCCAAGATCGAATCTGAAAAGCAGGTCACCCCGGGCAAGTCGACCGACGGCTGGCTCGGCATCACCGACAAATACTGGGCCGTGACGCTCGTGCCAACCGAAAAGCAGCCTTTCCAGCCACGCTATGCCTTTTTCGAGGATGGTCGCCATCGCTATCAGTCCGACTTCCTGACCGATGCAATCAATGTCGACGCCGGCCAATCCGCAACAGTCGAGACGGAGATCTTCGCTGGGGCCAAGGAAGTTGCCAAGATCAACGCATATGAGACTGACCGTCACATTCGCCAGTTCAACTTGGTGATCGACTGGGGATATTTCTATTTCATCACCAAGCCGATGTTCTGGCTCATCGACACGCTCTACAAATTCTTCGGAAATTTCGGCCTGGCGATCCTGGCCACCACGGTCATCGTCAAGGCCATCTTCTTCCCGCTCGCCAACAAGTCCTACGCGTCGATGGCGAACATGAAGAAGGTGCAGCCCAAGATGCTCGAGATTCGCGAGAAATACGCGGACGACAAGATGAAGCAGCAGCAGGCTATGATGGAGCTGTACAAGACCGAAAAGATCAATCCGCTCGCCGGCTGCTGGCCGGTGGCGCTGCAGATCCCGGTCTTCTTCTCGCTCTACAAGGTGCTCTACATCACAATCGAGATGCGGCACGCGCCGTTCTTCGGCTGGATCCAGGATCTGGCAGCGCCCGATCCGACCTCGCTGTTCAACCTGTTCGGCCTCGTTCCGGTCACCCTGCCGCACATGCTGATGATCGGCGTCTGGCCACTGATCATGGGCGTCACCATGTTCCTGCAGATGCGCATGAACCCGACGCCGCCGGATCCGACGCAGGCCGCGATCTTCACCTGGATGCCCGTCATCTTCACCTTCATGATGGCCGGGTTCCCGGCGGGTCTGGTCATCTACTGGGCCTGGAACAACACGCTGTCGATCCTGCAGCAGGGCGTGATCATGAAGCGCCAGGGCGCCAAGATCGAGCTGTGGGACAATCTGGTGGCGCTGTTCCGCAAGAAACCTTCGCCGGCCGAATAGCCGGCACCTTCCCTCCTCAAAAGGCCCGGCTTGTCCGGGCCTTTTTGTTTGCACCAGGTATCGCTTCACGATCCCGTGATCGGCGAAACTGCAATCACGCGCGGGGCGTGACTGCGTGTGCGTTTCAAAGGCTATCAATCCCGATCAGCCCTCACCCGGAGGAAGACCACATGCGCTTGCCCACATTCAGGACCATCGCCCTATCAGCCCTCATCGCCGGCATGGCGATTGCCGCGCCGGCCTATGCCAAGAACCCGAATGTCGGCGGCGCGCCGATGTACGCCACCAAGACCATCGTCGAGAACGCGGTCAAGTCGAAGGACCACACGACGCTGGTCGCCGCCGTCAAGGCCGCCGGCCTGGTCGAGACGCTGCAGGGCGCCGGCCCGTTCACCGTGTTTGCCCCGACCAACGAAGCCTTCGCGGCGCTGCCGGCCGGCACGGTCGACACGCTGCTGAAGCCCGAAAACAAGGACAAGCTCACCAAGGTGCTGACCGCGCATGTCGTGGCCGGCAAGATTTCGGGCGCCGATATGATGAAGAAGGCCAAGGCGATGGGCGGCAAATACGAGATGAAGACCGTCTCGGGCGACACGCTCACCGCCGAAGTCAAGAAGGGCAAGCTCTACATCATGGACGAGTCCGGCGGCGAGTCGAAGGTGACGATCGCCGACGTCAACCAGTCGAACGGCGTCATTCACGTCGTCAACAAGGTTCTGTTGCCGAAGTAGCGGCTTCCGGCGAAAAGGGGGCGTCGGCGGATCGTTGGGGCTTTCCCGGTCCGCCATCCCCGCCTCATGACGAGGTGCCATGTTTCTTGCGAAGCCGTATCGGCGAGGCCGGGGTCCTGTCGTCCCTCACAGGGCCCCGGTTTCTTTTGGTGAGAGCGCTTTGCCTCGGCGTTCGAAGCCCGACCGCTTCCGCCACATCACTCCATGACGGCGCTGTGGTCGACCTTGGCCGGCGTCCCCGGCTTGCGCAGCAGGAGCAACAGCGGGATCGCCGCCAGCGACAGGATCATCATCAGCTTGAAGTCATTCATGTAGCTGATAACAGTCGCCTGCAGCGTCACCACGCCGTCGAGCGCGGCGCGGCCGGCGGCGGTATAAGGGTTCATCGCCTGGAAGATCGCCGGATCGCTGAACGCCTGGTTGAAGGGCGTCACATAGGTGGCAATGTTGGCGTGGTTGATCTGCACATTCTGCGTCAGAAGCGCGGTGACCACCGATATTCCGACGCTGGAGCCGATGTTGCGCGACAGATTGTAGAGGCCGGTGCCTTCCGCGCGCCGCTCCGGCGCCAGCGTGGCGAAGGTGATGGTGGTCAGCGGCACGAACAGGAAGCCCAAGCCCGCACCTTGGATGAAGCCGGTGGAGATGATGGTCCACTGCGAAACGTCAGGCGTCCAGCCGGTCATGTCGTACATCGCCCAGGCGGTGATCAGCAGGCCGATGAGCAGCAGCCAGCGCGTGTCGACCTTGCCGATCAGCCTGCCGACCAGGAACATGCAGGCCATCGTGCCAAGCCCGCGCGGCCCCATGACGATGCCGGCCGTCACCACGGGATAGCCCATCAGCGTCTGCAGGTAAGGCGTCATCAGCGCCAGCGAGGCGAGATAGGTGATGCCGATGATGAAGATGAAGATCATGCCGACGGCGAAATTCCGGTCGAGGAACAGCCTCGGATTGACGAAGGTGTTGCGGGCGGTGAAGGTGTGGACGAGGAAGATGTAGAAGGCCGACGCGCAGATCAGCGCCTCGACGATAATCTCGGATGACGAGAACCAGTTGAGCTGCTCGCCGCGATCGAGAAACATCTGCAAGGCGGCGATGGTGATGCTGAGCATGCCGAAACCCAGCCAATCCAGCCTCGCCTTGAAATCCAGCTTGGTTTCCAGGACGTACAGCGACACGCCGGCGAAGGCCAGCGCGCCGATCGGCACGTTGATGTAGAACACCCAGCGCCAGCTGACATTCTCGGTCAGCCAGCCGCCGATGACAGGCCCCAGCACCGGCCCGACCATCACCGAGACGCCGAACAGCGCCATGGCGGAGCCGCGCTCTTCCACACTGTAGATATCGAGCAGGATGCTCTGCGACAGCGGCACCAGCGCCGCGCCGAACAGGCCCTGCAGCAGGCGGAAGCCGACGATCTGCGGCAGCGACTGCGCGAAACCGCACAGCACCGAGGCGACGACGAAGCCGGTGATCGAGGTCAACAGGATGCGCTTGCGGCCGAAGCGGTTGGCAAGGTAGCCGGAAGGCGGCGTCATCACCGCCGCCGCCACGATGTAGGAGGTCAGCACCCAGTTGATCTGGTCGGCGCTGGCCGAGACGCTGCCCTGGATATAGGGCAGCGCGACATTGGCGATGGTCGTGTCCAGCGCCTGCATGATGACGGCCAGGATCACGCAGGCGGTGATGGCGCCGCGATTGGCGACCACCGGCGTGGCACCTGTCGCGGACGCGCTGGTCATGACTTTTGTCCGAACAGGCCGATGAGATTGGTGACGAAGTCCGGCAGGCCGCGTGCATGGCCCGTGTCGACGTCGACCACGGCGCTCATGCCGCCGCGCAGCGGTGGTTTGCCGTCGATGTCAGCGATGGTGACGCGCATCGGGATGCGCTGCACGACCTTGACCCAGTTGCCGGTGGTGTTCTGCGCCGGCAGCAGCGAGAAGCTCGACGACGAGGCGGGACTGATCGAGGCAACTTTGCCGTGCCAGACGGCACCGGGATAGGTGTCGACGCTGATCGTCGCCGTCTGCCCGGGACGCACATAGGTCAGCTCGGTTTCCTTCGGTTCCGCCGCGATCCACAGATCGGTCGACGAGACCAGGCTGAACGCCGGCTGCGAAGCCGGCAGGTACTTGCCGACCTGCAGCGCGTCGACATTGGTGACGATGCCGTCGAACGGTGCCTTGACAACGGAATCGGCGAGGTTGCGCTGCGCGTCGTCGACGCCCGACTGGGCCTGGAGGTAGAAGGGGTTCTTCTCCACCGGCTGGTTGGCGTCGCCGCCAAGCTGGGCGAGCGTGGCCTGCGCCTGCGCCTTGGCGACGGACACTTTCTGGCGCGCGGCGACGAGATCGTGCTGGGCGCTGTCGAAAGACGCCTTCGAGGCGGTGGAGGTCTTGAGCAGATCCTGCTGCCGCTGAAAGGCGGCTTCGTAATAGGGAATGTCGGCCTGCGCCTGCTCGATCTGCGACAGCGACTGCTGGTAGCTCGCCTCCAGGGTCAGCACCTGGTTGCGGACGGTTCCGAGCTGGGCCTGGGCGGCGGCGAGAGCGGTCTCGAAGGAGGCCGGCCGCAGGCGAAACAGCACGTCGCCCTTCTTGACCGCCTGGTTCTCATGCACGTCGATCTCCTGCACCGTGCCGGAGACGTCGGTGGAGACGCCGAGCGACTGAGCCTGGATATAGGCATTGTCGGTCGTCATCAGCTGACCGCCGGTGACATAATAATAGCCGCCGAAGACAAGCGCGACGGGAAGCAGGGCAAAAAGGACGGGCCGCGCCAGGCTGCGCTTCGGTTTGACCGGAACAGGAGGGGCGACGGCGGCAGGGGCCTGCCGTGGCGGCGGCTCCTTGGCCGGAGCCTCCAGCGCCGCCGGCTCCAGGGCGACGGGCGCTTCCAGTTCGTCATTTTCGATGACGGCGCTGGCCCGCCGCTGTTCGCGCTCACTGTCGAGCTGGATAATCTGGTCGGTCCGACCCGCCGGTGTTTCGTCTCCGGCAGGCTTCTTGGGGGATGTCGATTCAGCCATGTACTTTCTCCCGGTCGACGGCTGGCTGGGTGCAAGCCGCGAGCAGATTGGATTTGATCAAGCTTAGCGTTTGCAGCAGATGCTGCTGTGTTTCGGACGAAAGGCCAGCGAAGGCCTCGTCTCGTGTTTTCTGGCCGTTGCCGCGCATGATCTCGAGCAGCGGACGGGCCCGCGGTGTCAGGTAAAGCAGCCATGCCCTGCGGTCGACGGGATCGGGCCGGCGCTCGATGAAGCCGCGCGCCTCCATCTTGTCGAGCAGCCGGGCGAGCGTGATCGGCACGATCTCGATGAGGTCGGCGAGCTTGTTCTGGTGGATGCCTTCATGCAGCGAAAGGAAGGCCAGCACCTGCCATTGGGCGCGGGTCAGCCCCGATGCGCGTGACCGCTGCTCGAACCGCTTGCGAAGCAGGCGCGCGACGTCGTGCAGCACGAAGCTGATATTGCGGGAAGAGGGCATGGGAGGAGGTCGGGGTCGGGTGGCAACTTTTCGTGAGCATGCTTATTATCATCATGCACATAATCCTGCTGGACGCCCCGCGCAAGACCGATTAAGCCCCGGGGAAGAAAAAACGCATGGGCCACGGCATGCAAAAGCCGCGTGGCGATGTGGATTTGCCGGCAAGGATTTTGGCGATGGATTGGATCAGGATCGCGGCTCTCACGGCTCTCGTTGGGTGCCCCGGCGCCGCTGCCGCGAAGGATGCGGTCAGCTGCGGCGGCGCCGCCATGCTGGGCGGCGCGCAGCTCAACTGCAGCCATGTCGAACCCAAGGCACCGCCACAGTTCTGCACGTTTAGTTGGGATCTTCACACGATGGCGGGAGATCAGAAGGTCGTCGAAGGCAGCTTCATGCTGCCGCCCGGAGCGTCGAACGTTCAGGTCTATCAGGGCAGTGGTTTCGACAGCGCGCTGTCCAACCCGATCGTGATCTGCCGCGGCAACAAATGAGCGTGGCAGGCAAGGAAGGCTCGCTCGTCAGCCGATTGGTGCTATAGGGCGGATCACGTTATTTTGACCAGGCGCGCGGATTGCGGATCCGCGTGGCTATCACTTCCTGGACGGACTTCGACATGGACGGACCCAACCCCGGCATCAAGCACCCGATCCCGATGCACACGCGCGTCGGCTTCCTGAAGCCTCTGGTGACAGAGCCGAACATCGAGATCGGCGACTTCACCTATTATGACGACCCGGACGGGCCGGACAAATTCGCCGAAAAATGCGTGCTGCATCACTATCCCTTCATCGGCGACAAGCTCATCATCGGCAAGTTCTGCGCTATCGCCGAGGGCGCGCGCTTCATCATGAACGGCGCCAATCACGCCATGTCCGGCTTCTCGACCTATCCGTTCAACATTTTCGGCCATGGCTGGGAAAAGGGTTTCGACCCCCAGACATGGTCGAAGGAACTGCGCGGCGACACGATGGTCGGCAACGATGTCTGGATCGGCATGGAGGCCGTGATCCTGCCCGGCGTGGAAATCGGCCATGGCGCCATCATCGCCGCCAAATCGGTGGTGACGCACGATGTGCCGCCCTATGCGATCGTTGCCGGCAACGCCGCGAAAGTGGTGAAGATGCGTTTCGACGACAGGACGATCCGACGGCTGCTGGCGGTGGCATGGTGGGACTGGCCGGTGGACAAGATCGGCCGCAATCTCGACGCCATCAGGAGCGCCGATATCTCTCTACTGGAGGCAGCAGCTTGAACGTTCCCAACAGCACCGCGATCCAAACCGACCTGTTCACGCGCGGATGGATCTTCATCCGCGGCGTGCCGGCCATGAAGTTCCTGCCGCCGGAAGGGCCGCCGGAGATAGCCTTTGCCGGCCGCTCCAATGTCGGCAAGTCGTCGCTGATCAACGCCCTGGTCAACCAGAAGGGGCTGGCGCGCACCTCCAACACGCCGGGGCGCACGCAGGAACTCAACTATTTCGTGCCGGACGGATTTTCAGGCGAGGGCACCGACCTGCCGCCGATGGCGCTGGTCGACATGCCGGGCTACGGCTACGCCACCGCGCCCAAGGAGAAAGTCGACGAGTGGACCAAGCTGGTCTTCGACTATCTCAAGGGCCGCGTCACGCTGAAGCGGGTCTATGTGCTGATCGATGCCCGCCACGGCATCAAGGCCAAGGACGACGAGGTGCTGTCGCTGCTCGACAAGGCGGCGGTATCCTACCAGATCGTGCTGACCAAGACCGACAAGATCAAGGCCGCCGGCGTGCCGCGGCTGATCGAGGAGACGCTGCAAAAGATCAAGAAGCGTCCGGCGGCGTTCCCGTTCGTGCTGGCGACATCATCGGAAAAGGGCGAAGGCCTGGAGGAATTGCAGGCCGCCATCGTGCTCGCGGCGAATGGCGGCTAGTCGTCGTGCGCGCATACGTTGACCGCGCCCTGGCAATCCGTCAACATCGCAGTGCCGTTCGAGGGCAACCGGATGCGTATCGTTTTTCGTTGTGATCCCGCGCTTGCCGAAATGCTCCCCCGGCCGGTTCCCGCGCGTGGCGTGCTGCCTGACTGGCTCCGCAAGATGCCTCCGAAAGCCTATTCGGAAATCCATGGGCGAGAGATCAGGACAGTAAAACAGTGTCCGCCCTTCGTTGATGCGATGACACATGGCTTCATGATCCTGCTGCCATGCGATGTGACAGTTGAGAACGGGGCCTTTGAATGGCGGTGGGACATCGCCGAGCCGTCAACGAAGGGCCACCCGCGTTCGCCGCTCAGCTTCCATGTCGCCGAACAGCTCTCCGGCGCACCGTTGTCGAATGGGCTGGCGGCGATAAAATTCAACAGTTTCTGGACGATCGAGTTGGAGGAAGGCTGGTCCCTCTTCGCCACCCATCCGGTCAACCGCGATGATCTTCCTTTCCGCCTGGTGACTGGTGTCGTCGATTCGGATCACTTCCAGGACGCCGGCATCAATTTCCCGGCGATTTGGACCGACCAGGGTTTCTCCGGCGTGCTGGCGAAGGGCACGCCGGTCGCGCAATGCTTTCCCGTGCCGCGCGCCGCGCCCGAACTCGTTTTCGAAAGCTTCGATGTCACACGCAAAGCCTCCTATGAAAAAACCGTCGCCGATGTTCTTGCCGAACCCGGCGTCTACCGTAAGCAGTTTCGCGTGAAACGCGCCCGCTAGAGCTCCGATCCGAGTGCCGCCGCTCCAAATGCGACCCGACCTAATTTTTGTTTTTACCAAGCAAGCCCTTCAACGTTTCGCGATCGATCCAAAGCTTGCCGTGCGGCGCTGACGTCAGGGCCATCGCGATGGTGCCAAAGGTTGTGGCGCGCTGCCCGTAGGCCGTTCGATAGGCCTCGATCGCGGCGTCCATATCGCCCGCTTCCTGAAGTGCTACCCCCAGATTGACCGCCGCCTCGGCGTCGTCGGGGCGTATCTCCAGCGCTTTGCGATAGGCGGCCGCTGCCCCCACATGATCATGCAGATCCTGCCTGACAAGGGCGAGGTCGAACCATGCCGATGCGGGCGCGCTTCCCTTTACGGCCCGCTCCAGCAAGGGTGCCGCATCGGCGGGCATTCCGTCCTCGAACAGCATGCGGCCCAGGCGTGCTGCCGCCTCCGCCGAAAAGGGATCGGCAAGTGTCAGCTGTCGCCATACCTCGAGCGCATGGGCCCGGTCGCCTGCCTCGTCGAGCGTGCGCCCCTGCTCGATGAGCACAGCGGCGCCAGGCGCCAATTCCGCCGCGCGCGCGAGATGGAACAGTGCTTGGTCAAAATCCCGTACCGCCCGCGCCAAGCGGCCGGCGAGCAATTGGGCGGATGCGTTGTCAGCCCGGATCGCCAGACTTGCCTGGATATGGGCGCGGGCTTCCGATATCTCTCCCTTGGCGAAAAGAACGGCAGCCATAAGGTGGTTGAGGGCAGGGTCGTCAGCCGCCTCGCGAAGAGCCTCCCCGCAAAGCAGCCGTGCCTGCTCGTGGCGACCGGCGTTGAAGTCCGCCACGATGCGTCGCATCTGATTCTGGAGCTTCGGAACGCCCATCCCGATCTGCCTTCACGCTCGCGAACGAGAACCATTCCGCCGAATGATCGGTTCTACCCAGATCCAGACGTTGACGCTCCGCGCCTTGAGGTCAAGCCGCCCTCCGCAAAAAATCGGCCACTGGACGGCCGTTTCGGAGATTCCTGTCAGGGCGAGTGTGAGCTGTTTTCTTCCTCTGCCAGCCTTTCGGTGCCGTAGGCCTTGAGGAACATGCCGACGCCCGACCGGACAATGTGATCGATCTCGTCCTGGGTCGGTGCCTTGGTGCGGTAGGCGAAGATGCACTGCCGGAAAAGACCGGCCAGGCACAGTTCGGTGAACTGATAGGCGGCGAGGTCGACATCGTCGATCTCGAGCAGGCCGCGCTCGACGGCGGCGTTGAGGAAGACCACCACCTTGTCATGGCCGCGCTTGGGCCCGCGTTCGTAAAAACGCGCGCCCATGTCGGGTATCCTGTCGGAGGCGCCGATGACCGTGCGCTGCGCCTGGATGACCCTGGCCGAGGTGATCTTCATCGACAGGACCTTGCCGAACTTGACCAGCGTCTGGCGCAAATCGTCGGCGCGGTCGAGCATGTCGTACATGTTCTTGAAGATGGTGCCGCGCTCTTCCTCGATCAGCGCCTCGAACAACTCTTCCTTGTTGGCGAAGTAGACATAGATGGTGCCCTTGGAGACACCGGCCTCGCGCGTGATGTCGTTCATCGAGGCGGCCTCGAAGCCCTTTTCGATGAAGACGCGGCGGGCACCGTCGATGATCTGGCTGCGCTTGACCGGATCCTGTCCGGCTGCCGGGCGGCCACGGCGCAGACCATCGAGCAGATCCTCGCACTGGTCGGCTTCGGCGTTGCGCACAGTCTCAACCATAAAAATCACACCCCGAAAATAATTCGAACCAACCGGTTCGATTGCCCCTTGATATGGTCCTCTTTACGCGCTATGTCAACGCCCAGATCGAACCGAACGGTTCAGTATTATAACTTTAGAGAGATGTCATGTCCTCGAATACGTCCGTCACCGCCGAAGTCCGCCCTTTCCCCAACGCCAAGGTTGCCCCGGCGACGGAAGCGCCCGATGTGCATGTCCAGCCAGTCGTCGCACCGCCGCCGGATACTGAAGCTCCGGCCAAGAAGAAGCGCTCGGTGCGCTCTTTCCTGCTGCCGATCATCGGCCTTGCCCTTTTGAGCGGCGGCGCCTGGTACGGCTATGATTACTGGACCACGGGCCGCTTCATGATCTCCACGGACGATGCTTATGTCCAGGCCGACATGGCGTTCGTCTCGCCAAAAATTTCCGGCTATGTCGATCAGCTCCTGGTCAGCGAGAACCAGCAGGTCAAGGCCGGCGATCCGCTGCTGACGATCGATGCCGGCGACTACAAGATCGCCGTTGCCCAGGCCGAGGCGCAGATCGCCACGCTGGCCAAGACGCTCGACCGCATCGACGCGCAGACCAAGGCCGCGCAGGCCTCCCTGCAGCAGGCGCAGGCGCAGAAGGTCGCCGACCAGGCCGCCGCCGACAATGCCGGCCGCGCCCAGCAGCGCGCCGCGCAACTGGTCAAGACGCATGTCGGCACGCAGGCACAGCTGGACGACGCCCAGACCGCGCTCGACCAGGCCAAGGCCGCTCTCGTCGGCGCCGACGCGCAGATCGCCGCTGCGCAGGCCAATATCGGCGTGCTCGAGGCACAGCGTGCCGAATCGGCGAGCACGCTTGCCTCCTTGCAGCTCGGCCGCGACAAGGCCGCGCGCGATCTCTCTTTCACCGTGCTCAAGGCGCCGTATGACGGCGTCGTCGGCAACCGCTCCGTCGAACAGGGCGATCTGGTCAGCCCCGGCCAGAAGCTCGCCGTGGTCGTGCCGATGGACAAGCTCTACATCGTCGCCAACTTCAAGGAGACGCAGCTTGCCCGGCTGGTTCCCGGCGAAAAGGTCAACATCTCGGTGGACGCCATCGACGGCCACCCCATCCAGGGAACCGTCTCCTCGCTGGCGCCGGCGTCGGGCGCGGTGTTCTCGCTGCTGCCGCCGGAAAACGCCACCGGCAACTTCACCAAGGTGGTGCAGCGCGTGCCGGTCCGCATCGACGTGCCGGCCGATGCGCTGAAAACCGGCAAGCTGCGCGCGGGCTTGAGCGTCGTCGTCGCCGTCGACAGCCGCACGGCGCCTGCCGCGACCAGTAACTAATCGCTTTTCGGAGGGCGGCTTGGTGGCTGATTGAAGCACCTGGCCGCCCGGCCTGCCTCAAGGAGGCTTAGGACATGGCAACCGCAACCATCACCGCAGGATCGCCACCGGCCATGCCGGCGGTTCCCGACACGATTTCGACGCGACGCGTCATTGCCTTCCTGGCGATGGTGTTCGGCATGTTCATGGCGATCCTGGACATCCAGATCGTCTCGGCCTCGCTGGCCGAAATCCAGGCCGGCCTCAGCGCCAGTTCCGACGAGATCCCGTGGGTGCAGACAGCCTATCTGATCGCCGAGGTGGTCATGATCCCGCTGTCGGGCTTCCTCAGCCGGATGCTGTCGACGCGCGTGCTGTTCACCGTCGCGGCCGCGGGCTTCACCGCGGCCAGCGCGCTGGCCGCGACCGCCACCAACATCGACCAGATGATCGTCTACCGCGCCGTGCAGGGCTTCATCGGCGGCGGCATGATCCCGAGCGTCTTCGCTGCCGCCTTCACCATCTTCCCGCCGTCGCGCCGCGCCATCGTCTCGCCGATGATCGGCTTGGTGGCGACGCTGGCGCCGACCATCGGCCCGACCGTCGGCGGCTATATCAGCCACGCCTTTTCATGGCACTGGCTGTTCCTGGTCAATGTCGTGCCCGGCATTCTGGTGGCGACCGTGGCCTGGTCGCTGATCGATTTCGACAAGCCCAATCTCAAGTTGTTCTCGAAGTTCGACTGGTGGGGCCTCGCCGGCATGGCCGCCTTCCTTGGCTGCATGGAGTACGTGCTGGAAGAGGGTCCGAACAACGACTGGCTGCAAGACCAGGCCGTGTTCATCTGCGCCATCATCATGACCATCGGCGCGGTGATCTTCTTCTGGCGTGTCTTCACCGCCGAGGAACCGATCGTCGACCTCAAGGCGTTCAGCAACATCAATTTCGCCTTCGGCTCGCTGTTTTCCTTCGTCATCGGCATCGGCCTCTATGGCCTGACCTATCTCTATCCGGTCTTCCTGGGGCGCATCCGCGGCTACGATTCGATGATGATCGGCGAAGCGCTGTTCGTCAGCGGCCTGGCCATGTTCTTCACCGCGCCCATCTCCGGCATCCTGTCGAGCAAGATGGATTTGCGGCTGATGATGATGATCGGCTTCTTCGGCTTCGCTACCGGCACATGGTGGATGACCCACCTGACCGCCGACTGGGATTTTTATGAGTTGCTCATCCCGCAGATCCTGCGCGGCTGTTCGATGATGCTGTGCATGGTGCCGATCAACAACATCGCGCTCGGCACCTTGCCGCCGGACCGGTTGAAGAATGCATCCGGCCTGTTCAACCTCACCCGCAATCTCGGTGGTGCGGTCGGCCTTGCCCTCATCAACACCGTGCTGATCGACCGCAATGCCTTCCACTACGCAAGGCTCGGCGAGCACGTGCAGTGGGGCAGCGCGGCGGCCCAGCAGAAGCTGCAGAACATGACGCTCAACTTCGAGCAGACATCAGGCCTGGACGCCACCAGTGCGGCGATCTCCAAATTGTCGGGCATGGTCCATCAACAGGCGGCGCTGCTGTCTTTCATGGACGTGTTCTACATGCTCACGGTGCTGTTCGCGACGCTTGGCCTGTTCACCATGCTGATCAGGAAGCCGGCCGCGCCCGGTGGTGGCGGAGGCGGCGGGCACTGAAACAAAAGAACCATACGCGGCAGCGGTTTCAGGAAGCTCCTCCAGTCCACGCCTGAAACGCTGACAGCGCAAAAAACTCCGGGCCGCAAAGCCCGGAGTTTTTTATTGCCCTTGCTAGAGCAATTCCAGGAAAAGTGTGTAGCGGTTTTCCGTCCGGAATTGCGTAAAAACAAATAGTTAGAGCAGTTCAGCGATTCTACCAATCGCTGAACTGCTCTAGCGTCAGGCGGTGGCGGGCTTGAAGGTCAGCGCGACGCCGTTGATGCAGTGGCGCAGGCCGGTCGGCGCCGGGCCATCGTCGAAGACGTGGCCGAGATGGCCGCCGCAGCGGCGGCAATGCACTTCGGTGCGGGTCATGCCCAGCGACCGGTCCTCGGTCTTGCCGATGCCATTCGCGATCTCTTGCCAGAAGCTCGGCCAGCCGGTGCCGGAATCGAATTTCGTCTCCGAGGGATAGACCGGCAGGTCGCAGCCGGCGCAGGCGAAGATGCCCTTGCGGTGTTCGTTGAGCAGCGGGCTGGTGCCTGGATACTCGGTGCCCTCCTTGCGCAGCACGTCGAAGGCGGCCGGCGACAGGATGGCCTTCCATTCGTCGTCGGTCTTGGTGATCTCGAATTTCTCGGCGGCCTGGGCGGCCTGCGGGCTGCCCATGCGAAGCACCGTCGCCGCGGCACCGACAACGCCGATCGCGGCGGCACCGCTCAAAAGAAAGTCGCGACGGTTCATGACCAGTTCCTCCTGTCGTCCGTTTTGCCAAACTATACCCGCCACGCAAAAGTCAAAAGCCGGTGACGGTTGCCCTCAAACGACACTCCGCGCCGTTCACGGCTGACCGTGGAACGGCGCGGAGCAGGCGTGCCGATTGCGGATCACGGGAGCGAGACGACGCGATCGACAGAGAGCTCTTGCCTGCTGTTTCGTCCGCGGCAAGCGCCTTGTTACATTTTCGGTCCCATCACATTTTCGGGAGCAGAACCTTGTCGATGACATGAATGACGCCGTTGGATTGTTCGACATCGGCGATCGTCACATTAGCGACATTGCCGTTCTCGTCGGTGACGGTGACCTTGCCGCCATCGGCCTTGAGCGACAGCTCGCAGCCGCCGACCGTCTTGACCTTATGCGTCCCGCCGTCGGCCTTGGCCATCGCGGCCACATCCGCCCCCATCGCCTTGGCGCCGATGACGTGGCAGGCCAGGATCTTGGTCAGCTTGTCCTTGTTCTCGGGCTTGAGCAGCGTGTCGACCGTGCCGGCCGGCAGTGCCGCGAAGGCTTCGTTGGTCGGCGCGAAGACGGTGAACGGGCCGACTCCCTGCAGCGTCTCGACCAGGCCGGCGGCCTTGACGGCGGCGACCAGCGTCGTGTGATCCTTGGAATTGACGGCGTTGTCGACGATGGTCTTGTTGGCAAACATGGCGGCGCCGCCGACCATCGGGTTTTCAGCATAAGCAGCCGTGGCAAGCGCGGAGACAGCGATCGTACCGGCGAGCAAAAGGGTGGCGAATCTACGCATGATATCTGGACTCCTCGGGTTTCTCTTCCCATTTTTGGGGACGCGAGGAGATACGGAACACAGATGCGTGAGTTTCAGACTATTTCCTGGTTTTAGATTTATTTGCATTGCGGAAAAATTTTCGAGCACGACGGTTTGCCGGCTTACGGGCCTATTAGACATATGTGATGGAAGATAGACTGGGTAATTTCTATCTTGTCACCATCCGGAGGGTCGATCAGATGCCCTTCAGATCGCCCGCGGCAACAACGGGGCCGGTCGGCTGGCCGGTCGGCGAGCCTCCGGCAGGCTCGAGGCTGACGGCCAGCACGGCGCCCTGCGCGAGTTTCTGCTGCGTGGCGGGCGAGACCCCAATGTGCGCCGTCGCACCGGCCGGGATGACGCCCATCGAGACCGGCGCGTTCTTGCCCTCGATCATCCACAGTTCGAAGTCCTTGCCGGAGGCGAGCGCGCCGGAAACATGCGAAAGGCTGACTTCATGCCGTTCGGAATCATAGACGGCGAGATATTTGACGTCGCTGCCGTCGGCGGCCAGCGAGGCGACTAGTCGCGCCTGCGGCTGTTCGGCCGGCCGATTGACATAGGGAACGGCGACATAGAGCGCCAGCGCGGCAACAGCCGCCACGGCGAGACCACGCCAGAAGGCGAGGCTGGACCACAGGCCGGCGCGCGGTTCGGCGGGCGCGGCGGCGGTGGATGAAAACAGCCGGCGGTCGATCGCCGGCTTCACCGAAGCCGGCGGTTCGATCTCCGGATAGCCCGCGCCCAACGGCGAGAGGTGAACTTCCCAACCATCGACGAGCCGCGCGAACTCTGTCTCGCTGTCGATGCGCCTGGATGCGATCTGCCGCTCTTCCGCCGGCAGAACACCAAGAACGTATTCGGCGGCGAACAGGTCGTCGCCTCCACGTTCCGGTCCATTGTCCTCTGCCAGCGTCATCTTTCCAGGCATTCCCTGAGTTTCATCAGGCTGCGGCGCAGCCAGGTACGCATCGTGTTCAACGGCACGCCGTGACGTTCCGCCAGTTCGGCATAGCTTTCGCCCTTGAGATAAGCGCCGCGGACGGCCGCCGCCCGGTCCTTTTCCAGTTCATCGAGACAGTGGTGGATGCGTTCGGTCTCATCGCCCGCCACCGCCATCGCTTCTGGTCCCGGCGCCGGATCGGCCACGTCGAGCGCGGTATCGATATCGACTGCAGGCTTGCGCCGCGCTCGGATGCGATCGATCGCATGGTTGCGCGCGATCGCCACCAGCCAGGAGATCGGGCTCAGATCGGAGACGGCAAAACGATCCGCCTTCGTCCATATCTTGACGAAGACTTCCTGCAACGCCTCTTCCGCGTCTCCCCGGTCGTTCAATACACGAAGGCACACGCCGAAAAGTTTCGCACTGGTCTGCCGGTACAGCAGGTCGAACGCAGCCCGATCCTTCATCGAAGTCCGAACGATCAGCTTGGTGATGTCCTGCGGCGTCATGCGGGTCCAAATTAGGCAATTGCGATGTATTTGCAACGCGGAAATATTCCGCGCGCCTAAAGTTCCGGCGTCCGCACACCTGCCTCGAGGCTGTGTCCCAGTTTGAATTCAAAGATTGGCAATCGCATTTGAGGCGATGACCCCGACATGCTACACTTTAGCGGAAAGCAAGGGAGATTTGGCATGAGATTGGTAGTCGCCAAACCTGAGGATGTCGCGACTGCCTTTGCCGATGCTTGGAATAGACATGACATGGACGACTTCGCGGCGCTGTTCGCCGACGACGCTAATTTTGTCAATGTCGTGGGCATGTGGTGGAAGAACCACACCGAGATCGAAAGGGCGCACCGCGCAACTCATGAAACCATGTTTCGCGACAGCCGATTAGAAGGTGCCGTCTCGTCAGTTGTTGAATTATCTTCCGGCATTGCATCGGTGCATTATACATGGATCCTGACTGGTGCATCCGCTCCGGACGGCTCATCCGCTGGAACGCGAAAAGGCATTCTGCTTCTGGTTGTTGTGAAGGAAGAACCGTCGGGCTGGCGGATAAAGGTTGCCCAGAATACCGACATTGTTCCGGGGGCGGTTGCTCCCCCTCCAACTCCATGAGATAGGCGTCTTACAAAAACTCGCCGCTCAAATTCCAAACTGAGACATTATTGGCCTGGATTGCCAACGGAATCGCTGCTGACTAGCTTGGCGGCAACGGGGGAGCGCGCATGTCGGTCGAACGAATCCTTTGGGAAGAAGACGCGACCGGCCTCGCCGCTCTGGTGCGCAAGGGCGACGTGTCGGCGATCGAATTGACCGAAGCGGCAATCGCCCGCGCCGAGGCCACTCGCCCCGAAATCAATGCCACGGCCGAAACGCTCTATGACGCCGCGCGGGCGCGGGCGAAGAGCATCGACCGCTCCTTGCCGCTGGCCGGCGTCCCCTTTGCCATCAAGGATCTCGGCATCGCCGCCAAGGGCGTGCCCTCGCATGGCGGCAGCCGCATTCCCGCATGGGTGCCCGATTTCAATTCGGTGATGACCGACCGCTATCTCGCCGCCGGGCTGATCCCGATCGTCACCTCGACCTCGCCCGAGCACGGGCTGCGGCTGATGACGGAATCCAAAGCCTTCGGCATCACCCGCAATCCCTGGAATACCGGCCACACCACCGGCGGCTCATCGGGCGGTTCGGCAGCCCTGGTCGCCGCCGGCGTCGTGCCGGCGGCGCATGCGTCGGATGGCGGCGGCTCGATCCGCGTGCCTTCGGCCTGCAGCGGCCTTGTCGGTCTCAAGACCTCGCGCGGCCGTGTCCCGCTGTCGCCGCTGGTAAGTGAAAGCTGGTACGGCATGGTCGTCGATCACGCCGTCACCCGCTCGGTGCGCGACTGCGCGCTGCTGCTCGACCTCACCCATGGTCCAGATGCGCTGGCGCCTTATGCCGCGCGGCCGCCAAAGGGTCCGTTCGCGGCCGCTGCCGCGCGCGATCCCGGCAAGCTCAAGCTGGCCGTCTACCGCAAGTCGCCGCTCGGCCTGCCGATTTCGGCCGAGACGCTCAAGGCGCTCGACATTGCCGTGGCGCTCGCCCGTGAGGGCGGCAATACCGTCGAGGACATCGAGCTGCCCTTCATCGGCCGCGATTTCTTCGCCGATTTCTGCACGACGGTCGCCTCCGCCGTTGCCGGCTCGTTGCGGGGTGATGCGCTGCGCGTCGGCCGCTCCGTGACGGGCGACATCGAGCGCGCCACGCGGGTGCTCGGCCGGTTGGGCGAAATGGTCTCGGCCGGCGAGGTCTATGCCGGCCTGCAGCGGCTGCATGCCGCCTCGCGCCGCCTGATCGAGGACACTGCGCGCTATGATGCGGTGCTGATGCCCGTCATCGCGCACCCGCCGCTTGCCTGCGGCGCCATGGATCCCAAAGGCGCCGACGAGTTGATCGAAACCCTGGTCGACAAGCTGCATCTCACGGCGCTGCTCAGGATCAAACCACTGTTCGGCCAGTTGATGGACAAGAGCCTCTGGTTCACGCACTGGCCCGCAATCCACAATGTCAGCGGCCAGCCGTCGATTGCGCTACCGGTCCATGTCACGGACGCCGGCCTGCCGCTCGGCATCCAGGCCGCCGGCCGCCCGGGCGACGAGGAAACGCTTTTGTCGCTCGCCGCGCAGATGGAGAAGATCTCGGGCTGGCTGAAGCGGCGGGCGCCGCTGATGGTGCCGTCACAATGACGACACCGTGAACGGCTCGAATATGACAGCAATGCCATTTGCGGCTCGCGTCAATTCCCGCTAAGACGCCGCCGTCCTTACCTGATGCATGTCGCCCAAAAGTGCCCAGCGGTTTGGGGACAACGGCATGCATAAAACCAAAAGCCAGGGAACCACGCCGATGACGGACGTCGCCGCCACCGCCGAAATGCAGGCCGCACTCTTGTCGCGCGCGCTGCCCTATATGCAGCGCTACGAGCACAAGACGGTCGTGGTGAAATATGGCGGCCATGCCATGGGCGACATCGAGCTCGGCAAGGCCTTCGCCCGCGACATCGCGCTGTTGAAGCAGTCCGGCGTCAATCCGATCGTCGTCCATGGCGGCGGCCCGCAGATCGGCGCCATGCTGAACAAGATGGGGATCGAATCCAAGTTCGAGGGCGGCCTGCGCGTCACCGACCAGAAGACGGTCGAGATCGTCGAGATGGTGCTGGCCGGGTCGATCAACAAGGAGATCGTCGCACTGATCAACGCCGAGGGCGAATGGGCGATCGGCCTGTGCGGCAAGGACGGCAACATGGTGTTCGCCGAAAAGGCGCGCAAGACCATGATCGACCCCGATTCCAACATCGAGCGCGTGCTCGATCTCGGTTTCGTCGGCGAGCCGGTCGAGGTCGACCGCACGCTGCTCGACCTGCTGGCCCGCTCCGAAATGATCCCTGTTCTGGCGCCGGTGGCGCCCGGCCGCGACGGTCACACCTACAACATCAACGCCGACACTTTCGCCGGCGCCATCGCCGGCGCCTGCAAGGCCTCGCGCCTGCTATTCCTCACCGACGTGCCCGGCGTGCTCGACAAGAACAAGAAGCTGATCGACGAGCTGACGGTCACCGAGGCGAAGGCGCTGATCAAGGACGGCACGGTCTCGGGCGGCATGATCCCCAAGGTCGAGACCTGCATCGAGGCGATCGAGCGCGGCGTCGAGGGCGTCGTCATCCTCAATGGCAAGACGCCGCATTCGGTGCTGCTCGAACTCTTCACCGAACACGGCGCCGGTACACTGATCGTGCCTTGACATTTTGCGCTTCGGAGCCCGGCATCCTCAGTCCGGCAGAGCGGCGACGGCCACGATCTCGATGACGAGATCGGATTGCGCGAGCGCGGCGACCCCGATCACTTCCGAGGGCGGCGGATTGTTGTAGCTGCAGTGCTTCGGGCAGTGCTCGGCGAAGAATTCGTCCATCACGTCCAGCCGGAAATTTGGGGAGCTCAGCGCGCCTCCGTCGGGAAACGGCCCTTTGACGTACTGGGTGATCTTGACGAGATATTCGAGCGAGCTGCCGAGCTCCTCCAGATCCGATTTGATGTTCGTCAGAATGGAACGCCATTGCGTCGCCGCGTCGCCGACGGCGCCCCCCTTGCCGCTCGACGGGTCATAATTCTCGGCCGTGCCTGTATTGCCGGCAAGGAAGACATACCCCTTGGCTCCGGTCACGACGGTGCCTTTCCCCCAAGGCATAGGCCGGCCACCTTTCATCTTCTTATGCGTGACAAGTTTCATCGCTTCCTCCTGCTGGTCACCATCGTCCGATCGCCAGAAATTAGCGCGAGGTCCGCTGGCGGCCAGCGCGAGACGGGTCAGGCCGGCGGCGGTGAGACGCCAAAGGCATGCTGCTCGGCGGCAGGCGCCATTACTGGTCTCTTCGCCGGACGCTGAAAGGTCATCGACTCTTCCTCCGCATCCTGCGGCGCGCCCCAGAATTCGGCGAGCGTCGGGCCGCCTGTCACCCGGTTGTCGGTCACCAGGAAACCCCAGATCTCGCGGAACCAGACGCGGCGGCCCATTTTGGCGTACCAGCGCATCGAATGCCGCTGCTCGGGATCGGGGTGGAACAGGATGCGCGCCAGCGCCTTCGGCCGCGACTGCACGGCGAGTTCGATCAGCTTGACCGAGAAGAACAGCATCCATGGCTTGAGCCGCGTCATGTGCAGCACCTGGTGCTTGTAGTCCCACAGGCGGGCGTCCTTCTGGATGACCCTGCGATCCCGCGCGATGCGGAAGAACGGCGTCCACCGATGCGGCGTCACATAGAGCGCCTGGATCTGGTCCGGGTCATAGGCGATGAGCTGGCGAAAGCCGCGCCACAGGTCGCGAAGTCCTTCATCCTCGAAGCCGGCCACCCAGGTCGCCATCGACAGGATGCCGTGCTTTCGCAGCAGCCGTATCGCCTCGCGGTCGGACGAGGTGCTGCCGCCCTTGCGGATCAGTCGCAGCGTCTGCTCGTCGGTGTTTTCCATGCCGAGCAGCCAGCGGATAACACCGGCCTTGCGGTAGAGGTGCAGCATGTCGGCGTCGCGCACGATATCGTCGGCGCGTGTCGAGCCGACGATCAGCACCGGCACGTTCTCGGCGATCATCGCATCCAGGAAAGCGCGCCAGGCCTTCTTCGAGACGGTCGGGTTCTCGTCGGCGAGGTTGATCAGCTCGACGCCGTGCTCGCGGTGTAGCCAGGCGATCTCCTGCGCGAATTTCTTGGGATCGCGATGCCGCCAGCGGGTCCAGAAGCCGCGCTGGCCGCAATAATTGCACAGATGCGGGCAGCCGCGCGAAAACTGCATGACCACCGCGCGCTTGCCGCCCCAGTAACTGTATCTGCTGACGTCAATCAGTTCCCAGCCGACGCGGTAGGCGTCGAGGTCGGCGATGGTCATCGCCGCCTGGGTGGCGAAGGGCCGGCGCAGATCGTCGCGATAGGCGATGCCGGCAACGCTTGCCGGCGGCTGGCGCATCTCCACCGCCTCGACCAGCGCCACCACGGTCGCCTCGCCCTCGCCGCGCACGATGAAGTCGAAAACGTCCGTTTCGGCCAGGATGTCGCGCCAGTGGTAGGTCGGGAAGACACCGCCATAGATGACGATCGTCGCCGGTTCGCGCGCCTTGATCATCGCGGCGATCAACAAGGCGGTCGGATGCGCAGAAGTGGATCCGGAATGGCCGATCAGGACGAAGTCGGGACAGTCCTTCAGGGCTTCCGCGACGACCGAGGCGAGCGGCATCGGCCCGAACTCGGCATCGACGAGCCGCACGTCGTGGCCGGCGTCGACCAGCGGGCCGCCGATGGCCAGCAGGCCGAGTGGCGGCAGGTGATCGTCGGGCACGCGGCTGCCGATGGCGGTGTGCGGCGGATTGATCAGGACGATTTTCATAGCGGACCTCCAGGACGTTGGTCCGCATGCTGGCCGGCGATCGTGCCGCCCGGTTGGCCCGTTTCAGCAGTTTGCTCGCAGCTTTTCCGCAGAAAAGAGTGAGCGCTGTCAGCGCCTGAGATGCGCGAGCGGCACGTGGCCGGGTCCCTTGATGTTCTGCAGCACCAGCTGGGTGTGGACGTCGCGCACGCCCTCGAGCCGCATCAGCCGATGCATGACGAAGGCGTTGAGCTCGTCGACCGATGGCACCATGACATGCAGCAGAAAATCGTGGTCGCCGGTCATCGTCCAGCACGACGACACCTCGTCCATGCGCTGCACGGCGGCAATGAAGCTTTCGGGAGAGCCGTCGCTGTGGCTGACGAGGCGCACCTGGATGAACACCTCGACCATCAGGCCGACCGCGCGGCGGCTGATCACGGCGGCAAATCCCTTGATGATGCCGGCCTCCTGCAGCGCTTCGAAGCGCCGCGCGCAGGGCGTGGTGGAGAGGCCGATCTCCTGCGCCAGCTCGGAGACAGGTTTGCGCCCGTCGCGTTGCAGGACATCGAGCATCCTGATCTCGAAATCATCGAACTGAGGCATTTTCACTCTCCTTGTGTCGATTTTGAGTGAATATTATCTCGAATATGCCGCTCGATCTACGATCAAAACCAATTTGCCTCGGTAAGTCGGGCTACACTTTCGGCACCGCAGCCATCGATGCTTTGCGAGGGAGAAGACATATGACGACGATGAGCGTTGCCGAATATGCCCGCGACTGCGCGGCGCAAGGGTTGCGCGGCGACTATTCGGTCTGCCGCGCCGATTTCACCGTGGCACAGGGCTATGACTACAGCGCCGAGGAGCAGGCGGTGTGGCGCACGCTGTGCGACCGCCAGACCAGGCTGACGCGCAAGCTCGCCCACCATTCCTATCTCGACGGCGTGGAGAAGCTCGGCCTGCTCGACGCCATTCCCGATTTCGCCGACGTCAGCGCCAGGCTGCGCAAGCTGACCGGCTGGGAGATCGTCGCCGTGCCCGGCCTCATTCCGGCGGCCCCGTTCTTCGATCACCTCGCCAATCGCCGCTTCCCGGTCACCAACTGGCTGCGCACCAGGCAGGAACTCGACTATATCGTCGAGCCGGACATGTTCCATGATTTCTTCGGCCATGTGCCGGTGCTGTCGCAGCCGGTGTTCGCCGATTTCATGCAGATGTATGGCAGGAAGGCCGGCGACATCATCGCGCTCGGCGGCGACGAGATGATCACCCGGCTCTACTGGTACACGGCCGAGTATGGCCTGATGCGGGAAGCCGGCCAGCCGCTGAAAGCCTTCGGCGCCGGGCTGATGTCGTCGTTCACCGAATTGCAATTCGCGGTGGAGGGCAAGGACGCCCACCATGTGCCGTTCGACCTGGAAACGGTGATGCGCACCGGCTACGAGATCGACAAGTTCCAGCGCGCCTATTTCGTGCTGCCGTCCTTCGACGCCTTGCGCGACGCCTTCCAGAGCGCGGATTTCGAGGCGATCGTCGCACGCCGCAAGAGTCAGCCGGCGCTCGACCCGGCGACGGTCTAGTCCGTTTCGGTTTTGGGAATACGACATAAAAACAAAGACCTAAAGCGCGTCGCATGACTCCGTTTCGACGCGACGCGCTTCAGACGCTTTGATCCCGGCAGGCTATTGCAGGGCGGCGGGGTTCATCCACATGAACTCCCAGACGTTGCCGTCGGGGTCTTCGATGTGGCGGTTGAACATGAAGCCGAGATCCTGCGCTGGATTGGGATCAGCGCGTCCGCCTGCCGCCACGCCCTTCTCGATCATGGCGTTGACGTCGTCCTTGCTGTCGGCGGTGAGCGCGATCAGCATCTGGCTTTCACGCCTGGGGTCGCCGATCTGCCGCTCGGTGAACTGGCTGTAGTACTGATGCGAAAGCAACATGACGCCAATGGAGTCCGAGAACATGATCGAGCTGGCCTGGTCGCTCGAGAACTGCGGATTGAGCGTGCCCCCGATCGCGAGATAAAAATTGGTGGCTGCCTGCAGATCGCGCACCGGCAGATTTATGAAGATCATCTTGGTCATCGGTCTAAAGCCTCGCCTTCGTTGACAGGTACTAGTCAGTCCAGTACCGTTTGACGACTATCACGAGAGAACGGTACCGTCTAGTACCGGTCAAAGGGGTGCCATGGAAATCAAGGGGGAGACCAGATCGGCACGCAAGGATCGTGAAATCATCCAGGCGGCCACGGCGGCGTTCATCGCCAAGGGCTATGATGGAACCAGCATGGAGGAAATCGCCACCAGGGCGGGAGCTTCCAAGCAGACCGTGTACAAGCATTTCACCGACAAGGAGACACTTTTCGGTGAAGTCGTTCTATCAACCGCTGGCCAGGTCAACGACATCATCGAGTCCGTGACGACACTGCTTTCCGAGGCGAAATTCATGGAGGGCGGCCTGCAGCAGCTTGCTCGGCGCTTGATAACGATGCTCATGGACGACGAGTTGTTGAAGCTGCGCCGCCTGATCATCGCCAACGCGGATCGAATGCCGCAGCTTGGCCGCGGCTGGTACGAAAAAGGCTTTGAGCGCATGCTTGCCTCGACGGCGTCCTGCTTTCAAAAGCTCACCGATCGGGGGCTGATGCAAACCAGTGATCCCCGTCTGGCGGCCAGCCATCTTTTTGGGATGATCCTTTGGATCCCCATGAATGAAGCCATGTTCACGGGGAGCAACCCGCGTTCCAAAGCCGAACTTGAACGGCACGCGGATGCCTCGGTCGAGGCGTTTCTTGTCGCCTATGGGGTCCAACCGAAATAGCCCCGTTGCCCGCCGACGCTTGCGGCAACGCCAGCGTTGTCCCGGCCGCCGGGAGGTCCGCAATCCCGCCGCCACGTCCTACAAGGCGTAGATGGTCCGATTGAACTTCGTCTCCATCACCACATGGGAAGCGGTTTTGACGACGCCGCTGATTTCATTCACGGCATTCACCTCCCGGTTCAGCTTCTCGAGCGTCTCGGCGGCAAGGTGGATGATCAGGTCCCACTCGCCGGTGATGGCGTAGACCGCCTGGATCGAAGGCATCGCCTTGATCTTTCTGGAGACGTCCGGATAGCTCTTGTTGTTCAGGGCGGCGAGCGTGAAACAGTGGACGGCGTTCTGGGCCACCTCCTTGGTCAGCCGCACGCTATAGCCTTCGATAATGCCGCCGGCCTCCAGCTTCTGGATCCGCTCCTGCAGCGCTGTCCGCGATACGCCGAGCTGACGTGCCAGTGACGCGACCGGCTCACGCGCATTCTTCTGCATCAGCGCGAGCAGCTGACGATCCTTCTCGGTCAATTCCACAAACAAATCCTCTCGCTCGATCCGCGCTGTAACCGCCGCGATCCTATCGGCTGAACCGCCCCCGCGACAATCCGGAAGACCGGCCTTAGCGAACGGAACAAGGCGAACATATCCGGCACTTTGCCGTCTCAAGGCACGCAATGACTGCGCGATCGCCATTATCCCGCATTTCGCCGGGTGGAACCCTTCTTTTTGCGACCTGACTGTCTGGGGTCACAAACGCCGGTCCATCAGGGGGAACGAGCTTCGGCTGTGGTGGGCACAAACCGATCCGCGTTGAACCTGTGGCCGAAAGCGCTGAGGTCCGACGTTACGCATCCTATCAGTTTCAACCACAAGGGAGGGATAACTTTGAAAAAGCTGCTCGATTTAGCCGTTCTTGCCGCCGCGACATTCGCGATCACAACGGCGGCCATGGCCGGGGAAACCCTGGACCGCGTCACGTCGAAAAAGGCGATGGTCATCGCCACCAACGCGGCCTGGCCACCGCAGAGCTTTCTCAACGACAGCAACGAACTCGCCGGCTTCGACATCGATGTCTCGCGCGAGATCGGCAAGCGGCTTGGTGTCGAGGTCTCGTTCGAAACGCCCGACTGGGCGACGCTGACCGGCGGACGCTGGCAGGGACGCTACGACCTCGGCGTCGGATCGGTCACGCCGACCAAGGCCCGTTCCAAGGTGATCGACTTTGTCGGCATCTATTATTACAGCCCCTATGTCTACGTCCTGCACAAGGACAGCGGCGCGAAGTCGGTCGCCGATCTCAACGGCAAGATCATCGGCGTCGAGACGGCCACCACCTCGGAGGATTTCATCCGCCGCAAGCTCGAAATCGACGCACCCGGCCTGGCTCCCATCCAATACAAGCTGGAACCGGGCGAGGTCCGCACCTACGCGGATTCCATGCTTCCCTTCGATGACCTGCGGCTTGGCGACGGCGTGCGCCTGAATGCCGTGATCGCACCGGAGCAGACGGCGCAGAACGCCATCAAGAACGGCTATCCCGTGAAGATCCTCGAAGGCGAGTACGCCTTCCGCGAGCCGCTCGTCGTCATCGCCGAGAAGAAGGATCCGGAGTGGACCGCGAAGGTCGCGGGCATCATCACCGGGATGAAGACGGACGGCACGCTCGCCGCGCTGACCACGAAGTGGTACGGCAAGGACTACAGCGCCAAGTAAAGTCATTCCGCCGGCTGCCCCTCGGCAGCCGGCGGCGTCACCCACCAAATACATGCCCCTCACCGCAAAGTCGTCGATGGCCTATCCGGATACCTACTACGCCCGCACCCTGGCCGACCGGAAGACGAGGCCTCCGCTGCAGGGCGAGGCGCAATGTGACGTGGCCGTCGTCGGCGCCGGATTGGCCGGGCTGACGACGGCGCTGCAGCTGGCGCGGGCCGGACTGCATGTCGCCGTGCTCGAAGCCCAACTCGTCGGTTTCGGCGCTTCGGGCCGCAATGGCGGTTTCGTCACGCCCGGCTTCGCCACCGGCGGCGACAATATCGCCGCACGTGTCGGCGGGGAGGCCGCGCGCGACCTGCACCGGCTGTCGATCGAAGGCGTCGAATTCGTGCGCGACACCATCGAGACGCTCGCAATATCGGCCGCCCAGCCGCGTGCCGGCCTGCTCAGCGTCTTGCGCTACGACGACGGCGATGCGCTGAAGGCCTATGCCGAACAGATGGCCCGCGACCACGGCTATGAACTTCAGTATCTCGAGAGAGAAGACGTCCGATCGATGCTGAAGTCCGCTCGCTACCACCAGGGCCTGCGTGACCCGAACGCCTTTCACATCCATCCGCTCAACTATCTGCGTTGCCTTGCCGACGAGATCGAGCGGCTTGGCGGCGAGATTCATGAAAGCTCCGAAGTCGTGCAGTGCGACCTCTCGGGGCCGCAAAAGATGCTTCGCACCAGACAGGGCACGCTTCGGGCGCCCCGGATCGTGCTCGCGACCGGCGGCTATACCGGCCCGGTATTCGGCCAGCTCTACCGGGCGTTCCTGCCCATCGCGACCTATGTCATGGTTTCCGAGGCGGCCCCCCGCCTCATCGCGCAAGCGGTCGCCACGACGGACGCCGTCGGCGACAACAGGCGGGCCGGCGACTATTATCGCCTGGTCGAGAATGGCCGCCGCCTCCTGTGGGGCGGGCGCATCACCACGCGCGCCGCTTCCGCCGACGCGTTGGCGCGCGAATTGCGCCGCGAGATGGTCGGCACCTACCCGCAGCTTGCCGGCCTCAAGACCGAACTGGCGTGGTCGGGGCTAATGTCCTATGCCCGGCATCTGATGCCCCAGATCGGGGAGATGCAGCCAGGCGTCTGGTACTGCACCGCTTTCGGCGGCCATGGGCTCAACACCACGGCGATTGCCGGAAAAATTGTCGCCGAGGGCATTCTGGGCGCCTCGGACCGGTACCGGCAGTTCGCGCCCTTCGGACTGAGCTGGGCCGGCGGCGCCGCCGGCCTGGCCGCCGCGCAGCTTACCTATTGGAAACTGCAGGCGCAGGACTGGTGGCGGGAACGCAACGCCATCGCCAAGGACAAGGTGACGGCATGATCGGCAGGCTGATGCTCTCCCATCCAGGGCTCGCCCGCCGCGCCGCGGCCGCGCTTTTTCCGGCGCTGCTGGCCGCAGCCCTCTACGCCATGGGCATCAAGTCGAGCTGGATCGGCTCATTGATGCCGCTTGCGTCCGACTGGCTGCAGGCCAACCCAGCCTTGTCGCGAGCCCTCTCGGCCGTGTTGATCGCGCTGCTGGTGCTGGTGAATTGCAAGCTGCTTCTGCTCCTGCCCCGACGCCAGCAGATCGTCGGCGTCTGGATCGAGCTGTTCGTGCTGCTGATGCTGTTCTTCTATTCCTTCGACCTCTCCCTCGCCTTCATCGCCAGGAAAGTCGGCTTCCTGATCACCCAGGGCGTCACCACGACGCTTTACATTTCGGCGATCTCGATCCTGATCGCGACCTTGATCGCACTGGTCGGCGCCATCGCCAAGTTGACCGGGAACGGCATCGTTTACGGGCTGGCCACCTTCTACACATCGTTGTTTCGCGGCCTGCCGTTGCTGATGCAGATCTACATCATCTATCTCGGGCTGCCGCAGATCGGTTACGTGATCGGCGCGGTGCCGGCGGGTATCGTCGCGCTGTCGCTGTGTTACGGCGCCTACATGACCGAGATCTTCCGCGCCGGCATCGAAAGCATCCCGCGCGGTCAAAGCGAAGGCGCCACGGCGCTCGGCCTGAGCCCCGGCCAAACCATGGCGCTCGTCATCCTGCCGCAGGCCATGCGCGTCATCATCCCGCCGACCGGCAACCAGTTCATCGCCATGCTGAAGGATTCCTCGCTGGTCTCCGTCGTCGGCGTCTGGGAGATCATGTATCTCGCCCGCACGATGGGCCAGACGGAGTTCCGCCATATCGAGATGCTGATTACCGCCTCGATGATTTACTGGATTCTGTCGATCGCGCTGGAATTCGGCCAAGCCTATCTCGAACGGCGCTTCGGCCGATCAGGACGCTAGGTGGTCTGACCCTCTAGATCAGCGCGGCTGCGGCGCCTCGGCCTTCAGCCGCATGAGCTGGTCGCGCTGCAGGTCGAGCGCGGCGGTGACGAAGCGCCGAATGGTGGCAAGCTCCGCGTCACTGAACGTGGCAATGAGCTTCTCCCCTTCCCGCGCGATGGCGCCGTAATAGCGTGCCGACAGCTCCCGTGTTGACTCCGTTGCCTCGATGACCACCTTGCGCCTGTCCTCGAGGCTGCGCGTGCGCGTCAAGAGGCCGCGCGCCTCCAGCCGGTCGATCAGCGCGGTCACCGCGGCCGGCGTCAACCCGGTCGCGGTCGCGATCGCGCCGGCCGATTGCGGGCCGCCGTGGAGCAGTCCGATACAATGGCGCTCGGCCATGTTGAGGCCGAGTCTCATCCCCACCGCCTCGTCATAGGCCTGCGTCGCGTCCTGCCACTGCATGATGGCAAGACCGATGGCTGTCGTCAGTTCGGCTCGATTCCGGCTTGACGAATTTACTTCGATCATCTAACTATCAATCCGTCTAACATTTAGACCATTATAGCAATATGCGGCTACGCCCCCGACAAGGCAAGAGCCGCTCCCGGGCAAGGATATGAAAAATGACTTTGATTCAACAGCGTACGCCTCTCTCGCGCGAGGAAGAATTCAAATACGCCAAGCTGGCCATGGAATGGTATGGCTGGGGCTCTCCGATCGGTCTCGGTATCCTGCTGGTGTCGCTGGCCGCCGCCGCCGTGCTGGTCCGGATCGCCGTCTACGGCTTTTGAGCCTCTGCCGGCGCCATCCTTGGCGCCGGCCCTGCCGGTCGTGGCTTGGCAGGACGACGGCTTCGTGGAGGCCGCTCAGACCGTGACCACCTTGCTCAGATGGTCGCCCAGCCGGCAGGCGAGCGCGGTGATCGTCGTCGTCGGGTTGGCTTGGCCCGACGTGCAGAACACGGAAGAGCCGCCGACATAGAGATTGTCCATGCCATGCACCTTGCAATTGGCGTCCACCACGCTCCTGGTGACATCCGTGCCCATGCGCGTGCCCCCCATATGATGATGGCCCGCCGTCTCTTCGTTGGTCGGATAATCCTCGCCGTTCGAGATCCAGTCGGCAATGCGCACCCGGCCCAGGTTTTTCTGGGCAAGCGTCGTGCCGAACAGCCTCAGGCCTTCGAGAAGGGTGCGTTGTTCCAGTTTCGATTTCTTCCAGTGCAGTTCGATGCGCGGCACGCCGGCATGGTCGACCTCGGTCTTCGACAACTCGATCTGGTTCGAAGCCAGCGGCGCCTGTTCCCAGGCGACATAAAGCTGAGCGGCGCAACGCAGGTTCTGGTCGAGCTTGCCAGATACCCATTCCGCCATGTGCGGCGCCGTGCAGGCTAGGTCGGCGATGAGGCTCTTGACGCCCGGATAGGGCGTCTCGATCAGCCGGATGCCGAAATTCATGATCTTGAGACGTTCCATCGCGGCAGGCATCGGCGAGAAGAAGGCCTCCTTGACGGCATCGACCTCGAACGCACCATAGTCGGCCAGGATGGCGTTGCCGCCCTCGAAGGTCGGATGCTCCATCCAGTAGCGGCCAAGCGCCGTCGCGTTCGGCACGACGCCGCCGTTGGAGCGCTGGTTCGACCACAAAAGCAGCCGCGAATTCTCCAGCCCGCCGGTGCAGACGATGAAATAGTCAGCGCTGAACGAGCCGGCGTCCTGTCCGTTGGACCACAGCTTGGCGCCGGTCACGCGTTTGCCGTCTCCGGCAAGCTCGGTGGCGTAGGTGTTGAGCACGACGGCGATGTTTTTGCTCTTGTCGAGTTCGTCGGCGAATTTTTCGGCAAACCGCACCGCCGGGCTCTTGATCAACTGCACCCAGCGAATGTCGTCCGAAATCGGCACATCAGGCCGGAAATCGGGAAGGTCGAGGATAGCGCGCACTTCCGAGAGGTAGGGTTCGATGTCGGCTCGGCGGATCGGCCAGCCGGTGTCGGGCGCCCAGGCCTTGGGCTCGAAATCCAGTTTGTCGAGCACGCGGCACCAACCGGCCCAGTGATTGGAGCTGCCGCCCATGAACCGCAGCCGGGTGATGTCGAGATCGAAATAGAAATCGCCGACCGTGGTGCCGCGGTAGAAGTCTTGCGAGTCGTCGCTGAATTCCCGCGGACCGGCTTCCAGCACCACGACCGGAATGCCGGCAGCGCCAAGTTTTCTGGCGATCGTTGTGCCGGCCGGACCGGAACCAAGGATGCAGACCCTTGGCGCAAAGTTGGCGGCGCGATATGCCTCGTAGCTGTCGAAGATCATGCCAGATCGCTCCGCTTCAGGATCCAGCCATTGACCTCGACGATCTCGTCAGGATCGGCCCGGGATGAACCGGCATGGGTGGCGTCGGCATCAGGCAGCTTGCGGAACAACGACAGGGCAGGCAGGGCGATCAGCGCCTGCACGAGCGTGCGGCGCGACATTTTTTTTATGAGGAAACTCATGGCAGGTCTCTCGGCTAGGGCTTCGATGCGCGCATGACATTCCCCGAACGGCACACACATCGTCACGGAAGCCAGTATCGTGCCAAGCATGGCATCAAGGCGGGGAAAGTGCCGACAAGCGGCACAACCGGATGCAAACAGGGTTAGAAATTTTTTAGCGGGCCAGGTGTGCCGGCCCGGCCTGCTCATGCCGCTTCGGAAATATCGGTATCGAGGATCGTCAGGTTGCGGCCCGCATGCTTGGCCTGGTAGAGGCGCCGGTCCGCGGCGCGCATCAGCTCCGATACGTTGACATCCTCGCCGCAGACTGTGCCGCCGATGCTGACGGTCAACGGAATGGTCCGTTCATCGACCGGCCGGAAGCGGATCAGTTCGACCTCGCGGCGGATCCGCTCGGCAACGCGCTTGGCCTCCTGTTCCGTGGCTCCGGTCAGAAACGCGCCGAACTCCTCGCCGCCGATGCGGCCGAGCACGTCGCCGCTGCGCACGCCGCGCTCGATGGCGCTGGCGATCAACAGTAGCGCGTCATCACCGGTCAGGTGGCCGAAATTGTCATTGATCGTCTTGAAGTGGTCGGCGTCGATGATCAGCAGGGCGCCGCGGTCGGACTTGCGCCGGGAGCCGTCCAGCGCGGCAAAGAAGCTTTCCCGGTTGAGCATGCCGGTCATGTCGTCGCGGCTCGCCTTTTCCGCCAGGCGGCGGTGCGCGGCGGCGAGTTGGGCATGAGCACGGGCAAGCTCGCGATGCGCGTTTTTCAGCCTGTCGCTCTGCCAGAACGTGCTGGCGCATGCGGCCCAGGCAAGGACCAGCGGACAGAGCGTCGAGGTCAGCCAGATCGTGCGCGTTATGGGGAATCCCATGGCTGGGACGACAATCAACGTCAGCATGAGAGAGGCGGCGACGGAGGCGAAAGCGATGGCGGCGGATTTGAGAATAATGCTGTTCATCGCGAACTCCCCTCAGGACTTGTCTCTGTGCCAGCAAGCCCTGAAGGCCACCTTTCCCGGACGGTTAAAATTTGAACCGTGAGGCCATTTCTGCAACCTCAACGGGCAGAAGTTGTGGATAAAGTCCCTTTCGGAATCCCTGTTTCATGCCATAAGGAGCGCATGACGACGCTTCCCGATCCCGCCCGCTTCGCCCATGTCACCGACTGGGTGTTCGACCTCGACAACACGCTCTATCCGCACCACTCGAATCTGTTCTCGCAGATCGACGTCAAGATGACCGCCTATGTCGGGGAGCTGCTGGCGCTGCCGCGCGAGGAGGCGCGCAAGCTGCAGAAGGAGCTCTATCTCGAATACGGCACGACGCTGAACGGGCTGATGACGCGCCACGGCATCGATCCCGACGACTTCCTCGAGAAGGTCCATGACATCGACTATTCGTGGCTGGTGCCCGATCCCGTTCTCGGCGCCGCCATCCGGCAGCTTCCCGGTCGCAAGTTCATCTTCACCAATGGCGACCGCAGGCACGCCGAGCGCACCGCGCGCCAGCTCGGCATCCTCGACCATTTCGACGACATCTTCGATATTGTCGCCGCCGACCTCAACCCCAAGCCGGCGCGCCAGACCTACGAGAAGTTCGCCGAGCTGCACGCCGTCACCGGCCACAATGCGGTGATGTTCGAGGATCTCGCCCGCAACCTGGCCGTGCCGAAGTCATTGGGCATGACCACGGTTCTCGTGGTACCGCGCAATTTCGAACCGACCTTCTCCGAAATCTGGGAACGCGACCCGGCCAACGAGGATGACGTCGATTTCGTCACCGACGATCTCGCCACGTTCCTCACGACCATAGTCGCAAGGGAGTAAGGAATTGAGGAATTGAGGAATTGGGGAATTGAGGAATTGAGGAATTGGGGAATTGAGGAATTGAGGAATTGAGGAATTGAGGAATTGAGGAATTGAGGAATTGAGGAATTGAGGAATTGAGGAATTGAGGAATTGAGGAATTGAGGAATTGAGGAATTGAGGAATTGAGGAATTGAGGAATTGAGGAATTGAGGAATTGAGGAATTGAGGAATTGAGGACGCAAGACTATGCCCCCTATTTCGTCAATTCTTCATTTCCCCAGTTCCTCAATTCCTCAGTTCCTCAATTCCTCATTCCCCAACTCCTATTCCCCCAGCTTGTAGAAGCGGCTGATGATGCCCCAGGCTTCGTCGGCTGTGTCGACGAAATCGATGATGTCCTGGTCGCCCGGGCTGATGGTGCCTTGCTCGGCGAGGAAGTCGAGGTCGATCGCCCGCTTCCAGAAGGACTTGCCGAACAGGATCACCGGCACGCGCTCCATGCGCCCGGTCTGGATCAGCGTCAGCGTCTCGAAGAACTCGTCCATCGTGCCAAAGCCGCCGGGAAACACCGCCACGGCCTTGGCGCGCATGACGAAGTGCATCTTGCGGATGGCGAAATAGTGGAAATTGAAACAGAGCTCCGGCGTCACATAGGGGTTCGGTGCCTGCTCGTGCGGCAGCACGATGTTGAGCCCGATCGACGGCGCGCCGACATCGTCGGCGCCGCGGTTTCCCGCTTCCATCACGCCGGGCCCGCCGCCGGTCACCACGACATATTCGCGATAATATGAAGTGGCTGACTGCCGCGAGCAGAGGCGGGCGAATTTGCGCGCCTCCTCGTAGTATTTGCTGTTTTCCTCGAGGTTCTTCTTCTGCGTCTCGTTCTTGGCCGCCCAGGCTTCGCCACCGGGCTCAGGCAGGCGCGCGCCGCCGAACAGGATCACCGTCGAACGGATGCCGCGCTCGGCCAGGATCATTTCCGGCTTCAGCAGTTCCAGTTGCAGCCTGACCGCGCGCAGTTCGCGCCGGGTCATGAAGTCGGGATCGTTCCAGGCCAGGCGGTAGGTTTCGGCCCGCGTCTGCGGCGTGTCCGGCACGCTTTTCGACCGCTCCAGATCCTCATCCGAATGCGGCAGCGGCGTCCATCCCGCCTTTTCCATGGGAGTCATCGAATCCACCCGTCCATTCCTTTACTTGCGTCGTCCCGTGACGCAGTCGCGATTGACCCCCATTGAGCCTTAACATAGGGTCCGCGCGACTTTTAAACAGGTTAAGGCGCAGCCCCTTAACAGCTTGGTAATGGAGCAAATTCATGTCGAAGCCCGATCTGGCGAGCCTCGAAAAGACCATCGACAAGGCATTCGAGGAACGCGACGCCATTTCGACCGCGACCCGCGGCGAGGTGCGCGACGCCATCCAGTCGGCGCTCGACCTGCTCGACCGCGGCACCGCCCGCGTCGCCGAGCGGCAGACCGACGGCAAATGGCACGTCAACCAGTGGCTGAAGAAGGCCGTGCTGCTCTCCTTCCGGCTCAATCCGATGGAGATCATCAAGGGTGGCCCCGGCGAGGCCGTGTGGTGGGACAAGGTGGCGTCCAAGTTCGACGGCTGGAGCGCCGTCGATTTCGAAAAGGCGGGCTTCCGCGCCGTGCCGTCGTCGATCGTGCGCCGTTCGGCCTATGTGGCGCCAGGCGCCGTCTTGATGCCGTCCTTCGTCAATGTCGGCGCCTATGTCGATTCAGGCACCATGGTCGATACCTGGGCTTCTGTCGGCTCCTGCGCCCAGATCGGCAAGAATGTCCACCTTTCGGGCGGCGTCGGCATCGGCGGCGTGCTGGAGCCGATGCAGGCCGGTCCCACCATCATTGAGGACAATTGCTTCATCGGGGCGCGTTCCGAAGTGGTCGAGGGCTGCATCGTGCGCGAGGGCTCGGTGCTCGGCATGGGCGTCTTCATCGGCCAGTCGACCAAGATCGTCGACCGCGCCACCGGCGAGGTCTTCTATGGCGAGGTGCCGCCGAATTCCGTCGTCGTCGCTGGATCGATGCCGGGCAAGCCGTTTCCAAACAACGAACCGGGCCCAGGTCTCTATTGCGCCGTCATCGTCAAGCGGGTCGACGCCAAGACCCGGTCCAAGACCTCGATCAACGAATTGCTGCGCGATTGATCTTTGCCCCGGTCAGGCGCACCTTCCGCCGGCGCGACGATCGGTCGCGCTGGTTCAACATGGAGGGGGTGACATGGACTGGAAGTATCTGCTCACAAGCTTTGATGGCCGCATCAACCGAGCCAAGTTCTGGGCCGGCATCGGCGTATTCATCGTGATCGGCATTATCGCTTTCGTTCTCGATGCGATCCTCGGCACGCGTTTCACCACCGCCAGCGGTGCCCAGATCGGCATCATCGGCATCCTCTTCGCGCTGGCATCGATCTATTTCGCGATTGCCCTCTATGCCAAACGCTGGCACGACCGCAACAAGTCGGGCTGGTGGACGCTGATCGGCCTCGTACCCATCATCGGTGGCATCTGGCTGCTGGTCGAACTCGGCATCCTCGAAGGCACCAAGGGTGCCAACCAATATGGATCGGACCCGCTTGCCTGAAAGATCGGATCTCAACTGGCTTTTCTTCAAGACATCGGGCCGCGTCAGCCGCGCGGCCTATTTTCTCGGCGGATTGCTCGTCGCCATCATCCAGGCGTTCCCGCTGTACCGCTTCACGCTGGTGCCGGAGGGCTCGGCCGAGAGCAATATGTGGTCGTTCATCTTCTTCATCGCCTTCATCGCCTCGCTGTGGTCGAACATCGCGCTGGCGGTGAAGCGTCTGCACGACCTCGACAAGCCGGGCATTGCCGCGCTGATCCTGTTCGTGCCGGTCGTCTCGATCGTCGCCTTCCTTGTGTTGTGCCTGTTTCCAGGGCAGCCTGGGCCCAACCGCTATGGCCGGCGCACCAACGAGCCGGCTGAATCGAAGAGATAGAGAGGCATGATGTCGTCCGAAAGCCGCTCCGCACTTTTCGGCATCATGTTCTAGGGGCCGATCGGATATCTCGCCATGCGCTACCGCACGCTTGATCCGAAACTGATCATCGAAACCGCCGAGCGGCTTGAAGGCCGCGTCGCCGACCGTTTCCCGGACGCCGGGCTGCGCGGCGTCGCCGCCGAACTGGTGTCGCTGTCGCGCGATCTGGCCAAGGCCGCCAAGGCACTGGAAGCGCCGATCTGGTGGCTGCGCGGCATCATCGTCGCCGCCGTGATCGCGGGCGCGCTGATCTTCCTGTTCGTCGGCACCATCTTGCCGCTCATTCACATCTCCCAGGCCGACGACGCGGTGCAGTCGGTGCAAGGCATCGAAGCCACGATCAACATGATCATCCTCGCCGTACTCGGTTTCCTTGCCCTGATCCGCACAGAGGAGCGCATCAAGCGCAAGCAGGTGTTTCGCCAGCTGCACGGCCTGCGTTCGCTGATCCACGTCATCGACATGCACCAGTTGACCAAGGATCCGGCGGCGCTGTCGGCCAGTTTCAAGCCGACCTCGCATTCGCCGGCCCGCATCACCAATGCCGCCGATCTCGCGCGCTATCTCGATTATTGCTCCGAAATGCTGTCGATCACCGGCAAGATCGCGGCGCTGTTCGCCCAGTCCGTCAATGACGCCGTCGTCATCGACGGCGTCAACGACATCGAGAACCTGGCGTCCAACCTGTCGCGCAAGATCTGGCAGAAGATCACGTTGATCGACGGCCGGCCGGCGGCGCCAGAACCTTCTCCGGCACCAGGCCCGGCGAGCCAAGCCGCTCGGCTTCCGCCGCGCGCACCAAGGCGCTGACCCGCTGGACCGTCGGCGCCTGCGTGCCGGCTTTTTCGGCGAGCTGCAAGACAGCACCCTGCAGGTCGTCGATCTCGGTCGGCCGGCCGCGCCGCAGATCATCCCACATCGACGAACGCGCCTCGGGGTCGATCGCCAGCATGCGCCGCGCCAAGAGCTTGAACAGCCAGTCGGGCAGCCTGAGCACCTTCGGCAGCAGCGCAGGGCGCAGGCCGGCGATGCGCGCCGGCTCGATGCCCGAGGCCTTCATGGCCCGGAGAGCCTCATCGATCTGGCCGGCGAGGATCAGCCGCCAGCGCCTGTCGGCGAGTTCGGTCGCCAGCGGCAGGCCCGACAGCGCCACCAGCGCATTGTTCAGGTTCATCAGAAGCTTGCCCCACAGCACGGCCTTCATGTCGCCATGCGCTTCGACGGCGAGGCCTTCGACGTCGAGAAGGCGGGCAAGGCCGGCGTCCCCATCTTCAAACATTACCTTGCCGTCGCTGGCACGGTGGACGCGCAGCGGCAGTTCGCCGTCCGGCGATTGCACGACATTGAACGGCACCATGCCGGCCAGCACCGTTTGCCGGCCAAGCGCCGCGCGCAGCCTGTCGGCATTGTCGACGCCGTTCTGCAGGCTCACCACCACGGCATCGGGACGGGCATGGGCCTTGATTAGGGCCGCCATATCCTGCGTCGCGCCGCTCTTGACTGTAACCAGGATCACATCGGCCACCGGCAAGGCGACAGCGGGATCCACGGTGACGGCGAGTGCTTCCGGCTTGATCAGTCGATCGCGGCCCTTGAGGTCGCTGACGCGCAATCCGCCCTGCCGCAGCGCTGCCTCGATGCGCGGTCGGGCGAGCAGGACAAGCTGCCGCCCGGCGAGTGCCAGGCAGCCGCCGGCATAACAGCCAATGCTGCCGGCGCCGGCAATGACGATCCTCTTTTCCCCGTTTTCCATCTCTTGCTCCGCATCAGTCGACTATACGACATGAAAACCATAATGTCGGCGGTATCGTCGGCCATGGGGCTGGCCCCTACGTCTGGCCGTGACAGGCCTTTCGCTTTCGACTATCGCTTTTGCCATGACGCTGCCGACTGATCCCGCCGCAAACCTCGCCTCTCTCATCCGCTGTGCCTCGGTGACACCAGCCGAAGGCGGCGCGCTGAGCGCGCTGGAGGCGATGCTGGAACCGCTCGGCTTCCTGGTCGACCGGCCAGTGTTCTCGGAGGAGGGCACGCCGGATATCGAGAACCTCTATGCACGGCGCTCCGGCAACGGCCCGCACCTGATGTTCGCGGGCCATACCGACGTGGTGCCTGTCGGCGACGAAGCCGCCTGGACGCACCCGCCTTTCGCCGCCGAGATCGCCAATGGCGAGATGTATGGCCGCGGCGCTGTCGACATGAAGGGCGGCATTGCCTGCTTCATCGCCGCGGTGGCGCGCCATGTCGAGGCAAATGGCGGACCGAAGGGCTCGGTGTCGCTGCTGATCACAGGCGACGAGGAAGGGCCTGCCATCAACGGCACGGTCAAGCTGCTCGAATGGGCCGCATCCAAAGGCGAGAAATGGGACGCCTCGATCGTCGGCGAGCCGACCAATCCGGACACGCTTGGCGATATGATCAAGATCGGCCGGCGCGGCTCGATGTCGGGCAGCATCACCGTCAATGGCCGCCAGGGCCATGCCGCCTATCCGCAGCTTGCCGACAATCCGGTGCGCGGCCTGATGAGCCTGGTGGATGCCTTGCTGCACCCGGTCTTCGACAAGGGCACGAAGGATTTCCAGCCGACCAATCTGGAGGTGACCTCCATCGATGTCGGCAACCCGGCCACCAACGTCATTCCGGCCAAGGCGACCGCCACCTTCAACATCCGCTTCAACGACAGCTGGACGGCCGAGACGGTCCAGGCCGAAATCCACAACCGCCTCGATCAGGCGGCGGGGCGCAAGAAGTACCGGCCAGGCAAGAAGACGCCGGTCGACTATGACCTCGTCTGGCGCGACCGGCCGAGCCATGTCTTCCTGACCCGCGACGACAGGCTGGTCGAGACGCTGAGCGGCTCCGTTGGTGCGGTGGTCGGCAAAAAGCCGGCGCTGTCCACCTCCGGCGGCACATCGGATGCGCGCTTCATCAAGGATTATTGCCCGGTGGTCGAATTCGGCCTGGTCGGCAAGACCATGCACATGGTCGACGAGCGCGTCGCCATTGCCGATCTGGAAACGCTGACGCGAATCTACCAGCGCTTCATCGACGACTGGTTCGGACAGGGCTGACCGGCATGCTTTCGGCGGACGAAACCCAAGCTTCGCTGACCGGCGCCTGGCGGCTGATGCTCGGCAAGGCCGATGGGCTGCGCCTGCTCGACCTGTCGGCCGACGGCTTCTGGAATTCGTTCTTCGCCATCATCATCGCGGCTCCGGCGCTGATCGTCGGCTGGGTCGGCATCGCCAACCAGATCGGCGATCCCGATGCCTTCGCCGGCCGCTTCTCCATGCTGGTGCGGCTGGCGACGGTCGATATCGGCTCCTGGGTGCTGCCGCTGGTAGCGCTCGCCTTGGTGGCGCCGCGCGCCGGCATTGGCGGGCGCTTCGTCCACTATGTCGTCGCCAGCAACTGGGCCTCGGCCATCACCGCCTGGCTGATGCTGCCCTCGGCGCTGATCAGGCTTTTCCTGTCATCGACAAGCCAGGTCTCGAGCCTTGTGTCGCTGCTCCTATTTTCCCTGTCGATGGTGCTGACCTGGCGCATGACCAATGCCACGATCGGCAAGGGCGCGGCCATCGGCACCGCCGTTTTCGTCGGCATGTTCATCGCTTCGCTGCTGGTGCTGTTCGGGCTGCAGATGCTGCTCGGCATCGCCGTGCCGGACGATATCGGGGCTCAGAGCCTCTCGGGACTCTATCCCGGGTAGAGCCCGGTTCTACCAGGGCAGAGTTGGTGTCTATCCGGGGTAATCGACGCCTATCAGGAAAAGCCCATCGGGCGGCGCCACCTGGCCGCAGGCGGCGCGGTCTCGCGCCTCGAGCGCGGCCTTGAGGTCGCCTGATGTCCAGCCGCCGTCGCCGACCCGCTTCAGCGAGCCGACCATGGAGCGCACCTGGTTGTGCAGGAAGGACCGCGCCGAGGCTCTCACCTCGATCACGTCACCCGTTCGGCTGACATCGAGCCGCTCCAACGTCCTGACCGGGCTGTTGGCCTGGCACTGGGTGGAGCGGAAAGTGGTGAAGTCGTGCCGGCCGAGCAGGAGCTTCGCCGCCTCGTGCATGGCGGCGGCATCGAGCCGCTTCGGCACCCACCACACCTTGCCCTGTTCCAGTGCCGAAGGCGCGCGCCGATTGAGGACACGGTAGAGATAGTGCCGGCCGGTGGCCGAGAAACGGGCATCGAAGTCGTCGGAAACGACTGCAGCTTTCAGGATGGCAATGCGCGCGCCCGCCGCCTGCAGGTGCGCATTGATGGCATCGCGCACCTTGTCGTCGGGCCACGCCTTGGCAAGGTCGACATGCGCCACCTGCGCGGTGGCGTGCACGCCGGCATCGGTGCGGCCGGCGGCGCGCAGCCGGACCGCCTCGCCGCAGAATTTCTCGATCGCCTGTTCGATCGCCTGCTGCACCGAAGGCTGATCGGCCTGGTGCTGCCAGCCGGCAAACAGGCTGCCGTCATATTCGATGTCGAGGCGAAAACGCGGCATGCCGGTCGGCTGTACGCTCTCGCCTAGGCGGCGAGAGCGGTGAAGGCGGAGGCGTAGACCAGCCTGCCGGCTTCGGGTGCGTCGCCCCAGGCCAGCGCCTGCAGCGCTTCGCCTTGGTATTCGCTATCGAACTTTTCAGCCCGGGCGTGGCTATAGCCGAAACGGCCGTAATAGCCCGGATCACCAAGCACAACGGCCAGTGTCTCGCCAGCGTCCTTGAGCCGGATATGGGCCTCGCGGATCAGCGCGCCGCCGATGCCGGAGCCGTGAAAAGACGGCTCCACCGCCAGCGGGGCAAGCGCCACGGCGGCAAAACTCTTGCCGCCGTTCTGCACGAACAGGCGCGAAAACAGGATGTGGCCAACGGCCTGCCCGTCTTCTTCCGCCACCAGTTCGACGACGGCATCACCGCCGGTCACCAGCGCGTCGACCAGTCCGGCCTCCGCCTGCTGGCCGAAAGCGTGTTCCTCGACGAGGCGGATGGCCTCGCGGTCCCGCGGCGTCGCCGCGCGTATCGACATCATGCTCATGAGAATTTCAGTCCTTTTTCGATCTTGGCTCCGCGCAGGAATTCCGACGCGGCGGCGGGCTTTCCGCCCGCACGTTGAACTTCGACCAGCCTGATCGCGCCTTTTCCGCAGGCGACCGTCAGCCGGTCATCGAGAATTCCTCCCGACTCGCCCAAATCTTCCGAAGGCGACAGGCCTTCGGACAGCGTCGAGCGAAGCAGTTTCAGCCGTTCCATGCGGCCGCCAAATTCAATTTCGGACCAGGCGCCGGGAAAGGGCGACAGGCCACGAATGTGATTGTGGACATCGGCCGCAGGCCGCGTCCAGTCCACGCGCGTCTCGGATTTATCGATTTTCCTGGCGTAAGTCACCCCTTCGGCCGCTTGCGCGGTAAATGTCAGGGCATTCCGTTCCAGCCGTGCCAGCGCTTCCACCATCAGGGCAGCGCCAACGCTCATCAATCGATCATGCAGATCGCCGGCTGTCATATCGGGGTCGATGGCGCATTTTTCAAGCAATGCCACCGGTCCGGTGTCCAGGCCCTCCTCCATGCGCATCACCATCATGCCGCTTTCCAGGTCTCCTGCCATGATGGCCCGCTGGATGGGGGCGGCGCCGCGCCAGCGCGGCAAAAGCGATGCATGGCCGTTGATGCAGCCGAGCCGGGGTGCCTCCAGAACCGCCCTGGGCAGAAGCAAACCATAGGCGACGACCACGGCGATATCGGCGCCAAGCGCTGTAAAGGCGGCCTGTTCGGTCTCGCCTTTCAACGATGCCGGCGTGCGCACCTCGATACCCAACCGCTCGGCCTCGCGCTGCACCGGCGACGGCGTCAGCTCGAGCCCGCGCCGGCCCGCGGCGCGCGGCGGCTGCGTGTAGACGGCGGCGACATCATGTCCCACTTCGGCAATGGCGCGCAGCGTCGGCACCGAAAACTCCGGCGTACCCATGAAGACGACACGAAGGGGCATTTCCCCTATCCCACCAGTTTGCCTGGCGCCTTGTCCTTGGCGAGCTTCCTGAACTTCTTCACCACCATGTCGCGCTTCAACTTGGAGATATGGTCGATGAACAGCACGCCGTTGAGGTGGTCGATCTCGTGCTGCAGGCAGGTCGCCATCAGGCCCTCGGCCTCCATCTCCTGCAGCGTGCCGTCGCGGTCGAGATATTTGACCCGCACGGAAGCCGGGCGCTCGACCTCGGCATAGTAATCCGGGATCGACAGGCAGCCTTCCTCGTAGACCGACCGCGCGTCGGCGCTTTCGAGAATCTCCGGGTTGATGAAGACGTGCGGCGCCGGCGTTTCGTCTTCCTTGGCAAGGTCGATCACCAGCATGCGCAGCGGTTCGCCGATCTGGATTGCCGCCAGCCCGATGCCGGGCGCGTCATACATGGTCGCCAGCATGTCGTCGGCCAGTTTGCGCAAGGGCGCGTCGACGCGCTCCACCGGCTTGGAAACCTGGCGCAGGATGGGGTCGGGAAGGATGATGAGCGGCTTGATCGGCATGGCGTTTCACCTAAGACCTCCAAGGAAAGGCGTCAACCGGTGCGCCTGAGCCTCGTTCACGTTTTGATCTGTGCCAGCCCGCCGAATCGGCTATGCTGTCCACATGAATGATCTCAGCACCATCTTTTCGGAGCCTGTCGTACGGCTCGGCGCCTCGACAATCACGCTGGGTCACGCGCTGGCCTTCGGCGCCTTGCTGTTTCTCGGCTTGTTCGTGGCGCTCGTCGTTGCGCTGTGGCGGTCGGCCAAGGCGCGCGCGGTCGCCGCCGCGGAGGCCGCCGACCATGCCCGCGACGCCGAGACACGCATGGCTGGTATTTTGCAGTCGCAGGCTGAGATGCAGGGCCGCATGGGGGCCATCGCCGAAGTGTTCGGCGCCCGGCAGGCCGAATTGACGCAATCGATCGGCCAGCGCCTCGACGCCATGACCGGCCGCATCGGCCAGACCATGACCGAGCAGACCAAATCCACGCATGAGAGCCTGGCGAAACTGCAGGAGCGGCTGGCGGTCATCGACACCGCGCAAGGCAACATCCAGTCGCTGGCCGGCCAGGTCGTGCAGCTGCAGGCGATCCTCTCCAACAAGCAGACCCGCGGCGCCTTCGGCCAGTCGCGCATGGAGGCGATCGTCGCCGACGGCCTGCCGCATGGGGCCTATGAATTCCAGGCGACGCTGTCGAACGGCAGCCGGCCGGACTGCCTGGTGAAAATGCCGAACGGCGCGCCGTCACTTGCCATCGACGCCAAATTTCCGCTGGAAGCATGGAATGCCATCCGCGCCGCCGACGGCGCCGACCTGCAGAAGGTCGCGGCCCAGGCCTTTCGCCGCGACATCGAGGTCCATGTTCGCGACATTTCGGAAAAATACCTGCTCCAGGGCGAGACGCAGGACACGGCCTTCATGTTCGTGCCGTCGGAATCGGTGTTCGCCGAAATCCATGAGAATTTCGAGGCGGTCGTGCAGAAGGCGCACCGCGCCCGCGTCATCATCGTCTCGCCTTCGCTGCTGATGCTGTCGATCCAGGTCATCCAGGCGATCCTGAGGGATGCCCGCATGCGCGAGCAGGCGCATCTGATCCAGGGTGAAGTCATCAGGCTGATGGAAGATGTCCAGCGTGTCGACGAGCGGGTGCGCAAATTGCAGGGCCATTTCGGCCAGTCGGCCAAGGATATCGAAGACATCCTCGTCTCGACCTCGAAAGTGACCAAGCGCGGCCAGAAGATCGAGGCGCTGGAGTTCGGAGAAGGCGAGGCCGACGTCCCACACGGCGGCGCCGCCAAGGCGGAAGCCGCACCGCGCGTGGCTGATTCCAAGACGGGGCAGTTGAGGCTGAGGGTCGTCGAAGATGGAGAGTAGTCGCTCGACGCCAGAGATTAGCGAAGCGTCTATCCCATCGTCATTCTAGGGCGGAGCAAGGAGCGGAGCGACGCGCGCAGACCCTAGAATTCATGCCGCGACCGCGGCGCGCCGCAACAGTGCAGAATTCCGTTCCACGGCATCCTTCGGCAAGGTCACGGCATGGATCCTCGGGTCAAGCCCGAGGATGACGAAGCGATGGGAGGCTTCGCTAATCGCAGAGGTCTTGTGGGAGCCTACTAACCCTACTGCTCCTCCACCGTCGTCATGCCCTCGAAGTCCGGAAGCCAGTGCAGCGCCGACCGGTGCCATTTCTGGTGTCTCGGGACCAGGTCCTGACGCTGCCGCGAGGTCCCGACCCTGATCCCATAGACCTTCGGACCGTCGCCGACCGATGTCGCATAAAGGTGCGAGCCGCAGTCGGCACAAAAAGCCTGGGCGCGCTTGGCGCCGCTCGCCACGGTCTTGATATAGATTTTCGGCGCGCCCCTGGTGATCCGGTAGTGATCCTGCGGCGCGGGAACGGTGACGCGAAAGGCCGTACCGGTCAGCTGTTGGCAATCGGTACAGTGGCAGATCGAGGTCTTTTCCGGGTCGACCTCCGCCTCGTAGGTGATGGCACCACAATGACAGCCGCCGTCTATCTTCATCGTCATTCCTCCAAAATCGATCGGCTGATCTTAGCGACGCGGGGATGCGAGGCAACGGCGCGGCGCTGGTCCAGAGGCCAGGGCATGGATCACGAAGAGGGTTTTCGGGATCATGCTCAACTTTCATCGGACGCGGATTCGATCACCTTACGCCGCTTTTCCCAGGTGCCCGTGGTCTGCGGCTTGACGAACAGCCGCGCGATCTCAGGCATTTCCTTCTTCAGCCGCGCCTCGATGCGTTCGACACAGGCCTCGATCTCCGGCGCCGCCAGATGGTCCTCGAATTCGATGCTCAGGGCGGCAACGATCTCTTCCGGTCCCATATGCACCGTCAGCACACCGTTCGCCCGCTGCACCGCCGGATCCTGCTGGACGATCGCCAGTACCTTCCTCTGCACCTCGGGTGAGGCCGGCTCGCCGATGAGCAGGCCCTTGCTTTCACGCGCCAGGAAGATTGCCGTCGCGCCGAGGATGAGCGCGATGCCGATCGAGGCGGCGCCGTCGAGTTCGGGCATCTCGAAAATCTCCGCCGCCAGGATGCCGGCAAAGGCGACGGTCAGGCCGAGCAGCGCGGCACTGTCTTCGAACAGCACCGTATAGACGCTTGGGTCCTTGCTCGATTGCACGGCCTGCAGCCAGCCTTGCCTTCCCTTCTGCTTGCGGAACTCCTTCAGTGCCACCAGCCAGGAGCTGCCTTCGAACAGGAAGGACAGGCCCAGAACGATATAGTTCACCTTGACGTTGGCGACCGGCTCCGGCGCCATGATGTGGACAACGCCCTCGTAGAACGACACGCCGGCGCCCAGCGCGAAGACCAACAGGGCGACGATGAAGCTCCAGAAATAGAGTTCGCGGCCATGGCCGAGCGGGTGCGTACTGTCCGCGGGGCGCGCCGCGCGGTGCATGCCGTAGAGCAGCAGGCCGCCATTGCCGGTGTCGACCAGCGAGTGCACGCCTTCCGACAGCATGGCCGAACTGCCGGTGAAAAAGGCGGCGGCGAACTTGGTCAGCGCTATGGCGAGATTGCCGGCGAGCGCCGCATAGATGACCGTTCTGGAGCCGCCGTGCCCTGCCATCGCTTCCTCGCCGTCTCCGATACTCGCGAGCTTGTGCCGGGGAGCTTAGCCACCCGCCCGCGGAAGCTCCATATCCATCCTGAACGCATAACCCGTCGATCCGTTCAGGCCTCGGCGTTGCCCGCCCGAGGCCAATGGGACCGGAAAGCGGTTGACACGGGCATTGGCAGTGGTGGCGGGACGGAAACAGCCCCTTGCCTAGAGACGCTTCTCTTGTTTCACTCCGTTTCCCGCAACTGGAGGAACGAATCATGGCTAAAGGTGCGATGAAAGCAGGCAAGGAAGCCCGCAAACCAAAGAAAGACGCCAAGAAGCCTGTAGCCGCTCCGGCCCTGAAGGCGCCGCCGGTCAAGGCGATGAGGCTCAAGGAAAAGTAAGTCCCGGCAACCGGCGCGGCGGGATTTCACCGGCGGCATTCGACAATGCCGCCGGCACGTGTTGATCGGGCATTCGGACAGCCCTATATCGACGGCGCGGGGACGACCTCGCACTTTCCGAAAAATTCGGCCGGGACGACCCGCCATTGTCGACTGAGCAGCCAAGGCCGGAAAGCCTGGATGCTCCGATGGAGCGTTGCGATGTCCTGGACTTTTCTGTTTTTCGCCGGCCTGTTCGAAATCGGCTGGGCAATCGGCCTCAAATACACCGACGGGTTCACCAGGCTGGTTCCAACCGTGCTCACGGTCGCGTCGATGATCGTCAGCCTCACCTTGCTCGGCCTGGCGCTGAAGGCGCTGCCTGTCGGCACCGCCTATGCGGTATGGACCGGCATCGGCACTGTCGGCACGGCGCTGCTCGGCATCTGGCTGCTGGGCGAGCCCGCCACGGCCATCAGGCTCGGCTGCATCGCGTTGATCGTCTGCGGCATCATGGGGCTGAAATTCGCGGCCTGAATGGCCTTGTCCGCCGGCGGGCGACATCGACCGAGCCGATATCCCCGGATGTCCAAGCCGACATCCCGGATGCAGGAGCTTCCGGTCGGCGACATGGACAAGCGAAAAAAGGGCCGCGCCTTGGCGCGTCCCTTGTTGGTCATCCGTCGAGGCGAGTGCGCTCTTAGCGACCCGTAAAGCCGGGAGGAGTCCTGCCGGTGCGCTGCTTGCGTGCTGCGTAGCGCGCGTCGCGCTTTGCCTTGCGCTCGGCTTCATCGGCAAGCAAGCGAGCAATGCGCTCGTTCTCTTCAGCCTCCCGAAGCTTTGCTTCCGCCTCCGCTGCCTCTTCGGCGGCAATGCGCGCCGCTTCAGCTGCTGCCTCACGCTCGGCCTTCTCGATCGCCTCGCGCGCCAGCTTTTCCTGCTTCAGCTTGGCCTTTTCGGCCTCGCGGATCTCACGTGCCGCAAGAATTGCCTTGCGTTCGGCCTGTCGTGCCAGCACCGCGGGATCGTCTGCTGCCGGCTTTGACTTGAAGCGCTCCAGAAGCGCCTTCTTTGCCTCGGTCGCGGCATTGCGCCGCTCGAAAATGTCTTTTTCCCTGTAGATAGCCAAGTCCACTTCCTTGAAGTCTATTCGCGAGGCTTACATACGCGTGAAAACCGGGAGTTCAAGCGCCAAAACGGTATGGCAGCCATGAAATTCCGGGATGTTGCACCGGGGAGACGCATTTCCGGCCGAAATCGACATGCACTGTTCACCAGCCACCCTCTGGCGGCGCGACGGACGCGTCGCTACCTCTAGGGCGACAATCAACACACTGGGATGACATTCAAATGGAACTCGGCCTCTACACTTTTGCCGATGTGAGCCCTGTGCCGGGTCCCGGCGCCATCGGCCCGCATGAGCGGCTGCGCAACCTGATCGAGGAGGTCGAACTGGCCGACCAGGTTGGCCTCGACGTCTTTGGCCTCGGCGAACACCATCGGCCCGACTATGCCGCCTCGGCGCCGGTCGTGGCTTTGGCCGCGGCGGCGGAGCGTTCGAAGCGCATCAGACTGACCAGCGCTGTCACCGTGCTCTCTTCCGACGATCCGGTACGCGTCTTCCAGCAATTCGCCACGCTCGACCTTCTGTCAGGCGGCCGCGCCGAGATCATGGCCGGGCGCGGATCGTTCATCGAATCCTTCCCGCTGTTCGGCTACAACCTCGAAGACTATGACGAGCTGTTCGCCGAAAAGCTCGACCTTTTGCTTGCCATCCGCGATCAGGTGAAGGTGACCTGGTCGGGCAGTCTGCGCGCGCCGATCAACGATCGCGGCGTCTATCCCAGACCCTTCCAGGACAGGCTGCCGGTCTGGATCGCGATTGGCGGAACGCCGCAATCGGCAGCCCGCGCGGGCGCGCTCGGCCTGCCGCTGGCGCTTGCCATCATCGGCGGCGAACCGGCGCGCTTCGCGCCGCTGTTCGACCTCTACCGTGATGCAGCCAAGCGCGCCGGCAGCGATCCGGCAGGCTTGGCCACCAGCATCAACGTGCATGGCTTCATCGCCGACACGACCGAGCAGGCGGCGGACGATTTCTACGGCCCGCAAGCCGAGGTGATGAACCGCATCGGCCGTGAGCGCGGCTGGGGTCCGACATCGCGCGCGCATTTCGACCAGTCGCGTGGTCCCGATGGTGCGCTGTTCGTCGGCAATCCGGAGCAGGTGGCGGAAAAGATCGTCGCCCAGCACAGGATTTTCGGCAACGACCGCTTCCTGCTGCAAATGGCGATCGGCACCATGCCGCACGCCAAGATCATGAAGGCGATCGAGCTTTATGGCACCAAGGTGGCGCCGATCGTGCGCAAGGAAACGGCGAAATCCGTGCCGGCCGTGGCGGCGCCTGCGGGCTTGGATTTCTCCGGCGCCGACTCGATTGTCTGAAGGGTAAATCTTTGCATCGCATGTAATATGGCGCACTCGCAGCCGAGTCTCCGGTTGCGCAATTGGCGGCACGATCCCTCGACGGCGGCCCGCACGGCAGTGCCGGCTAACGGAACCTTGAAGCCGTGCCGGCGTTTTCGTCTGCGGATTGCATCAGTTGTGGTGCGCCGCCGAGGGGGCCACGATGAAAGCCGAACCCGCCGCTTTGGGCGCAGGCGTTGCCGAGGCCGAGGAGTCACGTTTGGCAACGCGCGCCGACACACGCCTGATGCGCTCGCTGCTCATCGGCATCTTCCTGTTCATGAGCATCTATGCGCTCTATTTCGCGCGCGCCTTCTTCATGCCGGTCATCCTGGCCTTTCTGCTGACGCTGACACTGACGCCGATCGTGCGGCTGCTGCGCAAGCGCGGCATTCCCGAAGTGGTCTCGGCGACGCTTCTGGTGCTTGTATCCATCTTCGTCTTCGCGAGCGCCGGCTATGTGCTCAGCGGCCCCGTCATCGATCTCATCAACAACACGTCGTCCATCGGCCAGCAACTGACCGAACGGCTGGCGCAGTTGCGGCGGCCGGTCGAGAGGATCATGGAGATCGCGCACCAGATCGAAGGGCTGACCGAAACATCGCAGGAACCGGGTGTGCAGAAGGTCGCGGTGGCGCAGTCCGGCTTCCTGTCGTCGGCGGCGAGCAACATCCTGTCGGCCGGAACAAGCCTGACCATCATCTTCGTTTTGTCGCTGTTCCTGCTCGCCTCGGGCACGATGTTCTACGAGAAGATCATTCAGTCCTTCGCCAGCCTCACCGAAAAGAAGCGGGCGCTGCGCGTCGTCTACGACGTCGAGCGGGAAATCTCGCACTATCTGCTCACCGTCACAATCATCAACACCGGCCTCGGCACGGTCATCGGCCTCGGCCTGTGGGCGCTTGGCATGCCCAATCCGCTGGTCTGGGGCGCCGCGGCCGCTCTGCTCAATTTCCTGCCTTATGTCGGGGCCATGATCACGCTCGTCCTGGTCACGGTCATCGCGCTGATCAGCTTCGACACGATCGCCTACGCGTTGTTGGCGCCTGCCTTCCTGGTGTTGTGCGACATCGTCGAAGGCCAGTTCGTGACGCCGATGGTGGTCGGGCGGCGGCTCGAGATCAACGCCGTGGCGATCTTCATCGCCATCGCATTCTGGTCATGGCTGTGGGGCTTCGTCGGCGCGCTGATGGCTGTGCCGCTGCTGGTCGTCGTCAAGGTGTTCTGCGACCATTTCGAGAGCCTTAGCCATGTCGGCAATTTTCTCGCCGCCCAACATACGGCGGTCGTGGAGGAGGACGCCGACGAACAGGACGGCACGGCCGCCGCATAACAGGCGCACCGTTTGCGGCGGCGGGATCGAATGCCTATATCCGCCCGATCAGTGCCCGGTGCCCTTCCCGATGAACGACGCTCCCTTCGACCTCGACGCCTATTTCGCCCGGATCGGCCATGCCGGTTCCAGTGATGCTTCGCTCGACACGCTGAAGACGCTTCATTTCCTGCATCCGCAGGCGATCCCCTTCGAGAACATGGATCCGTTTCTGGGGCGCCCGGTCCGATTGGACGCCGCATCGCTGCAGGACAAGATGGTCCTCGACGGGCGTGGCGGCTATTGCTTCGAGCACAATCTCATTTTCATGCACGCGCTGAAGGCGCTTGGCTTCGAGGTCGGCGGCCTCGCCGCGCGTGTGCTCTGGGGTCAGAGCGAGGACGCGATCACGGCGCGTAGCCACATGCTTTTGCGCGCCGAGCTCGATGGCCGGACCTATATAGCCGATGTCGGCTTCGGCGGCCTGACGCTGACCGCCCCGCTGCTGCTCGAGCCGGGCCTCGAACAGACGACCCCGCACGAAACGTTCCGCATCGTTGAAACCGGCGATCACTTTCGCCTGCAGGCCGCCATCGGCGGCGGCTGGCGCTCGCTGTATCGCTTCGATCTGCAGCCGCACTATGAGGTCGATTATTCCGTCACCAATTATTTCCTGTCGACCAACCCGGCATCGCATTTCCTGACCTCGGTTCTGGCGGCGCGCGCCGCGCCCGACCGGCGCTACGCGCTGCGCGGCAATCGCCTGTCGATCCATCACATTGATGGCCACACCGAACAGAAGCAGATCGCCACAGCCACTGAACTCGCCGACACGCTGGAAGGCCAGCTCGGCATCACCATTCCCGACCGCACGGCCTTCGAGGCTCGGGTGCGTGAGAAGAAGATCGTGGAGACCAGTACATGACCGAACTTTCCGTCCTCGACCTGTCGCCGATCGTCGAAGGCAGCGATGCCTCGCAATCGCTCGCCAATTCGCTCGACCTCGCCCGCCACGCCGAGCGGCTCGGCTACAAGCGCTACTGGCTGGCCGAGCACCACAACATGCCAGGCATTGCCAGTGCGGCCACATCGGTTGTCATCGCCCATGTTGCCGGCGGCACCAAAACCATTCGCGTCGGCGCCGGCGGCATCATGCTGCCCAACCATGCCCCGCTGGTGATCGCCGAGCAGTTCGGCACGCTGGCGGCCTTGTTTCCAGGCCGCATCGACCTTGGCCTCGGCCGCGCTCCCGGCACCGACATGAACACGGCGCGGGCGCTACGCCGCAATCTCGAGGCCGGCGTCGACAATTTCCCGCAGGATGTCGTCGAGCTGATGGGTTATTTCCTGCCGGCCGAGGAAGGCCAGCGCCTGCGCGCCGTGCCTGGCGAAGGGCAGACGGTGCCGATCTGGATTCTCGGGTCGAGCCTCTACGGCGCGCAGCTCGCCGCCATGCTCGGCCTGCCCTATGCCTTCGCCTCGCATTTCGCCCCGGCGGAACTCGATCACGCGCTGGACATCTACCGCTCGCGCTTCCAGCCGTCCGAGCAGCTCGACAAGCCACATGTCATGCTCGGCCTCAATGTCTTTGCAGCGCCCACCGACGCCGAGGCACGTCTGCTGTTCACCTCGCTGCAGCAGGCCTTCGTCAATCTGCGCACCGGCAGGTCCGGAAGATTGCCGCCGCCGGTCGAGAGCTATGACCGGGATCTCGACCCGATGGCCAAGACCATGCTCGGCCAGGCGCTGTCCTGCGCCGTCGTCGGCTCGCCGGAAACGGTCCGCCAAGGCATCGATGCGTTCGTACGCCGCACCGGCGCCGACGAGCTGATGGTCACCGCGCAGATATTCGATCACGCCGCCCGCGTGCGTTCCTTCGAAATCCTGGCCGAGGCGCACAAATCGCTGTCGCAAGCGGCCTGACGTCTTGTACTTCGCCGGGTGCTTTTGCCGGTCACAATGCTCTGCTAAGTGCAAGGCATCCATCGGCAGCAAGTGAGCTTTCCCGTGACACATGATCTCGAAGCACGCATGCGGTTCGCCATCGATCTGGCGCGGCGCGCCGGCGAACTCGGCCTGAGGTATTTCCGCGATCTCGACAGCCTGACCATCGAGAGCAAGGGCCATCAGGACCTGGTCTCGCAAGCCGACCGCGAGGTCGAGCTGTTCATCCGCGCGGCGATCGCCGCCGACTATCCCCGGGACGGCATCGTCGGCGAGGAGCATGCCTCGGTCGCCGGCTCTACCGGCCATGTCTGGGTGATCGACCCCATCGACGGCACCGCCAATTTCGTGCGCGGCATTCCGGCTTGGTGCGTGGTGATCGCTTGCGCCCGGGATGGGGAGACGATCGTCGGCGTCATCCACGAGCCATCGACCGGCGAGACCTTCCACGGAAGGCTGGGCGGCGGCGCCTTCGTCAACGGCAGGCCGATGAGGACGAGCGCGGCGACCAGCCTTGAAGAAGGTTCGGTGGGCACCGGCTTCTCAAACCGGGCCGAGGCCGAAAACATCGCCGTGCTGATCAAGAAGATCCTCGCCGAAGGCGGCGTCTTCTTCCGCAACGCGTCAGGCGCCCTGATGCTCGCCTATGTCGCCTCGGGCCGGCTGCTCGGCTATGTCGAAGAACACATGAACGCCTGGGACTGCGTGGCCGGCATGCTGTTGATCGAGGAGGCTGGCGGCACCGTTCTGAAGGCGGACCCGAAGACGGTGCTCCAGAGCGGCACGCAGGTCATCACGGGCGGCAAGGGCGTGTTTTCGAAGCTGCAGGCGCTGTGTTCCGGTGTCTTTACGTCCTGATCAGGCTCCAAATCTCGGGAAGCAGGATGGCGTCCGAAAACCGCTTCACATTTTTCGGCATCATGCTTTAGGCACTGACGCTCTGAACCGCCCCCAGCGGCCGGCATGAGTTGCGGATCATCAGGCGGCCCTTGAGCACGAGCTTGCGCGGCGGCGTGTCCCGGTTGCCGGCGAGGCGGTCGAGCAGCAGATTGGCCGCTTGCTCGCCGATGGCCTGCACCGGCTGCGCCACCGTGGTCAGCTGCGGCTGGAACACGTCGGACCAGGGAAAATCGTCGAAGCAAGCGACCGAAATGTCCTCCGGACAGGACAAGCCGATGTCGCGGATCGCCTTCATGGTTCCGATCACCATCGGGTTGTTGGCCGAGAAGATCGCGCTTGGCCGGTCATGCAGCGACAAAAGCTGCATGGTTGCGTTGTAGCCGTCGATCTCGTGGAAATTGCCGGAGCGAACCAGTTCCTCGGCCACCGGCAAGCCGGCGGCCTGGAGCGCCTCGCAATATCCGGTCATGCGGTCATGCATGGGTGAAATATCCGAGGTGCCGGTGATGTACCCGATGCGGCGGTGGCCGAGGTCGATCAGATAGCTGATGGCGTCGAACACCGCGCGCTGGTTGTCGAGAACCACGGCGTCGGTGTCGACCCCCTCGCACAGGCGATCCATCAGCACCACCGGCACGTTGGCATCGGCGACGATCCGCTCGAGGATCGCGCCGTCACCGACGCGCGCCACGATCAAGCCGTCGACCATGCGGTCGAGCAGCAGCCTGATCTGGTCGTCCTGGGTGTTCAAATCCTCGTCGGTACAGCACAGCATGACAGCATAGCCGGCGCGGTCGAAGGCCTGCTGGATGACCGAGACGACGGCGGTGAAGAACGGGTTGGTGATGTGGGGAACGGTCAAGCCGATGGTGCGCGTCGTACCCATCTTCAGGCTGCGGGCTATGGCGTTGCGCTTGTAGCCGATATCGCGGATCGCCTGCTCGATTCGAGCGCTGAGCTCCGGACTCACGGTTGCGGTGCCGTTGATCAGCGCCGACACGGTGGCGACCGAGACACGCGCCGCTTCGGCCACGTGCAACATGGTGGGCGCGGTGGATTTGCGTTGTTTTTTTGGCCCTGACGCTGTCATTTTCGAAACGTTTCGTCACCCCTTGCCAGCAATACCTACGGAATCCCGCCATTTTAGGCAAGAATTGAAATGCATCAAAGTTTCGTCACCCTATATCGGCTTGACAGGATCGAAACGTTTAGATTAGCGTTCGAGAAGCTGACGAAGACGGAAGGGAGGCCGCCATTGTCATGGAACAGAGCAATTCCCTTTCCTCGGCGCGCAATGCGACATCGGATCGCTCGGACACCGTTCTGAGCGCCGAGCATATTTCGAAGAGCTTTGGCGGCATCGCCGCGCTCGTCGATGTCGGCTTCGAATTGCGGCGCGGCGAAGTGCATGCCTTGATGGGTGAGAACGGCGCCGGCAAGTCGACGCTGATGAAGATCCTCTCCGGCGTCTATACCGGCTACGAAGGCACGGTCAGCATCGACGGAAGGCCGGTCAGCTTCGCCGGCGTGCGCGACGCCGAGGACGCGGGCATCGCCATCATCCACCAGGAGCTCAACCTGGTGCCGGAACTGAGCGTCGCCGACAACATCTTTCTCGGGCGCGAGAAGCTGATCGCGGGTCTGATCGTCGACCGCAAGGCGAGCAGCCGCGCGGCAAGCGCCCTCCTGCAGCGGCTCGGCATCGAACTCGATCCGGACGCACGCGTCGGCGCGCTGCGTGTCGGCGAACAGCAGCTGGTCGAGATCGCCAAGGCGCTGTCGATGTCGGCGCGTATGCTGATCATGGACGAGCCGACCTCGGCACTGTCGCCGGCCGAATGCCAACGGCTGTTTCGCATCATCGGCCAGCTTGCCGACAGCGGTGTCGCCATCGTCTACATCTCGCACCGCATCGACGAGGTCATGCATCTGGCCGGCCGCGTCACCGTGTTCCGCGACGGGCGCCATGTGCTGACGCGGCCGATGGCCGAGCTTGACGAAAATGCCATCATTTCGGCGATGGTCGGACGGGACCTGCTAGCATCCTCCCAGGACGAGCGGGATCCCGGCGGCAGGACCGTACTTTCGGTCAGCGATCTGTCGCTGTCGAAGCCAGACCGCCAGGGCTGGCGGCAGGTGATCGGCGGCATCAGCTTCGATCTGGCCGCCGGAGAAATCCTCGGCATTGGCGGGTTGCTGGGCTCCGGCCGCACCGAGATCATGGAAGCGATCTTCGGCTCGAGCGATGGCCGTGCCGGCGGCGAGATCCGGCTCGACGGCCAGCCGGTGGACATCCGCTCACCGCGCGATGCGCGGCGGCTGGGCATCGCTCTGGTCACCGAGGACCGCAAGACGCAAGGCCTGCATCTGCAGGCCTCGATATCGGACAATGTGGCGCTGCCGCTGGTCGGCGCGCTGGCCCGCTTCGGCATCCGTTCGCTAGCCGGCGAACAGGGCCTGGCGCGGCAAGCGGTCAAGGCGCTCGGCATCCGCTGCCGGGATATCGACCAGCCCGCCGGCACGCTGTCGGGCGGCAACCAGCAGAAGGTCGTCATCGGCAAGTGGCTGGCGACCAGGCCGAGGGTGCTGTTGCTCGACGAGCCGACGCGCGGCATCGATGTCGGCGCCAAGCGCGAGATCTACGACCTCATCTTCCGGCTGGCGGGCGATGGCCTGGCCATCGCCGTCATCAGTTCCGAGCTGCCGGAATTGCTGCATCTTTCCGACCGCATCCTGGTGATGGCCGACGGCCGCCAGACAGGCATCCTTTCCCGCGAAGCGGCGAGCGAGGAGGCCATCATGCGCCTCGCGGCACCGCGCCGGACCCTATCGAGACCCGCCGCATGACCGCACTGAAACTCCTGTCCCGCACCAAGCTCTACTGGGGCCTGATCGCCATCTTCCTGATCGGCGTGCTGGGCTCGCCAGTGAGTTCCAAGGGCAACAACATCTTTCTGTCCTACGGCAATCTCCTTGACGTGCTGCGCCAGGTGTCGACCACCGGGCTGATCGCCACCGGCATGACGGCGGTGATCATCACCGGCGGCATCGACCTTTCCGTCGGCTCGCTGATGGCCATCTGCTCGGTGGTGTGCGCCATGCTGCTGACGGTTCCGGGCGTGACGCCGGGCGTCGTGCTGGGCGTGCCGACGGTTGCCCTGGTTGCGCTGTGTCTCGGCTTCGTGGTCACGCGCTTCATCTTCCTCAACGTGGAAAAGTCCCGCGCCGGCGTTGATGCCGTGGCCCGCGACGTGAGGCTGGACACCGTTCGTGGGCTGGTCACGCCGGCAATCGTCGGCATCGTCCTGTGCTGCCTTTCGCTCTGGTACCTGCTGCCGCAGATCGAGCCCAAATTCGGCGTTCTCGGCGTGCTTCTGGTGGCGCCTTGCGTTGGTCTGCTGTTCGGCGCCATCAACGGTTTCATCATCGTCGGCGGACGGCTGCAGCCTTTCATCGTCACGCTGGCGATGATGGTGACGGCGCTCGGAATCGCCCGGCTCACCGCCGGCCAGAACAATGCCGTGTTGCCGGTCTATACCGGCTCCAACGCCACCGCCGATTTCGAGCTGCTGCGCTCGCTGGTATTCGGCGTCATCCCGATGCCCGGCCTGTTCTTCCTCGGCGCCATCGTCATCTACGGCGCGGTGCTGCGCTTCACGCCGTTCGGCCGCTATGTCTATGCCATCGGCGGCAATGAGGAGGCGGCAAGGCTTTCCGGCATCGCCGCCGGCCGCGTCAAGATCGCCACTTATGCCATATCAGGACTGCTCGCCGGCATCGCCGCCGTGCTCTACGTAGCGCAGTACCGGCAAGGCAAGCCGGATGCCGGCGCCGGGCTGGAGCTCGACGCCATCGCCGCCGTGGTCATCGGCGGCACCAGCCTGATGGGCGGGCGCGGCAGCCTGACAGGCACCTTCTGCGGCGTGCTGATCTTCGGGCTGCTGTCCAACATCTTGCAGCTCCACAACATCAATTCGAACCTTCAGCTGGTGCTGAAGGGGATGATCATCATCGGCACCGTGCTCGTGCAGGAGCGCAATGCCGGCGATCTCATGGCCTATCTGCGCCTGCCCGGAGCGGCGCACAAGGAAACGGCCGCCGCGAAACGGCCGTCGCAAGAGACACCGTCTCTCAATCTCGGAGGAAACAAGAAATGAAACGACGTGACATGCTGAAGCTTGCCGCATTCGGTGCGGCCCTGCTGACCACCACGGCAATGCTCTCCACCGGACATGCCTTCGCCCAGGACAAGAAGTGGAAGATCGGCTTCTCGCAGGTGACCACCATCGAGCCCTGGCGCGCCCAGTTCAACAAGGACATCATTGCCGAGGCCGCCAAGCATCCCGATGTCGAGCTGATCATCACCGACGGCGAGGACAAGACCGAGAAGCAGGTCGCCGACGTCGAGAACCTGATCCGCCAGGAAGTCGACGCGCTCCTGGTGTCGCCGAAGGAATCGGCCGGCCTGACCGGCGTCGTGCAGCAGGCGATCGACGCCAAGATTCCGGTCTTCGTGCTCGACCGCAACGTCGACACCAAGGACTTCACCCAGTTCGTCGGCGGCGACAACAAGCTGATCGGCCGCGCGGCCGGCGAATATGCCGTCGAACTGCTCGGCGGCAAAGGCAAGGCGGCAGGCAATGTCGTCGAGATCTGGGGCGGCATGGGTACCCAGCCGGCGCATGACCGCCATGACGGTTTCCATGAATTCACCGACAAGGAACCGGGCATCAAATATCTGCTCGACCAGCAGTCGGGCGACTGGAAACAGGATCAGGCCTACAATTTGATGGCCAACGCGCTGAAGACCAACGAGAAGATCGATCTCGTCTACGGCCATAACGACCCGATGGCCTACGGCGCCTATCTCGCGGCCAAGGATGTTGGCCGCGAGAAGGACATCAAGTTCATCGGCATCGACGGCCTGCCCAACGAAGGCGTGCAGATGGTGAACAAGGGCGAGCTGACGGCGACCTTCACCTATGTCACCCCAGGTGCGGAAGGCCTGCGCCAGGCGATCAAGTTCCTGAACGGCGAGAAGGTCGAGAAGACCATCACCTTGCCGACGCAGAAGATCACCAAGGAAAACGCCGCCCAGGTGCTGAAAGACAACGGCCTGTGAGATAGTGGAGCTTGAGGGGCCTCGGTTGGCGCAGCCCCTCATCCGCCTGCCGGCACCTTCTCCCCGTATAGTGACGGGGAGAAGGGAGCTGTGGTGAAGCCGGCGCCCTTCTGCAACGCCGGCGACTAGCGAAGCCGTCGATGACAGCGCCTTTCTCCCCGTCCCTATACGGGAGAAATGTCCGGCAGGACAATGAGGGGCAGCGCAGACCAACCAATTCTACTCAACTCAATCGTTTCGGTGACCAGCTTCTGCAGGCTGGTAAGGTCCGCATCTACGCCAGCTTGGCTAGCAGCTTCATGAAGGTGACGATCTCCTTGGCCGTGAGCGGCGCCAGGGTCTCCAGCGTGATCTCGCGGGCCAGCGGGATCAGGCGCTCGATCGCGTCGCGGCCCTCCGGCGTCAGGTTTACCAGCAGCCGCCTTTTGTCGACCTCATGCCTGGAAAGCTCGACCATGCCACGCGCCTTCAACCGGTCGATGACGCCTTTCACCGTCGCCGCGTCCATGGCGATCAGCGTGCCGAGCTGGTTCTGCGAAGTTTCGCCAACGTCGCGCAGCTTGGCGAGTGCGGCGAATTGCGGCGGCGTCAGATCGGCGATACGGGCGGCGAAGATTGAAACATGGCGCTGGTGCGCCTTGCGCAGGATGAAGCCGACCTGCTCCTGCAGGAGGTAGTCGTGATCGTCGGCCTCTTCAACCTCGACCAGCTTGAGCAGGTTGTCCTCGCCGCTCACCGCAGCCCGTCCCAGGCTTTTATGTCATCCGCAGCGAGGCCACCCATCCGATTATGGACGCGCGGGCCGCAGGTCATGGCGAGGCAGAACAGGATCTCGTCGGGACGCGGGCCGTCGCTGATGCCGACTTCCATGGCGTCGAAATGGCTGCGCACATAGGCGGCGTTGATATGGCCGAGCGGCACGTCGAGCTTTGAGCCGAAGGCGCCGACCTTCTTGGCCGACGGCACGATCGCCTTGGCATCGCCCAGCCGCTCGCGCATCGCATAGCCACCCGGCACATGCCACAGCGCGCCATGTTCCAGCTCGCCCGCGCTGCCGACGATGGCGCCCTTGCCGTAGCCGTCGATCTGTTTGACGTCGCCGCCGAGGGCGGCGATCAGCCGGTCGGCGAGCAGCAGGCCGAGCGGCTTCAGATCGTCCATGGCGCTTTGCAGTTCCTCGACATAACGCCCGGCGAACGGGTTCCTGACCACGGCCATGGCAGCGGCACGCCGGCGCGGCACCGCGGCGGCCGGTCCGCCGTCGTGGAAGATCTCCTCGCTCAGCACCGCGATCTTGCGGATCGGAAATTCAGGCATGGGCAACTTCCTCCGGTTCATGCTTGTTGGGCGCGCCGAGTGCAACGGAGCCGCTGATGCGGGCCTCCCCGCCAAGAAACAGCGCCGATGCTGCAATCAGGCCGCGCCGGCGAAAATCTTCGGCGACGGCAAGACCATTGTCCAGCGCGCGTGCCACCTCATCAGGCGCAAGCGTGCCGACGCCTTGCGTCACCAGCCGCGCGCCAAGATCGCTGTCGGGCGACAGGTCGCGTGCGGGAACGCGCCTGATGGCGGGATTGCCGGGCAGGTCTACCGCGTTGGCTATGAGCGTTGCCGCCGCATCGGCCTCCGCGCCGGTCCGCGCCAGCACGGTGACGGCGTCGGCAATGCCAAGCGAGAAGGAGCGGCCACGCCAGCCGCTGGTTGCAACGCCACGCACGCCATCCTGCGCGCGGATCGTGATCCGGTCGGCCATGCCGTTACCGGTGCCGGCGACCGCCAATCCCATCGAGCGGCCTCTGCCGATGTGGAGGGCGCTGTCGCCGCCATTGTTGACATAGGCGCGATCGAGCTTGCGTCCGGCAAGCAGCGCGGCAAGCATTTCGTCGGCTACCGACCCGGCAACGGCGGCCATCGGTGTGATGAAGCATTCCGCCAGGGGCATGACGGCTGCTTCCATGCGGCGCGCCGTCGGGCCGGCGAAGGTTCGCGGCGCCAAGAAAAATGCCGGGAGCCGCAATTCGGGAAGCTCCTCGACCAGCTCGATCAGGATCGTTTGGAAGCGCGCGACGGCCTGGACGTAGGCGGCGCGACACTCATCAGCCTCGCCAAAGGCCTCGACGATCAGGTCGATCGGCCCATGGTTGAGATGCAGCCGCTTGCCGTCCTGCAGCCAGTGCGCTTGCGGATCTTCCATCACCCCGCCCCGTTCGGACCCACGCGGCGCAATTGCGCCAGCGGCGGCCATGGATTTTGGGTTGCGGCGCCTGTGCCGCGTCGGGGATTGAGATACTCGCCGCCTTTGGCGACGATGTCCGCAACGCTGCGGATCTCCGCCTCGTAGCCGCCGAGCCTGACATAGTCGTCGCGACGCAGCGTGAACTCGATCGGCGCCACCAGCGCCGGCGTCGGCACATAGCCGAAGGCGCCTTCCGGAACCCTGGTGACATCGACCATCAGCGTGATGCCGCCGCCCGGCCAGACATAGACCGGGGCGCCGCCAACGGTGACATAGGTAGTCAGGCCTTGCACCGAACGGGTGAGATTGACCGGGTTTTCGGTGACGCCGGCGCGCAGCGACCCGCCGGCGCCGCCGATGAACAGCACGGTGCACAAGGCCGGCTCGCAATTGTCCTCGATCAGGTTGACCGATTTCCTAAGCCGTTCCGGAAACGGTTTTTCGACCGGCTTCAGGTCGTCATCGAGCTCGTAATAGGCGAACTGCTCGCCGGTGGTCGAAACCATCAGCAGCGACAGGCCCGGGCGCGCGCCCTTCTTGGCGTTCCATTCGCCGAGTATCGACAGCGGATCTGAAATGCTGGTGCCGCCCCAGCCGAGGCCTGGCTCGGACACTTTGAAATAGCGGCCCGGTGTCGAGCGGCGGCCAACGATCTTGATGCCCGTATCCTGCCAGCCCAGCACCTTGCCGGCCTGGTGTTCGGAGACGACACCGGTGATGTGATCGTCGACCACCACGACCTCGTCGACCAGCCCGCGCCATTGCGTGGCAAACATGCCGATCGTGGCCGAGCCGCAGCCGACCCGCATGCGGTGTTCCTGCTTGCCGTCGATGACGGGGGGTTTGCCGGCTTCGACGATGACCGTGGCGCCGCCGTCTATGCTGAGTTCCACCGGTTTGCGGTTGCACAAATTGAGCAAGGCGTCACAGGTGGCGCGGCCTTCCGCCTTGGAACCGCCGGTCAGATGATGCACGCCGCCCAGCGACAGCATCTGCGAACCGTATTCGCCCGTCGTGACATGGCCGATGGCCTCGCCTTCGGCCCGCACGACAGCCGTTTCGGGTCCGATATGACGATCGGTGTCGATCTTCACCTTGACGCCGCAGTAGGAGAAGATGCCTTCGGTCACCACCGTGACGAGATCGACACCCTCGACCTCCTGGCTGACGATGAAGGGAGCGGGCTTGTAGTCGGGATAGGTGGTGCCGGCGCCGATTGCCGTGACGAAGCGGCGGCCGGTGTTGAGCAGCTCGCCGTCCCATTGCTCGCCCTCGGCGACAAAGGGCACCATGGCAGCGCCGGTCTCGGCCGCGTGGTCGAGGATGGTCAGCGGATCCATGCGCACGATCCCGCCGGCGACATTGCCATAGCGGTCGCAGGCGCCGGTGCGGCCGTCGGCGATGTAGCACATGACGGGACAGGCATCGCAGCGGATCTTCTCCGCCACCAGCTTCTCGCCGGGATCATGGGTTTCGAAGCGTTCGGCAAGCTCGCTCATGCGCGTGCCTCCTTCTCGCGGATGGCCGCCAGGATGCGGCTTGGCGTTGCCGGCACCTTGGTGACCAGCACGCCGGTGGCGTGGCGGATGGCGTTGAGGATCGCCGGCGCCGTCGGGATCAGCACGTGCTCGCCCAGGCCCTTGGCGCCGAACGGCCCTTCGGGATCGGGCACCTCGATAAGGATGGTCTCGATCGGCGGCACGTCGCCAATGGTCGGGATGAGATAGTCGTGCAGGTTTTCGGTGCGCCCGGGAATATATTCTTCCATCAACGCCATGCCGATGCCTTGGGCGATGCCGCCTTCGATCTGGCCCTCGGCCAGCAACGGATTGATCGCCTTGCCGACGTCATGCGCCGCCGTGATCTTGATCAGCCTGACAGTGCCGAGTTTGAGGTCGACCTCAAGTTCGGCAATCTGCGCGCCATAGCCATAGACCGCATAGGGTTTGCCCTGGCCCTTGGCATCGAGGGGCAGCGTCGGCGGATCGTATGTCTCTTCGGCGCGGAAGACGAAGCCGTCGGCATTCGCATCGAGCGCGGCAAGGTCGATGCGGCGTGTCGCCTCGCCTTCGCGGATGACGATCACCGCGCCATCCAATTTAAGGGAAGCCTTATCCGAGACATTGGCAAAGCGCAGGATTTTTTCGCGAAGGGCCCGCCCAGCCTTTTCAGCCGCCTTGCCGGTCACGAAAGTCTGTCGCGAGGCCGAAGTCTTGCCGGCGTCTGGGCTGATTGCCGTATCGGCGCTCTTCAGCTGGAATTTCTCCAGCGGCAGGCCGAGCGCGTCGGCGCAGATCTGCGTAATGACGGTGTTGGACCCCTGGCCGATATCGACGGCGCCCTGGTGCAGGATGACGTCGCCCGATGGCGCGATGCCTACCCTAATGGTCGACGGATTGGGCAGCGAGGTGTTGCCGCAACCATACCAGCAGCACGCGACGCCGACACCGCGCTTTCTATCTATGCTGGTGCTGTTGAAAGTATCCGCGTCGGCCGTCGCCCGCGCCCAGTGCAGCCGCAGCGCTTCGAGGCATTCGGCGATGCCGACGCCAGACACCAGAAGCTGCCCGGTAACCGTTTCGGAGCCGTTCCGAAGGCAGTTCTTCAGGCGAAAGTCTAGCCGATCCATGCCGAGCTTGCCCGCAAGCTCGTCATAGAGCGTCTCCTGCATGATCGTCGCCTGCGGCACGCCGAAGCCACGGAAGGCGCCGGCAATCGGACCATGGGTGTGGATGGCGCGGCCCTCGGCACGATAGTTGGGCGTGAGATAAGGGCCGGAGGCATGCACCGGCACGCGGTTGGCGACCGTCGGACCCCAGCTGGCATAGGCGCCGGTGTTGAAATCGCCGGTAAAGACCATGCCGGTGACGTAGCCGTCGGAGGCGGCACCGATGGTGGCCTTCATCTGCGCCGGATGGCGCTTGGTGGTCGACATCATCGATTCGTTGCGGGTGTAGGCAAGGGCCGCGGGCCGTCCCGTCTTGATGGCGACGAGGCCGATCAGAGGCTGCAAGGAAACGTCGAGCTTGGAGCCAAAGCCGCCACCGGTCGCGGTCGGCACGATGCGCACCTTGTTGACGGCAAGGCCGAGCACTTTCGCGGTGTCGTCACGGTCCATGTAAGGCGCCTGGGTGCAGGCGACGACGACAAGCGTGTCGCCGTCGACATATGCATAGCCGGCTTCCGGTTCGATATAGGCGTGCTCGACATAGGAGGTGTCGATCGCGCCGCTCGCGGTGACGGCCGCATTGGCAAGTGCCGCCTCGGGATCGCCGCGTTCGACAAAGCCCTTGGTCAGCAGGTTGTCCGGCCGGTTGCCGTGGATCAGCGCACCACCCTCGGCCTGCGCGTCACGAGGCTGGAGAACATGCGGCAGTTCGGTCCAGCGGATAGGGAAATCCGACAGATCGAGATCGAGGATCGCCTCTCGCTCGCCGGCGACCAGGGCGACCGCCTCGCCGCGAAGCCGGGCAAAGCCTTCGGCCAGCGCCGGCTGGTCGGCGAATGGGCCGATAACGCCGAAACAGTTTTTTCCCGGGATGTCGGCGGCCGTGAAAACACCCGCGATTCCTGGATGCGCCTTGGCCCAGCCGTCGAGGTCGCCGAAATCGAACTTTGCATGATAGTGCGGCGAGCGGACCACCAGCACGGCCAGCGCGTCGGCCGGGAAGGAATCGCCGCCGAATTTCTCGGCGCCGGTCACCTTTGGCACGCCGTCGAGCCTGACCGGCGACGCGCCAATGGCGTGGCCCGAGGCCGGCATCCTCCGATCGAGATCGCGATCCAGTCCATAAAGTTGGCGCTGCCCCACACCCTTACCCTCTCCCCGCAAGGGGCGGGGAGAGGGGGGCGCCAACGCTGGAGCGCTTCCCTTCTCCCCGTCACTATACGGGGAGAAGGCGCCAGCAGGCGGATGAGGGGCGGCGCTGGCAGTTGACCGTTCACTGCCGAACCATCCCGCCTCCATCACCGCCGCGATGATCTTCCGGTAGCCGGTGCAGCGGCAGAGGATGCCGCCCAGCGCATCCTGTACCTCGGTCTCGGTCGGCCTGGGTTTCGTGTCCAGCAACGCGGTTGCGGCGACCAGCAGCGCCGGCGTGCAGATGCCGCATTGCGCGGCGCCATGCGCCAGGAACGAGGCTTGCAACGCCGACAGCCGGCCATTGGCAAGCCCCTCGACCGTCGTCACCGCGGTGCCAGCGGCCGAGGCCGCCGGCATCAGGCAGGCGCAGACGGGGTTGCCGTCGACCAGCACCGTGCAGGCGCCGCAGTCGCCGGCATCGCAGCCGACCTTTGTGCCGGTCAGCCGCAATTCATCGCGCAATACCGAAGACAGCCTGCGCAGCGGCGGCACGTTGACCGAGACAGCGGCGCCATTGACCGCGAAGGCGATATCGGCGCGATCCATGCTCATGCGGCCACCTTGTCGCCTGCTGGCGTCTCCGTGGCCGCGAGCACGGCGCGGGCAACGATCTCGCGCACCGCGTCAAGCCGGTATTCGGCGCTGCCGCGCACATCGGCGATCGGCGACAGCTCAACCATCGGCGCCGACCGGACCGCGACGACAAGCCCGGCGCCGACGGCAAGGCCGCGCAGCGCCGTCTCGACCCCGGCCAACCGCCTGGCGACGGCGGAACACGAGCCGACGGCCACGGCCGCATCCGCGACAGTGCCGTCCTCGACAACCAGACGCGCCGCCACCATGGCGATGGAGATGACGAGATAACGCCGGGCGCCGAGCTTGACGAAGGCCGATGTGCCGGAGGGTTTCGGCACGCGGATGGCAGTCACCATCTCGCCAGGCTGCAAGGCGGTACGGCGGTTGCCGAGGATGAACTGCGACAAGGGCAGATAGCGTGTCGCCGCCACCGAGCGCAGTTCTACCTCGGCGTCGAGCACGAGCAGGCCCGGCACACCATCGGCGGCAGGTGAAGCGTTGCAGAGATTGCCGGCGACCGAGGCGACGTTCTGGATCTGCGCCGAGCCGACCTCCCGCGCCGCCTGTTTCAAGGCGTCAAAGGCTGGCGGCAAGGGGTGGCGGATGACATCGGTCCATGTCGTGCGCGCGCCGACGATCCAGTGGCTGGCGGTTTCGGCGATGCCGCGCAGCGTTGTCAGGCCGTTGACATCGAGGACATTGTCGCGAAACGGCTTGCTTCCCTGTACCGGATAGAAATCCGTGCCGCCGGCAAGAATGCGCCAGGTGCCGCCGCCAAGCAGCGCGAGCGCCTCGTCGACCGTGGTGGGTTTCGCGTAACGGATCACGCTTTCCTTCCCAGTAAGATGGGCCTTCCCAACACAAAATGGGCTTTCCCAACAAGATGGGCCTTCCCAGAGATCGGCCCTCCCAAGACGTTTCGCCTGGGAATATCCTGCCGGCTTTCGATCCAGCAAATTCATTCGTATGCAAATGATATCAAGACGGCGGAATTTGTCAAAGCCAGAGTTTACGCCGGTGCCCATGTGGCGGGCATCGCCACGTATTTGTTATTCCGCTGGAGGTTGACGCGGCCCGCCATCTGGTCAAGTTTCTCCCTCCGGTCGCGCCAGCGGCTTCTTCTTTCGCCGGGCGCCTCATTCGGAGCCCGACCGCAGCCTGACAGGAAGGAAACTCCATGGCCGACGAAGCGCTCGTTGTCATCGACCTGCAGAACGACTTTTGCCCGGGCGGCGCGCTGGCCGTTGCCGGCGGCGACGAGATCGTGCCGCTGGTCAACGACATGATCCGGCGAACCGACCATGTCGTGCTGACGCAGGACTGGCACCCCGCCGGCCATTCCAGCTTTGCCTCCAGCCATCCGGGTTCGCAGCCCTATTCGACGATCGAAATGCCATACGGTGCGCAGACCTTGTGGCCGGACCATTGCATCCAGGGCAGTCTCGGTTCGGATTTCCACTCGGGGCTGGCCTGGACCAAGGCCGAACTCGTCATCCGCAAGGGATTTCGTCCCGCCATCGACAGTTACTCCGCCTTCTTCGAGAACGATCACGCGACGCCCACCGGACTCGCCGGTTATCTCCGGGAACGCGGCATCGACACGCTGATCCTGGTCGGCCTGGCGACCGATTTCTGCGTCGCCTTCTCGGCGCTGGATGCGGTCAAACAGGGGTTTAGAACCACGGTCAGGCTCGATGCCTGCCGTGGCATCGATCTCAACGGATCGCTCGAGACAATGCTGGCGAGAATGCGCGACGCCGGCGTGACGCTCGAAGATCATACGTCGGACTGACCGCACCGTGGCGGGCAGAGGGGGATGCATGCCGATGGCGATCGGGGCGGCCGGCGCGATCATCGTCGCGCTGCTGTTTCCGGCATCGGCCTTGGCGGCAGAAGAGCATGGCCTGCCGGGCGCCGCCATGTCGCTCTGGTGGGCGCTGCCTTTTGCCGGACTGCTCCTGTCGATCGCCACCGGTCCGCTGCTGTTCCACCATGTCTGGGAACACCACTACGGCAAGATCGCTGCCTTGTGGGCGGCGCTGGTGATCGTGCCGCTCGCGGTCGCCTTCGGCACCCCGGCGGCAACCGAGGCGGTGCTGCACGCGCTGCTCACCGAATACATGTCGTTCATTGTCCTGCTGTTTGCGCTCTACACGATTTCAGGCGGCATCCTGCTTGCCGGCAACATCCACGGGACACCGCTGGTCAATGCCGGACTGCTGGTCGTCGGGGCGGCGCTTGCCTCGGTGATCGGCACGACGGGCGCCTCGATGATCCTGATCCGGCCGATCCTGCGCGCCAACGACAACAGGCCTTTCAATGCCCATGTCGTCATCTTCTTCATTTTCCTGGTGTCCAACATTGGCGGCTCGCTGACGCCGCTCGGCGACCCGCCGCTGTTCGTCGGCTTCCTGCGCGGCGTCGATTTCTTCTGGACGACCGCCAATCTCTGGCGCGAGACGCTGTTCGTCGTGGTGGTCGTGCTCGCCGTCTTCCTGGCGATCGACCTCATCCTGCACCGGCGCGAGGCCGGGGCACCGAAGATCAAGGACCCAACACCGGACACGAAAGTGCGCCTGCGCGGCCTGGCCAACGTCCCGCTGCTGGCCGGTGTGATCGGCGCCATCCTGCTGTCGGCGGCCTGGAAGCCGGACGTGAGCTTTTCCGTGTTCGGCGTCGGTCTCGAACTGCAGAACCTGGTACGCGACGCGATCATCCTCGCGCTGGCCCTGCTATCGCTTCCCCTCTCCTACAAGAGCCACCGTCAAGCAAACGGCTTCAACTGGGGACCGATCGCGGAAGTGGCCAAGTTGTTTGCCGGCATCTTTATCTGCATCGTTCCGGTCGTCGCCATTTTGAGAGCCGGCCATGACGGCGCGCTGGCGCCGCTGGTCGCGCTCGTCACCTCGGCGCAAGGCACACCCAACGACCTCGCCTATTTCTGGCTGACCGGGGCGCTGTCGTCCTTCCTCGACAATGCGCCGACCTATCTGGTGTTTTTCGAGCTGGCCGGCGGCGACCCCCAACACCTGATGACGGAGTTCGCCTCGACGCTTGCCGCGATCTCGGCGGGCGCTGTGTTCATGGGCGCCAACACCTATATCGGCAACGCGCCCAACTTCATGGTCTATGCCATTGCCAGGCATCGTGGCGTCAAGATGCCGGGCTTCTTCGGCTATATGCTGTGGTCCGGGCTGGTGCTGATTCCGACCTTCTTGATCGCCGGCTTTCTGTTTCTCGGTTGATCAGCCGACACCGACATAGCGCCTGACCGCTGACGGGTCGGCGCGCAGGGCGTCGACATCGACGGTCTCGCGGTTGCGGCCGTTCTCGATGAACGAGACTCGGTCGGCGACCGACAACACAGCGTCGACCCGCTGCTCGACCAGGATGGTGGAGACGCCCAGCTCGCGCAGCTTCGATACAGTCTCGCGGATCTTGGCGATCATGGACGGCATCAACCCTTCGGTCGGTTCGTCGAGCAAAAGCACCTGCGGCTCGAGACAGAGCGCACGCGCCATGGCCAGCATCTGCTGCTCGCCGCCGGACAAGGTGCCGGAGCGCTGCCGCAGCCGCTGGCGCAGCAGCGGGAAAAGGTCGAGGACGTTCTCGCGTGTCGCCTTGCCCTTGCCGCGCGCCATCAGCCCGATCTCGATGTTTTCAGCCACCGTCATCTCGGCGAACAGCCGCCTTCCCTGCGGTACATAGGCGACGCCGGCCTTCGGTACTTCATGCGCCGGCAGGCCGGTCAACTCCCGGCCGGCGAGCCTGATCGAGCCGCCATTCGCGGGAACCAGGCCCATGATCGCCTTCAGCGTCGTCGTCTTGCCGGCGCCATTGCGGCCGAACAGGCACAGCACCTCGCCCTTGTTCAGCACGAGATCGAGCCCGTAGAGCACCTGGACCTCGCCATAGAAGCAGTCCAGCCCCGAGATCACCAATGCATCGGTCATGGGGCGGTCCCCAGATAGGCGTCCTGCACCGCCGCGTCGTTTCGGATCGCTTCGGGCGCGCCCTCGGCCAGGATCCTGCCGGCGTTGAAGACGGTGATGCGGTCAGCCAGATGCATGACCACAGGCATGTTGTGCTCGATCAGCAGCACGGTGGCGCTCTTGGCGATGTCGCGTACCAGCTCGACGAAATTGTCGATCTCGCTATCGGCAAGGCCTTGCGTCGGCTCGTCGAGGATCAGCAGGCGCGGTTTCAGCGCCAGGCCCATCGCCACTTCGAGCAACCGCTGATGCCCGTAGGACAATTGCCCGGCCGGCATATGGGCGCGGCCGGCCAGCCCAGTGCGTTCGAGCGCCGACATGACGCCGGCGCGCACCGCACCCTTCGAGCGGCCGTCGCTCAGCGTGCGCTGCACCGGCAGCGCGACATTGTCATAGGCGCTCAGGTTGGCGAAGACGCTGGTGATCTGGAAGGTGTAGGCGATGCCCTGGCGGACCCTGACATAGGCCGGCAGGCCGGTGATGTCGGCGCCGTCGAAGAGGATCGCTCCCGAAGATGGCCGGATGCGGCCGCTGACCAGGCTGACGAAAGTGGTCTTGCCTGCCCCGTTGGGGCCGATGACGGCGCGGATTTCTCCGGGCATCAAGGTGAAGTCGACGCTGTCGACGGCGCGCAGGCCGCCGAAATTGCGCGACAGGCCCTTGGTGGTCAAAAGCGGCGTCATGGCAGCCATCCGAGCCAGCGCTGGCGGATGCTGCCGAGAATGCCCTTGGGGAAGAACAGCACCAGCAGGATCAGCGCGATGCCGACGATCAGCAGATAGGCCGATGTGTAGCCGCTGGTGACGTCGATGACATAGTACATGAACAGCGTGCCGATCAGCGGTCCGAGCGTCGTGGCGGCACCCCCGAGCAGCACCCACAGCAGCGGCAGGATCGAGTATTGCACCGAGGCGAAGCTCGAGCCGACATAGCCGAACAGCAGCGCGTAGGCGGCACCCGAGGCAGCGCAGATCGTGCCGGAGACGACGACGGCGGCGAGCTTGTTGGAGAAGGTGTCGTAGCCCAGCATCTTCGTGCGTTCTTCGTTCTCGCGGATGGCGACCAACACGCGGCCATAGCGGGACCGGACGATGGCGAGCGTGATCAGCAGCACGAGCGAGAACAGCGACAGCGCGCAGATATAGCGCACGGTCGGGTTGGTGAGGTCGAGCGAGGTTGCACCGAAAGAGAGGACCCGCGCCGGCTGCGGCACCACCATGCCCTGGTCGCCCCCGGTCCAAGCCGCGAAATAGAGGATGGCGAGATAAAACACCTGGGCGAACATCATGGTGACGATCATGAAGGCGACACCCGTGGTGCGCAGCGCCAGAAGGCCAATGATCAGGGAGAGGACGGCACCACAACCGAGACCGGCGCCGAATGCCGCGGGCACGCTCCAGCCGAGCTGGATGACGGCGAGCCCGGCGCCATAGAGCCCGGCGCCGAAGAACATGGCGTGGCCCAAACTGAGCAGGCCGACATAGCCGAACAGCATGTTGTAACCCATGGCAAAGACCGCCAGCACCATGATGCGGGCGAGCACGCCGTGATAGTACTCCGGCAAAAGGAAGCTCAGCACGAAGAGCAGGGCGATGGCGCCGAGATGCAGCGCGTAGGCCTTTGCCGGCGAAGCTTCGCTCATCGCGATGCCGTCCCGAACAGGCCTTGCGGCCGGAACACCAGCACCATGGCGACCAGCAGCGTGGCGATGATCTTGGCCAAGGTCGGCGAGAAGAACATCGAGATGATGCCGTCGGACAGGCCGATCAGCACGGCGGCGACGACGGTGCCGCGCAGCGAGCCGAGGCCGCCGATGATGACGACGATGAAGGACAAGAGCAGCGGGTCCTGTCCCATCAGGTAGTGCGCCTGGCTGATCGGCACGATCAGCACCGCAGCGATCGCCGCCAGCATGGCGCCAAGCGCGAAGACGCCGCCATAGACGCGGCCGACAGAGATGCCGAAGGCTTGCGCCGTCTCGCTGTCGTACTGCGTGGCGCGCATGATGAGGCCGATCTTCGTGCGCGTCAGCACCAGCCATGTCGCGATCAACAGGACAGCGGATGCGGCGATGATCGACAGCTTGTAGCCGGAATAGCCGAACCACGGCAGAAGGATGCGATAGCTGAAGGGCGGCTCCACCGGCCGCGCTTCGGGACCATAGAAAGTTAACGCCAGCTGCTGGATGATGTAGAGCATGCCGATGGTGGCGACGATGGTGGCTTCAGGGTTGTAATTGAGCCGGCGCAGCACCAGCCGTTCGGCGACCACCGCGACGGCGCCGACGATCAGTGGCGCGATCACCAGCGCCGCCAGGAAGCCGAGCGCGGGGTGGCCGCCGATTGCTGATGTGATCGCCCAGGCAAGCACGGCGCCGAGCATGAAGAACTCGCCGTGGGCGACGTTGACGACACGCATGACGCCGAACACCAGCGACAAGCCCAGCGCCGTCAGCGCCAGCACGGCCGAGGTGACGAGGCCTTCGAGGGTTGCCAGGAGGAGATGAGGTCCGAAGTGCATTGATTACACGCTTGATAGGGCGGCGCGAAGCGCCCCCCTCTGCCCTGCCGGACATCTCCCCCTCAAGGGGGGAGATTGGCGGTACCTGCGACGGCTCTTTTTTTCCATCGTCTGCGATTGGCGAAACCCGCCGTAAAATCCAATCTCCCCCCTTGAGGGGGAGATGTCCGGCAGGACAGAGAGGGGGGCCTGGGCGCTCACGCTTGCTGGAAAAGCAACGCCTACAGCGCCTGCGTCGTGTAATCCCCTTCGGCCTCGTAAAGCCCGTCCTCGATCTTGGTCTTGTGCACGACCTTGAGCTTGCCGCCTTCGACCTTGGAGATGTTCTGGATGCCAAAGCACTGATGAATCTTGCCGTTGAAGGTTTTCGGCCCTTGCGGATGCTCAGGCCCTTCGGCGAATTCCTTCAGCGCTTCGGTCGCCTCGACCAGCTTGGCGCGATCTTCCGGTCCCTTGTAGCCGGCGTCTTCCATCGCCTTCTTGACGACGTAGAGCGTCTCCCAGCAGCCGAACATGTGCGCGGCGGTGGAGACATCCTTGGGATCGCCGACAGCGGCGCCATTGTCGTCGATGCCGACGGCGGCGCGATAGGCTTTCTGCGCGGCGGAATCATCCGGTTGCGCATAGCGCGGCGAGCCCTCCCAAAAGTGGCTGCCGTCGAGGAATTCCAGGCCGGGGCTATTGATGTCGGTGGCTTCGAGCGAATCGATGAAACCGAACAATTGCGGCCGGTTGGAGCCGTAGAATTCGCCGAGTTCCTTGACGAAGGTGAGCACCGCCGGTCCGACCATGACATGGTAGATCACCTCGGTCTCGGCCGGGATCTGCGGGAAATATTTGGTGAAGGACGATTCCGTCGGCGGAATGGCGATCTGGGCAATCACCTCGGCGCCTTGCGCCTTCAGCGCCGGCGGCAGGTAGTCGCGATGGTCGTAGCCGAAGGCGAAATCGGGGAATATCTGCGTCACCTTCTTGCCGGCATTGGCGGCGATCCACGGCGCCATCGACTGGATCTGGCTCTTCACATCGGTGATGCCGGGCTGGAAGACGTAACGGTTGAGCTTGGTCGAGGCGACGTGGTGGCCTTCGCTGACGACGAAATAGGGCATCTTGGCTTCGCCGGCGGCGGGCGCCGAGCCGATGACGACATGCGAGAACAGCGTGCCGAAGACGATGTCGGTCTTGTGCTGTGTGGCGAACTTGCCGACCACCTCGGCGCCGCGGCCAGGATCGGTGCCGTCATCCTCGATGATGACCTCGACCTGACGGCCATTGATGCCGCCGGCGGCATTGATCGCCTTGATCGCGGCGGCGGTGGTCTTCTCATACCAGCGGCCATAGGCGGCGCCGATGCCGGTTCGGTGCGACTGGAAACCGATCTTGATCGGCGCCGAGCTTTGCGCCTGGGAATAGCGGACAAAGCCGGGCGCCATGGCGAGACCGGCGCCGGCGGCGAGACCCTTCAGCGCATTGCGGCGGGTAAGTGTGGTTTTGGAGAGGTCGAAAAATCCGTTCTTGTCAGTCACGTTCGTTCCCCTGTTTTTGCGTTTTGACCAACGATAAGGCGGCTCGAACATCCTCGGCAAGAGGATGCAAAATTGCATGTGTACAAACTAAATCACCAAAGGCTTGGCCTGGCAAGCGAGCTTTCCGTGGGGGCAAGCCCGCACGGGATGGCTTGTCTCATCCGACCGTCGGCGTGGCAAGCAGCCAAAGACCGAAAATGGTGTAGGCGATCATCAAAACAGTGAGCGGAAACTGGCTGAGCGCGGCGCGAGTGGGCTGGGGATGCAGGCGCCAGGCAAAGCCGTGGGCGACGAGAACCGCCAGCACATGGCCAAGGATGATGGCGCTGGCCTGGACATTCCACAGCCACCATGCGGAGCCGGCGCCGGCAACGATGCCGGCTTCGACCTGCATGTCGGCGGTGCCGAACAGGTTCCAGCCCAGCGCGAATGGATCGGACAGGGAGGCCAAAGCATACTGGCCGTCGACCAGCAGCGCCGTCAGATAGTGCGCGACATGATAGGCGAGCGCGATCGGCACGATCGACCACACCAGCAGTCCCGCCGACTGGGCGAGAGACCGATCGCTGCGGGCAAGACGCTGGCCGAGAAAGACGGCGAGAAGGAACACCGCTGTCAGCAGCGCGAATGTCATACCGAGTCCCAGCGTGCCGCTGTCGATCACCGCCGTGCGGCCGGGAAATTCCAGCGGGTTGATGCCGAACAGGCCGAGCCAGAAGAAGGTTTTCGACAGGCCGTCGAACGAGACCGACGACAGAGCGAGCAGCAGGAACGCCATGCCGCTGGCCGGCAAGGGTTCGGCCGTGAGCAGCTTGGCACCTGGCCAGCACAGCGCGAGCCGGCCGTCATCGTCGCGCGCGACCGGCGCGAAGCGCGACACCATCGAGAAGAAGATGCCGAGGAATTCGCCGCCGCGGCTCCACTTGTCGTAGCCGAACACCAGCATGGCGACAAAAGTAACCAGCCAATAGAGGCCGGCGGCAAAGGCAAGCCGTGCCGGATCGTCCGGCGCCGGATCGATGAGTTCGAACCAGGCAAAGGCCAGGAACAGGATGACGGCCGGCCAGCAGCCAAGCCATTGCGGAAGTTGCCTGGCCACCTCATCGCCTTTGCCCGTCAGGCGGGACAGCAGGCGCCACGGGCCGTACCACGGGTTGAGCCACGACCAGAGATCGCCGAACACGCCTTGCAGCAGGGTCAGCCCGGCCCATAGCAGCGTCCACACCACCAAAGGCAGCGGATTGGAAAGCGGATCGCGGCTCCCGATGAAGCCGGCGGTGATGAGGATTGCCAAGCCGGCAAAGGAAATCAGGCTGATAACGATCCGGGCGCCGTCGCTGAATGTGAAAAGCGGCAGGCGCCGACGCCAGAAACGGTCGAGGGTGTCGGGCGGCAGCAGGGCAAGGACAAGGAAGCTGACGGCCACCGCGAACGCGCCGCCGATCAGGTAGTAGCCGGTCGGAAGGAGGAGGACGTGGCCACGGTCGGAGGCGTGGGCGAAGGCAGGAGTGGGTAAGACGAGCCCCAAAGCGGCAGACAGCAACGCTAATGACCAGCGACAGCCCTCTACGGCGGAACTCGACCTCTCCAAGATCCCGCCTACCTCCTCACACCTTGACCAGTTGCTCCACGCGATCCTTAGCGCCAAAAATCCGCAAATACCGCTCGATCTCCTTGAGATCGCCGGTCGCCTTGGCCGGGTTGTCGGACAGTTTCACCGCCGGCCTGCCATTGGCCTCGGTCACCTTGCAGACCAGCGATATGGCATCGAGGCTGTTGGTCTCCGTCGGCGCACAGCCTTCGAAATCATTGGTCAGGTTGGTGCCCCAGCCGAAGGACATGCGCACCTTGCCTTTGAAGTGGCGGTAGGTTTCCTCGATGCTCTCCACCTCGAGCCCGTCGGAGAAGATCAGCAGCTTCTGCCTGGGGTCCTTGCCCTTCTCGCGCCACCAGTCGATGATTTTTTCGCCGCCCTCGATCGGCGGCGCGCTGTCGGGACGGAAGCCCGTCCAGTCGGCGACCCAGTCCGGCGCGTCGCGCAGGAAGGAAGCGGTGCCGAAGGCGTCGGGCAGCACGATCAGCAGATTGCCGCCATAGTAACGCTGCCAATCCTGCAGCACCTTGTAGGGTGACTGCTTCAGCTCTTTTTCCGAATTGGCGAGTGCCGCAAACACCATCGGCAGTTCATGCGCGTTGGTGCCGAGCGCTTCGAGGTCGTTGTCCATGGCCAGAAGCACATTGGAGGTGCCGGTGAAGGCTTCGCCAATGCCTTCCTTCAGCGCCTCGACGCACCAGCGCTGCCACAGGAAGGAATGGCGCCGCCGGGTGCCGAAATCGGAAATGCGGATGCCGGGCAGCGCCTTCAGCCGTTCGGTCTTGGCCCACATCTTGGCCTTGGCGCGGGCATAGAGCACGTCGAGCGCGAACGGCCCGAACGACCGCAATGCGGCCCGCGAACGCAATTCGTTGATGATGGCGAGCGCGGGGATCTCCCACAGCGTGGTGTACATCCACGGGCCGGAGAAGGAGAGCTCGTACTGGCCGTCATGCCTGGAGAGCTCATAATCGGGCAGCCGGAAGCCTTCCAGCCAGGCGAGGAATTCCGGTTCGAAAATCTGCTTGCGGCCGTAGAAATTGTTGCCGCCGAGCCAGATCATCTCCTTCTTGGAGAAGCGCAGCGTGCGGGCATGGTCGAGTTGTTCGCGCAACTCGCCTTCGTCGATCTCGTCGGCGAGCCGCACCGAGGTGGTGCGGTTGATCAGCGAAAAAGTGGCATCGACCTTGGGATACATTCCCCAGATCATCTGCAGCATCAAAAGCTTGTAGAAGTCGGTGTCGAGCAGGCTGCGCACGATCGGGTCGAGCTTCCAAGTGTGGTTATAGACGCGCCGTGCAATATCGGTCTTGGCCATGTCTCGTTACCGCCTTCGCTGCCCTGCCACCACAATAGCGACAGGCCTCATAGCATCGAATTGACCAAAACGCTGCCCGCTTTCAGGTTGGCCCGACAAAAAGAAAGCCCTGCGTGCGGCTACGAGGGTTTGCCGCCCATCACCTTGAGCGCTGGACGTTTACGGCGGGTGACGAGGCGGCCCGCCACGGGGGCGCCGGCGCGGCCGTCATCCCCGGCCTTCTCGGCGAACAGCCAGTCCATGAACACCTGCACGATCGGCGTCGCCCGCATTTCGTTGCGGCAAACGACATAGAAATCATCGACCGCGGGCACCGACAGGCTGAACGGAGCGACCAGCATGCCCCTGGCCAGCAGCGCGCTTGCCGTCACCGAGTCGCCCAGCGCCACGCCATGGCCGTGCACCGCGGCCTCCGCCGTCATGCGCGCATCGCCGAGATGATGGCGCCGACCGCGCTCCAGGTCCAGCGCGTCGGCGGCGGCCAGCCAGGTGTGCCACTCGCGGCCATCGTCACCATGCAGCAAGACATGGTCGGCGAGGTCGCGAACATTGCGGATCGGCCGGTTGTTGATCAGCGTCGGGCTGACCACCGGGAACAGCTCCAGGCCCGACCATTTGCGCATCCAGCAATCGGTCCAGCTGCCATCGCCTTAGTGCACGCAGACATCGATATGCGGCGCCCGGATATCCCTTGGGTCGTTGGAGGGGATGAGCGTCAGCTGGATATCAGGATATTGCGCGGTGAAGCTGCCGAGCCTCGGCGTCATCCACAAAAGCAGCAGCGCCGGCACGCAGGACACCGACAGCGCGCCGCTGCTTGCCGGCCGCGTCAGCCTTTGCGTTGCGGCGGCGATGCCGTCGAAGGCCGTCGACACCGCCGGCAAAAGTTCGGCGCCATGCGGGGTCAACTTGACCCGCTGGCCGATGCGTTCGAACAGCTTGACGCCGAGCGATTGCTCCAGCGCCTTGATCTGGTGGCTGACGGCGCCATGCGTGACATTCAGCTCACTCGCCGCCTTGGTCAGCGAGGCATGGCGCGCCGTGGCCTCGAAGGCGCGCAGCGGGTTGAGAGGTGGCAGGCGCTTGGCCATGGGCGCTCGGCTTCATTGTGAGATTTTCTCACAGAAACCACCCTAACAATATCAATTGCTTTTTCAATGCGGCTGCCGGACACTTTTGCCTGGAACAACATCAAGACGTGAAATCTGCATTCAGCCAGCGGGACAGCGGCCCGGCCGGATGACGGTCGGTTCGCCCGAGATCACCGACGGCAACACTGCATCACCTGAGGAGGAGCGGATATGGGATACGATCGCGGCAAGCTCGACGCGCTGCGTCGCAAATATGGCGAGAGCCATGGCGGCGAGATGTTCGACCCGAAATTCCGCAAGGTCGCCGACAAGATCTTTTCCAAGAGCGGCACGCGGCTGGCGCCCTATTCCGGCATCCCGACGTTCCTCACGGCGCCTTATCGCGAAATCGCCGCTGACAATCCGGACTTTGGTGACCTGCAGGTGGCGATCATTGGCGTGCCGATGGATCTTGGCGTCACCAACCGGCCGGGCTCGCGCTTCGGGCCGCGCGCATTGCGGGCCATCGAGCGCATCGGCCCCTACAATCATGTGCTGGAATGCGCGCCGACGCATGAGCTCAGGGTCGCCGACATCGGCGACGTTCCGTTCCAGAGCCGCTACAGGCTGGAGACCAGCCATGAGGATATCGAGCGGCGCATCAATCAGATCGTCGACGCCGGTGTCATCCCATTGTCGGTCGGTGGCGACCACTCGATCACGCACCCGATCCTGAAGGCTGTCGGCAAGAAGGCGCCGGTCGGGCTCATCCACATCGACGCCCATTGCGACACCAGCGGGCTGTTCGACCTGACCAAATTCCACCACGGCGGACCGTTCCGCAACGCGGTGCTGGACGGCGTGCTCGACCCGACGCGCACCATCCAGATCGGCATACGCGGCGCCGCCGAGTATCTGTGGGAGTTCACCTACGAGTCCGGGATGACCGTGGTCCATGCCGAGGAGGTGACCGGGCTCGGCATTCCCGCCATCATCGAGAAGGCGCGCAAGATCGTTGGCCATGGCCCGACCTATGTGTCCTTCGACATCGACAGCGTCGATCCGGCCTTCGCGCCGGGCACCGGCACGCCAGAAGTCGGCGGGCTGACCACGCGCGAAGTGCTCGAGCTGCTGCGCGGCCTCAAGGGCCTCAACATCGTCGGCGGCGACGTCGTCGAGGTGGCGCCGCAATATGACGCGACCACCAACACCGCGCATGCCGGCGCGCAGGTGCTGTTCGAGATCCTGAGCCTGATGGTGTTCAGCCCGGCCCTCGCCGGCAAGGGAGCCTGACGGCCGGAAAGCAAAGGCGGCCGCCGCGCTGGAGCCGGCGGCCGACCCAAACAATCAAAAGCATCCAGAAGGGGAATGACAATGACAATCCGATCGACGTTCAAATCATCCATCGCCGCCGTCCTGGTCCTGGGCGCGGCAGGTCTCGGCCTCGCCACGCAGGCGGCCAAGGCCGACGCGCTGGCCGATATCACCAAGGCCGGCACCATCAATGTCGGCGTTTTCGCCGACTTCCCGCCTTTCTCCTCGGCCAGTGCCGACATGAGCCTCAAGGGCTACGACATTGATGTCGCGCAGTACATCGCCGACACGCTCAAGGTGAAGCTCAACACCGTGGCCGTCACCGGCCAGAACCGCATCCCTTACCTCAACGACCACCGCGTCGACATCCTGATGAGCGTCGGCTACTCGAAGGAACGCGAGCAGGTCATCGACTTCGCCGCCGCCTACGCGCCGTACTACATCGCGGTGATCGGTCCGGCGGCGATGTCGGTGAAGGGCAAGGAAGACCTTGCCGACAAGTCGATCGCCGTCAATCGCGGCACGCTGGAAGACACCTCGCTCACCGAGGCAGCGCCCGCTTCTGCCGACATCAAGCGCTTCGACAACTACAATTCGGTGATCCAGGCCTTCATTTCCGGCCAGACCCAGTTGATGGTCGTCGGCAACGATGTCGGCGCCCAGGTTCTGGCGAAGCAGGACGTGCTGAAGCCGGAACAGAAGTTCCAGCTTCTGACCTCGCCCTCGCATATCGGCCTCAACAAGAATGAGGATGCCCTCAAGAAGGCCGTCAACGATGCCGTCGCCAAGATGCTGGCTGACGGCAAGCTGGATGAAAGCTCGAAGGCCTGGCTGAAGACGCCGCTCAACCCCGACAACCTCAAGGATTGAGCTGCCGTGGCCTTCGGCTGGCTTCCAGGTGCCGTGAGCGACATCGCCCACGGCGCCGCCACGACGATCCTTTTGATCGCCGTGACAACGCTGGCGGGAACGCTGCTCAGCATCCTGGGGGCCGCCGGACGGCGAAACGGTCCCGCTCTGCTGCGCCACGCCATCGCCTGGTATGTCGAGGTGATGCGCAACACGCCTTTCCTGGTGCAGCTGTTTTTCATCTTCTTCGGTCTGCCGAGCCTCGGCATCAGGCTCGACCCGATCCTCGCGGCCATGCTGGCGATGACGCTCAACATGGCCGCCTATACGATCGAAATCGTCGGCGCCGGGCTCGACGCGGTGCCGCACGGGCAGACGGAAGCGGCGCTGGCACTCGGGCTGCGGCCGCGCCAGGTGTTCATCAAGATCGTACTGCCGCAGGCGCTCAAGGTGATTTATCCCGCGCTGACCAGCCAGATCGTCATCATGATGCTGGAGTCGGCCGTCGTGTCGCAGATCGCCGTGCGCGAGCTGACCTATGAGGCCGACATGCTGCAGGCGCGCACTTTTCGCTCGTTCGAGACCTATTTCGTCGTGACGCTGGTCTATCTCGCCCTGTCGATGGCCCTGCGCCGGCTGCTGGTCACCGGCGGGCGCCGCGCGCTCGGAGCTGGCGTGTCATGATCGAGTTCACCCTCTGGGACATCGTGCGCAACCTGCTGCTGGCCACACGCTGGACGGTGCTGTTGTCGCTGGCTGCCTTTGTCGGCGGCGCCGTGGTCGGGATGGCGGTGCTGTTCCTGCGGATTTCCAGGAACAAATGGAGCCGGCGCCTTGCCTCCGGCTATATCGCGCTGTTCCAGGGAACGCCGCTGTTGATGCAGCTCTTCCTGATGTTCTTCGGTCTGCCGATGCTCGGCCTACGCATCGAGCCCTGGACGGCGGCCGTGCTCGGCCTGACCTTCTTCGCCAGCGCCTATCTGGCCGAGATCTGGCGCTCCGGTGTCGACGCGCTGCCGCTTGGTCAATGGGATGCCGGAGCCAGCCTCGGCCTGCACTATCTGCAGGAACTCAGGCTGATCATCCTGCCGCAGGCGTTCGCCATCACCCGCGCGCCGACCGTCGGGTTCCTGGTGCAATTGATCAAGTCGACAGCGCTGACCTCGATCATCGGCTTCGAGGAGCTGGTGCGGACCTCGAACGCCATCAACAACGCCACTTTCGAGCCGTTCAAAGTCTACGGACTGGTGGCGCTCATCTTCTTCGTCATGTGCTTTCCACTGACGCAATATGCGCGCAGACTTGAGAAGCGAGCGTCGGCGATCTGAGCCGCGAGAGCACGTTGCGTTGGCCAACATCGACCGCGACTACATTGAGTGATTTCGGTGGTGGCTTGACCTGCGCTGAAGGCCGGCGGCGGGCATTATCGCGCAGGCCGCACGCGAATGAAGGCGGCACATGGAGAAGCCGTTTGGCAGCTCCAGCGCTTTACATCTGCAGCCGGTCACCTAGTTTTAGAGTTTCGCGCCGCGCACTTTGGTGCGTGGATGATCGAAAACGGGACCGTGACCTCTGGCCGGTCCCCTCAAAAAGCTCCCAAAAGGATAACTGCCATGACACAGGCCAAGAATGGCGACACCGTGCGCATCAATTATACTGGATGTCTGGCCGACGGCACTCAATTCGACGCTTCCGGCGGCGAACCGTTGCAATTCACCCTGGGTGAAGGGCAGGTGATCTCCGGTCTTGAAACCCATGTCGAGGGCATGGAGGTCGGCGCGAAAAGCACCGTCACCGTTCCCGCCGAAGCCGCCTATGGCCCCCACCGCCCCGAAGCGGTCATGACCATCGACCGCGCCCGCGTGCCGGATAACATCAATGTCGATATCGGTACCCGATTGCAGGTCAGAACCAGCGAGGGGCGCCCCATGCCGGTAACGGTCGTCGGCGTGAACGACGCCAGCGTCAAGCTAGACGGCAATCATCCGTTGGCCGGAAAGGACCTGGTGTTCGACGTTGAACTGGTCGAGATCGTCCAGGCGGCGTAGTTCCGGCGTCAACGGGATGAATCACGACTGAAAGTTCGGTGTTCTTCGTCGCGGTGGCGGCGCTGGTGTTCGGGTCGATCGCCGGGTTCGGCGATATCCGCAGGCTGCTCTGCGCGACGTCGTCGGACGGCAACTGATTGAGCCAGACGAAAACGGGAATTGCCCAACCAATGGCAAGGACCAGGAATGACAAGGTGAACGCAATCACCCGGCGTTGGGGCCCCTCATCGTGCTTGGGTGGCGCCGGGTGGCTCGGCCAGGGTGAGCTGATTGCCGTCCGGATCGCGAATATGCGCCACCCTGCCGAAATCGCCGGCTTTTTCTTTTCCCAGGGTCAGGCCCACGCGTTCCAGCGATGCACGGGCCTTGTCCATGTTTGGCACGACGATCGTGCACATGCTTGATCCAGCGTTGCTTTCATTGAGAAATATCTGGATGTTTGCGCCCGCGACGCCACGCCACTGGATCAGGCTGTCCATGGGACGGTCGTCCGGCCGGCGTTCGAACAGGAGTGTGTAAAAGCGCTCCGACGCTGCCATATTCGTCGTGGCCAGAGCGGCGTAAATACCTTGGATATCCATCGTGTGCCTCAATCCTGATTGAAATCCGCCAACGCTTGAACATTGAGTGAGTTCCGCATTTGGCGCGATTTCGGCAGGTCTGGCGTCTCGGCGCTTCTGATAGCGCCATTTGATGAGCAGCGATGTTGAGCCATGCGGCCCTTTGCTATCGGCACCCGTGGTCTCAATGTCCGAACGCCAGCGACGGCGCGATGCGGTCGCGCCGCAGCCAGCGCGCCAGAAGCAGCGCCGCCACCACGGCCAGCCCCGATGACAGGCCGATCCAGATGCCGACGCCGTGGAAGCCGAAATGGAAGGCGAGCAGCACGCCGAGCGGCAGGCCGACGCCCCAGTAGCCGATCGCGGCATAGATCATCGGCACCTTGGTGTCGTGCAGGCCGCGCAGCATGCCGGCGGCAACCGCCTGCGCGCCGTCGAAGACCTGGAACAGGGCGGCAAAGACCAGGAACGACACGGCAAGCGCGATCACCCTGGCATTGGCGGGATTGCCCAGGTCGATGAAGGCGCTGATCAGGAGATGCGGCCAAAGCACCATCACCAGCCCCATCAGCGCCATGAACGAAACGCCGATGACGAAGGCGGTCCAGCCGGCACGCGACACGCCCTCGGGATTGCCGGCGCCATGCGCCAGTCCGACCCGAACCGTCACCGCCTGGTTGAGGCCGAGCGGGACCATGAAGGAGATCGAGGCGATCTGGATGGCGATCGCGTGCGCGGCCAGCGAATCGGCGTCGATCAGGCCCATCAGCAGCGCCGCCGCGTTGAAGATCGTCACCTCGAAGGCGAGGATGCCGGCGATCGGCAGGCCGAGCCGCAGCAGGCCCTTGAAGCGCGGCCAGTCGGACCGCCAGAAGCGGCCGAACAGATGGTAGCGCCGGAACTTCTTCTCCCACATCACCACGACAGCCATGCCGACGAACATCAGCGTGCTGGACAGCGAGGTGGCAAGGCCCGAGCCGGCGATGCCCATCGCCGGAACACCCAGATTGCCGAACATGAACACCCAGTTCGCAAACACGTTGAAAGCCACGGCGACGAAGACGATGACCAGCGCCCAGCCCGGCCGCTCGAGCGCCGAGATGAACGAACGCAGCACGATGTAGCCGTAGAAGGGCAGCACCGCCCATTCGAGCCAGCGCAGATAGATGCCGGCCTGATGCGCCAGCGCGGGCTCCTGCCCCATCGCCAGCAGGATGGCCTCGCCGTGCCAGAGAACGAGCCAGATCGGGATCGAGATCAGGATTGCCAGCCAGAGGCCCTGGCGCACGGTGCGGCGCAGGTCGCGCACGGAATGGCGGCGGCGGCCAAGCTCGGTGGCGATCATCGGCGAGGTCGCCAGCATCAGGCCGAGGCCGAAGATCAGCGGCATGAAATAGAGGTTGGCGCCAAGCGCGCCGCTGGCCAGCGTATCGGCACCGAGGCGCCCCATCATCATGACGTCGGTCGCGGTCATCGCCGTCTGGCCGAGATTGGTCAGCACCATCGGCCAGGCCAGCGCCAGCGTCGCCCTGATTTCCTGGCGCCAAAGATTTTCCGGCGCGCGGGCGCCGGCTTCGATCGCGGACATTGTCCTGCTCTTTCAAGGTTGCGGCGCATCGGCAAAGAGCCGGAAGCCGCATTGCAAACGGCAAAACCTTCGGTTTCGCGGCGTTTGCGCCGTCTATTGAACGAAATGCGACATGAAGGCAAGGGAGGAGGCGCGTGAACAGATTGAGCCAGCGGCTTTGCCCGGCAGGCGTCGCCTCGTTCCCTTGCCGGCCGGGGGCTGCTACGGATTGGACATTGGCAACCGGCGAATGTGGGAGGCAGGATGGCGTTCAGGCGCAGAAAGAACCCGGCCGCGATCCCGCGCACGGTGCCTTCCTTCGAGCATATCGTCACCGAGGCGAGCGACAGTTTCCTGTGGCGCCTCGACGACTATCCCTGGGAGCGCAATGTCTGGAATTTTCATCCGGAATACGAGATCCATCTGCTCAGGAAGTCCTCCGGCGTCGTGCTGGTCGGCGACCATATCGGCGAGTTCGGCCCGGGCTACCTGACCATCGTCGGCGGCGGCCTGCCGCATGACTGGGTCACCGCGGTGCAGCCGGACGAATTGATCGAGGGCCGTGACATCGTGCTGCAATTCGATCCCGAGCGGCTGCGCGGATCGGCGGGATTGTTGCCGGAACTGCGCGAACTGGAGCCGTTCCTGGAGCGGTCGCTGCGCGGCATCGTCTTCCACGGCCGAACCGCGCTTGAAGGCGCCGCGCTCATGGAGCGGATGGGCACGGTGCAGGGGCTCGCCCGCCTCTGCCTGTTCCTCGAACTGGTCGACCTGCTGGCCAGGACCGACGAATACGAGCTGTTGTCGTCGCCGGATTTCTCGCCGGTTCTCGACGCCGCTTCGCTCGATATCATCCAGCGCACGCTGACCTATCTGTTCCAGCACTTCGCCGAGGATCTCAAACTGCCTGACATGGCCGATCTGGCCGGCATGACTGAAAGCACTTTCTCGCGCTTCTTCCAGAAGAACACCGGCAATTCGTTCAGCGACCATCTTGCCAAGCTCAGGCTCTGGCAGGCCTGCAAGCTTCTGGCCGATACCGACGTCCCGATCACCGATATCTGTTTCCAGGTCGGCTACATGAACATCTCCAATTTCAACCGCGCCTTCCTGCGCAAGCACAAGATGACGCCGTCATCCTATCGCAAGCTGTCGCGACAGCGTCTGGCGATGCGCGCATAAGCGCTTCCTGAATCATCGTTTTGGACCAGATCGATACTCGTGTGACAGGCTCCCCATAAGGAGGCCGGCTTTTGCGTTGCACAATGCATAAAAGTACAGGTCTGCTGCAACGGGGCTTCTAGCTTGGCCCATCGCAACCGCGCATTTTGGCGATGGGTGGCAAGTCGTTCGGGCGATGGTGAGGATCGCGTAACCCGAGGACCTGCGCTTCCCGCGACGTATTCCTGGAGGAGAAAAGATCATGAAACCAGTTCGGCTCGCTGCCAGCCTCGGCGCAGCTTTCGTGCTTTCCGCTACCGTCTCAACCCTTGCCCTGGCGCAGGCGCCGGTCTGCTCGGCGCCGGTCAAGGTGCTGGCGCAGCCGCGTGACGGCCTGACGCTTCTGGAGGACTCCAAGGCCGAGTTCGAGAAGCTCTCCGGCGCGAGCTTCAAGATCGACTATCTGAACGAGAACGACCGGCGGGCGAAGTCGCGCGCGGACGCCTCCACGGTCGGCAACTACAACGTCTACTATGTCGATGAAGCGAACGTGGCGCTGTTCGCCTCGTCGAAATGGATCGTGCCGCTGACCGATTATTATCCGGCTGATTATGACTATGCCGACTTCGACCCCGGCCGCCAGAAGGTTGCCACCTATGACGGCAAGGTCTGGTTCGCACCGCTGACCGGCGGCGGCGACCTGATGGTCTACCGCAAGGACGTGCTGGAGGCCGCCGGCATCCAGCCGCCGAAAACGCTGGACGAGCTGATCGCTGACGTGCCGAAACTGACCAACGCCGACAAGGGCATGTACGGCATCGCGCTGCGTGGCGCGCGCGGCTCGGGCGCCAATGTCTGGCGCTGGATGCCGTTCTTCAAGGCCTATGGCGGCAAATGGTTCGACGGCGACAAGCCGGCCTTCAATTCGGACGCCGCCGTCAAGGCAACCGAGACCTATCTGAAACTGTTCAAGGATTCCGCTCCTGGCACGCAGACCGGCAGCTGGGATGAATCGACCGGCGCCTTCCTGTCGGGCCAGGTCGCGATCCTGGTCGAATCGACGCCGCTTTCGGGCATGGCGGTTGATCCGAAGACCTCGCAAGTGGTCGGCAAGATCGGCTTCCTGCCGCCACCCTCGCCGCTTCCCGGCGGCGGCTACGGCCATGGCCTCGCCATTGCTGCAAAAGCCAATGCCGACGACGCTTCGAAGAAATGCGCCGGCCTGTTCATCGCCTGGGCAACGTCGAAGGAAAACGAGAAGCGCCGGCTCGACGCCCACCAGTTCGGTGAGCTGAACCGCACCAGCATCCTGTCCAGCAAGGAGTTCGCCGATATCTACGGCGCCGATCTCGGCCAGGCGCTGGCCGAAACCGGCAAGGTGACGGCTGTCAACTTCTGGCAGGACCCGCGCTGGCCTGATCTCGGCGACCGCTGGGGCATTATCCTCGAGGAGCTGATCGCCGGCACACGCACCGACGTCAAGGGCAGCCTCAACGAGCTCGAGGCCTATGCCAATGAGCTGGTGAAGAAATAGCCCCCTCCCTCTTGCGGCGCGCGGTCCCAAGCATTCCCGGAAAATGCCGGGACCTGTGCGTCGCAGGAGGGCCTGCCTTTCCCTGAAACATCCGCGTGCCGGTTCCGCCACGCCGGACATTCGAGACACAGCAAGGCCTGAGACCAATGCCTCGACGTTCATCCCTGCCGGTGACCTTTGTCGTGCCGACGCTGGTCATTCTGCTGATCCTGTCGATGGTGCCGACGCTCTACGCGATCATCATCGCCTTGCAGAACCGCGAGCTGAGTTCGACGGCCTATTCCTGGGTCTGGTTCTCGAATTTTGTCGACCTGTTCTCCGACCGCCGCTTCCTCAACGCCGTCTGGGTATCGGTGAAGTGGGAGGTCGTCACCGTCGTCGCGACGATGGTGGTGGCCATCGGGCTCGGCGTGCTGATGTTCGAGGTCGCCGCGCCGCGCCTGCGGAACCTCTATTGCCTGCTGTTCATCATTCCGGTGCTGTTGCCGCGCGTCTCGGCGGCCTTCGTGTGGAAGTTCGCCTACCACCCGCTCTACGGCATCGCCACCTACCCCTACCGCCTGCTGACCGGCGGGCTGATCTTCGACCCGCTGTCCAAGCCGTCGACGGCTTTGTTCGCCGTCGCTTCGGTCGATGTCTGGCAATGGGGCCTGTTCTTCGCCGTCATCGTGCTGAAGCTGTTGGAGACCTTGCCGCCGCAGCCAATCGAGGCCGCGAGGCTCGACCATGCCAAACGCTGGCAGATCCACGCCTATGTGACCTTGCCGATGCTGAAGGCGCCGTTGATCAGCCTGATGTTCGTCAAGATGATCGAATCGCTGCGCTCCTTCGACCTGATCTATGTGATGACCCGCGGCGGGCCGGGCGTGGCGACCGAGACGCTCGACATGTACGCCTTCTCGCAAGGCTTCATCGAATCCGGCAAGGTGTCCTATGCCTCGGCCATGGCGGTGCTGATGATGATCGCCACCGTCATCACCTTCACCATGCTGTGGAAGCGGGTGCAGGCATGAAGCCCGGCCGCATCATAGCCAAGGCCATCCTGGCCTTCGCCGGCTTCATCGCGGTGTTCCCGCTGCTGTGGACGGCGCTCAACTCGCTGAAGAACAGCGTCGACATCATCACCCGCGTGCCACGCCTAGTGTTTACGCCGACGCTTGCCAACATCAGCTACATCCTTGGCCGCGACAGCGTCATCACCGGCCTCTACAATTCGGTCGTCGCTTGCGGCACAGCCGTGCTGATCGGCGTCGTGCTCGGCCTGCCCGCGGCTTACGCGGTGGCGCGCTATCCCAACCGCTGGGCCGGCGACATCCAGTTCTTCGTGCTGTCGCTGCGCTTCCTGCCGCCGGTGGCGGTGGCGATCCCGCTGATGGTGATCTGGCTGCAACTCGGCCTCTACGACACTTTGCCGGCTTTGATCGTCACCTACTCGCTGCTCACCATCTCGGTCATCATGTGGCTCGCCATTCCAGCCTTCCAGGGCGTGCCGAAGGAGATCGAGGAAGCAGCTTTCGTCGATGGCTACGGAGCCTACGCGGTGTTCTGGCGGATCGCGCTGCCGGTCGCGGCCCGCTCGCTGATCGGCGCGGTCGCCTTCAGCTTCGTGCTGGTCTGGAACGAATTCCTGATCGCGCTGATGCTGTCGAGTTCCAACGCCAAGACCTTGCCGATCGTAGCCTCGGAACTGTCCCAGCAAGGCATGAACGTGCCGTGGGGAATCTTGAACGCCTCGGTCGTGCTCCTGTCGCTGCCGCCGCTGTTGTTCCTCGGCGTGCTCAGCGGTTTCCTGAATTCCGTTTTCCGGCAAAAAAAGAGTTGAAGTGAGGACGACCCGATGCGGGCTTTGGTGCTTGAGAAAAAAGGTGAATTGTCGCTGCGCGAGATCGCATTGCCGCTCGATGTCGGGCCGGACGATGTCAGGATCGCCATCCACACCGTCGGCGTCTGCGGCAGCGACGTGCACTATTACACGCATGGCGCCATCGGCAGCTACATCGTGCGGGCGCCGATGGTGCTCGGCCACGAGGCGGCGGGCACCATCGTCGAGGTCGGCGCCAATGTGACCAGCCTGAAGGTCGGCGACCGCGTCTGCATGGAGCCGGGCGTGCCCACCCTGTCGTCGCGCGCCACAAAACTCGGCATCTACAATGTCGATCCCGACGTGCGCTTCTGGGCGACGCCACCGGTGCATGGCGTGCTGGCGCCCTTCGCCGTCCACCCGGCGGCCTTCACCTACAGGCTGCCGAACAATGTCTCCTTCGCCGAGGGCGCGATGGTCGAGCCCTTCGCCATCGGCATGCAGGCGGCAAGCCGTGCCCGCATCGTCCCGGGCGATGTCGCCGTCGTCGTCGGCTGCGGCCCGATCGGCATCATGATCGCGCTTGCCGCCCTTGCCGGCGGCTGCTCGAAAGTGCTGATTTCCGATTTTTCCGCGCCCAAGCTGAAGATCGCCGCGCAATATGCCGGCATCCTGCCGGTCAATATCGGCGAGCGGTCGCTGGTCGATGCCGTCGCCGCCGCGACCGACAAATGGGGCGCCGACATCGTCTTCGAGGCGAGCGGCAGCCCGAAGGCCTTCGCCGACCTGTTCGACGTCGTGCGGCCGGGCGGCGCGGTGGTGTTGGTCGGGCTTCCGGTCGAACCGGTGAGCCTCAACGTTCCGGCGGCGATCTCGAAGGAAGTGCGTATCGAGACGGTGTTCCGCTACGCCAACATCTTCGACCGCGCGCTGCAACTCATCGCCTCCGGCAAGGTCGATCTCAAGCCGCTGATCACCGGTACCTATGATTTCGCCGACAGCATCAAGGCGTTCGAACGGGCCGCCGAAGGCAACCCGCAGGACGTCAAGCTGCAGATCCTGCTTACCGGCGAAAAGGGCTGACCATGTCCGCGATCGTTTGCTCCCATGTCGACAAGGCCTATGGCGCCACCACGGTGATCCGCGACCTCAACCTGGCGATCGAGGAGCACGAATTCGTCGTCTTCCTCGGCCCGTCCGGCTGCGGCAAGTCGACCTTGCTCCGGATGCTGGCGGGGCTGGAGGACATCAGCGGCGGCGAGGTCTCGATCGGCGGCAAGGTAGTCAACGACCTCGATCCCGGCGACCGCGGCATCGCCATGGTGTTCCAGAACTACGCGCTCTACCCGCATATGACGATCTTCGACAACATCGCCTTCGGGCTGCGGCGCCAGAAGGTGCCGGCGCCCGAAATCCGCAAGCGGGTCGAAGCGGTGTCGAGGACGCTCGGGCTCGACCCCTATCTCGGCCGCAAGCCGGCCGAGCTCTCCGGCGGCCAGCAGCAGCGCGTGGCGATCGCCCGGGCGATGATCAAGACGCCCAAGGTGTTCCTGTTCGACGAGCCGTTGTCCAATCTGGACGCCAAATTGCGCAACCATATGCGCGTCGAGATCGCGCGGCTGCACCAGTCGCTGAAGACCACCACCGTCTACGTCACCCATGACCAGCTGGAGGCGATGACGCTAGCCGACCGTATCGTGCTGCTCAAGGATGGCGTCATCGAGCAGGTCGGCTCGCCGGCGGAGATCTACGGCCGGCCGGGCAATATGTTCGTGGCCGGCTTCATCGGCACGCCGAACATGAATTTCATCGAGGTGACGGTCGGCAGGGCGGCGAACGGCTGGACGCTGACCGGCGCCGGAACGGTGCTTTCGTTAGACGGGGCGGGCTTTCATCTCCAGCCTGGCGATCGCGCCGTGCTGGGCATCCGGCCCCCGGACCTGAAGACAGGCAGTGACGGCGCCGCCGGCATATTGCAAGGCACCGCCGATCTCATCGAATTCCACGGCAATGACGCTCTGGTGACATTCGGCTCCGGCGGCAAGGAGATCAGCGCACTGGTACCGGCACGCGAATGCCCGGTGCTGCATGCCCCTGTCCGCTACACATTCGAGGAAGAAAGCATCCATTTGTTCGACGCGACATCAGGCGCGTCGCTGCGCAAGCAATAGGCAAAGCCTACCGGATCGCGTCAAGCGCCTGGCGTTGCCGGTGCATCTCCAGGAAGATCCGGTAGTCGCGATCGAAGCGGGCGCCGGCGGCCGGGTTGGCAGCACGCCTCTTGCCGCCCTGCTGCATGGCAAGGCAGGCGGCGTTGAGGTCGGGAAACAGCCCGGCGGCGGTCGCGGCGACCATGCCGGTGCCGAGCAGCACCGCCTCGTCGGCCAGCGGTTCGACCACCGTGCAGCCGGTGGCGTCGGCATAGAGCTCCATCAAGAGCGGGTTCTTGGTGTGGCCGCCGGTGACATGCAGCGTGTCGATCAGGTAGCCATTCTCGTTCAGCGCCTCCAGCACATGGCGCACGCCGAGCGCAATGCCGACGGCGGTGCGCCAGTAGAGCTTGCACAGGCTGTCGAAGGACGAATCCAGCGTCAGACCGCTGACGACGCCGACCGCGTGCGGATCGGCGAGCGGCGAGCGGTTGCCATGGAAATCCGGCAGCACGTGCAGCCGGCCGGCAAGGCTCTCGCCCTCGGCGGCGCGCAGTTCGGCGACGCGCGCGGCGATCCTGGCATGCATGGCCGCGTTCGGTTCGCCGCCGGCACCATGCCAGCGGATGATGTGGTCGAGCAGGGCGCCGGTCGCCGATTGGCCGCCTTCCGACAGCCACAGCTTCGGCAGCGCCGCGCCGTAATAGGGTCCCCAGACGCCGGCGAAAGGCTGTGGGTCGGGCGACATCGCCATGACGCAGCTCGATGTGCCGGCGATCAGCGCCAGATGGCGGCCGATATTCTGGTCGTCGCCGGCAAAGCCGCCAAGCACGCCAAGCGCGCCGGCATAGGCGTCGATGACACCTGCGCCGACGCGGCAGTTTTCGGTCAGGCCGAGTTCTGCCGCTGCCCGCGCCGTCAGCGGGCCGATGTAGGCACCCACCGGGCTGGCCCGCTCCGGCAGATTGCCGTGGTCAAAAAGATCGTCGAGGCCGACGAGTTCGAAGAAATCGCGTTGCCACGCGGTTTCCTGGTGCGCCAGGTAGGTCCATTTGGCGGTCAGCGTGCATTGCGAGCGCGCCAGCGAGCCGGTCGCCTGCCAGGTCAGGTAATCAGTCAGGTCGAATAAATAGCCGGCTTCTTTCCACGTGCCGGGCAGATTACGCTTCAGCCACATCAGCTTCGGCGTCGCCATCTCCGGCGACATGACGCCGCCGATATAATTCAGCACCTCGTGGCCGCTTGCGGTGCATTCGTCGGCCTCGGCGATGGCGCGATGGTCGAGCCAGACAATGGTGTCCCAGCGCTTGTCACCGGTGGTCGAAACACTGAGCTGGCCGCCTTGCCTGTCACGCACGACCAGCGAACAGGTGGCATCGAAGGAGATACCGGCGATATGCTCGGCGGCGACGCCTGCCTTTTCCCGCGCGGCACGCACGGCGGTGCAGACGGCGGACCAGATGTCGCGTGAATCATGCTCGGCATGATCGGGCTTCGGCTGATTCATGGCGATCGGCCGCTCGGCACGGCCGAGCAAGGAACCACTGGCGTCGAGAATGCCCGCGCGAGCGCTCCCGGTGCCGACATCGACCGCGCAGACAAACTGTTTCGTCAAGATGCTCTAACTCTCGCTCCCAGGCCTGCAATCAGATCCGGCAATTGCAGCATGTCAGCGAATATAAAGTCCGGTTCGGTCGAAGCAAGCCGCGCTTTCAATCCCGGATTGCCGGCGTGCGCGCCGCCGGTGAAGGCGAAGACGTGCATGCCGGCCGCGCGTGCTGCCGCGACGCCGGCGGGGCTGTCCTCGATGACCAGGCAGTTGCGCGGACGCGCCCGCATGCTGGCGGCAGCGTGGAGAAAAAGGTCCGGTGCCGGCTTTCCCCTGGCAACCATGGCGGCGCTGAACAGATGCGGCTCCATCAGCGTGAGCAGACCGGTGACGTCGAGCGCGTAACGAATCCGTTCCAGCGTACCGGAAGAGGCAACGCAATACGGCAGGCCGAGCTTCGGCAACATCTCCCTGACGCCGGCGATCGGCTTCAGCTCCTCGCGGAACTTTCGCATGAGGTCAACGCGCAGGGCGGTGAGATGCCGATCGGTGATCTCCAGGCCGAAGTCGCGGCCGAGGATCTCGCGCACGCTCTTCATGCTCTTGCCGAGGAAATGTTCGTAGGCGGCGTCTTCGCCGATGCTGCCGCCGGCAAGTTCGATCATGCCGAGCAGCGCCGAGACGGAGAGCGCCTCGCTGTCGACCAGCACGCCGTCGCAGTCGAAGATGACCAGTTCAGGCGTCATGGTGCCGGCTGGCTCTCAGAGCTTGCCGGCGATGTAGCGCGTCAGCGTGGCGCGCGTGCCATTGGCCCAGAGCACGTTGAGCGCGTGGGCGAAGGCCTCGACGAAGGCGGTGGCGCGGCCGACATCGCCATAGATGTCGTCCATCGCAAGCCAGGCGGCAGGCGCGGCCTTTGCCGCCTTTGCCGTTGCCTGCATCCGATCCCAGCTCGGGTCGTTGGGTTCGATGACGGCGCCGCTGTCCGTCGTTCCGAAGCAGTAGCGGCACCACAGCGCCGATTCCAGCGCCAGTCCGGTAACGCCTTTGCCCGCCTTCAGCCGGTCCGCGATGGTCGGGATGATGAATTTCGGCTGGCGGTTGGAGCCGTCGAGGCAGAGCCGGCGCACTGTGTCGCCGATCTTGGGATTGGAGAAGCGCTTCTCGATGAGCTGGTAGTAGTCTTCCAGCACCGTGTCCGGCACGGGCGGCACGGTCGGGATGATCTCGTCATGCTCGAGCTTGTCGAGGAAGCCGCGCACCAGCGGCTCCTGCATCGCCTCATGGACGAAATGGATGTCCATCAGCCCGGCCGGATAAGCAATGGTGGCGTGGCCGCCATTGAGGATGCGGATCTTCATGAGCTCGTAAGGGGCGACCTCCCTGACGAACTGCACGCCGACCTTTTCCAGCGGCGGGCGGCCATCGGTGAAATGGTCTTCCAGCACCCATTGCCGGAATGGCTCGCAGAACACCGGCCAATTGTCTTCGAGGCCGAAATCGTCGGCGAGGATCTTGCGCTCGCGGTCGCTGGTCGCCGGCGTGATCCGATCGACCATGGCGTTCGGGAAGGCGACGTGGTCGCTGACCCAGCTCGCCAGGTCCTCGTCGATCAGGCGGGCAAGGCCGATCACACCGTCCGACGTGACATGGCCGTTATGGGGAATGTTGTCGCAGGACATGACGGTGAACGGCACGATGCCGTCCTGACGGCGACGCAGGAGGCCAGCCAGGATGATGCCGAACACGGTCTTTGGTGTGGCGCCCGGCTGCGCGTCGGCGACAATATCAGGATGAGTCGGATTGAAGACTCCGGAGGCCGGATCGATGAAATAGCCGCCTTCAGTGATGGTCAGCGATACGATCCTGATCGCCGGATCGGCCAGCCGCTCGATGATGGCGGCGGCATCGCCCGGCATCAGGAAATCGATCATCGCGCCGGTGACGCGGGCGCTCATGTGGCCTTCGTCCTGCTCGACCACGGTGGTCAGCCAGTCCTGCTCTTCGAGCTTGCCGCGGCCGATCTTCTCGCCGTCGAACACGCCGGCGCCGACCAGCGCCCAATCATGGCCGATGCCCTGACCGAACAGGTCGTCGAGATAGACGGCCTGATGCGAGCGGTGGAAATTGCCGACACCGAAATGCACGATGCCGGCTTTCAACGCCGACCGGTCATAGTTCGGACCTGCGACCTTGGACGGAAGCGTGGCGAGGCTCGAGGAAGAGAGTTTCACGGTCATCTGCTTTACCCTTTGGCCGATTTGCAGCCCGACTGTTTCGCCTCCTTCGGGAGGGCGAGGATGAGGGGCCGCACCTGATGTTCCAGTATGCTGCCCCTCACCGCCCCTCGGCACTTCTCTGGAGGAAATGAGAGAAGCGCCTTCCCCCTCAACTCATCCATTGGCCGCCATCGACATTGTAGGTCTGGGCGACGATGTATTCGGCCTCGTCGCTGGCGAGGAACACGGCCATGCCCGCGAGGTCTTCCGGCTTGCCCATGCGGCCGTACGGTACGCCCTCGCCGACCAGCCGTTTCTTTTCGCCTTTCGGCCGGTTCTCGTATTTGGCGAACAAGGCATCGACCTCGTCCCACATGTCGCTGTCGACGACGCCGGGCGCGATGCCGTTGACATTGATGCGGTGTTTGATCAGGTCGAGTCCGGCTGACTGCGTCAGCGAGATGACCGCGGCCTTGGTGGCGCAATAGACCGCGACCAGCGGTTCGCCGCGACGCCCGGCCTGGCTCGCCATGTTGATGATCCTGCCGCCCTTGCCCCGCGCGATCATCGACCGGGCGGCTGCCTGCAACATGAACAGCGTGCCGGCGACATTGACGGAAAACAGCTTTTCGTAGCTCGCCCTCGAGATCTCCACGATCGGCGCCAGGTCGAACAGAGCGGCGTTGTTGATCAGGATATCGAGGCCGCCGGTCCTGCTCTCCACCGCCTTGACCGCGGCATCGATGGATGCCTGATCGGTGACGTCAAGCTTTAGCGCATAGGCGTGGTCACCGATTTCAGCCGCGGTCTTGCGTGCTGCGTCGAGGTTGATATCGGCAATCGCCACGGTGGCGCCTTCGCGCACATAGGCTTCGGCGAAGGCTCTGCCGATGCCGCGCGCCGACCCCGTGATCAGCGCCGATTTGCCTGTCAGCCTCACCGCTCCATCCTCACCGCTCCATCCTCACTGGGCCATCGCCTTGCCGTCGGGGCCGAAGCGGTGCAGCTTGGCTTGGTCGGGCGTGAGATAGATGGTGTCGCCATGGCGGACCGCCAGTTCGCCGTCTGCGCGCACCGTCAGCGGCCCGACACCATCGGCCTGGACGTGCAGGAACGTGTCGGAACCCAGATGCTCGGCCACGCCGACGGCGGCCTTCCAGTCGCCCGCCGTGGTCGAGATCTGCATATGTTCAGGCCGGATGCCGATCGTCTTGGCGCCATATTTGGCGGCCGGTGCGCCCTCGATCAGGTTCATCTTCGGCGAACCGATGAAGCCGGCGACGAACAGGTTGCGCGGCGTCTTGTAGAGCTCCATCGGCGAGCCGACCTGCTCGATGTTGCCGGCGTTGAGCACGACGATCTTGTCGGCCATGGTCATGGCCTCGACCTGGTCGTGGGTGACGTAGATCATCGTCGTCTTGAGCTGATGGTGCAGCTCGCTGATTTCGAGCCGCATTGTGCCGCGCAGTGCCGCGTCGAGGTTGGACAAGGGCTCGTCGAACAGGAAGGCCGAGGGCTGGCGCACGATGGCGCGGCCGATGGCGACGCGCTGGCGCTGGCCGCCGGAGAGCTGGCCGGGACGGCGTTCGAGATAGTTGGTGAGGTTCAAGACGCGCGCCGCGTCCTTCACCTTCCTGTCGATGGTCGCCTGATCCTCGCCCGCCATCTTCAATGGGAAGGCGATGTTCTTGGCAACCGTCATATGCGGGTAGAGCGCATAGGATTGGAACACCATGGCGAGCTTGCGCTTGGCCGGCGCCTCGCCGGTTACGTCACGGCCATCGATGTTGATGGTGCCGCCGCTGGTGTCTTCCAGGCCGGCGATCAGCCTCAGCAATGTCGACTTGCCGCAGCCCGACGGGCCGACGAAGACGACGAACTCACCATTCTCGATCACCAGGTCGAGACCGGGGATGATGGACGTCGATCCAAAGGATTTGGAGACGTTCTTGAGCGTGATGTTTCCCATGGTTTCCTCCCCGAGAGCTATTTTTCGCCGATTGCTTCAGGCAATTTCCGTTACTTCACCGCACCAAAGGTCAGGCCTCGTACCAGCTGCTTCTGGCTGAACCAGCCCATGATCAGGATCGGTGCGATGGCCAGCGTCGAGGCCGCCGAAAGCTTGGCCCAGAATAGGCCTTGCGGGCTGGAGAAGGAGCTGATGAAGGCGGTAAGCGGTGCTGCTTCCGTGGTCGTCAGCCGGATCGTCCAGAATGCCTCGTTCCAGGCCAGGATGATGTTGAGCAGCATCGTCGAGGCGATGCCCGGCACCGCCATCGGCGTCAGCACATAGATGATCTCGTTCCACAGCGAGGCGCCGTCCATGCGGGCCGCTTCCAGGATCTCGCCGGGGATCTCGCGGAAATAGGTGTAGAGCATCCAGATCACGATCGGCAGGTTGATCAGCATCAGCATGACCATCAGGCCGATGCGGCTGTCGAGCAGACCGGTGTCGCGGAAGATCAGGTAGATCGGAAACAGCACCGCGACCGCCGGCATCATCTTGGTGGACAGCATCCACATCAGGATGTCCTTGGTCCGCTTGGTCGGCGAGAAGGCCATCGACCATGCCGCCGGAATGGCGACGAGCAGGGCCAGGACGGTCGAGCCGACCGAGAGCAGCACCGAGTTGAAGAAGAACTTGAAATAGCCGCTCTGCGCTTGGACCTCGGAATAGCTTTCGAAGGTTCCCGACGGGATCAGGTTGAAGCCCTGGATCGCCTCCTGTTCCGACTTGAACGAGGTGATGATCGTGTACAGGATCGGAAAGAAGATCAGCAGGGCGACGATCCAGGCGGCTGCCGTCGCGATGGTCTTGTGCTGGGTGGTGACTGCGCGTGCCATCTTGTCCTCCCTTACTTGTCCAGGTTCTTGCCGACGGCGCGCATGGCGAAGAAGGCGACGATGTTGGCGAGAATGACGGCGATCACACCGCCCGCGGATGCCTGGCCGATTTTGAACTCCAGCAGCGCCTTCTGGTAGACGAGGAAGGGCAGGTTGGTGGAGGCATAGCCGGGGCCGCCATTGGTGGTGACCAGGATCTCGGCATAGACGGAGAGCAGGAAGATCGTCTGGATCAGGATGACCACGGTGATCGCTCGCGACATGTGCGGCAGCGTCAGATAGATGAAGCGGCTGATGAAGCCGGCGCCGTCCATCTCGGCGGCTTCCTTCTGCTCGCCGTCGAGCGATTGCAGCGCGGTCAGCAGGATCAATGTCGCGAAAGGCAGCCATTGCCAGGCGACGATGATGATGATCGCCGTCATAGGATGCTGCCCGAACCAGTCGATCGGTTGCGCCCCGAAGAAGCGCGCTATGTCGGCGAAGACGCCATATTGCGGGTGCATGATCATGTTCTTCCACACCAGAGCGGCGACCGGCGGCATGACGAAGAACGGCGAGATGACGAGGATGCGCACGATCCCTTGGCCCCACATCGGCTGATCGATGAGCAGTGCCAGCAGGATGCCGCCGATCACCGTGATCAGCAGCACGCTGACCACCAGGACCAGCGTGTTGAGGATCGACTGCAGGAAAGCCGGGTTGGAATAGAACAGCGCGTAGTTCGAGAGGCCGACGAAGCCATCGCGAACCGGATTGAGCGGGTTGTACTGCTGGAAGGAGAACCACAGCGTGAGAGCGAGCGGAACAACCATCCAGACCAGCAGCAGCACCACGGATGGCGCCATCATGAATCGGGCAAGCGAACGGGTCTGCTGAGTAGCCATGACGGTCACCCTTCAAGGATCAGACTGAATTTTCACAGGCGTTGGAAAGGCGGCCGCCCGAACTGGGTTTCGGGCGGCCGTTGCCGGTCGAGGAGGTGACCGGCATTCGGCACCGGGAGGAGCCTTACTTGATATAACCGCCCTCGGTCATCGCCGCGGTCGCGGCGTCCTGGGCCTGCTTCAACGCATCGTCGACGCTCGACTGACCGGCAAGTGCCGCCGAGAAGAGCTGGCCGACGGTTGTGCCAAGGCCCTGGAATTCAGGGATGGCGACGAACTGCACGCCGACATAGGGCACCGGCTTGACGGTCGGATGCGTCGGGTCGGCGGCGTTGATGGAGTCCAGTGTCATCTTGGCGAACGGAGCCGCCTTCTGGTACTCGGCGTTCGCATAAAGCGAGGAGCGCGTGCCCGGAGGTACGTTGGCCCAGCCTTCCTTCGACGCGACGAGCTCCGCATAGTGCTTGCTGGTCGCCCAGGAGACGAACTTCTCGGCAGCGTCGGCCTTCTGCGTGCCGGCGGGGATCGCCAGCGACCACGCCCATAGCCAGTTGCCGCGCTTGCCAAGGCCGTTGTCAGGCGCCAAGGCGTAACCGACCTTGTCGGCGACGGTCGAGTTCTTCGGGTCGGAGACGAAGGACGCCGCGACTGTGGCGTCGATCCACATGCCGCACTTGCCCTGCTGGAAGAGCGCCAGGTTTTCGTTGAAGCCGTTGGAGGACGCGCCTTCGGGGCCGTCGGCCTTCATCAGGTCGACATAGAACTGCAGCGTCTTCTTCCACTCGGGCTGGTCGAACTGCGGCTTCCAGTTCTCGTCGAACCAGCGGGCGCCGAACGAGTTCGACATGGCGGTCAGGAAGGCCATGTTCTCGCCCCAGCCGGCCTTGCCGCGCAGGCAGACGCCGTTCACGCCATTGGCGCGGTCGGTCATCTTGTCGGCGGCCTGTTTGATGAAGTCCCAGGTCGGCGCATCGGGCATCTTCAGCCCAGCCTTCTCCATCAGGTCCTTGCGGTACATGACGAAGGAGCTTTCGCCGTAGAACGGCGCGGCATAGAGCTTGCCGTCGACCGAGAGGCCGCCGGCGATGGCCGGGATGATGTCCTTGGCGTCGTAGTCGTCGCCGAGCTTGTCGAGCGGCAGCAGCCAGCTCTGCTTGGCCCAGATCGGAACCTCGTAGGTGCCGATGGTCATCACGTCATACTGGCCGCCCTTGGTGGCGATGTCGGTGGTGACACGCTCGCGCAGCACGTTCTCTTCGAGCGTGACCCAGTTGAGCTGGATGTCGGGGTTGGCCTTGGTGAAGTCGTCGGTCAGCTTCTGCATGCGGACCATATCGCCATTGTTGACGGTGGCGATGGTGATGGATTCGGCATGTGCGGCGAAAGCCAGCGCGCTGGCCGAGCACAAGCCCAGGATGAGCGTACGAAGTTTCATCAAATTCCTCCCATGGACCAAGATGAGCATTTGCCTTGGCTGTGAGCAATTACTCACTAAGTGTGAATTATGTCAAGCCGGATTCGATGCTGCAGCGCAGCACCGGGCTTGCCGATGGACCGCCGACGGATGGAAGTTGGAGACGACGAGCCGCGCGCGTGCCGGATATCAGGCAACGGGACAGGAAGGGGTCCAGGATCGAAGCGGGCGCGACGAACCGGTCAGCAGGCGATCTCGGCCAGCAGCCAATCGCGGAAGGCGCGGATCTTGGGCACGTTGCGGCGGGCTTCCGGATAGACCAACCAGTAGGCGTGGCCGTCGTCGCCGACCAGGTCGAACGGCTGGATCAGGCGGCCGTCGGCGAGTTCGGCCTTGAACAGGGCCCGGGTCAGGATGGCCACGCCATGGCCCGATATGGCCGCGTTGGCTTCATAGGCTTGCGCGCCCATGCTGCTGCCGGGCCGCCTGGCAAGGTCGTGGCTGTGCACGCCGGCGGCCTCGAACCATTGCGTCCACCAGATATCGCTGGGATCGAGGATCGGCAGCTTGAGCAGATCGGCCGGTTCGTTGATGCCGCCGATGCTCGCCGCGAGCTTCGGGCTCAGCATCGGCGTGAAATCGGCATCGAGCAGCTTGTGGGCTTCCAGCCCGGGCCATTTGCCGCCGCCAGAACGAATGGCGAGGTCGACGTCCTCGCGGGAGAAATCCGTCAGCCGGCTCGACGTCTCGAGCCGCACGGCAAGCGACGGATGCGCGATCTGGAACGCGCCCAGATGATGCGCCAGCCAATTCGAGGCAAAGGTCAGCACCGTGGTGACACATAGCAGCCCGTCCGCGCCGCCGCGCGCGGCGGCATAGGCCTGGCTGAGGATGGCAAGGCCTCGCTGACAGCCGGCGCTAGGCGCTGGCCCGCTTCGGTCAGTTCGATCTGTCGCGGCCGGCGCAGGAACAGCGGCGCGCCGACGCGCTCCTCCAGCACCTTGATCTGGTAGCTGACCGCGGCTTGCGTCATGGCGAGTTCCCCGGCGGCCTTGGTGAAAGAAAGATGCCGCGCCACCGCCTCGAACACCCGGATCGCCTGCAATGGCGGCAGTTGCGAAACCTGCGGCGCGCTGAGGTCAGGCATAAAGCCTCCTTATGGGTCGTTATCGACGTTCGATTGGCAAAGGCGGCCGGCAAGGCCGACATTCATCCTCAACCCGTCATTCGGGTTCAGGATAGCGAAGGTTGACGATCATGACCATGACGCAGCAAAAATGCACTCCCGCTCCCGATCATCGCTGGATTTCGTGGTTGGTGGACGGATTCGGCTGGTTCGCGCCCCGAAAAAAGGCGCATCTCGACATCAGGGACCTGTCGCCCCATCTGCAGCGCGACCTCGGTTTTCTCGACGGCAACGACCCTTTCGGCCGGCACCAATAGCCTTCCTGGCTTTATCAGGAAGCCGTCAAATACCGGCCAGCAGGGCGGTCGCCGTCCGCTCGTCGGTGATGAGCCCGTTGACCAGCCGCCGGTTCACGGCCGCCAGGATTCCCGGCAGCTTACGCTCGCCCATGGCGAGCGCGATGACCAGCGACTTCTCGCGCGACGGCAGCGCCGCCGACGACACCCGGTCATTGGTGATGCCTTCGATCATGCGGCCCTCGCGATCGAACACCCAGCCGACGATTTCGGCGACGCCGCCCGCCTTCTGCAAGGCTTTCAGCTCGCTTTCGGAAATGAAGCCGTCCTCGTAGAGCGGCGCCTTCGGGCCGAGGTCGCCAATGCCGATGAAGGTGACATCGGCCTCGGCGGCAAGCGCCAGCGTCGGCTGGATCATCGGCTGGTTGAGCAGCATTTCGCGCTCCTGCGGCGAGGAGGCGATGACCGGCAGCGGCATCGGGAAGGACCGCGCCTTGACCCTGTCGGCCATGGTGAAGATGACGTTGTAGAAGGCGGCCGAACCGTCCGGCGAGATGTTGCCGGTCAAGGACACCACCTTATGCTGCGGGCATTCCATCGGCGGCAATTGTTCGATCGCCGCCTTCAGCGTGCGTCCGGTGCCGATGCCCATGACGATCGGTGTCGGCGACCGCAGCCGCCGTTCGATCTCGGCGGCGGCCGCTTCGGCGATGCCGATGGTGGTGGAGGATGAGTTGGGATCGCTCGGCACCACCTCGACAAGGTCGAGCGCGAAGCGTGATTTCAGCCGCGCGGCAAGGTCCAGGCAGTTGGCGATCGGATGATCGACGCGGACCTTGATCAAGCCTTCCGACACCGCCAGCGACACCAGCCGCTGCGCCGTCTGCCTCGATATGCCGAGCGTGGCGGCGATCTGGTCCTGTGTGTTGCCGGCAACATAATAGAGCCAGCCGGCGCGCGCCGCGTCGTCCAGCCTGTTGCTGCCGCCATCCTGCCGGCTATTCACGTCCTGCCTCCCGAAACCCGCCGATCATCAGGCGATCCGTATCAGTTTCGCAGGGAATGGCCGCCTGCGCAATTGTCAATCTCAAGAGCAAATGCCTACGCTGATACAGCGGAGGTTTCTCGGCCAATACCCGGTCGGAGAAAACGCGGCCGGTTCCGTTTCGCTTTGAAGGCATGTTCTATGGCCGCCAAAGGTTTATCTCCCGCCGCAAACCCTTTAAGGGATCGCAAAAAGGAGCGCTGCATGACACCGAAGGCGGTTTTCTGGGACATGGACGGCACGCTGGTCGACAGCGAACCGCTGCATGAGGCAGCCCTCATTGCAGCGATGCGCAATGCCGGCCTGACGCCGCCTGACGATCTGCATGAGCGCGTGCTGGGCGTCGCCGCCTGGCCGGTCTACGAAATGATGCGCGACGAGTTCGGGCTGCGACTGCCCTTCGACGAGTGGATCGTTCACAAATATGAGCATTACCTGCCGCTGGTCGAAGGGCTGAAGCCGCGCCCAGGCGCTATCGAGGTCTTCCACGAACTGCACGCGCTCGGCGTGCAGCAGGCGGTGGTGTCCAATTCGGACCGGATGATCGTCGACGCCAATCTGCGCATGGTCGGCCTCACCTATCCCGGCATGAAGACGATCAGCCGCAACGACGTGCGCGACGGCAAGCCGCACGCCGAGCCTTTCTTGCGCGCCGCCTATCTGGCCGACGTCGATCCCGCGCACGCCGTCGCGGTCGACGACAGCTGGCCGGGCGCCATGGCGGGGCTGGCGGCGGGAATGAAGACCATCTTCTGGCCTGAAAAGCCGATGGAAGGACCGCCCGGCGCCATCGTCATCAACAGCGCCGGGGAATTGCGGGCTCAGCTCGGGCTGTGAGTAGCCTCCTTCTCCCCCGTCACTATACGGGGAGAAGGTGCCGGCAGGCGGATGAGGGGCAGCGCTGACTTGGCAAAACGTCGGCGTGCAGGTTCTGATTTCTGAGACCTTGGTGCCGCCCCTCATTGTCCTGCCGGACATTTCTCCCCGTATAGTGACGGGGAGAAAGTGGCGGTGCTGACGGTTTCGCCAATTACCGGCGTTGCGAAATGATCGCTTAATTCCGGTACACCGGCTCCTGCTCGTCGAGGATCGCCTTCAACTCGGCGAGGTGACGCTCGGCCTGGCCGGGATAGTCGTCCATCTCGCTCGCCGCCTTCTCGGCGATCGCGTCGGAGAGCGTGCGCAGCGGGCGACCGGTCCACAGCGCCTTGATGTAGGTCTCGGCGGCGCGCTCGAAATAGAACATGCGGTTGAAGGCGTCGGCGACGGTGTCGCCGATGACCAGCACGCCATGGTTGCCCATCACCATCACCTTGACCTTGGGGTCAGCGAGAAGCTGCGAGCAGCGTTCGCCCTCTTCCTCGAAGGCCAGCCCGCCATAGTGCGCGTCAACGACATGGCGGTTGAAGAACATTGCCGAATTCTGGTCGATCGGCGGCAGCGTCGAGTCGGCCAGCGAGGCCAGCACGGTGGCGTGGATCGAATGGACATGCATGACGCAGCGCGCGTGCGGTACGTTGCGATGGACGGCGCCGTGCAAGCCCCATGCCGTCGGGTCGGGTGCATTAGGCCCCGAAAGCGTGTCGGGGTCGTTGGCGTCGATCTCGATCAGGTCGCTCGCCTTGACGCGTGAGAAATGCACCTGGTTGGGGTTCATCAGGAACCTGGTGCCGTCGTCGTTGATGGCCAGCGAGAAATGGTTGGCCACCGCTTCGTGCATGTTGAGCCGCGCCGTCCAGCGGAAGGCGCAGGCGAGATCGACGCGCTCTTCGTAGAAGGGCAGGTTGGTCAGCTTTTCCTTCTGCAGGCGGGCAATGCTCATGCTAAAATTCCTCCGGTTTCGGCAAGAATGCCGCGCTCCGCTGGTGCCCGCAACCGCTTTCGCTTGGTGCAGACGGCCAGCTATGCCGCGGTGCTTGCGGCGCCAATGGTCCGCAGTCCGCCGTGCTCGACGATAAAATCGATCACCTCCCGCAGGCCCTTGCCGCGTGAAAGATCGGTGAAGCCGAACGGCCGCTTGCCGCGCATGCGGCCGGCGTCGCTCTCCATGACATCGAGATTGACGTTCACATAGGGCGCGAGGTCGCTCTTGTTGATGATGAGGAAATCGGAACGGGTGATCGCCGGGCCGCCCTTTCTCGGAATCTCCTCGCCCTGGCAGACCGAGATGACATAGAGCGTCAGGTCGGCAAGGTCCGGCGAGAAGGTGGCGGCCAGGTTGTCGCCGCCGGATTCGATGAAGATGATGTCGAGATCGGGGAATTTGCGGTTCAGTTCGGCGATCGCCTGCAAATTGATCGAGGCGTCCTCGCGGATGGCGGTGTGCGGGCAGCCGCCGGTTTCGACGCCGACGATGCGGTCCTCCGGCAGCGCCTGCAGCCGGACCAGCATCATGGCGTCTTCCCTGGTGTAGATGTCGTTGGTGACGACGGCGATGGAAAACTCGTCGCGCAGCGCCTTGCAGAGTTTTTCGGTGAGCGTCGTCTTGCCGGAACCGACGGGGCCGCCAATGCCGATGCGAAGAGGACCGTTAGCTTGTGTCATATCGGAAACTCCATAATGGCAAGAGCCGCGAAGCCGAGCCCGATCAGCAGGCACAGCGGCGAATAGAGACTGGTATCGAGCCACGCGAAAGGCTGTTGCGGCGCCAGCCGGCGCCACCAGGGCGTGAAACCGGCAATGCCACGCCCCAGGAACACCAGACCGATCAGCATCGACGTGGCGGCAAGGCCCTCCTTGGGAAAGGGCGAGGCGAAGAACCCGATGAGCGCCAGCGGCCAGAGCGTCGCCAGGCCAAGGCAGGCGGCAACGGCGAAACTGGCGATCGGTGTCGGCATTTCGTCGACGCCGCGAAAACCGACGACGGCATGGGCGCAGGACGCGGCATCCCTGCCCGGCCAGATGCCGCCGATGCCCCAATAGACATGCAGTGCCGTGATCAGCAGCAGGACGAATGAGAGGACGAAGGCGAGTAGGATCATGAGCGGAACAATCGCGAATACTGGGTTTCGTGCTTCATCGCCATGACGTCGGAGACGAAGGCGCAGCCGCCGAGATCGTCCGATGTCGAGCGGGACGCGCGCGCCGCCGTCGAGAGCGCCAGCGGCTCGAAGCCGGCAAGCAGCGCGGTGGCTTCGTTCTGACCGATGACGCCGAGCCGGATCGCGGCCTGGACGAGGTTGGAAAAGAAGGCTTGCAGGAAGGCGGACAGCGCGTCCTGCAGCGCAATGCCATTGCCCCCGGCGACGGCGCCGACAGCGACGCAATAGGCGCATTCGGCCGGCAAGCGCTCCAGCACGGAATTGGGCCAGGCGCCGGCCGCTTTAAGGAAGGCCGCACCTTGCAGCATGGCCTCGGCGTGGCGTTCGCGCGAGCCGGCCAGTGCCTCGGCCAGCGCGGCGACCTCGGCCGGATCGCCGCCTTCGCGGGCGCGGCGCCAGCTCTCGGCGAACAGCACGGCATCGTTCCAGCCGGAGCCCATCTCGACCAGTGTCTCCAGCCAGCTGGCAAGGCCGGCGGCATCGGCCACCAACCCGTCATGCACCGCGCGCTCCAGACCATGGCTGTAGGCAAAGCCGCCGACCGGAAAGGCCGGCGACAGCCATGCCATCAGCCGCAGCAGGGCGATGCCGGAGGGCTGGTCAGTCATGATGATGATCGTGATGCATGGCTGTGCGAATGGGATTCGCCGTGGCCATGGCTGTGCGCCTCGGCGTGGGCATGGCCATGCCCGCCGGAATAGGCGCCGCGCACCGGCTTGAACGGCTCCGAGACGTCGCGCACCGTGGCGCCGAGCCCCTCCAGCATCGCCTTGATGACATGGTCGCGCAGGATGAGGATACGGTGCGCCTCGATGCCGGCGGCGAGGTGGCGGTTGCCGATATGCCAGGCGAGTTCGGTCAGATGCACGGCGTCGCGGGCGCGGATGTCATAGACCTCTTCGGGCGCCGCGATAATCTCGATATGACCGCCGTCCTCCAGCACCAGCCGGTCGCCGTCGTTCAGGGCAACGGGCTCGGGCAGGTCGACCAGCACCTTGCCGCCGTCGGCAAGTTCGATGGCGCGGCGGCGCAGATGCCGCTCGTCATGGGCGAGGACCGCACGGCCGGAAGGCACGGTGGCCGCGGCCGTGCCGGCAGGCAGCACCGAGACGGCGCGCGGAAATTTGGTGAAGTCGGTGTTGAGGTTGAGCTTCATTTCATGGCTCCGCCATTAGAGCGCCGCGCGTCCCCTTGGACGCGCAAAGGACGCTCTAACATGTTTGAATCTATGCATCGTGCTTTCCGAAAACCGATTCCGATTTTCGGGCCGATGCATTGGCTTGGGCACGGGCGCGGGCTGGGCGGCCCAGCACGCGGTCGAAATAGGCGTTGACGCGGTCGGATTCGATCGGGAAGCGGCCGGCTCGGGCCCAGCCGCCCATATCGCCGAGCAGCACGTCGACGGCGGAAAACCGGTCGCCGAGTGCGAACGGTTTGTCGCCGAGCCGGCGATCCAGTGCCTTGAGCTCCGTAGCGAAATCATAGGCCGCCGCGGGGCCGACCTCGACCCGCACTTCCCTGGGTAAGAGGAAGCGATGGCGCAATTTGTTCCACAGCGGCGCCTCGAATTCGCTCTGGGCAAAATGCATCCAGGAATCCATCTCGGCACGGCCCGCAAGGCCCGGATTGGCACCCATGCCTTTATCGGCGTGCTTGTCGGCGAGATAGACGCAGATCGCCGCCGAATCCGTCACGATCAGCTCACCGTCGATGAGGATCGGCACCTTGCCCGACGGATTGAGCGCATAGGCTTCCGGCGAGCGGAGCTTGACCTCGACGAATTCATAGGGCTGCCCGAGTTCCTCGAGCATCCAGAGGACGCGGCTGACCCGGGACCCACGCGATCCAATGGCCTTGTACATCGCTGAACCTGCCTTTCCCCGAAACTCTAGATCATCGGCTGGCGTCATACGATCGTGTCGAAGAGCCGCAGGATGAACGATATCTGGTAGATCAGCGCCGCCGTGACGAAGGCGATGTGGAAGCGGCGGTCGCGGACCAGGATCGCGGCGATGCAGAGCGCGACGAAGATCGGCGTTCGGAACAGATATTCGTTGCCGAAGCGGGCGAAATGCTCCGGCCCTTTCAGCAGGGTGTCGATCACATCGAGCAGATAAGTCGCCGCCAGAAGGCCGAAGAACCAGGCGCGGCGCGAGTAAAAATAGTCCTCGTAGCTGGTGTAATCGAGCATCGAATCCGGAAACAGCAGCGCGCACAGCAGGAACAGCGTGATGGCGTAGAAGATGATGAACAGGTACTTGCCGAAGGTCCAGGTTTCGATGGCGTAAAGGCCGAACTCCCACCACCAGAAATGCACCATCATCAGAAGCACCGAGACCCAGGCGAGGTGCACGGGATAGAGCCGGTACTGGCCCGGATGCTGGACGATGCGAGCCAGCCCCGACAGAAGGCGAGTGACGCCGAGCCCGATCACCATGCCCATGACGATGCGAATATGCGGGAAGATGTCGTGGGGAGAGGCTATTTCGGTGGCCATGCCTAATCACAATACGGCTTTTCGAGGCCGCATATTGCGGTGTGGAATCCTCCCTGCAATGGATTTTGCACCACTTGAGGCGGTCGCCGATTTCGCGTCAAAACAGAAAATACCGCTGCGCCATCGGCAGCACGGTCGCCGGCTCGCAGGTCAGCAGTTCGCCATCGGCGCGCACCTCGTAGGTTTCGGGATCGACCTCGACATGCGGCGTCGCGTCGTTGAGCACCATCGAGTGCTTGCCGATTCCGCCGCGTGTGTTTTCGACGGCGACGAACTGCTTGTCGACGCCGAGCCGGCCATGCAGCCCCGACTCGAGCGCGGCTTTCGAAACGAAGGTCACGGACGAATTGGTCCTGGCTTTGCCATAGGCGCCGAACATCGGCCGGTAGTGCATTGGCTGCGGCGTCGGGATCGAGGCGTTGGGGTCGCCCATCGGGGCGGCGGCGATCATGCCGCCGATCAGCACCATGTCCGGCTTGACGCCGAAGAAGGCCGGGTTCCATAGCACCAGATCGGCGCGTTTGCCGACCGCGATCGAGCCGATGTCCTTGGACAGGCCATGGGCGATGGCAGGATTGATCGTGTATTTGGCGATGTAGCGGCGGACGCGGAAATTGTCGTTGTCGCCGGTCTCCTGCGGCAATGACCCGCGCTGGCGCTTCATCTTGTCGGCGGTCTGCCAGGTGCGGATCGCCACCTCGCCGACGCGGCCCATGGCCTGGCTGTCCGACGAGATGATCGAGAAGGCGCCGATGTCGTGCAGTATGTCCTCGGCCGCGATGGTCTCCTTGCGGATGCGGCTTTCGGCAAAAGCGATGTCCTCGGGAATCGATGGCGACAGATGATGGCAGACCATCAGCATGTCGAGATGCTCGGCCAGGGTGTTGACCGTGTAGGGCCGCGTCGGATTGGTCGAGGACGGGATGACGTTGGGCAGGCCGCAGACCTTGATGATGTCGGGTGCGTGGCCGCCACCGGCGCCCTCGGTGTGGAAGGCATGGATGGTGCGGCCCTTGATCGCCGCCACAGTGTTCTCGACAAAGCCGGATTCGTTCAGCGTATCGGTGTGGATCATGACCTGCACGTCGTGGTCGTCGGCGACCGACAGGCAGCAATCGATCGCCGCCGGCGTCGTGCCCCAGTCCTCATGCAGCTTGAGCGAGCAGGCGCCGCCCAGCACCATCTCCTCAAGCGCTGCCGGCAGAGAGGCGTTGCCCTTGCCCGACAGGCCGATATTCATCGGAAAGGCGTCGAAGGACTGGATCATGCGCGCCATGTGCCATGGCCCGGGCGTGCAGGTGGTGGCCAGCGTGCCATGCGCCGGGCCGGTGCCGCCGCCGAGCATGGTGGTGATGCCCGACATCAGCGCTTCCTCGATCTGCTGCGGGCAGATGAAGTGGATATGCGCGTCGAAGCCGCCGGCGGTGAGGATCTTGCCTTCCCCGGCGATGATCTCGGTGCCGGGTCCGATGATGATGGTGACGCCGCCTTGAGTGTCGGGATTGCCGGCCTTGCCTATTGCGGCGATGCGACCGTCCCTGAGGCCGATGTCGGCCTTGAAGATGCCGGCGCTGGCATCGATCACCAGCGCGTTGGTGATGACGGTGTCGACCGCTCCTTGGGCACGGGAAACCTGGCTCTGGCCCATGCCGTCGCGAATGACCTTACCGCCGCCGAATTTCACCTCTTCGCCATGGATGGTGAAATCCTTCTCGACCTCGATGATCAGCTCCGTGTCGGCAAGCCGCACTCTGTCGCCGACCGTTGGGCCATACATCTGGGCGTAGGCGGCACGGCTCAGTCTGGCCATCAGCGATTGCTCCCGAAATGCGATATGGTCGAAACCCGGCTACACATTGCCGCCACCCAATGGTCACGCAATGACCCGCTGGGCGACACCTTCTGATCCCATTTGGCGGTTGAGGTTGGCAGGCCACCCCAAAACGACCGTTTGCCAAACCGATGGAAGGAAAATCCATGCGCAAAACGATAGTTCTTGCAACCGCCGCCAGCCTGATGCTGGCGGGTGCCGCCAGTGCCCAGCAGCAGCCTGCTCAACAGCCCGCTCCGACCGCGCCGGCCCCAGCCGCCCCCGGCGGCCAGCAGGCCGCGCCGGCGATTCAGAGCGTCAACATCGTCGACATCAGCGAGTTGCCGAAGGACACCCAGACGCAGGTCAACCAGGTGATCACCCAGCGTGGCGATGCCGGCCTGCAGAAGCTGCGCAGCTCGATCGATGCCACGCCCAAGGTGAAGTCCGCCCTCCAGGCCAAGGGAATGACCTCGGCCCAGGTGGTCGCGGCCAGCATGGAGCCAAACGGCGCGCTGACCCTGATCACCAAAAAGGCGAGTTAAAGGCCCGGCGCGGCGGGCCGGTATCCGGTCCGCCCACCGAATCGGAGAGGGAACCGTGGCAGGGTTGGCGTCGTTTTGTTTCCTGAGCGTTGGAACAAACCGCGGAAGTGAACGATGACCGATACCACCTTGCCCGATATCCGTTGGCTGCATGCCATTGCAGCGGCTGCGTTTCTGGCAGTGGGCCTCCCCCAGGCCGCGCTGAACGCGCAGGGCCTTCAGAGCCCGGAAACCGTCGACCGCATCGTCGGCTCGCAAGTCAACCAGGAAGAGGCCAAGACGACCGCCGAGATTGGAAAGGTCAATTCGGCGATCGACCGCACGCGGGAAAACATCAGTACGGTGCGCAAGACGTCCAAGCTCGACAAGGTCGATATCGTGTTCCTGACCGATGCGGCGCGCAGCGAAGGCGGCCCGCCGCCGGTCATCGAGAACAAGGTCCGGCAGCATCAGGACGATGTTACCGAGCTGCGCAAGGAGATCGAGGCCAACGCCCTGCTCTTCAACGCCATCGAGTCGCGGCGCGTGCTTGCGCAAGACGTTCTCGCCGTGGAGTTCGACGATCCCGGAAAGATCGTCATCTACGCGGCCGCCAAGCCATCGGACTGAGTGACGCACAGCGCGTGCGTTCATGCCTGCCCTGAAGCCGCTCGCCGGCCTTGCGCGCCACGCATGAGACGTCCTCACAGCTTACCCATCACCTTCTGCTGGAATCCATAGACCTCGCGCTTGCCGCCAAGCGGCACCAGCGTGACGTCGCGTTCCTGCCCCGGCTCGAAGCGCGTGGCGGTGCCGGCGGCGATGTCGAGGCGCATGCCGCGCGCGCTCTCGCGGTCGAATGTCAGCGCCTCATTGGTTTCGAAGAAATGGTAATGGCTGCCGACCTGAACCGGCCGGTCGCCGCTGTTGGCCACTTTCAGGGTGACGGTCGGCAGACCCTTGTTGAGTTCGATGTCGCCTTGGGCAGGGATGATTTCGCCGGGGATCATCGGACCTCACACGACGCCGAAAACGAGGCCGACGCCGATCGCCGCGCAGGCGGCACCCACGATGCGGGCCACACCACGAAATCTCATGCCGCGGCCGAGCCCGGCGGCGATGCCTATGGCATGGAGCAGCACGGTGGCGATGGCAAAGCCGGCCATATATTCGAGCCCGCCGGCATTTTCCGGCACTTCCGTGCCATGGGCGTGGCCGTGAAACAGCGCAAACAGGCCGATGATAGCGACACCGGCCGAAACGGGGAGATCGACCGCCAGCGCGACCAGCAGCCCGAGCGCCACGACCGAGGCCAGTATGCCCGGCTCAACGAACGGCAACGGCAGATGGGCCATGCCAAGGGCCGCGCCGGCCAGCATGATGCCGACGAACGCCGCCGGCCAGGCCCAGATCGCCTTGCCGCCCTTGAGGGCCGCCCACAGGCCGACAGCGAGCATCACCGTCATGTGGTCGAGGCCCGACAATGGATGCGTGAAGCCGGCCATGAGGGAGGACGTCGGGCCGATGCCGACATGGGCGTAGGCAGGCATGGCTGCCGCCACGAGCAGGATCGCCGAGAGGCACAGGCGTTTGACAGGGATCATTTACTTGCCTTTCGTTTGCGGTGTCAGGCGGCCCTGCGGGGACCGCAGCCCTCGGCCTTGAGCACGCGTTTGGTCGAAGCCGGATATTTCTTCAGCATCGCGGCGGGACGGATCGGCCGGGCTGTAAAATCGCCGCCGCAGTTCGGGCAGACGCCGCCAAGCACGTTTTCGACACAGCCGGCGCAGAAGGTGCACTCGAAGGTGCAGATCCGCGCATCCCGGGCTTCCGGTGGCAGGTCCTTGTCGCAGCATTCGCAGTTCGGGCGCAGCTCAAGCATGTCGGCCTCCTCACCTGATCGGTTCGTGCACGGTCACCAGCTTGGTGCCATCGGGAAAGGTCGCTTCCACCTGCACGTCATGGATCATCTCGGCGATGCCTTGCATCACCTGCGCGCGGCTGACGACATGGGCGCCGGCCTCCATCAGTTCGGCCACCGGGCGGCCATCGCGGGCGCCCTCGACGACGAAATCGGTGATCAGCGCGATGGCTTCCGGATGGTTGAGCTTGACGCCGCGCTCCAGCCGCTTGCGCGCCACGATCGCCGCCATGGCGATCAGCAGCTTGTCCTTTTCCCTTGGCGTCAGGTTCATGCGTCTTCCTGAAATGATGCGGACACAGTCACAGTGACCATAATTTGGGCAACCCCGCCCTTCCGTTGAGCAATCCGACGAGCGGAACCAGCCGTTGGCGCAGCTGGTAGCCGTCCTCGGCGTAGAGCCTCGCAAGAAGCTTGCCAGATGTCGTCACGGTCCAGACACTGGCGCCACCTCGGTCGCCAATGATCTCCCGGACCGGATCGAGCAGAGCCTCGGCTCGCGGCGACACCAGCAGCAGCGTTGCCACGGCGATCGCGCCACCGGATATCGCCGTACGGGCCAGGGTGTCGGCAATGGCAGGTCCGATGCGGAAATCCTCGGCATGAATGAGGGCTCCTTGCCTGCGGATACGCCAGCGATCGCGAAAAGTGCCCTGCGCGGCACGTTCGCCCATGGCCAGGCGGCCGAAGACGGCCGCTTCCAGCACCAGCGCCTCGGCTCCGGCCGCAAGCTCGACATCGAGCGTGCGGGCAAAGGCGGCGCGGTCGAAGACGATGGTTTCCTGCGGCAGCCAGGCGATGCTGCCGTTCTCGCCGACGGTCAGCTTGACCCGCACTTCGGCATGGTCCGATGCGGCGCGATAGACTTTTTCGCAGGCCTGGGTTGTTACCGCGGCGCTGGCATCCGCGCCGACATCCACGTCCCAACCGAGGCGGTCGCCGCCGGTCAGCCCGCCGGCGGTGTTGATCAGGACGGCCTCCAGCGGACCGGCCGAAACGGCCGGCAGCCTTATCTTGGCCGAGCCGTCCTGATAGAGGCGCCGCAGCCGCGTGCGGCCGTCGACGCTGGCGCAACCAAGCTGCGCCTTGCCCGCCGCGCGCTGGGCCAGTTGACCTGATAACTTCGTATTTTCGATCGTATCCACGCCGTCAGGTTAAGCACTGTGGCGGTTTTGTCGACATATAGCTTGTTGCTTGATGGCGTTTCCGTTTCTATAGAGGGAACCACCTTGGTACGGTCGGGCGACGCTTGACGGGGGTATAAGGCGAAGATCGCGGCCTGATATCGAGGATAAGAAGGCGCTGTTCAGTTGGCGCCGGGAAACGACAAGTGGGGAAGAAACCGAATGGCTGACCAGCTGGCAACGGACATCATCGAGAAGATCAAGGCCCATGCCGAGCCGGGCGGCGAGGAAATCACCACCACTACCGAATTGACGGCGCTCGGCATCCATTCGCTGGAGTTGACCGAGATCATCTTCGACCTCGAGGAGCAATATGGCATCGAAATCGAGATGAACACGGTCGATGCCTGGAGCAATCTCAAGAATGTCGGCGACATGGTCGAGGCCGTTCGCGCGCTGATCGAAAAAAAAGCCTGACCGAATGCTGAAGCGCGTCGTCATTACCGGCATCGGCGGGCTGTGCGGATTGGGCACCGATGCGCAGGCAATCTGGGCCGAGATGCGGGCCGGCCGGTCGGCGATCGGCCCGATCGACAATCCCTTCCTGCACGACCTGAAGGTCAAGACCGGCTGCGAGATCAAGGCACTGCCGGATCACGGCATCGAGCGCAAGCAACTGGTGTCGATGGATCGCTTCAGCCTGCTGGCGGTGATCGCGGCGAAGGAAGCCATGCGGCAGTCCGGATTGGTGCCGCATGCGGACAATACCTATCGGATGGGAACCATCGTCGGTGTTGGCGTCTGCGGGTTCGAGACGGTCGAGGAGAACTATCGCGCCATCCTGATCGAGGGCAAGAATCGCGCCGGCATCTTCACCGTTCCCCGGGTCATGCCGGGCGCGGCCGCCGGCCAGGTCAGCATGCATCTGGGTTTGCGCGGACCGGTGTTCGGCGTCACTTCGGCCTGTTCGTCAGCCAATCATGCCATCGCCTCTGCGGTCGACCAGATCAGGCTCGGCCGCGCCGACGTCATGGTGGCCGGTGGCACCGATGCGCCGCTGGTGTGGGGCGTGCTGAAGGGCTGGGAGGCGCTGCGCGTTCTGTCGCCCGACACGTGCAGGCCGTTCTCGGCCGACCGCCAGGGCCTAGTGCTGGGCGAAGGCGCCGGCATGGCGGTTCTGGAAAGCTACGACCACGCGATGGCGCGCGGCGCCACCATTTTGGCCGAGATCGCCGGCGCCGGCCTTTCGGCCGACGCCTCCGATATCGTCGCGCCGACCGTCGAGGGCCCGGAAGCCGCCATGCGCTTCTGCCTGGCCGATGCCGGCCTCAATCCCGAGGATGTCGACTACCTCAACGCGCACGGCACCGGCACCAAAGCCAACGACCAGATCGAAACCCTCGCGATCAAGCGCGTCTTCGGCGACCATGCCCGCGCGCTCTCCGTCTCATCGACCAAGTCGATGCACGCGCATTGCCTCGGCGCCTCGGGCGGGCTGGAGATGATCGCCTGCGTCATGGCGATCCGCGAAGGCGTCGTGCCGCCAACGGCGAATTACCGCGAGGCCGATCCCGACTGCGATCTCGACGTGACGCCGAATGTCGCGCGCGAGCGCAAGGTGCGCGCCGCCATCAGCAATGGCTTTGCCTTCGGCGGCACCAATGCGGTGCTGGCCTTCAAGGCCATCTAGTACCGGGCGGTCACCACCTGTTCGGGCGGCTACTATCCGCCCGGGCGATCCGATCGATTGACTATCCATGCACGGTGAAAGCGTCGCCGCCATATTGATCCGGCCCGACCGCAGCCCTAATTCTTGGCCGACCCGCCAACACCGCGCCGCTTGGTGCGAATCCCCCCGCTCAGGAGTTCTCGATGGCCGACCTGTCCGCCTTTCCGATCGCAACCCGTTGGCCTGCCAAGCATCCCGACCAGATCCAGCTCTATTCGGCAACGACGCCGAACGGAGTGAAGATATCGATCGCGCTGGAGGAACTCGGCCTGCCCTATGAGCCGCATCTGATCAACATCGGCAAGAACGAGAGCTGGACGCCGGAATTCCTGTCGCTCAACCCCAATGGCAAGATCCCGGCGATCATCGATCCCGACGGCCCGGACGGCGCGCCGATCGGCCTTTTCGAATCCGGCGCCATCCTGCTCTACCTGGCGGAGAAGACCGGCCTGCTCATGCCCGTTGACGCGGCGCGGCGCTACGAGACGATCCAGTGGGTCTTCTTCCAGATGGCGGCGATCGGGCCGATGTTCGGCCAGGTCGGTTTCTTCCACAAATTCGCCGGCCGCGAGATCGCCGACAAGCGGCCGCTGGAGCGTTACCGCGACGAATCGCGCCGCCTGCTCGGCGTTCTCGACGTCAGGCTGAAGGGCCGCAAGTGGATCATGGACAATGACTACACCATCGCCGACATCTCGCTGCTCGGCTGGGTGCGCAACCTGATTGGCTTCTACGAGGCGCGCGACCTGGTCGGCTTCGACGATTTCGCCAATCTGGCAGCGTGGCTGGAGCGCGGCCTGGCGCGGCCGGCGGTACAGAAGGGCCTGACCATCCCGGCGCGAAGCTGAATCTGCCCCGCCGGGAAGCGCGTCGCTACTTTGCTTTCGCCTTGGACCCGCCCTTGCCGACGACGGATGCGGCGAGAGACGCGACACTCCGCGCCGTGGCCACGACCGCTCCGGCCGCGACGTTGGCTGCCGTGCGAACCTTCGAGCCGCCGGCCGCGGCCGGTTTCTTCGCCTGGGCGGTCTTCGCTGCCGCTTTGGGCGCGGTCACCTTCGACGCGCTGCCTGGCACGACTTTCTTGGGCGATGCCTTGCCGAAGGCCGGCTTGGCATCCTTTGAGCGCTGGGCGACCGCTGGAGCCCCGGCCTTCGATTGCGTCGCTTTCGGTTGGGCTGACTTGCCCCTGACGGGCTTTTTTGCCTTGGTTGCCATCGGACGGAATCCCTCTTCTGGCATGATTGCCTGACCGGGATAACGCCTTGTAAGTCTTAAGGTTCCCGTCGAAAAATATTGAAAATTAAGCGGGTTAATCGAGATTAACCCGGGTTAACCAATGACCAGGTCGGCCGCCCGGCGTCGTGCCAGCACGCGTTCGATGTTGGGCATGTCGTTGGAAGCTATCCAGGCCCGCGCGTCGGCTTCGGAACGGCCATGCTCGTGCCAACGTTCCATCAGGCGGCGTTCGAGTTCATTGCGCGGTACGTCGACGAAGATCGAGAAATCGAACAGTGGCGCAAGGCGCGACCACGGCTCCTCGTCGAGCAGCAGGTAATTGCCTTCGACCAGGATGAATTTGGTCTCGGCATCGACGATCGCCGCGGCGGCGCGCGACAATTCCATGCTGCGGTCGAAGACCGGAATGGCAATGTCGGGCTCGCCGGCGCGGATGCGCTTCAGAAGCGTCTCGAAGCCGCCGAAGTCGAACGTGTCCGGCGCACCCTTTCGCGCGCGCAGGCCGCGCCGCTCGAGCACGATGTCGTCAAAGTGGAAGCCGTCCATGGGCACGACTTCCACCGCGCCTTCCGGCAAAAGGTCGTGCAGGCCCGCCGATAGTGTCGACTTGCCGGCGCCCGGCGGCCCGGCAATGGCGACGATGAAGCGCTTGGCCTTGCCGGCGCGCTTGAAGATGGTGGCGGCGAGGTGGGCGATTTCAGACATTTTGGCTCCTTCCGCACGATTTCAGGCGCATCTTGTCGGCAGTTGGCGGAAATTTCAAACCCTGCCGTTGGCTGGGTTGCACTATGTCGCCGCTGGCTGGCCGATGCGCAGGAAATCACTGTCGAACGGGACCTCCGATGCCGCGGAACCGGCCAACCGAAGGCGGCCATCCGCCGTGGTGATCTCTCGTGGGGGTTCGCCATCCGACAGCGGCAACGCACCGATGACATGGCGGAACGAGACGCGGCGGCCTTCGCCGAGCGCGAATGCCGTCGCCACGCCTTCGCGCTTCAGCCAGTTGTCGCCGAGCGAGGCGGCGTGGCCAATCGCCGTGCGCCCATCCTCGATGCCGAGCACGCCGAGATGGCGGCCGCTCCACGGCGCGTAGTCGCGCCCGCCATTGCTGAACCACAGCATGGTGACCGGCAGTTCGGCCGGGTTCTTCAGCACCAGCACCAGATCGTCCTCGGCCTGGCGCGCAAGCGCGGTCCAGCCAGGTCCGCCATGATCGGCCTCGACCAAGGTGAGGAAATCCTCGCGCCGATCCTCCATGCGGTAGTCCGTGATATCCAGCGTGCCGCCGCCGGCAGCGGGGAAATGCGCTAGGTCGGACGACCGGCTGGGATAGGCCAGCATGAAGCGGCCACGTGCAGTATCCGGCTCCAGCGGATCGGCCGGCGTGGCGGCAAACCGCTTCGGCGAGAAAGCCAGCCTGCCGCCGCATTTCATCGCCGTCATCGGGTGATGGGCGACCGAGATCGCGCCATGGCCGCCGGAAAATACGTGTTCCTGGTAGAGGAAGGGATGGTCGTCGCGCAGCGTGAAAATCTTGTCGACGCTGGCGCCCATCACCTTGTGGCGCAGCCGGAAGACGGCGCGCCATCCGCCCTCCGTGGCGCCGCTTTCGACCACATCCCAGGCGCTGTTGGCCGGCCAGCCATGCAGCGGCGCCTCCTCGACATCGCTGCGCGAAAAAGGCGCACAGAGAAAGTCGCCGGAGAGCCGGACGGTGCCCTGCGGCAGGTCTTGAGGCAGCGTCTCGCTTGCGTCGACCCATGGCGCGCGGTGCAGTGGCCGCAATTGGCGCCCGCCGCTCTCGATGCTCATGTCGGCGATGTGGCCGACCGTGAGGTCGAGCGAAACCGAAATGCCTTTGGCCTTGATCGTAACTGTATCCATGGCGCTCTCACCCGAATCTGACGGGTGCCAAGAAGAACCGGTTCGGCGCACCGCGCAAGCGCGCGGGCGCGCATTTTGCATCAGATTTATGCCCGCCTTCCCACACGCCGAAAGGTGCGAGCCTACTGCCGCTTGTATTCCCGCACCGGCGATTTTGTCCCGTCGGTATAGGTCACCTGCACCGACATCGATTTCACGCTGTCGGCAACCTTGAAATAGGGCTGGAAATCATCGGGGATGGCGTAGGGGTCCTTGGCATTGCAGGGCGGCATGGCAAGCGCCTTGTCGAGCACGGCGCCATTCAGGCTGTAACGCACCTCCTTGATGGCGCAGCGGTAGGACAGCATCTGCGTGAAATAGACCAGCCCATGATTGCCGCTGGCGTCGAAGGCGATCCATGACGTCCAGAACTGGTCGAGGATCTGCTTGTTGCCTTGCTGCAGGGCGGCATCCGGATCGAAGCGGATGTCGAACGGGCCGGTCTCGCGCCCCCTGATGTCGAGATATTTGATGGCGATGGTGGTCGCCGCCGTGCTGTCGGGCAGCTCAAAGCTCGGATTGGGCATCGGCTTGCCGGTGCGCTGGTCGTTGAGCGCCAGCGGGCCGGTGTCGGTGAAGGGGCCGGTGTCGCCAAGACGCCAGGATATCGCGGTTGCCGGCTCGGGCAGCGAAATGGTCATCGACCAGCCCTGGTTGGAGCGCATCGGCGTCAGCGAAGGCACGAAGCGGGCGGGGTCGAGGACGCCGCCAAGGGCCGCCAGCCGGCTGCGGCTGCGGTCCAGCCAGTCGGCAAGCTGGGTCTGGTCGACGAAATATTTGAGCAGCCCGCCATCCTTTTCGTAGGAGACGAATTTGGTCAGCGACTGGGCTTCGCTGCGCTTGTCGGCCAGCGTCTGGCTGCCGAGGCGATCTTCCGAAAACTCCTGCGCCTCGAGGTAATAGACCGGCGCGAAATCCGGATTGGCCGATATGAAGGCGCTGAGCTTGTCGAGCCGCTGCGCGTCGTCGAACTGCATGATATGCACCAGCTTGATCGACAGCGCCTTGCCCTTGTCGGCCAGTGCTCCGAACACTTCGCGGGCGCCCGCCTTGCCGTCCTGGACCCGCAGCAGCGTGGCAAAGCGCGTATAGGGGTCGATGGCGTCGACATCGAAACCGGCAAAGGCGAGGTAGGAGCGCCGCGCGTTGAGCATGTCGCCCGACAGCTCGTAGACACGGGCATTGTGGTAGAATTCGTCCGGCCGTTTCGGTTCGGCGATGGCGCCGCCTTGCGCGGCCAAGTTGGCAAACCCCTTGGCGATCGTGTCGATCGAGGCGGCGATCTGTTCGGTCGTCGCCTGCAGCTTTTCGGCCTGGGCCACTTGCTGCTGCTGGCCTGCGGCGAGCGTCTCGGTCGTCTGCTTGACCGCTTCGACGGTCTTTTGCGTCTGCGCCCCTTGCGCCGTCTGCTGCTGCTGGACGGAGGCAATCTGATCGGTTTTTTGCGCAGCCGTGTCGGTCGATTTCTTGACCTCTTCGACGGTTTTCTGTGTCTGCGTGACGGTCTGCTCGATCCTGGCCACCTTTTCGGCGACGATGCCCATCGACTTCTGCAGTTGCGCGATCGCCGGCACCAGGCCGGCGATGAGGCCGTTCTGCGAACTGGTCTCCTTCTGCACGGCGTAGACGCCGCCGGCTACCGCCGCCGCACTGGTGGCGAACACCAGCGCCGGCAGTGCCTTGGCCGCCAGCACCAGCCTGAGCACGATGGCAATGGCGATGATCACGGCCGCGATCGAGGCAACCAGCGCGATATAGGCGGCGAACGGCGCCAGCGGGTTGAGAATGTCGGAAACGGCGCCGCCGATGAAGGCGACGCTGCCGGCCCATTTGCCGGTGCGGCTGAGCGATGCCCTGATCAATGACGGCGCGGCGCCAGCCCCAATGTCAGTCATTTTGCAACCCCCAAGCCGCCAGATGCCACACTCCTTCCCACGGGAAACGCGGCCCTGGCAAGGAAAGACAGGAACGGGGCGATTTCGGGGCGGCGGAAGCGGAGCTCGAGTTCCTCGCCCCACTCGACATTCCCAGGGCTAACCGGCATTAACCAAATGGACGCATCCGCCGCGTTACGTTAGCTTCGCCTTATCTCAGCAACAGCATCGCCAGAACAGTCAGCCCTTGTCCTTTCCGCGTCTCTTTCCGCTCTTCCAGAAAATCCTGGCTGTCCTGGCCCTGGCGGCCTTGGTTGCCGGCTGCTCGACCACAACCCCGCCCGACACGGTGCTGTCCGTGCCGGCGCCGCCGCAGAAATACGCCGCCATCGTCGTCGATGGAAAGAGCGGCAAGCAGCTGTTCGAGGTCAATTCGACGGCGCAGCGCTATCCGGCGTCGCTGACCAAGATGATGACGCTCTACCTGCTGTTCGAGGCGATGGACACCGGCCGCGTCACCAAGGAGACGCAGATCCCGGTTTCCGATCACGCCGCCTCGCAGCCGCCGACCAAGATGCGCTTCCGGCGCGGGGAGACGATCGACGTCGATTCCGCCATCCGTGCCATCGTCGTCAAATCGGCCAACGACGTGGCGGTCGCGGTGGGCGAATATCTCGGCGGCTCGGAAGACCAGTTCGCCGCCATGATGACATCCAAGGCGCGCCAGCTCGGCATGAGCAGCACCACCTTCCGCAACGCATCCGGCCTGCCCGACGACGGCCAGATGACGACCGCGCACGACATGGCGGTGCTCGGCATGTCGTTGCAGCGGCGCTTCCCGCAGCACTTCCATTATTTCTCCGAAAGCGACTTCATGTTCCGCGGCAGGCTGGTGCGCGGCCATAACGACATGCTCGGCCGCGTGCGAGGCGTCAACGGCATCAAGACCGGCTATATCAGGGCGTCGGGCTTCAACATCGTCACCTCCTACGACGCCGACGGCCGCCAGCTGATCGTGGTGGTGATGGGCGCCGACTCAGCCCGCCAGCGCAACGACCATGTCGAAGCGCTGATCCAGCGCAGCCTGTCGCCCACCATGGCCGACACCAAGACCAGGCTGATGTACGCCGAACAGCAGTAAAGAACTAGCTGGCCTTGTTGCCGGCGATTGCGCGGAGCCTCCCCCGAATTCGTCATCCACGGGCGGAGCAAGGAGCGTAGCGACGCGGCGCAGACCCGAGGATCCATGCCGGGACTCTGAAGCTGTCGCCACGGTCCAGAATTCTGCACCGTTGCACCCTCCGACAAAAGTCGCGGCATGGATCCTCGGGTCTCCGCGACGCCGCTGCGCGGCTGCTCCGCCCGTGGATGACGAAGCGCCTGCGGAGGCCGTCGCCGCCAAGAAGCTAACAAAAACCCTGCAGCCGGCTATTGTTTCACGACTGTCACGCACTCGTGCGGAAGGCATGCCATACGCTGCGAAAACCCATGGTGGCACTGCCCCGCCGCCATGGCGTATCCTAACTTACAGCGCGACAGCAGGAGCCCATCATGAGCACCGTTCCCAAGGCATCCGAGCAGCAGGGCGCCGACAACCAGAACGACAGCGGCGGCGAGTATTTCGAGGCGCCGACCACCGAGGCCAATCTGCAGGAGGTTTCGGACGAGCATTTCGACACACCCGAAGTGCCGGACTCCGAACCGACGCCGCCCGACGCGTCGCGGATAAAGCCCAGGAAGAAACCGTCGGCGATCTCGGGCCGCAAATTCCGCAAGCGCGACCTGGTGCGCATCGACACGCTGCGCCCGAGCCTTGCCGACCGTATCCGCTCCGACCATCCGGACCTGCCCAAGGGCGCGCGCGTCAGCCGCGAGGAGCTCGGCCGCTACCGCATGCGCTACATGGAGGAGCTCCTGCAGCAGGAGCACGGCGAATTCTCCGAGCTCGACCGCCAGGTGGTGGAATCGATCGCCAAGCAGGACACGATCTCCGAAAACTCGGAAGAGGAATTCGAGGAGCACAGGACCTTTCCCGACCGCGTCTCCGACAACATGGCGGCCTTCGGCGGCAGCTGGTGGTTCCTGATCTCGTTCGCCACCGTGCTTCTGGTCTGGATCGGCATCAACCTGTTCGAGGGCTTGAACGGCGCCTTCGACCCCTACCCGTTCATCCTGCTCAACCTCTTGCTCTCCTGCATCGCCGCCATCCAGGCGCCGGTCATCATGATGAGCCAGAAGCGCCAGGAGGTGAAAGACCGCCTGCGCTCCTTCAACGAATACCGCGTCAACCTCAAGGCCGAGCTCGAAGTGCGCCACCTGCACGAAAAGCTCGACTATTTGATCTCGCGCCAATGGACACGGCTGGCCGAAATGCAGCAGATGCAGCTCGATGCGATGAACGAGCTGGCCGGCGCCAAGAAAGCCAAACGCGCGGTGCGCCGGCGGCGGACGGCGAAGGGTGCGGCGGGGCCACAGTGAGGAGTTCCTCGCCCCACGCAGTGGGGGAGAGATGGCTCGGCGAAGCCGAGACGGAGAGGGGAGCGCCATATCCAACAAGCGCACGCCGTGAGAGGGCAATCGCCAATTGCCCGTTGAAGCCCGCGCCGGCTTCCGCTAAGAAGCCGTGACTTGCCGGTTCACCGGCTGGTTCGTTTTCCGGACTCCTTGTCCCGAAAGCACCCGTAGCTCAGCTGGATAGAGCGCTGCCCTCCGAAGGCAGAGGTCACAGGTTCGAATCCTGTCGGGTGCGCCATTTCTCTTTTTTGCCAAGGTTGAGATCGAGGGTTCAAATCCCCCGGATCGCGCCACGCCTTAAGCTGCTAATCCGAATCGACGGTTCGCGTTCAGCTGGGCTCACTAATCTCTTTCCCACACGGCCGAGAAGTCAGCCGGACCGCTGCCCATAGGTTCTAACCGGGGCGCGCCGCGATCGCATTGAACCGCGCCTTGAGATTGTCGAGAAGCCAGGTGCCTGCACGGCCCAAGGGGCGGTCTCGCAACTGCGCGGCATGGATGACCAGGGGCCCGTGAACGCTGGCGGGATCGTCTTCTATTGGCAGCGGGACAAGGCGTTTCTCGGCCTGATGGAGAGACCATGTTCGTCGTCACCCTTCGCTTTGCTGACAAGACCAAAGCGCCCCTATTCATGGATGGGCACAACGCCTGGATCAAACGCGGCTTGGACGATGGCGTTTTCCTGCTGACCGGCAGCCTTCAGCCGAGCGCAGGCGGTGCGATCCTCGCGCACAATGCGTCTCCTGAAGAGATCGAGGCTCGTGTGCAGGATGACCCCTTCGTCGCCGAGGGGATTGTCAGCGCTGAAATCCTCCCCATCACACCGGGCCGTACCGACGAACAGCTCGCCTTTCTGAAAGGCTGAGTGATGAGCGCGACGATCCTCGGGCCGGACGGACGCCCGCGTTGCCGCTGGTGCGCGGCCGCGCCCGAATTCCTCGCTTATCACGACACCGATGGGGCAAGACGGGGTCAAGGTCGTGCACGTCGATATGCGGCTCATCCCAGTCGATCAGAGACGAAACTTTATCACCAGACGCGCCACGATGGCCGCTATGGTGCCGTGCCCAACTCTTTGAACAATATACGTGCGTAGAACTCCACGCATTCTCCAACCCGTGCGGTGACTTCCTCATCGCTATCGTTCCATGGTGTTTCAAGGCCGATAGCGGCCCTGCGCAAGGGTTCAGCAACAAGAGCGGCAAGGATCATCCGGGCAGATCGGATGCCATCAAATGATTGGACATCGGCTTGGTACTCGCGCAGCCAGTTCGCCACGGCCAGCACTCCCCGCTCGACTCCGTTTCGATTATAGATTTCTGCGAGCCGTTCTCGGCCCTCCGTGTCAGCGCAGATGAGACGGAAAAGGGCTACAGCTTCCTTGGATAGGGCGATCCGAAAAATCCTGCTCAATAGCTCCCGCAAGCTCCCCGGATCAGGACGCGGCTCGCCCGGCCGGTGATCTCCACTGGTTTGGAGTTGCTCAGTCCAGGACGCTACGATTTTCCCGACCAGTTCCTCACGATTGGCCGCCATAGCGTAAACAGTCTTTTTGGCAACTCCTGCGCTACGCGACACCGCATCTATGCTGAACTTGGCAAATCCCTGGTCAAACAGAAGCTGTGTTGAGGCTTGGAGAATTTTGCGTTCCACCTCAAGCCGATTACGGGCCGGACGCCCTCTCGCTCGCTTTTCCAATCTTGATCTCCTTGACCAACGTTGTACGAACGGTATACCGATCATATTTAGGAAACGAAGAACGTTTCCTAAATATGGGAGATGGAAATGCAACATGAATTGGACGCAGCAATCCCTGTCGCACTGCTGCACGCCGACCCAATTAGACTCGAAATGGGTATCGAGCGCTTCGCCTCCGGCACCCTCACGGTCGCCTGCAGAACGATAATGCCAGGGTGCAATGGAGCGATGCTGGAATGGTGGTTCAAGTATTTTGAAACCGACGAACACCTTCGCTGGTGGCACCCAATTGATCACAAGCGCCATTTCGGTTGGGACGAGCTTTGGAAAAAAGGTGAGAACTACATCGGCGCGACGATAAGGGCGACGGAGTCGCTAGGAGAGGTTCCTCCGGTCAAAGCAACCATCAAATTCCTAAGCCCAGCCGCATACTTCAGTGCCACGGACATCGATGCCGCAAAGAAGGTGGGCGGCGTATCCGCACTTTTCTACGCCGGAATTGGCTTTGGCGATGATGTTGAGGTTGACGAGCATGGAATTCCAACAAGCGGCCGGATGATGCACGTCACACGGGACACGCCCGATGGCCTCGTTCTGCGAAGCAGATTCGTTCTTGGTCTCGATAGCGACAAGGGCGGCCACGCTGTCCCGGACGAGATCGGACTGAGGCTGATGCGCCATTGCCATTCGGAGTTCTCGTTCCTCGCGAAGGCACTTCCGTCTGTATATTATGGTGATCTCGCAAATTCTCGACCTGCCGACAACTGGTAGCCTCTCCCGACTGAAATAACGCTAGATAGCCGAGCGTCTACGCATCAGAGACGCTCGGCCTTCTAAGATGCCTCGTTGATAAGGCACAGCTCTAACAAGCCCTGCTGCCAAGCGTTGGGAGGAGCGGTCTTCCACGCCCTGTCCAACACTCTTGGCACTTTTCCAGTTGTCGTCTATGCGCGCTCTGCGACATTGCGGTCGCGGTGCGGGTAGGTGGGCTGCCGACCAATCGGTTCGGTCAATGACACTCGGGTTCAGGTCGCCACTTGCTCGAGTTCCGATGGCCCATTTGGCGACAGGCAATAGGTTGTTGAATGGCAGACATGGGACCGTGAGCCGAATGTCGGCTTATTCAGGTCGTCTGGCCGGAACCGGCCTTTCTGGAGTCGGCCCCATTTCAGACCTTCAAACGTTGCCCGATTGCATGGAGTCCTCCTTCGTCGCCGCTTTGTGCAACGGGGCAATCGGCGGTCTGCTGAAATCCTGGGTGCGAAACTGCCTAAAGGAGGGCTATAGCGTAGACGTAGTTCTCATCATCACCCGGCGCGGCGCGCCATCAGGCAGTTGATCGATGGCGCCAAATCGGTGATTTCCAACGACCAGAAGGCCTTGCTCGCTTCGGGCGAGAAGGGGATTTTCGAGATCATGGCGGCGACGCACGCCGGAATGACCACGGAGGAGTTCACAAAGGCGGTCGTCGAATAGACAAAAAACGCCCGGCACCCACGCTTTAATCGCGCCTATGTCGAACTTGTCTACCAGCCGATGCTGGAGTTGCTGGAGTATCTGCGGCAAAACGAGCTCAAGATGTTCATCGTTTCGGGCGGTGGAATTGATTTCATGCGCCCCTGGGTGGAGCAGGTCTACGGCATTCCGCCCGAAAGGATTGTCGGCTCGTCAGGGATTACGAAATTCACGGTTCAGCCGGATGGAACGCCGGCATTGGTCAAGGATGCGAAAGTCGATTTCATCGACGATGGTCCGGGCAAGCCTGTCGGTATCCACAGGTTCATTGGGCGCAAGCCGATCCTTGCCTTCGGCAATTCGGATGGTGACCAGCGGATGTTGGAATGGACCGCCTCCGGCAATGGAGCGCGATTCATGGGGGTCGTGCATCACACCGACGCCAAGCGCGAATACGCCTATGACCGAAATTCGCCGGTCGGCAAGCTTGACAAGGCCTGGGACCAGGCGTCCAAGCGGGGCTGGATTGTCGTCGACATGAAGCAGGATTGGAAGAAGGTCTTTCCATTCGAAATCGCCGACTAAGGCTTGCTCGGCAGCGCGCCTTGGTGGTGACGCCGCGCTATCTCCCTGGGACCGAACCATCGCTCCTTTTCGCTGCCATACCGACCTCCCGTTCCGGACCCTCGCCGTAAGGGGGGCCCCAGGGTCCGATGCAAGAGCTCGTCGGCCGGTTCGCTCGCGCCGACCGCTCACCACCGTCCCAGCCTCTCCGGGAGTCCGTTCGGCAGGAGCCTATCTTCGCGCCGGCAGGCGCTTTGCCTCACAATCGCAGCAGGCCTATCATAGCGTCCCCTCGCAGCACATCGCGCCGCAAGCCGTAGCTGGTTGATTAGGACCGTTATTGCTGGGGTGTGGTGTGGACTTAGTTGTCGCTTTCCTCCACCGTGGGATGCCAGTTCCATAGGGTCCGTTCCCGACACACAGGTTACGGTTTGTACCGGAGACATAGGTGACACGTTTGGCCCGAACGGGTTTTGGAGCCTGACTTGGCCGCAACCACCCCCAAAACCAGGCGTGTCCTGATCACCGGCGCCGGCGCTGTCGACGGCATCGGCTTCGCCATTGCGCGCCAGTTTGGCCAGGCCGGGCATGCCGTTTTCCTGACCGGCGCCAGCGCGCGGGTGCTTGAGCGCGCCGGCGGGCTTCGCGGCGAGGGCATCGATGCCAAAGCCGCCATCGCCGATCTCACCATCGCCGCGGAGGTGGAGCGGCTGCGGGCAGAGGTCGGTACTGTCGATATCCTGGTCAACAATGCCGGCATGGGATCGCTGGCGACGCCGTCCGTCGACAAGACGTTCCTGACGATGAGCGAGGCCGAGTGGGACCAGGGCATAGACACCAGCCTGAAGACGGCGTTTCTCGTCACCAGGGCGTTTCTGCCGGCGATGGTCGAAGCGGGGTATGGGCGCATCGTCAATGTCGCATCGGTGACCGGGCCGCTGGTCTCTTACCAGGGCACCGCCGCCTATTCCGCGGCTAAGGCCGGGATGGTCGGCCTGACCCGGACATTGGCGCTGGAAGTGGCGCGGCACGGCGTCACCGCCAATGCCGTGGCGCCGGGCTGGATCGAGACAGGCGCCTCGAGCGAGCCGGAGCGGATAGCGGCCCTGCATGCGCCGCCGGGCCGCGCCGGCCGGCCGGACGAGGTCGCGGCGGCAGTCGTGTTCCTGGCCTCCGAGAGCGCCAGCTATATCAACGGCGCCTTGCTCGTCGTCGACGGCGGCAACAGCCTTGAAGAACGCAAGGGATAGATCTCGCGGCCGGGTGGATCTCGACCTGACGTAATTCCTTCCATCCAAACGAATGCGATCTCTCTTTCGGGAGAAATTCCCGCACTGCCAAACAGGGCCTACTAGGTGCGCCCGCTTGACTCAATCATCAGTCTGCACTAATCATAAGTCATGACTGTTGATAGTGCACAGCTTGCCGCCTTGGGCGATCCGACCCGAAGGCAGATTTTCGAGCTGATCGCGGAGCGGCCGCGCTCCGTGGCGGAGGTCACGCGGCAGGTCAGCGTGTCGCAGTCCGCGGTGTCACAACACCTGAAGGTGCTCAGGGATTCGCGGCTGGTGCGCGCGGAGCCGAAGGGCGCCAGCAACGTCTACCACATCGATCCGCACGGGCTTGGCCAGATGCGCGCCTGGCTCGACCGGTTCTGGAGCAAGACTCTCGCGGCCTACAAGCTGGCTGTCGAGACCCCACCAGAGGAGTCACCATGAACACCCAGGTCCCCATCGCCTCCGTGAAACAGTCCGTCGTGGTCGAGGCGCCGATCGAACGCGCCTTCAAGGTTTTCACCGAGGATTTCGGCAGTTTCAAACCGCCCGAGCACAATCTGCTTGCAGCCGAGGTCGCCGAGACGGTGTTCGAGCGTCGGGTCGGCGGCCACGTCTATGATCGCGGCGTCGACGGCAGCGAGTGCCGCTGGGCGCGCGTGCTGGCCTATGAGCCGCCCAACCGCGTGCTCCTCAGCTGGGACATCAGCCCGCAATGGCGCATCGAGACCGACCCGGCCAGAACCAGCGAGTGGGAGGTGCGGTTCACCGCCGAAACGGCTGAGCGTACCCACGTCGAGATCGAGCACAGGAACCTGGAGCGCCATGGCCAGGGCTGGGAAGGCGTCCGCGATGCCGTCGCCGGCGATCAGGGCTGGCCACTCTACCTGCAACGCTATGTCGATCTGGTTGCACGGCAGGCCTGACAACAGCAGCTTTTAAAGGCGCTTCGCTGCCTGCGGTCAGGGCACCATGCCCCTGCACGCCCAGGCCACATTGGCGAACGACCTCGGCCCGTCCGGTCGTCCGGCCTGATAGGCATCGCGAACGGCAGCCTCGGCGCGCTCGCGTTCGGCTGCCTCCAGCGTGGTCATGTATTTGCCGAGCGGGCCCTCGCCGGCTGATATCGGCGCCCAATAATCGGCGAAGTCCTGATAATCCATGCGGATCATCAGCTCGGTTTCGGTCACGTCGGCCAGCCCCTGTTCCACGAAACTCCGCTTCATTTCGCCGGGCTGCATCATCGGCTGGAAGCAATAGCGGCTGCGCAGCTGGCGTCCGCTCTCGCTGAGCGCCGCCACAGTGTCGATCATCATGCGCATGCCCGCCATGCCGCCGAGATGGTCCCACACCACGGCCGCGACCACGCCGCCCGGCCGCGTAACACGGCGCATTTCGGCAACCGCCTTGCCGGCTTCCGGCACGAAATGAAGCACCAGCAGGGCCAGCGCACGGTCGAACGCATTGTCCGCGAACGGCAAGGCGGTGGCATCCGCCTGCTGGATTTCGATGCGCGGATCGGCGTTGCGCCGCTTTGCCGCCTCGACGAAAACAGGCGAAAAGTCGATTGCCTCGATCGACGCGAGTTCGGCGGATTTCGCCAGCTCGAACGTCAGGCTGCCGGTGCCGCAGCCAACGTCGAGTATCTTTTCGCCAGGGGCAAGTCCGGCGAAGCCGATGAACTTGGGCGCGAGCTTTCGGCTCCAGCGGCCCATGAGTTGCTCGTAGCCGGACGCGTCATGAACGGTGAAACTCGATGTCATAGGCGCCTCCCCCGGCTGCAGGCGCAGGCTAGACTCCTATCGAGATGAAGCCAAGACGCGGGGAGCACGGTGAATGCCTGCATCCGGGACGGGACAAGGGACCGGTGGTTTATGCGAAGCCCCTGAACGTCGCCACGCTCTCCCGCTCCACCAGTGGACACTCCAGCTTGGTGATGGGATAGCGCCCCCGTCCCGCCACCGCCGGCGCTTCCAGCTGCTCGATCGCCCATTGGCCCATGGCCATATGCGGCAGGATCGAGGTGGTCAGCGGCGGGAAGAGATGGCGGGCGATTTCCTCGTCGTCGTAGCCGACGACGGAGATATCTTGCGGGATGTGCAGGCCGGCTTCCTTCAGCGCCTCGTAGCAGCCGATCGCGGTGCGGTCGTTCTGGCAGAAGATGGCGGTCGGGCGGTCCTTCAGGGCCAGCAGCTTCACAGTCGCGGCGTAGCCGGCGCTGGCCGACCAGTCGCCCTCCACCACCAGTTCGGGGTCGAACGGGATGTCGGCGGTGGCGAGCGCCCGGCGGTAACCTTTGAGGCGGTCCTGGGCCGCCTGCATCCAGGGTTCGCCTGTGATGGTGGCGATGCGGCGGTGGCCGTGACTGATCAGATGGCGGGTCGAGCTCTGGCCGCCGGCGATCTCGGAGGGCACCACGGCGGGGAAGGCATAGTCCGACGTGTAGCAGTTGAGCAGGATGACCGGGATGTTGAGGCCGTAGAGGAAATCGGGCGCGGTGATCTCGCGGGTGAAGATGGTCATGTAGATCAGCGCCGAAATGCCCCGCCTGGTCAGCGCTGAAATGGCGCGCGGCTCCATCACGGCGTCGCCCATGGTCTGCGCCACCAAAAGCACGTTGCCGGCATTCCACGAGGCCTGGCGCGCGCCCTCTATGGCGACCACGGCCTCCGGGCTGGTGGCGAGCTGGTCGACACAGAAGCCGATCACGCCGTCGAGTCCGTCGAAGGCGGCGCCCTCGAAAGCCGCAACCGGCTGCTTCAGCGCCGAGAAGGCAGGGGCGCTGTAGCCGAGCGCCCGCGCCGCCTCGATCACCCGCTCGCGGGTCTGCTGCGACAGGCGAATGCCGGGCGAATTGTTGAGCACGAAGGAAACCGTGGCCTGCGAGCAGCCGGCGGCGCGCGCTATATCGGTCATGGTGACGCGGCCCTTGGGCTTTGCCGGCGCCTTGCGACGCTTCGCGGTTGCGATGTCCGGGTCCGTCGTCTCGCTCATGCCGTAGATGTCCCCCAATCCCCAGCCTGTCTAACGGCGGCCTGCCGGGCCGACAAGATGACGTGACGCCGCCAGTCCGTGGGCGCGTCGGGCAAACTAATAACTATTAGCACCCTTTGCAGCCCATCCCGTCATGCAGGCCCAGCCTCGCAAAAATACCCAGATCGCAAGGGCTCCGGCTGCGCTCGGACAAGCATCGCTGCGCCATCGAATCGGTTCGGCTATGACACCCGAGCGCCACCAGATCGGTCCTTTGCTAATAGTATTTACTAATACAAGGATGCGCTGTACCGTCAATCCACCGCATCCGGCCTGATCGGTCCGGTTGCGGTGGACGTGTCTGTGAATAGCCCGATGGCGAGCGGATATTGCTTCCACAAACCATGTCTCAGATATGTGATATGTCAGACAAATCGGACTATTTACGAATGAAGAATGGTTGTCTAAAGTCCGTGGCCGTGGCTGGGAACGACGCCATTCTTTTCAGTGCCGGGAACCCCTTGAGGAGGAGGGCGTCCACGCCGCAGACGGCAATTCAGGTGAGCAAGACAATTCTAGTGAGCAAGTCCGGCCAGTCCTACGACTGACCAAAACGGGAGGTTGAACATGAAATCCTTGATACGTAATGCATCCATGGCCGCCGCGGCCCTGGCTGTCGGCCTGACGGCGACGGCCATCGCGCGCGCCGACGACAAGCCGACGCTGGCCTTCGTCGTCAACGGCGCTTCCGACTTCTGGAAAGCGGCCGAAGCCGGCGTCAAGAAGGCGCAGGGCGAACTGCCCGACTACACGCTCGAACTCAAATATCCCGAACAATCCTCGGTCGCCATCCAGCAGCGGCTGATGGACGATCTGGTGACCGCCGGCGTCAAGGGCATCATGGTCTCGGCCGTCGATCCCAAGACCTCGACCGATGGCTTGAACAAGATCGCCTCGCAAACGGCGCTGTTCACCACGGACTCGGATGCTCCGCAGACCAAGCGTGTCGCCTATATCGGCTCGTCCAATGTCGACGCCGGCAAGCAGGCGGCCGAAATCGCCAAGAAGGCGATGCCGAACGGCGGCAAGTGCCTCGGCTTCGTCGGCCTGCTCGGCGCCGACAATGCCAAGGAGCGCATCCAGGGCATGAAGGACGGTCTCGCCGGCACCAAGATCGAGCTCGTCGACGTGCGCGGCGACGACATCGACCAGGCGCGCGCCAAGAAGAATGTCGAGGACGCGCTGGTCGCCAGCCCCGACGTCACCTGCATGGTCGGCTTCTACTCCTACAACACGCCGCGCATCTATGAAGCGCTGCGCGACGCCGGCAAGCTCGGCTCGATCACCGTCGTCGGCTTCGATGACGATCCGATCACGCTGGGCGGCGTCAAGGAAGGCACAGTTGCCGCCACCGTCGTGCAGCAGCCCTTCGAATGGGCCTATCAGGGCATGAAGCTGATGGCCGCCTATCTCAAGGGCGACAAGTCGGGTATCCCGGCCGGCAATTTGATCATCATCCCGACCAAGATCATCGGCAAGGATGACGTCGACGCCTATGCCGCCAATCTCAAGGCGATGGCAGGTAACTGATCGGCGTTGGCGCTGCCCCTCATCCGCCTGCCGGCACCTTCTCCCCGTATAGTGACGGGGAGAAGGGAGATGGCCGCGACGCTGGCGAGCCCCTCTCCCCGTCTCTATTCGGGGAGAGGGTAAGGGTGAGGGGCGGCGCGACGTTTCGCTTTTTATTGACGGGTTCGATCAGGCCAGTCAGTCTGTGAGCCCGCCAAACGCTGTCAGGCATGATGAATTATTCCGACACATCCATCGCTGCGACCACCCCGTTCCTCAGCTTGGAGAACGTGCGCAAGACCTATCCGGGCGTCGTGGCGCTCGACGGGTTTTCGATGGAGGTCAGGCCGGGCGAGGTCATCGGCCTAGTCGGCGAGAACGGCGCGGGCAAATCCACGCTGATGAAAATCCTCGGTGGCGTCACCACGCCGGATACCGGCACCATCACGGTCGACGGCACCGCCCATAAGGGCCTGAGCGTGGAGGGCAGCCTGGGGTCCGGCATCGCCTTCGTTCACCAGGAACTCAATCTGTTCGAAAATCTCGATGTCGCCGCCAACATCTTCTTCGGCCGCGAGCCGCTGCGCGCCGGGCCGCTGCGGCTGGTCGACCGCGCGAAACTGCGCGAAATGGTGGCGCCGCTGCTGAAGCGCGTCGGCGCCAATTTTTCCGCCGACACACAGGTCGCGGATCTCTCGCTGGCGCAGCAGCAGATGGTCGAGATCGCCAAGGCGCTGTCGATCAAGGCAAAGCTGGTCATCCTCGACGAGCCGACATCGAGCCTGCCGCTCGCCGAGACCGACAAGCTGCTCGACGTCATCAAGGCGTTGAAGGCCGACGGCATCTCGGTCATCTTCATCTCGCACCGCCTGCACGAGATCGAGCGCGTCGCCGACCGCGTCGTCGTGCTGCGCGACGGCATGCTGGCCGGAACATTGGGCAAGCGCGACATCAACCACGACCAGATGGTCAAGCTGATGATCGGCCGCATGCTGAAGGAACGCGAGAAGGCCTCCGAAGCCGCGCGTGCCCCCGGCGCCGTGGCGCTCTCGGCCAAGGCGGTCCGCACCCCCACCTATCCCAGCCGGCCGGTCGATCTCGACGTCAGGCGCGGCGAAATCCTTGGTCTCGCCGGCCTCGTCGGCTCCGGTCGCACCGAACTGGCACGGGTCTTCTTCGGCATCGAAGCCAGCCTTGGCGGCACGCTGGAGCTCAACGGCAAGCCGCTGACGCTGGCGAGCGCGGCGGACGCCGTCGCGCAAGGCATTTTCCTCGTGCCGGAAGACCGCAAGCTGACCGGCATCCTGCTCGACCTGTCGATAGCGCAGAACATTTCACTCCCCAATTTGCCGGCACATGCCAAACGCACGCTCGTCTCGAACAGCGCGGAAGCGGCTACCGCCGAGAAGCAAAAGAAGAATCTCGGCATCAAGGCACCTTCGGTGCAGACACGCACCGGCACGCTGTCTGGCGGCAACCAGCAAAAGGTCGTGCTCGGCAAATGGCTGGCCATGAACCCCAAGGTGATGATCCTCGACGAGCCGACGCGCGGCATCGACATCGGCGCCAAGGCGGAGATCTACGGGTTGATGCGGGCGCTGGCCGATGCCGGCGTCGCCGTGCTGATGATCTCCAGCGACATGGAAGAGGTGATCGGCGTCTCCGACCGCATCGCCGTGATGCATGAGGGCCAGATCTCGGGCATCCTCGACAAGGACCATTTCAGCCAGGAAAACGTGCTTTTGCTCGCGGTGGGCAAGCCGGCAAACTAATGCATGCCCGCGCAAAAGTTGCCCGCGGTTTTTTGCGGCAACGGCATGCATAAACAAAGAGCTGAAGCGCGCGACGCGCCTTAGCTAAGCGGAGACGACGATGACAAAGAAAGATCTCGGCCTGCTGATCCTGATCCTGGTGGTCGGAGCGATCGTTGCCGTCATCAATCCGCGCTTCCTCTTGCCGATCAATCTCGCCAACACCTCGAACCTCATCGGTCTCTTCGGTATCCTGTCGATCGGCCAGGCCTTCGTCATCATCACCGGCGGCATCGAGCTCTCCGTCGGCTCCGTCGTCGCGCTGCTGGGCACGCTGTTCATCGACTTCATCGCCGTGCGCGGCATGGGATGGCCTATCGCCTTCGTACTGATCCTGGTGCTCGGCGCGATCATCGGGCTGGCGCATGGCTGGCTGATCACGCGGCTCAAGCTGCAGCCCTTCGTCGTGACCCTGTGCGGCCTGTTGATCTACCGCGGCGTCGCGCGCTTCTACACCGCCGACGGCACGGCAGGCTTCGCCTTCGGCCAGAATTTTCCCGATCTCGAATTCCTGACCGCCGGCCGCTCCTGGGGCGTGCCGAACTCCTTCTTCGCGCTGATCGTCATCGCCATCGTCATGTGGGTGGTGCTGCACCGCTCGGTGTTCGGGCGCTATCTCTACGCCATCGGCAAGAACGAGGAGGCGGCGAAATATTCGGGCATCCGCACCGGGCGCGTCGTCATGGCGGCTTACGTCATCTGCGGCGTGCTCACCGCGCTGTCGGCGATCTATTTCGCCATGTACACGCGCTCCATCTCGCCGGCCAGCCATGGCCAGTTCTACGAGCTCTACGCCATTGCGGCGGCGGTGCTCGGCGGCTTCTCGCTGCGCGGCGGCGAGGGCTCGCTGATAGGCGTCATCCTCGGCACGGTGCTGTTGCAGGAATTGCAGAACCTGGTCAACCTGCTCGGCATCCCCTCCTCGCTCAACTTCGCGGTGATGGGGGGCGTCATCCTCATCGGCGTGCTGGTCGACCAGCAATGGGGCGTGTTCCGGGCGCGCCGGCGGATGGTCGATGCCGCCCGCAAGGGCGCGGTCGGGGCGGCCGCGGAATAAGTCTCGCGCGCCCGTGTAGCTGCTTGTTCCTGCCGCCAGATTATTATAATAGCATAACCTGTGCGGGAGGCTGACGGGACATGCGCTGCGATTTGCGAGGCAAGGTGGCGCTGGTCACGGGAGCCGCCGGCGCCATCGGCAGTTCGATCGCCAAACGCCTGTCGGACAATGGCGCGGCGATCGTCGTCGCCGACATAAATGGCGAGGGCGCACGCCAGGTCGCGGCCGGGTTGAGCGATGCGATGGCCTGCACCACCGACATCCGCGACCCCGCATCGGTGGACGCCGCGATCGCCGCGCTCATGCGGCGCTATGGTCGCCTCGACATCCTCATCAACAATGCCGGCGTCAACACGCTGGCGCATCGCGTCACATTAGACGAATTCCCGGCCGACGAATGGCACCGCATCACCGGCATCGACCTCGATGGCCTCTACATCGTGAGCCGGGCAGCACTGGCCCCGATGCTTGACGCCGGCAAGGGCGGGCGCATCGTCAACATCGCCTCCGTCGTCGGGCTCGCCGCCATGCGATTGCAAAGCCCGTTCGTCGCCGCCAAGGCCGGCATCATCCATCTGACGCGGTCGATGGCAATCGAACTCGGCGCCAGGGGAATTCTCACCAACGCCATCGCGCCGGGGTCGGTGATGACGGCGCTGACCGCCAAGCTGTTCTATGGCGAGGACGGCAAGTTCGCCGGGCGCACGCAGGAATTCCTCGACCATGTGCCCCTCGCCCGGCCTGCCCAGCCGGAAGAGATCGCCGAGGCGGTGCTGTTCCTGGCCTCGCCGGCCGCCAGCTATGTCAACGGCCAGGTGCTGGCCGTCGATGGCGGCTGGACGGCTGGATACATGATGTGAGCGGGGCCATGGAAATCGATCTCACTGGCTCGACAATAGAACTGGAAGGCGCGAGCAATCCGGTTGCCGAGGCGGCACTCGCCGCCTTGCGCGCCAATGGCGGCCGCGTCCTCGAAGGGGCGCGGCACGCCAGCGTCCTTTCCCCCGACATCGTTCTGGTATCATGCCCTCTGCGTCCGGGAAGCACGGCCGAAAATCCCGGCACCTTGTACGCGGCGGCGCGCAAGGCGGCGGTGGCCATGACCGAGCGCAACGGCGGACGCATCGTCTTCCTGCTTTCGGTGACCGCCGGCATGCCGATGCGCCGCCATCCGCGCTTCTCCATGGAGAACGCCTCGATCCTGGCCGGCATGCGCACGCTGGCCATGGAGTTCGGCCCCAAAATCCTGGTCAATGCCGTCGGCGTCGGCTTGGTCGAGGACGAGACCATGGTTTCGGGTGACAAGGCGATGCTCAGCCACGTCCCGGTCAACCGCGCCGGCAATATCGAGGAAGCGGTTGCGGCCGTGCTGTTCTTCTGCGATCCACTGAACACCTATACGACGGGCCAGATGCTGGGCGTCGACGGTGGATGGATGGCAGGCTATGGGCGTAATTTCTGAGCCGCTGACGCTGAAGGCCGGCGCAATCGAGGTCGGGCTGGTGTCGCAAATCGGCGGCTCCGTGAGTTCACTGCGCTGGCGCGGCATCGATCTGATGCGCGGGCTTTCGGACGGCGATCGCGAGGCCGGCAATGTGCTGGGCGTCGCCATGTTCCCGATGACGCCCTATGCCAACCGCATCGCCGGAAATGCCTTTGAGTTCAGGTCAAAGCGTTGGCAGGTCCTGCCCAACAATCCGCCGGAAAAATTCAACGTGCATGGCAGCGGCTGGCAGCTTGCCTGGACTGTCGTGGAGGCAGGAGCCGGTAGCGCAACCCTGGGGCTGGATATTGCTGGCGCCGGCGAACCCTATTCCTATCGCGCGATGCAGACTTTCGTGGTTTCCGACGAGGGGCTTGACGTGACCATGACCCTGACCAACACCGGACCGGTTTCCCTGCCGTTCGGCTTCGGCCTGCACCCCTGGTTCGATCGCGACCCGGACGTGACTCTGCAATTCAAGGCCAAGCGTTTCTATCTCGAAGAGCCCGACGGTGTTTCCGGCGACCCGATCACGCTGCCACCCGAACTCGACTTCGCCGAGGGCCGGCCATTGCCGGCGGGCTGGCGCAACAATGATTATGGCGGCTGGGGCGGCGAGGCGATCATCCGCTTTCCCTCGCGCGGCGCGGGGCTGCGGATCACGGCCGATCCGGTCTTCAGGCACCTGATGCTCTATGCCGACCCGACAAAACCGTTTTTCTGCGTCGAACCCCAGACCAATGCCTCCGGCGCCTTCAACCGCGGCCGATGGGATGATCCGGAAGAGGGCGTCATCGTGCTTGGCCCGGGGGAAAGTGCAGCCGGCGCTGTTTCGTTCATGCCCTTCGCGCTTCAATCCTAAAGCAGCCGAGCCAGCAGGCCGCCATCCACCTGCATGGCACTGCCGGTGACGAAGGAAGAGTCGTCCGAGATCAGGAAGCCTATTGCCGTGGCGATCTCGGCAGGGTTGGCGATGCGCGCGATCCGGTTCGGTTCGAAAGACAGGCCCAGCGCTTCCGCGCCGCCGGCTGCCTCCAGCCCGTCGAGCGTCATGCGGGTGGCGACCGAGCCGACCAGCACGGCGTTGACGCGGATGCGGTCGACGGCATAGTCGAGCGCCATCTGCCGCGACAGGCCGACGACCGCCGCCTTGGTCGCCGCATAGGCGGGCACGCCGGGTACGGTGGCGTCGGCATGGACGGAGGCGATGTTGACGATCGAGCCGCCGCCGGCCTCGCGCAGCAGCGGCAAGGTCGCCCGGCAGACGCGGAAAATGGCCGTCAGATTGACTGATATGGTCCTGTCCCACTCCTCGTCGGAAAGCTCTTCCAGCCGCTTGCCTGTCGGATAGATGCCGGCGCAGTTGACGACCGCGTCGAGCCCGCCGAACCGGTCCGTCGCCGCCGCAACGGCTGCCTGGACGTCCGCTTGGCGCGTGAGGTCGCTCTCCCGGAAGATCAGCTGGCTCTCGCCATAACGGCTCGCCAGTGATTTGCCGTCATCGCCGTCCAGCCCGGCGCCAAAGACCTTGGCGCCCTCGGCGACAAGGTATTCCGCCGTTGCCCGGCCAATCCCGGTCGCGGCGCCAGTGACGAAAATGCGTTTGCCGGCAAATATCATGCGGAAACCTGCGCCTGACGCTCGGCCTGCGCCGCGGTGACCGAACGCAAGACGCGATCCTCGCCGCCTTCGCCGCGGCCGAATTCATCGACGATGCGGCCGTCGGCGACGACGAGGCAGCGGTCGCAAAGACCGATCAATTCCTCGAGTTCCGACGCGACGATCAGCAGTGAAACGCCCTTGTCGGCCAACTCGACCACGAGCCGGTAGATCTCATGCCGGGTTGCCGCGTCGACGCCCTTGGTCGGCTCGTCGAGCAGCAGTACCTTCGGCGCCCGCATCAGCACGCGGGCAAACAGCAGTTTCTGCTGGTTGCCGCCCGACAGATGGGTGACCGAGGCCCGCGGCGACGATGCCTTGACGTTGAGGGCACGCATGGCTGCCACGATGGCGTTGCGCTCCAGCCCGCCGCGCACCACGCCGCGCCGCGACAAGGGCGCGAGATTGCCGATGGTGATGTTGGCGCCGACCGGCAGGTTGAACAGCAGGCCGTCACGCTTGCGATCCTCGGTCAGCAGCGCGATGCCGGCCGCGCGGGCATCGGCGGGCGACTTGATCGATACCTCCTTGCCGCCGACGTGGATCTCGCCCTCGGACAGCACGCGGCCGTAGATGCCGTGCAGGATCTCGCTGCGGCCGGAGCCAAGCAGTCCCGCCAATCCGACGATCTCGCCGGCCGCGACGGACAGGTTGATGTCCCTCGCGCCATGGACAGCACCGCCGTGGCCGTCGACGCTGAGGCGGCGAACCTCCAGCGCGGTCGGGGTGCCGACAGGCGCGGCATGCTCGGGGAACAGCCGCTGCAACCTTTGCCCGGACATCGAGAAGATGAAGGTCTCGGCGTCGAAATCCTCGCGGGCAATGCGCACCGCCACCTGTCCGTCGCGCAGCACGGTGGCGCGGTCGCAGATGGCAAGCACTTCCGGCAGGCGATGGGTGATGTAGATCATCGCCACGCCCTGTGCCTTGAGCCGACGCAGCACGGCAAACAGCGCGTCGACTTCGGTGCCCGAGAGCGACGCGGTCGGCTCGTCCAGCATCAGCACGCGCGGCTTCATGACGATGGCGCGGGCAATCATCACCAGATGACGCTGCGCCGAGGGCAGCGATGCGACATAGGCCCTTGGGTCGATATCGATGCCAAGATCGGCAAATATCTCGGCCGCCCGCTGCTCGAGCTTCCGCTGGTGAACCAGCACGCCGTCGCCCAGACCGGTGCGGCCGGCAAAGACATTCTCGGCGACCGAGAGCTGTTCGAGCACCTCGATTTCTTGCGGGACATAACCGACGCCGTTCGATCGCGCGTCGGCCGGCGAGGCAAAGCTGACGGGCTGGCCGTCGAGCTGGATCGTGCCGGTGTAGGAGCCGGCCGGATGCACGCCATTGAGGATCTTCACAAGGGTGGACTTGCCGGCGCCGTTCTGGCCAAGCAGAGCATGGATTTCACCAGAGACCACGTCGAAATCGACCCCGCGCAACGCCTGCACGCCGCCAAAAATCTTGGCGATCGCGGTGGCTGAAAACAGCGGCGCTTGGTTGGTCGACACAGTGGTCCCTCAGGATGTTGCCGGGTCCGCAAGATGCGGGCCCGGCGGCAGGCGTTACTGGCCGGCGCTGTCCAGCATCTTGTAGTAGGGGGCAAGGTCGGCTGCGGTGATCACCTTGGCCGGCAACGGATTGCTGTAGGGAACCGTCTTGCCCTGGGCGAGGTCGCCGAGCAGTTCGGCCACCTTGGCGCTTTCCTCGTAGAGCGGCTGTGCGACGATGCCGTAGGCGGCGCCCGATTTCACCAGATCGAGGTTCTGCCTGATATAGTCCATGCCGATGATGACGACGTCGCGCCCGGCCTTGCGGGCCGCGCCCGACCAGGTCTGGATGCTGTTGCCGGTGGTGCCGAAGGCGGCGGTCACGTCGGGATTGCCCTGCAGGATGGCCACCGCCTTGGCTTCGGCGGCGGAAGGCTCGAAGCCTTCCATCTGCGTATCGAGCACCTTGATGCCGGGATACTTTGCCGCGATGGTCTTGCGGAAGGCATCCGACATGGCGTTCTCGGTGTCGTTGGAAGCGCCTTGCGTCAGCGCCACAGTGCCCTTGCCGCCGAGCTTGTCGCCGATGGCGATGGCCGCATTGGCGCCGACCTCGGCAATGTCTTCTCCGGTCGCAGCCTTCAGTCCATTGACGGTGCCTTCCGGCGGCAGGACGTGCCAGGTGACGATCGGGAAGCCCTCCTTGGCAAGCTTGGTGATGTAGGAATAGATGGCCGGGTCCACCCCGTAGACGCCGATGGCGTCATATTTGGTACGGGCAAGCGCGGCCTCGGCAAGTGGCAAGGTCGCGGGGATGTCCCAGTTGGTGGCGCTCGGGTCGCCGACGACCTCGCAGGTGTAGCCGAGCTCCTTGCACTTGTTGAGGAAGCCCGCCTGCATCAGCCGGTGCACCGGGTGATCCTTCATCGCCTGCACCCAGAGCAGATGCACATCCGCCGCCCGCGCTAGGCCCGAGGTGGCGACTGTCGCCGCCACCAATGCGGCCCGGATCAGCCCCTTCTTCACCTGAATTTTCATGCCTTACCTCCCATGGTTCACCGGCATTTTTGCCGGCGCAATATCTCGGCCGGTTCAAGCCCCGGCGATGAAGTAGCGGCGGCGCACTATGTCGAGGCCGACGGCCATGACCATGATCACGCCGACCGCAATCTGCTGCCAGTTGGAGTTGACGCCGATGACGACGAGGCCGCTCTGCACCACTTTCAGCATCAGGATGCCGACGACACCGCCGGCGACCGTGCCGGCGCCGCCGAACAGGCTGACGCCGCCGACCACGACACCGGCGATGACCGTCAGTTCCCAGCCACTGCCGATCGATGTGCCGCCGCTGCCGAGATCGGCCATGACGAACATGCCGGCGATCGCCGACAGCGCGCCGACGGTGATGAAGGCGCCGATCTTGCAGGCATTGGTGTTGATGCCGACGAGATGCGCCACTTCCTTGTTGCCGCCGGTGGCATAGATGTTGCGGCCGAGTACGGTGCGCCGCAGCACGAAATCGGCTGCCACCGCCGCGATGATGAAGAAGGCGAAACTCCAGCCGAGGCCGAAGGCGAGATCCGTACCGCCGATCGTATTGATCGCCTCCGGCAGCGGATAGACCGGATAGCCTCCGGTCACCACCTGGATCAGCCCCTGACCGATGAACAGCATGCCGAGCGTCTGGATGAAGGCGGGGATACCGAGCCTGACGACGATCAAGCCGTTGAGCAGGCCGATCAATGCGCCGACGCCGATGCCGCCGAGAATGCCGACGGTCACCGGCAAGGCGGCAGCGGTCATCAGCTTGGCGGCGACCACTGCGGACAGCCCGGCGACCGAGCCGACGGACAGGTCGAACTCGCCGGCAACCAGCAGAATCGTCTGGCCGATGGCGATGATGCCGACAAAGGAGACGACGTTGAGAATGGCGCGGATGTTGCGCTCCGACAGGAAAGCCGGTTCGAGCAACCAGAAGAAGGCAATCAGCAAGGCCATCGCCGCCAGCACGCCGACTTCGCCCACCGCAATCAAGCCGATCAGTCGCCGCCGGAACGATTGCATGTCCCGGCGCGGAGAGCTCACCTCAGCCGCGCTGTTCATCCTGACCTCCCTGGCGGCGCCTGTTGCCGGATCCCGCGGCCGGCTCCATTCACCCGCGCCAATCCCGGCGCACTCCTCGTCTTCATTAAGATTATAATATTATAACTTGTCAACGATGAAAATTCCACGCCTCGCGACAGCGCGTCGCGTCGCTGGAAAGCGTCCGCTGCAACCGCTATGAATGGGCTGATGTGATCCGTGGGACTTTGCCTTGGTGGATCGCGCTCTCTTGGAGCAGGGTGATGACCGATAAGCCGCCGGCGGGCGAGAAAAAGCCGCAGCGCCTCGGCGTTCGCGAGATCGCCAAGCGCGTCGGCGTTGCGCCGATGACGGTGTCACGTGCGCTGTCCAATCCCGACATGGTGTCGCCGGAGACGCGCGCCAAGGTGCTCGAGGCGATCGAGCAGGCCGGCTTCGTGCCCAACCGCCTGGCCTCCAGCATGCGCGGCAATGGCCGCATGATCGGCACGGTTGTGCCGCCGCTGATCAATTCGGGCATAGCCGAACAGGTGCAAGGCATGTCCGACGAATGCCACGAGAGCGGCTATTCGATGCTCCTGGTGCAAGGTGAATTCACGCAGGAGGCCGAGGAGAAGGCGATCCGCAATCTGCTTGGTTGGCGCCCGGTCGGCATGATCCTGCAGAGCTTCGTGCAAAGCGAGACGGCGCGCGCGCTGCTGAAGAGCAGCGGCGCACCGGTGGTCGAGATCTCCGAGATCAAGGGCCGCAAGCCAATCGACATGGTGGTCGGCGTCTCCAATTTCGAGACAGCCTATGCCATGACCATGCATCTGGCGGCGAAGGGCTACAAGCGCATCGGCTTCGTCTCGACGCCGATCCACGGCAACGATCGTCTCCAGCAACGCCGCACCGGCTACCACGCGGCCTTGACCGAACTCGGCTTCAAGAACCATGCCGACCTGGAGGTCGAGGTGCCGATCACCGCGCAAGGCGGCGCCGAAGCGCTGGTGACGCTGACCTCCCGCCACAGGGATATCGACGCGATCTTCTTTTCCAGCGATACGCTCGCTGTCGGCGCCGTGCAGGAATGCCACCGGCGCGGTTGGGCGGTGCCTGGAAAAATCGCCATTGCCGGCTATGGCGACATGGATCTGGCCGCGCAGCTTCATCCGCCGCTGACCACGGTGAAGGTCAACCGCTACGAGATGGGACGGCGCGCGGTGCGGCAATTGCTGGCAAGGCTCGGCGGCGACACCAAGGTGCCGACCATCACCAGCCTCGGCTTCGAGATCGTCGACCGCGAAAGCGCTTGACGTCTTGATGTTAGTCGAAACGCGCCCCTAGCTTCGTCATCCTAGGGTCTGCGCCGCGTCGCTTCGCTCCTTGCTCCGCCCTAGGATGACGAATTGGCCGGAGGGCTTTTGCCAACCTAAAGGCCACGCTTCCCCGCCTCTTCGCGCCGCCCGAGGCGTTTCTCCCAGCCTTCGGCATGGACGTTGAGATAGGCGTTGGGATCGTAGGGATGATCCTTGATCGCATCGATGTCGAGGTCGATGCCGAGCCCCGGCGCGTCCGGTAGCGACAGATGGCCATTGTCGGGATTGACGGTCGGATGCCAGCTCACCAGCTCGCGCGTCCAGGGGTCGTTGAAGGCGTCGAAATGTTCCTGAATGAGGAAGTTCGGCACCGCCGCCGCCAGTTGCAGGCAAACCGCCGTCGCCACCGGTCCGCCGCTCTGGTGCGGCGCGATATGGCTGCCATGAGCAAGCGCCAGATTGGCCACCTGCATCGACGGCCCGATGCCGCCGAGCGACATCGGCTCGGGCTGGAAGATGTTGACGCCGCCGCCGGCCGCCAGCGTGTAGAACTGACCGACCGTGTCGTACATCTCGCCCGTCGCCACCGGGATCGGCGAGCGGTGCGCCACTTCATGCACGGTCTCCTGGCGGTCGCGCGAGGTCGGCTCTTCCCACCAGTAGATGTCGAGATCGGCGAATTTTTGCGCCGCCTGCAGTGCGGCGATCTCGGTGAAGCGCGCATGCACGTCAATCAGGATCAGCGTGTCCTTTGGCAGCCTGTCACGTAAGGTCCGGCAGATGGCGTAGGAAAGCTCCAGCTCCTCGCGCGAAATGAAGCCTTGGGCGGTGCCGAACGGGTCGAGTTTGAATGCCTTGAAGCCTTTGGCCAGCACCGCTTTCGCCGCATCGAGAAAGGCCTCGGGCGAGCGCTCGGTGCGGTACCAGCCATTGGCATAGCCGAGCACGCTGTCGCGCACCTGGCCGCCGAGCAATTGGTGGATCGGCACGCCGAGGCTCTTGCCCAGTATGTCCCAGCATGCGACTTCGATGGCCGCGATCACCGTGCGGTGGATGTGGCCGCCGTCGAGCGAGACGCTGTCCAGCATGCGTTTGGCCAGCGCGTTGATGCGGCGCGGGTCCTGGCCGATGGCGAGGTGTTTCAACTCGTGCACGCCGGCTTCGGTAGTCTTGATGAAACCGTTCAGCGTGCCTTCGCCGATCCCGTGGATGCCCTTGTCGGTATGTACTTTGACAAACAGCCAGTTCTTCCAGCCGGCGCCGACGGCAAAGGTCTCGATCTCTGTAATCTTCATGGGAGAACCCTAGCTCAATGCGGCAATGGTCGCGATGACGGCCTCGGTCGTCAGTCCGTATTTCGCTTGCAAGGTCGGCACCGCGCCGCATTCGATATAGCGGTCCGGCAGGCCGACGCGCGTCACTGTCTTCGCAATGCCGGCATCGAACAAGGTCTCGACCACAAGGCTCGCCAGGCCACCGACCACGACGTGGTTTTCCACTGTCACGATACGGTCAACCGACGCGGCGAATTCGGCCACCGCCTCGCTGTCGAACGGCTTTATGGTCGGCACATGCAGCACGCCGGCAGCAACGCCCCGTTTTTGCAAAGCATCGGCTGCATCCAATGTCCTTTCGGTCATCAGGCCGGTCGAGATGATGCCGACATCGCTACCCTGGCGCAGGCGGCGCGCCTTGCCGATCTCGAAGACGTAACCGGGCTCGAACACAACCGGCACGCTGCCGCGCAGCAGCCGCATGTAGACCGGTCCTCGATGTTGGGCGATCGCTTCGGTCGCGGCTTCGATCTCGGTCGCGTCGCAGGGGTCGATGATAGTGAGGCCGGGGATCATGCGCATCAGCGCAAGGTCCTCGATCGCCTGATGGGTGCCGCCATAGCCGGTCGTCAGACCGGGGAGGCCCGCGACGATCTTGACGTCGAGATTGGAGTGGGCGAGCGCGATGGCGACGAAATCATAGGCGCGCCGCGTCGCGAACACGCCGTAAGTGGTGGCGAACGGCACCTTGCCGGTGCGCGCCAGCCCGGCGGCGACGGCGACCAGATTCTGCTCGGCCATGCCGACATTGAAGAAGCGCTCCGGGAAAGCGTCTCGGAACGGCAGGATGTCGGTGTATTTGCCGAGATCGGCGGTCAGTCCGACAATGTCGGGGCGGCTCACGCCGAGCCTTGCCAATGCTCGGCCGAAGGGTGCCTCCACACTCCGCCGTCCGCCGCCGACGGCCTCGTCCTGGCCCATGGCCAGCGTGCGGCCGGCCTCCATCGCCGCGCCGCTCATTGGCTCGCTCCCACGGTTTTCTCGAACTCGGCGATGATGCCATCCCATTGCGCCACGTCGATGCGGAAGAAGTGCGACTTCTCGGAGGTCTCGATGCGCGGCACGCCCTTGCCGGGCAGCGTGCGCAGCACGATCGCCTTCGGCTTGCCGTTGCGGTTACGCGCATCCGCCAGCGCGCCAACCACCGCGGTCATGTCATTGCCGTCGATCTCTGACGTCTGCCAGCCGAAGGCGCGCCATTTGTCGGCCACCGGCTCCATGTCGAGCACCACCGGCCCATCGGCCTGGATGCCGTTGCAGTCGATCAGCGCCACCAGCCCGTCGAGCTTGAAGTGGCTGGCCGACATGGCTGCTTCCCAGGTCGAGCCTTCCTGCATTTCGCCATCCGACAGTTCGACGAAGACGCGCGCATCGGAGCGATCGACACGCAGGCCCAGCGCCTGGCCGACGCCCTGTCCCAGACCATGACCGAGCGAGCCGCCGATCATCTCGACGCCGGGCGTGGTGTCGAGCGTTGACATCTCCAGCCGGCTGTTGTCGGCGCCATAGGTGGCGAGTTCCTCGACCGGAAAGATGCCGGCCTCGGCAAAAGCCGCCCACAGCGCGATGGAATAGTGCCCGGTCGACAGCAGGAAGCGGTCGCGGTCGGGCCAACCGAGATTGCCGGGATCGTAGCGCAGCTCGTGGAAATAGAGCGCCGCCAGCACATCGGCGATGCCGAGGCCCTGGCCGATATAGCCCTGGCCCTGGCCGCGCGCCATCGTCAGCATATGACGGCGCAGCAGCATCGCCTTGCGTTCGAGCGCGCCGATGTCGGCGTAGCCGGGAGGAGCGTTTCGCAGCATCTGGATCAGTCCTTGTCGAGCCCGCCCGACATGTTGAGCCGCTCGGCGGTCATGTAATCAGGCGCGTCGAGGCAGAGCCAGACGACGGCCTCGGCCACTTCCGCAATCTCGGCACGGCGGCCGAGCGGGATGCGGCGGGTGCGCTCGTCGAGAAAGGCCTGCAAATCGTCGCGGCCATTGGCACGGGCAAGGTCGATTTCGGTCGAGCGCTGCATTTCGGTGTCCATCATGCCCGGCGCCAGGCTGTTGACCAGCACGCCATAGGGCGCGAGCGCCACTGCCGCGGCGCGGGTGATGGAATCGACGCCGGCCTTGCTCGCCGTGTAGGCGGTGTAGTCGGGCAGCGCCATGCGCGAGCCCGGCGAGGTGATGTTGATGATGCGCCCGGAGCGCTGCTCACGCATCACCCGGCCCGCCGCCTTGCAGGCCATGGCGAGGGCTGTGACATTGAGCGCCAGCGTACGCGTCCAGGCCTTGAAGGTGGCGTCGAGGAAGGGCTCGATCACGCCATAGCCGGCATTGTTCACCAGGATGTCGATGCCGCCCCAGCGCGCGACGACTTTTTCGACGGCCGCTTCCGGCGCGCCTTCCCCGGCGAAATCGCTGACGATGCTTTCGGCTTCCGTGCCGGTTTCGCCGATCTGCCTGGCGGTCTCGGCAAGCCCATCGCCGTTGATATCGGTGACCGCGACGAAACAGCCGCGACGCGCCAGCTGAACCGCCACCTCGCGGCCGAGCCCGCCGGCGGCACCTGTGACCAGCGCCCTGAGCGGCATCTTGTTTCGATTTTCGGCAGGCAAGCGAGCACTCTCCCGGAGGCGATCTTGACGAAATTGATACCGGTACCATAAATGGCTGTCAACGGCTATGTGCTATTGTCATTGGACTGTAGTATCGGCGGGAGTTGGGAGGAAAAGATGAGAGTCGTCGCGCTCGAAACGCTGCAGCTGGCCGAATTCCCGTTCCTGTTCTGGTTGCGCGTCCACACCGACGCCGGCCTTGTCGGAACCGGCGAGACCTTCTGGGCGCCGGGGCCGGTCGCCGCCTACATCCACGACAATGTCGCGTCCTATCTCTTGGGCAAGGACCCGCGCGACATCGAGTTGCACGACCGCACGCTGGGCAGCGTCTATGTCGGCGCGCGCGATTCCGGCGCCGAGGTGCGCGGCAATTCCGCCGTCAACATCGCGCTGTGGGATATTTATGGCCGGGCGCTCGGCGAGCCGGTCTGGCGGCTGCTTGGCGGGCGCACCCACAAGACCGTGCCGATCTACAACACTTGCGCCGGCTACAAGCATGTGCGCGCCACGAAGAAGAATGCCCTTTTCGAACGCGGCGAGGACTGGTCGCTCAAATCAGGCGATTCGAATGAAGGTCCGTATGAAGACCTGCTCGCCTGGCGCTACAATGCCGGCGATCTCGCTAAAAGCCTGAAGTCGGAAGGCATTGGCGCCATGAAAGTCTGGCCGTTCGACATCGCCGCCGAGGCCTCGAACGGCACCCGCATCTCGCTTGTCGATCTCGACAAGGCGCTGGAGCCCTTCCACAAGATCCGCGACGCCGTCGGCCGCGACATGGAGATCATGGTCGAACTGCATGGGCTTTGGACCTTGCCGCCGGTGCTGCGCATCGCCGAGGCGCTGAAACCCTATGACGTCGCCTGGCTGGAAGAGCCGATCCGCTACAACGAACTCGACGCCATGGCCGAGCTCGCCCGCCACACCTCCATCCCGATCGCCGCCAGCGAAAGGCTCGCCTCGCGGCAGATGTTCAAGCAGTTGATCGACAAGCGCGCGGCTAGCGTGATCATGATCGACCTCGCCTGGTGCGGCGGCCTCTCCGAAGCGCGCAAGATCGCCAACATGGCGGAAGCCAGCGAACTGCCTGTCACCTTGCACGACTGCACCGGACCGATCGTCTATGCGGCGAGCTGTGCCTTGTCGGCGACCTTGCCGAACGTCAACTACCAGGAAGCAGTACGCGCCTATTTCACCGGCTGGTACACCGAGATCGTCGCCGACATCCCGCCGGTCCAGGACGGTCATGTCGCGCCGCTCGAAGGGCCGGGCCTTGGCCTCAGCCTGCGGCCGGAGCTGTTCCAGCGGCCTGACGCAGCCGTGCGGATCACCAGACTCTAGCCTCTCGCACAGCTCGGTCAGAGCCAGTAGACATTATGCTATTATAATCTATGATGCGTCGAAGCGGGCGACCAACAAGCCCGCCGCCGGCGCTCTGCCGCCCGGCGCCAGACGCATTCAGGGAGGCTTTGGTGGCAATGTCTGCGGCGCGTGCACGCGAGGATTCCAGGAGTGCGTCAAATCTGCCCGACCGGAAAATCCTGCTCGACCTGTTCGAACGCATGGTGCTGCTGCGCCGCTTCGAAAGCATCGCCCAGATCGCCTGCCGCAAGGGCGAAACGCCCGGTTTCCTGCACCTCTATATCGGCGAGGAGGCGACCGGCGTCGGTGTCTGCGCGCATCTCAGGCCCACCGACTGGGTGACCTCGACCCATCGCGGGCACGGCCATGCGCTGGCCAAGGGCGCCGATCCCGGCCGGGTGATGGCCGAGCTGTTCGGCAAGGCCGATGGTATCTGCGGCGGGCGCGGCGGCACCATGCATCTCTATGACCGCTCGGTCGGCCTGTTCGGCACCAATGGCATCGTCGCCGCCGGCATCGGCCATGCCGTCGGCATCGGCATGAGCGCGCGCCAGCAAGGCCGCGACGATATCGGCGTCGCCTTCTTCGGCGATGGCGCCGCCAATCATGGCGGCTTCCACGAGGCGCTCAACTTCGCCGCCGTGCAGCGGGCGCCCGCCGTCTTCATCTGCGAGAACAATCTCTACGCCACCGCCACGCCGCTCAAATCCGTCACGCTCAATCCCGAGATCGCCAGCAAGGCGGCGTCCTACGGCATGCCCGGCGTCGCCGTCGACGGCAACGACGTCTTCGCTGTCTGGCTGGCGATGAAGGAAGCCACCGAACGCGCCCGCGCCGGCAAGGGCCCGACGCTGATCGAGGCCAAGACCTATCGCACGGTCGGGCACCACGAAGGCGACCCGGTCATCGGCACCTACCGGACGCAGGAGGAACTCGACGCCTGGATCAAGCGCGATCCGATCGACATGTTCCGCAGGAAACTGATCGAGGACTACGGCATCGCCGACGCCGAGGCGCTTGCGGCAATCGAGGCGCGGATCGAGACCGTGGTCGAGCAGGCGCTGACCTTCGCCCGCAACTCGCCCGAGCCTGATCCGGCCACCGTGCGCCTGCATGTTTTCGCCGACCCGATCAATCCGCCCGCCGCCCTGCAGCCGCGCGCGGTCGGCGAGACGCGCATGCAAGGCTGGCTCGAAGCCGTTCGCGACGGCCTCGCCGAGGAGATGCGCGCCAATCCGGCGATCCTTTATTTCGGCGAGGGCACCGGCGAGCGCGGCGGCAGTTTCGCGCACACCAAGAACCTGTGGCAGGAGTTCGGCGCCGAGCGGATGGTCGATACGCCGATCTCCGAACAAGGCTTTACCGCCGCCGCCGTCGGCGCTTCGGCCACCGGCGCGCGCACCGTCTCGGACCTGATGTTCGCCGACTTCGCTTTCGAGACCGCAGGCCAGATCTTCCTGCAGGCCGCCAAGCTGCGCTACATGACCAGCGGCCTGATGAGCGCGCCTATGGTGGTGCGCGTCGGTGCCGGCGCGCTGCGCAGCTCCGGGCCGCATCACAGCGGCATCTACCATCCGATCTTCGCCCATATGCCCGGCCTCATCGTCTGCGTGCCTTCGACCCCGGCGGATGCCAAGGGGTTGATGAAGACCGCGCTGCGGGCCGGCGATCCCGTCATCATGCTGGAGCCCAAGGCGCTGTTTGCCTCGAAAGACGAGGTGCCGGTCGGCGAGCATTTTGTGCCCTTCGGTGTGGCGCGCATCGCCCGGACCGGCACCGATATCAGCATCGTCGCCGCCGGCCAGATGGTGCAGCGTGTGCTGGAGGCCGCGGACCTGTTGGCCGGCGACGGCATCGAGGCGGAGGTGATCGACCCGCGCACCATCATGCCGCTCGACATCGACAGCATCGTCGCCAGCGTGCGCAAGACCCATCGCCTGCTCATCGTCGACGAGGCCTGGGCGATGTGCGGGCTGGGCGGCGAGATCGCACAGGCGATCAACGAACTCGCCTTCGACGAACTCGACGCGCCGCCGGGAAGGCTGCACACCGCGCCGACCTCGCATCCCTTCGCACCGGTGCTGGAGCGCGCCATGCTGGTCGACACGGCGCGCATTGCCCAAGGCGTACGCGACGTCATATCGGGTAAGCCGCCGGTGCCGGATCACTGGTATACGGTCGGCCTGAAGAGTGCTGCGCCGGCTAAACCAGCCCCTGTCCCCGTCAAGACAGCGCCATCGGCGCAAACGCCCGTCGCCGCCAGCGACGACGAGCCGGTGACCATGCCGTTCGGCGATCTCACCGTCAGCGAAGGCACGGTCATCAAATGGCTGAAGGCGGTCGGCGATCCGGTCAAGGAGGGCGAGCTGATCGCCGAGATCGAGACCGACAAGGCCGTGGTCGAGATCGAGGCTCCCGTCAGCGGGACGCTCGCTTCGATCGATCAGCCGGTCGGCGCGGTGGTGCCGATGGGCGGCCGCATCGGCGGCATCAAGAAATAAAGCATCCCAACAAGCGATCCGAAGGACTGGCATGAAGATCCTGTGCGTCAACTGGCAAGCCGCCGACGAGGCCGAACTCGAGCGCGAACATTATCCCGACATCGAGTTCATCCTCGCCCGCTCGACCAATGACAAGGCCGCCACGCTCGATCCGGCAGCCTGCGAGACGTCCGACGCCGTCATCAACTATTCGCCGACCCATAATGTCGCCGCCGCCCCGTCGGCCTTTCCCAAGGCACGCATAGCGGTGCGCTCAGGCGTCGGCTTCGACAACATCGACACATCAGGCTGGGGCGCGCGCAGGATCCCGGCCTGCAATGTGCCGGATTATGGCACGACCGAGGTCGCCGACCACGCTATCGGCCTGATGCTGGCGCTGACGCGCGGCACGTCAACCTATGGCGCGGAGCTTTCCGGGCATGGAGCCGAAGGCTGGCATTTTTCCAAGGCGCCGCTGGTGAGAAGGCACAAGGGCGCCACCTTCGGCATTGTCGGGCTCGGTCGTATCGGGCTCGCCACCGCGCGCCGTGCCGCCGCTTTCGACATGAAGGTGGTATTCTATGATCCGCACCTCCTGTCCGGCGTTGATCTCTCGACCGGCTACGAACGCGTCCATTCGCTGGCGGAGTTGATGGGGCGAGCCGATGTGGTGAGTGTCCACGCACCGCTCAGCGAAGAAACCCGCAAGCTGCTCGGCGCGGCGACCTTCGCCGCCGCCAGGCCAGGCCTCGTGCTGATCAACACCGCGCGCGGCCCGATCGTCGATCTCGACGCGCTGGAGACGGCGATGCGCAACGGCACGGTCAGCGGTGCCGGGCTTGACGTGCTGCCGAACGAACCGGGCGATCTCGACCATCCGCTGCTGGCGGCGTGGCGCAATCGCGAGCCGTGGATCGCCAATCGCCTGATCGTCACCCCGCATGCCGCCTTCTACAGCCCGGCATCGATGCGCGACCTCAGGCTGAAATCGATCGAAGTCGTGCACGCCTATCTTGCCGAGGGCCGGCTCACCAACTGCGTCAACTCCGAGTATCTGAAATGAATGCAGCGGCGGTGCAGGCGAGGCGTCTTGCGGTTTCCCCATACGCCCGCCGCCTGGCGCGCGAGCGTGCGCTGCCGCTCGAGACGCTTCGGGGCAGCGGTCCGGGTGGGCGCATCCTGGCCGCCGATGTGTTGAGCTTCGCCGCGCCCCCGCGGCCTGTCGGTCAGCCAGCTGTCGAGGCCGCTCCAGCCTCCCCTTCCGTCGCCGTATCCAGCATCGCCGCCTTTGCCACATCGATAGCACTGGGCGCTCTGAAAGACCTTCTGGCCGCGCTGGAAAGTACGGGGAGGATGTTCGACATCGACGATGTGCTCTTGCGTGCGGCAGGTCGAGCATTCGATGAATCCCCAGATATCGATCGGGGCGCCGATGCTTGCGTGGCATTGGAGCTGCCCGGCCGGCAAGCAGTGTTCGCGACAGTTCCGGAGATATCCCTGACATCGATGCGCGCAGCGCGGCTTGCATCCCTGCGTGGCGACCGTGACGACGCGGGAAAGTTCGCGGTTCTATCTCTGCGGCTTCTCCCCGCAAGCAGCATTCGGCCGATTATGATGCCACTTCTGCCCGACCGTGCCATGCGCCTGGCCGTTTCGCTCGACACGGCGGGCAATCAAGCCGAGTGCCTGCTGATAACGGATGCCTCGAGCGTCGATGAGTCAAACGCCGCCGCTTGGCTCGCTACCCTGAAATCGGCCATCGAACACCCGCTTCGGCTCTTCGTCTGAGAGGGTTGATCATTGCCGACGTTGCCTAGCCTCGAGCGAAGGAAGCTATTATAAAAGCTTCGACACAGGCGCGACGAGGCACATGGACCATTCCGTTCCCACCATCGAAAGTCTTCCCAAGCGCACGCTCGGCCGCGCCAATGGGCCGCTTTACCGGCAGCTCGCCGACATCCTGCGCGAGCCGATCGGCAACGGCACCTTCCCGGTCGGCGGCGAGCTGCCCAAGGAAGCGACCATCGCCGAGCATTTCGGCGTCAGCCTGATCACCGTGCGCCAGGCGCTGCGCGATCTCGAGGCCGACGGCCTGATCAGGAAGCGCTCGGCGAAACCGGCGGTGGTCACGGCGCGCAATCCGTCGGTAAACCTCAGCTGGAAATTCAAGAACTTCGCCGACATGGCGGCCTTCACAAAGGATGCCGAACTGACGGTCAAATCCTATCGCAAGGAGGTTTCCCCCGTGCTTCAGCGCCATTTCGGCATGGGCAAGGACGAGGCTGGCTACTGCTTGCGCGGCATCCTGTCGGTGGGTGAGCAGAAGAAGGCCCAGATCACCAGCTATTTCCCGCCTTCTGTCGGAGCGAAGCTGAAGCGGGACGATTTTTCCGACGTGCTGATCTTTCGTTCGGTGCAACGGCATCTCGGCCTGCGGCTGGACGTCGCGCATGTCACGGTCCGCGCCGAGATCGCCGACGAGGTCATCGCGGACGACCTCGGCATCGCGCTGGGCAGTGCAGTCCTGAGTGTGGAGATGCTCTACCAGTCGGCCGACCAGCAGAGCATCGAGTTTACCATCGCGCGGCATCCTGCCGATCTCTTCAGCATCAGCTACGACGCGCCGAACGACCTCGCCTGAACCCGATCGGCGGGATTTCACGCCGATTTCGTTGTCTCGGCCATGGACAGCTTTATAAAATTATAATAGCATCATAGCTAGGATGGAGGCTGCGTCGAGAACCACGATCGAACGTGGAAGCGCAGCCGCATCCGACGTCGAGCATTTGCCTGGTGCGTGTCGCCCAAGTGCACAGTGGTCCTGGGTAGCGGCATGCACAAAACAAAGTCTGTTCATAAGGGGTGTGCGGCGAAGGCACTTGATAGGCAGCGGCGTTCGCGCGGCTGACACCAAACACGGGAGGAGGAAATCATGAAAGCAGGCGCATTCTTCGCCGGCCTTGCGGTGATCGCGACGACTTTGCTGTCGATTGATGCCGTGCCGGCCAACGCACAGGACAAGAAGCCCTACACTATTTATCTGTCCAACAATTTCGTCGGCAACGACTGGCGCCAGCAGATGCTGCGCAGCGCCGACATCGCGGTCAAGAAACCGCCGCTTGCCGGTCGCGTCGACCTCAAGGTCGAGGTGGTCGAGACCACGGTCCAGGCGCAGATCAATTCCCTCAACAACATCATTCGCAACAAGCCCGACGCCATCGTGATCGACGCGGGCTCCGGCGAAGCGCTCAACCCGACGATCGAGAAGGCCTGCAAGGCCGGCATCGTGGTCATCGCCTTCGACCAGATCGTTAGCGCGCCCTGCGCTTACACGATGGAGTCCGACTGGGGCCGGGCACCGCGCGTGGAGGCCGAATGGCTGGTCAAGAAACTCGGCGGCAAGGGCAAGATCCTCGTTGACCGCGGACTTGCCGGTGCTCCGATCTCCGCCCAACTGCAGGGTGGTTTCGAGGAAGTCATCAAGAAATATCCCGGCATTGAAGTTGTCGCCTATTTCAACGGCGACTATGCACTGGGACCGGAACAGGCCGGCGTCGCCAGCCTGCTGGCGGCGCACCCGCAAGTCGACGCCATCTTCGTCCAGGGCTATGGCGCCGGAGCCATCAAGGCGCTGCAGGACGCCGGTCGTCCGATCGTTCCCATCACCGGCAGTCCGTTCAACCTGACGACGACGACCTGTGCGCAGACCCATGGCGCCCAGTGCATCCTTGCGCCCAACCCTGCCTATCTGTCGGCCGAGGCCTTGAAACTCGCGGTGGAGATACTGGACGGCAAGAAGCCGGCGGAGAAGAAGATCCTGCTGCGCAACGCCTTCCTTACCACCGATCCGGTCCCGTCGGAATTGTATCCCGACGCGACCATGCAGAAGATAGAGGTCGGCAAGAATGCCTTTCCGGACATGGCGCCGGGCCTGTTTCTTCCAGTCAGCCCGGACTGGGTTGAAATCACCCCGGACGAGGCTGCCGGCTCGAAATGACGATGCCTGCCGATCGGTGACGAAATGATCGCCTCCAGGTCTCTCCAATGCGCCTTGGCTTAAATTGACAAGGCGCATTGGTACCGGTATCAATTTACACGCAGCACCCACCAAAGATGGCGAAGTCCGTCACTGGCTGATGCAGGAAACGCAAGGAGGAGAGATCATGAAACTGAAGACAATTTGCGCCGGATTGGCAAGCCTTGCCGTGTCCGCGATCGCCATCGGCACGGCGCCTAGTCACGCCGAGGACAAGAAGCCCTACACCATCTATCTCTCGAACAATTTCGTCGGCAATGACTGGCGCCAGCAGATGGAACGCGTCGCCACGGTGTCGGTGAACAAGGGCCCGCTGAAAGGCCGCGTCGACCTCAAGATCGAGAATGTCGAGAACACCGTCCAGGCGCAGATCAATTCGCTGAACAACATCATCCGTCAGAAGCCGGACGCCATCCTCGTCGACGCCGGTTCGGATTCGGCGCTCAACCCGACCATCAAGAAGGCCTGCGACGCCGGCATCGTCGTCATCTCTTTCGACCAGGTGGTGACCGAACCCTGCGCCTTTGCCGTCGCTTCCGACTGGGATCGCATCCCCTCCGTGATGGCCGAGTGGATGGCCACCCAGCTTGGCGGCAAGGGCAACATCATCCTCGACCGCGGCCTCGCCGGCGCGCCGATCTCTGCGCAGTTGCAGCAAGGTTACGAGAAGGTGCTGGCCAAATATCCCGACATCAAGGTCGTCGGCTATTACAACGGTAACTACGCGCTTGGGCCGGAACAATCCGGCGTGGCGGCGCTGCTTGCCGCCAATCCGAAGATCGACGGCATCATGACGCAAGGCTACGGCTCGGGCGCCATCCAGGCGCTGAAGGATGCCGGCCGGCCGATCGTCCCGGTCGTCGGCTTCTCCTACAATGTCGCCGCCGTCACCTGCGCGCAGACACAAGGCGCCAAGTGCATTCTTGGCTCCAATCCGGCCTATCTTTCGTCGGAAGCGATCAAGCTGGCGGTCGACATCCTCGACACCGGCAAGAAGCCGGCCGAGCGCTCCGTCTCGGTCAAGGGTGATTTCGTCACCACCGATCCCTTCGAGTCCAAGCTCTATCCGGGCACCAAGATGATCAAGATCGCGGTCGGCGAAAATGCCTTCCCCGACCAGGCGCCCGGCCTGACGCTGCCGATCACGCCCGACTGGGTCGAGATCACCGCTGCGGAAGCCGCCGGCTCGAAGTAACATCACGGGACCACGACCCTGTCTCCCGGCATCGCAAGATGTCGGGAGAGCTTTTCGAAGGCGCATCCATGGACCTCGTCACCGTCAAAGGCCTGTCCAAACGCTATGGCGGCATCGTTGCGCTGAGCGATGCGACATTCAGCGCCCGCGCCGGCGAGGTGCATGCGCTGCTCGGCGAGAACGGCGCCGGCAAGAGCACCTTCATCCAGATCCTGTCGGGCGCGGTGCGGCACGATGGCGGCTCGATCCTGGTCGACGGCCAGGACTATCGCCCTGCCAATCCGGACGTGGCCCAGGCGCGCGGCATTGCCGCCGTCTTTCAGGAACTGTCGCTGATCCCCGACCTCAGCGTGGAACAGAATATCTGGTTCCGCCACGAGCCAAGGACGTTGCTGCGCACCGTCAACCGCGCCGAGATGCGCCGCAGGACGCTTGCCTTGCTCGAAAGGTATGATTTTCCGGCGTTGCGTCCCGACCAGGAATTGCGGCGGCTGACGCTGGCCGAACGGCAGATCGTGGAGATCGCCAAGGGGTTGGCCAAGGACCCGCGCATCCTCATCCTCGACGAGGCGACCTCGGCTTTGCCCGCGCGTGAAGCCGAATGGCTGCTGAAGCTCACCCGGCAACTGGCGGCCGAAGGCAGGCTGGTCATCTTCATCTCGCACCGCATGGCCGAGGTGCGCGCCATCGCCGACCGGCTGACCATCTTCCGCAATGGCAGCACCGTCGCCGCGCACGAGGCCAACGCCGTGTCCGACAACGAGATCGTCACCCAGATGATCGGCCGGCATCTCGACCGGCTCTATCCCGAGCGTGTGGCCACGGCCACGGATCGCGTCGCGCTAAGGGTCGAGGGCCTGTCGAGCGGCAGCCGGCTCTCCGGTGTCGACTTTGCCTTGCGGGAGGGCGAGGTGCTCGGCGTCGGCGGCTTGCAGGGCCATGGCCAGCGCGAGCTGTTCCAGGCACTGTTCGGCGCCAGCAGGGCGAGCGGTGCCGTCGAGCTGTGGGGCAAGCCGGTCGCGATCAGCAATCCACGCCAGGCCTTGACCGGCAGGGATGGCATCGCCCTGGTGCCGGAGGACCGGCGCGGGCAAGGCCTGCTCCTGACCAAGAGCGTGCGCGAGAACCTGACGCTGTCGGTGATCAAGCGCTTCACCGAAAACGGCTTGCTCAGCCGGCAAAAGGAAGCGGCTCTGGTCAAGGAGATGGTCGATTTCCTGCGCATCAAGGCCGGCACGCCTGAGCAGCTCGCCGGTACCTTGTCGGGCGGCAACCAGCAAAAGGTGATCTTCGGCAAGATGCTGTTGACGCAAGCGCGCGTGCTCTTGCTCTACGACCCGACGCGGGGCGTCGATGTCGGCACCAAGGGCGAGATCTTCCAGCTGATGCGCGACCTCGCCGCCAAGGGTTACGCGATCCTGTTCCATTCCAGCGACATGCCGGAACTCGTCCATGTCGCCGACCGCGTGCTGGTCATGCGCGACGGCCGTATCGCCGCGACGCTGGAGGGCGATCGCATCTCCGAGGCCGGCATCTTGCGCGCCGCCATGCTTGAACGCGAGGCGGCTTGAGGCATGGTCATGGCGAGCGCGGAGCAGACTGGCGGGATGATGCAAAGTCGGCCGACATGAAATCAACCACGCCGGCCATCGATTGGCGCGGCCGCTTGCTCGACCGCGCGCCGTTCCTGGTCGCCTGCCTGATGCTGGCATTGATTGTCGGCATCTACGGCAGCCTGCAATCCGGCGTCTTCACGCTGGATGAACTCAATCTCGACACCGCCGCGGCGATGACGCTGATGCTGGCGGCGACGGGCCAGACCATCGTGCTGCTGCGCGGCGGCATCGACCTGTCGATAGGCGGCATGATCAGCCTTGGCACGGTGATCGCCGCGACGCGGTTCGCCGATGATCCGTCGACCACCGGGTTCTGGGCGTTGGCCATCCTTGCGATCGGTTTTGTCATCGGCGCGCTCAACGGCCTGTTGATCTCACTGCTCAAGCTGCAGCCCTTCCTGGTGACGCTCGCGACATGGTCGATCCTCAACGGTGTCGCCATGATCATCCTGCCGACCGACGGCGGCAGCATTCCCACATGGTGGGTCGGCTTTGCCTCCACGCAGCTCTTCGGCCTCACCAGCCCGGTCTGGATGTTGCTGGTCCTGCTGCTGTTCTGGTGGTGGTTCCGCGCCACCCGGGTGGGCATTTCGATCCAGGCAACCGGATCGAACGAAAAATCGGCCTTCCTGTCTGGTGTCTCCATCACCCGCGTCAATCTCGTCACCTACGGCCTGTCCGGCCTGTTCGCGGCGGGCGCGGCGCTGTTCCTGGTGACACAGACCGGTGCCGGTTCGCCTACCATCGGCAAGGACTACATCCTCCCTTCGGTGGCGGCGGCGGTCATTGGCGGCGTCAGCCTGTTCGGCGGCCGGGGCCATCTAGCCGGCACGCTGATCGGCGCCTTCGTGCTCACCCTCATCGGCAACCTCGTCTTCGTGCTGCATGTATCGAGCTACTGGCAGCCGGTCGCGTCCGGTGTCATCCTGCTGCTCTCGGTGCTGGCCAGTTCCGTCGCCGAGAAAACCGCAAGGGGCCGCGTCCAATGAGTGCCTTCCTCGCCCGCAACCGGCTGATTGTGCTCGCCTATGCCGGCATGGTCGTGCTGCTCCTGGTCACGGCGCTGTTCTCGCCCGGCTTCCTCTCCGTCTCCAACATGCGCTCCACCGTCGTGCTGGCGGCCTTTGTCGGCATCGTCGCGCTCGGCCAGACCTTCGTCATCATCGGCGGCGGCATCGATCTCTCGGTGCCATGGGTGCTGAATTCGGCGGCGATCATCATGGCGCTGCTGTGCGGCGGGCAGGATCTGCCGCTGGTCTGGGTGATGCCGCTGCTGCTCGCCGGCGGCGCCTTCATCGGGCTGATCAATGGTGTCGGCGTCGCCCGGTTCGGCGTACCGCCGATCATCATGACGCTGGCCACCGACGTCATCCTGCAAGGCCTGATCCTGGTGCTGACCGGCGGCTCGCCGACCCCCTCGGCGCCGGCGCTGATCCAGTTCCTGTCGGTCGGCCGTATAGCCGGCTTTCCGGTCATCGCGCTGATCTGGCTCGCCCTGACGCTGGTGGCGACCGTGCTGCTCTCCAAGGCAGCCTTCGGCCGTCACCTCTATGCGCTCGGCACCAGCGCCACCGTGGCCGAATTCTCAGGCGTGCCGACGGCACGCACCACCATCCTGACCTATGTGATTTCGGGCCTTGCCGCCGCCTTCGCCGGCATGCTTTTGACCGGCTATTCCGGCCAGGCCTATCTCGGCATGGGTGACGCCTATCTGTTCACCTCGATCGCCGCGGTGGCGATTGGCGGCGCCTCGATCCTCGGCGGCAGCGGCCACTATCTCGGCACCGTCGCCGGCGCCATGGTGCTGACCATCCTCACTGGTCTTTTGCCGGCGCTCAACCTGTCGAGCGGCGCCCTGCTTGTCGTCTATGGCGCGGTGATCCTGCTCACGGTCTCGATCGGCAGCGAGGCCTTTGCCGGCCTCGGCGGCAGGCTGCGCAGGGGCTGAACGGAGGGAAGAATGGTCGAGATCACTTGTGTCGTCGATGCCAGGGCCGAGCTTGGTGAAGGCACGCTCTGGGACCCCAGGGCCGGCGTGCTCTGGTGGATCGACATCTGGAAGAAGCTGATCCATCGCTACGACCCCGCGACCGGCAAGGACGAGGTCTTCGAAACACCGGAATATCTCGGCTGCCTTGGCCTGCGCGAGAAGGGCGGCCTGGTGCTGACCATGACCAATGGCTTTCATTTCTTCGATCCGGCAACCGGCCAGTTCGAGGCGATCGTCGATCCGGAAGCACATATGCCGAAGACCCGCTTCAACGACGGCAAGCCGGACCGCCAGGGCCGCTTCTGGTCGGGCTCGATGTTCGAGGTGGCGGGACAGCCGATCGAATTCATCGGCGCGCTCTACCGGCTCGATGCCGATCTCTCCGTGCACAAGATGATCGACGGCATCGGCTGCTCGAACGGGCTGGCCTGGAGCCCGGACTCGAAGACCATGTACTTCTCCGACAGCCATGCGGGCGCGGTCTGGGCCTATGATTTCGACCCCGCCACCGGCGACATCGAGAACCGCCGCACCTTCATCGACATGACGGCAACAGGCGGCGTCGCCGACGGCGCCACGGTCGATGCCGAGGGCTGCTACTGGGTGACCATCCCTGTGACCAGCAAGGTCTGCCGCTACGATCCCGATGGCGAGCTGATGGAAACAGTGGTTCTGCCGACCGACCTGCCGACCTGTTGCGAGTTCGGCGGCAAGGACCTCGACATCCTCTACGTCACCTCTGCCGTCCTCAAGCGCCCGGCCAGCCATTTCGTGCGCCAGAAGAATCCGGGCGGTCTGTTCGCGCTCGACGTCGGCGTCAAGGGCCTGACCTTGCCGGCGTTCAAGGGCTGACGGCTTCGCTCAGACTGCCGACATGACCAGCGGCGTCTCGGTCCTGCGAGTCATTCCGGTAGCGAAACGACGCTCGAGGTAGCCTGCGTAGAGCGACAGCGGCCAGCACAGCGCGAAGTAGATCAGCGACACCGTACCGAACACCATCACCGGCTGGAAGGTCACAGTGTTGACCTGCGTGGCGGCCCGCGCAAGCTCGGTCAGGCCTATCAGCGAGGCGATCGATGTCGTCTTGACGATCTGCACCATGAAGCCGACGGTCGGCGGCAGCATCAGCCGCACCGCCTGCGGGATGATCACCAGCCGCAGCGTCCTGACAAAGCGGAAGCCGAGCGCCGTTGACGCCTCCCATTGTCCCTTTGGAATTGCCTCGATGGCGCCGCGAAAGATTTCGCCGAAAAAAGCGCCGCCATTGAGCGAGAAGGTCACGGCCGCCGCCACCCAGGGGTCCGGCCGGTAGCCAAGGAACGAAGAACCGTAATAGGCCATGAATAGCTGGATCAGGATCGGCGTGCCCATGAAGAACTGGATGTAGCCCGCGGCCAGCCAGCGCAGCGGCCGCGCCGGCGCCACCCGGATCGCCGCCACCACGAGGCCGATCAGGCCGCCGCCGGCAAAGGCGATCAGCGCCAGAAGGATTGTCCAACGCGTTGCCAGAAGCAGGAACATCAGTTCGTTGGGGCCAAAATCGCGCAGGCTCATGCTCAGACCTTCCAGCGGAACATGAGCTTGCCGATGCCGGCAAAGAACAGGCTGGCCGCCTGCACCAGCACGAAATAGATGATGGCGATGACGATATAGACCTCGAAGCTGCGGAAGGTCTGCATGACGAGGTTGTTGGCCACCGCCGTCAGTTCTTCCGCGGCGATGGCGCCGACGATCGAGGTGCCCATGATCTGCAGGATGAACTGCGCCGACAGCGATGGATAGACGGCGCGCGCCGCCGGCACCAGAACGACATGACGGATGATGCGGTAGCGGCTGAGGCCGAGCGACTTGGCCGCTTCGATCTGCCCTTCGGGGATGGCCTCGATGCCGGCGCGCAGGATCTCGGTGGCGTAGGCGCCGAGATGGATCGACAGCGCCACGACCGCCGCCGTGTTGCTCGACAGTTTGAAGCCGAACAGCGGCAGCGAGAAGAAGACGAAATAAAGCTGGATCAAGAGCGGCGTGTTGCGGATCATCTCGACATAGGCAGCGATCGGCCACGACAGAAATCGCGGCCCAAAGCTGCGTCCGACGGCGCCAAGGACACCGATGGCGGTGCCGAACAGGATCGACAGCGCCGCCAGCTGGATGGACTTCTCCAGGCCGCGCAGCAACAGGTCGAGATGCACCAGGATCGGGCCGAATTGCAGGGCGGTTTGCATGGGCATTCCGTCACGAGGTCGAGAAAGCGGGGCCGCTGCCATGCGCGGTCCCGCCGTGGAATGACGCGATCAGAAGACCGGCAGCACCGGCAGCGGCTGGTTGCGATACTTCATCGACAATGCATCGAGCGTGCCGTCGGTCTTAAGGGTGAACAGCCAGGTGTTGATCCACTGGCGCAGATTGTCGTTGCCCTTGGCGACGCCAATGCCGAAGTAGAAGGTTTTCAGCACATATTTCTGCTCGAAGGCGTCGCCGTTCCCGGCTTTCTTCAGGTAGATTTCGCCGTAATCACCGCCGCCCATGGCGTCGATCTGGCCCGACACCATCGCCTGCAGCAGCGAGGAATAGTCGTCGAAGCGCAGGATCTCGATGCCCGGATTGGCTTCGGCGGCCTTGGTCAGCAATCCGTCCTCGCCGGTGCCGCGCGTCAGGCCAACCTTCTTGCCGACGAGGTCGGCAACGCCCTTGATCGAGGTGCTCTTCGGCGCGATCACCACCGCCGACTGGCCGGCATAGGGAATCGAATAGTCGATCTGGATGGCGCGCGCCGGCGTGATCGAGAAGATCGAGATCACCGCATCGACCTGCTTGGTCAGCAAAGCCGGAATCCGGCCCGGCGAGGTGACGGTGACGAATTCCACAGGCACGCCCAGCGCCTCGCCCATCTTGTTGGCGACCTCGATGTCGAAGCCGGTCGGTTTCAGATTGGCGTCGAGAAAGCCGTAGGGCGGCGTGGTTGTGTCGATGGCAACGACCAGCTTGCCGCGCGAAATAATCTCATCGACCGACTGTGCCGAAGCGATCGACGGCAGCAGCGCCGACAGCGCCAGCACGATGCCGGCAAGCATCGCGCCCCTCACGAAAGTCCGCATGTTTTCCTCCCATGCATTTTCTGCGCCTCGTGTCGATATCGACGGTGCGGGGCGCCTGGCCACCCGACGATTTGAAACAGCTCGCTCGCGGACATCCCTTGCAAACCGGAGAGTCAGCGGCTCCTCTGCGAGTTATAATGGTATGCTATTATAATATTATTTGTCTGTCCATGCGCGTTCCGCCAGGGGGCTTCGCGCATTTTGATACCGGTACCATATTTTCCTTTTGAACGTGACGTTAAGGGTGCCGGGGTAAGACGATGATGATCCCCGTGGCGCCGCTGAAGCCTGTCCGCTACCGGTGAGCGTGGCGTGCGGCGCGGCGAACGCTTTGCAAAAGGATGGCAAGGCAGCCGACGAGCAGGAGGGCGCCGCCGAGCAGCGGCGGCAATGCGAGCAGCTTCACCCCCGCGGTAACCGCGGCCACCAGGACCAGCGCCAGCAGCGCCAGACTGCCGTCATCGACGAACATGCCGAAGAATTCCCTGGCGACAAGGCGAAGGACGTTCATCGGGCGAGCCCTCCGGCGGCTGTGGGATTGGTGCCGCGCAGCCAGCGCACCATGGCGAAGGATGCCAGCGCGACGATGGCGAAGATGGCGAGCAGAGCAAGATCGGCGCCCGGCCAGTCGGCGCCGATGCCCTCGCCGGTCCAGAAGATGCCGAAGCTGGTCAGCATCAGGCCGACCACGAATTTGAGGGCGTTTTCCGGCACGCGCGCCAGCGGCCGGTGGACAGCGAGACCGACAAGCATCACCAGGACGAAGGCGGCCAGCGCGCCCATGCTCGCGTAAAATGTCTGCCCATGCGCGGCGCCGACAGCGATGACGATGAACACCACCTCCACCCCCTCGAGCAGCACCGCCTTGAACGAGGCCAGCCCGGCGAGGTAGTCGGCGCGCCGATCGTCAGCCTGCCGGTGCAGCGCGGCGGTTTCCTTGGCGAAGGCCGCCTCTTCGTCATGCAGGGCGATGACGCCGACGCTGCGCAGGATGGCTTTTCGCAGCCAGCGCATGCCGAACAGGATTAGCAGCACCCCGACGATGAACTGCAGCGTGTTGATGGGGACAAGCGCCAGCAGCGGCCCGAACGCCAGCACCAGGGCTGCCAGCACCGCCAGAGCCAGCGCAGCACCCGTCAAGGCCGGACGCCAGCTGCGTGTCACCCCGACCGCGAGCACAATGGTGAAGGCTTCGACGACCTCGACCAGGGAGGCGAGAAATGCCGCCGTGACTGTCGAGAGGATGGGTGTCAGTGTCTGCATCAAGGCTTCCTGTCTTGCTCGACCCTGATTCCCTGGGGGCGAATTCCCGGATCGTAGTCCAGAATCACCCTACGCGGCCAGCAGCCCAAAGCGTTCCGGCGGCAGCGCAAGCAGACGGGTGAAACTGGCCTCGATCAGATCAGCCCCGACATGTCGGAGAAGGCCATTGCCTTGCGTAGCAGCTCGGCGAAGCGCTCACCGGCCACCTCGCGCGGACCGCTGTTGTCGATTGAGGTGACGCCAGGGCCGGACAAGGTCACACTGGCGCTGCGCGCCAGCCGTGCCAGCACTTCGCCGCGCGACTCGCGGCCGCGCATCGCCAGCCGCTCGGCCAGCACTTGGGGCGAAGCGGTGATCTCGACGATCGCCAGATTGGCATAGCGTTCGCGCAAGGTGGGGATGACCGCGCGCGATACGTTGGCAACGGCGACATGGCCATTGGAAACGGACCAGTCGACATCGGCGGGCAGGCCATAGCGCAGGCCATGCGCTTCCCAGGAGATGGCGAAGGCGCCATCGGCCTCGGCCTCGGCGAAGGCGGCGTCGGCCAGCGTGTCGTGATCCTCGCTCGCCGCATCGCTCGGCCTGGTGATGACGCGGCGAACGAACTCCAGCTGCGTCTCGTCGGCGAAAAGCGCCTTGGCGTAACCGATCACCGTGTCCTTGCCGGCACCGCTAGGGCCTACGACGGCAACAAAGACGCCATGACGGATCGGAAAGGTTTCGGCGGACAGTTCGCGCTCCATCAAGGCCGACACCATCATGCCACCCGGCATCCCTGCCGCCACACGGTGCGCACGACCGGAACATGATCGTCGACGCGCACCCGCACCAGATCGGCGCGGCGTCCCTGTTCGATGATCCCGCGGTCGTCAAGGCCGACGGCCTGCGCCGGGTTCTTCGAGACCATGGCGACGGCCTGCGGCAGCGAAATGCCTTCGACCATGTCGCCGAGGAAGAAGGCCGACTGGATCAGGCTGAAGGGGATGTAGTCGGACGACAGGATGTCAAGCAGGCCGTCACTGGCCAGGGTGCGTGCCGAAACATTGCCCGAATGCGAGGCGCCGCGCATGACATTGGGCGCGCCCATCAGCACGCCGAGCCCGGCGGCCTTCGAGGCCCGCGCCGCTTCCTCTGTGGTCGGGAACTCGGCGACCCTCACGCCCTGCTCGATGGCCTCGTCGACATGAGCCGACGTGGCGTCGTCATGGCTGGCGAGCACGATGCCGCGCTCCTGGCAGGCGGCGGCGATGAAGACGCGGTTCGGTCCTGAATTGCGTGCCGACTCGCCCATCCGCTTCCCGCAAAATTTCTTGAAATCCTGATCCGAGAGCTTCAGCTTGCGCTGGTAGTAGTAGGCGTAGGTTTCAAGGTTGACGAACTGGCGCTGGCCCGGCGCATGATCCATCAGCGACGCCAGTTTCACCCTGTCGTCTGTCTCGAAATTGGCGAAGGCCCTCAGGCAGTCCGGTGCCGAGACCTCGCAGCGCAGATGGATGAAATGGTCTGCCCGCAGCCGCTCCTGCTGGACACTGTCCTCGATCGCATCTGCCAGCTTGCGGATGTCGTCCGATGTCAGGTCGGCGTCCTCGTCCATGCCGACGCGGAGCGCATCGAGCACGGTGGTGATGCCGGCGGTCGCCACCTGCGCGTCATGGGCAAGCACCGCGGCGATCGGGTTCCAGCGCACTTTCGGCCGCGGCGCATAATGGCCCTCGAGATGGTCGGTGTGGAGTTCGACCAGTCCTGGAATGATGAAGTCGCCGCCCATGTCCTCGCCGGTCCGGGCCGCGCCGGCATCGATGCCGGCGATAAAGCCGTCGCGCAACACCAGCGAGCCTTCGACGATCTCGTCGGCAAGAACGATGCGGGCGTTGGAAAGAACAGTTTCGGCGGTCATTGCGGCTGGTCCTTGCTTCTTCCGGCGCCTGTCAGGCTGTTTTTCTGGCCGGGCGGCGTCCAAGCGCGTGCTGGGACAGCACCATGAACGGCGCACCGGGTTCGAGTTCGACAAACAATGTCAGCGCATCCACCAGCACGGGCTGGCGCAACACATCGGCGAAAAGGCCGTCGATCGCCGCGCGCAGGCGAGGGCTTTCCTGTGGGCCGGCCCGGCCCGACAGGGTCATGTGGAAGCGGAAGGTCTCGAAAACATAGGGATAGCCCCACTGGCAGAGATTGCGAAACTCGGCAGGCTTCAGCGAATCCGGGCTGCGCCGCTCGATCTCGGCCTCGCTCAACGGCGCGCGAAACCGGTCGAAATCGCGCACGACGTCGTCGGCGAAGCGGTTGAGCGGAGGCAGCGGACCATCCGGCACCAGCGCGAAGAAGCTGTCGATCTGGCTGACGACCAGACGCGGGATCGTCACAACCGGCGTTGCTTCGGCAAAATGGTCTAGCGCCGCGCGCAGCGAAGCCTCGGTCTCGGTGGCGGCCAGGCGGAAGGGCGCTTTCAGCGTGGCGTGAAAGCCATAGCGGCGCGCCGAAGCGGTGTGGAAGGCCACTTCCGCCGCCGACAGGTCGGCCACGGCCTCAACCGGGCCGGTCGCGGCACCGAACGGGTCGCGGCCCAGCCAGTTGGCGGCGATACGCGCCAGCAGCTCGTCCTGCCTGGGGGTGAAATAGATGGCATAACGCATGGGAAGTCCTCGTCAGAAACGTTGCCATAGGTGATTTCCATGACGGATTGACGAAGCTTTGAAGGGTTTCGAAGGCAAATCGACCCTCAGGGTCGTTAGCCGACGATTTTTCCCAACTGGACCAACAAATTCAACCGGAAACGCAGAACGGTCAGGCCTTCATCAACCATTCGTGCTCGGGCGCGTTGTGGAATTTCCACGTCCGCTTCGGCCCGGCCATCACATTGAGGTAATAGAGGTCATAGCCATGGCAGGCGGCACAAGGGTGATAGCCCTTGGGCACCAGCACGACATCGCCGTCCTCGATCGCCATGGCTTCGTCCAGCGCGCGCCGGCCATCCTTGTCGGCGTCGGTATAGACGCGCTGGAAGGCAAAACCCTGCGGCGGGTTGAGGCGGTGGTAGTAGGTTTCCTCGAGATAGGATTCAGCGGGCAGATTGTCCTGGTCGTGCTTGTGCGGCGGGTAGCTCGACGTGTGGCCGCCGGGCGTGATGACCTCGACCACCAGCAGCGAGTCGGCCGGCTGCCCCTCAGGCAGGATGTTGGTGACGTAGCGCGTGTTGGTGCCCTTGCCGCGCACCTCCTGGCCGAGATCGTCCGGCCCGATCACCCGGACCGGCAAGCCGCCGCCAAGGCCGGGCGCCGAGCATACCGCGAGTTCCAGCTCGGTGTCGGCCGTCACCGACCAGTCCGATCCCTGCGGCACGTAGACCGACCACGGCTTGCCCTCGAAAGGCGACATGCGCTCGCCGAGCAGGCCGAGATCCTTGCCGCCGGCTTTTGCCGTACCCTTGCCGGTCACGAAGACCAGGCAGACTTCGCGGTCGTCCGACTGTCCCGAGGCGCTCTGGCCGGGCTTCAGCCGATGCAGATCGAAACCGACATAGGTCCAGCCAGCGCCTTGCGGCGTGACATGCGCGACGCGGCCATTGCCCTTGTCGGCTTTGACGAGCAGTTTCGACATTTTGTCTCTCCTATCGCAAATCTTCGAGATCGGCCGAAGCCTCCCAACTTCGTCATCCTAGGGCGTAGCAGGAGCGAAGCTCCGTCGCGGAGACCCTAGGATCCATTCCGTGACCCCGCAGCGGAGCGGAGCGGAATTCTGCACCGTCGCAACGCTTCAATCCAACGGCATGGATCCTAGGGTCTGCGCCGCGTCGCTGCGCTCCTTGCTCCGCCCTAGGATGACGAAGCGAGGAGCGTTTCGGCCAATCACCAACGTATGCGATCCGTTACGCACGTATCCAATCCACTGGAACTTCTTCCATCATTCCTTGGGTTCGATGCCGACCTTGGGTTCCGCAGCCGTTGCCTTCGTCTCCTCCACCGGCTTGTACAGATAAAAAAACTGCCAGACGGCATAGCCGGCGAAGCCGAGCGCAATCACGCCCCAGAACGGGGTGCCGGAGGCGAACTCGATCACCGACCAGATCACGCAGACCGCGACGACGGCAACGCGCCGCCACAGCGGCCGGAAGAACGGGTGTTCATAATCTTTCATCGCGCCATCCGAGAGTTGCTGAACCAGTTCTCAGATAAGCCACCGGTGGCGACCAATCCAGCCTTCAGGCATTCGGGAAGCCCTGCGTCTCGACGGTGTAGCCGGCGGCGGTCATCACCCGCATCAGTTCCTTATGGCCAACCTGCGCCATCTTGAGCGGCGGGTTCTTCCTGGGGTCCTGCTCGGCCTCGACCACGAACCAGCCTTCATAGCCATGATCGGCGAAGCGCTGCACGATGGCGCCGAAATCGAGCGAACCGTCGCCCGGCACGGTGAAGGCGCCGAGCGCCACGGCGTCGAGGAAGGATTGTTTCGTGCGGTCGAGCCCGTCGATCACCTCCATGCGCACATCCTTCACATGGACGTGGCTGATGCGCTTGTGGTGGTTGTCGATGGCGCGCAGCACGTCGCCGCCGGCAAAGGCCAGGTGCCCGGCATCGAGCAGCAGCGGAATGCCCTCGCCGGAATGGCGCATGAAGGCGTCCAGTTCCGGCTCGGTCTCGACTACCGCCGCCATGTGGTGGTGGTAGGAAAGCGGCATGCCTTGCCCGGCGCACCATTCGCCGAATTCCGTCAGGCGCCGCGCGTAGGCCTTCATTTCGTCGCCCGAAAGCTTCGGCTTGGTGGCGAGCGGCCTGGAGCGGTCGCCCTGGATCGAGCGTCCGACCTCGCCATAGACGATGCAGGGCGCGTCGACCGCCTTGAACAGGTCGATCATCGGCTGGATGCGCTCCTTGTTCGCAGCCATCTCCTCGTCGACCAGCGTGCCGGAAAACCAGCCGCCGCATAGCGTCACGTCGGCGGCCTTCAGGATCGGCAGCATCACCTTTGGGTCGTTGGGAAAGCGCCGGCCCATTTCCATGCCGGTGAAGCCGGCAGAGCGCGACTGGCGCAGACATTCTTCCAGCGACACGTCATCGCTCAGTTCGGCAAGATCGTCGTTCCACCATGCGATGGGGGACATGCCCAGTTTGGCTTTCAAGTCGTCACTCCGGTTTAGAACTGCTTATTACCTGTTGGTTGGCGCTGCCCCTCATCCGCCCGCCGGCACCTTCTCCCCGTATAAGGACGGGAGAAGGGGGGGTTTCGGCACCGACATCAATCGCCGACGCTCTGCATCCGCCGCTTCTCGTCATAGGCCTTGCGCGCCGCGTTCACCTGCGGCCGCGCCGAGACCTCGGGCACCGCCACGTCCCACCAGTGCCCGCCGGCATCGGTGGAAACCAGCGGGTCGGTGTCGATGACCAGCACGGTGGTGCGGTCGTTCTTTTTCGCCTGAGCCAGCGCCGTCTCCAGCCCGGCGATCGACGAAACTTTTTCTGATATCGCGCCCATGCTGGCGGCATGCGCGGCAAAGTCGACATCGGGCAGGATCTCGTGGCGCGAGTCCTTCAACAGGTTGTTGAAGTTGGCACCGCCGGTCGCCATCTGCAGCCGGTTGATGCAGCCGAACCCCCTGTTGTCGAGCAGCACGATGGTCAGTTTCAGGCCGAGCATCACCGAGGTGGCGATCTCGGAATTCAGCATCAGATAGGAGCCGTCGCCGATCATGACGACGACCTCCTCGTTGGGCTTGGCCATCTTGGTGCCGAGGCCGCCGGCAATCTCGTAGCCCATGGTCGAGAAGCCGTATTCGGCATGGTAGGAGCCGGGCGCGCCCGCCTGCCAAAGCTTGTGCAATTCGCCGGGAAGGCCGCCCGCGGCATGCAGCAGCGTCACGCCTGATCCCATGGCGCGCTGAACGGCGCCGATCACCTGCGCATCCGATGGAAAGGCGACGTTGGTCGATGCCGTCACCTTGGCCGCGTCGGCCTGCCAGGTGGTCTTGCCAGTGGCCGCATTGTCGGTCCAGGCGACAGGCGCCTTCCAGCCTTGCAGCGCGGCGCCGAGCTCGGCGAGCCCTTCCGCTGCGTCGGCGACCAGCGGCAGCGCCCGGTGTTTGCCGGCATCAAAGGGCTGCACGTTGAGCCCGATGATGGTCTTGCCGGAATTCTTGAACAGCGCCCACGAGCCGGTGGTGAAATCCTGCAGCCGCGTGCCGATGGCGAGCACGACGTCGGCCTCTTCCGCCAGCCGGTTGGCGGCCGAGGTGCCGGTGACGCCGACCGCCGCCATGTTGAGCCTGTGTTCGTCCGGCAGCGAGGACTTGCCGCCTTGCGTCTCGCAGACCGGAATGCCGGCGCCTTCGGCGAACGTCGCCAGTTCGTCGGAAGCCTGCGAATAGAGAACGCCGCCGCCGGCGATGATCAGCGGCTTCCTGGCTCCCTTGAGTGCCGTGACGGCGGCGGCCAATTCGCCACGGTCCGGGCGCGGCCGGCGCTGGCGCCAGACCCGCTCGGCAAAGAAGCTCTCGGGATAGTCATAAGCCTCGGCCTGTACGTCCTGGCAGAGCGACAGCGTCACCGGGCCGCAATCGGCTGGATCGGTCAGCACCTGCATGGCGCGGCTCAGCGCCGGTATGATCTGCTCCGGCCGCGTGATGCGGTCGAAATAGCGCGACACCGGCCGGAAACAGTCGTTGACCGTCGCGGTGCCGTCCGAAAAATCCTCGGCCTGCTGCAACACCGGGTCGGGGATGCGATTGGCGAAGACGTCGCCCGGCAAAAACAGGACGGGCAACCGGTTTACGTGGGCAAGTGCAGCCGCCGTCACCATGTTCAGCGCGCCGGGGCCGATCGAAGAGGTCGCGGCCATGAAGCGGCGACGGAAATTGGCCTTGCCGTAGGCGATCGCCGCATGCGCCATCGCCTGCTCGTTGTGGGCGCGGAAGGTCGGCAATTCATCGCGTACCTGGTAAAGCGCCTCGCCGATGCCGGCGACATTGCCATGGCCGAAGATCGCCCAGACGCCGCCGAAGATCGGCACCGTCTTGCCGTCGATCTCGGTCATCTGGCGGGACAGGAAGCGGGTCAGCGCCTGCGCCATCGTCAGGCGGATTGTCTTGCTCATGGTTGTTTCCTCCGCAGTCCCTGTGTCGCGGCCTGTTATGCCGCCTTGCGGCCGCGCGCGGCAAGCCACGCCTCGGTCAACTGTTCGAAGCGCAAGGCCATGTCGGCGACGGCCTCGTCATCGGACATTTTGCCGGCCAGCCATTGTTCGGCCGCGTGGACGAAGATGGTGCGGCCGACGGCAAAGCCCTTGACGATGGGCGCCTTGGCGGTTGCGGCGAACGCCGCCTCCAACTCGTCCTGCGGCGCCTCCAGCCCAAGCAGCACGATGCCGCGGCACCAGGGATCGTGCTTCAGGATCACCGCCTCGATCTTGGCCCAGGCACCGCTCGACGCCTGCGGCTCGAGCTTCCACCAGTCCGGCTTGATGCCGAGCGCATAGAGTTCCTCCAGCGCGCGCGGGATCGTCGTGTCGTCGAGCTTGCCATGCTTGCCGGCGATGATCTCGATGAGAAGTTCCCGGCCGACCTTGCGCGCGGCCTCGAACAGCGCGCGCAGCTTCTGCTGCTGTTCTTCCTTGAGTTCCGCCGGATCGTCAGGGTGGTAGAAGCACAGGCACTTGATGCAGTGATCGACGGGCCATTCGGTGAGCTGCGAGCCGATATCCTGCGAGAATTCGAAGCGCAGCGGCCGCGAGCCCGGCAATTCCACCGGCCGGCCCAGCCAGGCAAAGGGATGCCTGGCGAATTCGAACATCGCCTCGCGGCCATGCTTCTCGTCGATCAGCATGCCGTAGCCGTCGCGGCCGGCAGCGACCTTGGCCGCCGCCTTGACCGCCAGCACTTTGAAATCGCGGATGCGCGCTGGATCGGCGCCGGTCTTGGCCGCCACATCCTCGAGCTGCACACGGTGGTCGCAGGCGAGCGCCATCAGCGAAGGGATGTCGCGCCGGCGGGTGGTTGCCCAATGGATGTGGTTGATCGCCTCGTCCTTGCGCAGTGCGCGATGCTTGCTGCCGTTCTTGAGGAAGCACTGCAGCTCTTCGAAGGTCGGATATTCCGGCGCGCAGAGCAGCCGCGACACGGCGAAGGCGCCGCAGGCGTTGGCCCAGGTCGCCGCGGTTTTGAAGCTTTCACCGCCGAGCCAGCCGCGAAGCAAACCGGACATGAAGGCGTCACCGGCGCCCAGCACATTGTAGATCTCGATCGGGAACCCTTCGCCGACGATGCCGTCCTCGAGATCGTCGCTGATCGGCCCGTCATAGACGATGCAGCCCATGGCGCCGCGCTTCAAGACGATGGTCGCCGAGGACAGGGCGCGGATCGTCTTCAGCGCGCTCAGGCAGTCGTCGGCGCCGGACGCGATCATGATCTCTTCCTCAGTGCCGACGATGAGGTCGCAATCGGGCAGCACCGTCTTCAACTGGGCCGAGACCCGGTCCGACTTGACGTAGCGCTCGAAACCTTCGGCGTGACCGGCGAGACCCCACAGGTTCGGCCGATAGTCGATGTCGAAGACCACCTTGCCGCCCTTGGCCTTCATGATGCGGATCGCCTTGCGCTGGGCGGCGTCGCTGTTGGGGCGGGAAAAATGCGTGCCGGTGACGACGATGGCGCGGGCCGAGGCAATAAACGCCTCGTCGATATCCTCTTCCGAAAGCGCCATGTCGGCGCAGTCGGAGCGGTAGAAGATCATCGGCGAAACGCCTTCGCTCTCGACCGAAAGCAGCACAAGCGCGGTCAACCGTTCCTTGTCGGTCTTCAGCCCGTCGGTGTTGACGCCTTCGCGTTTCAGCTGCTCGCGGATGAAGCGGCCCATCTGCTCGTCGCCGACGCGCGTCAGCAGCGCCGAGCGCAGGCCGAGCCGCGCCGTGCCGACCGAAATGTTGGCCGGGCAGCCGCCGACCGACTTGGCGAAGGACGTGATATCCTCGAGCCGCGAGCCGATCTGCTGGCCATAGAGGTCGACGGAAGCGCGACCGATGGTGATGACATCGAGCGGCGCCTGTCTTGCGTCCACAGCTTCGCTCATTGGAACCTCCCGTCGGTCTTGTCGTCATGGACAACATTGTTGGGTAACACGCGCGAGCGGCAGCGTGGCGCCAGCAATATGAAATAATAATTCCAATCCATAGTCAATATGGAATGAGCATTCCCTAGCCTAAAATTGCCTTTTTGGATGTCTGGTCAAGCCTTGCGCTTGCGGCTCGCGTCACGCCGCTTCTCGCCGACGCCGACGGTCAGCGCCATGGCCAGCGCCATTGTCGCCGACAGCGAACGGAAACCGGCGAAATCCGCCTCGGCCACCTCGAACCAGACCCTGGCGAACTGGGCCAGCGGCGAGAATGAGCTGTCGGTGATGGCAACGATCGGCACGCCCTGCTCGGAAATGCTGCGCGCTTCCTCGATCGTGGCCGGTGCGTAGGGCGAGAAGCTGATGGCGATGACGGCGTCCGCCGGCGTGGCGAAGCCGACCATCTCGGCATTCAGGCCGGCAGCCGATTCGATCAGCTGGTTGCGGATCTTCAGCTTGCCCAGCGCGTAGGCGATATAGCTCGCCACCGGATAGGAGCGCCGCTTGGCCAAGACATAGATGGTCTGCGCCTTTGCCAGCAGCGAGATAGCGTCTTCCAGATGCGCGTCGTCCAGTGTGCGGGAAATGTCGTTGAGCGAGGTGCTGGCGGCGGCAATGAAACCGTCGAAGATCGCCCGGTGGCCGGCGCCGCCCTCGGCCTTGGCGCGTAGCGCCTGCAGCCGCTCGTCATAGGAGGAGTTGCGCTCGCGCAACCGCTCGCGGAACACCTGCTGCAGGCTGGTAAAGCCGTCGAAACCGAGTTGCTGGGCAAAGCGGATCAGGGTCGAGGGCTGCACACCGGCCGAAGCGGCGATGCTGGCGGCGGTGCCAAACGCGATGTCGTCCGGATTGTCGAGCGCATAGGCGGCGATCTGGGCGATGCGCTTGGGCAGGCTCTCGCGCCGGTCCAGAATGGTGGCGCGCAGCGTCTCGAAGTCGCGAGGTACCTGTTCGTCCATCGTCTCCGCCCAAGCCTGTCTGGAGGCTCTCTGTGCCCCATCATAGCGGGCCTGCGCAAGAACGCCATAAAAAATGAGGCAGACATTCCATTTCCGGAGAAAATGGACTAATTCATCCATCCAACGCTCAGGCAGTGGAGAAAGTTGGATGGTCGGCGTAGGTCTTATCGGTACGGGTTTCATGGGCAAGTGCCACGCCATCGCGTGGAGCGCAGTGGGAGCCGTCTTCCCCGATGCGACCAAGCCGCGGCTCGTCCATCTCGGCGAGGTCAGCGAGGACCTTGCCAGGCGCAAGGCCGGCGAGTTCGGCTTTGCCAAGGCGTCCGGCGACTGGCGTGCCGTCGTCAACGATCCGGAGGTCGACGTCGTCTCGCTGACGACGCCCAACCAGTTTCATCCGGAAATGGCCATCGCCATCCTCGAAGCCGGCAAGCATCTGTGGTGCGAAAAGCCGATGGCGCCGAGCTTCGCCGAGGCCGAGGCAATGGCGGCCGCCGCCAAGACATCAGGCAAGATTGCCGCGCTTGGTTACAATTACATCCAGAGCCCGGCCATCCGTCACATCGGCGCGCTGCTCGACGAGAAGATCATCGGCGAGGTCAACCATCTGCGCATCGAGATGGACGAGGATTTCATGGCCGATCCCGAGGCGCCGTTCTTCTGGAAGCACGAAGCGACTTCCGGCTATGGCGCGCTCGACGATTTCGCCGTGCATCCGCTGTCGCTGGTCACGGCGTTGTTCGGCCGCGTCGCCAGCGTCATCTGCGACATGGCCAAGCCCTATGCCGACCGCAGGCTGGCGGCGGGCGGGCGCCGCGCGGTCGAGACCTACGATATCGCCAGCGTGCTGATGCATCTGGAAAACGGCATTGCCGGAACGCTGCAGGTCAACCGCTCGGCCTGGGGCCGCAAGGGCCGTATCGCCATCCAGATCTTCGGCTCCAAGGGTTCGATCCTGTTCGACCAGGAGCGGATGAACGAATTCCAGCTCTATTTGACGTCGGACCGACCGACCGAACAGGGCTATCGCACCATATTGGTGGCGCCGCAGCACAAGCCCTATGATCTTTTCGTGCCGGCGCCCGGCCACAGTCTCGGCTTCAACGATCTCAAGATCATCGAGTGCCACGAATTGCTGACGCGGCTGGCCGGCAAGCCGGCCCGGCTTATCGAGTTCGCCGAAGGGCTGGAGATCGAGCGCACCGTGCACGCGATGGCGCGTTCTTATGAGGAAAAGCGCTGGGTGGATGTAAGGTAAAAGTCAGACGCCTATAGCCGCGTTCGTCTCCCAGCCATTGACCCAGATTTGCCGCAAGCGGTCGCCTTCGTCCTTGAAGCGTAACCCGGTCGGCTGGCAGTCCTCGATGCGGTCGCTGCGGAAATTGCGGATCGCCTGGCGCAGCTCGCACCAGGCGACGATGTTGGCGGTTTCGGCGTAGTAGATCAGCGCGATCGGGCGGATCAGCCGCTCGGAGGCACGGCCTGCTTCGTCGCGGTAGGAAAGGTCGAGCTTCTCCTCGTCGCGGATGGCGCGGCGCACCAGCGCCAGGTCGATCGTGCCGGCGGCGGGCGCGGCAAAGCCCCAGGCATGCAGCGCATTGGCATCGAGCGTCTGGCGCAAGGGCGGCGGCACCGCGCCGGCGATCTTGGCGCTGACGCGCTTGGCCGCCTGCTTGAGCTCGTCGTCTCCCGTGCGCTCGAGCAACGCCAGCGACAGCACGATCGCCTCCATCTCCTCGATCGAGAACATCAGCGGCGGCAGGTCGAAGCCGGGACGCAGGATATAGCCGATGCCACGGCCGCCCTCGATCGGGACGCGCATGGCCTGCAGCGCGGCGATGTCGCGGTAGATCGAGCGTATCGTCACTTCCAGTTGCCCGGCAATCATTGCCGCCGTCACCGGCTGCCTGGCCAGCCGCAGGATCTGGATGATCTCGAACAGGCGCGAGGCCTTGCGCATTTTTCTCCCCGGCTGTGATCACAACTGACACACCATCGTCAGTTGGCTCGATCTATAGGATCGCCCATCGGCTTGAAAATCAACAATTCCTTGGCGGCACGCCCCCAAGAGGCGACAGGCAACTGACATGAGCTACGCGGAAAATCTCTGGCTTTTCTTTCTTCTCCTGTTCGGCATCATCGCCGTTCCAGGCATGGACATGCTGTTCGTGCTTGCCAACGCGCTGACCGGCGGACGCGACAGAGGGCTGGCCGCGACCGGCGGCATCATGGTCGGCGGCATGGTACACACGCTGAACGGCGCTGTCGGCGTCGGCCTGCTCATGCATTTCGTGCCGATCCTGTTCAAGCCGCTGCTGATCGCCGGCGCCGCCTACATGGCCTATATCGGCATCACGCTGATGCGCAGCTCCATCACCGTCGGCCATGAGGGGCCGGCCGGCAGCCGTTCCGCATGGAAAGCGTTTCGCCAGGGTTTCGTGACCTGCCTGATCAATCCGAAGGCCTATCTCTTCGTCCTGGCCGTCTACCCGCAGTTCCTGAAACCGCACTATGGTCCGATCTGGATGCAGGCGACGATCATGGGCCTGCTGACCGTGCTGACGCAGGCGGCGATCTATGGCGGGCTGGCCATTTCTGCCGGCCGCAGCCGCAGCCTTCTGATCGCCAATCCGCGGGCGACCGTCCTTGCCGGGCGCGCCGCCGGGCTGCTGCTGTTCGCGGTCTCGGTCTTCACCGCATGGGAAGGGCTGAGGGCGGCGTAAGTCCCGGCGCCGCCCCTCCCGCATCGCCATCGTGTCAGGCGGCCCCTTGCCGGCTGTCCAGCATGGCGCGCCGCGCCGAGCGGCGCCATTCTACGGCACCGGCAAGCCCGTGCAGCACGGTCTCGGTGGTCGCCCAGTCGATGCAGCCATCGGTGATGCTCTGGCCGTAGACCAGCGGCTTGCCGGGCACGACATCCTGCCGGCCAGCGACGAGATTGCTTTCGATCATGACGCCGATGATGCGCTCGTCGCCCGCCGCCACCTGGCCTGCCACGTCCGCCGCCACCTTCGGCTGGTTCTCGGGCTTCTTGCTGGAGTTGGCGTGGCTCACGTCGATCATCAGGCGCGGCGCGATACCGATGCGGGCGAGTTCCACCGAAGCAGCCTCGACGCTTGCCGTGTCATAGTTCGGCTGGACACCGCCGCGCAGGATGACATGGCAATCCTCGTTTCCGGTCGTCGCCGCAATCGCGCTGCGGCCGCCCTTGGTCACCGCCATGAAATGATGCGGCTGGGCGGCCGACTTCACCGCCTCGCCGGCGATCCTGAGATTGCCGTCGGTGCCGTTCTTGAAGCCGACCGGGCAGGAGAGGCCCGAGGCCAGCTCGCGGTGGATCTGGCTTTCGGTCGTGCGCGCGCCAATGGCGCCCCAGGCGACGAGGTCGGCAATGTATTGCGGCGTCGTCATGTCGAGGAATTCGGTCGCCGCCGGCAGGCCGAGATTGTTGACGGCGGAAAGCACATTGCGCGCCATCCGCAGCCCCTTGTCGATGTTGAAGCTGCCGTCGAGGTCGGGATCGTTGATCAGGCCTTTCCAGCCGACAGTGGTGCGCGGCTTTTCGAAATAGACCCGCATGACGATCTCGAGCCGGTCGGCCAGGGCCTCGCGCAGCGCCGCCAGACGGCTGGCATAGTCAACGGCCGCGACCGGATCATGAATGGAACAAGGGCCGACGATGACAACAAGTCGATCGTCGGCCCCTGTCAGGATGGAGTGGATGGCGTTGCGCGAGGCGGCAACGGTGCGTGTCGCCGTGAGTGAGCGCGGTATCTCGCGCATCACCTCTTCCGGCGTGCTCAGCAGTCTAAGTTCCTTGACCCGAAGGTCGTCTGTAGTGGTCAACACGGCTTTCTGCTCCTGTTTGGGAACCTGCCGGCTGAAACAAAAAAGCCGCCAGGTCTGGCGGCTTGTCGGACTGTTTGCTGCAATCTTCAGATCGAGCGCAATCCTCCCGCCGCCAGCGAGCTGCTAAAGTACCAATAGGTGGCGGACAGGTGGATCATGCCGCTCATATAGTCGAAGCGGCGGCGTTTGTCGATGGGGCGATGAGGGTCAGGTGGCGAAACCGTCGATGACAGCACCCCTCTCCCCGTCCCTATACGGGGAGAGGATGCCGGCAGGCAGGTGAGGGGCGGCGCCTACGTCGGAGAGACAAGCGAGGTGGCAGGGTATGGACCGGTAATTGTCAAAGTCGGTGCTGCCTCTCATTGCCCTGCCGGGCATTTCTCCCCGTATAGTGACGGGGAGAAAGGGCCAGCCGCAACGTCGGCACTATTCCGGCGACGAGCCGGCGATGCTCTGGTCGTAGTCGACCAGCGATCCGGTCATGACGCCCGATTGCGGGCTGACCATGTAGCTGATCAGCCGCGCGAGCTGGCCCGGCTTCACCAACTGGCCCATCGGCTGGGCCGCTTCGGCCTTCGCCAGCCAGTCGTCGGGCGCGCCGTGCCATTTCTTCTGCACGATGTCCTCGCCCTCGGTGTCCATCCAGCCGGGCAGCACGGCGTTGCAGCGGATGCGGTTGAAGCGATAGGCGTTGGCGACGTTCTTGGTCAGCGTCATCAGCGCGCCCTTGCTGGTCGAATAGGGCGTCAGGAAGGACTGGCCGGTATGCGCCGACATCGACAGCACGTTGACGATCGAGCCGGGTGCCTTTTTCTCCAGCAGATGCGCCACCACGCCCTGCATCAGGAAGAAGGGGCCGCGCACATTGGTGTCGAAGATCTGGTCGAAAAGCTCTTCCGATGTCTCGACCAGGGAGCCGCGCGCCGAGGTGGCGGCGGCGTTGACCAGCGCGTTGATCGTACCGAAATGCGAGAGCGCGGTGGCGACCGCACGCTTGCAGTCGGCAACCTTCGAAACGTCGGCGCTGATGAAGATGGCGTCGACGCCAGATTTCTTGAAATGGGCAACAGCCTTGTCGCCCTTCTCCTGCGAGCGGCCGATGAGCGCCAGCGCCCGGCAGCCCTCGTCGGCGAGTGCCTCGGCGACGGCGAAGCCGATGCCTTGCGCACCGCCGGTGACGATGGCGCGTGTCTGTGAATTACGATCGGTGCTCATTGCTCTGCTCCTGGGTTCTTGACTGCCAACAGTTTCATGAGATTCATTGAGGTTTCTTCGGTGCCTTATCGCGACGTTGGGAAACTTGGTCGAAGTATCCCCAACGTCGTCATCCTAGGGCGAAGCGGGAGCGAAGCTCCGTCGCGGAGACCCTAGGATCCATTCCGTGACCTCTGCCGAAGAACGCAGCGGACCAAAATTCTGAACCGTTGGAGCCGCTTCTATGTAACGGCATGGATCCTCGGGTCTGCGCCGCGTCGCTTCGCTCCTTGCTTCGCCCGTGGATGACGACATGATGAATGTTACGGCTAGTCATAAAGCCCTGTAGATCGACGACCTTACTGTCTAGCCTAGGCGCACTGTCTTGCCTGTCGTCGCCGATTTCAGCGCCGCGTCCGCCAGCTTCAGTGCCACAAGGCCATCGGCGCCGCTTGGCGCTGCCTTCTTGCCCTTTGTCGCCGCCGTGATGAAGGCAGCAATCTCATTGGCATAAGCGTCGAGATAGCGGGTCATGAAAAAGTCGTGCAGCGGCGGGCGCGTATAGCCCTTCTCGTTGGCCAGTTCGATCGACACCGGCCGCTGGTTCTCGGCCGCCACCATGCCTTTCGAGCCATGCACCTCGATGCGCTGGTCGTAGCCATAGGTGGCGCGGCGCGAATTCGAGATGACCGCCTGCTTGCCCGATGCGGTTTCGAGGATGACGCTGACCGAGTCGAAATCGCCGGCTTCGCCGATCTTCTTGTCGACCAGCACCGAGGCATGGGCGCTGACCGCCACCGGCTCCTCGCCGAGCAGGAAGCGCGCCATGTCGAAATCATGGATGGTCATGTCGCGGAAAATGCCGCCGGAGCGCGCGATGTAGTCGAGCGGCGGGGCGCCGGGATCACGCGAGGTGATGGTGACCATTTCGACCGTGCCGATGGCGCCGTCGTCAATCGCCTTGCGCACGGCGGCGAAATGCGGGTCGAAGCGCCTGTTGAAGCCGACCATCAGCGTCGCCTTGGCCTTGTCGACCACGGCCAGGCACTTCTCGACGCGCTTGACGTCGAGATCGATCGGCTTCTCGCAGAAGATCGCCTTACCGGCCTTGGCGAAGCGCTCGATCAGATCGGCATGCGTGTCGGTCGGCGTGCAGATGACGACCGCGTCGATGTCTTTCGATTTTTCGATGGCGTCGATGGTACGCACCTCGGCGCCATAGGCGCTCGCCAGTTCGCTTGCCGCCTTTTCGAAGGCGTCGGCAACGGCGACCAGTTTTGCCTGGGGGTTGGAACCCACGGCGCGGGCGTGGACCTTGCCGATGCGGCCGGCACCAAGGAGGGCGAAGCGAACAGTCATGGAAATTTTCCTCTAGGGGATGGTTCGAAGCGGGGCGCCGGTCATGGGCGCTGGATGATTTTCCGGTCAAGACAAATCGACGGGAAGGCGATGACCATCGCCGCCGCGCCCGGCCCTTAGGCCGCGAGTTCCGCCTCCCCGGTCTTGGCGCCGGTGATGTAGGAGACGATGTCCTGCCCGTCGGTATTCTCCTTGCGCAGATTGGCAACGATGCGGCCGCGCCGGAACACGACGATACGGTCGCAGAGGTCGAACACCTGGCGCATGTTGTGGCTGATCAGGATCAGCGGCTCGCCATTGTCCTTCAGCGTGCGGATGATGTTTTCGACCTGCGCCGTCTCCTGCACGCCAAGGGCCGCCGTCGGCTCGTCCATGATGATCAGCTTGGAGGCAAAGGTGGCCGTCCTGGCGATCGCCACGCATTGGCGCTGGCCGCCCGACATGTGGCGGATGGTGTTGGACAAATTGGGAATTTTCACCGCGGTGCGGACCAGTGCCGCCTCGGTCGCCTTGCGCATGTATTTGCGGTCGAGGATCGAGAATGGCCCCAGATTGAACAGCACCTTTTCGCGGCCGAGGAACAGGTTGGACGGCACGTCGAGATCGTCGGCCAGCGCCAGGTTCTGGAACACCGTCTCGATGCCCGCCTCGCGCGCCTCGATCGGGCCGGCGAAATTCACTTCCTTGCCGTCGAACCAGACCTGGCCGCTCGTCCGCTGCTCGACGGCGGTGATCTGGCGCACGAAGGTCGACTTGCCGGCGCCGTTGTCGCCCATGATGGCGACATGCTCACCCTTGCGCAGCTCGAAATTGGCGCCTTCAAGTGCATGCACGCCGCCATAGCGCTTGGTGAGGTTTTCGGTCTTCAGGACGATGTCTGACATGGTCAAGCCCTCAATGCCCGCATGCGCTGGCGCCACTGGTCGAGAACGACCGCGCCGACGATGATCACGCCCTTGACCATCTCCTGGTAGTAGGCGTCGAGGCGCAGGAAGGTGAAGCCGGAGATGATGACGCCGAAGATGAGCGCGCCGATCACCGTGCCGATGATGGAGCCACGGCCACCCGACAGCGAGACGCCGCCGATGACCGCCATGGCGATGGCGTCGAGTTCGTACATCACGCCCATGCCGGCCTGGGCGGTGAGGTTCTTGGAGGAGAGCACCACGGCGGCGAGCGCGGCGAGAATGCCGGCGATGACATAGACGAGGATCTTGTGGTTGGCGATCTTGATGCCGGACATGCGCGCGGCATCCTCGTTGGAGCCGATCGCGTAACAGTGCTTGCCGTATCGGGTGTAGGTCATGATGAGCTGGAACAGCACGGCCAGCGACAGGAAGATGATGACCGGCATCAGGCCCTTGCCTATTGCCGCGAAACTGTCGGTCGGGAATGATATCGGCTGCCCCTTCGACCACCATTTGGCGATGCCGCGCGCGGTGACCATCATGCCGAGCGTGGCGATGAAGGGCGGGATGCGCGTGTAGGCGATCAGGGCGCCGTTGACGAGGCCGGCGAGCAGGCCGCAGCCGATCGCCACCAGCACCGGCACGATCACCGGCAGGTCGGTCCAGCCCTGCGCCAGGAACATCGCCTTGGGATTGGGATTGCCGTTGACGGTCGCGACCTGGGCGAAGCTCATGGCGATCATGGCGGTCGCGCCGACGATCGAGCCCGAGGACAGGTCGATGCCGCCGGTGATGATCACTTGCGTGACGCCAATGGCGATGATGCCGACGATCGACACCTGCAGGATGATGATCTGCAGCCGCGCCTCGTTGAAGATGCCGGAGACGTCGCTGCGGGTGTTGAACAGGAAGCTGTCGCCGAGAAAGATCCGGCCGATCAGCTCGAAGATGACGACGAGGATGACGAGCGCCAGGAAGACGTTGAATTCGGCCGGCCATATACGCTTCCTGGCGTCATAGCCGACGCCGCCGACGCCGTGAGATGTCTGTGCCAATCTTCTATCCTCCGTCAGCCGCGGTCGTTCCTCGAGCACCTTTCAGGCGCCGAGGGGGAAGAGGAGCGGCGCTGCCTTTACGCGAGAGCGCCGCTCCGTATGTCCGCGGCTCAGTTCTTCTTCAAGAACTTGTCGATGTTCGCAGGCGTGACCAGCTGGAACGGGACATAGACCTTGTGTTCGACCTTCTCGCCCTTGGCGAGCTTCAGCGCCGCGTCCAGCGCGCCCGCGCCCTGGCCGGCGGCATCCTGGAACACGGTGGCATCGAGGTCGCCCGCCTGCATGGCGGCAAGCGCGTCCTGGGTGGCGTCGACGCCGCCGACGACAACCGACTTCATGTCGATGTTGGCGGCCTTCATCGCCTGGATGGCACCGATGGCGCTTTCGTCATTGTTGGCGATGACGCCGTCGAACTTCTTGCCGGTCGACAGCCAGTTGGTCATCAGGTTCTGCGCCTGGTCGCGATCCCAGTTCGAGGTCTGCTTGTCGATGATCTTAATGAAGCTGCAGTCCGGGGTGGCGATGACATCGTCGATGTCCTTGGTGCGCTGCACGGCGGCCTGGTTGGAAAGCTCGCCCATGATGACATAGACATTGGCTTCCTTCTTGCCGGCTTCCTTGAACAGGCGGCAGACTTCCTTGGTTTCGAGCGTGCCGGAATCGGCCTCATTGGAAGCGACGAAGGCCTGGTTGTCGGGCAACGTGTCGACATTGACCGGCTGGCGGTTGACATAGACCAGCGGGATCTTGGCCGCGGCGGCCGCATCCGACATTGCCTGCGTGGCCGAGGTGTCGACCGGGTTGACGATGATGGCGTCGACGCCCGAAGCGGCGAAGTTCTTGATCTGGTCGAGTTGCTTGGCGACGTCGTTCTGCGCGTCCTCGACCTGCAGCTCGACGCCGCTCATGCCCTTGGCCTGCTCGATCATGCCGTTGCGCAGCACGGTAAGGAAATTGTCGTCGAACTTGGCCATCGAGACGCCGATCTTGGCGGCCATGGCCGATGAACTCATCAGCGCCGCGAAGGCGACGCCCAAAAGCAGTTTCTTCATTTTAATCTCTCCTCCACTTTGGTGTCCGGTTGCACCGATTTCTCCGGAATCCCCGATCTCCCCGGGGAATCTCTCCCGATTGTCTTCTCCCCGGTGGCGCCTGCCGTTTGCTGGAACGCCAAAGCCTGTGTTTGAAACAGATGTTCCCGGAACGTAAGGACCAAAATACATCACCGATGAAATATTTATTCCATTTCGTCGGGAGGCGTCAAGGGCGATTCCAAAACCGGACGTGCGATTTTGGCGGACGCGTCGACGGTGTGCGGATGCTGCCGGAAGAATGCCGCTGGCTTGGCGGCGGAGCAGACAGGCGCACGCCCGCCGCCGGCGGCGAGGCCTATGGCATCAGCGCGCCAGGTCCGTTCCCTGGATGCCGTCGACAGGCGATGGCAGTTCAGAAATGCCAGATGTCTCTCTGCAGCAAGAGATCGAGCGGCGCTCTCCAGACCCTGTATCCCGCCGCCTGCCTCACCTGCTGTTCGACGCTGAGCTTGCCGCTGACATCGAAGAAAACTCCAATTCGCCTTCGGGCGTGAAGCTTTGTTCCGGTGGTGGTGTAATTGCGGATAGGCAGCTGCTGGCGGCTGATCGTTCGCCCATCCTGTGATAGCGCGACGCCGATGCAGAATTGTTCCGGGGTATGCAAACGCACGATTTCACTGACTCTCTCGCTGGCGGCGTATGCTCGCTCCAGCGCAGGAATGTTGTTATGATGAACGCCAAGGACGCCGCTCGCCCACATGGTTTCATCTCCGGTCAGGATGTGGCCTCCAATTGAGAGCCCTTTGCCTTCGAGCGCTCGATAAGGGGCCTTTGGGCGCCCTTCGCACCGCCACATTATGGAGGACAACGCTGTAATTCGCCTGAAACATCGCGATATGTCGCCGGTCGGATACATGTCCGTGTCCATGAAGAACAGGCGCTCGCAACGCCGCAGCAAATCGACGATGCCGGCTGCCTTGATGCCAAACCTGTATCGATTGCCGAAGGACATCTCGGCCTTTCTCTCGGCCGTTAGCTCGATCGTTTCGATAGGATAGCCGTCGAAAATGGAGGGCCTGTCGGTCAGGACCATGACCCTGGCATCCGGGCAATAGTAAAGCAGGCGAAGGGCGCTGAAGAGCGCGCCACGCGCATAGAGCTCGTCGCTCCCAAAAGCGATGTACCCAAACCCATCTCCGCCCATCGGGCATGTATATATTAGCAATCATTAATGCGTCAAATTTGGATGCCCCCGTCGGGCGACGCGCTGAAAGCCCTGGCGCGCTAGATGTTCTCGGGCAGGTAGATGTCGAACGGCAGGAAGGTCTGGCCGGGAGCGTTAGCCGCGCCCGTCTCGATGGCGTGCGCCATGAGATCGAGCAGTTCGCGGCACAAAGCCGCCAGAGGCGTGGAGATCACCATGGTCAGCACCCCGTCCGCCAGGGCGGATCGCGAGACCGCCGATATCTCGTTGCAGACCACCGCTGGCATCTCTGCTGGCTTGGCCTGCCTAAGCGCCGCGACCGCGCCTTCCATGCCGCCGCCCGCGACATAGCAGCCGACGAGGTCCGGATGACGGCCGAGCAGGTCGAGCAGCGTGTCCTGCGTGATCTGGTTGGCCTCGAGATTGACCAGCGTTTCGAGCAGGGTGAAGTCCGGCGCCTGTTCGCGGAAGAAGGAGCGGAAGCCGATCTCGCGCAGTTCATGGCCGTGGAAGCGGTGGCTGCCGACGAAAAGCGCGACCTTGCCCGGCCGCTTCGCCGCTTTCGAGATCATCCAGGCTGCCGTGCGCCCGACCTTGCGGTTGTCGAGGCCGACATAGCCCTCGCGAATGCCGGCGGCGAAGTCGGACAGCAGCGAAAAAACCGGCAATCCCCTGGCCTTCATCTCCTCGACAATGACCGTCAGCGCCGGGTGATCCGGCCCGACCAGGGCGACGGCCTTGCACTTGGCCGCCAGCTTGCGCGTGTGCTCGACGATTTCGTCCGGCGTCAGCGAAACGGCGAAGTCGATGATCGCGACGCCGCGAAAGCGCTGCGATTGCGACACCGCGAGTTCGAGTTGCCGCGCGAACTCCGTGTAGAAGACGTCGTTGCCTCTCAAAAGCAGGAAGCCGAGCCGGTATTCCGGCAATTCATGGCGCATACGCTGCTTGATCAGGCCGGCCGCGTGATAGCCGATCTCGGTCGCGGTCTCGTAGACGCGGCGTGCCGTTTCCTCGCGAACCGGCAAGCGATTGTTGAGCACGCGGTCCACCGTGGCGACGCTGACGCCGGAGACGCGCGCCAGATCTGTTATGGTCGGCCGTTTCGCCATGATCGCCCCGTTCGATTGCCTGGTATTGATATACCACTTTGATAGGAAATGATAGAAACTATCTTTGTGACGTTGAGTCTATCATGGCGCGGCGTTATTTCTAGGCATGAAACCAGTGGTGATCGGCATTCGCATGGCGAATGCCCCTGCCTTGGGAGGCAATCATGACCGCAGCGCCGTCCCGGCGTGATTATAGCCTGATCGGCCGCGACGCCCGACTTGCCGTCGAAAACGGCCTGTCGGCGGCCGAGTGGTATCACACCGACATTCCCCGCAAGCAGATAAAGGAGCTGATGCAGCGCTCCGATGGTCCGGCGATCCGCGACACGGCGATCTGGCTGGCCGCCCTCGCCATCAGCGGCGCCGGCGGCGCCTGGTTCTGGGGCAGCTGGTGGTGCGTACCGTTCTTCTTCGCCTATGGTGTGCTCTACGGCTCATCCACCGATTCACGCTGGCACGAATGCGGCCACGGCACGGCGTTCCGCACGCAGTGGATGAATGATGCGGTCTATCAGGTCGCCTGCTTCATGATCATGCGCAATCCGGTGACCTGGCGCTGGAGCCACACGCGCCATCACACCGACACCATCATCGTCGGCCGCGACCCTGAGATTTCGGTCATGCGGCCGCCGGACCTGGTGCGCCTCGTCCTCGGTTTTGTCGGCGTGCTCGACGCCTGGCACGCGATGTCAGACATGCTGCGCAACGCCGCCGGCAACATCAGCGCGGCCGAGAAGACCTTCATTCCCGAGCAGGAACAGCAGAAGGCGATCCGCATTGCCCGCATCTGGACGGCGATCTATGCCGCGACCATCGCGCTGGCGCTCTACACCGGATCGTTCCTGCCCTTGATGCTGGTCGGCCTGCCCAGGCTCTACGGTGCCTGGCATCATGTCATGGTCGGCCTGCTGCAGCATGGCGGGCTGGCCGAGAACGTCACCGATCACCGGCTGAACAGCCGCACCGTCTACATGAACCCGATCAGCCGCTTCATCTACTGGAACATGAACTACCACGTCGAGCATCACATGTTCCCGATGGTGCCCTACCATGCGCTGCCCAGGCTGCATGCGCTGATCAAGCACGATCTGCCGGCACCGACGCGATCGATCCTGGCCGGGTACCGCGAGATGATCCCGGTCTTCCGCCGCCAGCTGCGCAACGAGGATTATTTCCTCAAGCGCGAGCTGCCGCCGACCGCCAGGCCATACCGCGAGGAATTCCACAACGACGCCGTCGCCACGGCGGCGGAATGACATCGAACGGCTCCAGGGGAGGACTGAATGAGCGATTGGGTCGAGGCGTGCGCCGCCGGTGACATCGATGAAGAGGACGTGATGCGCTTCGATCATGGCGGGCGCACCTTCGCCATCTATCGCAGCCCGGACGACGAGTATTTCGCCACCGACGGACTTTGCACGCATGAGAAGGTGCATCTCGCCGACGGGCTGGTGATGGATGACATCATCGAATGTCCCAAGCACAATGGCCGCTTCAACTACAAGACCGGCGCGGCCAGGGGCGCGCCGGTCTGCGTCAACATCAAGACCTATCCGGTCAAGGTCGACGCCGGCAAAGTCCTCGTTCAGATCGGGTGACCGGCATGGCACGCGGGATGGTGATCATCGGAGCCGGGGAATGCGGCGGTCGGGCCGCACTCGCCTTGCGCGATCTCGGCTATGACGGGCCGGTGACGCTGGTCGGCGACGAGCCGCATCTGCCCTATGAGAGGCCGCCTTTGTCCAAGGAGGCGATGGCCAGCGACGCGCCGGCAATCAAGGCGATCGCCAGCGACGAGGTGCTGGCCGAAAAATCGATCCGGCATATCCATTCCGTCCAGGCCGTGGCTATCGATCGCGCGGCGCACACGGTGCGCCTGTCCGACGGCTCGGCGCTGCCCTACGACAAGCTGCTGCTCGCCACCGGCTCGACGCCGCGCAAGCTGCCGATGCCTGGCCTTGGCGGGCGCTGCGTCTATCTCAGAACCTTCGCCGACGCGCTGGCCATTCGCGCCCATCTTCGTGCCGGCAACCGCATCGCCGTCATCGGCGGCGGCTTCATCGGCCTCGAGCTTGCCGCGGCGGCGCGCAAGCTCGGCGCTTCGGTCACCGTCATCGAGGCGCAGCCGCGCATCCTGATGCGTGGCGTTCCGGCCGAGATCGCCGAAATCATTCACAAAGCGCATGTCGCCGAGGGTGTCGACGTGGTCTGCGGGCAAGGCATCGCCTCCATCGCCGACGACGGCAAGGAGGTGCGAGTGATGCTTGCCGGCGGGCGCGAGATATCAGCCGACCTCGCCGTCATCGGCATCGGCGCCGTGCCCGTGACCGGGCTCGCGGCGGAAGCCGGCCTGGCCATCGAAAATGGCATCGCAGTCGACGCCGAGCTGCGCAGCAGCGATCCCGACATCTTCGCCGCCGGCGATTGCTGCTCGTTTCCGCTCGCCGTCTATGGCGGCCGCCGCGTGCGGCTGGAAGCCTGGCGCAATGCGCAGGAACAGGGCGCGCTGGGGGCCAGGAACATGCTTGGCGCCGGCGAGGCGCATGCGGCGGTGCCGTGGTTCTGGTCGGATCAATATGGCCTGTCCCTACAGATCGCCGGACTTTCCGACGAAGGCCGCAGCACGGTGCGTCGCGATCTCAGTGACGGCGCCTTCATCCTGTTTCATCTGGCCGAGGAAGGCAGGCTGGTGGCGGCCAGCGGCATCGGCCCGGGCAATGCGGTGGCCCGCGACATAAGGCTCGCCGAAATGCTGATCGGCAAGCGAGCGAAGCCGTCGGTGGAGGCGCTGGGATCGCCTGACGTCAAGCTGAAGGCGTTGCTGGCGCCTGAACGGTCACATCGGCTCGCCGATGGCGGCGCCGCCCCTCATCTGCCTGCGGGCATCTTGTCCCCGTAGAACGGGGAGAAGGGAGCTGTGGCACCCTCGCCGCAATTCATCATGCACCGCTAAAAATTGGCGAAATCATTGATATCAGCATCTTTCTCCCCGTCACTATACGGGGAGAAATGTCCGGCAGGACAATGAGGGGCGGCCCAGGCGTCAACGAGCTAATGCCACCACGCCGGAGCCGCTAGAACAGCGCCCTGAGCTCCGGCAGCTTGTCGTTGACCAGCCAGCCGTAATAATTCTCTTCCGGCAGCTTCTCCGGCTCGCCGGCGGCGCGGCGCTTGCCGTTTTCAGCCTTCAGCGCATAGGCGCGCTGCTCCGGATTGCCGACATTGTAGAGCGTGGCGGTCAGTCCTGGATTGCCCGAAATGTCGAAGCCGGCGATGCTCTTATAGGCGTCGATCGACTTCCTGATCGTCGCCGCGACATATGGCAGCGTCAGGTCCGGATCCATGATGGTCTTGTAGACCGAGTTGGGATCGGAGACGTCGAGCTTCGGCAAGCCGGACACCTTGTGCACGAGGTCGCTCATCTGCAGGGCGGTCAACGGGTTGAGCTGGCCGAGGCCGAAGGTCTGGCCGGCATAGTAGGGCTGGAAGAAGGTGGCGCCGAAACGGTTGTCGGGGAAATCCTCGCCGCCGACTGTCTTGCCGCGAAACGAACGGTTCCAGACCTGTTCGCGGCATTCCCACAGATCGTAGCTGTCCGAAATCGCGGCGCATTTCTTGAATTCCGGTCGCTGCACGAAATCGGTGATGTCCTCGCCGTCATAGGCGAAGGAGAGCTTGCTCGAGAGATAGGAGATCGCCTTGACGTAGTAGGTCTGCAGTCGGTCATAGGCGTCGACATTGTAGGTGTGCTCGCCGACGATGGCGCCAACGATATGCAAGGGGTCGATGCCATAGGCGCTTGCCGCCTTCTTGATCTTGGCGCGCAGATCGGCGTCGTTCTGCAGCAGCGCGTAGACCTTGCGGTACTTCGCCTGGAAGGTGGTGTTGGTCGCCTGCGTGCGTCGGCTTGAGGCGCCGGGAATGTCCGGCTGCTCGGCATTGCGGTTTCCCGCCGGCACCAATGTCGCCGCATCGGCGGCGAACAGCGTCGCCGCCAGCGTCAAGCCGAGAATGACCAGGATGAGTTTTTTCATGCGCCGCCGCCTAGAGAATTGCCGCGCAAACTAGGGTATTGCTCTTGGTTGAGTCGAGAGCGCGTCATCATCCGGCGAGACGAAAGGTGGCCAGATGGTACCATCTGGCCACACATGGCTCCTGCCGGAAGGTGTCACCGGATCCCGCGCCGGAACGGTCCGGCGCTGCCGTTCAAAGGATGAACCGCGACAGATCCGTGTTTCTGGAGAGGTCGCCGACATGCTTCTGGACATAGGCAGCGTCGATTGTGACGGCCGTGCCGTTGCGGTCGGGCGCATCGTAGGAGATCTCGTCCAGCACCCGCTCCATCACCGTCTGCAGCCGCCTCGCGCCGATATTCTCGATACTGGCGTTGAGGTCGACGGCGACGCCGGCGAGCGAATCGATGGCGTCGTCGGTGAAGGTGAGCTCGACGCCCTCGGTCTTCATCAGCGCGATATACTGCTTGATCAGGCTGGCCTCGGTCTCGGTCAGGATACGGACGAAGTCCTCCTTCTCCAGCGCACGCAGCTCGACGCGGATCGGCAGGCGTCCCTGCAATTCCGGCAGCAGGTCGGACGGCTTCGAGACGTGGAATGCGCCCGACGCGATGAACAGGATGTGATCCGTCTTCAACGGCCCGTATTTGGTCGCCACCGTGGTGCCTTCGACCAGCGGCAGCAGATCACGCTGCACGCCTTCACGCGAAGGGCCGCCCGAAATGTCAGACCTGGCCGCGATCTTGTCGATCTCGTCGAGGAAGACGATGCCGTCATTCTCCGCCGCGTCCAGCGCCCGGCGCACCACCTCGTCCTGGTCGAGCAGCTTGTCGGACTCGTCTGCGACCAGCAGGTCGTAGGATTCCTTCACCGTGGTCTTGCGCAGCTTGGTCTTCTTGCCGCCCATCGCCTTCGACAGCATGTCGTTGATGTTGAGCACGCCGATATTAGCGCCCGGCATGCCGGGAATCTCGAAGCCGGGCATGCCGCCATTGCCGGTGTCGGCCACCTCGATCTCGATTTCCTTGTCGTCGAGTTCGCCGTCGCGCAGTTTCTTGCGGAAGCTGTCGCGCGTCGCCGGGCTCGCCGTCTTGCCGACTAGAGTTTCCAGTACACGCTCCTCGGCGTTGACATGGGCGCGCGCCTTGACGTCCTCTCGCATCTTCTCGCGCACCAGGCCGATGGCGATCTCGACCAGGTCGCGGATGATCTGCTCGACGTCGCGGCCGACATAGCCGACTTCGGTGAATTTGGTCGCCTCGACCTTGACGAACGGCGCGCCGGCCAGCCGCGCCAGGCGGCGCGAGATCTCGGTCTTGCCGACGCCTGTCGGGCCGATCATCAGGATATTCTTCGGCATCACCTCTTCGCGCATCTGGCCTTCGAGCTGCTGGCGGCGCCAGCGGTTGCGCAAGGCGATGGCCACGGCGCGCTTGGCGTCCTTCTGGCCGATGATGAAGCGGTCGAGTTCCGAAACGATTTCGCGGGGAGAAAATGTGCTCATATCACTAAATTCCACTTTGCCACTGCTTGATGGCCTCGAACGGATGCAGCAGCATGATCACGTTGAGCGTCAGATTGTCCCGGATGAGATAGCCGGTACCCAGTTCGAAGAGGATGGCGAGGCTGACGATCACCCATATAGGTAGCCTTCGCGCCATCACAAATCCCAGCACCATGGCCAGTGTGTCGGACACCGAATTGATGATGCTGTCCCCGTAATAATCGAGCGAGATGGTGCCGGCGCGGTAGCGCTCGATGATGAACGGGCTGTTTTCGAGGATTTCCCAGCCGCCCTCGATGAGGACGGCGAATGCCAGCCGCAAGCCGATCGGCGAGCGCGGGAACAGGAACCGGGCCAGCGCATAGAACAGGAAGCCGTGGATGATGTGGGAAAAGGTGTACCAGTCCGAAATGTGCTGGGAATTCTCCGAACTGTTCACCACGCCATGCCACAGCTTGACATAACCGCAGGTACAGATCGGCGGATGGCCCATCAGGTAGAGCGTGACGGCCTGGGCGACGAGCAGGCCGGCGACGATCAGCAGCCCCATCCGCCAGCTATCCTCGTAAGCAGAAAGGCTCTTGTCGTCGCTGGATGTGGCCATGCCCTGGATTACCCCTCTTGCGCGTCTTCGGCGTCGATCGCCATCAGCACGACGTCGCCATAGATCGATTGCCTGCGATCAATGGCCCGAAATCCCGCCTTTTCATAGGCGCGAATGGCCCTGATGTTGGCGGGATCGGGGTCGATGATGACGCGCGGCACGCCTTCCTCGAACAGGTCTTCGACGAACTGGCGCACGATCGCCGAGCCATGGCCGATGCCGACCAGTTCCGGCCGGCCGATCGAAAGATCAATGCCGAGCGTGCCGAACGGCTGATCGGAATAGGGATGATCGTCCTCCATATGGGGGTCGTAGCTTTGGAGATAAGCGATCGGCTTGCCGTCGAGCTCCACGATCAGCGGCTCGACGGAAATGCTGTCTATGTGATCGGCAATCTCTGCGATTTCCGTCTCCGGATCGTCCCACCACTCGGCGACATGCGGCTCGGCCAGCCAGCCGGCGATCATCGGCAGGTCCTTTTTGGTCACCGGCCGAAAATCGTAGGGCACCACCCTCTCAGGCGGCATCGAGCGTTTCGACGACGAAATTGTTGTTGGTGTAGACGCAGATGTCGGAGGCGATCTGCATCGCCTTGCGGGCGATCTCCTCGGCATCCTTGTCGGTGTCCATCAGCGCGCGCGCCGCGGCCAGAGCGTAATTGCCGCCCGAACCGATGGCCATGACGCCATGTTCGGGCTCCAGCACGTCACCATTGCCCGTCAGTGCCAGCGAGACCGACTTGTCGGCAACCAGCATCATCGCCTCCAGCCGGCGCAGATAGCGGTCGGTGCGCCAGTCCTTGGCGAGCTCGACGCACGCGCGGGTGAGTTGGTCAGGATACTGTTCGAGCTTTGCTTCGAGCCGCTCCAGCAGCGTGAAGGCATCGGCGGTGGCACCGGCAAAGCCAGCAATCACATTGCCGCCCTTGCCGATGCGGCGCACTTTGCGGGCATTGCCCTTCATGATGGTCTGGCCAAGGCTGACCTGGCCGTCGCCGGCGATCACCACCTTGTTGCCCTTGCGCACGGTCACGATCGTCGTGGCATGCATGGTCAATTCATTGGACATTTCCTGCTCCGAGCAGCGCCATCCCTTTAAAAGGCGATTTGGCGCGGTACGAGTGACTTTGATCGGCCATATGTATGCATGGGGCCAATGATTGCAAACCGCTCGATAGCGGCCGGGATCGCAACTGGCAATCGCCGGATCATGCTGCTAGAAGGCTCTCGTTTTCAAGCCAGCGAGCGCTTGAGGCCCGTGAACCGGTCGCGGTCTGAACCACTGGCACAAGGATAGAGTGATGGCGCCCCGTTCCGCCGATGCAAGCCGCAAGACCAGGGAAACCGACATCTCGGTGTCGATCCATGTCGACGGCTCCGGCAAATCGGACATCGCCACCGGCGTCGGCTTCTTCGACCATATGCTGGACCAGCTTTCCCGCCATTCGCTGATCGACATGACCGTCAGGGCCAAGGGCGACCTGCACATAGACGACCACCACACGGTCGAGGACACCGGCATCGCGCTCGGCCAGGCCTTGACCAAGGCGTTGGGCGAGCGGCGCGGCATCATGCGCTATGCCTCGATCGACCTTGCCATGGACGAGACGCTGACGCGTGCGGCGATCGACGTCTCGGGCCGCCCCTTCCTGGTCTGGAACGTTTCGTTCTCGTCGCCCAAGATCGGCACCTTCGACACCGAACTGGTGCGTGAGTTCTTCCAGGCGCTGGCGCAGAATGCCGGCATCACGCTGCATGTCACCAACCACTATGGCGCCAACAACCATCATATCGCCGAGACCTGCTTCAAGGCGGTGGCGCGCGCGCTGCGCGCCGCGCTCGAGCGCGATCCGCGCCAGCCCGACGCGGTTCCCTCCACCAAGGGTTCTTTGAAGGGATAGCCTCATGACCGCCTATGTCGTGATGGAGCCACCTGGCCGCAGCGAGAAAGTCGACATGACGACGTTGGTCCGCGACGGCTTCACCTGGCTCGGCCTGCTGGTGCCGCCGCTGTGGCTTGCCTGGCACCGGCTGTGGGTCGAAGCGGCGCTGGCCTTTGTCATCATGGGCGTGCTTTCGATGCTTGGTCAGAAACTTGGCCTCGGCGTCGCCGGCTCGCTGCTGTCGCTGCTCGTCTCGCTCTATGTCGGCCTGGAGGGCCAGGGATTGCGCATCGCGGCGATGCGCCGCCGCGGCTGGCATGAATGGGGCGTCGTCGAGGCCGGTCGGCTCGGGGACGCCGACATGCGCTATGCCCTTGAGATCGAAGGTCTTTCGGATGAAGCGGCACCCGCGCCGCGCATCGTTCCGGATGCCGCTCTGGCGCGCCCGGCGCAGCCCGGCATGGCGCTGGGGCTGACCCACATTCCGGGACGGCGCTGAGATGCGCGTTGCGATCATCGATTACGGTTCGGGCAATCTGCGCTCGGCCACCAAGGCTTTCGAGCGCGCCGCGCGTGAGGCCGGCATCGCGGCCGAGATCGACCTGACGGCCGATGCCGACCGTGTGCGCACCGCGGACCGCATCGTCCTGCCCGGCGTCGGCGCTTACGCCGATTGCGCGGCCGGCCTGCGCGCCGTCGAGGGCATGTGGGAGGCGGTCGAGGAGGTCGCCATCGCCAAGGGCCGGCCTTTCCTGGGCATTTGCGTAGGCATGCAGCTGATGTCGCAGCGCGGCCTCGAGAAGACCATCACCAACGGCTTCGGCTGGATATCGGGTGACGTCAAGGAGATCCAGCCTGCCGATCCGGCGCTGAAGATTCCGCAGATCGGCTGGAACACGATCGAATTGAGGCGTCGGCACCCGCTGTTTTCCGGCATTCCGACCGGGCCAGACGGGCTGCATGCCTATTTCGTCCACTCCTACCATCTCGATGCGAAAAACTCCGACGAGGTCCTTGCGGTTGCCGACTATGGCGGCCCGGTGACCGCCACGGTCGCCCGCGACAATCTGGCCGGCACGCAGTTCCATCCTGAAAAGAGCCAGGCGCTGGGCCTGGCGCTGATCACGAATTTCCTGCGCTGGAGGCCCTGATGAGCCATCCGCACCGACCGTTGGCGCTGCCCCTCATTGTCCTGCCGGACATTTCTCCCCGTATAAGGACGGGGAGAAAAACGCTGTCTTCGATGTTTTCGACAATTCTGAAAGAGGCGACGAGGCCGGAACTGCCCCCTTCTCCCCGTCTCTATACGGGGAGAAGTGCCCGGCAGGGCGATGAGGGGCAGCGCGGACCTGTGATGGATCGCAGCGCTCCACCGGCCAATTCGGGCGCCCAAACGTTCCAGGAGCCCCAAGCCGTATGATCCTGTTTCCAGCCATCGACCTCAAGGACGGCCAATGCGTGCGCCTGAAGCACGGCGACATGGCGACCGCGACCATCTACAATGACGATCCGGCCGCGCAGGCCAAGGCCTTCGAAGAGCAGGGTTTTGAGTGGCTGCATGTCGTCGACCTCAACGGCGCTTTCCAGGGCCAGAGCGTCAACAGCGCCGCGGTCGGCGCGATCCTGAAGGCGACGAAGAACCCCGTACAGCTCGGCGGCGGCATCCGCACGCTGGAGCAGATCGAGGATTGGCTCGACCGTGGGCTGGCCCGCGTCATCCTCGGCACGGTGGCGGTGCGCGATCCCGATCTGGTCAGGCAGGCCTGCAAGGCATTTCCGGGCAAGGTCGCCGTCGGCATCGATGCCAAGGCCGGCAAGGTTGCCGTCGAAGGCTGGGCCGAGGCGTCGAGCCTCGGCGTCATCGAACTTGCCAGGAAATTCGAAGGCGCCGGCGTGGCCGCCATCATCTACACCGACATCGACCGCGACGGCGTGCTGACCGGCATCAACTGGGACGCCACCATCGATCTCGCCGACGCCGTGTCGATCCCGGTCATCGCCTCCGGCGGGCTGGCTTCGATCGCCGACATCGTGCGCATGACCATGCCCGACGCACAAAAGCTCGAAGGCGCCATCTCGGGCCGGGCGCTCTATGACGGCCGCATCGATCCCGCAGAGGCGCTGGCCATCCTGCAGGGCAGGCCAGCGACGGAGACGCGGTCGTGAAGGTTTCGCTCATCCTGGCCTCCTATGACAGCGGCCACTATCATGGCGGCATGGGCCAGGGGCCCGACGCGCTGATCTCGGGCGGGCTGGTCGACGCCTTGACCCTTGCCGGCCATGACGTCACGGTCGAAGATATCGGCAGGGTCGGTGACGACCAGGAGCGCGAGATCGCCACGGGTTTCGCCGTCTGCAACGCCGTCTCGGGCGAGGTCCGCATCGCCCGAGACAGAGGGCGGTTTCCCATCGTGCTGGCCGGAAACTGCCTGACCAGTGCCGGCGCGGTCGCCGGCGAAGGCGCCGACGCCATCATCTGGGCCGACCAGCATGGCGACCTCAACACGCCCGAGACGTCCGTATACGGTTTTCTCGACGGCATGGCGCTGTCGACGGTGCTCGGCCTGTGCTGGCGCCCGATGGCATCGGCCATTCCCGGCTTCAGGCCGATCGATCCCGCGCGCTGCGTGCTCGTCAACGCCCGCGATCTCGATCCGGCGGAGGAAAAACTTCTCGAAACATTGCCGGTCATCCGGACGGAATGCCCCGGCGTGGCGCAAGCGACGGAACAATTGAAGGCCGCCGGCGCCAACAGCGTGCACATGCATCTCGATCTCGACGTGCATGATCCCAAGGCGCTGCAGGCCAACCGCTATGTCACGTCAGGCGGACCGAGTGCGGAGCAGCTGCGCCACGCGGCCTGCGCCATGGCGCTTGCGGTGCCGGTCGTCGGCATCACCGTTTCCGCTTACGATCCGGCCTTCGATGCCCGGGCCGATGTGCCGCCGCTGGTCGGCCAGTTGCTCAACGATCTGCTTGCCACGATAGAGGGCCGCTGATGCTGAAAGCCCGCGTCATCCCTTGCCTCGACGTCAAGGACGGCCGTGTCGTCAAGGGCGTCAATTTCGTCGATCTCATCGACGCCGGCGATCCGGTGGAGGCAGCCAAGGCCTATGATGCCGCCGGCGCCGACGAGCTCTGCTTTCTCGACATCACCGCTTCGTCGGACAATCGCGAGACCATCTTCGACGTCATCGCCCGCACCGCCGAACAATGCTTCATGCCGCTGACCGTCGGCGGCGGCGTGCGCCAGGTCTCCGACATCAGGAAATTGCTGCTGGCCGGCGCCGACAAGGTGTCGATCAACACGGCCGCGGTGAAGAACCCGGATTTCGTCGCCGAAGCCGCCGACAAGTTCGGCAACCAGTGCATCGTCGTCGCCATCGACGCCAAGAAAGTGTCGGCGCCCAATGAAGCCGACCGCTGGGAAATCTTCACCCATGGCGGGCGCGAAAAGACCGGCATCGACGCCATCGAGTTTGCGCGAAAAATGGTCGATCGCGGCGCCGGCGAGATCCTGTTGACCTCGATGGACCGCGATGGCACCAAGGCCGGCTACGACATCGCGCTGACCCGGGCGGTATCGGACGCGGTGCGTGCGCCAGTCATCGCATCGGGTGGCGTCGGCACGCTGGATCATATGGTCGAAGGCATTCGTGACGGCCATGCAGGGGCTGTTCTGGCGGCCTCCATCTTCCACTTCGGCACCTACACCATCGCGCAAGCCAAGGCGCATATGGCCGCGGCCGGCCTGCCGATGCGGCTGGACTCGCTGGGAAACAGGTCCTAGAGCATGTTCCTTGAACCGGCTTTCGGAAAAGAGCAGGCTTAAACAAGAAGATAGACTGACATGGCCGAGTTTTCGCTCTCCGACCTGGAAAAAATCGTCAGCGACCGCGCCCATTCCGGCGATCCGGACTCATGGACGGCCAAGCTGTTTTCGCGCGGCATGGACAAGGCGGCGCAGAAGCTCGGCGAGGAGGCGGTCGAGACCGTGATTGCCGCCGTCAAGGGCGACAAACAGGGCCTCGTTTCGGAAAGCGCCGATCTCATATATCATTGGCTCGTCGTTCTCGGCATAGCGGGCGTTCCGCTGAACGACGTGCTCAGGGAGCTCGAAGGCCGCACCGGGCGTTCGGGCATCGCCGAGAAGGCGTCACGGCCCAAGGGCTGACCGCGAGGGAGGGCAGGTATCTCGATGGATCAGCTCGCGCCAACCGAGAAATATTCCCCGTTTCGCTTTTTCTCGGCCGAGCAATGGTCGCAATTCCGCGCCGACACCCCGCTGACGCTGAGCGAGGACGAGTTCCGCCGCCTGCGGTCGCTCAACGACCCGGTCGACCTCGAAGAGGTCAAGCGCATCTATCTGTCGCTGTCGCGGCTTTTGTCGGCGCATGTCGAGGCGAGCCAGCTTCTTTTCAGGCAGCGCCAGGCCTTCTTCAATGCCGTCGATGTCGCCAAGACGCCGTTCATCATCGGCATCGCCGGTTCGGTCGCGGTCGGCAAATCGACCACGGCGCGCGTGCTGAAGGAATTGCTGGCGCGATGGCCGTCGAGCCCCAAGGTCGACCTCATCACCACCGACGGCTTCCTGCTGCCCAATGAGGTGCTGCGCCGCGAAAGCCTGATGGAGCGCAAGGGGTTTCCCGACAGCTACGATGTCGGCGCGCTGCTGCGTTTCCTCTCGGGCATCAAGTCGGCGTTGCCCGACGTCCGCGCGCCGGTCTATTCGCACCTCACCTATGACGTCATCCCCGGCGAGTTCGTCACCATCGACCGGCCCGACATCCTGATCTTCGAAGGCATCAACGTGCTGCAGCCGGGCAAGCTGCCGCAGGACGGCAAGATCGTGCCTTTCCTGTCGGACTTCTTCGACTTCGCCATCTATATCGATGCCGATGAGAAGCTGATCCACCAGTGGTATATTTCCCGCTTCATGCGGCTGCGCGAGACCGCCTTCCGCAACCCGGACTCCTTCTTCCATCGCTATTCGCGGCTGTCGGAGGATGCGGCCAAGGCAATCGCCGAGGGCCTGTGGACCAACATCAACCTGAAGAACCTGCGCGAGAACATCCTGCCGACGCGCGCCCGCGCCGACTTGATCCTGCGCAAGGGCGCCGACCACCTGGTCGAGGAAGTGGCGCTGCGCAAGCTCTAGGCTTTCAGAAAACGGTTCCGCTCGAACCGTTTCGATGCGACTGGCGTCCGATTAGAACGCCCTTAACCGATTGGTTGCTAGAACTCCGCCATATCAGCTGTTGTGGTGAAGGCCGTTGGCATGGATGCGCCGCTCATTGCCCCGGGCAAGCCGGCAAGCTTGAATTCCAGCCAGGCCGCGTCTCGTCTCGGTGCTCCGGCCGCTGCAACGTTGCTGATCGTCGCCTATGCGACCATCACCTCGCTTCTTCTACCGGTCAATGTCGACGTCTCCTGGCTGCTGACGGTCGGCGACCGCGTCCTCAATGGCGAACGCCTTTACGTTGATATTGCCGAGGCCAACCCGCCGTTTTCAACCTGGCTCTATCTGCCCTTCCTTGTCATGGAGCGGCTGACCGGGCTCGCGGCGGAACTCTGGCTGAGCGTTGGACTGGCGGCGCTGGCGGTTGCTTCAATCTGGTTTTCGGCCCGCATTCTCATCCAGGCCGATGAATCGCTCAAGCGATACGCCCGGCTCGCTCCGGTCGCGGTGTTTTGCGTGCTGTTCCTGCTGCCGCTGGATTTCGGCCAACGCGAGCAGATTTCCGTCATTGCCTTGCTGCCATGGCTGGCTCTGTTCTCGGTGCGCGATCACAGAGTGGACTTCCACGCCGGCAGCGCTGCCGAGCAGATCGTTGCGGGTGTAGGCGCCGCTGTCTTCGTCATGATCAAGCCTCCTTACAGTGTGCTGGCGCTGGCGGTGCCGGCCTTGGTGGTTGCGCTGCAACGACGCTCATTGCGTCCGCTTTGGACGACGGAGAATATCGTCGGCGGCATCTTGACCGTCATCTATCTGACTGCGGTCGCAGTCTTCATGCGCCCCTTCTTCACCGATGTCTTGCCGTTGCTGCGTCAGGTCTATCTGCCGATGCGCGCGCCGGTCGTTGATATGTTGACGCTCTGGCCGATCGAAGCGTTCCTGGCAATGGCGGCGACCACGCTCGCAATGGCTCGCCCCGACCGTATTCATCGCGATGCGAAAATACTGCTTCTGGCCGGGACAGCTTATGTCCCCGCTTTCCTCATGATGGGCAAGGGTTGGACCTATCAGGCGCTGCCGTTCCTGACATTTGGCGCCTTGGCGTTCCTGCTCCAATTTGTCCGGCGGCCGCCGTGGCGGGACCTGACCATCTTGGCCAGGACCGGAACCGCGCTCGGCCTGCTTCTCTTGATACTGATCGCCCTTCAGGGACAGGTCTCAGCGCTGTTGCAGCCTCGCGGCGATCTGGACGCGGCTACAGCCGCCATCGCCATCGCCGTCGATCGCCCCACCGTCATGTCGATCGGCTCTCGGCTGCAGGTCGGCAACCCACTCGTGCGGGCGGTCGGTGGCCGCCTTGTCGGTCGTCACCCCTCCGCGTGGATGGTCAGGGATTCCGGGCTGCTGATCGAGGCGGGGAGGGATCCGGTCACACGGAAGGAACTGCAAGCACTGCGGGACACATACATTCTCGATATTGCGAAGGAAGTGACCACCAAACGGCCGGACATCGTCCTTGACGATGGGACGGCGGTACCCAGTGCCCCGGTATTGCTGAAGATCGCGGACAACCCCCCTCCGCCGAGGCCACTTCGCGACAACCCCGCGGTCGCAGAAGCGCTGCGGGGCTACCGCTTGCTGCTCCAGAATGGTTCGGTGACAGTGCTCATCCGCGCCGATACAGCCGCGCGCTAGCAGCTCGTAGCAGGTTCGTCGAACCTGCTACGAGCGAAATGCGGGATCACGGTTCAGCCATTGGCGAACGGGACGGCGACATAGATCTGGCTGCCCTCGCGTTCGACCAGCAGCAGCACCGACTTGCGGCCTGACTTGCCGGCCTGCGCGATGGCTTGCGTGACCTGCCTGGCGTTCTTCACCGGCGCCTGGTTGACGGCGACGATGATGTCGCCCGGCTGGATGCCTGCGGTGGCCGCGGCCTTGTCCGGGTTGACGGTGGCGACCACCGCGCCGCGCTCGTTGTCGGCCAGGTTCATCTGCTGGCGGATGTCGGGCGTGATGTCCATCAGGCCGAGGCCGATGGCCGGCGCGCGGGAGCCCTGTTCTGTCCCCGGCGCGCTGGAATCGCCGGTGGATGCCGTTTTCACATCGTCGCTGTTGCGGCCGACATCGACGGAAATCCGCATGGCCTTGCCCTTGCGCCAGACATCCAGTGTCTTCCTGGCACCCGGCGCGACGTCGGCGACAGCCCGCGACAGATCCTTGGGATCCTTGACGTCCTGTCCGGCGAAGCTGGTTATGACATCGCCGGTCTCGACACCGGCCTTGGCCGCGGGCGAGCCGTCATTGACCTGCGAGACCAAGGCGCCGGCGGGATGATCGAGCCCGATGGCGCTGGCCACGTCCGGGGTGACCGGCTGGATCTCGACGCCGAGATAGCCGTATTCGATGTCGCCACCCTTCATCAGCTTGGCAACCACCTTCTCTGCTTGGTCCGACGGAATGGCGAAGCCGACACCGACGCTGCCGCCATTCGGCGAATAGATCGCCGTGTTGATGCCGACGACATTGCCGCTGACATCCACCAGCGGGCCGCCGGAATTGCCGTGATTGATCGGCGCGTCGATTTGAATGAAATCGTCGAACGGCCCGCTGTGCAGGTCACGGCCACGCGCCGAGACAATGCCGGCCGTGACCGTGGTGCCGATGCCGAACGGATTGCCGATCGCCAACACCTGGTCGCCTGTCATGAGCTTGTCGGAGTCGCCCCATTTCACGGTCGGCAGCGACTTGCCGGCCTTGATCTTCAGCACCGCGAGATCGTTCTTGGCGTCGTGACCGACCAGCTTGGCCGGAAGCTCCGTGCCGTCGTCGAGCGTGACCTTGATCGAGGAGGCGCCGTCGACGACGTGGTTGTTGGTGACGATGGTGCCGTCGGCGCTGACGATGAAGCCCGAACCGAGCGCCTCGGCGCGCTGCGACTGCTGTTGCTGCGGAGGCGTCTTTGGACCAGGCATGCCCTGATCGCCGAAGAACTGGCGGAAATAGTCGTCGAAGGGCGAATTGCCGCCAAAGGGCGAACTCTCAGGCGAACCTTCGCTCATGGCATCCGGTTGCGCCTTCATGACTGTCGTGACCGTGACGACAGCGGGCTTGGTCGAAGCCACGATGGGCGCGAACGATCCGTTCGGAGCCGTTATCCCTGCGACAGGGGTCTGCGTCGTCGCAGCGACGTTGCTCAAGCCGCCATTGCCGGCATTTTGAGCGAGGGAGACGACGGCGGGGGAGATGATCAGCGCGGCGCCCAGCAGGGCGGCGACGCGATGCCTACGAAGAATACCAAGAGGTGACATGGTCGTTCTGTCCGGGCGAGGGTTGATCCGGCGCCTCGGGCGGCTCTTGGGAGAAGGCGCCCGTCAGCGTGTCGACGGCCGGGATGGCCTGTCTCGCCGTACATGGCGGCCGGCCGGATCGACACGAGGTATCTAGGGTGCCGAATGGCCCGAATTAGGGTTTTTGCCCGACCTTACGAAGATTTAATTCAGAGCGCGCTTACGGATCGCAGATAGGCCGACGCGATTTCACGCATGCGCTTGCCGTCGAAACTCGGGCCGTGGCCGCCATGGCCGATGCGGATCGGCAGGTCGAGCAGGCGCCGCATCGTGCTGGCATAAGCGCCCCTGTCGGAATCCGGCAGATCGTCGATCAGCGTGTCGTCATAGATGGCGTCGCCACTAAAGAACAGGCCATCGGCCTCGTCGAAAAGCGCGATCGAATCCGGCGAGTGGCCGGGAAGGTGCAGCACGCGAAATTGCCGGTCGCCGAGGTCGACCACGTCGCCCTCGTCAAGGGTCCGCGTCAGCGGCGCCGATGGGATCTTGTAATCCGCCGACTTCCAACCCGGCTCGGGCAGCTTCGAAACCGCGCCCTCGAGATCGTGAAACATGTAGGCGTAGGTCGCGGCCTCATCCATGCTCTCGAATTGCGCCGCGCTCATCCTTGGCCCGGCCCGCAGCGGAAATTCGTGCAGCGAGCCGACATGGTCGAGGTGGATATGGGTGGCGACGACCAGAAGCGGCTTGCCTGCGGGCGTCTCTATCTGCGGCGCCAGTGGACAGATGCCCATGCCGGTGTCGACCAGAAGGTCGGCGTCGCGACCGGTGAAATGCCAGATGTTGGCGCGCACATAGTCGTGCACGAACGGCTCGGTCAGCATCATCGTCCTGTCGTCGACGATGCGCTTGCTGAACCAGTTTTCCATCAGGCGGGACCGGGCATTAATTCCAAGCCCAAGATCAGACGAACGGTTTTCCGACCTTGTATTTTTCCGGCACCAGCCGCTTGAGATAGGCCATGCCGGTCTCGGACAGTTGGTTGGCGTCGGACTTCATGAAATCGTCGGGCATGTGCCGGGTCTTGCCGGCGACGTTCTTCAGCGGCACCTTCTTCAGCACTATTTTGCTGCCATCATACTGCAGCGCGACCGAGCCGCCGCCCTGTTCGGCGACGCCGACGGCGAAGGCGCCGGCATCGAAGGCCTCCTGCGCGTCGACCGCGCTGATGGCGCCGACATAGCCGCGCGGCATGTAGCCGAGTGCGTCGACGCGGGCGCGCTTGCCCGGCAGCCCTTCGGCCAATGCCCGTTCGAGCGCCGCAGGCAGGTCGCTGCCCGACAATTTGACGTTGCCGTGCTGGTCGCGTTCGAGCTTGTCCGCCGGCACCAGGCTTTCGACCAGCGCCTTGCCGTCGGCGGTGCTGACGCCTTCCGACACGGCGACGATACAGCGCTTGTGGCGGTCGAGCGTGGCGCGCACGTCCTCGATGAAGCCTGCGGCGGAGAACGGCCGCTCCGGCACGTAGACGAGATGCGGGCCGCTGTCGGGGTCGAGCTGCCAGGCCGCGGCGGCCGCGGTCAGGAAGCCGGCATGCCGGCCCATGACGATGCCGACATAGATGCCGGGCAGCGCGCGAAAATCGAGGTCGACCGACAGGAAGGCGCCGGCGACGAATTCGGCCGCCGAGATGAAGCCCGGCGTATGGTCGTTTTCCTCGAGATCGTTGTCGATGGTTTTCGGCGCATGGACGAAAGCGATCTTGCCGCCGGCGGCATCGGTCAGGATCTGCTGCGTGCCCGAGGTGTCGTTGCCGCCAATGTAGATGAAGGCGTCGGCGCCCGCCTTCTGCAGGCCCTTCAGGATGACCTCGCAATAGGCAGCATCCGGCTTGTCGCGCGTCGAGCCCAGTGCCGCGCTCGGCGTTCCGGCAATCAGCCGCAGCCGGTCCTCGGGAATGGCCGAAAGGTCGACATAGTTGCCGTCACGAATGCCGCGCACGCCGTGGATCGAGCCCAGCACCTTGGCGCCGGGATGTCGCTTGCGGATCTCCAGAGTGGCGCCCACCACCGTCTGGTTGATGACGGCGGTAGGACCGCCGCCCTGCGCGATAACAAAAGTTCCGGCCATTCCTGACGTCTCCCGAGGTTTTCAAGGCACCTTGGCCTGTCTTCTCGCCTCGCGCAACGGAAGAGTCTGGCGGCCGCAAAACGTGGCCACGATCACATGACGACGACGGGGTTTTTCTTCGATACCCGGCTGTAGAGGTCGATGATGTCCTGGTTGATCAGGCGCACGCAGCCCGACGACATCGCCTGGCCGATGCTCCACCATTCGGGCGAGCCGTGGATGCGGTAGCCGGTGTCCTTGCCATCCTGGTAGATGTAGAGCGCGCGGGCGCCAAGCGGATTGGTGAGGCCGCCGGGCTGGCCGCCCTGCCACTTCACCAGTTCCGGCTTGCGCTGGATCATTTCGGGCGGCGGCGTCCAGGTCGGCCATTCGCGGCCGTACTGGATGTTGGCCCGGCCGGACCAGCGGAACCCGTCCTTGCCGATGCCGACGCCGTAGCGGATGGCGTCGCCACCCGGCTGGACGAGATAGAGCATGCGCTCCTTGAGATGCACGACAATCGTGCCGGGCGCCTCGCCTGTCGTGTCGACGACGATCTGGCGGCGGAATTCCGGCTTCACCTTGAGATAGGGCACCTCGGGCACGTTGAAGCCGTTGTCGGTCAGCGCGGCATACATGACGTCGGCGCTGGTGATGTTCTTGTCGACGCTGATCGAGGGCCGGATCGGCACCGACCCGGTGACCGTATCGTCGAGCTGGAGCGCCGGCAGGCCGCCGCCACCCGAAGTCGAGCAGCCGGCGACGCCGAGCAGCGCCAAGGCGCCCGCCCCGGACAGGACGGCGCGGCGGGAGAGGAGAAGATCGGTTTCGATTGCGTCGCCGTTTCGCGGCGGCGTCGGACCTTGCGGCAACTCACGCATATACCCAAACCCTACGCTGTCGGCGGGAAGCACGGTCCGGCCGGATAGCGGGCATTTTCATCATTCATGGTTGATAAAGCGTGAATGCCTTGCGCTGCTTGCGTTTGCGCATTGCCGGAAACGCCGTTCCGCCCTCCCGGCGACCGTCATCCAGTGTCAGGCACAAAATCACCCCTGTCAGGTCACAATCCCGGCGCTGGTGTTTCCTACCTCTCCCGATGATCAGCGAGGGGCCTCCATGTGCAAGACGTTAAAAACCGACATCAAGCTTTTTGCCGCTGCCATTGTCGCGGCCGCCACGGTTCTCGGTGCCAATGTCAGCCTGGCCGATATCGTGAGCACGCTGGGCGGCGCGAACTGACACCGGGCTGCCGCTGGCGCAATTGATGTCGTAGTCCATAAGGTCGTACCGGTTGCCCGACCGGAATGCGCAAAAAACAAAGATTCGGCCCTTTACATTTTTCGGGACCCAAGGATTTATCCTCTTCTTTGAGCTCAAAGGAGACGAGCATGTCCTTCGAAAACTGGGCCGCCTTCGCTGCCGCGTCGACCATCCTCCTTGTGATCCCGGGTCCGACCATCCTTCTGGTCGTGTCCTATGCGCTGGGCCAGGGCTGGCGCACCGCTTTGCCGATGGCCGTCGGCGTGGCGCTCGGCGACTTCACCGCCATGACCTTGTCGATGCTGGGCATCGGCGCGCTGCTGGCGGCTTCCGCTGGTGTTTTCACCATCCTGAAGCTGATCGGCGCCGGCTATCTGATCTATCTCGGCGTGAAACTGTTCCGCGCCGGCGGCACGCTGAGGGCCGAACCGCGCACCGACGCGGTGTCGTCGGCCAAGATGATGGCGCATGCCTGGCTGGTCACCGCGCTCAACCCGAAGAGCATCACCTTCTTCGTTGCGTTCCTGCCGCAGTTTCTCGACCGGCATGCCAGTTTCTGGACGCAGATGCTGGTTTTCGAGACGACCTTCCTGGCGCTCGCCTTCGCCAACGCCTTCGGTTACGCGCTGATCGCGGCACGCGCCCGCAACGTGGTGCGCAATCCCAGGGCGATCCGCATCTTCAACCGCACCGGCGGCACGCTGCTGGTCGGCGCCGGCATCGCCACGGTGGCGATGCGGTCCGGCAATTGAGAAAGCAGGCGCGGCCAAGGCGTGTTGAGATTCAGGTCAGGCTGGCACTAGCTGAACATCAGCACAGCTTGCTTCACCATTTGACGCTGAAGCCCAGATTGCCCTCGAGGATGCGGCGTTTGTCGCCGTCAAGGTTGGTGGTGTAATCGCCGGTGGCGAAGATGCTGACCTTGTCCGTCACCTTGGCGACGATACCGCCGCCGAACTCGAACGAGGTCGACCTGCCCTCGGTCGAGATGTCGGTGGTGTCGAAGCTGACACGGTCGGTGCCGCCGAAATCATGCCAGATATTGGCCTTGAGATAGGGCTGCAGCGCTATGCCGTTGACAGAAGCCTCGCCCTGCAACCGAGCGCCCAGCCGGCCGGTGACGCTGCCGTCGCTATCGAATGAGACCGACGAGAAACGGTCCTTGGTATCGTCGAGCGACAGATGCTGCCAGATCAGTTGCGCCTGTGGTTCCAGCGTCCAGCCCTGCGCCAGCGCCATGGGATAGCCGCCCTCCAGCGAGGCGGTGACACCTGTTCCGCCAATGTCGATGCCAACGTCGCGCGACGACGTCGCGTCGCCGCCGAAGAAGGTGGCCATGAGCACCCCGTCGAGGTACCAGCCGCCCTGGCCGATGCGGGTCCAGTAGCCGCCGACGCTGGTGCCGCTGACATCGAGCCCGCCCACGGACAGATCATTCTGCCCCAGAGCCTGGCCGCGCACGTCACCCTTCATGCTGGCATAGGCGACGAAGAGGCCGGCGCGATCGAAGCCGCCCGAAGCGGTTTCGCGGCCGAAGACGTCGAAGCCCGCCTGCAGGCCGAACAAGGTGCCGTCGAAAGACGACGACACCGTTCCCGACCAGCCCATTTTGGCGTCCTGGCCGTAGATGCGGCCCCAGACAGGCGACAGCTCGGCGTTCGACAACAGACTCTGTTCGCCGCGCCGCTCGTGGAAGGTGCCGAGCGTCGTCATCGCAAGGTGCTCGGCCACCGGCGGCAAGGCCGAATAGGTGGGCACCTCGATGCGGTAGAGCAGGATCGTCTCGCCGGCAGCCGGCGTCGGCAGGTCCGGAACGGCGGTCGGCACCACCGGTGGTGGCGGTGGTGGATCAGCCGGCGGCGCTGGCGGCGGTGGCGGCGGCGCCTCGGGTTCGGGGTCGCTCGCCTGCACCGGCGGTGTCGAATCGACCGGCGGATTGTTGATGTCGCCATCGGTCGGCACCGGCACCGGCGGCAACTCGGACGGCGGCGGCGGCGGCTCGGACGGCGGCGGCTCCGGCTCTGGTTGCTGCGTCGGTTCGAGCGCCGACGGCCCGGCGGCCGGTGTTGCCGGTGTGTTCAGCGTCGAACGCAGATACCAGTTCTCCGCGCTGCCGGCGCTGACGCCGCCCTTGAAGAGATAATATTCGAAGGCGCCGGCGGCGACCGGCGCATCGAGGGCAAAGGCGCTTGCGCTCGACGTGGCGCCGTTGACCGCCTGGACGAGCATGATGCCGTCGGACGTGGTCTGCGCCCCGGCGCCGCCGACATTGACCACAGCGATGCCGGTCGAGCCGGAGGCCGTGCCGCCGGACAGCACCAGCCGGTCGGAAGCGGAGCTGTCGTCGCCAAGCTCGGTCTGGAGGAGGAGCAGCCCGCCCATGCCGACATAATTGCCCGATATGGTCAGGCGATCGGAAGCGCCGGTGCCGCCGTTGGTCAGGTCGATGCGGCCGGCATTGACCACATCGGCCAGTTGGCCCGAGGTGAAGGCCTGGATGGAACTGTTGAAGCCACCGCCGCCATAGAGCGTGCTTGCCTGGTCGACGCTGAGCCTTCCGGTGCCCGTGCCGCTGTCGCCCAGTACGAGATTGCCGTCGAGGATCAACTGGGTATCGTTGGTGGCGTCTATGGTTTCCCAGTTCTGGACCCTGGCGATGCCTTCCAGCTTGACGTTGTCGAAGGTAAGCGCATCGGTGCCGAGGCCGCCATTCAGCGCATCGGCTCCGCCGAGATTGGCGTTGGTGAGATTGCTGAGTTTGGCGGTATCGTTGTCGGCGCCGAGGTCGACCGAGCCATAGATGATGCCGCCGCCGTTCCAGACGAAATTGTCCGCGCCGAAGCTCATCAGCACATCGCCGCCCACCGTGCCGCCTGTGATCGTCACGCTGTCGTTGCCGCCGCTGACGCTGATGTTGCCGCCGATCGTGCCACCGGAGAGAATGATGGTGTCCTGATCGAAGCCGGTGACGAGGTTGCGGTCGATGATGCCGCCCGACATGTTGAAATAGTTCTTGTCGAGCTTCATGTTGACGCGGCCGATGCGGCCGCCGGTCATCACGGCACGGTCGCCATCGTCAAAGAAATCGACGATGCGGCCGCCCGTCATGGTGAAGGTGTCCAGCCCGTCGCCCTGGTTCAGCGAACCGACCTGGCCGCCGCTCATGCTGAAGTCGTCGATGCCGGCGCCCTGCTGGACATTGCCGGCGACCGTGCCGCCGCCGATGGCGAAGAAATCCGTGCCGGCGCCCTGATCGACCGCGCCGGTGATGGTGCCGGACTGCATGTCGATACGGTCCGTGCCGGCGCCGAATGTGACATTGCCGCTCACCTGGCCGGTGCCGCCAGCCGGGAAGGTCAGCGTGTTGTTGCCGCTGGTATCGTTGAGGCTGCCGCTCGAATCGCCACTATCGCAAGTGAAGGTGTCATTTCCCGGAGACGGAACCAGCACGCATGCCGCGAAGGCCGCGGAGCCAGGCAGCAACATAAGCGCTGTAGTTGCAAGTAAGCTAATAAACCCAGGATTGATTCGCCTAGGCCTTCGCCGCGTCAAAGAAATAGCCTCGCCGATGTGCTCCGAACCGCTGTTCGGAGGCTGTATTTCAAAGTGCCGCATCGCGTCCCCTCTCAGATCGCGATTTCAAGCCCCTTACCCGCGCCGCATTGAAGCCACAATTCGTCCAGTTTTACAAAGCCTAATCTGCCTCTCATGGTTGATGAACTGCAAAAATAACTGACATGGCGCAGATGTGCCCGTGAAATGGCATCGCCTTCGCCCATGCTTTAAGATGATGTTGGACCGAGGGGCATCATGCTCATCCGGATCTGACCAAGGACTCTCGCATGCCAATCAAAGACACATTCGGCTTGGCAGTTTCGGGCGCGACGGAAGCCGGATTCGCGCTCTACGGCCAGGCCGTGCGCGAATTGCAGTGTTTCATCGGCGATCCGGTCAACTCCGTCGATCGCGCCATCGCGCAGGACCCCGGTTTCGTCATGGCGCATGTCTTCAAGGGCTATCTCTTCGGCCTTGCCACCGAGCCGGAAGCTACGGCCGTGGCCAGGACCTGCCACGAGGCGGCGCTGCCGCTTGCCGCGACAACGCGCGAACGGGCGCATGTCTCAGCCCTCGGCCACCTCGCCAACGGCCGCTGGCATCAGGCTTCCGGCATCCTTCAGGACATAGCGATCGATTTCCCGCTCGATGCCGTGGCGCTCCAGGTCGGACACCAGGTCGATTTCTTCACCGGCAACGCCCGCATGCTGCGCGACCGCATCGCCCGCGCCCTGCCGTCATGGCAGGCGGACATGCGGGGTTACCACGCCATCCTCGGCATGCAGGCGTTCGGGCTCGAAGAGATGGCTGAGTACGCACAGGCCGAAAGGCTGGGTCGCACAGCGGTCGAGATCGAACCGCGCGACGGCTGGGCGCAACATGCGGTGGCGCATGTGATGGAGATGCAAAGCCGGCAAAGGGACGGAATTGCCTGGATGCGTGCCGATCCCGATGCCTGGACCAAGGAGAGCTTCCTCCAAGTGCACAATTGGTGGCACCTGGCGCTGTTCCACTACGATCTCGGCGAGACCGGCGAGGTGCTGGCGCTCTATGACGGACCGATCTACGGCGCCAGATCGACGCTGGCGCTCAACATGGTCGATGCATCGGCAATCCTGTGGCGGCTTCATCTCGGTGACGTCGATGTCGGCGACCGCTGGGCGGCGCTGGCTGCCAATTGGGTGCCCAGGGCCGCCTCCGGCAATTACGCGTTCAACGACGCCCATGCGATGATGGCCTTTGTCGGCGCCGGGCTCGACGCCCCGGCCCGGACCTTGCTCGAGGCCCAGCGCGAGGCGATGCGGGGCGATGCGGACAATGCCGCTTTCACGCGGGATGTGGGGCACCCCCTGACGCTTGCGATCAAGGCGTTCGGGGAGGGCAATTACGCCGAGACCATCCGATTGATCCGGCCCATCCGGGCGATCGCCCATCGCTTTGGCGGCAGCCACGCGCAGCGCGACGTCATCGATCTCACGCTGATCGAGGCCGCCCTGCGCGCCGGCGACGGCGCGCTCGCCAAGGTGCTGACGATGGAGCGCTCGATGGTACGCCCGGACAGTCCGCTGTCGGCGCTGTTTTCACGACGCGCCGCAGATTTGTCAGAGAATTGACCCGGAGCGGATCTTGCCTTAAAAACTGGCTGAAGCATATTTTTCGGACTCCGAAAAAAATAAGAACGTGGGAGGAAACCATGTATCTCGGCCTCGACCTGGGGACATCGGGCGTCAAGGCGTTGCTGATCGATGCCGGACAGGGCGTCATCGGCTCCGGCCATGGCACGCTTGACGTTTCGCGCCCGCATCCCGGCTGGTCCGAGCAGGATCCGCTGCACTGGATACGCGCCTGCCAAGACGCGATCGCCGAACTGAAGGCGTCGCATCCCGGGCAGTTCGCGGCGGTTAAGGGCATCGGCCTGTCCGGCCAGATGCATGGCGCGACCTTGCTCGACGCGGCCGATCAGGTGCTGCGTCCCTGCATCCTCTGGAATGACACGCGCAGCCATGTAGAGGCGGCCGCGCTCGACGCCGATCCACGCTTCCGCGCGCTCACCGGCAACATCGTCTTTCCTGGCTTCACCGCGCCGAAGCTGGCCTGGGTGAAGAACAACGAGCCCGCTGTCTTCGCCAAGGTGGCAAAGGTGCTTTTGCCCAAGGACTTCCTGCGGCTTTGGCTGACCGGGGAACACATTTCCGAAATGTCTGATGCAGCCGGTACGTCCTGGCTCGATGTCGGCAAGCGCCGCTGGTCGGCGGACCTGCTCGCGGCGACATCGCTCGACGAGAGCCATATGCCGGCGCTGGTCGAGGGCACCGCGAAGGCTGGCGGGCTGCGCGCCGAACTCGCCTCGCAATGGGGTATCGCGGCCGGCATTCCGGTGGCTGGCGGCGCCGGCGACAACGCGGCTTCCGCCTGCGGCATGGGCACGGTCCGCGCCGGCCACGCCTTTGTCTCGCTCGGCACGTCGGGCGTGCTGTTTGCCGCCAACGCCGCCTATCTGCCCAATCCGGCAAGCGCGGTGCATACCTTCTGCCATGCGTTGCCCAACACCTGGCACCAGATGGGCGTCATCCTGTCGGCGAGCGATTCGCTCAACTGGCTGTCGGAGATCACGGGCAGGGGCGCAGGCGAGTTGACGTCGGAACTCGGCGAGACGCTGAAAGCGCCGACCGGCGTGTCCTTCCTGCCCTATCTTTCGGGCGAGCGCACGCCACACAATGATTCCGCCATTCGCGGTTCCTTCACCGGCCTCGCGCATGAATCGGGCCGCGCCGTGCTGACCCAGGCCGTGCTCGAAGGCGTCGCCTTCGCCTTCCGCGACAGCCTCGAAGCGTTGAAGACAGCCGGCACCACCTTGACGCGGGTGACGGCGATCGGCGGCGGCTCGCGCTCGCGCTATTGGCTGAAGGCCATCGCCACCGCGCTGCAGGTGCCGGTCGACATCCCCGCCGACGGCGATTTCGGCGCCGCGTTTGGGGCTGCGCGGCTTGGCCTTATCGCCGCGACAGGGGCGGATCCGCTGGCCGTGTGCACGGCGCCGAAGACAGACGCCACGATCGAACCGGATGCGGCGCTCGGCAACGCCTATGCCGATGCCTATCACCGCTACCGGGCGCTTTACCCGGCGATCAGGGCTGTAACCGCGTGAGTTGGGGCGTGTCCCACCTTCTTTATCAGGGCGCCGGCGCTGCCCCTCACCTGCCTGCCGGCATCCTCTCCCCGCATAGGGACGGGGAGAGGAGCGCTCCCGTCACCGGTTTCGCCAATCACCAGCGTAGTGACGAAGGCGCCAAGGTTGCGGCCAGCCCCCTTCTCCCCGTCACTATACGGGGAGAAGTGCCCGGCAGGGCGATGAGGGGCAGCACCGACTTTGGCGATTGGTATTCTCCACCACGTCTTGACGAGGTGACCTCACTGCGCCGGCACCTTGTCGAGGAAGCCGGTCACGCTTTTCAGGCGACCGTCCTCGATGACGCCGATGTCGGTGCCTTCGATGACGGACGGGACCCCTTCCGGCCCGAGATTCCACGAAAACCGGATCTTGTCGGCAAAGCCGTCCGGAGTGCCCTTCAGCGAGAAGCGGAAGCCGGCAAAGCGCTGCTGCACGCCGTCGATCAGCGCCGCGACGCCTTCATGGCCGTCGCCCTGCATGAGCGGATCGCGATAGCTGATGTCTTCGGTGAAAACAGCCTTGAGCAACGCTGCCCGGCGGCCGGCATCGCTCTCGTTCCAGGCGGTGATGTAGTTTTGGGCGATCGTGTTGAGGTCGGTCATGATCTGTCTCCTTCGTTTGACGGTTTTGACGTGACCGTTTTCGACCAGCACCGGCGTGAAACCAATTACGCCTGAGGTAATCAGGCAAAACTATCTTGGAGAGGAAGAGAACATGAGCAGCGGCTTTTTCGGCGACATCCAGAAGATCAAATATGAGGGACCGGATTCGACCAATCCGCTGGCCTATCGTTTCTACAATCCCGACGAAGTGGTGGCTGGCAAGCGTCTGGAAGACCATCTGCGCTTTGCCGTCGCCTACTGGCATTCCTTCGCCTGGCCGGGCGGCGACCCGTTCGGCGGCCAGACCTTCGACCGTCCCTGGTTCCCCAAGGCCGGCGGCGTCGACACGATGGAACTGGCGAAACTGAAGGCGGATGTGGCCTTCGAGATGTTCTCGCTGCTCGGCGCTCCCTATTTCTGCTTCCATGACGCCGATGTGCGGCCCGAGGGCAAGGATTTCTCCGAAAGTGCGGCCCGGCTGGATGAAATCGCCGATTATTTTGCCGGAAAGATGAAGCAGACCGGCGTCAAGCTTCTCTGGGGCACGGCGAACCTGTTCTCCAACCGCCGCTTCATGTCCGGTGCCGCGACCAATCCCGATCCGGATGTGTTCGCCTATGCGGCTGCGACGGTGAAGAGCTGCATCGACGTCACCAAGCGGCTGAAGGGCGAGAACTACGTGCTGTGGGGCGGGCGCGAGGGTTACGAGACCCTGCTCAACACCGACCTTGCCCGCGAGCAGGAACAGGCCGGCCGCTTCCTGAACCTCGTCGTCGACTACAAGCACAAGATCGGCTTCAAGGGCACGATCCTGATCGAGCCGAAGCCACAGGAGCCGACAAAGCACCAATATGACTACGACGTCGCGACCGTTTACGGCTTCCTCAAGCGCTTCGGCCTGGAAAAGGAGGTCAAGCTCAACATCGAGCAGGGCCACGCCATCCTGGCCGGCCATTCCTTCGAGCACGAACTGGCCCTGGCCAATGCGCTCGGCGTCTTCGGCTCGATCGACATGAACCGCAACGACTACCAGTCGGGCTGGGATACCGACCAGTTCCCCAACAACGTGCCGGAGATGGCGCTCGCCTACTACCAGGTCCTCCAGGCCGGCGGCTTCAAGACCGGCGGCACCAATTTCGACGCCAAGCTGCGCCGCCAGTCGCTCGACCCGCAGGACCTGCTGATCGGCCACATCGGCGGCATGGATTCTTGCGCGCGCGGTCTCAAGGCGGCGGCCCGCATGGTCGAGGACAAGGCATTGTCGGGCCCGCTCGCCGAACGCTACGCCGGCTGGAACAGCGCCGAGGCCAAGGCGATGCTGTCTGGCAAGCGGACGCTGGAAGAGATCGCCGAACGCGTGGTGAAGAAGAAGATCGAGCCGCAGCCGCGTTCCGGCCGCCAGGAACTGCTCGAAAACATCGTCAACCGCTACGTCTGACGCTGCCTGACCGTCGGCAATCCAAGCCGGCGCACTATGCGATTCGAAAGCTTGGCGCGCGGAAACATTTTGCGCGCCATGCTGAAACCGACGACAAGGTTTTGCCCCTTGCCGCCTCTCAATGACCTCGCTCTTGCCTTCAAACTGCCGTCACGAATCTCGTATAGGTATCGCTCGTGGCGGGAGAGGAAGAAGGAGGCGAACCGATATGCAGAACGAACGTGAAATCGACGCCCTGCTCTCACCTGGCGAAGCCGGATCGATCATTGACCGGCTGATGGCAATGCCGCATCCAAAACAGGGCGCACGCAGCACCAATGAATGGGACCGCGCCGTTGCCAGCCGCTTCGAGACCCATCTCGCGCGGCAGATGCGCTCGCAGATCGACGGCGGCAGCGACCGCCGGAATGCTGCCTGACTTCCCAAATCAACCCTGGCCGAATCAACTCCGGCCCGAATCAACCCCGGCCCCAATCAACCCCGGCGAAGCCTGACAGGGGCTTCGCCGAAAGCTCTTGAAAATGCCCTGGAAAAAGCCGCGGCCGACGAGAACCCCGTCCGCCCGGCAATATCCGCCATGGCGATCCGCGTGTCGACCACGAGCCGGCGCGCGGCGCCCAGCCGCAGCCTGAGATAATAGGCGCCTGGCGTCTCGCCGATCGACTTGCGAAAGATGCTTTCCAGGGTCCGCGCCGTCACCCCGGCGCGTTTGGCGACCGCCTCGACGGTCAACGGCTGATCGACATGCGATTCCATCAGCCGGATGGCCTGCGCCAGGCGCGGATCATAGCCGTCGAGCCGGCCGAGCGAGACCAGCGGCTGGGCATCGGTCGCGGCCCGGGCCTGGTCGTAGATGAAGACGCTGGCGACATCGAGCGCCACGGCCATGCCGAGGCGCGTGCGAATGAGATGCAGCATCAGGTCGAAAGTCGGCGACGCGCCGCCCGAGGTGAACACCGGCCCGTCGATGACATAGCGGTCCGGACGGACGTCGACGCCAGGGAAGGCCGAGGAAAAATCCTCCATGTCCTCCCAATGGGTGGTAGCGCTGCGCCCTTCCAGCAAGCCGGCACGCGCCACCAGCCAGGTGCCGGCCTCGACGCCGCCGCACGCGCGGGCCGCTCGCGCCGCCCTGCGCAAACCTGAAAGCAGACCCGACGTCGCGTAATTCTGCGTGCCGAAACCGGCGACGACGACGAGAACGTCGGTCGGCTCCGCCGCGTCGAAACGCCCGCTGACCGCCACCGGCAGGCCGCAGGTGGTGACCGGAGCCTCGCCGGTGACCGAGACCAGCTTGAAATCGAACAGGGTCTCGCCGGAGATGCGGTTGGCGGCGCGCAGCGGGTCGACGGCCGAGGCGACGCACATGATCGACGACCCGGAAAACACCAGGAACGTCACCTTGAGGGTCTCGCGTTCGGCGCGAAAGACAGATTTTTCGCTTTTGATCATATCGCCTTCGTAAAACGCAAAGCAGCTTGGATCAAGGCGAGCGATGCTAGTGGCTGTTTCGAATGGGAGGAGAGTTTCGATGCCGCTCGCGATGAACCGTGAGGTTTTCATTACCTGTGCCGTGACCGGTTCCGGCGGCTCGCAGGACCGCAGCCCGCATGTGCCGCGCTCGCCCAAGCAGATCGCCGACTCGGCCATCGATGCGGCCAAGGCGGGTGCGGCCATCGTCCATTGCCATGTGCGCGACCCCGAAACCGGCAAGCCCAGGCGCGACGTGCATCTCTATCGCGAGGTGACCGAGCGTATCCGCGCGGCTGACGTCGACGTCATCCTGAACCTGACCGCCGGCATGGGCGGCGACATGGTGTTCGGCTCGCCGGAAGCGCCGTTGCCGCTCAACGAAAAAGGCACCGACATGGGCGGCGCCACCAACCGCATGGAACATGTGCGCCAGTGCCTGCCGGAAATCTGCACGCTCGACTGCGGCACCATGAATTTCGCCGAAGCCGACTATGTCATGACCAACACGCCCGGCATGCTGCGCGCCATGGGCGGCATGATGACGGCGCTCGGCGTCAAGCCGGAAATCGAGGCCTTCGACACCGGGCATCTCTGGTTCGCCAAGCAACTGGTCGAGGAAAAGGTGCTCAACCCCGACGCGCTGGTGCAGCTTTGCATGGGTGTGCCGTGGGGGGCGCCCGACGACCTCAACACCTTCATGGCGATGGTCAACAACGTGCCGTCGACCTGGAACTGGTCGGCCTTCGCCATCGGCCGCAACCAAATGGCCTATGCGGCGGCGGCGGTGCTCGCCGGCGGCAATGTCCGCGTCGGCCTGGAAGACAATCTCTGGCTCGACAAGGGCGTGCTGGCGACCAATGCCCAGCTGGTCGAGCGCGCCGCCTCGATCGTCACCAATCTCGGCGCCAGGATTCTTGGCCCGGAAGAAGTGCGCAAGAAGCTCAACCTGACCAAGCGAGCGCCGATAGCGGCATGAGCATGATCCCGAAAGTGGGAACCGGTTTTCTCGGACAAACGGTTCTCGTTTGTCCAGAGATCATGCTCAAACAAGAAGATTAATTCGCAGGGAGGGTCGCTATGGCTACCGTCAAATTCACCGCGATGAAGGATGGCGACAGGCAAGACTACGAGTTCCTGACCGCCCATGAAATCGACTATGCGGCCAGGACCGGCGAGCGGCTGCTCGACGCGCTGGTCCAGCTCGACGAAGGCCTGTCCGGCTACAAGATCACCCGGCTCGGCCATTCGCTGCAGGCGGCGACACGGGCCTGGCGCGACGGCGCCGACACCGACTGGATCGCCTGCGCGCTGCTGCACGACATCGGCGACATCTACGCGCCCTACAATCACGACGAATACGCCGCTTCGATCCTGAAGCCGTTTGTGCGCGAGCAATGCACCTGGGTGGTGGAGAAACACGGCGACTTCCAGCGCCTCTACTATGCCCACCATCTCGGCGGCAACCGCCATGCCCGCGACCGCTTCGCCGGCCACGCCTATTTCGACGATTGCGACCAGTTCTGCGAGCGCTGGGACCAGTCGAGCTTCGACCCCGACTATGAGACGCTGCCGATCGAATTCTTCCGACCCTTCGTGCTCGAAGTCTTCGCCCGCAAGGCCTACGACCCATCCGTCATCCGCGCCGGCGAGCGCGTGCCTCTCATCGATCCCGAAACCGCCAGGACAAGAACCGGAGCCTCTCAATGAGCATCATCAACAAGGCGGCCGCCATTGGCGGCGGTGTCATCGGGGCCGGCTGGGTCGCGCGCCTGCTCTTGAACGGCATCGACGTCTCCATTTTCGATCCCGATCCGGAAGCTTCACGCAAGGTTTCGGAAGTGATGAAGGGCGCGCGCCGCGCCTATAAGCAGATGGTGCCCGGCGGTCTGCCCAAGGAGGGCAAGCTCACCTTCGCCAAGACGATCGCCGAAGCGGTCGCCGATGCCGATTTCATCCAGGAGAGCGTGCCGGAACGGCTCGATCTCAAGCACAGGGTGCTGGCCGAGATCGATGCGCATGCGCCGGCCAACGCCATTGTCGGCTCCTCGACCTCCGGCATCAAGCCGACCGACATGCAGGTGGCGATGAAGAAGCATCCGGAGCGGCTGGTCGTCGGCCATCCGTTCAACCCGGTCTACCTGCTGCCGCTGGTCGAGATCGTCGGCGGCGACCAGACCTTCCCCGAGGCTGTCGAGGTCGCCAAGGAAATCTATGCCTCGATCGGCATGAAGCCGGTCGTGATCCGCAAGGAGATCGAAGCTTTCGTCGGCGACCGCCTGCTCGAAGCCGCCTGGCGCGAGGCGCTGTGGCTGATCAAGGACGGCATCTGCACGGTCGAGGAACTCGACGACATCATGCGTTATGGCTTCGGCCTGCGCTGGGCGCAGATGGGCATGTTCCAGGTCTACCGCGTCGCCGGCGGCGAGGCCGGCATGCGCCACTTCATGGCGCAGTTCGGGCCCTGCCTGAAATGGCCGTGGACCAAGCTGATGGACGTTCCGGAGTTCAACGACGAGCTGGTCGACCTGATCGCCACCCAGTCGGACGACCAGGCGCACGGCCTGTCGATCCGCGAGCTGGAAAAGATCCGCGACGACAATCTGGTCGCGATCATGGATGCGCTGTCGAAGCAGAACAAGGGCAAGGGCTGGGGCGCCGGCGCGCTGCACAAGGATTATACCAAACAGCTCGCCAAGCTGGCGGCGAAGAAGCCCGCGGCTTCAAAGGCGGCGGAAAAGGCCAAGGCCGCCAAGCCGGTGAAGAAAGCCGAAAAGCCGAAGAAAAAGAAGAAGGGCTGAGACCATGGATTTCGGTCTTTCGGAAGAGCAAAAGCTCATTGTCGAGACGACGCGTGCCTTCGTCGAGAACGAGCTTTATCCGCATGAGCGCGAGGTCGAGCGCACCGGCGTGCTGCGCCGCGAGCTGATCGAGGAGATCAAGGCCAAGGCGATCGAGGCCGGGCTCTATGCCGCCAACATGCCGGCCGATGTCGGCGGCGCGGGGCTCGATACGGTGACCTGGCTGCTTTACGAGAAGGAACTCGGCCGGGCCAATTACGCGCTGCACTGGACCTGCGTGGCGCGTCCTTCCAACATTCTGCTCGCCGGCACGCCGGAGCAGCGCGAAAAGTACCTTTTCCCCTGCATCCGCGGCGAGAAATGGGATTGCCTGGCAATGACAGAGCCGGGCGCTGGCTCCGATCTGCGCGGCATGAAGGCATCAGCCGTGCAGGATGGCGACGACTGGGTGCTGAACGGCACCAAGCATTTTATCTCGCACGCCGATCTCGCCGATTTCGCCATCGTCTTCATGGCCTCGGGCGAGGAGGAGTCTGCGCGCGGCAAACGCAAGAAGATCACCGCCTTCTTCGTCGACAAGGGCACCAAGGGTTTCACGGTGCGCGACGGCTATCGCAACGTCTCGCATCGCGGCTACACCAACGCCATTTTGGAGTTCGACGATTGCCGGCTGCCGGCATCCCAGGTTCTGGGCGAGGTTCACAAGGGCTTCGACGTCGCCAATTCCTGGCTCGGCGCCACGCGTCTGCAGGTCGGCGCCACCTGTCTCGGCCGTGCCGAGCGGGCGCTTGGCCATGCCGTCGAATACGCCGCGCAGCGCCAGCAGTTCGGCCAGCAGATCGGCAAGTTCCAGGGCGTGTCGTTCAAGCTCGCCGACATGGCGACGGAACTCAAGGCCGCCGACCTGATGGTCTTCGAAGCCGGCTGGAAGTACGATCAGGGCACCGTCACCGACCAGGACATGGCCATGGCCAAGCTGAAGGCCACCGAAATGCTCGCCTTTGTCGCCGACGAGGCAATCCAGATCCATGGCGGCATGGGGCTGATGGACGACCTGCCACTGGAGCGCATCTGGCGCGATGCCCGTGTCGAGCGCATCTGGGAAGGCACTTCGGAGATTCAGCGACATATTATTTCGCGGGCGCTGCTGCGTCCGTTCGGCGCTTAGAGCATGATCGCGCAAAGCCGGGATTCGGTTTGTCGGGCAAACGAGATCGTTTGTCCTGAGATCTCGCTCAAAACGAAAAGATGACCATGCATAAACTTGAACGTCTCCTGCGCCCGAAATCGATCGCCGTGTTCGGTGGCGTGCAGGCCGCCGCCGTCGTGGCGCAATCGATCAAGATGGGCTTTGCCGGCGATATCTGGCCGGTGCACCCGACCAAGGACGAGGTTGCCGGATGCAAGGCCTACCGCTCGGTCGCGGATCTGCCCGGCGCGCCGGATGCCGCCTTTGTCGGTGTCAACCGGCACCTGACCATCGAGGTGGTCAAGGCGCTGGCCGAGCGCGGGGCCGGCGGCGCCGTCTGCTTTGCCGCCGGATTTCTCGAAACCGAGGCTTATGACGACGACGGCGAACGGCTGCAGGCCGAACTGGTCGCGGCCGCCGGCCAGATGCCGATCATCGGGCCGAACTGCTACGGCCTGATCAACTATGCCGACGGTGCGCTTTTGTGGCCCGACCAACATGGCGGCATCAGGCTGGACGAGGGCGGCAAGGGCGTCGCCATCATCACCCAGTCGTCCAACATCGCCATCAACATGACGATGCAGAAGCGCGGCCTGCCGATCGCCTTCCTGATGACCGCCGGCAACCAGGCGCAGACCGGCCTGTCGGAAATGGCGCTCGGCCTGATCGAGGATGAGCGTGTGACGTCGCTCGGCCTGCATATCGAGGCCTTCGACTCGGTAGCCGGCTTCGAGCGCCTGGCCGCACGGGCGCGCGAGCTCAGGAAACCGATCATCGCCATGAAGGTCGGCCGGTCCGAACAGGCGCGGCAGGCAACCGTTTCGCACACCGCATCGCTGGCCGGCTCGGACGCTGCTTCCGGCGCCTTCCTGAGGCGGCTTGGCATTGCGCGGGTCGATTCCATCCCCGCCTTCATCGAGGCGCTGAAGCTGCTGCACATCACCGGCCCGCTGCCTGGCTACAAGCTCTCGTCGATGAGCTGTTCGGGCGGCGAAGCGTCGGTCATGGCCGACAGTGCCGAAGGGCGCTGGGTCAACTTCCCGGTGCTGACCGACACCCACCGCGCCCATGTCAAATCGACCCTCGGGCCGCTGGTCGCGGTGGCCAACCCGTTGGACTACCACACCTTCATCTGGAACAACGAGCCGGCGATGACGGCCACCTTCACCGCCATGGTGTCGGGCGGCTTCGACTTGAACATGCTGGTGCTCGACTTCCCGCGCCCCGACCGCTGCTCGGTGACCGACTGGTGGGCGACGCTGCGCGCCTTCGAATCGGCGCTGAAGACCAACAAGGCGCATGGCGCCATTGTTTCCTCGCTACCGGAGAACCTGCCCGAGGAATACACCGCCGAGCTGATGGCGCGGGGCATGGTGCCGCTGTTCGGCATTTCCGAGGCGATGGACGCCGCAGGCGCGGCAGCCTTCATCGGCTGGGCATGGGCTGAACCGCAGGCGCAGCCGGTCGACACATCCGCTGCCGGCGCGGCTGGCGGCGACCACGTCACGCCCGACGAGGCCGAAGCCAAGGCGCGGCTGATCAAGGCCGGGCTTCCCGTGCCCAAGGGCGAGCGCGCCGGCAATGCGGTCGAGGCGGTGATTTCGTCCATGGCGCTCGGCTTTCCGGTTGCCCTGAAGGCTCTTGGCGTCACCCACAAATCCGAGGTCGGCGCTGTCCGGCTCAACCTCAAGGATGCCGAGTCGGTCAGCACGGCGGCGCATGACCTGTTGCCGCTCGGCACCGGGCTCTATGTCGAGCGCATGGTGCGCGACGGCGTCGCCGAACTGATCGTCGGCTTCACCAGGGATCCGATGTTCGGCGCCGTCATGACGCTGGGCACCGGTGGCGTGCTGGTCGAACTGCTGCGCGACAGCGTCACGCTGATGCTGCCGGCGACGCGCGACGACATCGAGGCCGCGCTGCGCGGGCTGAAACTGTTCCCGCTGCTCGAAGGCTATCGCGGCCGGCCGAAGGCCGATGTCGCCGCCGCCATAGACGCGATCGCTGGCATCGCCGGTTTCGTGCAGGAGAATGCCGGCGAGATCGAGGAACTCGACATCAATCCGCTGATCGTCTGCACACAGGGCAAGGGCGCCTGGATCGCCGACGCGCTGCTGGTGCTGGGAGAGACCAAGAATGTCTGACGTCATTTCGACTCGCCGCGAAGGCACCATCCTGGAGGTCACGCTCGACCGCCCCAAGGCCAATGCGATCGACCTGAAAACCTCGCGGCTGATGGGCGAGACCTTCAAGGTGTTCCGCGACGACCCGGAACTGCGGGTCGCCATCGTCAAGACCGCCGGCGACAAGTTCTTCTGCGCCGGTTGGGACCTGAAGGCCGCGGCCAGCGGCGACGCGGTCGACGGCGACTATGGCGTCGGCGGTTTTGCCGGGCTGCAGGAGCTGCGTGACCTCAACAAACCGGTCATTGCCTGCGTCAACGGCATGGCGGTCGGCGGCGGCTTCGAGCTGGCGCTGTCCTGCGACCTCATCTACGCCTCGGACCATTCCTCCTTCGCACTGCCCGAAATCCGTGCCGGCACGCTGGCCGACGCGGCGACGATCAAGCTGCCGAAGCGCATCCCTTATCATGTCGCCATGGACCTTCTGCTCACCGGCCGCTGGATGGATGTCGCCGAGGCGCATCGCTGGGGCCTGGTCAACGAGGTGCTGCCCAAGGAAAAGCTCGAGGACCGCGTTTGGGAGATCGCCCGCCTGCTCGCCAGCGGCCCGCCGCTGGTCTTCGCCGCGATTAAGGAGACGGCGCGGGTGGCCGAGGCGCTGACCTTCCAGGATGCGATGAACAAGGTGACGCGCCGGCAGTTGCCGACCGTCGACGCGCTCTATGGGTCGGAGGACGGTATGGAAGGGTTCCGTGCCTTCGCCGAAAAGCGCGAGCCTGTGTGGAAGGGGAAGTGACACTGGAGATGATGGCGCCAGGCACCCCCCTCTGCCCTGCCGGACCCGTTAGGCCAGAGGGCGGCCCCTGGGCGCATTCGTTGCTGTCCGGTCTCCCTTCATGACCGACTACGCAAAACTCATCGATGCCGAGACCTGGGCCTTTATCGAGCGGACCAATTCCTATTATCCGCCCGACACGATCGACTACACGGTCGCGCGGCAGCGCGCGATCTATGACCGGATGTGCCGCGAGTTCTTTGCCGGCTATCCCGAGGGCGTGACGGCCGAAACCACGGTTATCGCCACGCCCGCGCGAGACGTCCCGATCCGCATCTACCGCAACGCGACGCCGGACGATGCGGCGATGGTGGTCTACATCCATGGCGGCGGCTTCATTCTCGGCGGGCTGGACAGCCATGACGATGTCTGTGCCGAACTTTGCGGCCGCACCGGTCATGAAGTGGTTTCGGTCGATTACCGGCTGGCGCCTGAACATCTGCATCCGGCCGCTTTCGATGATGCGATGAGCGCCTTCGAATGGGCGGCCCGTACCTACGATCGCCCGGTCGTGCTGTGCGGCGACAGCGCCGGCGGCAACCTTTGCGCCGCCGTTGCACACGCGACGCGTGGCCATGTGAAAAAGCCGATCGGCCAGGTGCTGATTTATCCCGGTCTCGGCGGCGATCGCTTGCGCGGCTCCTATGTAAGGCACGCCGAAGCGCCGATGCTGACGGTACGCGATCTCGAATTCTACAAGCACATCCGAACCGGGGGCGTGGATCAAACCGGCGACATCACGCTGTCGCCGCTGGCCGATGCCGATTTCGCCAATTTGCCGCCGACCGTGCTGATCACCGCCGAATGCGACCCCTTGTCATCCGACGGCGAGGCTTATCGCGACCGCATCGTCGCGGCCGGCGGGCGCGCCACCTGGTTCGAGGAGCCCGGCCTGGTGCACGGCTATCTCAGGGCCCGGCACAGCGTCGGCCGCGCCCGCGCGAGCTTCACCCGGATCGTCGATGCGGTGGCGACGCTCGGAAAGGGCGGCTGGACCTGGTAGGGCCGGGGGCCATCCCGCTCAGGAGGCCTTGGCCAGGAAACTCTGATAGTCCGATTTCGCCTGCAGCAGGCGCAGCACGTTCTCGCGCGATCCCCGCACATGGGCGCGCGCCAGGGCGCCGGCCTTAGCGGCATCGCCGGCGCAGATCGCCTCGACGATCCGGGCATGCTCGTCGCGGGCGATCTTCCATTCATCGAGCCACAAGAGTTCGGTCCAGACATAATGCTGGCACTTGTCGAGGATGCCGCACAGCATGCCGTGCAGCATCGCGTTGCCGCTGATTTCGGCGATGACACGGTGCAGGTCGATGCCGACTTCCAGTTCCTGGAATTTCTCGCGCGTGGTGCGATCCGGGATGGCGGCCAGCCGTTCGCATTCGGCCAGCATGGCGCGCAGCCGCGCCTTGTCCTTGTCGGTCGCCGCGGTGGCCGCGAGTTCGGTCGCATGGCCGTCGAGCAGTTCGCGGATGTCGAAGGCCTCGCGGAACATGTTGATGTCGAACTCGGTGACGGCATAGCCCTGGCGCGGCCGGCCGGTGACCAGCCCGTCGCGCTCCAGCCGATTGAAGGCTTCGCGCACCGGCGTGCGGCTGACATTGAGTTTCGCCGCGATGTCGCTTTCGGTGACGCGCGAGCCCGGCGGAATCTGGCCGGTCACGATCATCGCCTTGAGCGCGGAATAGACCGAGTCGCGCAGTGTGTTTTTGGTTTCCTTGGCCAAGTTCCGTTCCCAGTTCTCCAGCCGCTTTAGCCGGACATTGCCTCGTTTGTAGTCGCAGTCGGCGCAATTTGCCACGCCTGCGGCATCGTCCCATCGCGTCGAACTGATCGTGCCTGTCGCAGTTGACAACATCGATCTCTCGGCTACATTCTAAATTGTATACAAAATCGCATGCCAAATCAAAAACAAATGGGAACACCGGTCGGAGAACCGAAATGAACAGGATCAGAAACGTTAGCGTTGTGGCGATCGCGGGCCTCGTGGCGGCGTTCGCAGTGCCCGCCGTCGCCGCCGACACGATCACCGTCGCCTCGTGGGGCGGCACCTATCAGGAGGCGCAGACCAAGGCCTTCTTCAAGCCGACCGCCGATGCGCTCGGCATCACCATCAAGGAAGACACCACCAACGGCCTCGACGACGTGCGGCTGCAGGTGACCGGAAATGCAGTGAAGTGGGACATCACCGAGCTCGGCGCCGACGAATGCGCGCGCGGCTCGAAGGAAGGCCTGTTCGAAAAGCTGGATTACGGCATTATCGACAAGAGCGGCATCAACCCGAAATTGGTGCATGACGACTGGGTCGGCATTTCCTACACCTCCGTCGTGTTGATCTACCGGACCGATGTCTTCGGCGACAAGGGCCCGAAGACCTGGGCCGACTTCTGGAACGTGGAAAAATTCCCGGGACGGCGCGCGTTGAGCAGCAGCCAGGCGACGGAGACGCTGAGCGTTGCCGCACTCGCCTCGGGCCTGCCGATCGACAAGGTCTATCCGGTCGATGTCGATAGCGCCTTGAAATCGGTCGACAAGATCCGCGGCCATGTCGATGCCTGGTGGACCTCCGGTGCCCAGGCCATGCAACTGGTGAAGGACGGCGAAGTCGACATGGCGAGCATCTGGAACGGACGCGCCGGCACCCTGAAGAAGGCAGGCGCGCCGGTCAGCTTCTCCTTCGACCAGGGCGTGCTCACCGCCGACTGCATGGTCATCCCCAAGGGCGCCAAGAACAAGGAAGCGGCGATGAAAGCGCTGGCGATGTTCGTCAGCCCGCAATTGCAGGCCAATCTGCCGCTCTATGTCGACAATGGGCCGGTCAACGAGAAGGCCTTCGAGACCGGCAAGATCCCGCCCGAGCGGATCAAGGACATCAATTCGGCGCCCGAAAACGTCAAGAAGCAGGTGCTGCAGGATGCCGAGTTCTGGCGCGACAACCTTGTCGAGGCGACGGAGAAGTTCAACAATCTGATCCAGCAATAGGCCGGAACCCTGACATTGCGGGGCGGCGCGAACGCCGCCCTGCTCCTTCAGCCTTCTGCCCAGGAGAGAAGAACCTTGTCCATTGCACCATCCGCGCTGCCGATCAGCATGCGCCGGATCGAGAAGAGATTTGGCAGCGTGCCGGTGCTGCGCGACCTGAACCTCGATGTCGAGGCCGGCGAGTTCCTGACCCTGCTTGGCCCCTCCGGCTCGGGAAAGACGACGCTGCTGATGATCCTGGCCGGTTTCGTCAGGGCCAATGCCGGGAGCATCAAGGTCGGCGGCGACGAGATCATCACCACGCCGCCGCACAGGCGCAATATCGGCATGGTGTTCCAGAACTATGCGCTGTTTCCGCATATGAACGTCTTCCACAACATCGCCTTCCCGCTGAAACAGCGCGGCGTCGCGGCCGGCGAGACGGCGCAGCGGGTGGAGAAGGCGCTGGAGCTGGTGAAATTGCAGGGACTGGGCGAGCGCCGCGTCGACCAGCTCTCCGGCGGCCAGCGCCAGCGTGTGGCCCTGGCGCGCGCCATCGTCTTCGAGCCGCGCATCGTCTTGATGGACGAACCGCTGTCGGCGCTCGACAAGGGCCTGCGCGAGCACATGCAGATCGAGTTGCGCGCGCTTCATCGCCGTCTTGGCATGACGACGGTCTATGTCACGCACGACCAGCGCGAAGCCATCACCATGTCTGACCGCATCGCCGTGATGAACGGCGGCCGCATTGAACAGCTCGATCGGCCCGAAACGCTTTACGCCGCGCCGAAGACACAGTTCGTGGCCGGCTTCATAGGCGAATCGAACTTCATCCCGGTCGAAAGCCGCAACGGATCGGTCTGGTATGGGGACAGGCGGATCCAGACCGGGGCACCGACACCGCCGGCTGGCCCGCATCTGATGGTGGTGCGACCGGAGAAGCTCAGGCTGGTCACGGCAGCTGACCCGTCGGCCGGCATCAATGTGCTCGAAGCGACGGTCAGCGACATCATTTACCAGGGCGACAGTTTCGTTTGCTACGCCAGCCTGCGCGACGGCCGGCAGCTGACGTTGCGCGACTATTGCCGCAGCGATGTGCTGGCCAGGATGCCGGCGCCCGGCCAGCCGATCATGCTCGGCCTCGACGCGAAGGACACGATCCTGGTGGCGGCCGAGGGATGAGCGCGCAATCCGCCCTGCTGAAGGAGATCGCCGGCCCGGCAGGGCAGGATCTCAACGCGCAGGCGCTGCGCGCCGACGCGCGGCGTGAGTCGCTGCGGCTGCTGGCGCTGCTGGCGCCGAGCCTGTTCCTCGTCTGCGCCATCATCATCGTGCCGATCGGCTGGCTGTTCTGGCTGTCGCTGTTCGACGAGACCGGCGCCTTCAGCGCCGCCAATTATGCGCGTTTCTTCGAACAGGCCTCCTACATCAAGACCTTCATCAGCACCTTCAAGGTCGCCTTCATCGTCACCGGCGCCTGTGTGCTGCTCGGCTATCCCCTGGCCTATATGCTGTCGCAACTGCCGCGCCGGGCCGCGTCGATCTGCCTGATCTTCGTCATCCTGCCGTTCTGGACCTCGGTGCTGGTGCGCACCTATGCCTGGCTGGTGATCCTGCAGCGCAAGGGCCTGATCAACAGCTGGCTGATCGATCTGGGCGTGATCAGCCAACCGCTGTCGCTCGCCAACAATTTCTCCGGCGTGGTCATCGGCATGACGCACATATTGCTGCCATTTCTCGTTTTGCCGCTCTATGCCTCGATGAAGACCATCGACACCGACTGCCTGCGCGCCGGCATGAATCTCGGCGCCGGCCCGGCCGCGACGTTCCGGCAGGTCTTCTTTCCGCTGTCGCTGCCCGGCCTCGCCTCGGGCGTGGTCATCGTCTTCGTGCTGTGCCTCGGCTTCTTCGTCACCCCGGCGCTGATGGGGGGCGGCAAGGTGGTGATGTGGGCGATGCGCATGGAACAGACCACCAGCCTCTATTCCAACTGGGGCGCCGGTGCGGCACTCGGCGTCGTGCTGCTGGTGGTCACGCTGGCGCTGCTCGGCCTGTTCCAGTGGCTGCTCGGCGCGCGCGCCACCGGCGTATGGAGCTCGCGATGAGCGACGGTATCGGCCTGCCGATCTCGCACCGGCAACGCCTGTGGCTCTACGGCTTCGGCGGCCTCGTGCTGTTGTTCCTGATCGCGCCGTCGGTCATCATCGTCATCATGTCGTTTTCGGATTCGACGCTGCTGCAATTCCCGCCGCAGCAATGGTCGCTGCGCTGGTACCAGAGCTATTTCCAGTCGCTGGAATGGCGCGATGCGACCATCGTGTCGGTCAAGGTAGCTATCATGACCGCGCTGGTGGCGACGCCGCTCGGCACCACTGCCGCCTATGCGATCAACCGGGGCACGCTGCGCTTCAACGGCACCATCAACGCGCTGCTCACGGCGTCGCTGATCATCCCGGTGATCCTGGTCGGTATCGGCACCTTCTTCCTCTACGCGCGCATCGGCCTCAACAACACGCTGACCGGCCTCGTTATCGCGCATACGGTGCAGGCGCTGCCGCTGGTGGTGCTGACGGTGCTTTCGGGCCTGCGCTCCTACGACATGAACCAGGAGCGGGTGGCGCGCAGCCTGGGTGCGGGACGCATCGCGGCCTTCTGGCAGGTAACGATGCCGCAGATCCGCTTCTCGATCGTCTCGGGCGCGCTATTTGCCTTCATCACCTCCTTCGACGAAGTTGTCGTCTCGCTGTTCATCTCGGGCGGCGAGACCACCACCCTGACGCGCCGCATGTTCAACGCGCTGCGCGACCAGATCGACCCGACCATCGCTGCCATCTCGACCTGCCTGATCGTGCTGTCGGTGCTGCTTTTGTCGCTGGCACAGATTTTCGGCCGGCGGCATTGATTTCATCGGACCAATTCGCAGAAATGACCTAGGGATATCCAGACAGAATGCGTGATTTCCAGTTTCCCGGCCGCTCGCCGGTTCGTGCCACCGAAGCGATCGCCGCGACATCGCATCCGCTTTCGACGCTTGCGGCCATCGAGATGCTGCGCGTCGGCGGCAATGCGATGGATGCCGCCATCTGCGCCGCCGCCGTGCAGGGCGTGGTCGAGCCGCAATCGACCGGCATCGGCGGCGATTGCTTTGTCCTTTACTGCCCCAGGGGACAGAGCGAGGTGCTGGCCTTCAACGGCTCTGGCCGGGCGCCGGCGGCCGCGACCGTCGACTGGTATCGCGACAAGGGCTTTAGCGAACTTCCCAAACAGGGGCCGCATGCGGTGACCGTGCCGGGCGCCATCGACGCCTGGTGCCGGCTGCTGGAAGACCATGGCAGCAAGAGCCTGGCCGAGGTGCTGGCGCCGGCGATCCACTATGCCGAGAACGGCTATGTCGTGCACGACCGCGTCGCCTTCGACTGGGCCGAACCCGAAACCGACCTTTCCGCCGACGAGCATGCCGCCCGCATCTTCCTGCCGGGTGGCGTGGCGCCCAAGGCCGGCGACGTGCACCGGCAGCCGGAGCTTGCCGCCACCCTGCGCATCATCGCCAAACAGGGCCGCGCCGGTTTCTACGAAGGCGCGATGGCCGACGACATGGTGCGCCGGCTCAAGGAACTGGGCGGGCTGCATTCGCATGAGGATTTTGCCGCGACCCGGGGCGACTATGTGGCGCCGGTGAGCATCAGCTATGGCGGCCACGAGATCCACCAGATGCCGCCGAACAACCAGGGCCTGACGGCGCTGTTGATGCTGAACGTGCTGTCGGGCTTCAAGCTTGGCGAGCTCGATCCCAACGGCGCCGAGCGCCTGCATCTGGAGATCGAGGCCGGGCGGCTGGCCTATCGCGACCGAGACCGTTTCGTCGGCGACCAGGACCGTGTCCAGGTGCCGGTGCGAGAGCTCCTGTCGACCGCCTATGCCGAGCGGCTGCGCGCCCAGATCGACCGCGAGCGCGCCATGACCCACCTGCCGGATGTGCAACTGCCCGGCAGCGACACGGTCTATATCTCGATTGTCGACCGCGACCGCAACGCGGTCTCGTTCATCAACTCGACCTATTATTCCTTCGGCAGCGGCGTGGTCGGCCCGAAGAGCGGCGTGGTCCTGCAGAACCGCGGCTCAAGCTTCCGCCTCGATCCGGCGCACCCCAACGCGATCGCGCCCGGCAAGCGGCCGATGCACACGATCATGCCGGGCATGGCGACAAGGAACGGCCGCGTGGTGATGCCGTTCGGCGTGATGGGCGGCGGCTACCAGCCCTTCGGCCATGTCCACCTTCTGACCAACATGATCGATTTCGGCATGGACCCGCAGCAGGCGCTGGACGCGCCGCGCGTGTTCTACAATGACGGCATGGTGGAGGCGGAGCGCAACGTGCCCACCGAGGCGATCGAAGGCCTGCGCCGGCGCGGCCACGCCATCGCCGAGCCGCACCATCCGCTCGGCGGCGGACAGGCGGTGCTGATCGACTGGGAGAAGGGAACGCTGACCGGGGCGTCGGACCCGCGCAAGGACGGGATGGCGCTGGGATATTGAGGTATGGGTACCGGTAGAGCGTACTGATGGGATTCAGTTCAAGGTTGCTCGCTACTTCTCCAGGCGCTGGCGCTGCCCCTCACCTGCCTGCCGGCATCCTCTCCCCGTATAGTGACGGGGGAGAGGGACGCTCCGCTCCCTCGGCGCTTTTCTGCAACGCTGGCAGTTGGCGAAACCATCGGCGAACAGCCCTTTCCCCCGTCGCTATACGGGGAGAAATGCCCGGCAGGGCAATGAGGGGCGGCGCGAACCTCCGCTGGACTTTCACAAGCTTTGAAACATAGTCGGTGATCATGACCCAAACCCACCCAGACCTCTCCCGCCGCCTCGCCGCCGGAGACGACAACGCCCCCGCCATCCTGGCGCCCGACAGGCCCACGCTGACCCATGGCGGTCTGCGCGCGCTGATCGCCGCCACCGCCACTCAGCTGCACGCCCTCGGCATCGGCCAGGGCGACCGGGTGGCGATCGTGCTGCCGAACGGACCGGAGATGGCGACGGCCTTCATCGCGGTGGCGGCCACAGCCTCGACGGCGCCGCTCAATCCGGCCTACCGGGCCGACGAACTCGATTTCTATCTCACCGACATCGGCGCCAAGGCTATCCTCGTCGCGGAGACCGAGACCGGTCCGGCCGTGACGGTGGCCGAGCGTCTCGGCATCGGCGTGCTGCGGCTCATCGTGCAGCCAGATGCTCCGGCCGGCAGCTTCATCATCGAGGGCAAGGCGGTCGGCCCGCAGGCGGCGCCCGCCATGGCGGGGGACGACGACATCGCGCTGTTGCTGCACACCTCCGGCACGACGTCGCGGCCCAAGCTGGTGCCGCTCAGCCATGCCAATGTCGCGGCCTCCGCCCGCCATATCGGCGCGACGCTCGGCCTGACGGCCAGCGATCGCTGCCTCAACATCATGCCGCTGTTCCACATCCATGGGCTGATCGCGGCGGTGCTGTCGTCGCTCGCCGCCGGCGGCAGCATCTACTGCACGCCGGGCTTCAACGCGCTGCGCTTCTTCCAATGGCTGAGTGACGCGAAACCAAGCTGGTACACGGCCGTGCCGACCATGCACCAGGCGATCCTGGCGCGCGCGGCGCGCAATGAAGGCGTGCTGGCAGCAGCTAAGCCGCGCTTCATCCGCTCGTCCTCGGCATCGCTGCCGGCGCAGGTCATGGCCGAACTCGAAGCGACCTTCGGCTGCCCGGTCATCGAATCCTATGGGATGACCGAGGCCGCGCACCAGATGGCCTCGAACCGGCTGCCGCCGGGCTTGCGCAAACCGGGCAGCGTCGGTGCGGCGGGCGGACCCGAAGTGGCGGTCATGGCGCCGGACGGACGGCTGATGCAGGCCGGCGAAACCGGCGAGATCGTCATTCGCGGACCCAATGTCACGTCAGGCTACGAGAAGAACCCGGACGCCAACGCCACGGCCTTTGCGCATGGCTGGTTCCACACCGGCGACCAGGGCGTGCTCGACGGCGACGGCTATCTCAAGGTTACCGGCCGGCTGAAGGAGATCATCAACCGCGGCGGCGAAAAGATCTCGCCGCTCGAGGTCGACGACGTGCTGATGGACCATCCGGCGGTGGCGCAGGTCGTCACCTTCGCCATGCCGCATGACAAGCTTGGCGAGGAGGTGGCGGCGGCCGTGGTGCTGCGCGAAGGCATGAGCGCCACCGAGGGCGATATCCGCGCCCACGCCGCGACCCGGCTCGCCGATTTCAAGGTGCCGCGCAAGGTGCTGATCCTGGACGAGATCCCCAAGGGCGCCACCGGCAAGCTGCAGCGCATCGGGCTCGCCGCCAAGCTCGGGCTCTGACGATGAAGATCACCATCTTCGGCGCCGGCGCCATCGGCGGCTATCTCGCGGCCAAGCTGGCCATCGCCGGCCGCACCGATCTGTCGATCGTCGCCCGCGGCGCGCATCTCGAAGCGATCAAGGCAGATGGCCTGCGCCTGATCGAGGACGGACAGGAAACGACCGCCCCGGTCAGGGCCGCCGCCAAGGCGGAAGAGCTTGGCGCGCAGGATTATGTCGTGCTGGCGCTGAAGGCGCATTCCGTCGCGCCCGCGCTCGACCAGATCGCACCGCTGCTTGGGGACCACACATCCGTCGTCACCATGCAGAACGGCGTGCCGTGGTGGTATTTCTACAAGGCCGGCGGCGCGCTCGAAGGCACCAGGCTGCAGCAGGTCGATCCCGGCGGCACGGTCTGGGAACGGCTCGGCCCGCAGCGTGTCATCGGCTCGGTCGTCTATCCCGCCGTCGAGGTCGACGCGCCCGGCCTCATCCGCCATGTCGAGGGCAGGCGCTTCTCGCTCGGCGAGCCCTCGGGCGAGAAGAGCGAACGGACCATGCTTCTGGCCGGGGAGTTGGTCAAGGCCGGGCTGCAGGCGCCGGTCCGCGACGACATACGCGGCGAAATCTGGATAAAGCTGTGGGGCAACCTCTCCTTCAATCCGATCTCGGCGCTGACCGGCAGCACGCTGGCGGGAATCGTCGCCGACGAGGGCACCCGCACGCTCGCCCGCGCCATGATGCTGGAAGCGCAGGCGATCGGCGAAAGCCTCGGCGTGCGCTTCCCCATAGACGTCGACCGCCGCATCAAGGGCGCCGGCGATGTCGGCGAACACAAGACCTCGATGCTGCAAGACCTGGAACGCGGCCGCCCTATGGAGATCGACGCGCTGGTGGGCGCGGTGCAGGAACTGGGGCGGCTGACGGGGCAGCCGACGCCGGCGATCGACGGGGTGCTGGCGCTGGTGCGGCGGCTGGCGGTGGAGCGCGGGTGTTACGGGTGAGGAGGCGGGCTGAGCCTGCGCTTGCGCGCCATCCCTCTCGACAAGAGCTGAACGCGATCGAAAGCAGGCGTGCTCAGTTGGTGCTGGTTGTTGCGGTAAACCCGCACTGCTTCTGTTCCATCTCGATCTGTTTCGTGATGCGGACGGCGTTCTGTGCGTAGGCCTCCGTCACCGAGCCACTATTCACGGTCTTGTCCTTCAGTGGGCTGACGCCCGCGCAGAGATGGAAAACATGCGGCTCCGTGGACTTCGCGGCTCCGTTTTCGGGCGCGATCCAGTAGACGACATCCTGACCGGCGGGATTTGCCGCGTCCTTCGTCGCCGCAGCCACCGCGGCCGAGTCGGTGGCTATCGCCTGCGCCTGGGCGGCGACGTCGGGCGAACAGGCGGTGGTGGGCTGCCCCGACTTGATCTGGGCTGCGCAGGCGTTCATATCCTGGGTGTATTGTTCGACCGACGGGGGTTTGAAACTGATCCCCATGACAGTCGCGAGCACGGCCAGCGCAGCGCCGAGGCCGCCGGCAACCTTCTTGGTCTGCGGATCCATGTTTTTGTCGGTGAGGATCAGGAAAACCAGCGGGAGGAAGGCTATCAGCGTGATGATTGCGCCGAGCTGGTTTTGGAAGAAGAACCTGGCTGTGTCGGATGCACGGGCCGGATCGTGCCTGTTGGCCGCCTTCCACAGCAAATTGCCGGCGATTGCGAAAATCGCAATGCCGACCAGAAGGCCGATGATCAGCGGCAGGTGTCCCTGGTCGAACCTGTTCTGGCGAAGCAGAATAATCCCGTAGATCTCGCCGCCAATGGCGACGATCCACGACAGTGCGGCGAAAAGGCGAAGACGCGTGGCGGAGGACTTCTGGCCCTGCGTCGCTTGCCAATCCTTGGTAACGTCTGGCTTGTTGTCGGTCATTGACCAGATCCCCTGATATCGACACTTATGCGAGCGGCATTGGACCAGAAGGCCAACCCGCCCTGCGCTGCGTCATTCAACAAACGTCACCTGCCTTAGCGACGCGGCGAAAACGCGAATACCATAGCAGGCTTCATCCCCATCCATATTGCGCATGATTGGATCCGTCCATACCCACGGAGGCGGACGCCTATGCGGCGATGGCTCCGTTCTTCTTCATCTCCGGCTCGAACTTGACGCTGCCTTCTCGCTTGCCTCGCCGATCAAGACGTTCCCACTCTGGGCAAAGCGCCCCTTGCGGCAGCCCGCTCAATCGCGGTTAGTCGATCTGGAGCTGATCAGCCCCTGCCCGGCCGTTTGAGAAGCCGCGCGTAAAGTTCGCCGACGATGCCGCGTCGGAAAATGGGCACGCACACCATGAAGATCAGCCCCGTCGCGATGGTCACCGGGAAGCCTGACGTGGCCAGCGTGTTTTCCAGGCCGACGACGAGGCTGGCGCCGATGATCGGGCCGACCATGGTGCCGATGCCGCCGAGAAGCGTCATCAGGATCACCTCGCCCGACATCTGCCAGGTGACGTCGGTGAGGGTGGCGAACTGGAAGACGATCGCCTTGAGGGAGCCCGGCCAGCGGCGGCCGTCCCTCAGCCCTCGGCGGCGACGAGATGGCCGTCGCCGACGTCGCTCAGCGCCAGTTTCAGCGGCGCCTCGCCGATCCGGCGCGTCGCGCTGGGGATTTCCTGATCGAGGCGGGCGAAACGGTTTCTGCGCCGCGCGGGATCGGGCACCGGCACGGCTTCGATCAGCCTTTTGGTGTAGGGGTGGCGCGGGTTTGAAAAAACCTGGTCGCGCGAGCCCATCTCGACGATCTGGCCGAGATACATGACGGCGACACGGTCGGAGATGTTCTCGACCACGGCCATGTCGTGCGAGATGAAGAGATAGGCGACACCGAATTCGCGCTGCAGTTCCTTCAACAGGTCGAGCACGCGCGCCTGCACCGAGACGTCGAGCGCGGAGACGCTTTCATCGGCGATGATCAGTTTTGGCCTGAGCGCCAGCGCACGCGCGATGCAGACACGCTGGCGCTGGCCGCCGGAAAATTCGTGCGGATAGAGCTCCATCTGATCCGATGACAGGCCGACACGATCGAACAAGGCCGCGACCCGCTCGCGGCGCTCTTCCTTCGAGGCGATGCCGTGGATGACCAGCGGCTCGGCGACGAGGTCGCCGACGCGCATGCGCGGGTCGAGCGAAGCAAACGGATCCTGAAAGATCATCTGCACGTCGCGGCGCACCGCCTTGCGCTCGTCCCGGCCGAGGCCGGACAGGTTGCGGCCGCCGACGACGATGTCGCCGCTATACGGCACCAGCCCGGCCAGCGCCTTGGCGGTGGTCGACTTGCCGCAGCCGGATTCGCCGACCAGCGCCAGCGTCTCGTTGGGCGCGATCGAGAAGCTGACGCCCTCGACGGCATGGACGCGGCGGGTGACCCGACCGAAGACGCCGCCGCGCAGGTCGAAGCGGACGTGGAGGTCTTTGACCATGGCGACGGGGGTTGAGTGCTCGGCGGAAGGCCCCCTCATCCGGCCCTGCGGGCCACCTTCTCCCCGTGGGGGAGAAGAGGAGGTTGACGCCACGGCCAGTTCCTCCTCTTTCCGTTGGGCAAAGGAGACTGGCGCGAACGTCGAAGAACTCCTCTCCCCTGGGGGAGAGGTCAGCCGAGCGGAGCGGAGGCTGGGTGAGGGAGCCGGCGCCGAGTCCGGATCCCGTCGCTTGCCGATACGCGGCACGGCGGCGAGCAGCTCGCGCGTATAATCGGCTTGCGGGTGAGCGAAAATGTCAGATGTCTTGCCTTCCTCGACCATGCTTCCATGCCGCATGATGATGACGCGGTCGGCCATCTCGGCGACCACGCCCATGTCGTGGGTGATCAGGATGACGCTGGTGCCATGCTGCCGTTGCAGGTCCCGCAGCAGCTCCAGCACCTCGCCCTGCACGGTGACGTCGAGCGCCGTCGTCGGCTCGTCGGCGATCAGCACGTCGGGCTCCAGCGCCAGCGCCATGGCGATCATCACCCGCTGGCGCATGCCGCCGGAGAGCTCATGCGGAAACTGTTTTAGCCGGCTTTCGGCTTCCGAAATGCGCACCGCCTTCAGCGCCTCGATGGCACGCTGGCGGGCCTGCGCAGGCGTCAGGCTGGTGTGCGCCTCGATGGATTCGGTGAGCTGGCGACCGATCGACAGCACCGGATTGAGCGATGTCATCGGCTCCTGGAAGATCATGGCGATACGGTCGCCGCGGATACGGCGCATGCGGCGTTCGTCAAGCGTGGTCAGCTCGGTGTCGGCCAAACGGATGGTGCCGGCGGAGATGCGCGCGGCGGGCTGCGGCAGCAGCTGCATGATGGCAAGCGCGGTCATGGACTTGCCGGAGCCGGACTCGCCGGCGATGCAGAGCGTTTCGCCGCGCTCGAGCGTCAGGGAGAGGTTGGAGACGACCTCGCGGGAGCCCTCCTCGCCGCGCACGGAGACGGAGAGGTTGGCGATGGTGAGGATGGGGTTGGTGGTGGTCATTGCAGGCGCAGGCTTCCGAGAGGTTTAGCGCGGCACGCCCCCCTCTGTCCTGCCGGACATCTCCCCCTCGAGGGGGGAGATTGAACGGCACGCAGGGCTTCGCCAATTTCCAACGCTGCAATGGGGGAAGCCGGCATGAATGACAGCCAATCTCCCTCCTTGAGGGGGAGATGCCCGGCAGGGCAGAGGGGGGTGCGGCGCCGACCCCTCATTCAAACACGCAACGCGGAAAATAGAACGACACCACCCAGTTGGGCATGTCGACGATCTCACTGATGCGGAGATCGCCGCAGACCGAGGCCAGCATGTAGGCCTCGACGGGATCTATTTTGTAGCGGCCCGCCAACAAATCGACCATCTGCGCGACCGCTTCCTTCGCGCCCGTCATCAGGTCGGGGCCTATGCCGGTCGTCACCTCATAGCCCTTGGCGTCGAGATGGCGCGTCACCGGGCCAGATGTGGTGAAGCGTGGCGTCTTCAGCCGCGCATCTTTCACCAAATCGAGCTTGAGCACGACGTCCATCGGGCTTTCGATCGCGGTGCCGCAGACCTCGCCGTCGCCTTGCGCGGCATGGGTGTCGCCGACCGAGAACAGCGCGCCCGCCACCTCCACCGGCAGATAGAGCGTGGTCCCGGCGGCAAGGTCGCGAATGTCGAGATTGCCGCCGACGCGACGTGGCGGCACCACCGAGTGGTGGCCCATCTCGGCCAGTGCATTGCCGATGGTGCCGGCAAAGGGCTTCAACGGCACGCGGGCATTTTTGCCGAACAATGCTGGCTCCAGTGAAGCCGCATCGTATTTCCAGATGTTCAGCGCCGGCTCCTTGAAGTCGTCGGCGAGCAGGCCGAAGCCCGGAATGTTCGCCGTCCAGCCGAAGCCGGACGGTTTGAACATCTCGATCGTCACCTTCAGCGCATCGCCGGGCTCGGCACCCTCGACGAAGATCGGTCCGGTAACCGGATTGATCCCCGCGAAGTCGAGCTTGGCAATGTCGGCGGCGGTGCTATCGGGCCTCAGCTGGCCACCGCCGGCATCGAGGCACTGGAACTCGATGGTGGAGCCGGGCGCCACGCGCTGCGCCGGGACAAACGAATTGTCCCAGCCGAAATGGTGATGGCGCCCGTGGATGGTGTAGTCGCAGTTATTGCACATCTTTTACGTACACATTGTCGTAGTTGATCGGGACATGGACCGGGTCCACGTAGAGGTTGTCGGCGCCGCCCATGCGGGCCGATTTCATGGTGAATCGCTGCTCGTTGAAGACCGGCGCCCAGGGCGCGTCCGCCATGATCTTCGCGTAGATGTCGCTCCACATCTTGCTGCGCTCCCCGGCCTTCGCAGGGTCGACAATCGAGTCGGCCTCGGCCGCCTTGGCGTCGAGGTCCTTGTTGCAATACCACGACCAGTTCCAGCCGCCCGGCACGGCACCGGCGCAGCCCAGGATTGGACCGTAGAAGTTCGACGGATCGGGGAAGTCGGCGATCCAGCCCATGCCGCCCGACCAGATCATCGGCGCGCCGGCCTTGTCGCCGCCGGCGGCGATGACGTTGGCCTGCGCCAGCGACTGGATGCTGGCCTTGATGCCGATCGCCGCAAGGTCCTGCTGGATCGCCTGGGCGATGCGTGGGTTGGGGTCGGTGTTCATGGCGAACAATTGCGTCTCGAAACCATCGGGATGGCCGGCCTCGGCAAGCAACGCCTTGGCCTTGGCGACGTCGTAGGGATAACCCTTGTACTCCTTGTCATAGCCCGGCATCGATGGCGGCAGCGGCTGGTTGGCCGGCACGGCGCGGCCGTTGATGATCTGGATGATGCGCGCCTTGTTGAGCGCCATGTTGACGGCCTGGCGCACCTTCACATTGTCGAACGGCGCCATGGTGGTGTTCATGGTGACATAGCCGGTGTGCAGCTGGCCGCCCTCGACGACGCGCGCCTTCTGCTCGGGATCGGCCATCACCTCCTGGAATTTTGCCGGAGGAATGCCGTCGAGCGGCAGGTCGATCTCACCTTTCTGCAGGCGCAGCAAAGCCACGATCGGCTCCTGGCCAACCTCGAAGGTGATCTTGTCGAGATGCGGCAGGCCTTTGTGCCAATAGTCCGGATTGCGCTCGAAGACGATGCGCTGGCCGAGCGTCCACTCGGCGAGTTTGAACGCCCCGGTGCCGACCGGATGCTTGCCGAAATCGGCGCCATATTTTTCGACCTCTTCCTTCGGCACGACATGCGAGAAGTTGATGGCCATGACATGCAGGAAGGTGGCATCGGGGCGGGTCAGCTCGAACTTGACCGTGTAGGGGTCGACGACGGTGACGCCGGAGAGGCCCTCGGCCTTGCCCGCGGCGACATCGTCATAACCCTTGATCGAGCCGAAGAAGCCGGCGCCGGGGCTCTGCGTCTTCGGGTTGGTGACGCGGTCGAGCGAATATTTGACGTCGTCGGCCGTCATCTCGCGGCCATTGTGGAATTTCACGCCGTGGCGCAGCTTGAAGGTGAAGGTCTTGCCGTCGGGTGAAATCTCGTAGCTCTCGGCGAGGTCGGGCTTGAGGTTGGTGGTGCCGGGCTCGTAATCCATAAGTCCGTCGAACAGGCTCTTGATCATCGACCAGTTCTGCCAGTCATAGCCGATCGCCGGATCGAGCGTCGTGACATCGTCCTTGTATGTGGCGATGATTTCGCCGCCCTGCCTGGCGTTGGGGTCGATCGTTTCCTCGGCGCGGGCGCTGGTCATGCCGAGCATCAGCGCCAAGGCCGATGCGGCTACGGTCGATGCGAGAAACTTCTTCATTGTCGTGTTCCCTTTCTCTGTTTGTTTTCTGGTTTCATCCGGGCGCTCATCTCAGTTTGATACGGGGGTCGATGAACGGCGCGATGATGTCGGCCAAGAGGTTGCCGAGCACGATGGCGAAGGCCGATACCAGCGTGACGCCCATGATGATCGGGATGTCGACACGCTGGATGGCTTGCCAGGCGAGCTGGCCGATGCCGGGCCAGCCGAACACGCTTTCAACGACGACGATGCCGCCCATGAAGATGCCGATGTCGATGCCGATCATGGCGATGACCGGCAGGATGGCGTTGGGCAGAGCATGGCGGAAAATGATGGCGCCCCGTGCCAGCCCTTTCGCACGCGCGGTGCGCACGTAATCCTGGCGCAGCACGTCGATCATCGACGAGCGCATCATGCGCGCGTACCAGCCGGCGCCGAGAATGCCCATGGTGAGCGAGGGCAGCACGAGATGGCGCCAGGTGCCGTAACCACCGATCGGAAACCAGCTCAGCCTAACCGCAAAAACGTAGAGCAGCAAAAGGCCGACGACGAATTGCGGCGCCGAGACGCCGACGAAGGAGGCGACCATCAAGGTCTGATCGGTGGCGGTGCCGCGCTTGACGGCGGCGATCAGGCCCATCGAGAGGCCGATCAGCAATTCGCACAGGATGGCGCCGACCATCAGAAGCAGGCTGGCCGGCAGCCGCGAGACGATGAGCTCGGTGACTTCGGAGCGCTGGATGTAGGAGCGGCCGAGATCGCCGCCGACGAGCTTCACCAGATAGTGCCAGTACTGGACGACGAAGGGCTGGTCGAGGCCGAGCTGCTGGCGGATGTTCTCCACCGTCTGCGGCGTGGCGCTGCGGCCGGCGATCTGGCGCACCGGATCGGCGGGCAGGAGATAGAGCAGCGCGAAGGTGATCAGCGAGACGCCGAGCAGGATGAGCAGCGACTGGATCAGTCGGCGGCCGAGATAGGCGATCATGACCGGCCTCCCATTATTCCCGGCCCCCCATTATTCCCGGCCCCTTTGCGTCGGGTCGAGGATGTCGCGCAGCGCGTCGCCGATCAGGTTGAAGGCCAGCGCCAGCGCCAGGATCGCGGCGCCGGGAAAAAACACCAGCCAGGGTGCGGCCTGGAAATAGGTCTGGTTCTCGAAGATGATGTTGCCCCACGATGCCGTCGGCGGCTGCACGCCGATACCGAGGAAGGAAAGCGTCGCCTCCAGCAGCACCGTGGTCGAGATGCCGAGCGTGCCCCAGACGATGATGGTGGGCAGGAGATGCGGCAGTATGTGGCGAAACAGGATGCGCGGCGCGCTCGCGCCGATGGTGCGCTCGGCGTCGATGAACTCGCGTTCGGCGAGCGACGAGGTTTCGGTGTAGATGACGCGCGCGGTCTGCACCCAGTTGACCAGGGCGATGACCATGGCGACGATCCAGAGGCTGGGCTGGAACACCGCCGCCAGGCAGATGGCCAGCAGCAGCGCCGGGAAGGCCATCATCAGATCGGTGAAACGCATCAGCGCGCTGCCGACCCAGCCGCGGAAATAGCCCGCGCTGACGCCGACAAGCGTGCCTATGAGCAGCGCCACGCCATTGGCGACGATGCCGATGATCAGCGAGGTGCGCGCGCCGTAGAGGATGCGGGTCAGAAGATCGCGCCCGAGCAGGTCGGTGCCCAGCCAGAATTTCGCGGTCGGCGGCAGCGGCGAGCCCTCGATGGTCAGGCCGTCGAACATCTGCTCGTTGGGATCGTAGCCGGTCAGCCACGGCGCCAGGATCGCGCCGGCGACGACGATGGCCACGATGACCAAGCCGAGCAGCGCCAGGCGGCGCTTGGTCAGCCGGCGCCAGACGCCGGCGCGCGGCTTGGCCGGCATGCGCCCGGCCGTGAGATTAGGCGCGATGGGACTGGTCATCGCCGCCTTCCTCTTCGGTCTTGGCCTCGTCCGTCATCGCCACGATACGGCGCGCGGCGTCCTCGACGCTGATCTGCCAGCTCATCGCCAGCGAGCGCAGCTGCGCATAGGCGCGGTCGTCGTCGCCGCCTTTCGACAAAGCCGAGACAGCCCGCACGATGGTCTGGCGCTCGGCGACACGCTGGCGCAGCGCGGCGATCTCGCCGGCTAAATGCTTTCGAGCCTCGAAACTCTGGCGCGCGATCAGCAGCGCGCTGTAGACGCCGGCATTGCCGACCGGCTTCAGGAGCTGGGCATCGGCCTTGTGCGACAGCGCCCATTCGATGCGGCCGGGCGCTTCGGAACCGATCAGCGCCACCAGCGGCATCGGCGCCTCGCCCGGCTTCCAGGGGAATTGCTCGTCGAAGCCGAGATCGGCGTCGAAGAAGACGAAGTCGGCGGCCAGCGCCTCCGGCGCCAGTTCCGGCCAGCAGTCCACGGTGACAAGCCCGATGGCCGACAATTGCCTGGTGATCGCCTGCACCGTCGGGTGCGGGCGATGCAGGACAAAGGCCCTGGCGCCGCCGAGATTGGGGATGCGCGGGGTTCGGGTCACGACACCACCCTGAGGCGTGGCCGGCCGAATGTCTTTGCGGGGTCGTAGCGCGACAGATACGGGTCCGGCGCGACCTCGTCCTCGCGGCTGACGACTTCGAAGAAGCCATCCGCGATCCGCCCGATGATGACAGGCAGCGTCGCGTGCTGGGAATGGGCGTCGATGGCGATCGGGCCGAGGCGGGTGGAAAAGCGCCGTTCGGCGAAGGCCTTGGAAAATTCCGCCGGGCCGGCGTCGGGATCGCGCGACAGCACGTCGGCCATCACCTGCACAGAGGCATAGGCGGAGGCTTCGAAGGAGGAGGCGAAGGCGGCCGGCCTTGGCGCGAAATAGGGCCCGACCGACAGATGGCCCTTGCCGGTCTCGCCGATCGCCGGCAGCTCACCCTCGGTGAGGTTGCAGGAGATGACCGGGCAGTTTTGCGAACTGAAGGCGGGATCCTCAACGCCCAGGTCACGATAGGCCGCCAGGAAGGCATAGGACGAGGTGCCGATCAGATTGTTGAGGACGAAGTTCGGCCGCGTCGCCCGGATTTCGGCGATCAGCCGCGACACGTCGATCTCGCCGATGCGCAGGTAGCGCTCGCCCAGCACCTTGCCACCGGCGTCCGCGATCAGGTCGCGCGCGACGCGGTTCATCTCCCAGCCCCAGATGTAGTTCGACCCGAGTAGAAAACCGTTGGCGCCGAAGCGCGGCACGACATGAGCCAGCAGCGGCACCAGGTGCTGGTTGGGGCAGGCGTGCATGTAGACGACATGCTCGTTGGCCTCGAAACCCTCATAGGGGCAAGCATACCAGAGCATGCCGCCGGCCTTCTCAAGCACCGGAATCGTCTCCTTGCGGCTCCAGGAGGTGACGCAGCCGACGACATGACGGGCGCTGCTGGTTTTGAAAATATCCTCGCACAGCGTCGCGTAGCGATCGGCATTGCTTTGCGGATCGCGCTCGACCGGCACCAGCTCGATGCCTGAACTCCTGTCGGCGTTGATGTCGGCGATGGCGCGCATGGCGCCCATGCGACACGCGTCGGAAACGAGCTGATAACTGCCCGAGCGGGAATAGAGGATGCCGATTTCGATGCGCCGTTTCAAACAGGACCCCAGAAATGACAATGCCCCGCAGCCAGCGCCGGAAAGGCGAGGCATACGAGGCATGTTTGCCGCCCGGCGATCAGAGCCGGTATTTAGCCTTAGCGTATTCGGTCCGGCGGGTCAGTCAAGCCCTCAACGCCATCCGCGTCAAACAGCGAAGGCCGGCCATCGCTATTTCCCGCGAAATCCGCTGCCGCTATTTGGCGGCCGGCCTGTGTTGGCGGGCATAGGCCACGCAGGCATCCACGGTGCTGACACAAAGCGCGTCGCGCCTGTTTGGCAGATTGTTGTCGCCGGCGTAGGCAACTTCGGCGACGCGGCCGCCGACCATGCGGACCTGCGTGTCGCAATAGCCGCCGGGAGCGACATTGAGGGAGCCACCGAGCGCCGGGACCGGTCCCACCGACAGGGTGGGGACGACGATGCTGAGGTTGCCGCGCTGAACGACGCGCTTATAGGTCCAGATCTGGCCGGATCCGCCGGCATCCGCGGTGGCGGTTGGAAACCCCGCGCACATACGAACGTCGGCTTCGCTGAGGCCTATCATCTCCTTGCGAGCCGCCGCCGCCGTGGGATCAACCTTGGCGATGCGCGACGTGTAGTCGGGAACGACGCAGGAAGACTGGACGGCGACGATGAGACCAGAAAGGGCAAGCTTTCGAATAGAGGAAAATGTCATACCGATTGTTGAGATCGCGTGGCGCCCCGGCCGCTCTCCCTACCTAGGCATGCAGGCCGCCGGATCAACCCGCGCACCTTCACGAAAAGGTGGCCGTGGCTGCATCGGGGAAGAATGCTGGCTTCAGGCACAATCAATCAGCGTAAGGATCACTGACCCCGCAATTGCCTCCGCCGCCACGCGGCCGGCGCCTCGCCGGTACGCTCGCGGAAGAAGCGGGAGAAATAGGCCGGATCGTCGAAGCCGATTTCGTAGGCGATGTCCTCGACCGTGCGAACGGTGAACAGCAGCAGCCGCTTGGCTTCCAGCAACCGGCGCTCGCCGACCACCCGCTTGACGCCGCTGCCCAGCACCGCGTGGGCGGCCTTGTCGAGCAAATGCGGCGTCGTGGCGAGGGCCTCGACGTAGCGGTCGACCGGCCAGTTGTCGCGGAAATGCGCATCGACAAGCCTCCGCAGCCCCCGCGCCAGTGAAGTGTCGGAAGAGCCCCGGGCATCCGTCGCCTCAGGAGCGAGCCTCGCGATATGGGAGAGCGCGACAGCGATCAGCGCCGGCAGCACCTTGTCGCTGCCGCCCTGCGCCTCGGCGTATTCGGCGGCGATCATGTCCAGCACCGTTGCCAGCCTTTGCCATGCGGCGTGCTGGGGCAGGGCGTCGGTGAAGACCGGCCGGTCGAGCGGCAGCAGGCTGTGGCCAGCAAGCGTGGCGAGCGCATCGTCGGCGACCGAGACGACGATGGCGTCGGTACCTGGCCCGATCGAAAAACCATGCACGATAGTGCTTGGCACGAAGCTGACGGCCGGCGCCGAAAAGTCCCAGGAGCGATCCTCGATGCGGTAGGTGCCGGAACCGCCGGTCCAGTAGGTGATCTGGCCCATCTGCGGGTGCTTGTGCGCGGCAACCTGGCCAAGGTGAATGTTGCTGCGGGCAAGCACCGTCTCGACATGCAGGAAGCCAACATCGAGCGGCCGCACCGGTTCGCCATAGACGAAGAAATCGGGAATGGAATTCTGGCTCATGGCGCCGGAAAAAGTCCAATCGGTTTTGCTGTTCCGTCCATACCCGATCGCCAGCGGAGGCGCTAGGGTTGCGGTACAAAGTGGAGGAGCATCATGCGGTCGGAAGAGTTTCGCGCGGACAAAGCACGCCCGTTCACCGGGGTGGAATATCTGGAGAGCCTGCGCGATGGGCGCGAGGTCTATATCAATGGCGAGCGCATAGCAGACGTCACCACCCATCCGGCGATGCGCAATTCGGCGCGGTCCCTGGCGCGGCTCTACGATGCGCTGAATGACCCCAAGCGGCGAGAGACGCTGACCTCTGCGACCGACACCGGGTCGGGCGGCTACACCCACAAATATTTCCGCGTCGCGAAATCCTCCGGCGAACTCGCGGCCCAGCAGACGGCGATCGCCGAGTGGTCACGCATGTCCTATGGCTGGATGGGGCGCACGCCCGACTACAAGGCGGCGCTGATGAACACGCTCGGCGCCAATGCCGACTGGTACGGACCGTTCAAGGACAATGCGCTCGCCTGGCACAGCAGAGCCCAGGAAGCCGTGCTGTTCATGAATCACGCGATCGTCAACCCGCCGATCGACCGCCACAAACCGGCCGAACAGGTGAAGGACGTCTTCGTCCACATCACTGGGGAAACTGATGCCGGCATCTATGTTTCCGGCGCCAAGGTGGTGGCGACGTCCTCAGCGCTGACGCACTACAATTTCCTGGCGCAGGGCTCGGCGACGGTGACCGAGGATCCGTCGCTGTCGGTGATGTTCATCGTGCCGATGAACGCGCCGGGGATAAAGATGTTCTGCCGCGTCTCCTATGAGCAGACGGCCAACACGGTCGGCGCGCCCTTCGACTATCCCTTGTCGTCGCGCTTCGACGAGAACGACGCCATCCTCGTGCTCGACAATGTCTTCATCCCCTGGGAGGACGTGCTGGTGCTGCGCGACGCGCAAAAGATCCTGTCGTTCCACCCGGCATCCGGCTTCATGCACGGTTACTGCTTCCAGGGCTGCACCCGTTTTGCCGTGAAGCTCGACTTCCTCGCCGGCCTGCTGGCCAAGGCGCTGCGCGCCACCGGCGGCGACGCGTTTCGCGGCAACCAGGCAGCGCTTGGCGAGGTCATTGCGCTGCGCCACATGTTCTGGAGTTTCTCCAATGCCATGGCCCACAACCCGATCCCGTGGGCGAACGGCGCGGTGCTGCCCAATCTCGATGCCGCGCTGGCTTACCGCACCTTCATGTCGGAGGCCTATCCGCGTGTCATCGACACGGTGCGCCGTGTGATCGCATCCGGCCTGATCTATTTGCCGTCGTCGGTGCGCGATTTCAACAATCCCGAGATCGACAAATATCTGGCGCAATATGTGCGCGGCTCCAACGACATGGGCCACATCGAGCGCATCAAGATCATGAAGCTGTTGTGGGACGCGACCGGCACCGAGTTCGGCGGCCGCCACGCGCTCTACGAGCTCAACTATGCCGGCGCCCCGGAAGAGGTGCGCCTGCAGGTTCTGAAAGGCGCCGAGCGCGGCGGCCGGCTGAAGGCGATGGAGGAACTCGTCGACACCTGCATGGCCGACTATGACGAGCATGGCTGGACGGGCGACACCTGGTTGCCGCCACTCACTCCAACGGCGGGATGAAGCCTATGGCCGCGCAGATTTCGAAAGCCGATTTCCGCGACGCCATGGCAAGGGTCTGCGCGCCGGTCAACATCATCACCACCGACGGGCCGGCCGGACGCGGCGGCTTCACCGCCACGGCCATGTGCACCGTCTCCGACGAGCCGCCGACGCTGCTTGTGTGCATGAACGGACGGTCGACGCAGGCCGCCATGTTCCTCGCCAACCGGCGCTTCTGCGTCAACGTGCTGACGCATGACCACATGCATCTGGCAGGAAAGTTTGCCGGCGCGACCAGGGACATGGAAGCCCGCTACTCGTCGGCGCGCTGGCAGACCCTGGCCTCGGGCACGCCGGCACTGTCGGACGCCATCGTCAATTTCGACTGCGAGATCGAGACGGTGCATATCGTCGGCACGCACAATGTCATGATCGGCCGCGTCACCGACGTCAGGCACGGCAGCGGCGGCTCGGCGCTGCTCTACGTCGACCGGAATTATACGCAGCCGACGCGGCTGGGCAGTTTTGGCGGGTGAGGCGAGGCCTTGGGAGCGCGGTACAGGCATTGGAGATCGGCCGCCGCCCTCTCAACCTCGTCATCCCTGGGCGGAGCAGCCGCGAAGCGGCGTCGCGGAGACCCTGGGATCCATTCCGTGACATTAGACGACGAGTGCAGCGGTGCAGAATCTGCACCGTGGGGGCGCTCAGGAGTCCCGGCATGGATCCTAGGGTCTGCGCGACGGAGCTTCGCTCCTGCTTCGCCCTAGGATGACGACACGATGGATGTCGCGGCTAATCGCGAAGGCGTGTTGCTGTCCTGGCGGCGATCATGCGAGCCGCCGCGACGAACCGAAAAGCCTCAGCTCTCGCCGTCGATCAGGCTTTCCAGCAAATCAAGCAGCTGCTCCAGCCTTTCCTGGCCGAAGCGCTTTTCGATGTCGTCGTAGATGATACGGCGCTCGGGCGAGAGCGCGTCGATCAGGGCCGAGCCGGCTGGCGCGATGGTGAGTACGACGCGGCGGCCGTCGCCTTCCGCCTTGTTGCGGGTGATGAATTTCCGGCCTTCGAGCGCCTTGATGATGCGGGTCAGGCTGGGCGGCAGCACCGAGGCGCGGTCGGCAAGCTCGGTCGCCTCGACCGGGCCGGCCTCGCTCAGCACGCGCAGAACACGCCATTGCTGCTCGGTCACGTCATGCGCGGCAAGCATGGGGCGAAACCGCGCCATCACGGCTTCGCGGGCGTGAAGCAATGCCATCGGCAAGGAGCGACGAGTGTTTTCCGGCAGCAAGAAGCAGCGCCCCCAATAAATTCGGTGGTCGGCGAGTTTTGACGCCGCATGGACCAACGTCAAACCCCGACCTTCCCATCCCGTATCGTCGCCTCCAGCCCGATGCAAGACTTGACTTCGGGGGCACGTCATGTAATTAACGCGTTAACTACAAAATGCAAGAATCCAGGGAACGAAACGCGGTGCCGCACTTCTCCATCGAGTATTCAGCCAACCTCGATGCCAAGGTCGACATGAATGAATTGTGCGCGCTGGTATTGCGCACGGTGCTCGACACCGGGCTGTTCGAGACCGGCGCCGTGCGGGTGCGGGCTTTTCGCGCCGATGCCTACGCCATTGCCGATCGCCTGCCGGAAAACGCCTTTCTCGATATGTCGTTTCGCATCGGTAGCGGCCGCGGCGCCGAGGACAAGAAACGCACCGGCGAGGCCGTGTTCACCGCGGTAAGCCAATACCTGGCAACGCTGTTCGAGACCCCGCATTTCGCCTTGTCGCTGGAGATCAGGGAAATCGACCCGGTGTTGAGCTGGAAGAAGAATGCAATCCACCCGCGGCTGCGCGGCAAGTGACGAAAGACCGACATGTCCGATCTCGAAGGCAATCTGAAAAAGGCGCAAGCCTACCTCGCCCGCTTCAAGCGCGATGGCGTGCTGAACCAGATCGGCGGCGAAGCGGTGCCTGCCGCCGACGGCTCGACCTTCGAGACGTTGTCGCCGGTCGATCTCAAGCCGCTGGCCAAGGTCGCGCGCGGCGGCATCGCCGACATCGACCGCGCGGCAAAAGCGGCGAAGGCGGCATTTCCGGCCTGGGCCGGCATGCCTGGCGAGGCGCGCAAGAAGCTGCTGCACAAAATAGCCGACGCGATCGAGGCGCGCGCCGAGGAGATCGCCTTCGTCGAATGCATGGACACCGGCCAGGCGCTGAAGTTCATGGCCAAGGCCGCACTGCGCGGCGCCGAAAACTTCCGCTTCTTCGCCGACCGCGCGCCGGAAGCGCGCGATGGCGAAACGCTACGGACGCCTGGCCAGGTCAACATGACGACGCGGGTGCCGATCGGGCCGGTCGGCATCATCACGCCGTGGAACACGCCATTCATGCTGTCGACCTGGAAGATCGCGCCGGCACTGGCCGCCGGCTGCACGGTGGTTCATAAGCCGGCTGAGTTCTCCCCGCTGACGGCGCGGCTGCTGGTCGAGATCGCCGAGGAGGCCGGCCTGCCGAAGGGGGTGTGGAACCTGGTCAACGGCCTCGGCGAACATGCCGGCAAGGCGCTGACCGAGCACCCCGACATCAAGGCGATCGGTTTCGTCGGCGAAAGCCGCACCGGCTCGATGATCATGAAGCAAGGCGCCGATACGCTGAAGCGCGTGCATTTCGAACTCGGCGGCAAGAACCCGGTGATCGTCTTCGCCGATGCGGATCTGGAGCGCGCGGCGGATGCGGCGGTATTCATGATCTACTCGCTCAACGGCGAGCGCTGCACCTCCTCGTCGCGGCTGCTGGTGGAGGCCTCGGTCTATGACCGGTTCACCGATCTGGTGGCGGAGAAGGCCAAGCGCATCGAGATAGGCCATCCGCTCGACCCCAACACCGTGGTCGGGCCGCTGATCCATCCGGTGCACGAGGAGAAGGTGCTGTCCTATATCGAGATTGGCAAATCGGAGGGCGCGGTGGTCGCCGCCGGCGGTGGGAAGTTCGCCGGTCCGGGCGGTGGCTGTTATGTCAGCCCGACATTGTTTACCGGCGCGACCAACAGGATGCGCATCGCCCAGGAAGAGATTTTCGGGCCGGTGCTGACCGCGATCGCCTTCAAGGACGAGGCGGAGGCGCTGGCATTGGCCAACGACACGCAATATGGCCTCACCGGCTATCTCTGGACATCCGACGTGACCCGCGCCTTCCGCTTCACCGATGCGCTCGATGCCGGCATGATCTGGGTCAATTCGGAGAATGTGCGCCATCTGCCGACGCCGTTCGGCGGCGTCAAGAACTCCGGCATCGGTCGCGACGGCGGCGACCATTCCTTCGATTTCTACATGGAGACGAAGAACATCGCCTTCGCCACTTCGGCGCACGCAATCCAGAAACTCGGCGGCTGACCGGAGGAAATCAGATGCCCTTGCCCAAGCCCAACCTCTTCCCCGCCTTCAACATCGTGCGTCTCAGCCATGTCGAACTCGCGGTAACCGACCTTACCCGATCCCGCGCCTTCTATGTCAACACGCTCGGCCTGCAGGTCACCGACGAGTCATCAGGCGCCATCTACCTCAGGGCCATGGAGGAGCGCGGCCATCACTGCATCGTGCTGCGCAAGGCAACGACGCCGGAAGCCCGCGACCTCGGCTTCAAGGTTTTTTCCGACGAGGACCTCGACAAGGCAGAGCACTTCTTCAGGGGCAAGGGCCTGCCGGTCGAATGGGTCGAGCGTCCCTACCAGTCGCGTACTTTCCGCACGCGCGACCCGCATGGCATTCCGCTCGAATTCTACGCGACGATGGATCGGCTGCCGCCGATCCACCAGAAATACGCGCTCTACAAGGGCGTGAAGCCGTTGCGCATCGACCATTTCAACTGCTTCTCGCCCAATGTCGACGAGTCCGTCACCTTCTACAACGAGCTCGGTTTTCGCGTTACCGAATATACGGAAGATGCCTCGAGCGGAAAGCTGTGGGCGGCCTGGACGCATCGCAAGGGCGGCGTCCACGACATCGCCTTCACCAACGGTATCGGCCCGCGCCTGCACCACGTCGCCTTCTGGGTGCCGACGCCGCTCAACATCATCGATCTGCTCGACCTGATGGCGACTACCGGCTACCTGCCGAACATCGAACGCGGCCCCGGCCGCCACGGCATTTCCAATGCGTTCTTCCTCTATGTCCGTGATCCCGACAATCATCGCATCGAGATCTACTGTTCGGACTACCAGACGGTCGATCCCGACCTCGAGCCGATCAAATGGGATTTGAAGGACCCGCAGCGCCAGACGTTGTGGGGCGCGCCGGCACCGAAAAGCTGGTTCGAGGAGGGCAGTGTCTTTGCGGGCGCCACAGTGCGCCAGCCGGATCTGACGGCCTCGCCGATCATCGCGCCGTGAAGGGCTATTGGGAGATGTCGGCGTTCTGTCGCACCCCCCTCTGTCCTGCCGGACATCTCCCCCACTTGGGGGGAGATTGGCTGGCATCCCTGCCTTCGCCAATTTTCAACCCAATTTTCAACGATGCAAGAGAGGCGCCGACGGCGCGGCCGGCTGATCTCCCCCCTTGTGGGGGAGATGTCCGGCAGGACAGAGGGGGGCGCCGTAGAACTCGGCGATTCCGGTCGGCAAATAGAACCGGAGCCGGAGCATGAGCACCCGCCTCGCCACCTTCACCGTCAACGGCAAGACGCGCTATGGCGCCGTCACGAGCAAGGGTGTCGTCGACCTGTCGGCCCGCCACAGCCAATGGCCGACATTGCGCGAGGTCATCGAGGCCGGCGCCCTGCGGCGCCTGGCGGAAGAGGCGGAGGCCTTCGCCCCCGATTTCCCGCTCGACGCCATCACCTACGACATCCCCATTCCCTCCCCGGAAAAAATCATCTGCGTCGGCGTCAACTATCCCGACCGCAACGAGGAGTACAAGGACGGGCAGGCAGCTCCCGCCAACCCCTCGCTGTTCATCCGTTTTCCGCGCTCTTTCGTCGGTCATGGCGCGCCGCTGGTGCGGCCGCCGGAATCACCACAGCTCGACTACGAGGGCGAAATCGTCATCGTCATCGGCAAGCCCGGCCGGCGCATCGCCGAGGCCGATGCGCTGGACCACATCGCCGCCCTGTCGCTGTGCAACGAAGGCACCATCCGCGACTGGGTGCGGCACGCCAAGTTCAACGTCACGCAAGGCAAGAACTTCGAGCGCACCGGCTCGATCGGCCCGTGGCTGGTGCCGTTCACGGACGAGGCGCAGATCGCCGACATCGCGCTGACCACCCGCGTCAATGGCGAGGCGCGCCAGCAGGACCGCACCAGCCGGATGATCTTTTCCTTCCGCAAGATCATCAATTACATCTCGACCTTCACCACGCTGGTGCCGGGCGATATCATCGTCACCGGTACACCGACGGGCTCCGGCGCCCGCTTCGACCCGCCGATCTGGCTGAAACCGGGCGATGTGATCGAAGTCGAGGCCGACGGCATCGGCGTGCTCAGAAACGGTGTCGTCGACGAGGCAACAGCATGACCCCAAGCCAGGTGGAAGACGCCGCCAACCGGCTGTTCGAGGCCGAGCGTTCGCGCCGCCAGATCCGGCTGCTCAGCCTCGATTTTCCCGAGGCGACGATGGAGGATGCCTACCGCGTCCAGGCGGCGCTGGTGAAGCGCAAGACCGATGCCGGGCTGAAGCCGAAGGGCTGGAAGATCGGCCTGACCTCCAAGGCGATGCATTATGCGCTGGCCATCGACACGCCGGATTCGGGCGTGCTCTTCGACGACATGTTCTTCAGCGACGGCGCGGCCATTGCCGCCGGCCGTTTCATCCAGCCGCGCGTCGAGGCCGAGATCGCCTTCGTCATGAAGGCGCCGCTTAAGGGGCCTGGGGTGAGCGTCTTAGACGTGCTCAACGCAACGGACTACATCACGCCGGCGCTGGAAATCCTGGACACGCGCATCGAGCGCATCAATGCCGAGACCAAGAAGGCGCGCACCTTCTTCGACACCATATCCGACAATGCAGCCAATGCCGGCATCGTCATCGGCGGGCGGCCGCAGCGGCCCGATGAAGCCGACATGCGCTGGATCGGCGCCATCGTCTCGCGCAATGCCGAGGTCGAGGAGACCGGGCTCGGCGCCGGCGTGCTCAACCATCCGGCCATGGGCGTGGCCTGGCTGGCCGACCGGCTCGCCCGCTACGGCCTATCGATCGCGGCCGGCGAAGTGGTTCTCTCTGGGTCCTTCGTGCGGCCCGTGGAGGCAAGGCCCGGCGACACGATCGTCGCCGATTTCGGCAGTTCGGGAACGGTCAGCATCCATTTTTCGAAAGGCTGACGGTTTCCCGCCAGCCATGCCGCCTCATTTGTCGCGCAAATAGGCCGCTATCACATCGGCGGCGATGTTCGACATGCGCAGGCCGACTTCGCGGGTGATGTCGCCCTCGACGCGGCTTTGCACCCAGCCCAGAAACGCGAAGGCCCGCAGCGCGGCGAACAGCGGCAGCGCAGCGATGTCCTGCGCGGTCAACTCCCGCTGCTGCCGGTAGCCGTCGAGCAGCGAGGCCTCGATCAGCGGATAGAGCGGCTCGTCTCGGTTCTGGTAGAGCGCAACCGCAAGGTCGTACATGTGCCAGCCAAAGCCGCAATCATCGAAGTCGATGATGCGCACGGCACCGTCATGGATCAGCACGTTCTCGCGCACCAGATCGGCGTGGATGATGCCGAAGTTGCGGGCGCTGTGTTCGTGTTCCGACAGCGCCTTCACGGCCTTTTCCCGCGCCCGGAAAACCAGCTCGCGGCGCGCGCCGTCGAGGAAGGGTGAGGTCTCGAAGCGTCCCCAAATCGGCGCCGCGCCGAAGAAACCGTCCAAGTCCCAGGCATGGCGGGTGAAGCCTGAAGGCGGCGACCACGTGGCGGTGACATTGTGCATGTGGGCGATGCATCGCCCGATCTCCCTGAACACCTGCTCCAACTGTTCCGGCGTATGGTCCAGCGGTACGCCGCGCGCGCCGATGGCGCGGCCCTCGAGCCAGCTCAGGCAATCGACCTGGCGTGGTTGCGTCAAAGCCGCGGTCCCGACGAGCACGAACGGGTCGCCGGCCTGCGTTGCGATCGGAGACGGGGTGGCGACGCCGGCGGCTTGCAGAAAGCCCATCCATTGCAGTTCACCGCGCAGCGCGGCATCCGTGTGGTAGCCAAGCCGATGCACACGCATCACGGCCGGCCGGCCATCGGAAAGGTGGATCCGGAAGACCGCATTCTCGCGGTATTTCAAGAGCTCCGGCTCACCGCCGCGAACGCCCCAATGATCCAGCGCGCGTCTGGCAAGGTCGGTGACATCAGCTGCCGTTTCGGGCCCCGCATGCGTCGAGACGGCGTTCACGCCGGCACTCCGCCGACTTCGCCGAGCACATCGTCGAGCGTTTCGATCAGCAGATCCGCATTGGCGCGGGAGAAGGGCATTGGCGGGCGTATCTTGAGGACATTGCCGTGGATGCCGGTCTTGCCCATCAGCACGCCACGGTCGCGCATCGCGTTGATGACGCGGCCGGCGATGTCGGGCGCCGGCTCGCGTGTCTTGCGGTCGCGGACCAGTTCGGCGCCGAAGAATAGCCCGGCGCCCCTGACCTCGCCGATCGATTCATGACGATCGGCCAGTGGCCGCAGCAGGCCGAGCGCATAGGCGCCGACGTCGCGCGCATTGGCGACGAGGTTTTCGTCTTCCAGGACATCGAGGACGGCATTGGCCACCGCACAGGACACCGGATTGCCACCAAAGGTGTTGAAGTAGCGGAAGGCGTCGCGGAAGGTCGCCAATATGTCTCGAGTGGTGACGACAGCGGCGACCGGGTGGCCGTTGCCCATCGGCTTGCCCATGGTGACGATGTCGGGAACGAAACCGGCGCGCTGATGGCCCCAGAAATGGCTGCCGGTGCGGCCGAAACCGGGCTGTACCTCGTCGGCGATCATCAGACCGCCGGCTTCGCGCACCGCCGATATGGCGTCATCGAAAAAGCCGTTCGGGAGTGCCGGAAAGCCCTCATTGGCGAGAAGGGGGCAGAGGATCATGCCGGAAAGGCCGATGCCGTCTCTGGCCAGCGAGGCGATCGCCTCGCGCACGGCATCGCCGAAGGCCTTGCCATTGGCCATCGCATCGGGATGGCGATAGCTGTCGGGGGCCGGCACCAGCCTGACATGGTGGGCGCGGCCGCCGACCGGCGGCATGCGGGTTGAGAGTTGCGAAACGGCTGCGGTGTTGCCGTGATAGGTGGCGTCGGTGGCGATGATGCCCATCTGGCCGGAGACCGCCTGCGCCATGCGCAGCGCGATGTCGTTGGCCTCGCTGCCGGTGCAGGTCACGATGGCGGTGGAGAGGCTGGCATCGAAGGTGGCGGTCAGCCGCTCGACATAATCGAGGATGGCGGTGTGGAGATAGCGCGTATGGGTGTTGAGCAGGCTCGCCTGCCGGCACAGCGCCTCGACCACATGCGGGTGGCAATGGCCGACATGGGCGACATTGTTATAGGCGTCGAGATATTTGCGGCCATCGGCGTCGTAGAGCCAGACACCCTCGCCGCGCACAAGATGCACCGGCTCGTCATAGAACAGTTGCGATTTCGCGCCGAGCAGCCGGCCACGCCGGCTAACCAGTGTTTCCCCAGCCAGTTCTTGCCGCGATTGGGCCATCGGTGTACCAAACCTCCGTTGCATGCGTCAGACCTTCGACAGGCCTGCGTCGATCGCCTCACCGATCCTGGTGACGTCGGCGGCGCTGATGATGAGCGGTGGCGACAGGATGATGTTGTTGCCGGAGACGCGCAGCATGACGCCGGCTTCGTAGGCCGCCTCCGAAACGACAGCCATGGTCTTCTTGTCGGCGGGTTTCTTCGTCGCGCGGTCTGCAACCAGTTCCACCGCCGCCATCAGGCCCTTGTACCTGACATCGCCAACGATCGCGTGCTTGGCCTTCAAACCTTCGAGAACCGCCGCCAGTTCTGCGCCGCGCGCGGCAGCGTTTTCGTCGAGGCGAAGCCGTTTGGTCTCGGCCAAGGCCGCCAACCCGGCCGCGCAGCCGACCGGATGGCCGGAATAGGTGTAGCCGTGGCCGATCGCGCCGAAGCTGGTCTTGTCGGCCTCGAATACGTCAGCAACCTTGGCGCCGATCAAGGTGGCACCGAGCGGGAAATAACCCGAGGTGATCGCCTTGGCGATGGTCATGAAATCCGGCTTCACACCGGACAGCCGCGACCCGGACCATGCGCCGGTGCGGCCGAAGCCCGTGACCACCTCGTCGGCGATCAGCAGGATTTCGTGGCGGTCGCAGATTTCCCGCACCAGCGGCATGAAGCTTTCATGTGGAACGATGACACCGCCCGCGCCCAGCACCGGCTCCATGATGAAGGCAGCGATCGTGTCGCCGCCCTGGAAGGCGATCTCGTCCTCCAGCGCCTTGGCGCACAGTTTCGCCAGCCGCGCCGGATCGGTCTCGTCGAACGGGTTGCGGAAGGTCCAGGGTGCGGGAATGTGGAAGACGCCGGGCAGCAGCGGTTCGTAGTTGCGGCGGAAATTGGCGTTGCCATTGACCGACGCACCGCCGAAATGCGTGCCGTGATAGCCCTTCTTCAAGGCGAGGAACTTGGTGCGGTCGCCCTGGCCGCGGATCTTCCAATATTGCCTCGCCAGCCGCAGCGCGGTCTCGACCGAATCCGAGCCGCCCGAAGTGAAGAAGGTGCGCACCATGCCTTCCGGCGCGAACCATTCCGCAAGTTCGTAGGCGAGTTCGATCGACGGTCCGGTCGAGGTGCCGCGAAAGCCGGAGTAGTAAGGCAGTGCGCCGAGCTGGTCGGCGATGGCTTGCTTGATCGGATCGCAGCTGTAGCCGAGATTGACGTTCCACAGGCCGCCGACGGCGTCGAGCACGGTGTTGCCGGCGATGTCGGTGACCATGACGCCCTCGCCCTTCATGATCACCTTGGGCGGATTGGCTCGCATCTCGGCCGGATGCGCCATCGGGTGCCAGATCGGCCTGGCGTTGGTCTCGGTGAGGAAGTTGATGTCGCGCATCACAAGGCTCCGCAAAAGGTCTCAGGCAACTGGAACGAGGTCGAAATGGCCGAGGGCCTCGGCATAGGAATGGGCCGGCCGGGCAACGTCGAAATGAACCGTGCGCATGCCGGCGGCACGGCCGCCATCGACATTGCGCTGCTGGTCGTCGACGAAGACACAGGCGGCGGCCGGTAGGCCAAGCGCTTCGGTGACGAAGGCGTAGGCACGCGGATCCGGCTTGAGAATGCCGGTATAGGTAGCGTCGACGATCACGTCGAACAGGCCAAGCAGCGGCAACCGGCGGCGAAAGTCGGCGCCGTAGAACAGGTCGAGTTCATTGGACAGGATCGCCAGGCGAAATCCCGCCGCGTGGACGGCGCGGATAGCGCTGATGGCTTCCGGCCGCACCACCTTTTCGGGCTGGGCGCCACGCGCGCGCTGGACGAAGGTTTCCATCGCCTGCCAGTCCTCGCCTACGAGCCGGCCGACCTCGCTGGTACGCGTGCGCCAATAGTCGCGCTCGGTGATCTCGTCGGCCTGCATGGAACGCCACAGCGGATCGCTGCCTGGATCGAACGGGCCGAGCCACTGCAGCGTTCCGGGCTTCAGTCCCAACGCCTGTTCGGTCAAGGCGTGCGTCTCGAACAGCGTGCGGGTGACGACACCGCCGAAATCGAGCACCAGGGCCTGGGCGGGAACGGCGCTCACGCCGCGACCTCCTTGGCCGGGGCACCGCGCGGGATAATGCCTTCCTCGACCCAGCGGTCGAAGATTTCCAGCGCCTTGCCGACAAAGTCGTCGCTGTTGATATGAGCGTCGATCTCGTGGAACTCGACCCCGGCGGGAATGCCCTTGCGCATTTCATCGACAAAGGCGGCAAGCGCTTCGGGTTCATAAAGCGGCTCGCCCTGCGTGTCCCATTCCTGGATACCCCGGGAAGGCAGGATGAAGGCAGAGCGCCCTTTCGAGGCGGCGAGCTTCCCGGCGATGGTCCGGGCGACCTCGCGGCGGTCATCCGCATCGACGGTAACCGAGGCAATCAGCCTGTTGTGGGCGTGGAACGGGCGTTCGGAAAATTTAGCCGGCAAATCCTGCCAGGTCGGCAGGTCGACCATGTCGATCGCGCCGGGTGCCGCGATCTGCGGGATGCCGCGGGCGCCGGCATTCTCAAGCCGGTCGGCGCCGGAGCTGACGACGGAGCCGGCCAGATGGTTGGTGATCTCCTGCAGGCTGAAATCGAACACCGCGCAGAAATGATCCTGACCGGCGATCGATTCGAAGGCACGACCGCCCATGCCGGTGGTGTGGAAGACGGCGACGTCATAGCCGCGCCGTTCCAGCGCCGGCTTCAGCGTCTTCATGTAGCGCAGGCAGGAGCTGCCGAGCGAAGTCATGCCGATGGTCGGGCCTTTCGCCGGCGCGCAGGCGCGGGTTTCAAGCATCATCTTCGTCGCGCCGACGACCGCGCCGCAGGCCTGCGACAGGACGAGCTTGCAGATCGAGTTGAGGCCGTAGAGTCCGCCCGCCCAGAGGATCATCATCAGGTCTGGCGCGACCCGCTCGGGCGGGATCAGGTGCGAATAGGCGACGGTCGAGACGACGAATTTCGGCATACCGAGCGGCAGACAAAGCGCTACATCGAGCGCCAGATCGGTTCCCATCGAGCCGCCTATGGCGATGAAGGCGTCGATCTCGCCGTCTTGCTGGAGCTTGCGCACCAATTGCACGGCGCCGCCCGCCATCAGCGTCATGGCGGTGTTCTCGTCACCGCTGGAGATGATCTCGGCGATGGTGACATCCACGGCGCGGGCGACCGCGTGCTTGTCGTGATCGGGGCTGTAGGGCGGGTCGCCCAGCACGCTGACATCCAGCATAACGGCGCTGCCGCCCGATGCCTCGATGCATGCTTTCATGAACAGCAGTTCTTCGGCCTTGGTATCGCCGGTGCCGATGACCAGGATGCGGGGTTCGGACATCAGGCCTGCCTCCTCAGCGCTTGCAGATTGTCGCCATTGAGCCGCATCGAAATCTCGCGCGCGGCGGCCACCGCCGCAAGTCCCCGCTCGGCGATGTCGACCGCCGTCGTCCTGGCCTTCGGAGCCGCCACAGCGATGGTGCCGAGCGCGAACCCATCCGCCGCCAGGATTGCCGCCGCGACTGATATGACGCCTTCTTCCAGGCCCTGGTCGCAGATCGAATAGCCGCGCTCGCGCGCCTCGCCCATGGAGCGCGCGAGCGCGGCCGGTTCGGTCAGCGTATGCGCGGTGAAGGCCTCCAGGGGACTGGTCAAACATGCCTTGACGGCCTCGTCCCTGGCGAAGGCCAGATAGATGATGCCGGAGGCGGTAGAATGCAGGGGCAGGAGTTGGCCGATATCGACATTGACCCGGTTTGCCCGCGCCGGATGCTCGACATGGACGGTGACCAGCCGGTCGATGCCGTATTCCGACAGATGCACGGTCTCGGCCGTGGCACTTGCCAGATCCCGCACCAGCGGCACCGCGGTCTGCAGGAAGGGAAAGCGGGCCTCGCGGATGCGCGCCAGCCGCGACAGGCCGGCGCCGAGCCGGTAGAGCCGCGTGACGGCATCCTGCTCGACGAGACCGTGGCCGGTCAGCGCCACCAGCAGGCGCCGCGTCGTCGCCTTGTCGAAACCCGACCGGCGCGCCAGGTCCGACAGTCCGAGCTCGGGCTCGGCCACGGTGAACAGCTCCAGGAGTGAAATCGCCTTGCCGACCGTACTCAACGCATTCCTCCCAGCAATGTGCGCCCCATAAGCGGCAATCAATTAACGTGTGAATTAACTTGACAGGAAGCCGCTTTGTTTGCAAGTCTATATTCAAAATAACGGTTCAAATAATGAACCATATCCAGAGCGTATGGGACAGGCCATTCGGCCGGCAAGCCAACCGGTTTGCAAACAGGAGGGACAAATGTCAGCAGTTTCGGAAGCGGCGCCGGCCAACAGGCTGCGCAAGAACAGTCTCGGCGTCGGCGCCATCACCTTCATGGTGATCTCGGCCGCCGCCCCGCTCACGGCGGTCGCCGGCGGCACGCCGCTCGGCATGCTGATGGGCAACGGCGCCGGCTTTGCCGGCACCTATCTGATCGTCACGGTGCTGCTGCTTCTGTTCGCGGTCGGCTATGTCGCCATGTCGCGCCATGTTGGCAACGCCGGCGCCTTCTATGCCTATGCCGCGCGCGGCCTGGGCGGCCTCGCCGGCGGCGCCACGGCGCTGATCGCCATCCTGTCCTACAATGCCATGCAGATCGGCGTCATGGGCCTGCTCGGTGCGGCAACCTCCGGGCTGTTCGCCAGCTGGGGCATCACCCTGCCCTGGTGGGTGTGGAGTTCCATCGCCATCGTCATCGTGGCCGTGCTCGGTTACCGCCAGGTCGACCTGTCGGCTAAGATCCTGACGGTGCTGGTGCTGTGCGAATACGCCGTGGTGCTGATCCTCGACCTGGTGATCCTCAAGACCGGCGGCGACAGCGGCCTCTCGGCGACCCCGTTCAGCTGGAGCCAAATCACCTCTGGCGCGCCGGCGATCGCCATCCTTTTCTGTTTCGCCGCCTTCATCGGCTTCGAGGCGACGACGATCTACGCCGAGGAAGCCCGTGATCCCAAGGTCACCATTCCGCGCGCCACCTACTTCTCGGTGCTGCTGATCGGCGTCTTCTACATGGTCACCGCCTGGCTGATGGCGGTGGGCGCCGGCGTCGACAAATTGCTGCCGGCGCTGCAGGGCCTGCAGGACCCGACCACCTTCCTGTTCGGCCTCTCCGACCGCTATGCCGGAACGCTGCTCACGCACGCGATGAGCATCCTGTTCGTGTCGAGCCTGTTTGCCGGCGTGCTGGCGTTCCACAATGCGGTTGCCCGCTACATCTATGTCTCCGGCCGCGAGAAGCTGTTGCCGCAGTCGATCGGCGTGACGCATTCGGCGCACCAGAGCCCGCATGTCGCTTCGGTGATCCAGAGCGTGCTGGCGGCTGTCGTCGTCGGGCTGTTCGCCGTACTCGGGCTCGATCCGGTGCTGGCGCTGTTCTCGTGGCTGACCAATGTCGCGACGCTCGGCGTCATCGTCATGATGGCGGTCGCCTCGCTCGCCGTGGTGATGTACTTCCGCGCCAACCCGTCGGCCCAGGAGAACGCGCTCAAGACCACGATCCTGCCCGGGCTGACCTTCATCGCCTTCGTCGTCATCATCTACCTGATCGTCATCAATTTCGGCAGCCTGTCGGGGGCCGGCGGCTTCCTCGGTGCGTTCCTGCCGGGACTGGTGCTGATCGCCGGCGTGGTGGGCCTGCTGCTGGCAGGCGCGTTGAAGAGCCGCGATCCGGTGGCCTTCGACAATCTCGGCGTACCGCTCAAGGATTGAGCGAGATATCAGGGCGGCGTATCACGCCGCCCCGCAGACCCTCCTGAAGTGAGAATATAATGATCAGTCAAAGTGCCATCGACACACTGCGCAAGGCGGAGATCGGCGCGCGCGGCCTGTTCATCGATGGCGCCCAAGCGGAGGCGGCAAGCGGCGCGAGCCTGCTGGTGATTTCGCCGATCGACGGCCGGCCTTTCGCCAGCATCGCCGACGGCAATGCAGCCGACATCGACCGCGCCGTGCGCTCGGCACGCAAGGCGTTCGAGAAGGGTTCATGGTCGCGCGCTGCCCCCGCTTTCCGCAAGAAGGTGCTGACCAGGCTCGCCGAACTGATCGAAAGACATGTCGACGAGCTGGCCGTGCTCGGCGTGCGCGACAACGGCACCGAGATCGGCATGGCCTACAAGGCCGAGCCGCTGTCGGCGGCCGGCACCATCCGCTACTACGCCGAGGCGATCGACAAGGTCTATGGCGAGATCGCGCCGACCGCCGACAACGTGCTTGGGCTGATCCACAAGGAGCCGCTCGGCGTCGTCGGCGTCATCGTTCCCTGGAACTTCCCGTTGATGATCGGCGCCTGGAAGATCGCGCCGGCCCTGGCCGCCGGCAATTGCGTGGTGGTCAAGCCGCCGGAGATCGCCTCGCTGACGCTGCTGCGGCTGGCCGAACTGGCTGCCGAAGCCGGGCTGCCCGCCGGCGTGCTCAATGTCGTGACCGGCCGGGGCGCGGTCACCGGCGAGGCGCTCGGCCTGCATGGGGATGTCGACGCCATCGCCTTCACCGGCTCGGGACCGGTCGGCCGCCGCCTACTCGAATACTCCGCCCGTTCCAATCTGAAGCGCGTCTTCCTCGAACTCGGCGGCAAGTCACCCAACATCGTCTTTGGCGATGCGCCGGATCTGAAGCAGGCGGCTGTCGTCTCGGCCAACGGCATCTTCCGCAATTCCGGCCAGGTCTGCGTCGCCGGCTCGCGGCTGCTTGTCCAGGCCTCCGTCTATGACCGCTTCATGGACGAACTGCTCTCGGCGACCACAAGGCTGAAGGTCGGCGATCCGCTCGATCTCGCAAGCGATGTCGGCGCGGTGTCGAGCGCGGAGCAGTTGGACAAGAATCTCGGTTTCGTCGCCAAGGCCACTGAAGAAGGCGCAAGGCTGGTCACGGGCGGCGAACGCATCCTGGCCGAGACCGGCGGCACCTACATGGCGCCGACGATCTTCGAGAACGTGACGCAGGACATGCAGCTTGCGCGCGAAGAGGTGTTCGGGCCGGTGCTCGGCGTGATGCGCTTCGAGACCGAGGAGGAAGCGGTGCGGCTTGCCAACTCGACGGTCTACGGGCTCGCCTCGGCGGTGTGGACGTCGAACCTTTCCACCGCGCATCGCATGGTGCGCGCCATCAACGCCGGCGTTGTCCACGTCAACACCTATGGCGGCGCCGACGTCACCGTGCCGCTCGGCGGCGTCAAGCAATCCGGCTTCGGCCGCGACAAGTCGCTGCACGCGCTGGAGAAGTATCTCGAACTGAAGACGGCATGGATTGCCCTTTGAGGAGCCCCCGGGTTCGCTGAGAACCTCACCGCTTCTCGACGCCCGCCGGATCGCACCGCAACCGTTGCGGTCGATCCTGGGCGTCTTTACTCCCTTCTTCAAAATTTTTGAGAGAATATTCCCGGCTTCAAGGGAGAATGGCGAAAGGCGTTCTTTGATAAAATCGATAGAAGTTCTGACGATGTGAACAAGCCTAGGCAATCCGCCTTGCTGCCATGACTTCACAACCGCAGAGATCAATCATGTCCGACCTCAACAACACTTTGTCCTCTTCCCCAAGGTCAACCCTGAACCGCCGCAGCGGCTTGGCTCTGCTGTTCGCATCGGCCGTCGCGATAGGCGCCCTGATGGCGCCGCATGCCTCCTTCGCCGAGGACAAGAAGGCGATCAAGGTCGGCATCATCAGCGGCGAGGACGAGGATGTCTGGCGCGTCGTGGTCGCTCAAGCCGCCGAGAAGGGCCTGAGCATCGAGACGGTGGTGTTCAACGACTATACCCAGCCCAACGAGGCGCTCGAACGCGGCGAGATCGACGCCAACGCCTTCCAGCACCAGCCCTATCTCGACAACCAGATCAAGACGCAGGGCTACCATATCGTGCGCGTCGGCTATACCGGCGTCTGGCCGATCGGCCTGTATTCCAAGAAGTACAAAGCGGTCGCCGACTTGCCCCAGGGTGCTGTCATCGGCGTGCCCAACGACCCGTCCAATGAAGGCCGGGCGCTGCGCGTGCTGCAGAATGAGGGCGTGATCAAGCTGAAGGACGGCACCGGCATCCTGGCCACCACCGCCGACATCGCCGAAAACCCCAAGAAGGTCGAGATCAAGGAACTCGACGCCGGCATCGTCGGCCGCTCGGTCGAGGACCTCGACGCAGCCGTGGTCAACACCGACTGGGCGCTGAAAAGCGGCTTGACACCGGAAAACCGCATCGCCCAGGAGCCGATCGCAGACAATCCGTACCGCAACTTCATTGCGGTCAAGGTCGGCAACGAGAACGAGGCCTGGGTGAAGACGCTGGTGGCGTCCTACCAGAACGAGGCGGTCAAAGCCGAGTTCGACAAGGTCTACAAGGGCACCGGCCTCAGCGCCTATTGAGCAATCCGGGCACGAAAGTGTCTGCTTTGACAAGAAAAGCGGTCCGCGCAACGCGCGGGCCGCAATCCTGTTTCGGGATCCGCGTATGAACCAGCATGTGACCGCAACCATCGAGAACACGAACGACGCCGATGCACCGGCGCGGGACGTGGTGCGTCTTGTCGAGCTGAAGCGCCGCTTCGGCGCGACGGCGGCGCTCGACGGCATTTCCCTGACGGTGCGCAAGGGGGAGATCCTCGGCATCATCGGCCGCAGCGGCGCCGGCAAATCGACGCTGATCCGCTGCCTCAACGGGTTGGAGCGGCCCGATTCCGGCGAGGTGTTCATCGAGGGCCGCGAAATCAGCCGGCTCGGCGAGCGCGACCTGCAGCCGCTGCGGCGGCGCATCGGCATGATCTTCCAGCATTTCAACCTGCTGTCGGCCAAGACAGTCGAGGACAATGTGGCGCTGCCGCTGAAGATCGAGGGCCGGCCAAAGGCCGAGCGGCTGAATCGGGCGGCGGAACTGCTCAATCTCGTCGGCCTGTCGGAGAAAGCGAAAGCCTATCCGGCGTCGCTGTCGGGCGGCCAGAAGCAGCGCGTCGGCATCGCCCGGGCGCTGGCCGCGCGGCCGGCGCTGCTTCTGTCGGACGAAGCGACGTCAGCACTCGACCCGGAGACAACGCGGTCCATCCTCGCCTTGCTCAAGGACATCAACCGGCAACTTGGCCTGACCATCCTGCTGATCACCCACGAGATGGAGGTGATCCGCTCGATCGCCGACCGGGTGGCGGTGATCGACGCCGGACGCATCGTCGAGGAAGGGCCAGTCTGGTCTGTGTTCGCCGATCCACGGTCCGAGATCACAAGACGCCTGCTCGGCGCGATCCGGCCGCAACTGCCGCCGGAGCTGGCGGCGCGGCTGCTGCTCGCGGGTGGTACCGAAACGATCTTGCGCGTCGACGTTGCGGGCGAGCCTGCGCGCGGGCCGCTGCTGTCCGACCTTGCGAGAACCGTGCCCGGTGCCTTCCGGCTCGTCCATGGCGGCATCGACCATATCCAGCGAGAGCCGGTGGGGACGCTGTTCCTCTCCATCCCTGGCGGCGATGCGGGTCATCTCGCCGAGGTGATCGCTTTCCTGGAATCCCGCCAGGCGCGGGTGGAGGTGCTTGGCCATGTCGCCGATCCTGTTTGAGCTTCTGCTGCGGTCGATCTGGGAGACGGTGCTGATGACGGCCGCCTCCGGCCTAATCTCGCTGGTGTTCGGCCTGCCGCTCGGCCTGGCGCTGATCGCCACCGAACGCGGCGGCATTGCCGAAAGCCTGTGGGTGAATCGCGTGCTCGGCGCCGTCATCAACGGCTTCCGCTCGGTGCCGTTCATCATCCTTCTGGTGGCGCTGATCCCGGTGACGCGGCTGATCGTCGGCACTTCGATCGGCACCTGGGCGGCCATCGTGCCGCTGTCGATCGCCGCCACGCCCTACTATGCGCGGATTGCCGAAGTGTCGTTGCGCGAGGTCGACCACGGGCTGATCGAGGCCGCCCGCGCCATGGGCGGCAACCGCTGGACGATCATCCGCGAGGTGCTGGTGCCCGAGGCCCTGCCCGGCATCGTCGCCGGCTTCACGGTGACGCTGGTGACGCTGGTCGGCGCCTCCGCGATGGCCGGCGCCATCGGCGCCGGCGGCCTCGGCGACCTCGCCATCCGCTATGGCTATCAGCGGTTTGAAACCTCGGTGATGGTGGCGGTGGTGATCGTGCTGATCATCCTGGTCTGCGGCATCCAGTGGGTGGGCGATCGGCTGGTGGCGCGGCTCGACCGGCGAGGGTGAGGCGGCTGATATTCAGGTTCGGCCGAACCTTCTGACTAAACAATCTTAGCGTTGGCGCCGCCCCTCACTGTCCTGCCGGACATCTCTCCCCGTAGAACGGGGAGAGAGAAGCTGGCCGTGACGCCGGCGCCCCTCTTGCAACGCCGATGATTGGCGAAATCGGCGACGGAGCGCCCCTCTCCCCGTCACTATACGGGGAGAGGATGCCGGCAGGCGGGTGAGGGGCAGCGCGGAGGATTGGCCGCTATGGCGCTGTGGGACGCGCACACACCAGGTTAGCCCCTCAACCTCGCGCCCTCCGGATCGAAGAACGGCATCGGCGCCACCACAGCGCGCACGGGCTGGCCGTCGATGGCGATGCTGAGCCCGGTGCCGATGGCCGTGAAGGGCAGCCGCAGATGCGCGGTGGCCAGCACCTTGCCGAGGGAATAGCCATGGTCGCTATAGGTGACCACGCCGACATCCTCGCCGTCGGCCATCACCCTGGCATCCGTCGCGGCCGGCTTGTCGCCGTCGAGGATCAGGCCGGTCCAGCGCTCGTCGAGGCCCTTGTCGCGGATCTTGAGCAGCGCTTCGCGGCCGACGAAATCGCCCTTGTCGAACTTGATCCAGCGGTCGAGGCCGACATGGAACGGCGTGCGGCTCTCGTCCATGTCGATGCCATGCGCCGGATAGGCCTTTTCCAGGCCGAGCGTGAACATGGCCAGCACGCCATAGGGTTTCAGGCCGAAATCCCGGCCAGCCTTCATCAGCGCGTCCCAGACGGAGGCCGCCTCGTCCGCAGGCACGAACAGTTCGAAGCCGAGTTCACCGGTGACGCCGGTGCGGGAAATCATAACCTTTGTTTCGCCGATGCGGCCCGAGGTGAACGCCCAGCGCTTCAGGCCATCGAGATCGGCCTCCACGACCAGCGCCTTCAGGAGTTCGCGCGAACGCGGGCCCTGGATCGTGGGGAAAGCGACCGCCGCGGTGATGTCGGTCACATAGGCCTTGCGGCCCTCAGCATGATGCTGGAGCCAGGGCAGCATCTTCAGCCGGTTGACCGAGCCGGTCACCAGCATGAAATGCTCCGGCGCCAGCCGGAACACGGTGAGGTCGTCCATGATGCCGCCGTCCTCGCGGCAGACGGTGGAGTACCGGACATTGCCCGGTTTCATCGCCGCGGCGTCGTTGACGATGACATGGTTGACCAGCGCCTCGGCGTCCGGACCCTTGATGTCCATCTTGCCCATGGTGCTGAGGTCCTGCACGCCGACATTGGCGCGGGTGTTCAGGTGCTCGTCGGCAATGCCGGAATAGTATTTGGCCGAGATGAAATCGCCGCCGACCCGGCCCATGGTCGCGCCCAGCCCGACGATGCTGCTGTAGAAAGGGGAACGCCGCTCAGCCAAGATAGTCAAGCAGCGCCGGTGGCGATGGTGAGGGCGACGGAAGCGGCAAGCACGAAACGACCGAAAAGACGCATGTTCGAGATCTCCGTTGACCGGATAAATCTACGGGCTTTCATGCTCCCGGCGGAGACGGAAACGACACGTCATGCGGCGATCACGGCGCGGGGCGGCTCATCCGAGTTTGGTCAGCTTCCTTGTGCCTCGATCCCGAACAGATGCTTGGCTTGCTCAGCTGTATAATAGCCAAGCTGGACATCCTGAGCGACCAGTTTCGGGTCGCGCTCACGCGGATCGCCATAGCCGCCGCCGCCCGGCGTGCCGACGCGCACGCGGTCGCCGGCCTTCAGCGGGATGTCCTGCTCCTTGGAGAGGTGCGGCGGTATGTGTTCTACGCCATCGCGGAAGACGGTCACGCTGTTGGGCTCGCCATCCCCACCGCCGAGCGCGCCCTGCGGGCCGAAACGGCCATGGTCCATGACGAAGGAGGCCCGCGCCTCGCCGCGCAGGATCTCGACCTCGTAGGCGAGGCCGAAACCGCCGCGATGCTTGCCGGCGCCACCCGAGCCTTCGCGCAAGGCATAGTGCCGGTAGAGCACGGGAAAAGCCTGCTCCATGATCTCGACCGGCGGCGATTTCGAAATTCCGATGGTCGAGCAGCCATTGGTGAGGCCGTCATGGCCCGAATTGCCGCCATAGCCGCCGCCGGAGATCTGGTACATGACATAGTCGCGGCCGCGCGCGGGGTCGCTGCCGCCCAAGGCGAAGTTGCCGCTGGAGCCGGCGGGAGCCGCCGTCACCTTGTCGGGCAGCGCCTGCACCATGGCCGCGAACACCGCCTCGGCGATGCGCTGCGAGACCTCGGCGGCGCAACCCGAGACCGGGCGCGGATACTTTGCGTCCAGGAAGGTGCCTTCCGGCCGCTTGACCTCGAGTGGCTCGAAGGCGCCGGCGCTGATCGGCACATCCGGGAAGATATGGCGCATGGCGAGATAGACCGACGACAAGGTCGTCGCCAGCACGCTGTTCATCGGCCCAGCGCAGGGCTTTGATGAGCCCGTGAAATCGAAGGTCAGCCTATCGCCCTGTTTCTCGACGGCGAGCGCGATGGTCAGCGGTTCGTTGACCACCCCGTCGGAATCGACGAAGGCCTTGGAGCGATAGGTGCCGTCGGGAATGGCGGATATGTTGGCGCGCATCTGCTCGGCGGCGCGTCGGCGCAGTTCGGCGATCGCCTTGGTAACCGTTTCATCTCCGTAACGATCCAGGATCCCGTTGAGCCTATCCTGGCCGATCAGCAGCGCGGCGGCCTGCGCCCTGATGTCGCCGATGCGCTGGTCGGCAACCCGGATGTTGGAGCAGATGATGGCGTAGATCTCTGGATCGAGCACGCCCTTCTTGAACAGCTTTACCGGCGGCAGCCGCAGGCCTTCCTGCTCGACGGCGGTCGCGGAAGCCGAGAACCCGCCCGGCACTGAGCCGCCAATGTCGGGCCAATGGCCGGTGTTGGACAACCAGCAGAAGATTTTTCCAGCGCGGTAGACAGGCATGACGAAGCGCACATCCATCAGATGCGTGCCGCCGAGATAGGGGTCGTTGACGATGTAGATGTCGCCCGGCTCCGGCGCCAGGCAGCGGCCGTCGGCGATCATCTCGATGACCGTTTTGGTCGAGTATTGCATGACGCCGACGAACACCGGCAGGCCCTGGCTGCCTTGGGCGATCAGCGAGCCATCGACGGCCGAATAGATGCCGTCCGAGCGATCATTGGCCTCGGCGATCACGGGCGAGAAGGCGGCGCGGGAAAAGGTCAGGTCCATCTCGTCGCAGACCTGCTGCAAGGCGGCCTGGAGAACCGAAAGCGTGATGGCGTCGAGACCGGTCATTGCTCAGTAATCCTCGTGGCAGGGGCCGGACATGGAAGGCCTGAGACGTCGCGCCGCCCCTCATTGTCCTGCCGGACATTTCTCCCCGTATGGTGACGGGGAGAAAGACGCCGTCGCCGATGATTTCGCTCACCTTCAACGTCGCATGAAAAGCGCCGAGGCCGCAGCTGCATCCTTCTCCCCGTCACTATACGGGGAGAAGTGCCCGGCAGGGCAGCGCGAGGCCGACTGTAAAAGGACAGAAAACTAACAGACGAATTTCCCATCATTCCTTGCCCACATCGATGATGATGTTGCCGTCGGCGTCGCAGCGCGCGCGGTCGCCGGGTTCGAGCACGGTGGTGGCGTCCATCTGTTCGAGGATCGCCGGCCCTTCGATGACCGCATCGAGCGGCAGCTTTTCCCTGATGTACACCGGCGTGTCGTGCCAGCGTCCGCCATACCAGACCGGCCGGATTTCGCGCCGCGCCTCTTCCAGCGTCTTTGCCCGCCCGGCCGGGTCGATCAGGCGTGACAAGTCGATCGCCGGGCGCATCCCGGTGACCGAGGTGTTGAGGTTGACGAGGTTGGCGCGGATTTCGGGCAGCTCGACCTTGAAGCGAGCGAAATAGGCTTTCTCGAACAGGCCCTGCAATGCAGCTCGCGTTACCGAGGAGGACGGCAACGGCACGTTGATGATGTGGGTCTGGCCGACGAACTGCATGTCCGCGGAGTGGGTGACGCGGATCGTTGCCGGCTTCACCGTTTCCTTGGCGATGAGTTCCTCGCCTTCGTTCCGGTGCCGTTCCAATACTTGGTGGAGCCGGCTTTCATCAAGCAGGGCCACTGGCTGGTTGATGGTGTTGACGAAGTCGTGGCGCAGATCGGCGACGACGCAGCCGAGCGCATTGGTGATGCCGGGACGTGCCGGCACCAGCACTTTGGGCAGGCCGAGTTCGCGGGCGAGCGCCGTCGCATGCAGCGGCCCGGCGCCGCCGAAGGCGAACAGCGCGAAATCGCGGGGATCGTGGCCGCGCGATACGGATACCATGCGGATGGCGCCGGCCATCTTCATATTGCCGAGCCTGAGCACCGCGCCAGCCGCTTCGACGCCGGAGAGGCCGGTCGACTTGCCGATCCGGTCCTCGAAAATGCCGGTCACGCGCTCCGCTGTGACCGGATTGTCGACGGCCAGCAATTTCTTCGGCGCCAGCCGGCCGAGCACCAGGTTGGCGTCGGTGATGGTCGGCTCGGTGCCGCCGCGCCCGTAGCAGATTGGGCCGGGATTGGCGCCCGCGCTTTCCGGGCCGATCTGGATCAGTCCGGCCGCATCGACGCGGGCGATCGAACCGCCGCCGGCGCCGACCGTATGCACCGCCACCATCGGGACATGGATCGGCATGGCGTATTCGATCTCGATCTCGTTCGAGACCGCCGGCTCGGCGTTGCGGATCAGCGCCACGTCGGTCGAAGTGCCGCCCATGTCGTAGGTGACGAGGTTTTCGAAGCCGGCGCGCTTGCCCGTATAGGCGGCGGCGATGACGCCGGAGGCGGGGCCTGACATCACGGTCTTTGCCGATTCACGTGTGACGAAGCGGGCCGATATCATGCCGCCATTGCCGTTCATGATCAGGAAGTCTCTGATATAGCCCCTCGCGGCCAATTCCTTGCGCAGCCGCTCGACATAGCGCTCGAGTATCGGCTGCACCGAGGCATTGACCGAGGCGGTTACCCCGCGCTCGAATTCGCGTGCCTCCGACAGCAGCGCGTGGCCGGTGGTGATGTAGCCGTTCGGCCAGAATTCGGCGGCGATTTCGGCCGCCCGCCGCTCATGCGAAGGGTTGGCGTAGGAGTGCAAGAAGTGGATGACGAGGGATTCGCAACCGGCGGCGATCAGCGCCTGTACGGCATCGCGCATTTCGGCCTCGTCGAGCGGCGTGCGGATTGCGCCTGATGCCTCGACGCGTTCGGACACCTCCAGCCGCAAATTGCGCGGGATGACCGGAACGAAGGTGCCCGTCATGCCATAGGGCTGCGGCCGCGTGCGCCGGCCAAGCTCGATCACGTCGCGAAAACCGCGCGTGGTGATCATGCCGGTTTTCGCCAGGCGGCGCTCCAGCACCGCATTCGTGGTGGTGGTCGTGCCATGCACGATGAGATCGATGCCGTCGACCGGAAAGCCGGTGGCGCCAAGCGCCGAAACCACGCCAAAGGCCTGGTTGTCGACCGTGGTCGGGGTCTTGGCCAGATACACCTTGCCGCCGTCCTTGCCGTCGATCAGGAGCAGGTCGGTGAAGGTTCCGCCGACATCGATGCCGGCGACGACGCTGCCCAGGGAATCCGGCGGCTGCACCGAAAAATTCTCTTTCATTGTCGAAACCCGAAATGCTGGGACTACGGATATGCCGCAGTTTGGAAAGGTGTTTTACGGCGGCATCTTGACGCAAATATCGTTTGTATACTAATAAATTCTCGACACAAGAGCTTACCGCTTCGCAGTGTGTGCAAGGCACGCCGGAACCTGAACGGTTCGGGCGCACACGGGAAAGTTTGGCGCCCGCGTCTGTAATTGGGCGAGAAGGTTGGAATTGATGAACACCACGCCCGCGTTCAATACCGCTGAAGCCCGCCCGCTGCAGTTTCCGATTCCGGCCAATGTCTATGCCGAAACCGTCGTCTCGGTGAAGCACTACACCGACCGGCTGTTCTCGTTTCGCATCACCCGTCCGCAGTCGCTGCGCTTCCGCTCGGGCGAGTTCGTCATGATCGGCCTGCCCAACGCCGAGAAGCCGGTGTACCGCGCCTACTCCGTCGCCAGCCCGGCCTGGGACGAAGAGCTGGAATTCTTCTCGATCAAGGTGCCGGACGGCCCGCTGACCTCGGAACTGCAGAAGATCCAGGTCGGCGACACGGTCATCATGCGCCAGAAGTCGACCGGCACGCTGGTCGTCGACGCGCTGACCCCGGCCAAGCGCCTGTTCATGATTTCGACCGGCACCGGCATCGCGCCCTTCGCCAGCCTGCTGCGCGACCCCGACACCTACGAGAAGTTCGACCAGCTTATCCTGACCCATACCTGCCGCGACAATGCCGAGCTGATCTATGGCCAGGAACTGGTAGCGGCACTGGAAAGCGACCCGCTGATAGGCGAGCTGACCGCCGGGCGCGTCACGCTCTACAATTCGACGACACGCGAAGAGTCGGCGCGCATGGGCCGCATCACCGCGCTGATCGGTTCGGGCAAGTTTTACAGCGATCTCGGCATCGAGAAGCTCAATCCGGAAACCGACCGCATCATGATCTGCGGCTCGATGCACATGCTGAAGGACGTCAAGGAACTCGCAGAAAGCCTCGGCTTCCAGGAAGGCTCGCTCAGCCATCCCGCGACTTTCGTCGTCGAGCGCGCCTTCGTCGGCTGAGGCGCGGGTCTCCCAAAAACCTGGTTTTGACCTTCCGGTCAAAAATCAGCTGCTTTCGCGGCCTTTTTCAGCTATCCCTCGCTTGAGGACTCGTGAAGCACGGCTTCGCGGGCTATCTTCGTGCGTGTCGCCCAAAAGTGTCGAACGGCTTTGGGAGAACGATGCGCCAAGACATCAGGCGCACGCCGCTGAATGAAAGGGCAGGAGATGAGCAGCACAATCCGCGAAGCCGATCTTGGCACCAAGGTGACGCCGCTGCCGGCACGCGCCGCCGCCAACACGCCGGTGCCGCTGGATCATCACATCGCGCGCAATCCCGGCCTGAAACTCGATCTCGGTTTTCTGGAATCGGTGCGCAGCGTCAACCGCTCGGCGCTGGAGCGCCGCGTCGTCAGCCTGACCAAGCGGCGCTCGATCAAGGCCGACAACCAGGCCGCCTGGCTGCTGCGGGCGATCGCCTGCATGGACCTGACGACACTGAATTCCAACGACACCGAGGAGCGCGTGCGCCGGCTCTGCGCCAAGGCGATCAACCCGCTGCGCCGCGACATCATGGAAGGCCTCGGCATTGCGGGCGAAACCATCCGGCCGGCCGCCGTCTGCGTCTATCATCCCTTCGTTGCCACGGCCGTTGACGCCGTGCGCGGCACCGGCATCCATGTCGCCGCCGTCTCCACCGCCTTCCCGCACGGCCTGGCGCCGCTATCGACCCGCCTGCAGGAAATCGAGGCCTCGGTAAAGGACGGCGCCGACGAGATCGACGTCGTCATTCCGCGCGGCTTGGTGTTCGGGGCCAAGTGGCGCGAGCTCTACAACGAAATCGTCTCGATGCGTGCCGCCTGCGGGGACGCGCATCTGAAGGTCATTTTGGGCACCGGCGACCTTGCCACGCTGCGCAATGTCATGCTGGCCTCCATGGTGGCGATGATGGCGGGCGCCGATTTCATCAAGACTTCGACCGGCAAGGAAAGCGTCAACGCCACGCTGCCCGTCGGGCTTGCCATGGTGCGCGCCATCAGGGCCTATTTCGAGGAAACCGGCTATCTCATCGGCTTCAAGCCGGCCGGCGGCATTTCCACCGCGAAAGTGTCGCTCGACTGGCTGGTGCTGATGAAGGAAGAGCTCGGCCGGCCATGGCTGGAGCCCGAGCTGTTCCGCTTCGGCGCGTCGAGCCTGCTCACCGACATCGAGCGGCAGCTCGAACATCATCTGACCGGGCATTATTCGGCCAATCACCGCCACGCGATGGCGTAGCGTCAGAGTTTTGCGGGGCGTAACCGAATGCCTTCTCTGACAACTATCTGGAGTGCCTGATGAACATTCTCGAACGCTATCACGCCATGGAATACGGCCCGGCGCCGGAGGCGCGCAATGAAGCTGATGCCTGGCTCGCGGCGCGCGATTTCGGCAAGGCGCTGTTCATCGGCGGCGATTGGAAGGCGGCGAGCGGCGGCAAGACTTTCGAGACCAGCGAACCGTCTTCCGGCAAGTTGCTGGCCAAGATTTCGGACGCCAACGCCGCCGACATCGACGCGGCCGTCGCGGCGGCCACGAAAGCGCTGCCGAAATGGAGCGCCAGTTCGGGCTACCAGCGCGCGAAGGTGCTCTACGCCATCGGCCGCGCCATGCAGCGCCACCAGCGGCTGTTCGCCGTGCTTGAGACAATCGACAATGGCAAGCCGATCCGCGAGAGCCGCGATATCGACGTGCCGCTGGCGATCCGCCATTTCATCCATCACGCCGGCTGGGCACAGGCGCTGGACAGGGATTTCCTTGGCCACAAGGGTGTCGGCGTCGTCGGCCAGATCATCCCGTGGAATTTCCCGCTGCTGATGCTGGCCTGGAAGATCGCGCCAGCACTCGCGGCGGGCTGCACGGTGGTGCTGAAGCCGGCCGAATTCACACCGCTCACATCAATCCTGTTCGCCGAGATCTGCGAACGCGCCGGCGTCCCGAAGGGCGTCGTCAACATCGTCCAGGGCGGCCCGGAAGCAGGAGCGGCGATCGTCAACCATCCCGGCATCCAGAAGATCGCCTTCACCGGCTCGTCCGAGGTCGGCAAGATCATCCGCAAGGCCACCGCCGGCTCGGGCAAGAAACTGTCGCTGGAACTTGGCGGCAAATCGGCCTTCATCGTTTTCGAGGACGCCGATCTCGACAGCGCCGTCGAAGGCCTCGTCGACGGCATCTGGTTCAACCAGGGCCAGGTCTGCTGCGCCGGTTCGCGCCTCTTGGTACAGGAAGGCATCGCCGACGCCTTGATCGCCAAGGTCAAGACGCGGATGAGCCGGTTGCGAGTCGGCAGCCCGCTCGACAAGAACACCGATATCGGCCCGCTGGTCGACCTGACCCAGCTCGACCGCGTCAAGGGACTGATCGCCGAGGGTGCCCGGCAGGGCGCCGTCTGCTGGCAACCGGATGCAGCGCTGCCGTCCTCGGGCTATTATCACCTGCCGACGCTGGCAACGAGTGTTTCGCCGGCTAATATCCTTGCCCAGGAGGAGGTGTTCGGGCCGGTGCTCGCCACCATGACCTTCCGCAACACCGAGGAAGCGATCGAGCTCGCCAACAACACGCGCTACGGGCTCGCCGCCTCGGTGTGGAGCGAGAACGTCAACCTCGCCCTCCATGTCGCGCCACAGTTGAAGGCCGGCGTGGTGTGGGTCAACGGCACCAACATGTTCGACGCCGCCTGCGGCTTCGGCGGCTATCGCGAGAGCGGCTTCGGCCGCGAGGGCGGGCGCGAGGGCATGTTCGAATATCTCTCTGCAAAATTGCCGCTCGGTCCGGTCATCAAGCTGGCGACGTCGTCCGCTCAGCCCGTCGAACAGGCGGATGGCTCAGCCATCGATCGCACGGCCAAGCTGTTCATCGGTGGCAAGCAGGTGCGGCCTGACGGCAATTATTCGATTGCCGTCGCCACCGCCAAGGGGAAGCTTGCCGGCGAAGTCGGGCTCGGCAACCGCAAGGATATCCGTGACGCCGTTTCCGCCGCGCGCGCCTGCAAGGCCTGGCCGGAGGCAACCGCTTATAACAGGTCCCAGGTGCTCTATTACCTGGCCGAGAACCTTTCCGGCCGTGCCGGCGAGTTTGCCGCCCGCCTCACCGAACTGACCGGGGCCAACGCCAAGGCGGCGCGGGACGAGGTCGAACAGTCGATTGAACGGCTTTTCCTCTACGCCGGCCTCGCCGACAAGTTCGAGGGCCGGGTGCACCAGCCGCCGGCGCGTGCCGTGACGCTGGCGTTGCATGAGCCGGTCGGCGTCGTCGGCATCGTCGCGCCCGACAATCAGCCCTTGCTCGGCTTCATCTCGCTGGTCGCGCCGGCGCTGGCCATGGGCAACACGGTGGTGGCCGTGCCGTCGGAACGCCACCCGCTGCTGGCCACCGATCTCTATCAGGTCATCGAATATTCCGACGTGCCCGCCGGCGCCATCAACATCGTTACCGGCCGCACGGCGGAGCTTGCAGGCGTGCTGGCCAAGCATGACGACGTCGACGGGCTCTGGCTGTTTGCCGACGCCGACACCTGCGCCAAGGCGGAAGCCGACTCCGTCGGCAACCTCAAGCGCGTCTGGAGCGGCAATGGCCGCAGCCTCGACTGGGCCTCGGAAGAAGCCGCCGGTGACGCCTTGCTGCGCCGCGCCATCGAGGTGAAGAATGTCTGGGTGCCTTACGGCGACTGATGTTCGCACTTGGTGATCGCGTTCGGGCTTGACGCCCGGACGCATGTTCTTTAACGAGAAAAAACATCTTTATCAGTGAACTGGCACAGGCCGCACGATAGCGCCTGACTGGCACATGACGCCTTCGCCGGCCGCCGATAAAGGCAGTTGACCCAAGCAGGCGAGGAAAAGATATGGCGGATCTGGCAGGCAAGGTCGTTGTCATCACGGCGGCGGCGCAAGGCATCGGCAAGGCAAGCGCGCTGGCCTTCGCCAAGGCTGGCGCCACCGTCCATGCCACCGACATCAACGAGACGCTGCTGGCGGAACTCGCCAAGACCTCCGGCATCAAGACGCGCAGGGTCGACGTCCTCAATGACGAGGCGGTCAACTCGGCCTTCGCCGAGATCGGCCGTGTCGACGTGCTGTTCAACTGCGCCGGTTTCGTCCATTCCGGCTCGATCCTCGAGATGAAGGATGGCGACCTCGATTTCGCGCTCAACCTCAACGTTCGCGCCATGGTCCGCACCATCCGCGCCGTGTTGCCGGGCATGCTGGAGCGCGGCGACGGATCGATCATCAACATGGCCTCGCTGGCGAGCTCGACCAAGGGTGTACCGAACCGCTTCGTCTATGGCCTGAGCAAAGCCGCGGTCATCGGCCTGACCAAGGCGGTCGCGGCCGACTATGTCGGCAAGGGCATACGCTGCAACGCCATCTGCCCCGGCACGGTCGAGAGCCCTTCGCTGGAGGACCGCATGCACGCGCAGGGCGACTACGATGCCGCGCGTGCCGCCTTCATCGCCCGCCAGCCGATGGGCCGGCTCGGCACGCCGGAAGAGATTGCCGATCTCGCCGTCTACCTGGGCGGCGCCACCTACACATCGGGGCAGGCCTACAATATCGACGGCGGCTGGTCGATCTGAGCGCTGCCCGGAGACAATCGCGGGCACCGGGCGATCGGGTTTGGCGAAGGATCGGGAAGTCTGAAAATCCCGCTCGCCGGCTGTCAAAACAGGCTGCCTGCGCTTGTCGTGAAGCAGGCCGGTGGCTAGGGTCCGCCCGGTTCCGAAAGGGCTGATGCCTCGGCGGAGAGTTTGTAGAACGGCCGCGAGGCCGCAATCAGGAGAAGATGCATGAAACTGCTGCGCTATGGCGAGGTGGGAAGCGAACGTCCCGGCCTGCTCGATGCGGATGGAACGATCCGCGATCTCTCCGCCCATGTCGCCGATATCGCCGGCACCACGCTTCATCCGGCCTCGCTCGACATGCTGTCGAAGCTCGATGCGAAGTCGCTGCCGGCGGTTTCCGGCAAGCCTCGGCTCGGCGCCTGCGTGGCCGGTACCGGCAAGTTCATCTGCATCGGCCTCAACTATTCCGACCACGCTGCCGAAACCGGCGCCACCGTGCCGCCGGAGCCGATCATCTTCATGAAGGCAAGCTCGGCCATCGTCGGCCCCGACGATGACGTGCTGATCCCGCGCGGCTCGGAGAAGACCGACTGGGAAGTCGAGCTCGGCGTGGTCATCGGCAAGACCGCGAAGTATGTCAGCGAAGCCGATGCGCTCGACTACGTCGCCGGTTACTGCGTCTCACATGACGTGTCCGAACGCGCCTTCCAGGCCGAGCGCCAGGGCCAGTGGACCAAGGGCAAGAGCTGCGACACGTTCGGTCCGACCGGCCCGTGGCTGGTGACCAAGGACGAAGTATCCGACCCGCAGAATCTCAAAATGTGGCTGACCGTCAACGGCAAGACGATGCAGAACGGCTCGACCAAGACCATGGTCTACGGCGTCGCCTATCTCGTCTCCTACCTCAGCCAGTTCATGTCGCTGCACCCCGGCGACATTATTTCGACGGGCACCCCGCCCGGCGTCGGCCTGGGCATGAAGCCGCCGGTGTTTCTCAAGGCTGGCGATGTGGTGGAGCTGGGCATCGAAGGCTTGGGGCAGCAGAAGCAGACGTTTAGGGCTGACGTTTAAGTCAGCGATCCTTGCGAAGCTTGCGCCGCCCCTCATCCGCCTGCCGGCACCTTCTCCCCGTATAGTAACGGGGAGAAGGGAAGCGCTCCAGCGTTGGCGACCTCCTCTCCCAGTTTTTCACGGGGAGAGGATAAGGGTGAGGGGCAGCGCCGACCTACGCTGAAACACTACTTCAGCACCTTCCCATCAGCGCCAAACCGATAGGTCCTCCCCGGATCGGGCGTCGCATAAAGCGTGGCGCCGGGTTCCGCGTCGTAGACGCCGAAAATCCGCACGGTGATCAGCCCGGCCTTCTCGCAGTCGAGATAGAGATTGGTGTCGGCGCCGAGATGCTCGGCATGGACGACCGTGCCCTTCCAGGCGCCGGATTTCGGATCGACGGTCAGATGCTCCGGCCGCACGCCGATGCTCTTGGCTGTCTCGCCGAGGCGGGCGCCGTCGACGAAATTCATCTTGGGCGAGCCGATGAAGCCGGCGACGAACTCGTTTGCCGGCGAATTGTAGAGCTCCATCGGGCCGCCGATCTGCTCGATTTTTCCCGCGTTGAGCACGACGATCTTGTCAGCCAGCGTCATCGCCTCGACCTGGTCGTGGGTGACGTAGATCATCGTCGCCTTGAGGCGGCGGTGCAACTGCGCGATTTCCAGCCGCGTGTTGACGCGCAACGCGGCATCGAGGTTCGACAGCGGCTCGTCGAACAGGAACAGTTTCGGCTCGCGCACCACGGCGCGGCCGATGGCGACGCGCTGGCGCTGGCCGCCGGAGAGCTCCGCCGGCCGCCTTTCCAGGTACGGTTCCAGCGACAGCATGGACGAGGCGATGCCGATGCGGCGGTCGATCTCCGCCGCAGGGGTGTTCGCCTGCTTGAGGCCGAGGCCCATATTGTTTCTCACCGTCAGATGCGGATAGAGCGCATAGGTCTGGAACACCATGGCGATGCCGCGTTTCGCCGGCGGCGTGACGGAGACGTCCTCGCCATCGATCAGCACACGGCCCGAGGTCGAATCCTCCAGCCCGGCGATGACCCGGAGCAAGGTCGACTTGCCGCAACCCGAAGGGCCGACAAAGACGACGAACTCGCCATCCGTCACTTCGAGATCGATGCCCTTCAGCACCTCGACCGGCCCAAAGGCCTTTTTCACATTCTCGATATTTAGCGAGCCCACGGCTTCTTCCTGTCGTTAGAGTTTGACGGCTGCGCCGCTGCGAACGCTCTCGTCGGCGGCAAGGCAGACGGCGAGCGACCGCACCGCATCGTCCATGTGGCGGGTCAGGTCCAGGTCCTCGCGAATTGCCTTGAGGACAAAAGCCTGTTCGAGATCACACAAGTCCTGATGGCCGGGTTCGCCTTCCATCGACAGCATCTCGTCCGGCTTTAGGAACTTGCCGTCCGTGCCGGTCGCCGCACTGTGCAGGCGGATGGTCGAGGTTTTGGTGTGGGTGTCGATGTCGTCGGACTTCACGCCCTCCTTCATGACGATCGACACGCAGCCCTTGGGCGACATGACATCCTTCACAAAGAAGGCCGTCTCGGAAATCATCGGACCCCAGCCGGCCTCGTACCAGCCGACCGAACCGTCATCGAACAGCACCTGCAGATGGCCGTAATTGTACATGGAGGGCGCGACCTCGTCGGTCAGCCGCACGCCCATGCCGCGCACCTCGACCGGCTTGGCGTCGGTGATCTGCAGCATGACGTCGAGATAGTGCACGCCGCAATCGACGATCGGCGAGGTCGTCTGCATCAACTGCTTGTGCGTCTCCCAGGTCGGCCCTGAGGATTGCTGGTTGAGGTTCATGCGGAACACGTAGGGGCCGCCGAGCTTGCGCGCCTCGGCGATCAGCCTGATCCAGGACGGGTGATGGCGCAGGATATAGCCGATCACCAGTTTTTTGCCGTTGGCCTTGGCGGCGGCAACGACGCGCTTGGCGTCGGCCACCGTCGTTGCCAGCGGCTTTTCGACGAAGACATGGCAGCCCGCCTCGAACGCCTTCACCGCGTAGTCGGCATGGCTGTCGGAATAGGTGGCGATGCAGGCGACGTCGGGTTTTTCGTCACGCAACGCGTCGTCGAAGGAGCGTCTGATGCCATAGCCGGACAGCCCCTCCGGCAACGGCACGTCGGAACGGTTGATCAGGGCGGCGATCTCAAAGCCTGGATTGGTGTGATAGGCCAGCGCGTGACTGCGCCCCATATTGCCGAGCCCGGCGACGACGACACGAAGGGGTCTTTCTGAACTCACTTGACGGCTCCGGAAGTAATGCCGCGGATCAGCTGCCGCGAGAAGATGACGTAGAGGATCAGCACCGGCAGGATCGCCAGCGAGAGCGCGGCCAGGATGGCGTTCCAGTTGGTGACGAACTGGCCGAGAAAGAGCTGCGCGCCGAGCGTCACCGTCTTGGTCTCTTCGGACGGCGCCAGGATCAGCGGGAACCACAGATCGTTCCAGATCGGGATCATGGTGAAGACGGCGACCGTAGCCATTGACGGCCGCACCAGCGGCACTACCAGGCGGAAGAAGATGGTGTATTCCGACAGGCCGTCGATGCGGCCGGCATTCTTCAGGTCGTCGGAAACCTGCTTCATGAACTCCGACAGGATGAAGACGGCCAGCGGCAGGCCTTGCGCGGTGTAGACCAGGATCAGCGCCGTCAGCGTGTTGACCAGCCCGCTCGCCACCATCAATTGCAGGATGGCGACGGTGGCCAGCCGGATCGGGATCATGATGCCGAGCGCCAGGTAAAGCCCCATCAGCGTGTTGCCGCGAAAGCGGTATTCCGACAGCGCGAACGCCGCCATGGCGCCGAACAGCAGCACGAAGAACAGCGAGCCGACGGTGACGACGAGACTGTTCTGGAAATAATGGATGAAATCGCCCTGGCCGATCACCGTGGTGTAGCCGATCAGGTCGAAGGTTTTCGGCGTCGGCGGCGTCAGCGGCGCGCCGAAGATGCCGGCGCGCGACTTGAACGAATTCATGATCACCAGAACCACCGGGAAAAGCGCGATCACCGTGTAGGTCAACAGGATCGCGTGGGCGCCGATGGTGCGGGGGAGTGAACGGGTGGCGATGCTCATCTCTTGCCCCTCAGAACTGGTAGCGACGCAGGCGCGTCTGGATGAGGAAGAGGTAGACGCAGACACCGCCGAGGATGATCAGGAACATGATCGTGGCGATGGTCGCGCCCATGTTGGGGTCGCCGACCTGCAGCTGGAAGCCGAAGAAGGCGCGGTAGAGGAAGGTGCCGAGAATATCGGTGGAATAGTTCGGCCCGGCGAGCGCGCCTTGTGCCGTGTAGATCAGGTCGAAGGCGTTGAAATTGCCGACGAAGGTGAGGATCGAGATGATGCCGATCGACGGCAGGATCAGCGGCAGCTTGATCTTCCAGAACTGCGACAGTCCGGTGATGCCATCGCATTCAGCCGCCTCGATCACCTCGTCGGGGATCGACAGCAGGGCGGCATAGATCAGCATCATCGGGATGCCGATGAACTGCCATACCGACACCAGGCTGAGCGCGGTCAGCGCGTATTGCTCCTTGCCGAGCCACGGCGTGAACAGGCTTTTCAGGCCGACGAAATCGAGCAGATGCGGCGCCACGCCCCACAGCGGCGACAGGATCAGCTTCCAGGCGAAGCCGACGATGACGAAGGACAGAATGGTCGGCACGAAGATCGCCGTGCGGTAGAAGGCCGAGAACCGAAGCTTCGGGCTGGACAGGAGGGCGGCCAAAAGCACGCCGACCGGGTTCTGCACCAGCATGTGGATGATGAAGAACCAGACATTGTTCCTGAGCGCATTCCAGAAATTGACCGACCAGTTGGGGTCGCCGAACAGGGTGCGGAAATTGTCCAGGCCGACGAAGACCTGGGACTGGTCAACGTTGCGGAACAGCGAGAGCTGCAGCGTGCCGGCCAGCGGCAGGATCATGATCGCCGTATAGACGAGCACCGCCGGCGCCAGGAAGACGGCGATATGCCAGCGGAACGGTCTTTTCGGTCGTGTTTGTGCGGCCATGAGTTCGGTCCCCGCCGTCTCTCGGTTCAGACGATATGATGCTAGATGACGCCTCGATGCACGGCCCGAATGTTCTTGCCGGTGAGGCAACAACAAAGCCTGCGACTGGTCAGCCAGCCTTCCCCAACAAGAGCAAGGGTAAGGCCGAGAGGCGATGCCGACAATCGCTATCTGAACTGCCAGGTAGTCCGGAACCGGCCGGGCATGCGCCCAGCCGGCTCCGTTGCCTGAGCTCTTACTTCGCCGGATGATACCAGCTGTCGAGACCGGTCTGCAGCTTCTTGGCCGCGGCTTCGGGCGTATCGGTGCCGTTGATGACGTTGGCCGATTCAACCCAGGTCTCGTTTTCGAGATTCGGCGTGCCGCGCGACAGGATCTGGTAGGTCGAGCGGATCGTCGACTTGCACTTGCCGCGCCAGGAGACGAATTCCTGCGCCAGCGGGTCTTCCATCTTCACCGGCGCGGAGTTCAGGCTGAAGAAGCCCGGCAGCGCGTTGGCATAGATGGTGGCGAAATCAGGCGAAGCCACCCAGGACAGGAAGGTCTTGGCCGCGTCGGCGTGCTTGGAGGCTGCGTTCAGGCCCATGCCGATGTCGGTATGGTCCGAGATGTAGCAGGTGTCGCCCGCCTTCTCGACCGGCGGCGGGAAGGCGCCCATCTTGAACTGGGCCTGGGTGTTGAACAGGCCGATTTCCCACGAGCCGGCCGGGTAGATGGCGGCGCGGCCGAGCGTGAACAGGTTCTGGCTGTCCGGATAGGTCTGAGCCTCGAAGCCGTCGCCCAGATAAGGCTTCCACTTGGCCAGTTCCTCATAAGGAGCGACCCAGTCCTTGTCGGTCAGCTTCTGATCGCCCTTGATCAGTGCCGCGCGGCCGTCCTCACCCTTCCAGTAGTTGGGGCCGATATTCTGGTAGCCCATGGTCGCGGCTTCCCACAGGTCCTTGGTGCCCATCGCCATCGGGATGTAGGTGCCGTCGGCCTTGATCTTGTCGAGCGCGGCGAAGAATTCGTCGCGGGTCTGCGGCACCTTGATGCCGAGTTTGTCGAAGGCGTCCTTGTTGTAGATGAAGCCATGGATGACGGAGGCCATCGGTACGCAGAAGCTCGCCTTGCCGTCATCGGTCTGCCAAGCGGACTTGGCGACGGGCGAGAAGTTTTCCATGCCGGGCAGCGCCGAGAGATCGGCAAGGTTGCCCTTCTTGAACAGTTCGAGCGACTTGTCGAACGGGCGGCAGGTGATCAGGTCGCCCGCCGAACCGGCGGCGAGCTTGGCGCCGAGCGCGGCATCATATTCCGTCGGAGCCGATGGTGCGAACACCACCTTGATGCCGGGGTTCTTGGCTTCGAAGGCCGGGATCAGCTTGTCCTTCCAGATGGCGAGGTCGTCGCCGCGCCAGCTTTCGATGTTGAGCGTTACGTCCTCGGCGTGAGCCAGCCCGGCCGAGCCGAGAATGCTTGTGCCCAGAAGCAGTGCCGTCAGTAGTTTCGTTGTCATGCTCAGTCTCCCTGTTGACCTTTTTCAGGTTCCGTTTTGATGAGAACAGAGGCGTTGCGCCCCTTGCTCCCCTCGATTGCTGAAAGCGCCGGCCGCAGCTTCTGGCCGGTCCCTTCCAACAGTTTCTCGGCCGCGTCGGCGCTGTCGGCGCCGGCGGCAAGCAAAATGGCGGTCTTGACCGCGCCGCCGCTCTTTTCGAGCAGGCTGGCGGCCTCTTCCTGGCCGCGGCCGCTGACGGCGGCGACGATGCGCGCCGCCCGGTCGCGCAGCTTCATGTTGTCGGCCATGAGGTTGACCATGTAGCCGTCATGAACATGACCAAGATGAATGGCGGTCAGCGTCGACAGCATGTTGAGCGCGATCTTCTGCGCCGTGCCGGCACCCATGCGGGTCGAGCCGGCAATGACTTCCGGCGGGGTTTCGAGCAGGATGGCGGTGTCGGCCTGCCGCAGCAGAGCCGAACCCCTGTTGTTGGCAATGCCGATGGTGACGGCACCCCGTCGCCGCGCATCCTCGATGGCGCGCACCGCGTAGGGGGTCGTGCCGCTGGCGGAAAGCGCGATCAGGCAATCGCCCGCGCCGATGCCGGCATTGGCGACCGCGGTCGAGGCCTCCTCCGTATCATCCTCCGGCCCGCCGGCCAGTGTCTTGAATGCTTCGTCGCCGCCGGCGATCAGGATGGCAATGCGGTCGCGCTGGATGCCGAACGTGCCCGGCAGTTCCAGCGCGTCGGCCAGCGCCATCAGGCCGGAGCTGCCGGCCGCGGCATAGGCAAGCTTGCCGCCGCTGCTCAGGCAGCCGGCAATGATCTCGGCTGCCCTGGCGATGGAAGGAATGGCGTTGCGGACCACTTTCGCGGCCTCGACCTGCGCATCGGCCAGCGAGCCGAGGATCGCTTCGGGCGCCTGGATATCCAGCCCCTCGGCATTCCCATGCAGCGCTTCGGTGCGCATTTCGGCCATCCCAGTTCCTCCAATCCACAAACAATACCAAAAAAATACCACTTGTCCACACGCATTAACGAATTCGCGGACAGGGAATCGCTGAGCCGACGAATTACGCAAGTTTTTCAGTAAAATACGGCTTAATCTTTTTGAAACGGAAATTAACTCTTGGCTATTGGTATTTTATTGGTATTATCCGCCCGGAGGAGAAATCGCGTGAAATTCGTGCTCGGTATCGATGGCGGCGGCACCAGCTGCAGGGCCGCCCTGGCAACAGTCGACGGCGCCGTCATCGGCCGCGCCAAAAGCGGCGCCGCCAACATCCGCACCGACCTCACCGGCGCCCGCTCGAACATCGTCGATGCGGCGCGGCAGGCCTTCATCGCCGCCGGTCAGGATCCGGACCTGATCCCGCAAACACCCGCCATTCTCGGCCTTGCCGGCGCCAATGTCGGAACCTATCGGCAGCAGCTCGAAGCGATCCTGCCGTTCAGCACCAGCCGCGTCGAGACCGATGCCGAGATCGCGCTCGAAGGCGCGGTCGGTTCTGGTGACGGCGCGATGGCGATCCTGGGCACCGGCACGGCCTATATGGCACGCAAGAACGGCAAATCGCGCGCCATCGGTGGCTGGGGGTTCCAGGTCGGCGACCAGGGCAGCGGCGCCCGCATCGGCCGCGACCTGCTTGAACAGACATTGCTCGCGCATGATGGCGTGCGCCAGGCATCGCCGCTGACCGACAGCATGATGGCCGTTTTTCGCAACAATCCCGAGGACGTGGTCGAGTTCACCACCAACGCCAAACCAGGCGATTTCGGCGGCTTCGCGCCGAAAGTGTTCGAGCACGCGAAAAAAGGCGACATCGTCGCCAACTGGATCCTCGACAAGGCGGTCGCCGATGTCGAGGCATCGCTCGGCGCGCTCGACCTCGCGGCCGGCGCGCCGCTTTGCCTGCTCGGCGGGCTGGCGCCGCTCTATGCGCCGCGCCTGTCGGCGCGCTACCGCGCCCTGCTGAAGGAACCGCTTGACGATGCGCTAGGCGGTGCCGTTCAGATGGCGGCGCGTCTGTTCGCCAGGACGGAGGCCGCACGATGAGCGATGCCGCCGACCAGATCTTCGCCGCGCTCAAACAATCCTCGCAAAGCGGTGCGCCGCTTTACCTGCAATTGCGCAAAAGCATCGAGGACGCGGTCAATCGCGGCCTGATCGGCCCGGGTGACGCGCTGCCGTCCGAGCGCGACATCGCCACCAAGGCCGACATTTCGCGCGTCACCGTGCGCAAGGCGGTGCAGGACCTGGTCAAGGGCGGCATCCTCGTCCAGCGCCATGGCTCCGGCACTTTCGTGGCGCCGCGCATGGAACGCGTCGAGCAGTCGCTGTCGCGACTCACCTCCTTCACCGAGGACATGGCGCGGCGCGGCATGGCGGTGCGCTCCGCCTGGCTTGATCGGGGGCTCTACGCGCCCTCGCCCGACGAGATGATGGTGCTCGGCCTGTCGTCGAACGAGCTGGTGGCGCGCGTCGCGCGCCTGCGCATCGCCAATGACACGCCGCTGGCGATCGAACGCGCCTCGCTGTCGGCCAGCGTGCTGCCCGATCCGGCCGGCATCGGTTCCTCGCTCTACGCGGCACTGGAACTGACCGGCAACCGGCCGGTGCGCGCCGTGCAGCGTATCTCCGCCGCCAATCTCGGCGAGGGCGATGCGCGGCTGCTCGAAGTGCCGCCGGGTATTGCCGGCCTGCACATCGAGCGTATTTCCTATCTGGCGAGCGGCAAGGTGATCGAATTCACCCGCTCCATCTACCGGGGCGACGCCTATGATTTCGTCGCCGAACTTCGGCTGACAGGGCCGAGCGAAGAGGGCCGACCATGATCTCCAACACCACCCATATGCAGCGCGAGATCGAGGAAATCCCGCAAGCCGTCGCCCGCCTGCTCGACGGCTCCGGCGCGGTGCTGGCCGAGGCCGGGCGCGGCATCAGGGAACGCGACCCGCATTTCGTCGTCACAGTGGCGCGCGGTTCGTCCGACCATGCCGCCACCTTCATGAAATATGCCGTCGAGCTGACCGCGGGCCTTGCCGTCGCCTCGGTCGGCCCCTCCATCGCCTCGATCTATGGCCGCAAGCTGCGGCTTGAAGGCTCGGCGTGCCTGGCGATCTCGCAGTCCGGCAAGAGCCCCGACATCGTCGCCATGGCCGAAACCGCACGGGCCGGCGGCGCGCTGACCATCGCCGTCACCAACACCGCCGATTCGCCACTCGCGCGCGCCTCGGACTATGCTATCGACATACTGGCGGGTCCGGAGCGCAGCGTCGCGGCTACCAAGACCTTCATCAACTCCGCCGTTGCCGGTCTTGCCTTGATGGCGCATTCGACCGGCGACGAAGCGCTCCTCGCGGCACTTGCCCGCCTGCCCGAGCATTTCGGCAAGGCGATCGCCTGCGACTGGATGAGCGTGCTCTCCGAAACGATCGAGAAGCAGAAGTCGTTGTTCATTCTCGGGCGCGGGCCGTCGGCGGCGATGGCCAGCGAGGCGGCGCTGAAGTTCAAGGAGACGTGCGGCATGCATGCCGAGGCCTATAGCGCGGCCGAGGTCATGCATGGCCCGCTGGCGCTGATCGGCCCCGACTTTCCGGTGCTGGCGCTGGCCGCGCGCGACGCGTCCGAGCCCTCCGTCGCCGAAGCCGCCGACAGCCTGGCGGCCAAGGGCGCGCCGGTGTTCGTCACCTCGGCACTCGCCAATCGCGCCACGCGCCTGCCGCATGTCGCCACCGGTCACCCGCTGACCGATCCGCTGACGCTGATCGTCTCCTTCTACATGTTCGTCGAGGCTTTTGCCCGCCATCGCGGCCTCGACCCGGACGCGCCCCGCAACCTTCGCAAGGTGACGGAGACCGTATGAGCGACCGTTTTGCCCTGACCGGCGCCCGCATTTTCGACGGCGACGACTGGCATGAAGGTGCCGCCCTTGTCGTGCGCGACGGCCTTGTCGAAGCCATGCTGCCGCTAGGCGCAGTTCCCGGGGATATCCGTGCCATCGACATCGGCGGCGGCATGCTGGTGCCGGGCTTCGTCGATATCCAGGTCAATGGCGGCGGCGGGGTGATGCTCAACGACCATCCCGATGTCGCCTCGATCGAAACCATCTGCCGCGCGCATGCGCCGTTCGGCACGACGGCACTCCTGCCGACGCTGATCACCGACACGCCCGCGATCACCGCTGCAGCCATCGCCGCCGGCGAAGCCGCAGCGCTGCAAAAGGTGCCGGGCTTTCTAGGCCTGCATCTGGAAGGGCCGCATCTCTCGATCGCCCGCAAGGGCGCGCATGATCCGGCGCTGATCCGGCCGATGACGGACGCCGACCAGGCCATGCTGATGGCGGCGCGCCGGAAGCTGCCGGTGCTGCTCACCACGATCGCGCCGGAATCCGTCGACCCGGCCCGCGTCACGGCCCTGGCCAAGGCCGGAATCGTCGTCAGCCTCGGCCATTCGGATACGGGCCATGCCACGGCAAAAGCCTTCGCCGAGGCCGGCGCCAGTGTCGTCACCCATCTGTTCAACGCGATGAGCCAGATCGGCAATCGCGAGCCCGGGCTGGCGGGAGCCGCCCTCGACATAGGCACCTTGTCCGCCGGCCTGATCGCCGACGGCATTCATGTCCATCCGGCGACGATCAGGATCGCTCTCGATGCCAAGCAGGGGCCGGGCAGGATCGTGCTGGTCACCGACGCGATGGCGACGATCGGCACCGACATGACGTCGTTCACCCTCAATGGCCGCACCATCTACCGCAAGGATGGGAGCCTGCGGCTTGCCGACGGCACGCTGGCCGGCGCCGACCTCGACATGATCTCGGCTATCCGGTTCATGCACCGCACCGTCGGACTCGAGCTATCCGAAGCCTTGCGCATGGCTTCGCTCTATCCGGCGCAGGCGATCGGCCAGTCGCACCGGCTTGGCCGCTTCGCCAATGGCACGGCGGCGGACATCGTTGCGCTGTCGGGCGATCTTGGCATAGGAAGCGTCTGGATCGGCGGCGACAAGGTGTTCGAGGCTGCCGCTTCCCGCTGAGCGAGAGGGCATGCAGACAATCGATTGTGTCGTCGCCGGAGCAGGCGTCGTCGGCCTTGCCGTCGCCAGGGCGCTTGCCTTGTCGGGCCGCGAGGTGGTGGTGATCGAAAAGGCCGACGCGATCGGCACCGTCACCAGTTCACGCAATTCGGAAGTGATCCATGCCGGGCTCTATTATGCGCCCGGCAGCCTGAAGGCCCGGCTCTGCCTCGAAGGCCGCCGGCTTCTCTACGCCTACTGCGCCGAACACAATATCGGCCATCGCCGCCCCGGCAAGCTGATCGTCGCCAGCGAGCCAGGCCAGGCGGACGGGCTGCGGGCGATCGCGGCCAATGCCAGGCGCTGCGGGGTCGACGATCTTGAGTTTTTGACACGCGGCGAGGCCGAGCGCCTGGAACCGGCGCTGAGCTGCGCCTCCGCGCTGCTGTCGCCGTCGACCGGCATCATAGACAGCCATGCGCTGATGCTGTCGCTGCGCGGCGACGCCGAGGCATCAGGCGCATCCCTGGCTTTCCTCACTTGCGTTGCCGGCGCGACGACCGAAGCCGGCCGGATCCGGATCGACACGCGCGATGCCAATGGCGAGACCTTCGCCTTGGAGGCCGGCGCTTTCATCAACGCAGCGGGCCTCGATGCGCAGGCGGTGGCCGGCCGGATCGAGGGTTTTCCAAGGGACCTCATCCCCCGGCAGTGGCTGGCGCGCGGCAATTACTTCGCGCTTCCCGGGCAGTCGCCCTTTTCGCGGCTGATCTATCCGGTTCCGGTCGAGGGCGGTCTCGGCGTCCATCTGACGCTCGACCTTGCCGGCAATGCGCGCTTTGGTCCCGACGTCGAATGGATCGACAGCGTGGATTACACGGTCGACCCCGAGCGAAGCACTGTCTTCTACGAGGCGATCCGCAGCTATTGGCCTGATCTTGCCGATCATGCCCTGCAGCCGGCCTATGCCGGCATCAGGCCGAAGCTGTCCGGCCCGGGCCAGGCTTCAGCCGATTTCATGATCCAGGGTCCAGCCGATCATGGCGCGGGCCGGATCGTCAATCTGTACGGCATCGAGAGCCCCGGCCTGACGGCGAGCCTGGCGATCGCCGACCATGTCGTCGAACTCTTGTACACAAGCTGAACCGGCGTCCTCGCCGGGGCGGGTTTCTGCCTAGCCGGCCTTGGCGGAGACATAGAGATCCTTGTAGCTGTCGCGAAGCAAGTTCTTCTGTACCTTGCCCATCGTGTTGCGCGGCAGTTCGTCGACAAAGATCACCCGTTTCGGGTGCTTGTACTTCGCCATGCGGCCGGCGATGGCGTCGAGGATTTCGGCCGCGGTGATACGCGAAGCGGGCGAGCGCACGATGACAGCGGTGACGCCTTCGCCGAAGTCCGGATGGGCAAGGCCGATGACGGCGCTTTCCAGGACGCCGTCGAGCGCGTCTATCTCGCTTTCGAGCTCCTTCGGATAGACGTTGTAACCGCCTGAGATGATCAGGTCCTTGCCGCGACCGACAATATGGACATAGCCGTCGGCATCGATGGTGCCGAGATCGCCAGTGATGAAGAAGCCGTCGGCGCGAAATTCCGCCCTGGTCTTTTCCGGCATGCGCCAGTAGCCGCCGAACACGTTCGGCCCCTTGACCTCGATCATGCCGACCTCGCCCTGGGCAAGCGGCTTGCCGGTGTCGGGATCGGCGATGCGCAGCGACACGCCGGGCAAGGGGAAGCCGACCGTGCCGGCGCGCCGCTCGCCCTCATAGGGATTGGAGGTGTTCATGTTGGTCTCGGTCATGCCGTAGCGCTCGAGGATGGCGTGGCCGGTACGCTCGCGCCATGCCTTGTGCGTTTCGGCCAGCAACGGCGCAGAACCGGATACGAACAGGCGGATGGTCTTCGCAGCCTCGCGATCCAGCCCCTCCTGCTGCAACAGCCTGGTATAGAAGGTCGGCACGCCCATCAGGGCGGTGGCGCGCGGCAGCAGCGAGACGACGCGGCCGGCGTCGAATTTCTGCTCAAACAGCATCGAGGCGCCGGCCATCAGGACGACATTGGTGGCGACGAACAGGCCGTGCGTATGGAAGATCGGCAGCGCGTGGATCAGCACGTCATCCCCGGTGAAGCGCCATTGCTCGACCAGGACCCGGGCATTCGAGGCGAGATTCTCGTGGCTGAGCATGGCGCCTTTCGAGCGGCCGGTCGTTCCCGACGTGTAGAGGATCGCCGCAAGGTCGTCCGCGCCGCGCTCGACATCATGGAAATCGGAGGACTGCCGCGATGCCTGGTCCGCAAGGGATCCCTCGCCATTGCGGTCGAGCGTGACCACGACGGCACCGGACGGCTCGACCATCCCACGGATATCCGCCGACCGCGCCGGATCGCAGACAATCACCCGGGGTGCCGCATCGTCGAAGAAATAGCCGAGCTCGGCCAGCGTATAGGCGGTGTTGAGTGGCAGGAAGACGGCGCCGGCGCGCACGCAGGCGAGATAGAGCAAAACCATCTCCGGGCTCTTCTCGACCTGCACGGCAACCCGGTCGCCGGGCGCGACATCCATTTGCAGCAGCGCATGCGCGAGCTGCGCCGATCGCGCCAGCATGTCGCCATAGGTGAGCGTGCGGCCATCATCGGTTTCCATCAACGGATGCCCAGGCGAGGGCATCCGGGACCGGAATGCATCGAACAGATGATTGCTCATGAAATCTTCCTGGAGTGACGCAATTGTGGGTGACGGCAATGTCGACGCCGGCCGCGGGTCGGCACGCGGCGAAGCGTTCGCGTTTCCCGGCCCGGCCGTCAAGGCCGCAAACGGCTGCCCGGCGTCTACCGAAAAGATTCGAGAGATGGGACAGCGGAGCGCGACGGTCAGACAGCCGTCAACGCTGGGCGCGCTGACCCGGACCGGCGGCGGCCTTTGGCGTCTCGCCTTGCTTGAAGCGTTCCATGCACATGGCGGCGGTCAGCTGGTAGTGATCGATCAGGGCCTGGACGGCGCCGTCCGCATTTCCGTCCAGCGCATTTTCAGCAATGAGCCGGTGTTCGGCGAAATCGTCGCGCTGGACGCTCTCGCCGTCATTGGCCATCTGGCGATAGCGGTAGGCGTGATCGGAAAGCTGGTCGCAGAAGCCCACCAGCCAGTGCGACCGGCAGGCCGAGATCAGCACCCGGTGGAAGGTGCGGTGCAATTTCTCCCAGTCCGGATTGAGCGACGAGCTGCTTTGCGGCAAAAGACGTGAGGCACGCCCCAGGCGATGCAGCGCCAGCACCAATTGTTCTTCCCATTCGGCGGTGCGGTGGGCAATGGATTCGCGCAGCGCCCGCTCCTCGAGCCAGCAACGGGTGCGCGTCAGCTCCTCGAGTTCGGCCGCAGTGACCGGCATGATGAAGAAGCCGCGCTGGTCATGGCGGCCGAGGAGACCTTCGGAGGCAAGGCGATTGAGGGCTTCACGAACCGGAGAGGCGCCGGCGCCATACTTGGAAACGACCCACTCGACGCGCAGCTTGCTTTCGGTTTCCAGGGCGCCGGCGAGAAGATCATCACGCAATTGATGATAGACCGTGCTGGCAAGCGTACTCTTGGCTCCGGGCCCGTCGTCGTTCAGATTGGCAACTCCGTATGTCAAAAGCGACTCCTTGTCCCCAACTGTCGTCTTGGGCAATTCGAGTCCGAAAATTCCCCTTCTGTACCAGTACCATACAGCGCCACGCTCCAGCCGCTCAAGCAGAAGATCGCGCTATTGTACTTTAGAACAAAGAAATATACCCAATCCGCACGCCGATCGCGGGAATTCGAATATCTCTACAACCAGTGGAAACTTAACGTGTTTTGTATGCACGCACAAACATCTGTTTCTCCTGTGCCCGTGCGAGCATCTTTTCTGTCGCGCGCAAAGACAAGGAACAACGCGCCGAATCAGGCCTCCCGGGCGGCCTGATTCGGGCGTGCCTACGCTGAAGGGTGGTGATCGCACAAAGCCGGCGTGTTGGAATTGAAGCCGGATGACCGCGCTGTGTTAGCCGGCAGCCTTGTCGGCCGCGGTCCTGATCGCTTCGATATTGGCGCGGTAAGCCTCGACGCTGCCGCCCTTGAAGATGGCAGCACCCGCCACCAGCACGTCGGCGCCGGCCGATGTGACCAACGGGGCTGTTTCCGGCGAGACCCCGCCGTCGATCTCGATGCGGATCGGCCGGTCGCCGATCAGTGCCTTGACCCTTCTCACCTTGTCGATGATCCCCGGGATGAAGGCCTGGCCGCCGAAGCCCGGATTGACGGTCATGATCAGGATCAGATCGAGCCGGTCGAGCACATATTCGATCATTGTTTCGGGCGTCGCCGGATTGAGCGAGACGCCGGCCTTCTTGCCGAGGTTCCTGATGGTCTGCAGCGAGCGGTCGAGATGCGGCCCGGCCTCGGCATGCACCGTCATGCCGTCGCAGCCGGCCTCGGCGAAGGCGGCGAGGTAGGGATCGGCGGGCGCGATCATCAGGTGGCAGTCGAAAAAGGCCTTGGTGCGGTTGCGGATCGCCTTGATGACAGGCGGGCCGAAGGTGATGTTGGGCACGAAATGCCCGTCCATCACGTCGAGATGGATCCAGTCGGCACCTGCCGCCGCCACCGCCTCGACCTCGTCGCCGAGCTTCGAGAAATCCGATGCCAGCACCGACGGTGCGATCAAGGTTTTTTTGCTCATCTCGTGGCCTTTCCGGGCGTCCTTTTCATACGGGCGCTCCGAACCGACTGCCTAAAGCGCTCCTGGCGACTTGTCGAGGGCGCAAGCACGGCGGTTCCACAGGCAGGGGTAACGTCGCGGCGCGCGTTGGTCCTGGGCGGCCAATCACCGCCTGCGCGGGTCATGAAGAAAAACCCGCCGGATTGCTCCGGCGGGTTCTCGTTTGGCGTCGCGCAGATGGCTATTGCTGCTGGAGCTTCAGGACCCTGTTAGGAACCGGATCCTGTTGCTGGTCGATCTGCTGCCTGCGCTGCGGCAGCAATTGCAGCAGTTGGCCCGGATCGAGCTCCAGCGACGGCTGCCCGCGTATCGGCCGGCAGTTCGGATACCGCCCGATCGTACCCTCCGGGCAGTGTCGCCTGAAGATCGGCTGGCACTGGCCGTTGACCATCTGCGAGCCCGGCGCGCATTCGCTCTCTTGCCTGGGCTTGCGGCATGCGCCGTCGATCACCTCGGTCCCACGCGGACAGACGCATTCGCCGCGCTTGTTGTGGACTTGGCCGCGTATGTCGCACTGCTGGAGCACTGGACCTGGTCGACGACATGCGTTGCCCTGCACCTCGGTACCCCTCGGGCAGACGCAATTGCCGTTGGCGTCGTGGACCTGGCCACGGATGGTGCACTGGTCAGGCTGCGGCCGGACCGGGCGGCAGGCTCCGTCGCGCACCTCGGTGCCTTGCGGGCAGACGCAGTCCCCGTCCGCATTGTGGACCTGGCCACGGATGGTGCACTGCTCGGGCTTCGGCCGGACCGGACGGCAGGCGCCATTGCGCAGCTCGGTGCCTTGCGGACAGACACAGTCGCCATCGGCATTGCGGAACTGGCCAGGGATGCGGCACTGCTGCGGTTTTGGCCGGATCTGACGGCAGGCGCCGTCCCGCACCTCGGTGCCGCGCGGGCAGACGCAGTAGCCGTCGGCGTCGTGGACCTGACCACGGATGGTGCACTGCTCGGGCCTGTCGGTCCTGACGCATTTTCCGTTCTCCAGCTCCGTGCCGCGCGGACAGACGCAGCGTCCGTCCTCGGTGCGGATCTGGCCTTCGAGCAGCACGCAGCGCGGTGGCGGTGGCAACGGAAGAACGTTGGTGCCGCCGCCCGTGCACTGGCCGTTGCGGAAGGTGGTGCCTTCCGGGCAGACACAGCGGCCGGCGTCGTTCATGACAAAGCCCGGCGAGCACTCGTTCTTCACCTCATGCGTGATGATGAAGGGATGGCACGCATAGGCCTTGCCGCGATCGCCCTGGACGTTGGTCGCATCCTTGGACAGCACATCGCCGCCGCCCTGCACACGTGTGTCGGGAGAGAGCACGCCAACGCAGTTCTGGCCATTGACGTTGCCCTGCAGGTTGGCAAGACGCCCATCGTCGGGGATGACCACCGTCACACGGTGCGACTGGCTTTCGCCGGCGCCGAGCGTCAGGTTGGCGATGCAGGAGGCCGGCAAGGTCGTCGGCTCCGGCGAGCAGCCGAAAGGCGGGTCGATCGAGGTGATCGCAACACCTTCCAGCCGGCCAAGCCCTTCCACGCCGATCGCATCGCCGATGCGGACCGGACCCGAGAAGGGGCTCGTCCCGTCATTTGTGATGGTGATGTCGAACGAGCAGGGCTGGCCGACGCGGCATTCGCGGTCGCCGGTCTTTTCGACACGGATCGTCGAAGGACCGCCGCCCTTGGCGCAGGCCTGGCCGATCGGATAGACGACATCGTCGCCCTGCGCCGGCCCGTAGGAGCCGCGCGCGCAGTTCTCGAACTCGCCATTGGCCGAGACCGTCACGTCGAAGTGCCTGGAGGTTCCGGGCGTCATGACGGCGCCTGGTATCTGGCACGACAACGCGTTGGCCGGAACCGGCCCGCACGCCCATTCCGCGCCGTCGGGGGTGACGGTCTGGATCTGCACGGGCGCTCCGCCCGACACCAGCGTGGCGGCATCGTTGACCCGCACCGGACCGGTGGGGGCAGCGGTGCCGACGCTGCTAACGGTGATGCGGCAGGAAACCAGCGCCGCGCCGGCGAGCGAACCGCTGCACACCTTGGTGATGCGCAAGGTCGGCTGGCCGCCATTGGGATGGCGGATGCGTTCCTTGGCGCAGGCCTTGTTGTTGGTGAGGTCGACCTCACCGGGGACGGCCTTCACCTCGGCGCAGTTCTCGATCGTGTCGGACCGGTAGCCGGCCGGCACGACCGCCTTGACGAAGATCGGCGTCGAGGCGCCCGCCGGCAGCGAGATGGCGGGATTGTCGCAGCGGAACTGGCCGGGGCCGTTCGGGCCGCATGTCCAGGGCGGGCTCGGCCCGAAGGTCGAGGATGTCGGCGCGCCGCTTGGGTAGTTGTCGATCACCGTCAGCGGCCCGTTATAGGTCGATGTGCCGTTGTTGATGATGTCGATGATGAAGGTGCAGACGCCATCGGCGGTGCAGATTTCGGTGCGGGCACGCTTCTTGAGGATCAGGTCGACCTTCTTCTCGACCGGCGGCTGGCACTCCGGGTTGCGGTCGCCGCGGCGGCAGATCGGGATCGAGGCACAGCCACGGTCATTGGCCTGGCTGCCGAACAGCGGCTTGCCGCTGGCGCCGTAATTGTAGGTGGCGCAGTTGCGCAGCACGCTGCCTTGCCAGCCTCCGGCCGGCTTGAAGCCGAGCTTGAGGTCGACAAAGGCCCCCGGATTGAGCGTGGTCACCGGATAGGTGCACGTCATCGGGGTGGTACCCGGCGCGCAGACCCAGGGCGGATTGGGCCCTGAATCGAGCGTCGAGCCGGCCGGCAGCGTCACCTCGTCGAGCACGATCTTGCCGTTGTAGGGCGCGGTGCCGACATTGGTGACCCGGATGGTGAAGACGCAGCCGCCACCCATCGTGCAACGTGTGACATCTGCATGCTTTTCAACCTTGAGGTCCGGCTCCTTGTCCTTGGGCGGGCACCTCTGGTCGCGCGGGATGATGATGTCGATGGTTTGCGTGCAGCACAGGCCCCAACCTTCCTTCGGTCCGGCATAGGTCTCGATGCCGGTGACGATGAGATGGATGACGTCACCGGGTGAAGCGCCGACGATCTTCCAGTCGAGCACCCCGCCGCCCACCGGCACTTTCTGGGTGTCGGGGATGATGGTGATGCCTGGTGAGGTCGTCGAAACCTGCACCCACTTACCGCCCATCTCCGGGCCGACAGGCATGTGATAGATGAAGGCGCCGCCGCCGGGCACGCAGTCGACCGTGCCGCGCTCGACCTTGAAGCATTCGTGGTCGGTTGGAGGCGGAGGTTGCCTGTCGCATTTGGTGAGGTCGATCCGGATCGAGGTCTTTTCGCCGGTCGCGATGTTGCCGTCATCCGGCTTGCCCGGATCCTGCGACGGGATGAGGGTACCCGTGCCGGGGCCCGAGGTAACCTTGATCAGGCCCTGGTTGTCGACATTGACCGGCGCCGGAAACGCGGCGTGGTCGATCTTGGCCGTAATGCGGAAAGTGATGACGCGTTCGTTCGGTGCGCCCGAGCCATCGAGATCGCTGGCGGAAATCCGGAAATCGGAAACCGTTGCGGTGTCGTTGGGGCCGGCCGAATTGCTGATGACAGCACTCGGCAAGGCCCCGCCCGATGCATCGGTGCCGTCGCCGGAGACCGTCACGTTGACGATCGAAAGACCGTGCGGAAGCTGGTCCTTGAAGTCGAGCTTGGCTTTCTTCAGCGCCGCCTCGAGGCCCGGATTGGCAAAACCTTGCGGATTGCCGCGCAGCCCGAAGGTTAAGGTGTAGAAGACATAGTCGCAGCTGCGCTGGCCACCGGTCTTGGTGAAGAACGGCACGACACGTCCGGGTTCCGGGTTGATGATGCGCGGATTGTCGAGCTGCAGCGGCTGCACATCGGGGCTGGTGACAGCCTGGACGGTCTGGGCGGCGGATGCCGGCAGCGCGGGCGCAAGGGCGACCGCGATACCGGCCGCCATCAGCCAGCGCGCACCGCGCCTGGCATATGACAGGGGTTTCATGATCGTCTCCATGACGGTTTTTTGCGTTTTGGTCGCGAGCGGGGATGGGGCAAGAATGGTCATCTTTGCCTCCTCAACGTTCGCAGCTGACGGCTGGGGTGCGGAGCGGCAAGGTCATCTTGCAGCAAGGGTAGTAGCCACCCTTGTCCTTATCGGACTTCCTGTAGAAGCACAGCCCGACATCCACTCTGTCGCCCGGATAGTGGCCGGTGATGTCGATCGTGTACGGCTTGCCTGGCGCATGCGACATGGGTGATGTCACCCCGACGCCTGGCGTCCTGGACTGGACCTTGATCGAATCGCCGCCGAAGCCGGCATGGTCATGGAGATAGAGATCGGCCTCGAGGCCGCGCGGCGTGCAGTAGAATTGCACGTCCTCGACATCGAGACACGGAGGCAGATTGCCGGGCGGTGGGAAGTCCGGCGGGTAGAAGGGAGGCTCATAGCCGCCCGGTATTTCCTCGTAATAGCCGGCACGGCCCTCGCAGGGATGCCAGACGGCGACGTCGCCGACATGGCCTTCCACTTCGGGATCCTCGAAATAGCCGTCGAAATCGACGAACCAGGAGCCGAAGGGCGGCACGTTGGCCGGCTTGACCAGGTCCTTGGGCGTGATCTGCACGCCATGGACCGCAAGCGGCCCGCCAGCCGCGAGTTTTTCGGCAAGCTCGGGGTTGTCGCGCAATTTGTCGCCGGTGTTGACCAAGGTCTGGGTGCAGACCGAGGTGTCGAGATTGCCGTCGGCATCGTAGCCATATTGCAGGTCGAGACCGCCGGCCGACTGCCTGTTGCCTTGCGGGAAGCCGACAGCATATTCCTGCGGCGCTTCGACCCAGACCGATTCCGTCGAGGGATCGTCGGGATACTCTCTGAAGTAGCGGATTACCTCGCCCTTGCCGGAATCGGCGAAGCGGCTGTAGTCATAGCGGTTTTCGACAGGGCCGCGCTGGGCGAGATACATGAAGCCGCTGTTGTCGAAGGTAATGTCGGTGACGGCGTAGTCCTTGTCGGCCTTGACCGTCAGTTCCCAGCGCGGATCGCCGGCGAAGGTGCCGTCGCGGGCAATGCCCACAGACCAGATTTCCGACTTTTCGCCAACCGAATAATAGAGCCGGCCGCCATGATAGGAGACGGCCCAGACGCGGCGCTCATCCTGGGTGTAGCCCCAGCTGTCGGGGTCTTCGGTGTCGAAGGCCGCGCCCTGTATGTCCATTATAGCGCCATCGTCGGCGACCGGGGCCAGCCCATGCGCTGGGCGGCCGGCGACACCGTGGTCGAAAGTGTCGATCAGTCTGCCGTTGGCGTCGATGCGATGGATGAGGCCGGTGTCGAGATCGGAGGCGAAGAACTGGCGGTGGACGGGATCGAAGGTGAGATTGCCGATGCCAGGACCGCTGTTGGTGTCGATATCGGCGAATTTGGCGACCTGGCCGGTAATGCCGTCGATCTTCCAGATGGTGCCCGGTCCGCCGCCGTTTTCGGTGCCGAACTGGCCATTCATGAAGGTGGCGCCCGCCGTGCCGCGGCGCTGCCGCTCCGGCCTGCCGTCCTTGTCGGCGTCCGGCGTGACGATCTCGACGCCATGCAGCGAGGTGGCGGCGGCATAGAGGTTGGGAATGCCGGACGGCACACCGTCGCGCACGCCGTCATCATAGGTGAGGCCGAACACCTCACCGATCTGGCCTGCGGTCACCTCGAAAGGCGGCGGCGTGAAGACGAGCTGGCCGGAGGCCGGACCGCCCAGGTGCGAAACGTCGAACACGCGCAAGGTGGCGCGCGAGGTGTCTATGAAGGTCTCGTCGACCGGATCGACGCCGGGCGGCAGTCCCTCGTCGAAATTGGGGATGATGGTGCCGGGAAAGCCGGTGACCGCCATCGAGCCGGGATAAATGATCTGGGTTTCCTGCGCCCTGGCCGCGCCGCCCAGCCACAGGCTGGCGGCAAGCGCGAGAGCCAGCAAGCCTGTGGCCTGCAAGGCACCGCGCAAGCGGCCGTCTAACTCTGAAGAAGGCACGAACGAGCCGCGGATGCGAGACATGACACTACCCCCGTAGTCCAGGGGAGAGACGTCCGGACTTGCCGCACAAATCAGGGCAAGTCGCGGCGGTCCGGCTCGTTCTTCCCTGATTGAATTGTCTGCTTTCCTCATAGTGACGATACGCCTGCTCCTGCGCAGGGTCAACGGAATCAGCGGAAAGCCCAGCGCATCGACCCCGTCCCGAAGGCGGTGGTCGCGCCGAGCTCCTGTTGGTCCCGGAGACCGCGGAGTCTCTGGGTTGCTGGTCATGGGGGCTTCCTTTCCGGGGCCGCACCATGCGGCACCTGGACATCAGTCGCTGGCCGGCGTGGAAAGGTTCATGGAAGCCTTGCGCAGAATGCTTGCGCGCGATGCCGCCTGTTCTTATATACGCGCCAAGCCGTGCGGCGCCGGACAACCGGTGGCCGGACGGGATTTCTTGTGAACAGGGGCTTTCATCGGAACGCCTTTACCGGGTCCTGAGAGCCTGCTTAGCGGAGAGACTAGAAAAATGGCAAAAGTAATCGGTATCGATCTCGGCACCACCAATTCCTGCATCGCCATCATGGATGGCAAGGAACCGAAGGTGATCGAGAATGCGGAAGGCGCGCGCACGACGCCTTCCATCGTCGCCATCTCGGGCGACGGCGAACGTCTCGTCGGCCAGCCGGCCAAGCGCCAGGCGGTCACCAATCCTGAAAACACCATCTTCGCGGTCAAGCGCCTGATCGGCCGCCGCTATGACGATCCGGTGACGGAGAAGGACAAGAAGCTTGTCCCCTACAAGATCGTCAAGGGCGACAATGGCGATGCCTGGGTCGAGGCCGGCGGCAAGAAGCAGTCGCCCAGCCAGATCTCGGCCATGATCCTGCAGAAGATGAAGGAAACGGCGGAAGCCTATCTCGGCGAGAAGGTCGAGAAGGCGGTCATCACCGTTCCGGCCTATTTCAACGACGCCCAGCGCCAGGCCACCAAGGACGCCGGCAAGATCGCCGGCCTGGAAGTGCTGCGCATCATCAACGAGCCGACGGCCGCGGCACTCGCCTACGGCCTCGACAAGAAGGAAGGCAAGACCATCGCCGTCTATGACCTTGGCGGCGGCACGTTCGACATTTCGGTGCTGGAAATCGGCGACGGCGTGTTCGAGGTGAAGTCGACCAATGGCGACACCTTCCTCGGCGGCGAGGATTTCGACATGCGCCTGGTCGAATATCTGGCGGCCGAGTTCAAGAAGGAACAGGGCATCGACCTCAAGGCCGACAAGCTTGCCCTGCAGCGCCTCAAGGAAGCGGCCGAGAAGGCCAAGATCGAGCTGTCGTCGACGACGCAGACCGAGATCAACCTGCCCTTCATCACCGCCGACGCGACCGGCCCGAAGCACCTGACGCTGAAGCTGACCCGCGCCAAGTTCGAAAGCCTGGTCGAGGATCTCGTCCAGCGCACCATCGAACCGTGCAAGGCGGCGCTGAAGGATGCCGGCCTGAAGGCTGGCGAGATCGACGAAGTGGTCCTGGTCGGCGGCATGACCCGCATGCCCAAGATCCAGGAGATCGTGAAGCAGTTCTTCGGCAAGGAGCCGCACAAGGGCGTCAACCCGGATGAGGTCGTCGCACTCGGCGCCGCCATCCAGGCCGGCGTGCTGCAGGGCGACGTCAAGGACGTGCTTTTGCTCGACGTGACGCCGTTGTCGCTCGGCATCGAGACGCTGGGCGGCGTGTTCACCAGGCTGATCGAGCGCAACACGACGATCCCGACCAAGAAGAGCCAGGTGTTCTCGACGGCCGAGGATTCGCAGTCGGCCGTGACCATCCGCGTCTTCCAGGGCGAGCGTGAAATGGCCGCCGACAACAAGGCGCTCGGCCAGTTCGACCTGGTCGGCATTCCGCCGGCGCCGCGCGGCGTGCCGCAGATCGAAGTCACGTTCGACATCGACGCCAACGGCATCGTCAACGTCTCGGCCAAGGACAAGGGCACCGGCAAGGAGCACCAGATCCGCATCCAGGCCTCGGGTGGTCTTTCGGACGCCGACATCGAGAAGATGGTCAAGGACGCCGAGGCCAATGCCGACACCGACAAGAAGCGTCGCGCCGTTGTCGAGGCCCGCAACCAGGCCGAAGCGCTGGTGCATTCCTCGGAGAAGTCGCTGAAGGAATATGGCGATAAGGTCTCCGAGGCCGAGCGCACGGCGATTTCGGACGCGATCGCGGCGCTCAAGACCGCTGCGGAGGGCGACGACCCGGCCGACATCGAGGCCAAGAGCCAGACGCTCGCCGAAGCTTCCATGAAGCTTGGCCAGGCCATGTACGAGGCCTCGCAGAAGGAAGCGGCGGAAGCCGACGCCAAGGCGGATGCGGCCAAGGACTCCGACGTGGTCGATGCCGATTTCGAGGAAATCGACGAGGACGACGACAAGAAGAAGTCGGCCTGAACGGCCTGACGGCAAGATAATGCGAAAAGCCCGGCGCAGGCCGGGCTTTTTTGCAACCCTCGCGGAAAAAATAACAGAAAAACCCGGACAGGCGCACACCGGCACTGGCATCCGGGCGGCACCGATCCTAAATCGAGACAACATGCCGGCAAACGACGCAACAATGCATCAAGACGTTGATCCGGACTGCGGGAAAAAATGAAAGCTGATTTCTACGAAACGCTGGGCGTGCAAAAGGGCGCCGACGAGAAGGCGCTCAAGAGCGCTTTTCGCAAGCTCGCCATGCAGTTCCATCCCGACCGCAACCCCGGCGATCATTCCTGCGAGCACAAGTTCAAGGAAATCAACGAAGCCTATGAGACGCTGAAGGACCCGCAGAAGCGCGCGGCCTATGACCGTTTCGGTCACGCCGCCTTCGAGCAGGGCGGCATGAATGGCGGCGCGCAAGGCTTTGGCGCCGGCGGCTTCGCCGACATCTTCGAGGATATTTTCGGCGACATGATGGGCGGCCGCCAGCGCCGCTCTTCCGGTGGCCGCGAGCGCGGCGCCGACCTGCGCTACAACATGGAAATCTCGCTGGAGGAAGCCTTCGCGGGCAAGACCGCGCAAATCCGCGTGCCGGCTTCGATATCCTGCACGGAATGCTCCGGCAGCGGCGCCAAGCCCGGCACCCAGCCGGTTACCTGCTCGATGTGCAACGGCCACGGCAAGGTGCGCGCCACGCAAGGCTTCTTCTCGATCGAGCGGACCTGCCCGCAATGCCAGGGCCGCGGCCAGACGATCAAGGACCCGTGCCCGAAATGCGCCGGCCAGGGCCGCGTCACCGAGGAGCGCTCGCTCTCGGTCAACATCCCGGCCGGCATCGAGGACGGCACCCGCATCCGGCTGGCCAATGAAGGCGAGGCCGGCCTGCGCGGCGGGCCGTCGGGCGACCTCTATATTTTCCTGGCGGTCAAGCCGCACGAATTCTTCCAGCGCGACGGTGCCGACCTCTATTGCAAGGTGCCGATCTCGATGACGACGGCGGCCCTTGGCGGCTCCTTCGAGGTGACGACGCTCGACGGCACACAGACCAAGGTGAAGGTCCCCGAAGGCACGCAGAACGGACGTCAGTTCCGCCTCAAGGGCAAGGGCATGCCGGTGTTGCGCCAGCCCAATGTCGGCGACCTCTACATCCAGACCGCGGTCGAGACGCCACAGAACCTGTCGCGTCGCCAGCGCGAGCTGCTGGAGGAGTTCGAACAACTCTCCTCGCAGGACAATTCGCCCCAATCGAGCGGCTTTTTCGCTCGCATGAAGGACTTTTTCGAGTCTTTCGGCGAACGTTGAGACGCGACCAAAGCTATCTTATCCACGACATAGGCATGGCCGTGCCTTGCCTTGCGTCACCCAGATGTTAAGTAGCTTCCAAGGGGCGCGCTGAGGAGAGCTTGCATGGCACGTGGTCACGGACTGCGGAAGGCGTTTGCCGAGAAGTTCGACGACGAACTCAAATTCTTCAAGGGCTGGATCGACAAGCCGAAGACCGTCGGCTCCATCGTTCCGACCAGTTCGATCACCGCGCGCAAGATGGCCTCGATCGTCAACCCGAAGTCCGGCCTGCCGGTGCTCGAGGTCGGTCCCGGCACCGGCGTCATCACCCGCGCCATCCTCGCCCAGGGCGTGCGGCCCGAAAACCTCTACGCGGTCGAATATTCCACCGATTTCGTGCGCCATCTGCGCCAGCTCTATCCCGGCGTCAACGTCATCGAGGGCGATGCCTTCAACCTCAACGCCACGCTTGGCGAGAGGCGCGGGATGATCTTCGATAGCGTCGTTTCCGGGGTGCCGCTGCTCAACTTCCCGGTCGCCCAGCGTATCGCCTATATCGAAAGCCTGCTCGATCGCATCCCGGCCGGACGGCCGATCGTCCAGCTGACCTATGGTCCGATGTCGCCGATCCCGGCGGGCCGCGGCGACTACACGGTCAAGCATTTCGACTTCATCTTCCGCAACATCCCGCCGACGCAGCTGTGGATCTACCGGCGCGAAGCGCATTAGCGGACGCGCTGAGCCGTTCGCGGTTCCTGATGCTGGCTGCATAGCTTGGCGATTGGCCGAAACATCCCTCATTTCGTCATCCACGGGCGGAGCAAGGAGCGCAGCGACGCGGCGCAGACCCCTGGCGTTGCTTCGCAGCCCAAGGGATCCATGCCGCGACCTCGACGTGCCGCGGCGAAGAAGAATTCTGCTCCGCTGCACTCTACGTCCAAGGTCACGGAATGGATCCCAGGGTCTCCGCGACGGAGCTTCGCTCCTGCTTCGCCCAGGGATGACGAAGTCGGGGGCTTCGGCCAATACCGAGCGTTTTATGGCGCCGATGCGTTGATTTGATCGAACCTTGGCTGTACGTGTCCCAGAACAAGGTTGGCCAATGGCAGTGATCCCGAAAATCCTCGTCTTCGCCGGCTCGGTGCGCACAGGCGCTTATAGCGGCAGGACCGCCGACGTGGCGCAGAAGGAACTTGCGGTGCAGGGCGCCGAGGTCACCCGCGTTTCGCTCGCCGACTATCCCTTGCCGATCCTCGACGAAGACCTGGAAATGGAAAGAGGCGTCCCCGAAAACGCCCAGAAGCTGGCGCGGCTGATCGCCGCTCATGACGGGCTGCTGATCGCGACGCCCGAATATAACGGCTCGATCCCGCCATTGCTCAAGAACACGATCGACTGGGTGAGCCGGGTGCGACGGGATGGCGGCCGATCGGTCAGGCCGCTTGCCGGCAAGGTCGCGGGCCTCTGCTCGTCCTCCAACGGACACTTCGGCGGCATACGCTGCATCAACCATCTGCGCGCCGTGCTGGTGCGCTGCCAGATGGAGGTGGTGACGCCCGAATGCTCGGTGCCGGAGGGTGGCGACGCCTTCGACGGGGACGGCCATTTCCGTGACGAAAGACTGCACAAATCGATGGAGCACCTATGCCGCACGCTGATCGAGACCTCGCGCATGCTGTCGACCAGGGTCGAGGTGTGACCGCCGCAACCATGCAGGCCCATTCCATGCAGGCCCAATCCATGCAAGAGCGACTGATCGTCGGCCTCGACGTGCCGACCGTCAAGGAGGCCGAGCAGGCGGTGCGCGAGCTCGACGGCGTCGTCTCCTTCTACAAGATCGGCTATCAGCTGGCCTTTGCCGGCGGGCTCGACTTTGCCAGGGAGCTGGCCAGCGGCGGGACGAAAATCTTTCTCGACATGAAGCTGCTCGACATCGACCACACGGTGGCCAAGGGCGTCGAGAACATCGTCAAGATGGGCATGACCATGCTGACCATCCATGCCTATCCCAAGGCGATGCAGGCGGCGGTGGAGGCAGCGCGCGGCAGCGAGCTTTGCCTGCTCGCCGTCAGCGTGCTGACCTCGATGGATGAGCAGGACATGATCGATGTCGGCTATGAATATGACCCGCACACGCTGGTGCTGAGGCGCTCGGAACAGGCGCTGCATGCCGGCATGGGAGGTATCGTCTGCTCGGCCGCGGAAGCCGAAGCGGTGCGCCGCATCGTCGGCCCGGACATGGCGGTGGTGACGCCCGGCATCCGGCCGGCCGGCAGCGACCATGGCGACCAGAAGCGCGTTGTGACGCCGGCGCAGGCGGTCCGCAACGGCGCCAGCCATCTGGTCGTCGGACGGCCGATCGTCGCGGCAAGCGACCGGCGCGCGGCGGCCGAGGCCATTCTGGAAGAAATGCGCTCGGCCTGACGAGCCAGCACGATAGGAGAAAAGAGAATGCCCAAGGGATACTGGATCGCACGTGTCGATGTGCGCGACGCCGAAGGCTACAAGGACTATGTCGCGGCCGCCAAGCCGGCCTTCGAGCGCTTCGGCGCGACATTTCTCGCCCGCGGCGGTGAACACGAGAAAGCCGAAGGTCCGGGCCGCGCGCGCAATGTCATCATCGAATTTCCATCACTCGCCGCCGCGCATGACTGCTATCACTCGCCGGAGTATCAGCGCGCGGTCGCCATCCGCCAGAAGGTCGCCGACGGCGAGATCGTGCTGGTCGAAGGCATTTAGGTCCGGGGGCGGCCGAGCGGAATTCCGCACCGTCGCAGCGGATCGAAGTCACGGCATGTCCGCGCCGCGTCGCTTCGCTCCGTGCTTAGCCGTCGGATGCCGATTGCGAGGGGTGTCGCGCCGCTATCCCTGGCGTCATGAGCGCAACCGGCTTGCGGCGGTTTCCGCCATCGCGTCCGCCAGGCTCAGCGCCCATTGCTGGCGGCAGTAGGCGCGGAAATCGAAGCACGGCAGGCCGGGGCAGACCTCGAATTCTATGAGATGAACCGTGTCATCTGCCTCGACGCGCAGGTCGATGGAAAACACGTCGCGCAGGCCGAGCCCGCTGATCAGCCGTTCGGCGATCACCCTGATCCTCGCATCGGCCACCGGCTGGCTGTCCGCGACTGGAGCGAGTTCGGGTTCGGCATAGTGCCCGGCAGCCTTCGCCGCCTCACCGGTGTCACCATAAAGCGCCAGGCTGTCCGCCATGGTCTGGAAGTCCGCGCCTGACTCGACAAAGGCGACGCCAAGCGCCTCGACGCCGGTTTCCGGCGTCAGGCCGAGGAAGCTGGCGCGCACATTGCGGCCGGCGACATAGGGCTGGACGACGACATCGTCGCGATAGGCCGCGAAAACACGGCGGCTGAGCTCCAGCGCGTGGCCGAGATCGGCTACGCGCGAATCCGGCCAGATGCCGATCTTGGCGCCGAGCCTGTTGGGCTTGACGAACCAGCCGGCAGCGGAGGCCGGCGGCTCGACCAGCCAGTTTCCATTGCGGGCAAGTCCCGCCTGCGGCGCCGGCAGGCCGAGCGCGCCAAGCACGGCGCCGGAGCGGAACTTGTCCTGGCAGAGCGCGAACAGCGAATCGTCCGCGCCGATCGTTCTCAGGCCATTGAGCCGCGCCAGCGCGGGTGCGCCGCCGCCACGGAAATAGGCGATGCCGTCGGTCAGCGTCCAGACCAGCGTCGTGGCCGGATCGGCTCCGGTGAGCGCGCTTGCGGCATCGTCCAGCTCCACCGCGGCGAAGGCGAGGCCGCGGCTGTCACAGGCTGCGGCGAGCGTGTCGAATTCGGGCGCGAGGTCGGTCGACTGCGCCAGGTAGGACGAAATCTCGGCGGCACGCTTCGGCGCATAGCCCTCGGCGACCAGGCGCTCGAAGCAAGCCTTCTCCGGCTCGTGGACGAGGATCAGTTCTGGCCTGCGGCTGGACATGCGATGATTGAATCCCGGCTATGTGATCGCCCAGCATCGCACGGCGCATGCCGTGGGCTTTCGCGAAACCGACCGTCCCGGACGGTTGCGTGACAACGCCGGCGAGGACGTTTATCGGCCACCTTCGTTCAGGCGATCAGCACGCGTGGCTCGAAGCGGCCGTTGACCTTGATGTCGAGGACGAACGTCATGCCGGCCTGCGGGTCGAGCTGGCGCTGCTTCTCGTCCTTGCCCTTCCAGGCCGACGTCACCGCCAGCCGGTCCGCCTTCGCGCCGGCGAAAGCCGGGCAGGAAGGCTGCGTCACCGGCATCGCAATTTCGCGCAACAATGTGCCGTCGGGCGAATAGGCCTTGACCGCCTTGCCGCCCCAGACGGCGTTCCACAGCACGCCATCGTGGTCGACGACCGACCCATCGACATAGCCCTTGGACGAGCGGTGATCGACGAACACATTTGGTTCTCCAGCGGGCAGGCCGGTCGCCGGATTACAGGCGACGCGCATCAGCAGGCCGGTCGAGGTGTCGGTGTAATAGGCGAGCGCGCCATCCCCGGAGAAACAGATCGAGTTCGACACGGTGATGCCGGAGAATAGCTTGCGCAGTTCGCCCTTGAAAAACCAGTAGATCGAACCGGCGCCCTTTGCCTCGCTCTTGCCCATCGTCCCCATCCACAAGGCGCCGCAGGGATGGACACGGGAATCGTTGGAGCGGGTAAGGGGGTTGTCTGCCTCGACAGGCGTATGCAGCGTCATCCGGCCGGTCGCGACGTCGCGGACGAAGAGGCCGGTCTCGGTGGCGATCAGCTGACGCTTGTCGTCGATGATGGCGATGGCGCTCGCCATCTGGCCAAGCTCGTGGATCTTCAGCGCACCGCCGGCCACGGATTTCTCCAGGAGCCGACAGTTGACGATATCGAACCAGTACAACGCATCGGTGGCGGGATCGTAGCTTGGCCCTTCGCCGAGCTCGCAGACATGGTCGGAGAAAACCGAAACCTCGCTCATCATGCGTCTCCGAATGCCGCGTCCCAGGCAGCGACGGCGGCGTGTGCGCGCGCCGCTACGTCGTCGACGCTCGTGCCAGGCTTGAACAGGCTGGAGCCAAGCCCGAAGACCGTCACGCCAACCGCCTTGTAGCCGGCAAAATCCTTGTCCGAAACGCCGCCGACCGCGCCGACCAGCGTCTGCGCCGGCAGTACGGCCCGGATCGCGGAAATGCCCGATGCGCCGAGCACGCTGGCGGGAAAGAATTTCAGCGCCGAAGCGCCGAGCCGGATCGCCTGGAAAGCTTCTGTAGGGGTGAACACGCCAGGCATGGTGACCATGCCATATGTCTTGGCGCGGCCCATCACCTCGGCATCGATGTTGGGGCTGACCAGCAATCGACCGCCGGCCCGGTGCAGGCTGTCGACATCGGCCGCCGTCAGCACGGTGCCGGCGCCGACCAGGGCCGTTTTCGGCAGCACTTCGACAATCCTGGCGATCGACGAGAACGGTTCGGGCGAGTTGAGCGGCACCTCGATCGCCTCGATGCCGGCGTCGAACAGCGCCTGGCCCATGGCGATCGCCTCGGTGGGCTTCAGGCCGCGCAGGATGGCGACCAGGCCGCGCTTGAGTTTGGGAAAAGGTGCGGTCTGGCTCATAGGGCTGCTCCGGTTCTGGCGATCATGCCGTTCTCGCGCGCGGCTTCGATCAGCCCGGCGCGTACTGCTTCGTCGGCGTCGACGGTGCGCAGGCCAAGCCCGGCAAGGCCGAGCGCCGTCTGGTAGAGCACGGCCAGCGCGCCCGAGGCAACCAGCACCACCGATGTCGCGCCGGCGCCGTGCCGGCGCCGGGCGGAGGCAATCTCGCCGCCGATCAGCAGGCCGGACAGGCAGGCGGCCGCATCATCGGCCTTCAAATCCTGGAGCAGGCCGGCGGCGCGGATGGCAAACAGCCGCGAGGTGACGTCACCACCCTCGCCCAGTGCGATTTCGCACCAGCGGCGGAAGAACGGATTGTCGGCAGCAACCGGGCTGGGATGTTCGCCCAGCGAATGGCGCAGGATCGAGTGCGCGGCAAGCACGGAAAACAGCTCGCCCGTCGGCCAGGTGCCAAAGCCGGTGACGGCGCCGTCCTCGACCAGCACCCATTTCGAATGGGTACCGGGCATGCAGACGAGATGGCGGCCCTTGGCCGGCAGGCCGGCGCCGGCCAACTGCGTTTCCTCGCCGCGCATGACGTCGGGCGCGTCGGCCAGGCGCTGGGTAAGGCCGGGAACGATACGGATGTCACGTTTCTGATCAGGCACACGGGCGGCGCCGCCGAGAATGGCGCCGAGCGGCGACGGCACGCTGACATAGGGCGCCTCGAGCCAACCCTGGCGCGAACCGGCCATGCCGCAGATGATGACGGGCAATTCCTCCGGCGCACCCATCGCCGTCAGATGGCTCTCCAGAACGTTGGCGAAGCCCTTTTCGCGCGCGGTGATCAGGCCGTCGTCGCCGCGACGCTCGGCAAGCACCTTGCCGGCGCCGTCGATCAGCCAGGCCCGGAGCCGGGTCGTGCCCCAATCGAGCGCGGCAACCGCCGGAACGTTGCTGGCTGGGCTCACAGGAAGCCTCCATCGACGATCAGCATCTGCGCGGTCAACATGCGCGAAGCGTCCGAGGCCAGGAACAGCACCGTGCCAACCATGTCGTCCGGCCGCATGACGTCCCTGATGCACTGCTTGGCGACATGGGCGGCGAGCGCCTGTTCGGTCACCCAGCGCTCCTGCTGCCGCTCGGTGATCACCCAGCCGGGCGCGACGGCGTTGACGCGGATGCGGTCGGGCCCGAGCTTGCCTGCCAACCCCTTGGTGAGGCCGAGTATGCCCGCCTTGGCAGCGGTATAGGCCGGCATGTCGGGATGGTTGATCAGGTAGGAGGTCGAGGTGAAATTGATGATCGAGCCGCCGCCGGCCCGCTTCATGCCTGACACCACCGCCTGCGCGGTGAAGAAATGCGGCCTGAGATTGATGGAGAGATTGTTGTCCCAGAATTCGACGGTGACGTCCTCGACTTCATGGCGTTCGTCCCAGGCGGCGTTGTTGACCAGCACGGTGACGTCGCCATGCGCGTCGGCGGCCCGGGCCGCGGCCGCACGCAAGGCCTCGACGTCGCGCAGATCGGTCTTGAGGTAGAGCGGACGCCGGCCGAGCTCTTTCTCAATGCGGTCGGCGAGCGTGATGCTCGGCGCATCGGCGATGTCGATGAAGGCGACCTTGGCGCCCTGGCGCGTGAACCCTTCGGTCAACGCCGCGCCGATGCCGGAGCCGCCGCCGGTGATCAGCACCGAAGCGCCTTCGAGGTCGGCAAACCGCGCCGATGGCATCATGATTTTCGTCTCCCGGGTCAACCGGCGCGCATCCTAGCCAGACACGTCCGGCGGGCAAGGGCGAAAAGACGCATTTTCGGGCTTATGTCTGACAAAAAGGCGATGGTGCCACGCTCGACCCGCGAAGCGGCGTCGCCCCATGGTGGGCAGCACCGTTTTTTGCCGTTTTAGATCGCCTTGGCGCGCAAGGCGCCACGGAAGGAATCACGGAGGTAGCCCAATGTGGCATCGGCATCGGCCGGTTTGCCGAACAGATAGCCCTGTCCGCCGGCGCAACCGAACTGGACCAGCCGGTCGGCCTGCGCCTCCTCTTCGATGCCTTCGGCGACGACGTCCATGCCGAGCCCTTCGCACATGGCGAGGATGGCGCGGATGATGTGCTCGGATGGCCGGTCTTCGAGAATGGAGGCGACGAAGGCGCGGTCGATCTTGAGCTTGTCGAAATGGAATTCACGCAGCCGGCCGAGCGAGGACTGGCCGGTGCCGAAATCGTCGAGCGAGACGCGGATGCCGACGCGGCGCAGATCCTCGACGATCTGCGCCGCCGAGGCAGGGTCGTTCATCAGGCCGGTCTCGGTGATCTCGATCTCCAGCCGGCGCGGATCGAAGCCGGTGCGGTCGAGGATCGCCAGTATGTGCAGGCCGGTGTTCTGGTCGACGAGCTGCGAGGGCGACAGGTTGAAGGACAGGAACAGGTCCTTCGGCCAGCTCCTGGCGGCTTCGGTCGCCTTGCGCAGCACCAGCTGCGACAGCGGACCGATGATGCCGCGCTCCTCGGCGATGGGGATGAAGACGGTCGGCGGCACCGCGCCGAGATCGCGATCGGTCCAGCGCGCCAGCGTCTCGAAGCCGATGGTGCGGCGCGTGGTGAGGTCGACGATCGGCTGGAAATGCGGCTCCACCTCGCCGGCGGAGACGGCGCGGCGCAGCGCCTGCTCGATGCGGGTGACGCGCTTGGCGGCCTCTTCCATCTCACGGGTGTAGACGACGACGCGGCCGCGGCCGGAACGCTTGGCATGGTAGAGCGCCGTTTCGGCCTTGTTGATGAGGATCTCGGTGGTCTCGTCGCCCGAATAGAACAGCGAGCAGCCGACCGAGGCCGAGAGCCTGGCGGTGCGCTCGCCGACATCATAGGGCGCCGACAGGATCTCGATCAGCATGCGGGATTTTTCAGCCGCCGCATCCTCCGAGAACACCAGCGGGTAGAGGAAGGCGAATTCGTCGGCACCGATGCGGCAGACCGTCGAATGGCCGTCCATCGAGGCACGCAGCCGCATGGCGACCTGGATCAGGATGTCGTCGCCGGCCTTGTGGCCGAACAGATCGTTGATCGGCTTGAAGCCGTCGAGGTCGAGAATGCCGACGGTGAAGGGCGCGGGATCGTCGGCGCGGTCGCTGATCAGGCGGTCGACCTTGTCGAAGAAGCGGCGATGATTGCCAAGCCCGGTCAACGGATCGGTGAACGCCAGATCCGTGCTTTCCCTGTTTGCCTGACCGGTGCCAAACGGAGTTTGCATCGGTGTCCCTGTTCGTCCCTGTTTTGTCGTCGGAATTTATTTCGAGACTGGCAGCAAACCCTTTAGGAAACGTATCGCTTGAATCGATTTTTCGAGACCCGCCAACGATCCCACGACGCTATCTGAAGCGTTGCAGGTGATCGACAAGCGCGCGCAGCTTCGGCGCCAAGTTGCGGCGGCCGGGATAATAGAGATAGAAGCCGGCAAAGCGTGGGCAGTAGGACTCCAGGATGGGCACCAGCTCGCCCCGGTCGAGCCAGGGACGGAAGCTCCGTTCCATGCCGAAGGTGATGCCGGCGCCGGCGACAGCGAGCCTGATCATCAACGTCATGTCGTTTGTCGTGATCTCCGGGGCGACGGCGACGCTGAACTCCTTGCCGTCGACCGCGAATTCCCATCGGTAGGGCGCAACCCCGGGAGCGGGACGCCAACCAATGCAGCGACGGGCCGCAAGCTCGCTCGGATGCGCAGGCTCACCAAATCGATCGCGGTAGGCTGGCGCGCAGACAGCCAGCTGCCGCTCGTCACCGGCAACGGGAACCGCGATCATGTCCTGCTCGATGACTTCGCCCAGCCTGACGCCGGCATCGTATCCCTGGGCAACGATATCGAATTCATCGTCCGTCACCGTGATGTCGATCTGAACCTCCGGATTGGCCTCGGCGAAGGCTGCCAGGAACGGCCCTGACAGGAAGCCCTCGGCGATCGACGAAACAGCGAGCCGCAACTGCCCGCGCGGGCGCCCACGCAAGCTGCCGGCGGCCTCGACCGCGGCACGCATGTCCGCGATGGCCGGCGCGATTTCGGCGCGGAGCCGCTCCCCCGCCTCGGTGAGGCTGACGCTGCGCGTCGTGCGCCGCACAAGCGCTATGCCGATGGTCTCTTCCAGCCGCCTGATCGTCTGGCTGACGGCCGAGCGGGTGACACCCAGCCGGTCGGCGGCGGCGCGAAAACTCCGCTCCTCGGCGACAAGCGCAAAAACGGAGAGCGCGTTGAGATCCATTGGTTAGCGTGGCTTTCCATAGCGTCAAGAAATGGCTGTCTTAACGCGACAATGGGGCAATTCTATCTTCCTGGCAACCGACGCAAGGCGGCGGTCAATCCAGGAACAGGAGACAAGCATGCCCCTCGACAAGACCGTCCTCATTACCGGCGCATCAAGCGGAATCGGCGCGGGGATTGCCCGCGAACTCGGCGCCGCCGGGGCGAAAGTCATGCTCGGCGCGCGGCGCACAGACCGGCTGGAGGCGCTCGCCGAGGAGATCACCGCGCACGGTGGGGAGGCCAGGATCCGCGGCCTCGACGTCACCGACCGTAACGATGTCGCTGCCTTTGCCGAGGCGGCGCGACAAGCCTGGGGACGCGTCGACGTGATCGTGAACAATGCCGGCGTGATGCCGCTTTCGCTGATGGCCTCCCTCAAGGTCGACGAATGGGACCGCATGGTCGACGTCAACATCAAGGGCGTGCTCCACGGGATCGCCGCGGTGCTGCCGGAGATGACCGCGAGAGGCTCCGGCCACATCATTAACATCGCTTCGGTCGGCGCGCTCTCGGTCGCGCCAACGGCAGCGGTCTATTGCGCGACCAAATACGCGGTGCGGGCGATTTCCGACGGCCTCAGGCAGGAGAACGACGACATTCGGGTGACCTGCATTCATCCCGGCGTGGTCGAGAGTGAATTGGCCCATTCCATCACCGATCCGCTGGCGGCCGAAGCCATGAAGACCTACCGGGCGATCGCCTTGCAGCCGGACGCGATCGGCCGCGCGGTGCGCTTCGCCATCGAGCAGCCCGACGACGTCGATGTCAACGAGATCGTCATTCGGCCGACGGCCACAAGGTAGCGGCCATGACGTCGTCGTTTTCCCTGCTTGCATCGCTCATGCTTCTCTTTGGCGCGGTCCCCGTGCAGAAAGGTGTCGCCCAGATGAATCCCGACCAGCAAATCATTGCTCAAAGCCATCCCTATGCAGGCATGTGGGTGACAGCCGATGGCCATGTCCGTCACAAGCTGCTTCCAAATGGCCGGTACGACGAAGCGCGTGGAACCCGGGAGAGCGCGTATCGGGGGCGTTACGAAGTCCGGGGGCATCACATCGACTATTGGGACGATACCGGATTCACCGCCGATGGCACGTTCATCGACGGCGTGCTGCATCACGGCGGCATGATCTTGTATCGGAAGGAGTAGCGACTGCCGGCCGGATCAGCCGCCGAGCCGGACGCGGTAGAGTTCCAGTGGGTTGCCCCTGGTCTCCGCCACCAGCTCCAGCCATTCCGGCACGCTGCCGCGCATCAGCCCGGCCAGAAAACCGTCCGGCGCCCTGGCCGCGAACAGCCGGCTTTCCGGGTTGTCGCGGCAGAGCGCGACAAGGCCGACATGGTGGCTTTCGACGATGGCTTTGGCGTCGGTGGCCGAGCCCAGCAAGGCATCGAACACGAGCAGGTTTCCGGCGACGTTGCGATGATAGGGCCCGGCGAATACGCGATGACCGGTAAAGGCGAGGATGGGCGAGCCAAGATTGGAGATGGCAAGCACCGTGGTGGGGGCCATCGCGCCAAGCACGGCGAACGAGGCCTTGCTGTTGCAGGGCGCATCGATGCTGGCGTCCCTGGCGGGTGCAGCGGTTGCGAAGGCGCTCGAGGCGGCCTCGGCGGCACCCGACCAGATGGCATTGACCGAGATCAGCCAGGCCGCCGCCATCCTGAGTACCGAGCCGCTGGACGGGCTGGCTTCGGCCCGCTGCCGCCATTTGGCGATCCAGGCCGAAAGCGGGATCACCGCGAAGGCGATGGAGAAGGTCGAGCCGCGCACTTCCCAGGCGCTGACCAGGACCGCCACGACCAGCAGTGCGGCGACGAGGCTGTCCTGCCGCCGCCAGCCGCCATGGCTGAAACGGAGCGCCATCAGCACGATCGCCACCAGCGGCGTCGCAAAACGCGCCACGGCCCTTGCCGGATCGTCGGCGACAAGCTGGACGATCGACTGTGCCTCCTCGATATAGCCGAGCCACATCTGCTGCAGGCGCGGGTCGAGATGGGCATAGGGCGCCGCCAGGCATTGCGGGAAGAAGAGCATCACGACGAGGGCGAGAGCGACGGCAAGCAGGCCAAGCGACATCAGGCGCCGGGCGGCCGTCGCGTTGGCGGCCTTCCACGAAGCAATGATTGCCAGACCGGCGCCGGCAAGCGCGGTAACGGCGAACTGCACGAGCGAGAACGTGTCGCACTGGGCTTGGCCCCAGGACGACACCGGAATGGTGGCGGCGAAGACCAGAGCCGAGACGCCGGCTACGCCGAGACCGAAATCCCTGGCGATCAGCCTTTCGGCGTCGCCATTGCAGAGAAACAGCAGAGCGACGACGGCGCCGAGGGCCCCATCATAGGGCGCGCTTTCCATGCCGATGGCCAGGGTCAGCGTGGCGCAGATGCCCGCGACAAGGGCAGCCGGCCGATACGTGGGCGCCTCGAGCAGCAAGGCCAGGCTCGCCAGCGTCAGCATCAGCTGGACATTGTGATGATCGAGCGCGCCTGGGGAAAAAATCCCGATGTAATACAAGGCCGCCCCGCCGACGACGGCGGCGGGCAGCACAGCGGGCGGGCCGGCGAAAGCGCGCGCGGCGCGGATGATGAACAAGACCGCGATAAAGAACTGCAGGGCCGGCCAGACTATTTGCACGATCTGTTCGGCCAGGGCGGCGCTGCCGGTCAGGCTCGAAACGGCAAGGATGCTCAGCGCCAGCGGCGCGTCGAGCAGCCGCGACCAGTGCATGACGAAGCCGCCCTCCAGCCCCATTCTGTACTGGTGCAGGTCGAACCAGCCTTGGCCCGCCAGCAGGTCGCGGACTTCGACCAGTTGCAGCAGGCTGTCATTGTCGCCCGCCGGATTGGCCAGTTGCGGGAATCCCTGCTGGGCATTGAGGCCGAGCAGCAGCAAGGCGGCAAGCAACGCGAACGCGATATCGGACTTCCCTGTGGAAGTTCCCGTTGCTGTGCTCATGCCGATCGCCCTTGGCGGGAATGCCGGGCCTTTCCAGGCCAAATCGACACTCGTGAAGTCGGTCTTAAACCTAGCCTTAACGGCTTCAATAAATAGTAAAACCGCCTGAACGCGGCCGGTTTCCGGAGCGCGACCGCATGGTCGACAAGGCATTCGGAGACGAAAATGCCGCAAGACATCAGCCATGAACCCGTCATCGCCGTGCTCCTGCCCTGCTATAATGAGGAGCTGACCATCGCCGAGGTGGTGCGGCGGTTCCGCGAGACGCTGCCCGCGGCAACCATCTATGTCTACGACAACAATTCGAAGGATCTGACGGCGCTGCGCGCCCGCGCGGCCGGCGCCATCGTGGTTCGCGAGCCGCGCCAGGGCAAGGGCAATGTGGTGCGGCGCATGTTCGCCGACATCGACGCCGACATCTACCTGATGGCCGATGGCGACGGCACCTACGCGCCCGAGGACGCGCCGCAATTGATCAACACGCTCCTGACCGAGCGTTGCGATATGGTGGTGGGCACCAGGCGCGGCGTCACCGACGATGCCGGCAGGGCCGGCCATGCCTTCGGCAACCGGGCCTTCAACAGCCTCTACAAATGGCTGTTCGGCAGCGATTTCACCGACATTTTCTCCGGCTACCGCGTCTTCACCAGGCGTTTCGTCAAGAGCTTCCCCGCCGTCTCCGGCGGCTTCGAGATCGAGACCGAAATGTCGGTGCACGCCTCGCAGCTCAAATTGCCGGTCAGCGAGATTGCGCTCGACTACGGCCGCCGGCCGGAAGGCTCGTCGTCGAAGCTGTCGACCTTCCGCGACGGCGCCAGGATCCTGTGGATGTTCGCCATGCTGATGAAGGAGACGCAGCCGTTGCGCTTCTTCGGCGCCTTTTCGCTGTTCTTCCTGGCCTCGAGCCTGTTCCTGATGGCGCCGGTGCTGGTCGAATTCGCCGAGACCGGCCTGGTACCGCGCATGCCGACCTGGGTGCTGTCGGTCGGCCTGCTGCTTCTGTCCATGCTGGCGGCGGTGACCGGACTGATCCTCGATTCGGTCTCGCGTGGGCGCGCCGAGCAGAAGCGGATCTTCTATCTCTCCATGCCTTCGGGCCGTGTCGAGCGCCGCACCGGCGACGTGGTTCGGAAGCCGCAACCGGGCAAGGCCTCGCGTGCGGCCTGACCGATGCAACGCATCGTCCGCTTTGTCTTCGCCGGCGGCATCGGCTTCGTCGCCGACGCGGCGGCGCTGTGGCTGCTGCTCGCCGTCACGCCGCTCGGACCCTTCGTCGCCCGCATGCTGTCGATCGGCTTCGCGCTCTGCGTCACCTGGCAGATCAACCGGCACCTGACCTTCTCGCCGTCGAGCAGGGGCGTGACACAGGAAGGCGCCCGCTATGGCGGCGTCGGCGTCGCCACCAGCATCGTCAACTATGCCGTCTACTCAGCCATCCTGCTGGTGCTGCCGGCGGCGCCACCACTGGCGGCGCTTGCCATCGCTTCGCTGGCAGCCATGACGCTGTCCTTCCTGGGTTACTCGCGGCTGGTCTTCGACCGTTAACGGCGTGGCCCGATTGGCAGAAGGCGCCGGGACCCTTATATCGCTTGCGTTGACTGCGCTGGGGATCCGCCATGAAGCTGAAAATCGCCGTCCAGATGGACCATGTCTCGACCGTGTCGATCGCCGGCGACACCTCGTTCGCGCTGTCGCTGGAAGCGCAGCGGCGCGGCCATCAATTGTTCCACTACACGCCCGACCGCCTGTCGCTGCGCGACGGCAAGGTGTTTGCCCGCATCGAGGAGATGCAGGTGCGCGACGAAAAGGGCAGCCACTACTCGCTGGGCGAAAAGGTTCGCACCGACCTGTCGGAGATGGACGTCATCCTGCTGCGCCAGGACCCTCCCTTCGACATGAACTACATCACCACCACGCATATCCTCGAGCGCATCCATCCGAAGACGCTGGTCGTCAACGACCCGGCCTGGGTGCGCAACAGCCCGGAAAAGATCTTCGTCACCGAGTTTTCCGATCTGATGCCGGACACGCTGATCACCAAGGATCCGCTCGAGGTGGCCGCCTTCCGCAAGGAATTCGGCGACATCATCGTCAAGCCGCTCTACGGCAATGGCGGCGCCGGCATCTTCCATTTGCTGGAAGCCGACCGCAACCTCGCCTCGCTGCTCGAAATGTTCGGCCAGCTGTTCCACGAGCCCTATATCGTGCAGCGCTACCTGAAGGATGTGCGCAAGGGCGACAAACGCATCATCCTGATCGACGGCGAGCCGGTCGGCGCCATCAACCGGGTGCCGGCCGAGCACGATTCCCGCTCCAACATGCATGTCGGCGGCCGTGCCGAGAAAACCGAGCTGACGGCGCGCGAGCGCGAGATCTGCGCCCGCATCGGGCCGTCGCTCAGGGAACGCGGCTTCATCCTGGTCGGCATCGATGTCATCGGCGACTACATGACCGAGATCAATGTCACCTCGCCGACGGGCGTGCGTGAAGTGCATCGCTTCGGCGGGGCGGATATTGCCGCCCTGTTCTGGGATGCGGTCGAAGCGAAGCGGACATAATCCGTTTTCATTTTGTGTTAACCATGTTCCGCTTTTTGCAGCCGGCTACAACCGGGGCGCAACCGGTCCGGTTACCGGTTCCCCTGATGTTCCTGATTTGATCAAGGCTCTTCGACCCGGCGCTGTTCGCGCTCCCTGACATCAGCCGTCTCGGCCAGCACCCAGTCCCTGAACAGCCTGATCTTCGGGGTGTTGCGGCGGCTTTCGGAATGCACCAGCCAGTAGCCGTCGCCGTCGGACCCCATGGCCTCGAACGGCTGAATGAGCTGTCCTGTCGCCAGCAACGAGCTGTAGAGGTTGCGGGTGAGGATGGCGACGCCCTGATCCGTGAGCGCCGCCATCGCGTCGTAGGCCTGCGTGCCAAGTTCCGGGCCGGCTATGATGCGATCGGGCTCGAAGCGGGCGCCGGCTGCTTCGAACCAGATCTTCCACCAGGGATCGGTCGAACAGCATAATGGCAACTTGTAGAGATCTTCGGGGTGGCGGATGCCTCCCACGCTCCGCACCAGCCTCGGGCTGAGCATCGGCGTGTAATCCGCCTTGAACAGATAATGGGCTGCCAGGCCCGGCCATTTCCCGGTGCCGGTGCGAATGCCGATATCCATGCCGTCGCGCCCAAAATCGGCCAGCCGGGACGATGTGTCGACCTTCACGGCAAGATCCGGATGCATCAGCTGGAATGCTCCAAGGCGCACGGCGAGCCAGGTCGAGGCAAAGGTCTGGACCGTGGTGACCGACAACACGCCGGTGGCGCCGCCCTTGGTCGCCACCCACGCATCGGCCAGCGCCGAGAAGGCACCCGATGCGTGCGGCGCCAGCTGCTCGCCGGCCTCGGTCAAGGCGATCTGCCTTGTTTTTCTTACGAAAAGCGGTGTTCCGGCGCGTTCCTCCAGCACCTTGATCTGGTAGCTGGCCGCCGACTGGGTCATGCCGAGCTCTTCGGCCGCCTTGGTAAAGCTGCCCAGCCGCGATGCGGCTTCAAACACCCTGATGGCGCCCAAGGGCGGCAGGTCCCAGCTCATCATGCATCAATCCCGTTGATGCATGATACGCGACGTTCGATTGGAAACCAAGAGGAGAACGGCGCACACTCCAGCCATCAACACAACGCCGAAAGGACATGGCAATGACCCCCTCTACCCAGCGCATCACGGTCCGTCATCCGATCCTCGACCTCTTCGTCGCTCCCTTCAGATCGCGGTCGCGCGGCCTGCTCGACCAGCGCGCCCTGTCGGACCATTTCCGCCGCGATATCGGCCTGCTCGACGGCCACGCGCCCTATGGCAGCATCCGCTGACCGCGATGGCGGCCACATCAAGGAGGCAGCGATGACCGTACCGGCGAAGGCCCTGGCGCAAAGCCGCCAGACGATCGAGTCGTATGAGGACTACGCGGTCCGCTATGACGAGATTGTCGGGCATGTCCCCCACCCGAACGACCAGGCCGCGCTGAAGCGCGCCGCGGCGATCGCCGGGCCGGGCGGCCGCGTCCTGGAAATCGGGTCCGGACCTGGCCGCGATGCGGACTTCCTGGAGGGCCTCGGCGTCAAGGTCCGGCGGACCGACGCGACACGGCGCTTTCTCGAACTGCAGGCAGCACGCGGCAAGACCGGCGATCTGCTCGATGTGATCACCGACGAGCTTGGCGGTCCCTATGACGCGGTGGTGGCGCTTGCCGTGCTGATCCATGTGCCGCGCGACCAGATCGACCCGGTTCTGGAGAAGATCGCGCGGGCGTTGCGGCCCGGTGGTGCCTTTGTCGTCTCGATGCGCGACGGCGACGGCGAAACGAGCGGCAGATACCATACGGTCGACTGGCGCAAGGACGCCTTCGCGGCGCGCATCGAGGCCGCCGGCATGGAGCTTGTCAGCCACAGCTTCCGCGTCGGCAGGAAGGAGCGAGGGTGGAACACTTTTCTGGCGGTGAAGCCGTCGTGATCTGCACGGACTCCCGGAACCTTCGCCTCCATCCTGCGCGGCTCGCATCGTCACGCGCACGGTGAGGCGCCTTGCAGGCAGTTGCGAGCCCGTCGACGGTATGCGCACGCCTCTCTTTGTTCCTGTATTGTTCTTGCCTTGGGCTAAAATCTGTGGTTGTCTCGCGTTGACGTCGCTCGCGGCCGGCTCACAAAGGCTGGGGAGAGACGGCATCGGGGGCAAAGAATGGTGGCGCGGGTTCGTACGGTCGCTTTCCAGGGCATCGAGGCCGTGCCGGTCGACGTGCAGGTGATGATCGCGCCCGGCAAGGTCGGCATTCAGATCGTCGGCCTGCCCGACAAGGCGGTGGCCGAGAGCCGCGAGCGGGTGCAGGCGGCGCTGCATGCGTCGGGCCTGTCGATGCCGTCGAAGAAGGTCACCGTTAACCTGGCGCCGGCCGATCTGCCCAAGGAAGGCAGCCACTACGATCTGCCGATCGCGCTTGGCCTGATGGCCGCCCTTGGCGCCATTCCAGGCGACATGCTGGCCGGCTATGTCGTGCTGGGCGAACTGTCGCTCGACGGCACGATTACCGCCGTGGCCGGCGCGCTGCCGGCGGCGATCGGCGCCAATGCCGAGGGCAAGGGCCTGATCTGCCCGTTCGCCTGCGGATCGGAAGCTGCTTGGGCGGGCGCTGATTTCGACATATTGGCGCCGCGCAGCCTGATTGCCATCGCCAACCATTTCCGCGGCACGCAGGTGCTGTCGCGGCCCGAGGCCGGCATCCGCGCCGCGCCGCGCGACCTGCCCGACCTCGCCGACATCAAGGGCCAGGAGACCGCCAAGCGGGCGCTGGAGGTGGCGGCTGCCGGCGGCCACAACCTGCTGACGTTGTGCTACATTATTCGACACTTGCAAGTAGCGAATTCAGCTACCCGATGAACCAGGCACCTTCCGGCGCGGAATGGCTGGAGCCGACTTGGTCGTCATTCAAATTCGACCGTCATCGTTGACGCGGACTTCAGCTATTCCAGGCTATGGACTGCTGTTCAACCCGGTGGAATCGAGATGAAGATACTAGGTTGTGAAATTTATCGGCAGCCCTGGGACTATGACCAGTTCGCGTCCATCCTCAGTCATTAGACGGTTTATCGACTGGGTATTTATGCGCCTGTCGTGTAATATCCGGGTTGACGGTCTGTGGGTCGGTGTCTTTGCTGACGAGAACGATACCGAAGTGCTTCGCAAGCTAGAAAAGGCTCTTCAGCTCATCAAAGCGTATGACATGTATCGGTATCGAAGGATCTTGAAAGAGATCGATCGAATTTGGTCGCATCCGCTCCCCGTCAAAACGGCTTGCTTCGTCGAGAGCCTGCGACGGTGCCTGGTCGATAACGAGTATGTCCTTAACACCTCTCCGGAAATTATCGCATCCACCCTCGTTCATGAAGCAACCCACGGCAGGCTAATCAGGTATAACATCGGCTACTCAGAGGAGATACGCTCCCGCGTCGAGAGGGTCTGTATCCGCCAGGAAAGGGCGTTTGCGCTGAAGATCCCGCAAAACGGGGATTTGCTACAGAAGATCGAACGCAAGCTGGCAATTGCGCCGGACTACTGGACCGACCACGCGGCTTTGGAGCGTCATCGAGAGGGCATGATTGTCATGGCCGAGGACGTAGGGCTTCCTAACTGGCTAGGGCGCGCGCTGCTCAATTTTCGAGAGAGATTGGGCCGCGTTAAGCCGTGACCCAGGTCGGCTTTCAACCTGCTGCGGCACCTGCATAGGCAGCCTCCGTCCTTTGCCAACGTTAGTATCCACTAATATCTGGCGGAGCGCACCTGCTGACGTTGTGATACATTAATTGAAGAAAAGAAATCTTCCTCGCCTGAAGACATTGTCAACGATGAGGCGCTACCCCCTTTGACAGCGATCCGCTCGAAGGGGCAAGCAGATGAAAATCTATCCGGAATTAGACGGCGAGGGCCGTCCCACAGGTCTATTTGAAGTCTGGAGCGGCAATGCCCGCCTCTACGGACCCAAGAGCAAGGCGGACTGCGAAGAATTCATTGAAAACGAGACGCGCGACGACTCTCCCTCTCCGTCGCAGCCTTAATGTCCCCGGGAGGCGGCGAGGCAGGGGTTGACGAGCTGACCGGCCGCATAGGCTCCGACCCGCCTCGGCCCAAAGGGGCGTGGCGGTGCCCGCAGGGCATAGGAGCGGCCGGGCAGACCGTCACCGAGCCGAGGGGCCCCGGCACTATGCGGGAGGGGGGTGGGCCGTAGGCCCAGGACGGGGCAAGTGACCCGTCCGACCCTCCGGAGCATCGTGTGGGGGTAAGGCGAGGGGAACCCCTGCCGGATCCCCAGGTGAGCGTGATAGCCCCATTGAGGTGAGCCCGAGCCCCTTCAATGAAATTCAATAAAACTTTAGGCTTTGAATCCTTGGCCCCAAGGATTCAATGGATGGTTGAATCCTTGCGCTCCGTTTCGAATCCTTTTCTGAAGCGTTAGACAGCGACAACGGGCGGAAATTACTGGGAAAATCGTCCAATTTTTTCTGATTCGACCAGGCCGCAAACGTCATGCTACTCGCCTCCTGTCTACAACCAAAGGGAGTACTGAAGCATGAAAAACACGACACGATTTTTGCAATGGGAGCCGGAGCCAGACGTGTACGGCTACGCGTCCGCAATCGCCGGGCCGGGCGGCTGCCTGCTCGCGGAGGCGACGGTGACTGTTCCCGATGATGAGGACCTGCAATGCAGCTACGATGTCATCGGCAGGGATGGAGTCTCAGTCGTCGCTACGGGCTTTGCAGACACGCCCGAGGAGGCGATGACAGCCGCAGAGTACGCTATGCGGCGGCTGGCCATCCGCGCGCTGTAGAAGACAAAAGGGGAGCCTCGGAGGCTCCCTTTTCCGTCACCGACCTCGCCGGCGGCGCTTGTTGTCATTATCGTCGCCGTCGTCTTCATCATCAGTCGATGCCGCTGCGGCATCCTCGGCAGCCTGTCTCAACAGGGCTTCACGCGCGGCAGTTACAAGAGCGGCATCCGCCTCTGCGTCGCTCATGCCGGGTTGGACGATCGTACGAAGCGCCGCCCAATCCTCCTCCCGTAGGACCGCGTATGTCCATTCGAGGGCTTCCATCGGCACTCGCGCGAGCAACGCCCCGGCTGCGTCGACACGGGCAGCAACAGCGGGACGGGAGAGATCCCGGAGAATTCTAGAATACGACGGCAGCACACGATAACGACCGTGCACCACTCGCGGCTGCATCGCTATCCGGCCGCCCTCACCGTGCTCTCGTTCGATCTGTTCGGGAGACATGTCCGTGCGTCGGGGAGCCGGACGCGGAGACGGTGCGGGTTGAGGCAGTTGAACAGGGAGGATAGGCACGCGTCCAAAGACGGCAAAGATCACGGTGAGAAGCTGAAGGAAAGCCGACGTTGCGGGGTTAGCCGCCGTCCGGCGGCGTTGGTGACGCTGGTATCGCCAGCGGTCGCGGCATGACCTCCGGCGGTTCTTCCCAAGTTGGCGCTGATTGTTCATGGCTCTCCCCCTTTTTCAAAAGCGTGGTCGATATGCGGGTGCCGGGTCCTGTTCCGGAACGGTTCCGGACGCGTAGTTGCGAGGCCGCGACAGGCGGCTCTCATAGTCGCGAGCAACGCGGGCCAAGACCGCTGCTCTCGTCTCCGGCGGCGGCTCCAACCGAGTAAGAAGCGCAGCGATACGGCGGCCGATGGCTTCGGCAAGCCGCCGCAGTTCGTCTAGGTCAACGCGCGCAAGGCGATGTACCGCAATTGAGTCGCGGCCGCGCTGCCGAAACCGCTTCCGGAGACGGCGAGCGTTGGCGCGGACTTCCGCGCTACGCGCAGCGCGGGCGAGAGCCACACCGGCTAGCGCCTGCCCACGTCGATACGAGCGGTCAGCCGCTCGATCGCTTCGAGCGTCTTTTCCTGCGTCCGAAGGATCGTTGCGAGGAGGGCCGTCACCTCGTCCAAGGGACTCCCTTCCGCCCCCTCCGGCGGGTCCAGCAGGGCTAGCAGCGGGGCCAGCGCTTCGGCTGCCTCCCGGCCCTGGCGGGCCTCGTCGAAAGTCGCTTTCAAGGCTCGCATCGCGGGCGGGATCTTCTCGGTCATGTGTTCCTTCCTGTGTCATGCGGGCGGCCACGTCGTGGCGTTTGACGCGGGCCAAGCGATCTAGGCTGCCGAGCGTTTGTCCGTCGCCTGTGGTGACGATCCACACACCCGCCTTGTCGCCAGCGGCCACGGACAGGCCACGCTCGGCGAGTGCAGCGCGCAGCGCGGCCGGGCTGTCGCTGGCCGCCCAGGCTGCTTGAACAGCTTCCCGCACATCAGGAAGGCTCAGGCCGTGGCGGTCGGCCCGCGCCCGCTGGCGCGACGACATGGACGACTGTGGCGGTTCGGGCGGCGCATCGCACCGGACCCGCGCGGCAACATCGGCACGGCCGGTGTACTCCAACTCCGCTGTAACGGCTGCCGTCCTGCGGCCGGGGGTCAGGCTGTGGCCGAAATCGTGCTCCAGCGCTCGCGCAGCGGCCTCCAGCCGCACGAAAGAACGGCCGTCGTCTAGCGCCTTGCCGTCGGGGCCAACGTTGCTGACAACCAAGTGATAGTGCGATTTGACGGCGCTGCCACGCCTGGGCTTTTCCGAATGCTCCCAGACGACATGCGCATGGTCTTCCGCGCCCATGGCTGCAAGAACACGGACGACGGCCTCCTCGCGCTGGTCGTCCGTGAGTGCTTCAGAAGGATTCAAGGAGATATGGTGATAGGCGACCGTCGCCCGGCTGCCATCGCGCAGCGCTTCCATATAGGTCAGCGCCTCAGGGGCGGTCCCCGTCGGTGCGGCGACGTGGACCACGCGGGAACGCTGGCCCTGCTCCTTGGACAAGTGCGCCAGCAGGTACTGAGTGTCGCGGGCAGTGCGGCCATGGCGAACGGTCGTGACGATCATCGCGGCTCTCGATGGGCAAGGACGGCAGCCGTCAAGCGGGCAAGCTCCGTCCGGAGAGCCGCCAGCTCATCGGCCCGGATACGTCCGCCCTGGTGAGCGTGGCGGGCCATCTGATTGACGTTGTTGCCGATCCTGCCTGCCTCCCCGAGCAGTCGTGCGATGGCCCTCGCTAGCCCGTCCGGACGGCGGCGCACGGTGGTGGCGCGACCGACCGCTGCCATGACGGCCTGCCGGGCATAGGAACATGGGCCGAGCCCGGCGGCGGAGGCTGCTGCGTCAAGGGCGGCGCGCTCATCGGCGGTCAGGCGGATGGTTGTGGTGGCCGTCACGGACGGAACCCCGATGCTACGTCCGGATCATCCTCGACACCCTTTTGCGATCGACGTGCCATACGAATCCGAAAAGCCTCCAAAGCGCCGTCAGATGAGGTCGCTGCCGCTGTGGTTGCCAAGCGCTCAAGCTCGCGCTGTCGATCCGGATGCATGGGCCTGCTCGACCTTCGTGCGAGCGTGGCTGCAATATCCTGTCTCTGAGATTCGGTCAGCGAATCCCAGGAAGCCAGAAGAGTGGCGATCACGCCCTTGGGCGGAGTCTGCTGCGTCATGCGTCGTCTCCTATCTCGACCGCCGGGCGGCGGGTGGGGGTCAACGGGGGAGGTTTCCTCCCCCTTGCCAGCGGGCGGGGCGTAGCACCGACCATTGCTGGCTACCCTCCAACGATTGCGGCCGGCGGATGGGGAGACAAGGGCTGCTGGTCAGTTTTCGAATTAGGCGCTGCAACGCGGCGATGGGGATTTTCCCGTGAGTCAAGATACCGGACGACCTCGGCGAGGGCATCGTACGGGCATTCCTGCGCGTTAGAATGTTGACGCTGGTGTCCGAACAGCCGGATTTGAGAAGTCAGTGGCCGTCCGATCGACAACCCGCCGCAGCGCCTTTCCGCGAAGGGGTGCGACGTGCCAGCGGCTTGGCTTGGGTCTTCCTGTCGGAGATTGATTTTACAATCCGGGATCGCTTCGCTCTGACTTGGTAGGGCTACGCCACCATCTACCGTCACGAAACGTGAACAGCCTTGGAAACCAAGGCGTTCAGCTGTTTTTCACTGCTTCGGAAATTGCCTTCGAGAGCTGTCCCATAGAAACCTCAAACTGGGCAGCGAGATCGCGAATGGAAAGCCCGTCGCGAGCCTGGAGATACAGAGCGCGCCGCCCGAGTGCGAGCCTTGCGGACTGCGCCTCGGCACGGGACGCAGCGCCCTTCCGCCGACGGCTGGCTTGTTGCCGCTCTGTCGCGAGTTCCCTGCTGCGGCCTTGGTCAACGAGCATCCGGAGTCCGGCTTCCCGCATCTCGCCGGGGTGAATTTCGAGCCAGTCAATAACCGTCGAGGATCGCATGCGGTAGCGGGGGTCCACCTCGCGACCGTCATGCTCAAGCCTCGTCCCTGCGGCTGCCATTCGGGCGCGGGCAAGGGCCGATGACATTCGACTCTTGGTCTCGGCTCCAGTCCAGCCGGCCGCTTCCATTGCGAGGGCTGACAACTCTCTCTCCAGAACGGCAGGCGGTGAAAGATGCGACATAGCCACCGCTGCACAGAAAAGCCACTTGTCCCGTTCGCCGGATCGGATGGACCCTTCGGGATACCGGAGCGCCCGCAGCCGTTGCAGATCCGTCAACAATGTCTCCGCCCAGGTCTGCGTGGTCAGCGTGTGGACGGGTGTGCCGGCTGCCCCGATGCGCCCTGCCGCCTTCCTCTTGGCACGTTCGACCGACAGGCTGCGTAGCTCGGCGCGCGTATGCGGCAGCACCTCGTCGGCGAGGTCGCCGAAGACATGACGGTAGGGCGCAGCTGTCGCCCCCTGACACCAAATCATCCGGACGGTCGCGTCCAGCGGGTCGGCTCGGCTGTTGGTCGAACCGGCTACCCGGAACACGCGCGCGGCATCGAGGGCGGCCTTGTCAGCACCGAAGCGTGTCAGGACAGCCGCCAAACGAACTTGGACGGCTTGCCAGCGAGGGAGCGCTGCGCGGGGCAGGAGTTCCGTGAGCCACACCGCACACAAGCCACGGCCGGTCTTCATGATGTAGGAAGGAGCCGGGATTCCTTCCTCATCCAGCGCCGACAAAATGCCCTCAGCGACAGCCTCGGAGGGCTTGCCTGCGTGTGTTGCCCGCGTCCGATAGTCGAGGTCGACATAACACGCTCCGAGCGTCGAAAGTTGAGCTATCCGCCGCCAGCCTCGGAACGCGTTCTGACTGACATACAGGTCTTCGGCTTCGCCCCGCACAACCAGGTCGCCTGCCAGATGCGCGGCTTCCGACAGGTCCACGGACCACTCCCGCCAAGGACGTTCGTGGTCGCGGACACGCTGGGCGAAGGAGACTGTTCCACACCTCCGCCCGCCGTCCAATCGCGTGTTGCGAGGGTGCAGCGCCGTCAGGTGCTCGAACGGCCCGAAAGCCTCGTAGTGCCTACGTTCGTCAACAAATTTGGTCTGAGGGGTAGACTTCGGCGTCTGGTCGGCTGGCCTGATTGCCAGCCGGGCGGTCACTCGTTGCCAGCAAGGGGCTTTACAATCTCAACGCCGATGTTCATCATTATCGAACAATCTCCAAGAAGGCCGCTGAGGGTTCCCGCCCTGTGACGCGGCCTTTTTTCATGGTCGGCCGGCCGGCGGACTAGGTCAAGCTCTCACCTCTCCCTCCCGGCCTTCGGCCATGCTGCGCCCTCCCGGGGAGGGCTCACGCACCTCGCGGGGCGACCTGGATACCCGCTGGGCCGTGCCGGCACGGCCCAGCGGGCCAAAGGAAAAGAGCAGCGTATAAAGACGACGCTCTGGGCGACCGAACTTTCGGACAGAGCCGCCCGGAGCCGAAGGAAAATTCGCGTCCGCGATCCCGGTTAACAAGGGTCGCCGTAGGAGGTTCAGCATAGCGCCGCCACAGGCGGGAACCGGGACCGACGGCCCCCGGAGAGCGGTCCATTTGAAAGAAGGGGCGGGCTTTTCTAACGGGGGTGGAATCTGGTCGATTCCGGCCTTCGCGCAATAATCTGTCGCGTTCTAAGGGGTCATAGAGCGCTGCTTTTGAGGCAGGCGGTATCTGAACCCATGGAATTCTGGCGGCCCTAGACAAGGCGTAGCGGTGCATGGGAGGGGGCGGTAGCTGGTCTTCTCGCAGTGGGCACGGGATGGCACAATGGCATATGGCAGATACCGTTTCACCTGAAGTCCGAAGCCGGATCATGGCATCGATCCGGGGGCGCGACACAAAGCCGGAACTGACAATTCGGAATGGCCTCCATGCCCTGGGGTTTCGCTATTCCCTCCATTCTTCGAGATTTCCTGGAAGGCCCGACATTGTATTGACCAAGCACAGGGCCGTCATCTTCATCCACGGCTGCTATTGGCACGGCCACCGATGCGGCACGGCAAAGCTTCCTTCATCAAATGAATCGTACTGGCATCCGAAAATCGAACGCACGCGGGCACGCGACATCAGAAACGCCTCGGCAGTCGAATCGGCAGGCTGGCGGAGCCTGACAATCTGGGAGTGCGCGTTGCGCGGAAAGTCCGCACTCGGGGCCGAGCAGGTCATCGAGATGGCTGCGCAGTGGATAATGGCAGGAACTGCGTCTTGCGAGATCGCAGGGGATTCACTTCCTGAATCCTTCTGATACCATCCCGCCGAATCGGCGGGGCTTGCGGCGAGCCCGCCCGATTCACTGTAGCGCGTGAAACATTTCTTAAATGTTCTCGTTTTGTATCTGTCCAGAGGATCCCGGCTCCCGGAGGGAATTATGTCGCACAATGGAACCGTCGTAGACTTGTTCTGCGGCGCGGGTGGACTGTCCGAAGGATTCAGGCAGGCAGGTTTCCACGTCCTCGCCGGGCTGGATTATGACGAGAGCGCGGGCCTCACCTTCAGGGCTACGCACGAAGGGGCGAAGTTCCTTGGCGGGCGCATCCAGGACATCGAGGTCAAGCACATCCTGGCCGCGACAGGCCTGAAGCCGGGCGAACTCGACGTGCTCGTGGGAGGGCCGCCCTGCCAAGGCTATTCGGTCTACAACCATGGCCGCGGCGTACATGACCCCCGAGCAGGCCTTTTCAGGGAATACCTGCGCATCGTGAAAGGGTTGAAGCCGCGCTGGCTGGTTATGGAAAACGTCTCCGGCCTGACGAGCATCGCCGACGGCGGCATCATTCGCGAAATCCAAGAAGGCATGAACCGCCTTGGATACCATGTGGAATGGAAAATCCTGAAAGCTGAGGAGTATGGCGTTCCTCAGGAGCGGCGGCGGATATTCTTCATCGCGAACAGGATCGGCGCGCCTATTCGCTTTCCCGAGCCGACGCATGGCGAAGGCCTCAAGCCGTTCGTGACAGTGTGGGACGCGATCAGCGACCTGTCGCCCCTGAAAAACGGCGATTCGCACCCGGTGGAATCCTATGGAAGCCTGCCGATGAATCCGTACCAGCGCGAGCTCCGCAAGGGAGTGAAGCGGCTGACAAACCACTCAGCTTCTCGCCTTTCCAAGGTCAACGAGGAGCGGATGAAGCACATCCCGGCGGGCGGGAGCTGGCGCGATATCCCGTTCAACCTGCTGCCGGAGGGCATGAAGAGGGCCAAGCGGTCCGACCACACCAAGCGATATGGCCGGCCTCGCAAGACGGACCTTTCTTGCACGATCCTGACCAAGTGCGATGTCCATTGGGGTGCCTACATTCATCCTGAGCAAGACCGCGCCATATCGGTGCGGGAGGCGGCAAGGCTGCAGTCCTTCCCCGATTCCTTCGAATTCAAGGGGAGCCGGACTGACCAATATGTCCAAGTCGGCAATGCGGTTCCTCCGCTGCTCGGGCGTGCCGTGGCGAAGGCGCTGCTGGAGACCGACCGTTCCTTTGAGCGGGACGAACCCGAGAGCGCATCCCTCGCGGTCGCCTGATGGCGAAGAAAGCAAAAGCCGCCAAGGCGGACAAAAAGAAGCAGTTTTACGGCATCGCCGAGTGGTACGGCCAACGCTTCATTGGCTTGTCGAACGACAAGCGCAGGGAGTTTGTACAGGCCAAGAACACAGCCATGCCGTGCCCGTTCTTCCACCAAGTCCCGGCGCTTGGGCCGCAGAGCGGCAACCTTCACTGCAACAAGGCTGGTGGGGTATGCTCGATCCGAAACTTCCACCCGCCGCTCAAGCCCGGCGACGACATAACGTTCGGCCCGATCACGGCCACCTGTCCAAACCGCTTCCTCGAAAACGGGACAATAGTCAGGCATATCGGGAAGGAACTGCTGGGCACCGAGAACCCGCTGTTCGCCAAGGAAATCCCGTTCCTGCGAAGGCCGAAGTCCGTGGCTGCCGCCGATGCAATGGCGGACGCGGAGGAGGAGACCGCAGAGGAGGCCGACGACGAGGGTGTCCTTGATCCCGGCCAAGAGGATGTTGGCAGGATCGACCTGGTTTTCGTGCACCCAGAGGACGGCGCGAAGTGGTGCGCGGTGGAAATGCAGGCCGTGTATTTCAGCGGCGGCGCAATGTCGAAGGACCACGCCGAGATCATGTCCTTTAACGGCAACGGCGTTCCTATGCCGGGTGCCGCGCGGCGGCCAGACTTCCGCTCAAGCGGCCCCAAGCGCCTGATGCCGCAGTTAATGATAAAGGTCCCGACCCTTCGCCGCTGGGGCAAGAAGATGGTCGTGGTGATCGACCGCCCGTTCCTGGATGCATTGGACTACATGGAACCGATGGACCACATCTCGAACTGCGACATCGTTTGGATCGTCGTCGCGTTCGACGAAACTGAAGAGCCGGGCAAAGCCATCCTGAAAATCGACAGGACGATCTACACGACGCTAGAGGATGCTGTGAAAGGCCTTACAGCCGGCCGGCCGACCACTCTCCCCGAATTCGAAAGCAAGCTAGGTGGCAAGGTGGCGGAAGCGCTGCCCGCGCCGAAATTCGAGATCGGCGAGAATGGTGCGACAGTCTTCCCCAACCCCACCCCTTCCGGCAACTGACACCTTGCCGACGTTGCCGGGGAGTCGGATCGCCGTCTACGCGACGATCCTGCGACACCGCCAAGCGTCGAGGGCGTATTCCGAGAGCGTCTTCCTCGCCTTGAAATGGCGGTCGCGTTCAACCAGTACGCGGCCGGGGCCGCGAAGGCTCTGAAGCTCGGCAAGGCTGGCGTAGCCGAGTTCCGGGCTTCCCTGGCCGAGATCGCAGAGGCCAAACAAGGTATCCTCATCTTCGGCGAGCTCCGTGAAAAGCCAAGCCGCGCCCGTATTCGGGAGGAAGCACTTCACGAGCGGGTAGTGGTCTCGTTCACGTTGGTGCGAGAGATCCGCATTGCGGCGGAGAGCGGTGCGGAGTTCGTGGGTGAGAAGCATTTCCGGCCTCCTGTTTCGGCTGCACAATGCAGCCGTTCTGGAAGCCCGAAAGGGCGGGAAAGCGAGGCTAGCTGGATGCCGTAAGGCACGCTTGCGCTTGTCCATAAGCGTTGAGGAGCGGCCGCCCTATGAAGGCAGAAAGAACGGACACCGTGCAGCCGACAATAGGTGGCCGTGGAGGTCACCACCCAAGAAACGCATCCTGCGTCGCCTCGTCCGCATCTGCCTCCAAGAGCGCACTCCACACGGCACGGTCGTCTCGCCGAAAAGTAAACGGCGCTACACCTTCAAGCCGACGTGGGCCGAGTCTGGGCTTCAGGACCATAACAGCCCCAAGCTCGCCGCACTCAACGCGCTCAACAAGCTCACGAAGGATTCCCGACAAGCGGATACGGAGTGCTCGCCGCGCTTCCGCGTCGGCTTCCTCGATTTGGCGGGACAGCGTGGCGGCATCGGTAAGGCGAGCGATCATGCCGGGGTCTGCCGCCAGCCGCGCGGCCTCCGTCTCGGCGGCCTTGAGTTCCTTCTTGAGAGCCTTGACCTCGGCAGCGGCAGCCGAATAGCGCGCCTTGGCCTCGTCGTCATCGACGCTGTCAGGGTCGTCCAGAACGTCGCCCCAGCGCTTCCGCCGTGTATTTGCGGCTTCAAGCTTGACGCGGGCCACGGTGACGCGTTCGACAGCCACGGGGGTCGCGTCGTCCAGCGGACTGAACGCCTGCGCGTCCACAAAGCCGAGAGCGGTCAGAAGAGAGGGTTCCAGACGGTCCACGCGCCACCTGCGAGCATTGTCGCACCCGGCCTGTCGCTCGTGCGAGGAACAAACGAGATAGATCCCACCCTTCGGCGGAGCACCGTGATTCCGGAGGTGCATCGCTCCTTCACACGATGCGCACCGGGCGATGCCCTGCAGGAGGTGGACGGCGTTGCCCTTCCGACCTGCCGATCGCTGGCGACGGCCTTGGGTGGCCTCCTGCGCCCGACTATAGGTCACCTCGTCAATGATTGATGGGTAGAAGTCGAGAATGGGGTCACCATCCGGTTTCCGGTTCCTTGCGCGGTGTGTCCCCGTGTGAGGCTGATATTCGCCAAGCACGGCGCGGCCTTGAATGACCTTGGCAACACTGGAAGTATGCCACCCCTTGCCGCCTCGGAAAGGCGGTATGCCTTCGGCATTGAGGCGGCGCACGATCTCGCGACGGCCGGCCCCGTCGTTTGTCTCTTGGAAAACGCGGCGAACGATGGCGACACGTTCGGGGCGCTCCACGAACCGACCGTCCCTGAGTTCGAGCCATTCCGGACAGCGCGGCGTAAGCGGCCTCTGTTCGGTCCGCGCAAGGGCTTTCTTCTGCCGCCATGCCTTACCGACAAGTTCGGACTTCCGGACGGATTCAAGGTGTGCCTGGGTCATCTTGACGACAAGCAGGAGCATGGCGGAAGGGTCGGTTCCCGAAAGGCGTTCAGCGGAATATTCCTGTCCGTCATCGGTGGTCACAAGGGTGATCCCGAGACGCACGAGGCGGAACAGACGGTCCGCTGCTGCCATCGGATTCTCGCGGCTGAAACGGTCCAGCGCCTCGATGACTAGGTACGATCCCTTTTCGACAATCCCCGCTTCGGCGGCATCGAAAAAAGCGCCAAGGGCACCCTCGCGAAAGTTCGCACCTGTAAAGCCGGATCGACCAAGGTCCCTAAACGACAACGCCTGATCGAGCTCGATCCCCTTGCGCTTGCACCACTCGATCGCGGCTGTAGATTGCCGACGGGTCGAGTCACCGCTGCTCTGCTCCGGAGTGGAAAAACGGAGATATGAGTAAGCTTTAGGCATGGTCCGATTCCCGTAACATATCCAACCCAATTAATGTAGCATAATCTGCTGATGGTCGGTCCGCCCGGCTCTGGAAAATCGATGCTGGCGCAGCGGCTGCCTTCGATCCTGCCGCCGCTGGCGCCGAAGGAGCTCCTGGAGGTCTCGATGATCGCCTCGGTGGCCGGCGAGCTCGGCGAAGGCAAGCTGACGGACCGGCGACCGTTCCGCGCTCCGCACCACTCGGCCTCGATGGCGGCGATGGTCGGTGGCGGCATGCGCGCCCGGCCGGGCGAGGTGTCGCTCGCCCATCACGGCGTGCTGTTCCTCGACGAGTTCCCCGAATTCACGCCGCAGACGCTCGATGCGCTGCGCCAGCCGCTGGAGACCGGCGACTGCATGATCGCGCGCGCCAACCACCGCGTCACCTATCCGGCACGCATCCAGCTGGTGGCGGCGATGAACCCGTGCCGATGCGGCATGGCCGGCGAGCCGGGTTATCGGTGCGTACGCGGCGAACGCTGCCGCACCGACTATCAAGCGCGCATCTCAGGACCGCTGCTCGACCGCATCGATCTTCGTATTGAAGTGCCGGCGGTCTCGGCCAGCGACCTGATCCGCCCCGACAGGGCGGAGAAGAGTGCTGACGTTGCACTCCGCGTCGGCCGCGCGCGCACGCTCCAGCGCGAGCGCTTCGAACGGCTCGGCGTCAACAGCGCCGCCACCAACGCGCATTGCGCGCCGGCTGTCATCGAGGCGATCGCCATGCCCGATGCCGCCGGCCTGTCGCTGCTCAAGGACGCCAGCGAAAAACTCGCCTTTTCCGCCCGCGCCTACCACCGGGTGTTGAAAGTGGCGCGCACGCTGGCCGACCTCGACGCCAGCGAAACCGTCGGCCGCATCCATCTGGCCGAGGCGATTTCCTATCGCATGAGCGCGGAGCGTGTGGCGCAGGCGGCGTAGAGACCGCAGCACTGGGCACAACATTGCCGGCTCTACGCTCGCGAGGCGACCTCGAGGCACCGGCCGGGCCGGTGACGGCTGGCAGATAACGTTTCGAAGCTGCGCGATGCGCTTGGGCTGAACTGAGCCCATTCAGGAGGGTCCGTGGACCGGTTCCGGTCCAAGCTTGCGCCAGCTCAGCCCTGTTTCGCCTTCAACTCCAGCCGCCGCTTATGCAGCACCGGCTCGGTGTAGCCATTCGGCTGGCTGGTTCCCTTGAACACCAGGTCGCAGGCGGCCTGGAAGGCGATCGAACTGTCGAAATCCGGCGCCATCGGCCGGTAGAGCGGATCGCCGACATTCTGCAGATCGACGATGGCCGCCATGCGCTGCAACGAATCCCTGACCTGGATTTCCGAGCAGACCTTGTGGCGCAGCCAGTTGGCGATGTGCTGCGAGGAGATGCGCAGCGTGGCGCGATCTTCCATCAGGCCGACATCGTTGATGTCGGGCACTTTCGAGCAGCCGACGCCCTGGTCGATCCAGCGCACGACATAGCCCAGAATGCCTTGCGCGTTGTTGTCGAGTTCGCGCTGGATCTCGTCGGGTGTCCAGTTCGGCCGCACGGCCACCGGCACCGACAGGATATCGTCGAGTTTCGCCTTCGGCCGGCTCTTCAGCGCCGCCTGGACGGCGTGGACATCGACCTTGTGATAGTGCGTGGCGTGCAGCGTCGCGGCCGTCGGCGACGGCACCCAGGCAGTGTTGGCGCCGGCCTTGGGGTGGGCGATCTTCTCGACCAGCATCGCCGCCATCAGATCGGGCATCGCCCACATGCCCTTGCCGATCTGGGCATGACCGGCCAGCCCGCATTCGAGACCGGTGTCGACATTCCAGGCCTCGTAGGCGGAAATCCAGGCGGCCTGCTTCATGTCGCCCTTGCGGATCATCGGGCCGGCTTCCATCGAGGTGTGGATCTCGTCGCCGGTGCGGTCGAGGAAGCCGGTGTTGATGAACACCACGCGCTCCCTGGCGGCGCGGATCGCTTCCTTGAGGTTGATGGTGGTGCGCCGCTCCTCGTCCATGATTCCCATCTTGATGGTGTTCTTCGCCATGCCGAGCAGCGCCTCGACGCGGTCGAAGATCTCGACCGCGAAGGCGACTTCCTCCGGTCCGTGCATCTTCGGCTTCACCACATACATCGAACCGGCGCGGGAGTTCATCCGCCGCCCCTTCGGCCCGACATCGTGCAGCGCGATCAGCGCCGTCATCGCCGCGTCCATGATGCCTTCCGGCACCTCGTTGCCGTCACGGTCCAGAATCGACGGATTGGTCATGAGGTGGCCGACATTGCGCACCAGCATCAGCGAGCGGCCAGGCACGGTGAGTTGGCCGCCGGCGGGTCCAGTGTAGGCGCGGTCGGGGTTGAGCTTGCGGACAAAGCTCTTGCCGCCCTTGCTGATCTCTTCGGCGAGGTCGCCCTTCATCAGGCCGAGCCAGTTGCGGTAGACGACGACCTTGTCCTCAGCGTCGACAGCGGCGACCGAGTCCTCGCAGTCCTGGATGGTGGTCAAAGCCGATTCCAGGATGACGTCGGCGATTCCAGCCGGGTCGGTGCGGCCGATCTGGTTGGCGCGGTCGATCAGGATTTCGGTATGGAGGCCGTTCTTGACCAGAAGCACGGCTTCCGGATTCTCGGCATCGCCGCGATAGCCGGCGAACTGTTTCGGGTCGGCAAGGGTGGTGGCGCCGGCGCCCTCGCCGAGCTTCAGCGCGCCATTGGCGATCGAGAGCCCGTTGACGCCTGCCCATTTGCCCGTGGTCAGCGGTACCGACTGGTCGAGGAAGTCCTTTGCCCAGGCAATCACCTTGGCGCCGCGCGCGGGGTTGAAGGCCTTGCCCTTCTGCGCGCCGCCGGTCTCGGGAATGGCGTCGGTGCCGTACAGCGCATCGTAGAGCGAACCCCAGCGCGCATTGGCGGCGTTGAGCGCATAGCGCGCGTTCATTACCGGCACGACGAGCTGCGGCCCGGCGACGACGGCGATTTCCGGATCGACATTTTCGGTCGAGACGCTGAAGGCCGGACCTTCGGGAACGAGATAGCCGATCTCCTTCAGGAACGCCTTGTAGGCGCCCATGTCGATCGGCGCGCCCTTGTCGCGGTACCAGCCGTCGAGCTTCTCCTGCATGGCATCGCGTTTCGCCAGCAGCGCCCGGTTCCTGGGCGCCAGATCATGGACGATGGAGGACAAGCCGTTCCAGAAGCGTGCCGCTTCGATGCCAGTGCCGGGCAACGCTTCGTCGACGACGAAGTCATGCAGCTCGCGGGCAATGCGCAATCCGGCGATCTCGATGCGATCGGTCATCAGGCTACTCCAGATGAAAGGCTTTGCGGGGCGTTTGGCATGTCAGGGGTGCAGGGTCAATTCAGCTTAGGGTGAAGGTGGGGCATTTTAGGCCTTCTTTGAAGACACATCCGTGCGGAGTGTTCTTCATCTGTTTGCGTGCGCCATTCTGAACCGTTCCCTCTACCTCCACCGTCACGGAATGGATCCTAGAGCGGTTCCTGTTTTGAGAGAATCGTAGGATTCCCAAAGCAGCTGGTTTGTGATTCAAGATGCTGGCTGGATTGGAGGCCAGCATCTGATGACGCGAGCGCTTTCAAACGATCTTCGTGAGCG
>NZ_SRTV01000069.1:0-392 GCF_004792025.1 Mesorhizobium sp. M8A.F.Ca.ET.181.01.1.1 | reverse complement strand
TGGTCCAGCATGGTGCGGATGTCGCGGCGGCCGGCGTTGATCATCGGCTCGACGGTGAAGATCATGCCCGCCTGCAGTTCGAGGCCCGTGCCGGACCAGTGGACCGTCAAGACCAAAGACCGCAGCCTCTCGGCGCAGTGGGAGCACACTGTGCTCGTCACGGAAACCGGCTACGACGTGCTGACCGTCTCCGCCGGCACGCCCGCGCGGCCGCGCGTGGTCGCCGCCACCGCCTGACCGATTTCGCCTTTTTTACCGCCAGCCGCTCATGAGCAGTGTTCCAGCCGTCGCCCGATCCCACGCCGCGTCGCTCAAAGCGTACTACAAAGTGGCCAAAGCCCCGTTGCTGGAACGCTTCAAGACCGCCACCTACGTAGAGGCGTTGATGGCGG
>NZ_SRTV01000068.1:0-392 GCF_004792025.1 Mesorhizobium sp. M8A.F.Ca.ET.181.01.1.1 | reverse complement strand
GGCTTGCCAAGACGATGATCGAGGCCAACGGCGGAGGGCGACGCGCCTGCGACGCGGCGGCCGTGACCTATCTGCGCTATGTCGCGCTTCGGCGCCAACGGGGAGGCTGAGCTCTGCTGCCGGCTCGGGGTTCGCGCGTCTGCCGCGAGCCCGCACCCTGACGCAACCGGGGCCGGAACCAAAGCGGCGAACAGCGGTTTACCCGGCGAAGGGATGATTCAGGAATTAGGAATAGAGCAATGAAAACAGTGCTTCTTGCTGCCCTGGCGCTCTGTGTCGCCGCGCCCGCCGTCGCCTCCGCGGCCGAGGCCGATGTCGTGATCAGGACGCATCACAGGCATCACTATCACCACCGCCCGGCGGTCGTCATCAATGACGAAGGCCACCGCCTT
>NZ_SRTV01000067.1:0-392 GCF_004792025.1 Mesorhizobium sp. M8A.F.Ca.ET.181.01.1.1 | reverse complement strand
GGCAGGCTGGCCGGCGACAGGCGCAGCGGCGGCAGTTCCACCAACGGCTTCGGCATGCGGCCGGCGCAGGCCGCCAGCAGCAGGCTCAGCAGCAGTGCCGTGGCAGGGGCGATCAGGCGCCGCACAGCTGCTCCAGCACGCGCATCCGGCGGCCACTGTCATCGGCCACGTACGGGTTGTTGGTGTCCCAGGCGTAACCGGCCAGGATGGAGCTGATCATGTCGCGCACTTCGGGCTGCTGCTGCGGGTGGTAGATGATCTTCTGGAAACCGCCTTCGTACCAGCTTTCGACGAAGCGGCGGAAGGTCTTCACGCCCGCCCGCAGCGGGACCGAGAACTCCGCTTCCCAGTCCACGGCTTCGCCGGCATAGCGGCGCGCCAGGCATGCGCTG
>NZ_SRTV01000066.1:0-394 GCF_004792025.1 Mesorhizobium sp. M8A.F.Ca.ET.181.01.1.1 | reverse complement strand
CGATTACTGTGGGCACGAGGCCGAGGCCTGTAACCGGTGGATAGCTGAATTGCATGTCTACCTCGTTGAAGTGGGCTGCTGTCCGTATGACGCTTCGGCGCGAGACGGCGTGACACAAATTTTTTTTCGCGTGCCTGTCACGCGGCGGCCCGCTCAACCGTCAAGCTGCAATGGATGCCTTCGCGGCGCGTCGTCCGGCAATTCCATAGGCGGCGCACGCGTTTTTCACCACGCACGATCTGGAGGTCCACGCATGAAAGAACATAAAATCGACAAGGCATCCAGCTTCCGGGCTGTGCGCGCCCGTCTGCTCGCGTTGGCGTATCGCATGCTCGGCAGCCGCGCCGAGGCCGAGGACATCGTGCAGGACGTCTGGCTGAAGTGGCACCTTGCC
>NZ_SRTV01000065.1:0-397 GCF_004792025.1 Mesorhizobium sp. M8A.F.Ca.ET.181.01.1.1 | reverse complement strand
TTGGTCCGGACCGGGCACACAATCGAGGAACGAATAGATGAAGATCATGATCGTCACCGACGCATGGGAACCGCAGGTCAACGGCGTCGTGCGCACGCTCAAGAACACCACACGCGAGCTCACCGAACTCGGCCACCGCGTCGATCTGCTGACGCCGCTCGAATTCCGGACGATCCCCTGCCCGACCTACCCTGAAATCCGCCTGTCGCTGCTGCCGCGCCGCAAGCTGCGCGAGCGCATCGACGCGTTCGAACCCGACGCCTTGCATATCGCCACAGAAGGCCCGCTCGGCATGGCCGCCCGTGCCTACGCGATCCAGCACAAGCTGCCGTTCACCACGGCCTATCACACGCGCTTTCCCGAGTATGTGCAGGCGCGCTTCGGCATCCCGCTCGCG
>NZ_SRTV01000064.1:0-399 GCF_004792025.1 Mesorhizobium sp. M8A.F.Ca.ET.181.01.1.1 | reverse complement strand
GTTCCCGATTGCGGCCATTCGGCCTCACGGTTTTCCGACTGCGAGCGGCAGCAGTCGGCGTGGGAACAAAGCTAAGGTAGGGCGACACGCTTCGTCATCGGCACGCAGGCCAATTCCAGCCCGCGGGACGTCCGATACGTCGAGGTCGAGTCCCCCGACCAGCCACAATAACGATAAAAAGGTACCGCGTTCAGCGTGGCATCGAGCCGCATCGAGACAACTCCGTGATCACGAGCCAACGCTTCGAGAAACTGCAGCATCTTGCGCCCAATACCGCGCCCCATGTGAGACGGCCGGACGAAGATGGCATCTACCTGCCCGCTCGCGGGGGTAAGCATCCCTGTACCGACGATCAATCCTTCATCGACGGCTACGTAAAAGGCGCGTTCGACAACGGTG
>NZ_SRTV01000063.1:0-376 GCF_004792025.1 Mesorhizobium sp. M8A.F.Ca.ET.181.01.1.1 | reverse complement strand
GCATCTACACTCGAATCGTTTACCAGTAATATGTCGATGCCGTCATTGGCAAGGCGCGCTGCCTTGAAGATCGGGCGCGCGTAGTCGCGAACCAGCGCCTCGATCTCGGCGTCGCGCACGATAGGCACGTTTTGCGCAAACGCGCTGACCGAGCCGGAGATCGCGACGGCGGCGGCAAGCAAAAGCGAGACGAAGCCGCGCGCGGTTCCTGCAATGGTCGATCTGGCAGTGGTCGATCTGGGTCGGCTCAACATGACAGGTCCACTGGTAGACGAGCGGGCGAAGGATGAAAAGTCGGCACCGAAAACTTCCTGCGCTTGTGATACCCACATGAATCGGGCATTTGTGCGGCGTGGCGAGGGCGGATCCTGGCGTG
>NZ_SRTV01000062.1:0-403 GCF_004792025.1 Mesorhizobium sp. M8A.F.Ca.ET.181.01.1.1 | reverse complement strand
CGGCGCCAGGAACAGCACGCCGAAGATCAGCGCCACGTCGAGCGCAAGGTCGGTGCCCATCGAGCCGCCCAGCGCGATGAAGCCCTCGATCTCGCCCCGGTCATAGAGCGAGCGCGCGAGTCGCGAGGCGCCGAGCGCCATCAAGGTCATTGCCGTGTTCTCGTCGCCACTGGCAATGATCGCCTCGATCGTTGTGTCGGCCGCGCGGGCCACGGCATGCTTGTCATGCTCCGGTCTGTAGGGTGGATCGCCAAGCACGCTGACGTCCATCCTCACGGCGACACCGCCGACGGCTTCGATGCGCTCGCGCATGAACAACAGCTCGTCGGCCTTGGTGTCGCCGGTGCCGATAACCAGGATTCGGCGGTTCTCTTCCACGTCAATCTCCTGCAGTCACTTGTTG
>NZ_SRTV01000061.1:0-417 GCF_004792025.1 Mesorhizobium sp. M8A.F.Ca.ET.181.01.1.1 | reverse complement strand
CCCGGCTTTGGCCGGGTGGAATTCTACGGCGTGCCGCGCCAGCAGGCGCTTTCGTTCCAGGCTGTCTACCGGATCGACGGCGACGGCGCCCTGACCTTGCTTGCCGACGATTTCGCGCAGCCCAACGGGCTCTGCTTCTCGCTCGACGAATCGCGGCTGTTCATCAACGACACCGAGCGCGGGCATATCAGGGTGTTCCGCGTCGAGACCAATGGCGCCACCATTCTCATATACCCCTATCTGGTCGGCAACCCGTCCTGGAGCGGCGGCTGGGAAGGACCGGCGGAAGGCGCGACCCATGTGCTCTTGACCCACGGCCATAACGCCCATGTCAGCGGCGCGATCGAAGTGCTGAAGAAAAGCGGCGCCATGCTGGTCGCCAATTTCGAGATCTGCATGTATCTTGTCGGCCAGGGT
>NZ_SRTV01000060.1:0-417 GCF_004792025.1 Mesorhizobium sp. M8A.F.Ca.ET.181.01.1.1 | reverse complement strand
CAGCGGGCAAGCCGCGCTCGCCGAGCTTGCGGCCGACGTGCGCCATCGCCCATGTCGAGATTTCGAACTCGTCGCGCAGCGGCTTGCGGCCGGTGATGCGCTCGGCGTTCAGCACCAGATCTTCCGCGGTGACGGACCACAGCGTGAGAAACGCATGCCTGACCGCCGCGAAATCGATGCCGAGCGAAATCGGCTCGATATTGTGACCAAGCGAGCGGGCGAGTTGGGCGGCGTCTTCGAGTGCGGCGCGAGCGTCGGCGGAAAGCGACGCGGCGAGCATCGGCTCGGTCACATAGGCAATGCTGAGCGGTTTGCACGGCTCTCGGCTTGCCGCGAGGAACGTCCCAGGCGCGCCGAGGCGACGGTCCGCGTTGCCCGCCAGCAGGTCCAGCAGCAAAGCGCTGTCACGCACGCTGC
>NZ_SRTV01000005.1:47505-513208 GCF_004792025.1 Mesorhizobium sp. M8A.F.Ca.ET.181.01.1.1 | reverse complement strand
GGAATGGCGGCTTCGTCTATGTCTCGCAATCACTGGCCGGCGAAGCCGTCGCGGCCACCGAAGCCGAGGACGGCCAATGGGCACTTACCTTCCATGATTATCCGCTTGGCATCATCGACACCAGACGCATGAAGCTCGTCCGCCGCAGCGCCGCGCCAACCAAACCGCTTGGCGCTGCGGCGGATGCATAGGGGGGAGAACTGTTACCTATGTATCCGGTTCAATCTGTTACCCATCTATCGGCTGGACACCGGCAGGCAGGTGAGGGGCGGCGCCAGCGCTCGAATGGATGATGGCAACCCGAGTGATCACCCTAGTTCCATATCCGAGCGGGCAGGAACGGCCACTCGAAAGCAGGCCTCAATAGCCCGCTTTGATCTTCTCGAACTCGGCGATCATCTTGAGCTTGAGATCGGACGGCAGCGGCTGCTGGAACAGCGTCCTGTCGACGAATTTCTGCACGTCGTCATAACCCTTTTCCTTCAGGACGGTCTGATCGACGCCGGCCATGCCCTTGGCGTTGGCCTGGCCGTAGCCCCAATCCTTGACCAGCACCTTGGCGATCTCCGGATCGTTGACTGCGTTGAGGTAATCATAGGCCTTGTCGATGTTGCCGGGAGCATCCTTGAACAGCACATAGCCGCAGACCCAGGTCGAGATGCCCTCCGCCGTGTCCTTCTTCGACTTGATCGGCATGCCGGCTGCGACCGACTGCACGGTCGCATCGTTCCAGGCCCAGGCGAGGTCGACCTCGCCCCCGCTCAACAACTGCACGATGTCGGTGGTGTCGGTCCAGTAGGAGCGCACGTTCTTGTGCACCTGGCGCAGGAAATCGGATGCCTGCTTGAACTGGTCGTCCGTCATCTTGGTCCAGTCCTTCAGGCCGATGGCGAGGCTCGCCAGCGCATAGGCGTCGTCGACATTGTCGCCGATCGACACCCGGCCCTTGAACTTCGGATCGGCGAACGCCTTCAGCGACTGCACGTCCTTGTCGTCGATCTTGGAGGAATTGTAGGTGAGCTGCGTGTTGCCCCAGTCCCAGGGCATGAACCAGGCTTTTCCGTCATCGGTGGTGGCGAGATTCTTCATCGCCATGATACCGGGATTGAGGTCCTTCCAGCCTGTGATCTTCGAGGTGTCGAGCGGCTGCAGCAGGCCAGCCTCGCGCCATTTCACCACGCTCTGCGAGCAGGGATGGCCAAGGTCGGCCTTGAAGCCGGAACGGACCTTCTCGAACGCCTCGTCCTCATCGCCGAAGAAGGCGAAGGTCGGCGAATCGCCGTTCTTCTCGACATATTTCGGGTGGAAGCCCGGATCCTCGTAGCCGGACCAGTCGAACACGATCAGATCCTTGTCGGCGGCGATCGCCAAGGCGGCGGCGGAGGCCGCCAGGGTTCCGGCCAGTGCGAGCGTCAGTGTCAGGCGTCTTGTCAGTGACTTCATTGCTGTTCCATCCTCTGTGGTTTTCTTATGATTTCGTCTTTTCTGATGATTTGGTCGGGGCGGCGGCGTTCCGCGGGTAGTGTTTCGGGAAAGCCGCCGACAGGAATTCGTTCGCCGCCTGCAAGGAGGTCTCGCGGGTCGTGTTCTCGGTCCCCATCATCAGCCGCAGCCAAAGCCCTTCCAGCATGGCGCTAAGCGCCAATGCCATGACCTGCGGCTCATAGGCGTAGCCGCCGCTCTGCTTGAGCGTCGCACAGAGCTCGATGAAGATGTCCTGATAGACGACGTCGCGGGCGCTGCTCAGCGCCTGGTAGGTCGGCCGTGACTTGGCCTCGCCCCAAAAGGCGCACCATGCGGCGAGCTTGCGCTTGTTGCAGATCGAGCGGTCGAAGTCGGCAGCGACCAGGGCCTGCAGTTGGTCGGCAGGATCGTCGCCTGCTTTCTGCAGCGCATTGCGCCAATGCGCCGAATACTCGTCATACATATACTGCAGCGTCGCGACGAGCAGCTTTTCCTTGCTCTCGAAATGGAAATTGACGATGCCGCGCGACAGGCCGGCGCCATCGGCGACGTCGGCCATTGTCGTCTCCGAATAGCCGCGCTTGGCGAGCGAATCGATCGTCGCCTCGATGAGCTGAAGCTGCCTGACCTCCTTCGAGGCCTTGCGCCCGCGCTTCTCGGATTCGGCTTTCCGCGCCGGTTCAAGGAGCGCGTCCCTGGCGTCTGCCGTTTTCATGCGTGTGATGGTCTCCAGCATCGCCGGCTATCCAATTGCATCCGGCTTCGACCCGCGAAGATGAGTGGGACGGTGCTCTCCACTGTCAAGCACCTTCTGCATGGCTTCCCAGGTTCGTATGTTCTTGTCGACATAGGCCGCGCCCACCACTGCGGCAACGGCCGGATAGAGTGGTCCCTTCAGCCTTTCGAGCTCCCCTCGCGCCACCTCGCGGTACCAGGGATTGCGGTCCCTGACGGTGACATCGGCAAAACCGGCGCCACGCATCGCCTTGGCATAGCGCGCCGGCGAGGCCATGGCGAAGGACAGCCCCTCGGCCGCGACATACGCCTTCATGTCGGGTGATGGTTCGCCGTCATGCGAGATCATCCAGTTGGAGGCGGCAAAGACCCCGCCCGGCTTGAGCACGCGGAAAATCTCGGCGAAGAGCCCGTCCTTGTCGGGCACATGCAACAGCGCATCCTTGGAAAAGACGACATCGAAGGAGCTGTCGGCGAAAGGCAGCAATCCCGGAGGCGCCTGAACGAAGCTGGCGCGCTCACCAAGGCCACGCGCGGCGGCGCGCTGCCTGGCCGCCGCGATCACCGGCCGTTCGACATCGAAGCCGGTGGCGTGCGCCGCGCCGTGACTCTCGACCAGATGCAACGTGATGCCACCGCAGCCACAGCCGATATCGAGGATCGTCCTGCCCTTGAGCGAAAGCCCCTCGACCACCCGGTCGACCTCGTCCGGCCCGCCTGGCGACAGGTAGCCATCGCCCCACAGCGCCTCGAGGAAGCGGATGGCGGTGTCGTCATATTCCGGTTCGGCGTCTGCCGTTTCGATCATCAGCCCTCGGTCCCCCAATCGACGGAATGCTCGGTTCGAACGCCGGCGAAGCGTAGCGCAGATGCGGGAAAACGCAATATCATTTGTTGAACATTCATTCAGAATGGCTGGACAGAATGGCTGATGTCATGCCAAATTCCGCGCATTCGGGAACAGATCACGCAAAAATGAAGAGCGGGTCGCCTAATTAATTCGAGGAAAAGTGTGAGCGGTTTTCCCCGGGAGAAGCGCATAGCGCTTCCCCTTGGGAATGACGCAAAACAGGGAGGACTGGGCCACAATGAAAGCTTGGGATGCGATCATCATCGGCGGCGGACATAACGGTCTGGTCAACGCCTGCTACCTCCAGCGCGCCGGCCTCGACGTGCTTGTGGTCGAGAAGAACGACTGGGTAGGCGGTGCTGCCACCAGCCGGGAGCTGACGCCGGGCTTCCTCTACTCCAACTGCTCCTATGTCTGCTCGCTGTTCCGCCCCGAAATCATGCGCGACCTCGACCTGCCGCGCTTTGGCCTGCAGGTCATTTCCTATGAGGGCGGTGCGGTGTTCACGCGCGACGGCGACTACCTCGCCAATTACCGCGACCACGACGCGCACCGGCGCGAATTCGCCCGCTTCTCCAAAAGGGATGCCGAGGCCTATGACCGCTACTCTCGCGACGTGACGCGCCAGTGCCGCTTCATCCAGCCGTTGCTGATGCGCACCGCGCCGGACCCGACCAGTTTGCGGCCGCGCGACCTCGGCGAACTGCTTTATCTCGGCAAGAAATTCGCCGGTCTCTCCGCCGAGGAAATGGCGCTGACGCTGCGCTTCTGGACGATGTCTATCTCGGAATTCCTCGACGAATATTTCGAGACCGACGTCATCAAGGCGAACTTCGCGCTATCCGGCATCATCGGCACGGCACTCGGACCGATGTCGCCCGGCACCGCTTACGTGCTGCTGCACCACTATATGGGCGAGGTCGACGGATCGGTCGGCGCCTGGGGCTATGCGCGCGGCGGCATGGGCGCAGTCACCAAGGCGCTGGCAGCCTCCTTCAAGGCCTCCGGCGGCACGATCCGCACCAGCGCCGAGGTCGACCATGTGCTGGTGAACAGAGGCAGGGCCAAGGGCGTCGTTCTTGCCGGCGGCGAGGAGATTTACGGCAAGCTGGTCGTCTCCAATGCCGACGTGAAGCGCACCTTCCTGAAGCTGGTCGAGGAGAAGGAACTGCCCGACATCTTCCTGCGCCGGGTCAAGAACTTCAAAATCCGCGGCTCCTCAGGCAAGGTCAACATCGCGCTCGATTCGCTGCCGGAATTCCCGGCGCTGCCGAAGGACTCGCCAGTCTATCGCGGCGACATGCATTTCACCGATTCGATTGAGCGCATGGAGCGCGCCTATGACGACTGGAAGGCCGGCCGTTGGTCCGCCGATCCCTTCCTCGACATGGTGATCCCGACGACGCTCGACCCGACCATGGCCCCGCCGGGAAAACACTTCATGAGCTGCTTCGTGCAGTACGCGCCGCCCAAGGTGAACGGCCGCGAGTGGACCGATGCCGACCGCGACGGTTTTGCTGAAAGCGTGATCGCGCAGATCGCTGAATACTCGCCGGGGTTTCGCGACCGCATCGTCCACATGGAAGTGCGCACGCCGCGCGAAATCGAGGCCGAGGTCGGTCTCACCGAAGGCAACATTTTTCAGGGCGAACTCACCTTCGACCAGCTTCTGTTCAACCGCCCGGTGCCGGGCTATGCGCAGTATCGGTCGCCGCTCGGTGGGCTCTATATGTGCGGCTCCTCGACCCATCCCGGTGGCGGCGTCATGGGCGCGCCCGGCCGCAATGCTGCGGCCGAAATCCTGCGCGATCTCGCAAAATCCACCTCGCATATGAGCCCGGCCCATGACGTTATTTGATGGCATCGTTATCGGCGGCGGCCACAACGGGCTTGTCGCTGCCGCCACGCTGGCGAAGGCCGGCCGCAAGGTGCTGGTGCTGGAAGCCGCAGCCGAACCTGGCGGCGCGGCGCGCACCGAGGAATTCGCGCCCGGTTTTCGCGTCTCGTCGATCGCGCATGTGCTGAACCGGCTGCACCCCGATGTGATGAAGACGCTGGAGCTGGAAAAGCACGGGCTGCAAATCGCCCGCGCCGACTTCATCCCGTCAGTCGCATTGTCGAAAGATGCACCGCCACTTGTCCTGCATGGCGCCTATGGCGAGGTGCTGACCGGCGCCAGTTCGTCGGAACAGTCCGCCTGGAAGGATTTGCGCGCGCAGCTGTTGCGCTATGCCGGCATATTGAAGCCGTTCCTGTCGCGCCGGCCGCCTGATCTCGGTGGCATGTCGCTGCTGGAGACAGCTTCGCTCGGCCAGACCGCGCTAGCGTTGAAGAAACTCGGCAAGGAAGACATGCGCGACTTCCTGCGCGTGCTTCTGATGAACGTTGCCGACCTGCTTGACGAGCAGCTCGCCGACGACAGGCTGAAGGGGCTGCTCGCCTTCGATGCCACCCTCGGCAGTCATCTTGGCCCGCGCTCGCCGACCTCGCTGCTCGGGCTCTATTATCGTCTGGCCGGAGAGATCGGCGGTGCGGCCGGAGCGCAACTGCTGCCACGGGGTGGCATGGGCGCGGTGGTCGTGGCCATCCGCACTGCCGCCGAAAAGGCCGGCGTCACGATCCGCACATCGGTGCCCGTCGCAAGGATCATTGTCGAGAAAGACCGCGCCGTCGGCGTCGTCCTCGACAATGGCGAGGAGCTTCGCGCCAGGACGATCGTCTCCGCCATCAACCCGGCGACCACCTTCCTCGATCTTGTCGGACCACGCGGGATCGATACCGGCTTCATGCGCAAGGTGAAAAATATCCGCATGAAGGGTGATGCCGCCAAGCTCCATCTGGCGCTCGACCGGCCACCCCAATTCACTGGCGCCGATGCCGCCGACCACAAGGGGCGGCTCGTCATCGCCCCCTCCCCCGACCATGTCGAGCGTGCCTTCAATCCGTCGAAGTACGGCGAGTTCTCGCCCGAGCCGGCGATGGAGATAACCTTGCCCAGCCTTGCGGACCCGTCGCTGGCGCCAGACGGCGCCTGCGTGCTGTCAGCCGTGGTGCAATACGCGCCCTATCAGTTGAAAGAGGGTTGGAACGCCGGCAAGCCGAAATTCCTCGAGGCAATCCTGGCTCGGTTGGAAGCCTACGCGCCTGGCATCGGCAAGACGGTGCGCCATGCCGAGCTTCTGACGCCTGCCGACATCGAGAAGCGCTACCGTATGCCCGGTGGTCACTGGCATCATGGTGAACTGCAGGCAGATCAGATGCTGATCTCGCGTCCTGTCTCCGGCTGGTCGGGCTATGACACGCCGCTCGACGAGCTGTTCCTGGCGGGTGCTGGTTCGCATCCCGGTGGTGGTGTTTCCGGTGCGCCCGGGTTGAATGCCGCGCGGCGCATCATCGCGATGAAAGGGTAGGTTATGGCTCAGGCAACCAGGAAGAAGCCCGTTGCAACGACAGCCAATGCGGCTGTTTCTGCCCGCACCCTCGCGCAAACCCACTTCCGCACGCTGCGTCTCGCCACGCCGTTCCAGCCGCGCATCGACGCACTGGCCAAGACCCAGGACTGGTACAATTGGGCCGGTTACCGCGCGCCGCATTCGCTCTGGGACGAGGAGCTCGAATATTTCGCCATCCGCAGCCAGGCGGCAGTCTTCGACATCTCGCCGATGACCAAATACCGCATCGAAGGCCCGGATGCCGAAGCCTTCCTCGACCGCGTCACCTTGCGCGATGTCACCAAGCTCAAGCCCGGCCGCGTTCATTACACCGCGTGGTGTGACGATGAAGGTTTTGTCCTGGACGACGGCACGCTGTTCCGACTTTCGCCAACCCGCTTCCGGCTGTGTTCGCAGGAGCGGCATCTGCCCTGGCTGCTGGACAGTGCTCTTGGTTTCGACGTCACCGTCGAGGAAGAAACCGAGGCCGTCGCCGGGCTCGCCTTGCAGGGCCCCACATCTTTCGCCGTGCTGCGCGATGCGGGTTTCGCCGGTGTCGAGAAGCTGAAAATATTCGACCTTGCCGAGTTCCCGCATGACGGCGGCGCGGTCATCATTTCACGCACCGGCTTCACCGGCGATCTCGGCTACGAATTGTTCGCCCCGGCCGACAAGGCGCTCAGCCTGTGGGACCGGCTGATGACGGCAAGCGAACTGCGCGGCATCAGGGCCATCGGCTATACCGCGCTCAACCGCGCGCGGCTCGAAGCAGGGCTGATTATCGCCAATGCCGATTTCACCACCGCCGAACACGCCATCCGCGCCGACCGCCTGCGCATGCCCGACGAGATCGGGCTTGGCTTCATGATCGATCTGGAAAAGGCCCATTTCAATGGCCGCCGCGCCATCCTCGAAGCGAGGACAAAACGCAGGCTGCGCCATGTCCTGGTCGGGCTGGAGATCGACGGCAACATCCCGGCCGAACACGCGATCGTCTACTACAAGAAGAGCCAGGAGGTCGGGCTGGTCAGCGCCGCCATGTGGTCGCCGATGGCCAAGCGCAACATCGCCATCGCCTCGCTGGCGCGGCCCTATGGTGATACTGTCGTGGAAGACCTGTGGGTCGAGATCTATGCCATGCGCGAGCTGCAGTACCAGAAGTTGATGAAACGAGCCAAGATCGTGGCGCGCCCCTTCATCAGGCTCGACCGCCGCACCGCCAACCCGCCGGCGGATTTCTGAGCATGGCCGAGGAAGCGGAAGGCGAAGTCGCCGAACAGTGGGAACTGGTCAACACGCCGCTCGGTGAGAAATGGTCGGGCCGCACGCGCTACGCCGCCGCCATGTTCTTCTACAAGCGCGACGAGATGAGTGCGGAGACCCTGGAGGTCTACCGCATCTGCGCCAGGCTCGATTCGGAAAACCCGTTGCCGATCATTCGCGACCGTGGCGTCGGCAAGGATTGGCTGAAGCGCATGGGCTACGACAAGTAGCGCCGGCTCAGCCGATCGTGCGCTCGAGCATGCTTAGCCAGTTGCGGTAGGCGATCTTTTCGATCAGCGCGCGGCCGAAACCGCGCGCCGCCAGCGCATCGACGAGTTTAGGCAGACCGGCGACGTCGCCGATGACGGCCGGGATCATGGCGCCGTCGAAATCCGAGCCGAGACCGACGCCGTCCTCGCCCAGAGCCTGCAGCAGGGAATCGATATGGCGCACCATGATGTCGAGGCTGGTGTCGGCATTCATGCGGCCGTCCTCGCGCAGGAAGCCGGTGGCGAAGTTGAGGCCGACCATGCCGCCGGATTCGCGGATCGCGCCGAGTTGCCATTCGGTCAGATTGCGCGAATGGCCGCAGATCGCGTGCACGTTGGAATGGGTGGCGACCAGCGGCGCATTGCTGATTTCAGCGACATCGCGAAAGCCCTTCTCGTTGAGATGCGAGAGGTCGATCATGATCTTCAGTTCGTTGCACGCCTTGACCAGCGCCTTGCCGGCATCGGTCAGGCCGGGTCCGGTGTCGGGCGAGGACGGAAAGCGGAACGGCACGCCGTGGCCGAACGCGTTCGGCCGGCTCCAGACGATGCCGAGCGAACGCAGGCCCGCGGCATGCAGCACGTCGAGCATGGTGAGTTCAGGATCGATCGCCTCGACGCCCTCGATGTGGAACACTGCGGCAATCGTACCTTGCGCCATGGCATTGCGCACATCGCCGGCACTGCGGCAGATCGCCAATGCGCCGGCACGCTCCAGCCGGAACAGGATCGACGCCATCGCGATCGTCGAGTTGAGCGCATCGGCGCGCGGAACCTCGGGCGGCAACGGCTCGCTGTCGCTCGGCGCCGAAGGCACGGCGCTGCGCCGCGCTTTCTCGACCGGCGGCGGGAAGATGGCGAACATGCCACCGGCGAATCCGCCGGCCTTGGCGCGCGGCAGGTCGATATGGCCGCCCGATTTCCCTTCGACGAACAGCTTTTCGACGTCCCTGTCCTTGGACTGATAGAGCCTCAGCAGCGTGTCGTTATGGCCGTCGAAGACGGGGACGAGGTCGGATTCGGTCATAGGGGGGTCATTCGGTTCGTTCATCGGCGCGGGAGCGATATATCATACCCACTTAGGCAAGATGTGCTACCCGCGCAAATGACAAAGCCTGTCCGACCTATTGCTTCAGCACGTCGGCCCATTCCGGATGGCGGCGGAACTGGGCGTTGGCGAACGGGCAGAGCGGGATGATCTTCTTGCCCGCCGCCCGCGCATCCTCGACGGCGCGGGTGACGAGCCGAAGCCCGGCGCCCTGGCCGCGAAAGGCGTCCGGCACTTCGGTGTGATCGATGATGAGCTGGTGCTCGCCGATCTTGGTGAAGGTCATTTCGGCTTCGGCGCCGCCGGCGCCGCGCAGGACGTAGCGACCCTTGGAACCGCGATCTTCAAGTTCGATCTCTGGCAGCTGATCGGGCATCTCTTTACACTCCTTGGGCACCGGCAAAAAGCCGCCGCGCCGCCTCGATTTCGTTTGGCCGCACCTCGTGCCCGCCTTCGTGCCACTCCACTGTGACATCGGCGCCATCGGCACGCAAATAGGCTTCGAGCCGCGCCGTCAGGTTCGGCGGGCAGATCGGATCGCGCCTGCCGGCGGTCACCAGGATCTGACGGCCGGCAAGGCTGCCTTTCACCTCCGGCTCGAACGGGATCAGCGGATGCATCAGCACCGCGGCGTCGAAAAGATCAGGGGCTTCGAACACCAGCGAGGCCAGGATGTTGGCGCCGTTGGAATAGCCGAGGCCGAGCACGGCCGATGGCGTCGTCGCCTCGACATGGGCCTTGACGAAGCCCACCATCTTGCCCGTCGCCCGCGCAAGGTCGTCCATGTCGTAGACGCCTTCGCCGGTGCGGCGGAAGAAACGCGCGGCACCTTGTTCTGAAACATCGCCGCGCGGCGAGATGATGGTGGCCTGGGGCGCGAGATCGCGCCCCAGCGAGACAAGCTGGCTCTCGTCGCCGCCCGTGCCATGGAAGACGAAGAGCAGCGGACCACCCGGCGAACCGGGCAGCATCTTGTGGATGAAAGCGTCCTTGCTCATCGCTCAGCCCTCCAGCTTCTGCAGATGCTGTTCGAGATAGGGCCGCAGGTGCTGATGCTGGGTGGGCAGCTTCAGCGCCTCGCCGAGATGGGCGGTGTCCTCATCACGGTCAAAGCCCGGCTCGTTGGTGGCGACTTCGAACAGCACGCCACCGGGCGTGCGGAAATAGATCGCCCAGAAATAGTCGCGGTCGATCACCGGCGTCACGCCATAGCCTGTATCCATCAGCGCTTTGCGCACTTCAAGCTGCTTGGCGCGGTTCTCTACGGCGAAGGCGACATGATGGACGGAGCCGGCGCCGAGATCGGCGAAGGGGGCCGTCGGCAGCGATTCGATGTCGACGACATCGGCGCCGTTGCCGTTCTTGACGGCGAGCCGCCTGACATTGCCTGACTTGTCGACTTCCTCGTAGCCCATGAACTTCAAAAGCTCCTCGGTGGCGCCTCCATCCTTCAGCCTCAGCGAAACCGAATGAAAGCCGCGGATCGCCTCGTCAGCGGCAACACCGCCCTTCACCCAGGGCGCCCTGGTGTCGGCCTTGTCCTCGACGAGGGCAAAGCCGTCGCTGTCCGGACCGTCAAATCTGAGCCGCTTCTGGCCAAAACTTTCCTCACGGGCGACATTGGCTACACCTTCGTCGGTGAAGCGTTTTTCCCAATAGGCGAGCGTGCCGTCCGGCACGGAGTAGACCGTGGTGCCGACTTCGCCGACGCCATGGCGGCCTTTGCCGATGTTGGGAAACGGAAAATAGGTCATCACCGAACCCGGCGTTCCGACCTCGTCGGCATAGTAGAGATGGTAGACATCAGGCGCGTCGAAATTGACCGTCTTCTTGACCCGGCGCAAGCCGAGCTTGTGGGTGAAGAAATCATTGTTCTGCCGTGCATCCCTGGCCATCGAGGTGACGTGATGCAGGCCCTTGATCTGGTCGAGCATGGTCTCTGCTCCTTCCCTTGGTGTGTGTGCGGCCCTCGCCGCTGTCCACGCCAATATGAGGACACGATCTGTTGGGGCAAAGGCCGCAAACACAGAATGGACTGTGCTGTAAAAGTGAACAGTGACAAGAAACTCGTTCACCATTCTGCCAACGGCCCTGGCCTTGCGCGGCTGATGGAATCGGTTCCATGTGCGCATTCGAACGTGCTGGGAAGGGGTAGCGCAAGTGACTGGAAAAGGCAGGCGGCCAAATGTCCTCCTCATTACCTGCGACCAGTGGCGCGGTGACTGCCTGTCGACTGCCGGCCATCTCCAGGTGAAGACGCCGAATGCCGATGCGCTGGCCGCCGAAGGTGTGCTGTTCAAGCGCCACTACGGCGGCGCGGCTCCGTGCTCGCCCGCGCGCGCCTGCCTCTACACAGGCCTCTATCAGATGAACAACCGTGTCTGCCGCAACGGCACGCCGCTCGATGCCCGCCACGGCAACATCGCGCTTGCCGCGCGCAGCGTCGGTTACGATCCGACCTTGTTCGGCTATACCGACGTGTCGCTCGACCCGCGCCAGCTGGCACCGGGTGATCCACGATTGCACAGCTATGAAGGCGTGCTGCCCGGCTTCACGGTGCGCCAATTGCTCCCCGAACATCAGAAACAGTGGCTGTCATGGCTGAAGCAGCAGGGCATCGATGCCAGCGCTGGAAGTCCCGACATCCATCGTCCCGTGGGCGAGGCGGATGGTGCGGTGACTGAAGCGCCACCCGTCTACTCCAAGGACCAGACGCCAACGGCTTTCCTTGCCGGCGAATTCATGCGCTGGCTGGGCGAGCAAGAGGAGGCCGCGCCATGGTTTGCCCATCTTTCCTTTATCAGCCCGCATCCGCCCTTCATTGTGCCGGAACCGTACAACACCCGATACGATCCGGCGGACGGCCCGGCTTTTCACCGTGCGGAAAGTTGGCGAGCCGAATCTCAGGGCCACCCCTACATCGCCTATGATCTTGGCCGGCAAAACCGCGCAAGGTTCCGCCCCGGTGCCACGGGCAAGGTACACGACTGGAGCGAGGATGATTTCCGCCGCATCCGAGCCATCTATTACGGCATGATCTCCGAAGTCGACGCACAGCTCGGCCGCCTCTGGCAAGCGCTGAAGACCGAAGGCGCCTGGGACAACACCATCATCGTGCTCACCTCCGACCACGCCGAAATGATGGGCGACCATTTCATGCTGGGCAAAGGCGGTTATTTCGACGGCAGCTATCACATCCCGCTGATCATCCGCGATCCCCGCCATCGCAAGGCCGCTGGCAGCACTGTCGATCGCTTCACCGAAGCTGTGGACATTTTGCCTACGCTCATCGACCTGCTCGGCGTGGCTCCCGAACCGCATCTTGACGGGTGCTCGCTGAAACCCTTCCTGAGCGGTGGAACGCCCGCCGTTTGGCGCGACGCCGCGCACTGGGAGTTCGACTTTCGCTCGGTCGCGGACGGTGAAGCCGAACGGCACTTCGGCCTTACCTCGCGCCAGTGCAACCTCGCTGTCATCCGCACGCAGAAATTCAAATACGTGCATTTTGGCGGGGGCTTGCCGCCTTTGCTCTTCGACATGGAGAACGACCCTGGCGAATTGAAGAACCTCGCCAGCAGTCCGGCACATCGCTCCACCCGCCTGGAATTCGCCGAAAGGCTGCTTGCCTGGCGGGCCGAACATCTCGACCAGTCGCTTGCACTCTCGGAACTGACGGAAAACGGGGTGGCTGGATACGCAAGGTCGCAGGCAGGGCGGTAAGGGATCTCCCCTACCGCCCGTTTCCTTGCCTATCGAACGATCAGACGCTGCTCGTCGCGCTTCTGCGCGTAGGAGCCCTTGTCGTAAGCCGCTTGCTTCTCGAGCTGCTCCTTGGTGAAGGTCGTATAGAGGTACTTCTTGCCGTCCTTGTCGGTCATGAACTTCAAATTATCCATGCCAACCGCGACCTCCTTCGAACCGATGCCGAGGAAGCCGCCGACGTCGACGATCACAGCATCGGTTTTCTTGTCGGGCGCCAGCACGACATCGCCGATCTCGCCGACCTTGGCGTCGTTGGCGCCATAGACTGTCGTGCCCTTCAGATCGTCAGCCCTGATCTCGCCAATCGGCATCTCCGTCAGCTTCGACTTGTCGATGGCCGCGGTCTTTGTCTGGTCGGGAGCGGTGGCGTCAGCCGGAGCCGCCGCCGTCTTGTCCGCCGGAGCGGCAGCAGGAGCTGTCGCGGTGGCTGGCGCGGTTGCCGCCGGCTCGTTCGATGCCGTCGTAGCCGGTGCCGGATCATAGGCCTTGCGGTTGAAGTCCGGCTGCGCCTGCAGTTCTTCCTTGGTGGTCTGCGCAACCAGCCAGCGGTCGCCATTCTTCTGTGCCCACTGCGCCTTGGCGAAATCATAGGCGACGTTCTTTTCCCCCATGCCGAGGAAGCCGCCCACGCCAATAATCAGCGACTTTGCCTTGCCTTCCTTGGTCAGCACGATGTCGTTCACGTCGCCGATCTTCTGGGCGTCGTCGCCTGTGCCGTTGTAGACATTTTCGCCGATGATGTTTGTGGCCAGATTGCCATCAGCCTGTTTCACCGGTTCCGCATTCGCCTCCGCGGGCTTCTGTGCGGTGTCTGTCGACGTGGCCGGCGCCTGGGCAGTCGTCGATGCGGCCGGGGCCAGCGCATAAGCCTTGCTGTCGAATTCCGGATGCGCCGTCAGCTCGTCCTTGGTCGTCTGCGCGACCAGCCAGCGGTCACCGTTCTTCTCGGCCCATTGCAGCTTGTCATAGTCAAAGGCGACGTTCTTGGTTCCGACGCCAAGGAAGCCGCCGACACCGATGACGACGGATTTCACCATGCCGTCCTTGTCGAAGACGACATCAGTGACCTTGCCGATATTCTCGGCATTGTCGCCAGTGCCGTTGTAGACGGTTTCGCCGATGATATTGGTGACGATGCTGCCCTCAGCGTGCACCACCGGCGCGGCCGGCTCCTGCGCCGCAGGCTGCTTCGCGGGGGCCGGGGTTGCAGTGCTTTGGGCGAAGGCACCGGTCGCGACCATTGTCGCAAGGGCGGTCGTGGCTAAAAGGGTGCGGATCATGATAGTCTCTCCTCGTGCTGATTTCGTGCACGCCGCGCCCGGTTGAACCGTCGCTGGGGAGATCGGACGCGGCATCTCTACAGGTTCACAACGTCGTGACCATGCTGTTGTTCCCACGAAGCGAATGCGCGCTACCCAGCTTCGAATCCGGCCTGGATTGCGGCGCAACCGGAACCTTTCCAAGTCCGCCGCGTTCAGCCTCCGGCTGGGCGCGTCCTGGTTAGGTTGTGATTGATCGGCGGAGCGGGGCATGAAATTTGCAGCGGTGCTGAACCGAGACGGCGGCACCTTGCGCACCACCGATATCTCGGCTTTCTCCGACCGGATGCGTCAGACGCTGGAATCGGCGGGCCACGCTCTCAGCATCGATATCGTTGCCGGCAGGGATGTCGTGGAAACCCTCGACAACGCCGTGTCGCGCCGCGCCGTCGATGTCGTGCTCGCCGGCGGCGGTGACGGCACCATCTCGGCCGCGGCTGCGAGGCTGATGGGCAAGAAAAAGGCGCTCGCCATACTGCCGGCCGGCACGATGAACCTTTTTGCGCGCGGCCTCGGCATTCCGCAGTCGCTCGATGCCGCGCTAAAATCCTTCGCCGACGGCGAAATCATCGCGGTCGACATGGCCACGGCCAATGGCCAGCCCTTCGTCCACCAGTTTTCGATCGGCATGCACGCCAAGATGGTGCAGTTGCGCCAGGGGATGGAATTCGGTTCGCGCCTGGGCAAGATCAGGGCTTCGGCCAAGGCGGCCTGGGCAACGATCAAGAACCCGCCGGCGATGAACGTCACGCTCGGCATCGGCGACGCCGAGGTGACGGCGCGCATATCAGGCATCGGCGTCACCAACAATCTGTTCGGCGAAGGCCATCTGCCTTATGCCGACAACCCTGCCGGCGGCGTGCTCGGCATCTATGTGACGGTGGCGCAGCAACGCGCCGAACTGCTCAAGTTCTTGTTCGACATTGCGCGCGGCAAGTGGCGCGACAACGAGCATGTCGAAATTCACCAAGCCGACCGTACGGTGCTGAAAATCCATTCCGGCGGCAGAAAGTTCCGGGCCGTGATGGATGGCGAACTGGTCAGGCTCGATCGTGAGACGACGATCGAAATCCATCCCGGAGCGCTCAACGTCCTGGTGCCGTCCAGCATCGCCGAGGCAAAGGCTGCCTGATGCGGTCTCGAACGACGAAAGCCAAAAAACTAGCCGCCCGGCGCGCTTCCTTGCTCGGTCGCCGGTGTCTTGGCCGCCCGGCCATAGATTTCAGCGGCACCCCAGGCCGCGAAGCTCAGGAGCAGCGCGGCGATCAGGATATACAAGACATGCCAGCCCCACCGTCCCTGACGCGCTTTGTTTTCGGGAATGATCTTGGTCATGATCGGCCCTTGTCTCGATTTGCGCCGGCTGACGCGGCCGGCAAAACATGGTCGGGTAACGGTTCCTCGCTAGGATGGTTCCAAGCAAGCCGGACCAGTGCCGGCGAAGAGACCAACAGGACGGCGGAAGTCGGGACTGGGCATTGGGGACTTGGGTGAGCAGCAAGGCGGAAGCAGCGCTGGGTCTGCCAGCCGAGGTCGCGCGCGCGGTGAAGGACGAAGACCGGCTCGCCGTGCTGCGTGGGCTGGAGGTGATCGATTCGACGATCGACGTGGATTTCAACCGCATCAGCAACCTCGCCGCGGCCGTAATGCAGGCACCGATAGCGCTGGTCACGCTTGTCGATCTCGAGCGGCAATGGTTCAAGTCATGCTTTGGCCTCGACGAAACGGAAACGGCGACCAGAATTTCCTTCTGCGCCCACGCCATCGCCGCCGGTGACGGCCCCATGGTGGTGACTGATGCGACGGCGGATCCCCGCTTCAAGAACAACCCGCTGGTCACAGGCGAGCATCATGTGCGCTTCTACGCAGGCGCACCGATGCTCGTGGCCGGCGCCAGGATCGGCACGCTGTGCGTGATGGATCGCAAACCCCATGTCTTTCCATCCAGCGCCACACTGGACCAGTTGACGATGCTCGCCGGTCTCGCCGGCAGCCTGTTCACCCTGAAGGATGCAACCCGCAGCGGCGCGATCGCCGAGGCCGCACTCGCGCGCGAGGAAAAGCGGCGCGCCATCGCCCTCGACGCGGCGTCGCTCGCCAGCTGGGCATGGGACATCCGCACGGACATGATCGAGTGCGACGTCAGGCTGTCCGAACTGTTCAACCTGCCGCGCTCGACGCGTTTGCGGGCGCGCGACATCCTGACCGCCATCGACCCGCGCGACGTCTATCAAACCGAAACCCGCTTTCGCGACGCCTTGACCGGCAGCGACGACTATTTCGGCGAATACCGGGTGAAAGGCTTTCATCCACCGCGATGGGTGGCCACGCGCGGCAGTGTCATCGAGCGCGATGGCGACGGCAAGCCGACGCTGATTTTCGGCGTCAACTACGACATCTCGGAACGCAAGCTTGGCGACGAACGGCAACGGCTGCTGCTCAGAGAACTCAACCACCGTGTCAAGAACACGCTGGCAACGGTCCAGGCGCTGGCGACGCAGACCGTGCGCCATGCCCGCCAGCCGAGCGAATTCCTCGAGGCCTTCCGCGCGCGGCTTCAGGCCCTGGGTATTGCCCATGGTCTGCTGTCCGACCGCGAATGGCGCGGCATCGGCATCCGTGAACTCGTCCAGATCGAGATCAAGCCCTTCGACACCGCCGACCAGCCACGCTTGACGATCTCCGGCGCCGATCTGTTGCTGTCGCCTGATCAGGCCGTCGGGCTCGGGCTGATCCTGCACGAACTGGCCAGCAACGCGCTGCAATATGGATCGCTGTCTGTTGCATCGGGCAAGGTTGATCTCGGCTGGAAGGCGCAAGGCAGGAAAGGCGACCGGCGCCTCGTTTTCACCTGGCGCGAAAGCGGCGGTCCTGAAGTTGCCCCACCCGAGCGGCACGGCTTTGGCTCGATCCTCATCCGGCGCAGTCTGGCCAAGGTCATTTCGAGCGAAGTGACCCATGAATTCCGGCCGGACGGGGTCTTCGCCGAAATATCGATGCCGCTGGAGGATCTGTCGGAGTGAGACGAGGCAGTCCAGATGCCCGACATACTACCCCTCGCCGGCATCATCCGGATGATCGGTGTCCGGCTTCACGTTCTCGCGGTAGATGGCATAGGCCGCCAGTGCCACGGCCGGACCAAGAATAACCCCTAGTCCGCCTTTTCCCTTCAGCAATGTCGGCAGCACGGCGAGCGCGGCCGTAATGCCGATCGCCTTCATGTCGGCTTTGCGCCGCCTTGCCTCGCGGCGGACCCGGGCGCCCGCCATCAGCCGGTGGATCAGAAGAACAAGGCCCGCGATCACCAGGAAGCCGACACCGAAACCAATCGCGGCAGCTAGCGATCCATACCGCACCGACGTCCAGATATAAGCTGCCCCGACCAGGAAGCCGAGGCCGCAGAATGCCGCCAACGCTGCAAACGCGTAGACGACGGCCGCCGTGCGCGCGCGCCGCACGGCGGCCATTGTTTCACCCGAGGCGAAAGCCGAGAGCAGGGAAGCCAGCAGTCCCATCTCGGCGGACTAGCGACGCGCCAGCAGTGCGAACAGGAAGCCGACGCCAGCGGCGATTGCAAGAGACGTCACCGGCTTTTCGCGTACGCTTGCCACCATCTGCGCCTCAAGATCCCTGGCGTTGCCGCGCAGGCTGTCGAAGGCGGCCTCACCTTGGGCGCGCAGCTGTTCGACGCCTTCGGCCGCCGCCCGGCGCGCCGTGCCGTAGCCGTGTTCGCCGGTCTTGGCCAGCTGTTTGGTGAGCTTGTCGATATCGGCTTTCAACTGCCTGATGTCGGCTTCGAGATCCGGATTCGTCCGCGCTTCGTTGGCGGTCTTGCTTGCGGCGGTTGCCATTGCTTAACTCCTTGTGATTGCTCGATTTCAAACGCGCCGTGCGTCCCAAAGTTCCGATGCCCGGACAAACTAGCCGAAAACCCGGTCATGCGCACCCGATCCGCCGCCCTGGCAAGAAGTGCGGTGTCAGATCAATGGCCGGCGGCCCTCGCCCAGCCCCTCCCAGCCGGCGAGCTGCTTCAGCCCTTCATTGTCGACGACCCCGCACCCGCCGTCGCGCCAGACGATCAGCTGGCGATCCATCAGCTTGCGGATCGTCTTGTTGGTGTGAACCAGCGACAGGCCAAGCGTATCGGCGATGTGCTGCTGCGTGATCGGAATCTGGATGGTTTGCTTGCCGTTCAGTCCGACGACCTTGGCTCGGCTGGCGATGAAGGCGATAAGATAGGCGGCACGCTCGATCGCGCTGCGGCGGCCGAGACTGAGCAGGTTCTCGTCCAGCATGCGCTCTTCGCGCGACGCGATCCAGGTGATGTCGTAGGCGAGACCGGGATGGTTGCGGTAGAGTTCATGCAGGTTATCGCGTTCGAACACGCAAAGCAGCATCGGCGACAGGGCCTCGACGGAATGCTGCATCTCCCCCATGACGCTGCCTTGCAGGCCGATGAGATCGCCAGGCATGAGGTAATTGAGGATCTGTCGGCGGCCGTCCTGCAACAGCTTGTAGCGGAACGCCCAGCCGGACAGCACGGTGTAGAGGTGGGCGCTGTGGCTTCCTTCCACGAGAACAGTGGCACCCTTGTCGACCGTGAGCTCGCCCTTCTTGAATTTACTGATGAAGGCCAGCTCCGGTTTCTCGAACTCCCGGAACACCGGCAAGGGCCGTAATGGGCACTGCTCGCAAGGATATTGCCGGCTTGAAGAAGAGCGCCCGATCTGGCTTGGCATTTCGATCCCCCGTTGCGAAAGTCTGCCGTCGGCAGGCCAGTTTCACGCGCTTGCCCGAGATCGCTGTTTCGTCGCCGGCGCATGTCTTTTTTAAATGACAAGACACCAAATTGCGATCATGAATCCCGGCGTTTCAAGGAGCGATTGCCTGTGCCCCAATTACTTGACGGATTGCGCATTCTTGTCTTGGAGGATGAATTCCTCATAGCCATGGATGTCGAGCAACTCTGCCGTGACCACGGTGCGGGCGAGGTGGTGGTTGCCCGCGACCTGGCCGAGATCGACGGCCGTAAGGTCGCGACGCATTTCGACGCGGCCATTGTCGATCTGATGCTGGGCGGCGCTTCGACGCTCGAATTCGCCGCGGGCCTGCGGGAGACCGGCGTCCCGTTCGTGTTTGCGTCCGGCTACTCCGATGCGGACGAGATCAAGGCCTCCTTTCCCGGGGTGAGGCTGGTCACCAAGCCCTATTCAGGCGAAGACCTCGTTGAAGCGGTGGCGCTAGCCTACGGTCGCGGCTCCCCCGGCTAAGACTGACGCGACGGCACTCGAATTGCCGTGATGCAGCCGTATTTCAATGTGCCGCCGTGCCCGTGACCTGGGCGGAGATCGCATCGGGACCATACTCGTCCTCGCCGGAGATTTTCAGGATTTCCTGAAGGCGTGTACGAGCCCTGCTGACGCGGCTCTTGATCGTTCCGACCGCGCAACCGCAGATTTCGGCGGCCTCCTCGTAGGAGAATCCCGATGCGCCGATCAGGATGATGGCTTCGCGCTGGTCCTCCGGCAATTGCTCGAGGGCGCCGCGAAAATCCTTGAGGTCGAGCTGGCCGTGCTGTGCCGGATGCACCGCAAGCCGGGCCGTCATGATGCCGTCGCTGTCCTGCACCTCGCGGCCGCGCTTGCGCATCTGCGAATAGAATTCGTTGCGCAGGATCGTGAAAAGCCATGCCTTGAGATTGGTGCCAGGCTGGAAGCTCTCATGCTTGTCCCAGGCCTTGACCAGCGTTTCCTGAACGAGGTCATCGGCCTTGTCGGCATTCTGCGTCAGCGACACGGCAAAGGCCCGCAAGCTCGGGATTGCCCCAAGCAGATCGGTCTTGAAGCCTTGGGAGACCGCGGCCATGATCTAGTCCTTCTTCTGTGCGGGTTCGGCTTGTTCCAGTTGGCTGAGCAACTGGGCGAAGCGATCCGGCACATTGTCGGAGACCAGCTCGTCGTAATATTGTTTGAGTTTGCGTCCGATTTCGGAGTTCGGCCCCAGCGGGTCGCCGGCACCGTTCCGGCGCCTGCCCGCGGCGCCAGCCAAAATATCTTTCGTCATATCCTTCATTTCGCCCTTATAGTCCCAGCGCCCAAGCCGCCCATAACAACACAACACAAGGCAAGCGACACCCTCGTCTGGGTTGCCCATCCCGGTATCAAACGCCGTTTCCGTCTATTCGTTCCATATAGGCCGGAACTTTTTCGGAAAACCCGCGTTGTATTAGCGGGGCTTGCAACAAGCTTGACCTGCAATCCGTGCACTCGCGTCATCTGAGGGAGACGTCTTACCATGAGTTTATCCGCCACCATCGCACCGCACCTGCCGTTCCTGCGCCGCTTTTCGCGTGCCGTCTCGGGATCGCAAGAGAGCGGCGACGCGCTGGTCGCCGCGATGCTCGAAGCCATCATCGCCGACATCGAGATCTTCCCCGAGGCATCGAGTGACCGGATCGCCTTGTACAAGGTTTTCGCCAAGCTCTTCACATCGGTTGCCATCCGTGTCCCGCAGGAGCAGGCACAATCGGCGTGGGAACAGCGCGCGGCCGCCAATCTCAATGCCATCGCGCCGCTTCCGCGCCAAGCCTTCCTGCTGGTTGCCGTCGAAGGTTTCAGCGAGGACGAGGCGGCCGAAATCCTCGATGTCGGCGAACAGCAATTCTCCGAGTTGCTTGCCCAGGCAAGCAACGAGATTTCACGCCAGGTGGCGACCGACGTGCTGATCATCGAGGATGAACCGCTGATTGCCATGGACATAGAGGAGATGGTCGAGAGCCTCGGTCATCGGGTGGTAGGAACGGCGCGTACCCATGCCGAAGCGGTGACGATGTTCGGCAAGACCCGACCGAAGATGGTGCTGGCCGATATTCAGCTCGCCGACGGCAGCTCAGGCATCGAGGCCGTGAACGAAATCCTCTCCTCGACATCGGTGCCGGTGATATTCATCACCGCCTTTCCCGAGCGTCTCCTGACCGGAGAGCGCCCCGAACCCGCCTTCCTCGTGACCAAGCCGTTCAATCCCGACATGGTGAAGGCGCTGATCAGCCAGGCGCTGTTCTTCGATCGGCAGGCCAAGGCTGCCGCATAGATCGCGGCCTCCGGAAGCCGGACAAGATCAAAAAAAGGCCGCCGGATGCGACCCATCCGGCGGCCTTTTTTGACAAGCCGGATCGGCTACCGGGGAATTTCCAGCCGGCGCTGCCCGGAACGATTTGCAAGCCCCGTCTTTTTCGGCGAATGGTGGAACAAACCGCATCCACCCACGTTTTTATCGCATCATTCGAAGGAGATGAACCATGCTGTACTGGGCGCTCGTATTTCTCGTCGTGGCGATTATTGCCGGCGCGCTTGGTTTCGGCGGCATCGCCGGCACATCCGCCGGAATCGCGCAGATATTGTTCTTTATCTTCCTCGCTTTCCTGGTCATTTCGCTTCTGGCCGGCCTGTTCAAGAGGGCATGAGCCTGACGGCTCATCAGGTGAACACTGGAAGCCGCACCCCTCAAACGGTTTCCAGCCACCGCCGGGCGGGGTCCTTCAATGGACACCGTCCGGCGGACCGCTTTTAGGGGAACCCATTCGACAGTGAGCCGTTCAGCCTGAGTTGGGTGGACAGATTTGATCGATGCGCTCCAGGACTTCAGATAAAACGGAAGGCGCACGGAGCGATGAAGTCATCGCCATGCATCCGGCCGAAAGTGGCATGCAGCTTGGTCGGGCTCTTCTCCACGCGCTGCACAATGCCGGCATTTCCGTCCTTTACCAGGATCGCGAGATGAAGACCGTATGGGCCCGCAACATGCGCGCGCCCTGGGCTTCCGACGATGCCGACGGGAACGGCATCCTGCAGACGGCGCAGGCCGATCGCATCGGCGCCGCCAAGCACGATGTGGTCGCGACCGGCGATCCTCAGCGCCTTGAAATCAGTGTTCCGGTCGAGAATGGCGTCCGCTGGTTTCAGATTTGGGTCGATGCCGACCGAGGCGACGATGGCGATGTACAAGGCGTCGTCACCACCATGGTCGAGACGACCGAGCAGAAGCGGCGCGAACAGACATTGACGACGCTGCTGCGTGAAGTCAGCCACCGCTCGAAAAACCTGCTGGCGATCATCCAGAGCATCGCGACCCAGACCGGTCGTTATTCCGACGGCGTCGGCGACTTCCTGACGCGCTTCCGCGGCCGGCTGCAGTCGCTGGCGTCCTCCCAGGATCTGGTGACATCCTCCAACTGGCGAGGGGCAGCCCTTCATGAGCTGGTGGCGAGCCAGGTCGGCCGCTACGGAGCGAACCCATCGCACAGCCTGCGCTTCCGTGGCGCCAATCCCTACCTCAATCCCAACGCCGCGCTGCATATCGGCCTGGCGATGCACGAACTCGCCGTCAACTCCGTCAGCTATGGCGCCCTGTCCCGGCCTGACGGTTTCGTCGAGGTCACCGCCAACCTCGACGCCGCCGCCACGGGGGAGTTAGCCCTGTCTTTGACATGGGCCGAAACGATAGGGACCGACAACGATCGCGGCGGTCAAAAGCGATTCGGCAGCGTCGCCTTGGAGCGGGTGGTGCCAGCATCCCTGAACGGAACCGCGGACCTCAATATCGGCGGCGGCCACCTCGAATATCGCCTTGTCGTTCCGCACAGCAATTTCGAGACGCAGTGAGAGCCTCGGCAAGCAGCGATTCTTAACCGGCTATTCACCATGAGGGCGGATGCTGTTTTCCCGGATACCGCCGGAACCTGCCCCGCCGTCGGACATTGTTTGCAGGCTTGCAGCGCGATACCGGAGGATGTCTTGACAGTCGCCGACATGAACAGACTGGAACAAGCCGCACGTATTTCGATGGGCGAATTTCTGGAAGCCGAATCCTCCGTAGAAACACCCTCGAGCAGATAAGGGTTTGGCGAAGGGGCTCCTTCTTGCCTTGACCGTGACAATGTTGCTGGCCGTTGTCTGGCAGTCGACCTGACTTAGGTCCTGCCCTGTTGTCATCCAAGTATCGCGTAACTCCCTTGGAAGGACAGGAACTTTTTGACGATGTTGGCCGTTATTGCGGCCAGAGGAACATCTGTCATGGAACACATAGCCGCGTTGTTACTGGTGATCGGTTGCTCGAACTCGATGGCCGAATGTCGGGAATTGCAGGTCCCAGTCAGTGTTTTTGCAACTGCCGACGAATGCACCGCTGAGCGCCCCTTCGCGATGGGCGACGTACAGGGACAGGCGCAGCATATCGTCGCCAAATGCCTCGCGGTCGACCCCACGCTGGAGGACGACTACGATCAAATTGTCTGGAAGGTGCGGCCAGACGGTAGCCTTGACGCTTCGTTGGCGATTTCCAACCTCGTCATGGCATCGAACACGATCCGCCCAGAAAAAGACCACCTTGGCCAACAATAAATTGCAGCAGCAAAGGCCGTCGTTTCGTGCTAGATGGCGGTTGGAGCTTACTAAAGTGTGGACACAAGTGAGGAGTGACTCTATGCGGAAAATACTTATTGCCATGGTTGCGGTGGTCGCTGTCAGCGGCTGCACCACGACCGAACAGGACGTCGTGGGCGGCGGCCTGATCGGCGCGGGCGTAGGCGGGTTGGTCGGCGGCGGCAAGGGCGCGCTGATCGGCGCGGCGGTCGGTGCCGGGACCGGCCTGCTGGTTCGCAACCTGCGCAACGGCTATTGCGTGTATCGCCGTCATAACGGCACGACCTATCAGGCCCGCTGCAACTAATTCAGCGATCGGAGCATTTCCAGGAGCTGTTCGGCGATTCCATGAAACGCTGAACCGCTCTAATGGAATACATATCCGGGGGCCATGTCGGGCCTCCGGATTTTCTTGGGGTGTCGATCCGCCGCTCTGGCGACCGGCAGGATTTCAGCCGACCAACGGAATTCTGATTTCCACCTTCAGGCCGTCAGCCTGGAAATCGCGCTTGATCGTGCCGCGCAATTCGCGCGTGACGTTGAGGTCGATCAGTTTGGTGCCGAATCCGGTCACGGCCGGCGCCTCGATCCTGTTTTTCCCGACTTCCCGCCAGTTCAGCGCCAGCATCCGCTCGCGCCCACGCCCTTCCAGCGACCAGTCCACCTTCAGCGCCCAATCTCCCTTGGAGGAATTGGCGGAATTGCCGGCTTCACCATATTTCAGCGCATTGGTGGCGAGTTCATGAAAGGTCAGGCCAAGCGCCTGCGTCGTGGTTTCGTCGAGCAGCACCTCCGGGCCTGACAGGAGCCCCTCCGGCAGTTCCTTGCCGAACACCTGGCCGAGCTCGATTCGCAGCAGATCGGCAAGGTCGGCTTTCTGCCAGCGCGAGCGCGTCAGCATATCCTGCGAGGCGGCCATCGCCTGCAGCCTGGCCGAGAAGGAAGCGGAGAACTCATTGACGTCGGTGGCCCGCGACGCCGTCTGCCGCGCGATCGCCAGCACCCTGGTGATCGAGTTCTTGATGCGATGCTTCATCTCCTGCAGCATCAGGTCCTTTTCGAGCAGGCTCTTTTCCATTGTCTCATGCAAGGCCGATACCGCGTCATAGGCCCGCTCCTGGTAGCGCGCCACCAGAGCGATGGCACCGGCCAGGAGCAGGCCGAACATTCCCAGCATGACGGGGATGGCGCGCGACGAGGGTTGCGAGAAGGCGCTGGTCGGCCTGAACAAAACGGTCCAAGGGCGCCCCGCCACGGTCATCTTGCGGGTGACCAGCAGCCGGTCTCCCAGGGATGAAACCGGTGGCGTCTCCGAGCGGAACAACAGATTGTCGCCGTTCACCGCTCCGTCGTAAATCTCTGTGTTGACCGGCAGCAGCGGCGCACGGCTCAGCGCGATCTGGAACAGGTCCCGGGCCCGGAAGGCGGCATAGAGAAAGCCGGCGGTCGAGGATCGCGATGCGTTGATGACCTCCGGCGCCGTTTCTACATTGAGCCGCACGAAGGCCAGGAACCCGGTGAAGGTCTGCGCGACGCCCGTGCCCTGGCCGAGCTGCACCAGCCCGCTTGCATGCTGCTGGTCGTCGGCCATCGCCTTTTCGATCGCCACGCGCCGCACCGGCTCGCTGAACATGTCATAGCCGATGCTGGCCTGGTTGGACGGATCCAGCGGCTCGAAAAGGGCTATCGGCGTGCGCCAGGGCTGCGTCGTATCCGGATAGACCGGATGGCTGGCGCCGAAATCGCGGAGGATGTCGCGCTCCACTGCGGCTTCGTCGCCCGTCTTGACCAGCCGCAGGAAGCCGATGCCGCGCAGGCCGGCAAAATTGCTGTCGATATCCAGCGCCTTGAAGAAGGCCTTGAACTCGCTCTGGGAAATATCGCCGTTGCGCGCATCGAACAGGGCCTGTGTCGAGCGCAACAGCGACAGATGCAGGTCGATGCGGCTCTCGATCCGGTTGAGGGCGTCATCGGCCGCCCCTTCGAACTTAATGCGGGCGGCCTCCTGCGTCGCGAAATAAGCGAACCCCGCCATGGTCATGCTGATCAATGCAACGGCTATGAACGCGACGATTGGAAAAAGCTTCTTCAACGGATGATGCGGTCCATGAGCAAAACAGGACCTTTATGGGCAAGTCGCCGGGCCAACACAATGGTTAGGCCAAGCCATCGTGATCACTGGCATATCACGTGAACGGCAACGGGGCGTGCCCGAGCGGCCTGGCCGGCCTGCGGCCGGCCTCAGGCGGCGATCCTCAGCGCCCCCGCCCCGGTATGGCACCTGGAGGACATTTGCCCAGGATGATCATGCCCAGCACTTCGTCCTGGGTGACGTCCGTGGTGCGTGCCGTGCCGACCACCTGGCCGTTCTTCATCACGCAAACCCGGTCGGCGAGCTCGAACACGTCGTGGATGTCGTGGCTGATCAGGAAAATGCCGATGCCGTCGGACTTGAGCTGCCTGACCAGTTCGCCGACCTGTGCCGTTTCCTGGGGGCCGAGTGCCGCCGTCGGCTCGTCCATGATCAGGATGCGGGCGTTGAACAGGATGGCGCGTGCGATCGCCACCGACTGCCGCTGTCCGCCTGACAGTTTGATCACCGGCTCCTTGAAGCGCTGGAAGCGGGGATTGAGCCGCCCCATCACCTTGCGCGCCTCGGCCTCCATGGCGACGTCGTCGAGCGTGCCCCAGGCGGTCATCAGCTCGCGGCCGAGGAACAGATTGGCGGCGGCATCGACATTGTCGGCCAGGGCCAGCGTCTGGTAGATCGTCTCGATGCCGTATTTCTTGGCGTCGCGCGGGTTGGAGATCGCTGCCTCCTCGCCATTGACGAAGATCTGGCCGGCATCGCGCTTGTAGGCACCGGACAGGATCTTGATCAGCGTCGACTTGCCGGCGCCGTTGTGGCCGAGCAGCGCTACGACCTCGCCCGGGAAAAGGTCGATCGACGCGTCGTCGACGGCACGGATGCCGCCGAAGGCGATCGAGATGTTGCGCATGTCGACCAGCGGCGTGCCCATGGGGGCGGTTGCGGGGGCAGTTGCGGGAGCGGTTTTGTCAGCCATGATCGTATCCCTAAACCCGCTTGCGATAGACGGTATCGAGCCACACCGCGATGACCAGCACGGCGCCGACGACGATGCTCTGCAGCGGCGAGTCGACGCCGAGCAGCACCATGCCCGACTGCAGCGACTGCATCAGCAATGCGCCGAGCATGGCGCCGATGATCGTTCCCGAGCCGCCGGCAAGCGACGTGCCGCCGATGACGGCCGCGGCAATGACGAGCAGCTCGTCCAATGTGCCAAGCACATTGGTGGAGGAGTTCTGCCGGGCCGACGAAATGGCGGCTGCGATCGTGGCCAGCACGCCCATGATCATGAACACCTTCATGGTGATCCAGCGCGTGTTGATGCCGGCGAGATTGGCCGCTTCCGGATTGCCGCCGATGGCAAAGACATAACGGCCGAAACGGGTGCGGTTGGTGATGAAGGTCATGACCAGGCCGACGGCGACCGCCATCAGCACCGGTATCGCGATGCCGTGGGCGATGAACAGGCCGCCCTCGGGTACGGTGATGTTGTTGGCGGCCGCGTAGCGGTTCACGATGCCGATCGGCCATGGATAGGAGTTGGCCAGCCAGACCGCGCCCATGATGACGGCGCAGGTGACGGCGCCGAGCAGCGTCTCGGCCCAGACCGGCCGTAGCGGGAAGCGGAAGCGCTTGCGCTGCACGCGCCCGTTGAACAGCGCGAACACGACGGCCAGGCAGGCGACGATGCCCACGACCCAGCTCCAGGTGGCGCCGATCGATCCGGCCGGGCCGCCGCCCATCAGCTGGAAGGTGGCGTCGAGCGGTGCCACCGTCTGGCCTGACGTGACCCACCAGGCGGCGCCGCGCCAGACCAGCAGGCCGCCCAGCGTGACGATGAAGGCCGGCACTTCGAGATAGGCAATGACGAAGCCCTGGAAGGCGCCGATCAAAAGGCCGAGCGCCAGGCCGATGACCAGAGCCAGGACCCAGATCCATGGGTTGCCGAGTTCAAGCCCCACGAACCGAACCAGGAAATGTACCTGCGCAAAACCCATGACCATGCCGATCAGGCCCTCGGCGGAACCGACGGACAGGTCGATGTTGCGCATGACGATGACCAGCACCATGCCACAAGCCATGATGGCGACCGCGGACGTCTGCACCGACAGGTTCCACAGATTGCGCGGCGTGAGAAACGTGCGGCTGTCGAAATCGAGCGGATTGACGCCGAGACGCAGGCTCGAAATCACATGCAGCGCGACCCAGATCAGCAGCAGGGCGCCGATCATGCCGAGCATGCGGGTGTCGATCTCGGTCGCCTTCAGGAACCGGGCGACCGCGCCGAGTTCCGAGGCGCGCGCGGTATCGGCCTGCGGGTTGGACGTCGTATCGGTCATGATTTCCTCCAACCGGCTGGCCGTCTACGCGGATGCCGAAGCCAGCCTAGAAGCTATCCGCGTGATGCGGAAACACAAATCTTTTTGAGAAAACGCCGCGGCTTTGGGCCGCGGCGCCTTCATTTCTTCAAGCGGTCAAACTCAGTTGCAGGCCGCAACGCTGCCGGCGGCGACGCCTGCGCAGACTTCGTCCTTCTTGATCCAGCCGGCGTCGATGACGAGGTTGAGATTATCCTTGGTGATGGCGACCGGGGTCAGGAACAGCGACTTGACGGTGTTGCCGCCAGGCGTCGTGAAGTCCTTCACGCCGGCGATGTCGGTCATCTTCTTGCCGTCGGCGAGCTGCGAGGCGATCTCGGCGGCGTTCTTGCCGAGTTCACGCGCGTCCTTCCACACCGACACGGTCTGGGTGCCGAGCGCGATGCGGTTGAGCGCGGCGTGGTCGCCGTCCTGGCCAGAGACCGGCACGGTGCCGGCGAGCCCCTGCGCCGTCAGCGCCGCGACGACGCCGCCGGCGGTGCCGTCATTGGCCGCGACCACCGCGTCGACCTTGTTGTCATTGGCGGTGAGGAACTGCTCCATGTTCTTCTGGGCGTTGGCGGGCAGCCAGCCGTCCGTATAGGCCTCGCCGACATTCTTGATCTTGCCCGAGTCGATGGCTTCCTTCAGCACTTCCATCGAGCCCGAGAACAGGAAGTCGGCATTCGGGTCGGCACCCGAGCCCTTGATGAAGACGTAGTTGCCTTCAGGCTTCACCTTGAACACTTCGCGGGCCTGCATGCGGCCGACTTCCTTGTTGTCGAAGGTCAGGTAGAAGACGTCCTTGTTTTCGATCAGGCGGTCATAGCCGACGACCGGAATGCCCTCGTCGAGCGCTTTCTGCACCGCCGGACCGATGGCCGAGGCATCCTGCGCCAGGATGATCAGCGAATTGGCGCCCTGCGAAATCAGGCTCTCGACATCGGTCAGCTGCTTGCCGGGATTGGACTGCGCATCGGCGGAAATGTACTTGTCGCCCGCGGCCTCGATCGCCTTCTTCATGGCGGCCTCGTCGGTCTTCCAGCGCTCTTCCTGGAAGTTGGACCAGGAAACGCCGATGACCTTGTCCTTCGCCTGCGCGACCGACACCAGTGTCAGCGACATGGCGACACCCGCCAGGATGGCGGCTGTGAATCTCTTCATGATATCCTCCCTGCGCCGCGTATGGCGCGACCAAACTGGCCCGAAGGCCGGCACAAAGGCTCTATTTTTTCGAGCCTCGAAAAAACACTGGTCCATCGCCAGAACACTGTCAACATCGATTCTGATGGATTTTGAGGTGCCAGAAATTTTTTTTCGAGCCTCGCAATAAATAAATGACAGCACCGGCCGCTTCTGCCAGTGTTTGACCCTGTTGCCGGAGGTATTCGAGGGGGATCAAGAACCGCGGCAACCGGGAGGGAAAGCATGTCGGTGGGAATCCGCCACGACGATCTGCGCCGGCGCAACCGCGCAATGGTGATTGCAGCCGTGCGCCGGGATGGTCAGCCCTCGCGCACCGAGATCGCCGCCACCACTGGCCTCAGCCACTCGACCATATCGGCGATATCCGCCGACCTGATCGGCGAAGGTATCCTGACCGAAGGCAAGCCGAACGAGGCCGGCTCGCTCAAACGCGGCCGGCCGCAGGTTGGCCTCGGCCTCAACCCCGAGGCCGCGGCTGTGATGACCGTGGTGCTGTCGCTGAATTTCCTATCCGTCGCCGTCATCGATTATGCCGGCCAGGTGGTCGCCGAGGAGCAGCGCCGGCTGGACACGCTGACCATGTCGCGCGAGGCGCTGATCGGCGAATGCACGGCAATAGTGCGCCGCCGCATCGAGGACCCCGATCTCGATATCCGCAGTGTTGCCCGCATCGCGCTGGCGATCCAGGGCATCACCGACACCAAGGCGCGTGCCATGCTGTGGTCGCCGATCACGCCGCAGACGGACATTGCCTTCGCCGACATACTCGAAGCCGAATTCGGCATCCCCGCCACCATGGAGAACGACTGCAACATGATGGCGGTGGCGTTGCGCTGGCGCGACCCTCAACGCTACCGCGACGACTTCATCGCCATCCTGCTCTCGCACGGCATCGGCATGGGCCTGGTGCTCAAGGGCGAACTGTTCACCGGCACCCATTCATCGGGCGGCGAATTCGGCCACATGATCCATCGCCCGGGCGGCGCGCTCTGCCGTTGCGGGCGGCGCGGCTGCGTCGAGGCCTATGCCGGCAACTATGCCATCTGGCGTAATGCCAGGCAGCTTGGCGAGGACGCCGAACCGGTCGCCGATGTCAGCGACGCGCAGATGCGGACACTCGCCGCGACGGCAAGGGAGAAAGACGGACCGGAGCGCGAAGCCTATCGCAAGGCGGGCGAGGCGCTGGGCTATGGGCTGGGCAGCCTGTTCGCGCTGATCGACCCGGCGCCGGTCGCCATGGTCGGTGTCAGTGCCGCCGCCTTCGATCTGATCGAGCCGGCCTTGCGCGAGGCCATCGCCCAGACCGCCGGCGGCCAGCATTCGGAATCGATTTCCTTCGACACCGAGCCGAACGAACTGCCGCTCATTCGCGAAGGCTGCGCCATGCGCGCCTTGACCTTCGTCGACCAGGAGATTTTCGCGCCGGGCGTGCAGGCGAGAGGCAGTGCTGGGAAGAGCGTGGCCTGAGCGAACGCTCCGGTGAATCACCACCAATGCTGGAGGTTGGCCGAGCGCCCTCAAGGTCGTCATCCCTGGGCGGAGCAGCCGCGAAGCGGCGTCGCGGAGACCCTGGGATCCATGCCGTGACCTCGATCGTAGAGTGCAACGGCGCAGAATTCTGCACTGCGGCGACGCGTCGAGGTCCCGGCATGGATCCTCGGGTCTGCGCCGCGTCGCTTCGCTCCTGGATGACGAAGTCAGGGGCGTAGCCGCCCTCGACCTAGTCTTCCCTGATCGCGTAGCCCGCGCCGCGGATGGTGCGGATGACGTCGGGCATGCGGCCATTGTTGACCGCTTTGCGCAGCCGGCCGACATGTACGTCCACCGTGCGCTCGTCGATATAGATCGTCTCGCCCCAGACATTGTCGAGCAACTGGCTGCGCGAGAACACCCGGCCGGGATGGCGCATCATGAATTCGAGCAGCCGGAACTCGGTCGGTCCGAGCCGGATTTCGCTCTTCTTGCGATAGACCCGGTGCGATTCACGGTCGAGCACGATGTCGCCGACCTTGAGCACGCTGGACAGCACTTCCGGCTTGGCGCGACGCAGCAGCGCCTTGACCCGGGCCATGAATTCCGGCGTCGAGAACGGCTTGACCAGATAGTCGTCGGCGCCGGTCGAAAGGCCACGCACGCGGTCGCTCTCCTCACCGCGCGCCGTGAGCATGATGATCGGCAACCTCTCGGTCTCGGGCCGCATTCGCAGGCGCCGACAGAGTTCGATGCCGGAAACAGCCGGCACCATCCAGTCGAGCACCAGGAGGTCGGGCACATTCTCCTGGAGGCGGATCTCGGCTTCGTCGCCGCGCGTCACCACCTCGACCTGGTAGCCTTCCGATTCCAGATTGTAGCGGAGGAGCACGCCGAGCGGCTCCTCGTCCTCCACCACCATGATGCGTGGCGCGATCATTGGCAGATCATCCTATCGTCAAGCCGCCGGCGCCGACATCGCCGTCTCGTCCTGCTTCGGACGATTGGCGGGCAGTTGCGTTCCGGTCAGCACATAATACGCATTCTCGGCGATGTTGGTCACATGGTCGCCGATGCGCTCGAGATTCTTGGCGCAGAACAAGAGATGCGTGCAAGCCGTGATGTTGCGCGGATCCTCCATCATGTAGGTCAGCAGTTCGCGGAACACCGAGGTGTATTTGACGTCGATGCGTTCGTCGTCATTCCTGAGCTTGGCGAGGGCGGCGGCATCGCCGGCCGCATATTCCTCGACCACGCCCTGCACCTGGATCAGCACCAGCTGCGCCATGGAGTCGATCGAGTGCGACAGGTCGCGCGGCGTCGCGGTGAGGCCGACGGAACCGACACGCTTGGCGATGTTCTTGGCAAGGTCGCCGATGCGCTCGAGGTCGCCCGCCATGCGGATCGAGCCGACGACATGACGCAGATCGTCGGCCATCGGCTGGCGCTTGGCGATCAGGGTGATGGCGCGGTCGTCGAGTTCGCGCTGGCGCGCATCCATGATGGCGTCGTCGGAGACGACGCGCTGTGCCAGCGCGTTGTCGGAATTCAGCAGAGCCTTGGTGGCGCCGCCGACCATCGTGCCGGCGAGATCGCCCATGTCGCTGATCAGCCTGCTGATCTGTCCGAGATCCTCATCGAAGGCTGCGACTGTGTGTTCGGCCATGATCCTCGTCCTCGTATGCGTGATATCAGCCGAAGCGGCCGGTGATGTAGTCCTGCGTGCGCTTCTCACGAGGCGACGTGAAGATCTTCTCGGTCTTGTCGAATTCGACCAGTTCGCCCAGATACATGAACGCCGTCTGGCGCGACACGCGCGCCGCCTGCTGCATGTTGTGGGTGACGATGACGATCGTGTAGTCGGCCTGCAGCTCGTCGATCAGTTCCTCGATCTTGGCGGTCGACAGCGGGTCGAGCGCCGAGGCTGGTTCGTCGAGCAGGATGACTTCCGGCTTCACCGCCACGGTGCGGGCGATGCAAAGACGCTGCTGCTGGCCGCCCGACAGGCTGAGGCCGCTAGCGTTGAGCTTGTCCTTGACCTCGGTCCACAATGCCGCGCGCTTCAGCGCCTGTTCGACACGGCCGTCCATCTCGGACTTGCTGATCTTCTCGTAGAGACGGACGCCGAAAGCGATGTTCTCGTAGATCGACATCGGGAACGGCGTCGGCTTCTGGAACACCATGCCGATCTTGGTGCGCAGGAGATTGAGATCCTGCGAGCGGTCGAGGATGTTCTGGCCGTCGAGCAGCACCTGGCCGTCGGCGCTCTGCTTCGGGTAGAGCTCGTAGATGCGGTTGAAGACGCGCAGCAGCGTCGACTTCCCGCAGCCCGACGGGCCGATGAAGGCGGTGACGCTGCGCTCGGGCAGCGACAGGCTGATATCCTTCAACGCCTTCGACTGGCCGTAGTAGAAGTTGAGGTTCTTGACCTCGATCTTGGCCTTATCCACGGCCACTTCGGGCGTGTTCAACTCGGTGGACAACATCGGTTTCATCTGTCCTCTCTGCGTCCGGTAAGGCTGCGGGCGAAAATGCTCAGGCCGAGAACCGTCAGGGTGATTATGAGTGCGCCGGTCCATGCCAGTTGCTGCCATTCCTCATAGGGGCTGAGAGCGAACTGGAAGATGGTGACAGGCAGGCTGGCCATCGGCGCGTTGAGATTGCTCGACCAGAACTGGTTGTTGAGCGCGGTGAAGAGCAGCGGCGCCGTCTCGCCGGAGATGCGGGCGATGGCGAGCAATATGCCGGTGACGATGCCGGAGAGCGCGGCGCGGTAAGCGACAGATTTGATGACCACCCAGCGCGGCGCGCCGATCGCGGTGCCGGCTTCACGCAGCGCGTTCGGCACCAGGTTGAGCATGTCCTCGGTGGTGCGCACCACGACCGGAATGACCAGGATGGCCAGCGCAACGGCGCCGGCAATGGCGGAGAAATGTCCCATCGGCCGCACCATCAGCTCGTAGACGAACAGGCCGATGATGATCGATGGCGCCGACAACAGGATATCGTTGATGAAGCGCACGATGGTGGTGAGCTTGGAGAAGCGGCCGTATTCGGCCATGTAGGTACCGGCGAGCACGCCGATCGGCGTGCCGACGATCACGGCGATGATCGTCATCACCACGCTGCCGTAGATGGCATTGAGCAGGCCGCCGGCGTCGCCGGGCGGAGGCGTCATTTCGGTGAACACGGCCAGCGAGACGCCGGACAGGCCCTTGTAGAGCAGCGCGCCGAGGATAAGCGCCAGCCAGGCGAGGCCAATGCCGGCGGCGACGACGCACAGCGTCATCATCACGCCATTCCTGCGCTTGCGGCTTTGGTGAAGCGATGCGGCTGTGGACATCGGTCAGGCTCCCGTACGGGCGTCGATGCGCATCAGCATGTAGCGTGCGATGGCAAGGATGAGGAAGGTGATGACGAACAGGATCAGGCCGAGCGCCACCAGCGAGGAGGTGTAGAGATCGCCAACGGCTTCGGTGAATTCGTTGGCGATGGTCGCCGAGATCGTCGTGGCGGGCGCGAACAGCGAAGTCGAGATGCGGTGCGCGTTGCCGATGACGAAAGTGACGGCCATCGTTTCGCCGAGCGCACGGCCAAGGGCGAGCATGACGCCGCCCATGATACCGATCCGGGTATAGGGAATGACCACGCGCCGCGTCACTTCCCAGGTCGTGCAACCGATGCCGTAGGCCGACTCTTTCAGCACCGACGGCACCGTGTCGAACACGTCCTTGGTGATCGAGGTGATGAAAGGCAGGATCATGATGGCGAGGATCATCGCCGAGGTGAGCAGGCCGATACCATAGGGCGGGCCGGCAAACAGATTGTTGAGCCCGGGAACACCATGGAACAGCCAGATGATAAAGGGTTGCACCGTCGTCTGCAGGAACGGTGCCAGCACGAACAGGCCCCAGATGCCGTAGATGATCGAGGGGATGCCGGCGAGCAGTTCGACCGCCATGCCAATCGGGCGCCGCAATGCGCGCGGGCAAAGTTCGGTGAGAAAGATCGCGATGCCAATGCCGAGCGGCACGGCAATCAGGATGGCGATGGCGGATGTGATGATGGTGCCGTAGATGGGCGCCAGCGCACCGAATTTCTCGGTCACCGGGTTCCAGCTTTCCGTGGTCAGAAAGGAGAAGCCGAAGGTCGAGAGCGCTTGCCAGGAACCGGCAAACAACGAGATGGCGACGCCGCCAAGCAGGACCAGAACCAGGATCGCGGCGGCACGGGTCGCCGCATGGAAGATCGTGTCCGTCAGCGCGAAACGTCTGACGATCGCATCGCGCGAGCCCTTGATGGCTGGCAAGGCTTCCTGGACAGCACTCATGTCAAGCTCGACTCTTTGTGTTGAGAAAAAGGAGCGCCGCGCAAAGCGGCGCTCCTTCGGGTGATGTTACTCGCCAGCGTAGACCGGCTTGCCGCCGGCCTGGATGTCGGCCTTCCACGAAGCCTTGATCAGGTCGACGACGCTGTCGGGGATCGACACGTAGTCGAGCGCCTTGGCGGTTTCCTTGCCGTCCTTATAGGCCCAGGCAAAGAACTTCAGCGCTTCGCCGGTGGCGGCGGCATCGTCCGGAGCCTTGTGGATCAGCACCCAGGTCGAGGCGGCGATCGGCCAGGTGGCGTCGCCGGGCTCGTTGGTGATGATGACGTTGAAGTTCTTGGCAGTCTTGAAGTCGGCATTCGAAGCGGCGGCGCCGAAGGACTCGAGCGACGGCTCGACGACCTTGCCGGCTGCATTCAGCATCTTGGAGTAGGACAGCTTGTTCTGCTTGGCATAGGCATATTCGACGTAGCCGATGCCGCCGTCGGTCTGCTTGACGGTGTTGGCAACGCCTTCGCTGCCCTTGGCGCCGACGCCGGTCGGCCATTCGACAGCCGTGTCCGAACCAACCTTGTCCTTCCAGTCGGGCGAGAGCTTCACGAGGTAGTCGGTGAAGTTGAAGGTGGTGCCCGAGCCGTCCGAACGATGCACGACGGCGATCGCGGTCGACGGCAGGGTGAGCGAGGGGTTCAGCGCCTTGATCGCGGCGTCATCCCAGGTGGTGATGGCGCCGAGATAGATCTGGGCCAGCGTCTTGCCGTCGAGGACGAGTTCGCCCGGCTTGATGCCCGTGAGGTTGACGATCGGCACGATGCCGCCCATCACCATCGGGAACTGCACGAGGCCGTTCTTTTCCAGATCGGCGTCGGACATCGGCTTGTCGGTGGCGCCGAAGGTCACGGTCTTGGCGATGACCTGCTTGATGCCGCCGCCCGAGCCGATCGACTGATAGTTGAGGCCGATGCCGGTGTCCTTCTTGTAGGTGTCGGCCCATTTGGCGAACACCGGATAGATGAAGGTCGAGCCGGCGCCGGAAAGGTCAGCTGCCATTGCTGCGGAAAGGGTGAGGGTGGACGCCGCAGCCATTGCAATCGCAACGGCCGCCGAGCGGATGAAATGTCTCATGTGGCCTGCTCCTGTTCGGAAGATGGTCTCTCGGCGCCATTTCCTCCGGCGCCCGCTGAGGCCAATAGCCTTCGATTATAACAGTCGCATGACAGTTTCGTGTCAGCCCGGTAACGCGTCGCCCGCACCGGGAAAGGCGCTGATGCCCGGCGCTCGCGGCCCGGTCCGGGTTTACCGCCGGAATCAGGGGCTTGAGCCGTCCGGCGGCTGGAATCACCCAGGATTCGACCGAGCTTTCCCACGTGAATAAAATCCGGACGGGAGCGCGTTGCTCGCAGCCAGAGCGTGTCATGGCCGGGCCATCGCCAAAAACAGGTCCGTTGGGGTAGGTGACGCTGTTTCTTGCAGGCGGTCGCTGCTCCCGCCCGTAACCGAGAAGAGCGGAATTCGATTTTGCTATTGTTCCGGCTGGAGGCAGCCTTTGATATGGCGCGATCGCACCATAGTCACTGCACGCAGGGGTAGCGGCAAATCCCCTGCTGATTCCCTTGATTTGCCTCGCCGGATCCTGAAATCCGGGCGACGGGGGTGCTATCCCGCGTTGCGGTGGACCTGACGGCCGGCGCCAACCCAGCGCTCGACCTTCTCAAGCAAGGCCCTGGGGCTGATCGGCTTGGGCAGATAGTCGTCCATGCCCGCCTCCAGGCAGCGTTCGCGGTCGCCCTTGAGCGCATGCGCGGTGACGCCGACGATCGGCACATGCGTGCCGGTTTCCTGCTCCAGCAGGCGGATCGCGGCCGTCGCTTCGAGACCGCTCATCTCCGGCATCGAGACATCCATCAGGATCATGCACGGGTTGAGCGTGCCGAAAGCGTCGAGCGCCTTGCGGCCATTGCCGACGATCTCGAAACCATATCCGGTCTCGCCGAGGATCTGGGTGAAGACCATCTGGTTCACCTCATTGTCCTCGGCCACGAGGATATCCAGCCTGTGCCCGCCGACCGTGGCAGGCGGCCTGGGACGAACCGGTGGCGGCTGCAGCTGCGCGCGCTGCTCGGCTACCGCCAGAGACGACCGCAGGGCAACCTCGAGCACCTCGCCCGCTGGCGGCTGAACGGCGTGGCCGCTGGTGGTGTGGCGATGGCGCTGGATGGTCGCGACCAGCGTCTCCAGGAGCGCCGAGGAGCGTGCCGGCTTGATCAATTGCGCGTCGATGCCAAGATCGCGGTAGCTGGTGTTGGCAAGCGACTGGTCGACCGAGGTCAGCATGATGATCGGCGTGTCCGCGAGGCCCTCGGTATTGCGCACGATGCGCGCCATTTCGGCGCCGGTCATCTCGGGCATCTGGTAGTCGAGCACCACGCAGTCGACCGCCACGCCATAAGCTGCCGCGGCGATCAGCACCTTGAGGCCTTCGGCGCCGCTTTCGGCAGCGCAGGAATCGAACGTCCAGGAGGTCATCTGCTCGGTCAGGATGGCGCGGTTGACGGCATTGTCGTCGACGATCAGCACGCGTGCGCCGGTCACGTCCACCGGCGTGATGCGCTGCCCGTTCTGCTGCCCGGCCCCGGGCAGCGTCACCGTGAACCAGAATGTCGATCCCTTGCCCTCGGCGCTCTCGACGCCGATGTCGCCGCCCATCAGGTCGACCAGCCGCGAGGTGATGGCAAGGCCAAGGCCGGTGCCTTCGTGGCGCCTCGTCGACGACGTGTCGACCTGGCTGAATTTCTCGAACACCAGTTTCAGCTTTTCCTCGGGGATGCCGATGCCGGTGTCGGTGACCGAGATCGTCAGCCTGGTTCCCGTCGGAACCCGTTCTCCGGTCACGTCGACCAGCACATGGCCTTCATCGGTGAACTTCACCGCGTTGCCGAGCAGGTTGGTGACGATTTGCCGGATGCGGCCGACATCGCCGATGAACAGCCTTTCGAGCCGCGGCTCGATACGCACGATGAGCTCGAGGTCCTTTTCCTTGGCCCGCGTCGACACCAGCGTCGCCACGTCCTCGATCGCCTCGGCGAGATTGAAGGGCGCCGGATCGAGCACCAGCTGGCCGGCATCGATCTTGGAGAAATCCAGGATGTCGTTGATGATGGTCAGGAGCGCGTTGCCCGATTTGACGATGATGTCGGTGAAGGTCTTCTGCTTCAGATCGAGATTGGATTTGGCCAGGAGTTCAGCCATGCCCAGCACGCCATTCATCGGCGTGCGGATTTCGTGGCTCATATTGGCGAGGAATTCCGACTTGGCGCGGTCGGCGAGCACGGCGCGCTGGCGTGCCTCGCTGAGCTCCGCTTCGCGTTGCTTGAGCTCCGTAATGTCGGTGGTGGAACCGATCAGGTAGAGCGAACCGTCGGAGGCGATCATTGCGCCCTTGCGGGCAAACTGATGCCTGACGCTGCCGTCGGGAAGGCGAACCGTCTCCTCGATCTCCTGGGTCTCGCCGGTACGCAGCACGGCGAGATCGCTGGCCACGAAGGCCTCGCCATCCGGCCCGAATATCTCGACGTCGGTCTTGCCGATCGCCTCCTGCTTGCTGAAGCCGGTGAGGTCGCACCAGCCCTTGTTGACATAGAATTGCCGGAGGTCGGAGCGCTTGGCGTAGATCGACACCGGTACGTTGTCGATCAGGCTGCGGAACACCTCGTTCTCGCGCATGCTCTCTTCCAGGGCTTGCTCGCGTGCCTTGACGTCGGTGATATCGGTGCTGGAGCCCACCAGATGCACCGATCCGTCGGTGGCCACCAGGCGGCTCTTGCGCGTCATCAACTGCCGCACCCTACCGTCACGATGGGTAACGGGCTCCTCGACTTCGCGCACATTGCCGTTCGTCACGACATCGGCGTCGTCCTGGCTGAAGCCCTCCGCTTCCTCGCCGCTGAACAGCTGGCGGTCGGTCCGGCCGATGACATCGTCCTTGGTGAGGCCGGTGAGCGCGCACCAGGCCTTGTTGACGAATTCGATGCTCAGGTCCTGCGCCTTGATGAAGGCGGCCACCGGCAACTCGTCCATGACGTGGCGGAAGAGATCGATCTGGCGCATCGAGTCACGGAGCGCGGCCTCGCGGCTCTTCAGGTCGGTGATGTCGACGCGCACGCCGATGAACGTGCCGTCGCCGGTGCGCATGTCATAGACCTGGTACCAGCGTCCATCCGCATTGAGGCGCTCATAAGAAGAATTGGGCAGCCGGTAACGCGCCAGGATGCCGTCGAGCCAGCGTTCGGAATCGACTTCGTACAGGCTGTCGATCCCAGGATCGCCGCTCGAACGGAAATAACCGACCGAATGGCCGAACTCCAGCGCTTCGCGGAAGGTGCGGCCGGGGTGCCAGAAGGGTTTCAACGCCGGCAGCGTATCCTGCAGCCTGTGGTTGGCGAAGACGAACTTGTCGTCCCGGTCGTAGATGATAACGCCGGCCGGCAGTGATTCCAGCACGTTGGCGAGATGCTTGCGCGCATCTTCGGCTTCGGTCTCGCGCCGCTTCATGTCGGAAATGTCGAAGAGAAAGCCGGCGACATAGTCGCGGCCGCTGGCCACGCGGACGCGATTCTTCCTGACGATGCGCGAACGGCCGGCGCCGCCGGCCTCGAAGCTTTCTTCCACTTCGTATTGCTGTCCGCTGGCCAGCACCTCGCGTTCGCTGCTTTCGAACAGCGCGACCTGGTCCGGCCCGAGGAAATCGCCTCCCGGCCTGCCAAGCATGGCTTGCGGCGCCTGCTTGAACAGCGCCGCGAAGGCCTCGTTGACGAAGACGAAGCGCAGATTGTCGTCCTTGACGAAGATCGGATCCTTGACGCCGTTGATCACCGCTTCCGCCAGCCGCGCCTTTTCCAGCGCTTCGGCGAGTTCGGCCTCGCGATCCTTCATGTCGGTGACATCGACATAGGAAATGAACCGCTTGCCGCCGGCCAGCGGCGCCATCGACGAGATCAGCGTCCGGCCGTCATTGCGCGGGAACTGCCGCGATCCGGCTATGCCGGCCCTGATTTCAGCCTCGCGCTCGGCCACATGCCGCTGCCATGTCGCGTCGTCCGAACCATACGGGTCGATGTCGCGGCTCGCGTCCATCAGCTCGCGGAAGCTGCAGCCGGTCTCGGCGCGCCGGGCGTCGATCTGCCAGAAATCGTAAAAGGCGCGGTTGATGACCTCGGCACGCATGTCGGCGTCGAGGACGAGAACACCGATCGGCATCTGATCGACCATGGTGCGCAGATTGGCGAAAGTCTCGGCGATCTTGGCGTTGGCATTCTCGATCTCGGCGTCACTCCGCTTGACCTCGGTGACCTCATAGTAGGTCAACAGGCGTTTGCCTCCCGACAGAGCCGTGACGGAGAACATCATGGTCCGCCCGTCGGCGTGGGCAAACTCCCGAGGCGCAACGGTACCGGCCCTGATCTCCTCGACGCGGGTGGCGAGGTAGCGCTGCCATTGCTTCTCGTCGATGTCGCCATAGATGCCGTTGCGGCGGTTGAGTTCCATCAACAGACTGAAAGGCGCGCCGACGGTCACGGTCCCATCCGGAATCCTGGAGAGATCGCGATAGGCCTTGTTGACGATCAGTGTGTCGAGCCTGGCGTCCAGAAGCACGACGCCCATATGCATGGCGTCCATCGTCCGCTCGAGATCGGCAAGATGCTGGACAGGCTCGCCGCCAACCGGCGGTTCCATGCCCTCGAAGGCGCTGGCCAGCGCGGTGACGTTGCGGCCCATGCCGCGATAGCCGGCAAATTTTCCGTCGCCGTCGAAACGCGGGAAGCCTGAAGTCAGCACCCAGCGGCAGTCGGGGCGGCCGCCCTTCAGTTCGTAGACGAAGTCGCGGAACGGCCGGTGCGCCTGCAAATCCTCCAGATGGCCTGCCGCGCTGCGGTTGCCCTTCAGGACCTGATTGAGAAAATCGAAGCGGAACCGGCCGAGCACGTCAGCCGGATCGATACCCGTCGCCGCCTGGTAGCCTTGTGAAAGCCAGGAAAAGCGCAGTTCCGCATCGGTTTCCCAAATCCAGTCCGAGCCCGCTTCGACGAGTTGGCGCAGCACGTCGGCGCCATCCATGTCGACGCCGGATGATCCGTCGCCGCCATGCGCGGCGGCCTTGCCGGGGTCGCGCTTGCCGCGCGCGCCGATTGCTTCGTCCACTTCCGCCATGCTGTCCCCACCCCGAAAATCAAGGCCGAACCCTCCCTCCGCGGTTCGTCGGCGGAATGTGCCGCAGAAGCATTAACGATCCGCTAACCTTAACGGCGCAACCGGCCTGTTCCTGCTGCGTTATTCCGTCCGGTTGTGGCGTGGAGCAAGGCCGCGCTATAAGCATGCGCAGGGGTGGTGCTAATGTATGGACGGATAGGGCCTTTCTTGCTGGGCGTGGCGCTGCTTTTCGGCGGCGGCTGCTCGCGCAGCTATGACGGCACGGTCATTATCCCACGACCGCTCGACGCCAGGCGGATCTGGGACCGGCCGCCGCCCAATATCGACTACCAGCCTCAGGTCGGCACTGGCGCCTTTCCGGGACCGCCCCAGCAACCCGGGCGGGTTTCCGACCGCAGAGCCAAGCCTGCCGTGCACAGGCGGTATCAGACCAAGGTATCACCGCCGCCTCCGCAGTCATCGGACTCCGAAAAACAATTGGCATGCAGGAACGTGAGCGCACCCGGCCAAAGGGTTCGCATGGTCTGCGACTAGTGCATGTCGCCCAAAAGTGACCTCGTTTTGGGAAGACGACATGCATAAAAACAAAGATCTGGCGCAAATCGTCCTGCCAATAGGCCACGCCACGCCGGAAGCGGTGCACCCGGTCAATCAGGGCAGCCGCCCACGGCTTCTGGATTTGTAGGATCCTTTCAAATGATGGCAGGGGCGATTCAAATGATGGCAGGGGCGATCGCAACGCGAAAGCGGCCACATCGCGTCCCGATTAAGGTCATTCCAATTCGCCCGACCCAAAATCCGCGCCGCCGGAGATGCCACCCCGCACCGCAACTAACAGCGATTGTTGCGCTTTAAGTCTCGCGGCCTGAGCTAAATCATGGACTCAGGAGCATTGCGAACCCCGTCGGCAAAGCTGGATGTCTGGCCACCAGGCAGTTCCGGCGCGATAAAATGCGAGGAAGATTAACGTGGTCTCTCGGGCGGCAGTGCTTCGTCGTAATCTTTGCTTGATCTGAGATCATATACGACCAGAGGCCAATGTTGCACATATGACACGTCAATTCCAGTAATCATTCTCGACAATTTCATGAGATTGACAATCCTGACGATGCAAACCAACGTCTGTACCGGGGTGCGCGGCTGTTATGGATTGACCTATGGCTGAGCGGTTTCGCACGTCCAGAATTGCCTATTTGAAAGCCGTTCGAACTCATCCCGCCGAGCGCATGAACGCGGCCAACGGATCCGAGAGGACCTCGGCCCGATTTCCCGATCAGCGCGCAGCCAAGCGAGGTTGCCGAAACCCTCTGACGGTTCGCAACATGCTTCTTCAGTCTGTTGCGTCCGCCTCGCTTCTTTGCCTGAGCGATCTGCGGGCTTTTGCCGCCTGCGTGGAAGCGCCTCCCGGTACCCTGATTATTGAATGCAGGGGGCAAATCAATAGCGGCTTCACGTCCGCGGGGTTGTCGGTCACGGTCAATGCCGATTCCACGGCGGTTTTCAACGCTCCCGTCACGATTGAGGGACCGGGCACAAGCACGTTCAACAATCTAGGCACGGCCAACGCCGATGTGATCGCTATAGGCAACACCAGTTTCACCTTGAACAACGCAGGCGTGCTGGACAATGCCGTTCGCGCGACCGACAACGGCACCTTCCAGCTAAACAACCATGGCCTGATCGACGGGGGCGTCTTTCTTGCGGGGTCGGGTGTCAACAACATCATCAACTTTGCCGACGGTCAGGTTCAGAACGGCGTCACCAGCACGGGCAATTCCAACGATGCCGTGATCAACCTAGGGTTCTTCGCCGGCTCGATCAGCCTCGGCGCCGGAGATGATGTACTGGATCTGGCCGCGGGAGATGTTCAGACTTCCGTCGACATGGGCTCGGGTAACGACAACTTCAGGTGGATCGTCGGCAATGTCGCAGCGACCGTGCAGATGGGCGATGGCGATGACACTGCCCTTTTTGTCCGTCTCACGCAAAACAACCTGACCGCCGGCAAGATCATCGACGGCGGCTTGGGGACCGACACGCTTACCTGGGACCATACCACCAACGACCAGGGTGCTCAGCAGGGCGACCAACCCACGAATATTGTCAACTGGGAAGACTTCAGGCTCACCAACCGGTCGCAGCTGAGGTTCATCTTTACGACGGGCGTTCTGACGCTCGGCGACACGCAAACAGGAACTGGGACGCTCTCTATCGATTCCACCAGTTCGGTCCTGGCGGGCAATTCGTTCGGTTATGGGGTCGTGCCGTTCGATTCGTCGCAGCTGGTCACGGTGAACAATGCCGGGGCCATCGACCTAACGAATGATTCGCCGGCGCCCGGCACCGGAACCTCCCTGCATGACACGTTCACGATCCACGGCAACTACGTCGGCCAGGATGGTCGTCTTTTGCTCAACACCTTCCTTGGCACCGACAATTCTCCCTCCGATCGGCTTGTTATCGAGAATGGCGCGGGGCGTGGCTCGACCAGCATTCTTGTGACGAATGTTGACGGGCCTGGCGCCCTGACGACCGGCAACGGCATCCAGGTTGTCGATGCGACCAACGGCGCCACCACCACTGCCGGCGCGTTTGCGCTCGGCGGCCCCGTCGCCGCCGGTGTATTCGAATACAATCTGTTTCGCGGCGGCGTGACGCCATCAGCGGCCACGGATAACGACTGGTTCCTGCGCAACACAGTGTCGCCGCCACCGCCGCCACCACCGCCACCACCGCCACCGCCGCCACCGCCGCCGCCGCCACCGCCGCCACCGCCGCCGCCACCGCCGCCGCCACCACCGCCGCCACCACCGCCGCCGCCACCACCACCACCGCCGATCCCGAACGTTCGTCCGGAGGTTCCGGGGCATGTGATCGCGCCGCTCGTTGCACAGCGAATGGGGCTGATGACGCTCGGCACTTTCCATCAAAGACGCGGCGACCAGTCGCTTCTGATCGGTGATGGCGCCTTGATATATTCAGCCCCCGACTCGCAGGGCTCGGACATGCCGGCGGATGGCAGCCCGCCGCCCGCCGTTTGGGGCCGCGTGTTCGGTGCTCAAAGCGATCTTGGCGCCGACGCAACGCTCAGCATCGCCGACTTCAAAATTGGACCGGAATTCAACGGCAATTATTGGGGCCTGCAGATTGGCAGCGATATCGCAGGCGTCGAACACGACAACGGCCATGTCGACCGTTTCGGGTTGTTCTACACGCATGCCGAAGCGTCCGGCGACATCAGCGGCAACGTGCTGGGCGGCCTGGAGTTGCCCGCCGGAAGTCTCGATCTGACCGAAAACAGCATCGCCGGTTACTGGACCCACACAGCACCTAGCGGCTGGTATGTCGATGTCGTGGCCAAGTACGCCTGGCTTGACGGCACCTCCGAATCGAATCGCGGAATCGGCAGCGATGTTCAGGGCAACAGCTTCGCCGCCTCGGCCGAGACGGGCCTGCCCTACATGTTTGCCCAAGACTGGGCGATTGAGCCGCAAGCGCAGCTGATATGGCAGCGCATCCACTTCGATGACAGCCGGGATCCATTCTCCGCCATCGGCCACGACCCGTTCGACGCAATGACCGGGCGAATCGGGGCACGCCTGGAACACAGCATGGGAAAGGTGCTGGCACATGCCGGCATCAACCTTTGGCACGGCTTTTCGGCGGAGTCGGTCGTTACCTTCAACACCACCCCGCTTGTGCTTGACACCAGCGGAACCTGGCTCGAGCTGAATGGTGGCGCGGCCTTCGACGTCAGTAATAACGTTTCAGCATTCGGCGACGTCAGCTATTCGTTCGATATCGACAGCACCCATCAGCAGACGTTCGGCGGCCAGATCGGACTGAAGGTGAGATGGTAACGTGCCGATGTGAGTACCTGGGCCGCGCCTCGTGGCGAGCGCGACCTTGCACCAGGCTGGTGCGTCCCAGGCGATGGCGAATCCTGTTGCCATCGAGGGCGGTCAAGAGCGAAACTCGTTCAGGCAACAACAGAGCCTCCATCTCATGAATCAGCTTATCGCCTACGTCGCCGAGGGACATGAGTTGCGCATCCGGCCTGCACCGCCCGAACGGGACTGGATGGACAATACCGACGAGCGGTTTGCCTACCGATGCCTGCCGCTGAACATAGCCAATGCTCATGGCTGGGAAATTTTGTGCGCGACTGCCTTTTCGGCCATCTGGGACGGCCGCGGCAGCGTCGACGCTATCCGAATAAAGCCAAAACCTGGAACTGTTCCACCAGCGGTCACCCATTTTGGCAACGGAACGCTCACATTCCACGTCCCTTGTCTTTTCCGGACGGACCCTGGAACCAATCTGTTCGTGACCGGCCCGCTCAATCGTCCGAAAGACGGCATCGCGGCACTGTCGGGGATCATCGAGACTGATTGGTCACCCTACACTTTCACCATGAACTGGAAGTTCACGCGCCCGAACCAGAGGGTACATTTTGAAACCGGCGAACCTTTTTGCCATTTGTTCCCGCTCGCGCGTGGCGGTCTCGACAGCGTGACGCCGGAGCTACGCAACCTTGCTGAAAATCCGGAGCTCCAAGGCGAGTTCAAGCATTGGTCGGAAAGCCGGGACAACTTCAACGCCGCGCTGGCCGATCCGGCATCAAGACCTGCCCAGGACAAATGGCAGAAATCATATTTCCGCGGTGTATACCCATCGGGGGCCCCCTGTCCGGAGGGGCACCAAAGCAGACTGCGCTTGCGACCATTCGCAACGAAATGATCGCGTGCGTCGACGGTTCGATGATTTGCGGAGCAACGACCGAGCAGTTGGTCCACCCAAAGTAAATCGAACCCTGTTCCCGCGCGCCCACCAGCTTTGGGACGACGACGGGCATGTCATCTGGAATGAAAGCACGTTGCGGTAACCGGTGATTTGAAATCGGACCTGTCGTCCGGATCGATATCCGCCTAAAGGCTGACCGCGTCGTCGGGCTGACGGCCGGCACACTCACGGATCAGGACGCCGGGGAAGTGATCCCCAGCAACTCAAGACCAGCATCTCGGCCTCCAACCGGGGGCATTGAGCGATCCCTCTAGCCGATGCGATCAATCAGGCGTTACCGGTGGCTGGCCTTGAAACCTTTGCCCGTGCTGCTGCGTTGAAGGGCGAAGGAGAACGCAGATGTCGATCCACTTCACGGTATCGGAACTGACAAGAAACCTTTTTCACTCTCTCGGGCTGGATCACGACCGTGCCCCACGGCCGCTCAATGCCGAGCAAAACCTGTTGCTGGAGTGCTATCTCGCAGGGCAGATTCCGGAATCGGCCTGGTGCGACTATGTCTTCGAGACACCGGACCTGGCACGGCATGCCGAACTGCGGCGCCTGAGCCATTGATCTGCCGGCTGGGGAAAAAGGCTCGGCAGCAATTGTCTTGAGAGCTATTTCTTGGGTGAAACGAATTGCAACGTGAAGACGTTGCCGCCAATGCCTTGCGCCAGATCAGGTGAAAAATTCAGCGGCGTGCAATTCTTGACCGCGGCGACGGCCGCATCAATGAACGACTTGCGCGCCTTCTCGTCCCCGGCCACCTTGGCCGCGGTTGGCCGCGGCGGACCGATCAGAGTGCCGTCGCGCTTGAAACTGAAGCTCAGGGTTACAGTCGAATTCCCGGCATCGGCGGGCGGCGTCCAGCATGACTGGATCGCGGCTCCGACATCGTCCATGTTGTTGAGTGTTGCGGCATTCGACGGACAGACGATCCCTGTCGACATCACACCCGCAATGACCAGTTCGGCAACACCCTTCATCGCAAGCCCTCATCGTCACGACCAGCCGGCAATCCGCACGGGACCGGCGGGATCGATGGTAGAGCCAACACCGGCAATGGCAATATCCCTTGCCAAAAAGTTGTTCGGACAGAGCATGGCCAATGTGAGCCAATAGCCGAAAACAAAAAGGCCGGCACTGAGCCGACCTTTCCTTTTCACCTCGGCAGTTGCGCCAGTACATCCGTGGTCGCGGGCCGAAAGCGAATTGACTCCAATAGACAGGCTATTGGTAAACCAAACCTTAACGCGCCTGTCGTCCCACGCGCCCAGTCGGGAATCGCTGAGCCGCGAAGCCATCCTCTTGCGGCAGGACGGCCTATGCGACCGCCCTGAATTCGGCTTCTGGCACCGTCCCGAGACCCGCGCACTGCGCGCACACCATGGTCTTTCCGGGACAACCACTTTGATGCGTCCCTTGCGGGCAGCAATGCCCTTTTGACGCACGCCATCTGGAGCAATCGAAAACCTTGCCGCCGCCATGGCAGTGCGTGCATATCATCGTCACGGAAGTCATTCCAAACTCTACCCGACCCGAAATCCGCGTTGCCGCGAAAGCTACCCCGCCCCGCAAGTATCAGAGATCGCAGCGCTTTCAAGCGCCGCGGCCTGACTTAAATTGGGTGGATCCGGGCACACGACGTCCCCGGCTCTCGCGGCATTTGCGCGCTCTTTCGAGGCATGCTGAGCCCATGCCGGTACTGGCCGGTGTTGTTGGATTGTCTGGAGATCAACGACCGCGCCGTTGCTTGGTACGCCCAAGGGGAATCGAACCCCTGTTCCCGCCGTGAGAGGGCGGTGTCCTGACCGCTAGACGATGGGCGCGCTCAAGAAGGGGCGATATAGGCTGGCGGCTGGCAAAAAGCAACTGGGGTTCGGCGGCTTTGCGGCAGCGGACGAAAAACAGCCCGCAAGCTAGCGTTTCGGCTGGATCAGATCCCACAGATTGCCGTGGAGATCGGCGAAAACCGCCACCGTTCCATAGGGCTCAAAACGGGGCGCTTCGCGGAATTCGATGCCCTTCTCCAACATCGCGGCATGATCGCCGGCAAAATCGACGGTTTCGAGGAAGAGAAAAACCCGGCCGCCGGTCTGGTTGCCGATGCTTTTCCTCTGCGCCTCGTCGGATGCCTCGGCAAGCAGCAGCCTGGCGCCCTGCCCGTTTGCCGGCGCGACGATCACCCAGCGTTTGCCGTCGCCGAGATCGACGTCCTCGAGCAGCAGAAAGCCCAGCCGGCCGACATACCAGGCGATCGCTTCGTCATAGTCTGCGACAACCAGCGCCACGGTCGCGACACGGCGATGTTCGGAGTATCCGGCCACCGTCTTTGCCTGCCTATTTGTTGCGGATTGCAAAACGGCCGATCAGGCGGCGCTCTGCTATATCATAGACGAAGATCGCACGGCTCCCGTCCGCGAGTTCTGCATCGATCGAAAGACGATCGCCCGACAGCGACTGACTGACCACCTTGGCGCCCACCGGCAGGACGATATCGGCGCTGGCCGGCTCGCCCGCCGGCGTCTGGACGTCGCCGGACAGCGCCGGGTTGGCCGGCGGCGCCTTGCGTGATTTGTAGACAATCGCCGCGATCACCACCATAAGAGCCAGAAAGAGCAGGCCGAGATTGATGGCCATGAAGCGGATGAGCTTGCCGCGCAGCTTGTCGACCTCGGGGTCAAGCGGCTTTTCCTGTTCTTCATCGGCATCGGGCCGGGCCATGGCAAATATTCCGGAATGGTTTTTCGATGAGCGCTCATAGCGAAGAGGCCCCCGAATTGATAGAGGACCTGTTGATGGGGGCCGCGCCCACCTTGCTGGTCGCCGGCGCGGATGCGGCCGGCCAACGCCTGGACCAGTGGCTGGCGGCGGCCCTCGGCCCGGACATGTCACGCAGTCGCGTGCAGATGCTGATCAGGCAAGGCGCCGTCGTCATCGACGGCAAGCCGGTCGACGAAACCAGGCGCAAGATGAGCGCAGGCGAAAATGTTTCGGTGGCCATGCCGGAACCGGAACCGGCGCAGCCACAGGGCGAGAACATCGCGCTCGACGTGCTCTACGAGGACGACGAATTGATCGTCATCAACAAGCCTGCGGGGCTGGTCGTGCACCCCGGCGCCGGCAACTGGACCGGCACGCTGGTCAATGCGCTGATCCACCATTGCGGCGACAGCCTGTCTGGCATTGGCGGGGTACGCCGGCCGGGCATCGTCCATCGCCTCGACAAGGAGACCAGCGGCGTCATGGTGGTCGCCAAGACCGACCGTGCCCACAAGGCGCTGTCGGAGGCCTTCGCCGACCACGGCCTGACGGGCGACCTCGAACGCGCCTACCTGGCTCTGGTCTGGGGCATACCCCAGAGGCCGACTGGAACGATCGACGCGCCGCTTGGCCGCGCCGCCGACCGAGTGCGCCGCGCTGTCGTGCCGGAAGGCCGCGACGACGCGCGCCACGCCGTCACCCGCTTTGCCGTGCAGGAGCGTTTCGGCGATGACCAGCGGGAATTCGCCACCGCAAGCCTCGTCGAATGTCGGTTGGAAACCGGCCGCACCCATCAGATCCGCGTTCACATGGCCCATATCGGCCACCCCGTTATCGGCGACCCCGATTACGGCCTGGCGTTCCGTACCAAGGCCAACCGACTGCCGGAGCCCCTGAAAAGTCAGGTCAAGGCATTTTCCCGGCAAGCTTTGCATGCCTGGCTCCTTGCATTTCGGCATCCCACTACCCATCTAACGATGAGGTTCGAGGCGCCGATACCGGGGGACATGGAGGAACTCGTCGGCAACTTTCGCAAACTCTGAACCTGCCTCAAAAAACCTGAGTGGCATTGTTCACTTCAACGTGACACACTGTTTCGTGTTGAACAAATGCCTGTCTTTTCTGGTTTTGTTCCTGTATAAGTTCTGATGTCGCGGGCGAGCCTTTTGGTGCTCGCGTCACATGCCCGCCGCGTTTCGGGGGCATCACTCCAATAGAGAGGGGGCGCTATCATGGCCCAGTCATTACCCAGTATCGTTTCCGGCGAAGGCGGCCTCAGCCGCTATCTGGAAGAAATCCGCCGCTTTCCCATGCTGCAGCCGCAGGAAGAGTACATGCTCGCGAAGCGTTACGCCGAGCATGAAGACACCACGGCCGCGCACAAGCTCGTCACCAGCCATTTGCGGCTCGTCGCCAAGATCGCCATGGGCTATCGCGGCTACGGTCTGCCGATCGGCGAGGTGATCTCGGAAGGCAATGTCGGCCTGATGCAGGCCGTCAAGAAATTCGAACCCGAGCGTGGTTTCCGTCTCGCCACCTACGCCATGTGGTGGATCAAGGCCTCGATCCAGGAGTACATCCTGCGCTCGTGGAGCCTCGTCAAGATGGGCACGACCGCCAACCAGAAGCGTCTGTTCTTCAATCTCCGCAAGGTGAAGGGCAAGATCCAGGCGCTGGACGACGGCGACCTCAAGCCCGACCAGATCGCCGAGATCGCTACGAGGCTGAACGTTTCCGAGGCCGAAGTGGTGTCGATGAACCGCCGCCTGTCCGGCGACGCGTCCCTCAACGCGCCGATCCGGGCGACGGAAGGCGAGTCCGGCGAATGGCAGGACTGGCTGGTCGACGACCACGAAAGCCAGGAAGAGATGCTGATCGAGCAGGACGAGCTGGAAAACCGGCGCGGCATGCTGTCGGGCGCTCTGGCCGTGCTCAACGATCGCGAGCGGCGCATCTTCGAGGCGCGTCGCCTCGCCGAGGAGCCGCTCACTCTGGAAGAACTGTCGGCCGAGTTCGATATCAGCCGCGAGCGCGTTCGCCAGATCGAGGTGCGCGCCTTCGAGAAGGTGCAGGATGCCGTCAAGGCCGCCGCCAAGCGCCAGATGCAGGCGCTGCGTACCATCGAGGCACAGCCGGCGGCTTAAAGCCGGGATCAGCCAGGAATATCAAGGCGGCGTCAGGAAACTGGCGCCGCTTTTTTGTTTGGCGAAGCCGACGACACAGCCCTTTCTCCCCGTCACTCTACGGGGAGAAATGTCCGGCAGGACAATGAGGGGCGGCACCGAGATTGCGCGATTGCCACCGGCGCAGCAACTGCCAAACATCATCGCCAAACGTCGGCGCCGCCCCTCATCCGGCTGCCGCCACCTTCTCCCGTATACTAACGGGGAGAAGGGACCGACCCTCACAACCCGTCCAGTGGAAATTTGAGGTACCGCCGGCCATTGGCTTCCGGTTCCGGCAGCCGGCCGCCATTCATGTTGACCTGCAGCGCATGCAGGATCAGCCGCGGCATCGGCAATGTGCGGTCGCGCGCCTCGCGTAGCGCCACGAACTCGGCCTCGGTGCGCGCGGCGACAAGATGGGTGTTGGTGGATTTCTGTATCGCCACGGTGCTTTCCCACAAGGGCTCGCGGCCACCGGGCTGATAGTCATGGCCGACGAAGACACGCGTCTCGTCGGGCAACGCCAGGATGTCCTGGATCGAGCGCCAGAGCCGTGCGGCGCTGCCGCCGGGGAAATCCGCCCTCGCCGTGCCGCTGTCGGGCATGAACATCGTGTCATGCACGAAGGCCGCATCCCCCACCACATAGGTGATCGACGCCAGCGTATGTCCTGGCGAGAACAGCACCTTGACCGGAAGGGTTCCGATCCGGAACGTCTCGCCCTCGGCGAACAACCTGTCCCACTGCGTGCCGTCGGCGCGAAAATCGGGCCAGTTGTAGATGACCTTCCACAGGGCCTGGACGTCGACGATCCTGTCGCCGATCGCCATCGGCGCTCCGGTCTTCTGTTTGAGGTAATGCGCCGCCGAGATATGGTCGGCGTGCGGGTGGGTGTCGAGGATCCATTCGAGCTCCAGCCCGTTCTCCCCGACGAAACCGAGCAGGGCATCCGCGCTCCTCGTACCGGTTGCGCCGGATCTCTCGTCGAAATCCAGGATCGGATCGATGATGGCACATCGCTTCGTCGCCGGGTCTGTGACGACATACTGAATGGCCCCGGTCGGCTTGTCATAGAAGCCGCTGACCAAAGGCCTGGCCAAAGCTACATCCACGTCCGGCTCCCTCACCCCACGGCCGGCAGGAACGATTTTCTCCACCGGAACCCATTGCGGGCATGGTTGTCCGCTCCCGCGGGCCAGTCAAGCATGACTTGGCTCGCAGAAGCGGAAAACCAAAAACGGTTGCGACGCTTTGGCTTCAGGCGGAAGGCTGTTTGGTCTTCCTGAGATAAGGCAGGATGGTCTCGTAGGCGCCGAAGCGCTTGATCGCATCCTCGTTGGAAACGGCGGCGGTGATGATGACGTCCTCGCCCTGCTTCCAGTTCGCCGGCGTCGCCACCTGGTGCTTGGCTGTGAGCTGCATGGAATCGACCGCGCGCAGGATCTCGTCGAAGTTGCGCCCTGTCGTCATCGGATAGGTCAGCACCAGCTTGATCTTCTTGTCCGGTCCAATGACGTAGACCGAGCGCACGGTGGCGTTGTCGGCGGGCGTGCGGCCTTCCGAGGTCTCGCCGGCGCCGCCTGGCAGCATGTCATAGAGCTTGGCGACCTTGAGGTCCTTGTCGCCGATCAGCGGATAGTGCACCGAATGGCCGGTGGCCGTCTTGATGTCGTCCTGCCATTTGCCGTGGCTTTCGACAGGGTCGACCGAAATGCCGATGATCTTGACGTTGCGCTTCTTGAACTCGCCCTCGAGACCCGCCATCGTGCCAAGCTCGGTCGTGCAGACCGGCGTGAAATTCTTCGGATGGCTGAACAGGATCGCCCAGCCGTCGCCGATCCAATCATGGAATTTGATGGCTCCCTGCGTGGTTTCTGCGGTGAAGTCCGGCGCGATGTCGTTGATACGAAGACTCATGACCTATCCCTACCCCTTGTGAAATGTAGCCGGTATTCTTTTCGCCGGCCGGTGCCGGCGCTCGATCGTAGCACCGCAGCGTGACTGATTAAACGCTGGAGATGACGGCTATTCAGCCGGCGGGCAAAAATTTTTCCGTGTCCGCGGATCGGGCGCGAAAAATAAGGCGCGACATCGGGCATGAGACAAACGCCAGGGATCGGCGAGGCGCGCCTCAGGCCTTGGTGATCGCCAGCGACGTCGCCAGATCTTCCATCCGCTGCGCCAGGGCGCCAAGCGCGCTGGTCAGCACGCTGTCACTCTTGTCGGCCTTGGTCAGCGCCTCGTCGCGCGTCTTGCGCAAGGTCAGCACTTCGCTCTCCATGCCCTTGACGCGCTTCTGCAGTTCGGAAAGCTCGTCCATCACCATGATGCCGGCCATCACGGTCAGCCGCTGGTCGCCGATCTCGCCAAAGGAATCCTTCAGATGCGAGACGTAACGATCGAAGCGTTCGGCAAGATCGATCAGATGCTCTTCCTGGCCCTCGTCGCAGGCCATGCGGTACTGCTTGCCGTCGATTGAAACCGTGACCTGTGCCATCGGGCCAGCTCCTATCTGTCCAACACGGCGCGGATGGTTTCCATCGCGGTCACCAGCCGTCGCGAGACTTCCTTGTTGGCGTCTTCCAGCCGTTCGGCGCGCGCTTCGGAATTGTCGAGCTCCTGCGCCAGCCGGGAGCGATCGGCATTCATCCGCTGCACTTCGGCCTCGGCTTCCGAATAGTCTCGTTCATGCTCGAGCTTGGCCGCGACGGCATTTTCCAGCCCCTCGATGGCCTTGCTCAGCCTGGCGATTACTTCCTTGAGCGTGGTTTCCCCGGTCATGGCCTTCGTCCTGTGCCCTGCCCATCACCGAATCGTTCGCGTTCAGAACGCGTTATGTCAGAAACATTAGGCACCGGGTGAAGGCAACGTCAACAAAGCTCTCGCGACTGTCCCCCGCTAACGCTAATGTAGGCCCGCCGACGGCATCACAAGACCGGCAAATCTGCACCCGATTTGTTGACTAAAAGCCCGCGCCTGCTATGTGTCGCGCACCCTTTTCAAGGGCTCTCCCAAGCCCTCAAACCCCCACCTCGGAGGAACCATGACGTCGCGTGAACAACATGACCGGATGGCCAATGCGATCCGTTTTCTCTCCATGGACGCCGTCGAGAAGGCGAATTCGGGCCATCCCGGCCTGCCCATGGGTTGCGCCGACATCGCCACGGTGCTGTTCACGCGCTTCCTGAAATACGACCCCAAGGCCCCGCACTGGGCCGACCGTGACCGCTTCATCCTGTCGGCCGGCCATGGCTCGATGCTGCTCTACTCGTTGCTGCATCTGACAGGCTACGAAGACATGACCATCGACCAGATCAAGCACTTCCGCCAGTTGGGTTCGAAAACGGCGGGCCATCCCGAATACGGCCACGCGACCGGCATCGAGACCACGACCGGCCCGCTCGGCCAGGGCCTCGCCAACTCGGTCGGCTTCGCGCTCGGCGAGCGCATCATGAACGCCGCCTTCGGCAATGACCTCGTCGACCACTACACCTATGTGCTGGCCGGCGACGGCTGCCTGATGGAAGGTGTGTCCCAGGAAGCCATCGCGCTTGCCGGTCACCTCAAGCTCAACAAGCTGATCGTCTTCTGGGACAACAACAACATCTCGATCGATGGCCCGGTATCGCTCGCCGACAACACCGACCAGGTCGCCCGCTTCCAGGCCTCCGGCTGGAACGCCAGCCATATCGACGGCACCGATCCGGAAGCGATCGCCTATGCCATCGAAGCTGCCCGCCATTCCGACAAGCCGACGATGATCGCCTGCAAGACGACCATCGGCTTCGGCGCCCCGACCAAGGCCGGCACCAACAAGGCGCACGGTTCACCGCTCGGCGCCGACGAGATCGCGGGCGCGCGCAAGTTCTTCAACTGGGACTCGCCGCCCTTCGAGATTCCGGCCGACATCCTCGACGCCTGGCGCACCGCCGGCAAGGCCGGCGCCAAGCCGCGCACCGACTGGGAAGGCCGCCTGGCCAAGACCGATCCGAAGCTGAAGGCCGAGTTCGAGCGCCGCCTCGCCGGCAAGCTGCCAGGCAATTTCGACGCCGTCATCGCCGACTACAAGAAGAAGCTCTCGGCCGACAAGCCGAAGGTCGCCACCCGCAAATCGTCGGAAATGGCGCTCGAAGTGATCAATGGCGCGGTGCCGGAGACCATCGGCGGCTCGGCGGATCTGACCGGCTCCAACAACACCAAGACCAGCCAGACCAAGAACATCACGCCGGACGACTACGGCCAGCGCTATGTCCACTACGGCATCCGCGAGCATGGCATGGCTGCCGCGATCAACGGCTTGACGCTGCATGGCGGTCTCATCGCCTATGGCGGCACCTTCATGTGCTTCTCCGACTATGCCCGCCCCTCGATGCGGCTTGCCTCGCTTATGGGCATTCGCTCGATCTTCGTCATGACCCATGATTCCATTGGTCTGGGCGAAGACGGCCCGACCCACCAGCCGGTCGAGCACCTGGCGGCCCTGCGCGCCATCCCGAACCACAATGTGTTCCGTCCGGCCGACGCCGTGGAAACCGCCGAATGCTGGCAGATCGCGCTCGAATCCGAAAAGACGCCGTCGACCCTGGCGCTGACCCGGCAGAACCTGCCGACCGTGCGCACCGAGTTCACCGAAAAGAACCTGAGCAGCCAGGGCGCCTATGAACTCGCCGCCGCCAGCGGTGAAGCCGCGGTGACGATCTTCGCCTCCGGCTCCGAGGTTGAGATCGCGCTCGGCGCCCGCGACCTTCTGGAAAAGCATGGCCACCCGACCCGCGTCGTCTCGGTGCCTTGCTTCGAACTGTTCGACAAGCAGAGCGACGCCTATCGCAAGAAGACGATCGGCGACGCGCCGATCAAGATGGCGATCGAGGCCGGCATCCGCCAGGGCTGGGACCATCTCATCGGCTCCGATGGCATCTTCATCGGCATGACCGGCTTCGGCGCCTCCGGCACCATCGAGCAGCTCTATCCGCATTTCGGCATCACCGCCGATGCGGCCGCCAAGGCCGCTGAAGCCCGCCTTCACGGCAATTGAGGCCCGGGCAGGTCGCCCAAAATTGCATCGCGGCGTTGGGAACGACATGCACCAAACAAAATCCGGCGAGATCGCGTGAAAAGCGGTTTCGCCGAACTGGCCTAACCTAATCGATTTAAATCTGGCCCGCTGCGGCTGGATTCTTCGCCCGTCCGCCGCTATGAAGCTGCGGACCAATCGCCTTCCAGCTCCCAGGGAGAGAACAATGACCGTCAGAGTTGCCATCAACGGATTTGGCCGCATCGGCCGCAACATCCTGCGCGCCATCCATGAGTCCGGCCGCAAGGACATCGAGGTCGTCGCCGTCAATGATCTCGGCCCGGTCGAGACCAATGCCCACCTGCTGCGCTTTGACAGCGTGCACGGCCGCTTCCCCCATGAAGTGTCGGTCGACGGCGACCAGATCACCGTCGGCAAGGAGAAGTTCAAGGTCACGGCGATCAAGGACCCGACACAGTTGCCGTGGAAGGAACTCGGCGTCGACATTGCGCTCGAATGCACCGGCATCTTCACCGCCCGCGACAAGGCCGCCGCGCACCTGACCGCCGGCGCCAAGCGCGTGCTGGTCTCGGCTCCCGCCGACGGCGCCGACCTCACCGTCGTCTACGGCATCAACCACGACAAGCTGACCAAGGACCACATCGTCATCTCGAACGCGTCCTGCACCACCAACTGCCTGGCGCCGCTTGCGGCCGTCCTGCACGAGACGGTCGGCATCGAAAAGGGCATGATGACGACGATCCATTCCTACACGGGCGACCAGCCGACGCTGGACACCATGCACAAGGATCTCTACCGCGCCCGCGCCGCCGCCCTGTCGCAGATCCCGACCTCGACCGGTGCCGCCAAGGCGATCGGCCTCGTGCTGCCCGATCTCAAGGGCAAGCTCGACGGGATCTCGATCCGCGTGCCGACGCCGAATGTCTCGGTCGTCGACTTCAAGTTCATCGCCAAGCGCGCGACCACGGTCCAGGAAATCAACGAAGCGGTCATCGCCGCCTCCAACGGCAAGCTGAAGGGCATCCTCGGCGTTACCCATCACCCGAACGTGTCGATCGACTTCAACCACGATCCGCGCTCCTCGATCATGGCGCTCGACCAGACCAAGGTGATGGACGGCAACTTCGTTTCGGTGCTGTCGTGGTACGACAATGAATGGGGCTTCTCCAACCGCATGGGCGACACCGCCGTGGCTTTCGGCAAGACCATCGCCTGATCGAAGATCCGCTTTCCGACACTCGAAACGCCCGGCTTCGTCCGGGCGTTTTCGTTTGCCGGAGCAGCAACGCGAAAATCGGCGGCGCGGGGCAAAAAACCACCCTCCCGCCTTGCACTGGTCACGCCTTCGCCCCACTCTCCCGTAAAGCCAGCAAGCAGAGGAATTCGAGGGGCAAATCACGGATGGAGCATGCGATCTATCTCGTTACGCTGGTCGGCACGGCGCTTGTTGTCGCCGCCGCGTTTTCGAGCCTGATCGCCTTCCGCTTCGGCGCCCCCCTCCTGCTCCTGTTTCTGTGCATCGGGCTCGCCACCGGAACCGACGGCCTCGGCATCCAGTTCGACAACGCCCGTATCGCCTATTTTGCCGGCTCACTGGCGCTCGCCGTCATTCTGTTCGATTCCGGTTTCGGCACGCCGCTCAACGCATTGCGGCAGGCGGCAGGACCGGCCCTGTCGCTGGCGACCTTCGGCGTGCTTCTCACCACCGGCCTGTTCGGCGCCGCCGCCTACTATCTGCTCGATCTCAGCTGGCTGGAATCCTTCCTGCTCGGTGCCGCCGTCGCCTCGACCGACGCGGCGGCGGTGTTCTTCCTGCTGCGCGCCGGCGAGATCAATCTGCGCGAGCGCGTGCGCTCCACGCTCGAGGTGGAATCGGGCACCAACGATCCGATCGCCATCTTCCTGACCATCACGCTGGTCGAGATCATCGCCGCCCACGCCAATCCCGAAGCCAATGTCCTGGTCACCAACCTGATCCTCGGCTTCCTCGTCAACATGGGCCTCGGCGCCATCGTCGGCGTGCTTGGCGGCCTCGCCATCGTACGCCTGGTCGATCGGCTCAACCTCGACCATGGCCTGCTGCCGATCTTCGTGCTGACCCTGTCGCTGATGGTCTTCGCGGCCGCCGGCGCGATTGGCGGCTCGGGCTTCCTGGCGGTCTATATCGCCGGGCTCATCGCAGGCAATTCCGACATCCGCGCCGTCACCATCCTGAAGCGCTTCCAGGACGGCATGTCGTGGCTGGCGCAGATCATCATGTTTCTCATCCTCGGCCTGTTCGCCACGCCTTCGCAATTTCCGGCGATCATGGTGCCTGCGATAGCGCTTGGCCTGTTCCTGATGTTCATTGCCAGACCTGTCGCCGTGTGGCTCTGCCTGATCCCATTCCGCCTGCCGCGTCCCGAAGTCGCCTTCGTCTCCTGGGTCGGCCTGCGCGGCGCCGTCTCGATCCTGCTCGCCATCACACCGCTGCTCGGCGGGCTGGAGAACGGCCGCAGCATCTTCAACGCCGCCTTCATCATCGTTCTGGTGTCGCTGGTCATCCAGGGCTGGACGGTCGGCCCGCTGGCGCGTCGCCTCGGTCTGATCGTGCCGGCGCGGCTCGGACCGCTGGACAAGGTCGAACTGGAACTGCCTGGCTCCGCGCATCACGAGCTCCTTGCCTATCGCGTGGCGCCGGGCAGCCCGGTGGCGCGCGGCGAGCGCATCCCGCGCTGGGCCCGGCCCTCGCTGGTGCTGCGTGACGGCCGTTCGATGCGTTTCCAGGACATGGGCCGGCTCGCCGCCGGCGATCAGGTCTACATCTTCGTGCCCGACCGCTATCCGCGCCTGCTCGACAAGCTGTTTGCCAGCCGCGCCGTGGTCGACCCGGAGGATGCCGATTTCTTCGGTGCCTTCGCCGTCGATCCGGCGCGTTCCGCAGCCGAACTGGAAGCCGCCTATGCGCCCGGTCTCACCGAGGCCGAGCAGAAACAGACCGTCGGCGCGCTGGTCACGGCGCGGCTCGGCGGCCATGCCGAATATGCCGACCGCGTGCTGCTCGGCCCGATCGAACTGATCGTCAGGGATGTCGACGACAAGGGCAGGATCACGGGTCTGGGCCTCTCCTTCGAGCCGACCGCGCCGGTTGCGCGCGTGCCGGTCTTCCTCAGCGCCGGCGAGATGGGCGACCGTCTGAGCGCCTTTATCCGCAACTGGCGCAAGCCGGCCGAGGCGCAGGTGGCGGCACAAGCGGATGACACCCCTGAGCCGCCGGTCGAGAAGGCATCGGTCGAACGCTGACTCGGGCGACCGTTTGCACCGCCCCCACATACGCCGGAGTGGTGTTCACGGACTATGTCCGCGCCGGTCTCAAAATTTCGCATCCGACCTCGGCCTAAGCCTTGCATCGCCGCCGATGCGGGGTATGGTCCCGGCGATTTTCAGACGAAAGGGACCGGCATGGCTGCCTTCAAGACACTGGACGACATCGGCAACATAAGCGGCAAGCGCGTGCTGGTGCGCGTCGACCTCAACGTTCCCGTCGCCGACGGCAAGGTCACCGACGCCACCCGCATCGAGCGCATCGCGCCGACCATCGCCGAATTGTCCGGCAAGGGTGCCAAGGTCATCCTGCTCGCCCATTTCGGCCGGCCCAAGGATGGCCCCTCGGCCGAATTCTCGCTGGAGCCGATCGCCAGGGCCACCGCGCAGGTGCTCGGCCGCCCCGTCGGCTTCGCCTCCGATTGCGTCGGCGACACGGCGGGCAGCGCTGTCGCCGCCATGGACAAGGGCGACGTGCTGCTGCTCGAAAACACCCGCTTCTACAAGGCCGAGGAGAAGAACGATCCCGCCTTTGCCGAACGGCTCGCCGCCAATGGCGACATCTTCGTCAACGACGCCTTTTCGGCGGCCCACCGGGCGCACGCCTCGACGGAAGGGCTGGCGCGCCTGCTGCCATCCTTTGCCGGCCGCACCATGCAGGCCGAACTTGAGGCGCTGGAGAAGGGCTTGGGCAATCCGGTGCGTCCGGTCGTCGCCATCGTCGGTGGCGCCAAGGTCTCGACCAAGATCGACCTGTTGATGAACCTGGTGAAGAAGGTCGACGCGCTGGTTATCGGGGGCGGCATGGCCAACACCTTCCTCGCCGCGCGCGGCACCGATGTCGGCAAGTCGCTTTGCGAGCATGACCTGGCCCCGACCGCCAAGCAGATCATGATCGAGGCCGCCGAAGCCGGCTGCGCCATCATCCTGCCGGTCGACGGTGTCGTCGCCAAGGAATTCAAGGCGGGCGCCGCCTGCGAGACCGTCGCCATCTCCGACGTGCCAGCCGATGGAATGATCCTCGACGTCGGCGCCAAGACCGTGACGACGATCGGAGAGTGGATCGACCGCGCCGCGACGCTGGTGTGGAACGGCCCGCTCGGCGCCTTTGAGATCGAGCCGTTCGATTACGCCACGGTGGCGGCGGCCAAGCATGCGGCCGCGCGCACAAAGGCCGGCAAGCTGGTTTCGGTCGCCGGCGGCGGCGATACGGTGGCGGCGCTCAACCATGCCGGTGTCGCCGACGACTTCACCTATGTCTCGACCGCCGGCGGCGCCTTCCTGGAGTGGATGGAAGGCAAGCCGTTGCCCGGCGTCGACGTGCTGAAGCGCTGAAGCGTTCGGCGGCTCCCCGGCAATTCGATCAACTCGAAGGGAGCCGGCGGCGGCGCCGGCGACTTTCAATCGATTCGAGCTTTCCGGCGTCATTCCTTTGGCGGTAGTGTTCTGCTAGGCGCAGATCAACCGGTTCAGGAGAAGCATGATGAGCGAACGTCTCGAAGACATTGCCGCCGCGATCGTGGCCAACGGCAAGGGCCTCTTGGCCGCCGATGAAAGCTCCGGCACCATCAAGAAGCGCTTCGACGTCATCGGCGTCGAATCGACCGCCGACAGCCGCCGCGACTACCGCGAGATGATGTTCCGCTCCAGGGACGCGATGACCAAGTACATTTCCGGCGTCATCCTCTATGACGAGACCATCCGCCAGAAGGCCGCCGACGGCACGCCTCTGGTCGACATCATCAAGGCATCAGGCGCCATTCCCGGCATCAAGGTCGATGCCGGCGCCAAGCCGCTGGCCGGCTTTCCCGGCGACACCGTCACCGAAGGCCTCGACGGCCTGCGCGAACGGCTTGCCGACTATTACAAGCTCGGCGCCCGCTTCGCCAAATGGCGTGCGGTGATCGACATCGACACCGCCAGGGGCGTCCCCTCGGCCACCTCGATCGGCGCGAACACCCATGCGCTCGCCCGCTATGCCGCCCTTTGCCAGGAAGCCGGCATCGTGCCGATCGTCGAGCCTGAAGTGCTGATGGACGGCGCCCACGACATCGGCACCTGTTACGAGGTTTCCAAGGCGACGCTGACAAGGCTCTACGACGAACTCCACGCGGCCCGCGTCGTGCTTGAAGGCACGATCCTGAAGCCGAACATGGTCCTGTCGGGCAAGAAGTCGGGCATCGTGGACAGTCCCGAGCAAGTCGCCGAAAAGACCATAAAGCTGTTCCGCGAGACGGTGCCGGCGGCGGTACCGGGCATCGCCTTCCTCTCCGGCGGCCAGGAGGACGAGGAGGCGACCGCCAACCTCAACGCCATCAACGCCATCGGTCCGCACCCGTGGAAGCTGACCTTCTCCTACGGCCGCGCGCTGCAGGCGGCGCCGCAGAAGGCCTGGAGCGGCAAGGCGTCCAACATCGCCGCCGGCCAGGCCGCCTTCACCCACCGCGCCCATATGAACCATCTGGCCGCACTCGGCAAATGGAAGGCGAGCCTGGAACAGGCTGCCTGAAGACCCCCTGCTATCCCTTCCCTTCAAACCCGGGCCGACGTGCCCGGGTTTTTTGTTTTGGCGCGCCGGCCTTGGGGCCAGGCATTCGCATTCTTATTTCCTCTGGGCATTCCTGGCAGCGGCGATGTCGGCTCGCGCCCATCCCGTACGTCCTTGGGGTGCAGACAGGGAGAAGTTCATGCATCGCAACAAGGTCGTTTCGCGCGAAGACTGGTTCGAGGCCCACAAGGCACATCTAAACCGCGAGAAGGAACTGACGCGGTTACGCGAACGCGTTGCGGCCGAGCGGCGGCAGCTACCCTGGCTGAAGGTGCGGAAGGATTATGTCTTCGAGACGGAACACGGACCAAAGAAACTGGCCGATCTCTTCGCCGGCCGCAGCCAGCTGATCGTCTACCACTTCGTGTTCGCGCCGGGCTCGACGCATCACTGCGAGAGCTGTGCCTTCGTCGCCGATCACATCGACGGCGCCAACCAGCATCTCAGGCATCATGACGTGTCGCTTGTCGTGATCGCGCGCGCGCCGCTCGCCGAGCTGCTGCCTTACAAGCAGCGCATGGGATGGAAATTCGACTGGGTGTCCTCCTATGCCTCGGATTTCAACTTCGACATGCAGGTCTCCTTCACCGACAGGCAGATCGCCTCCGGCGAAGCCGTCTATAATTTCGAGACACCGGTATCGACGTCGAAGGACCTGCCTGGCACCACTGTCTTCTACAGGGAGGAAGCCGGTGACATCTTCCTGACCTTCATGTCGCGCGCCCGTGGCAGCGAGCAGTTCATCGGCGCCTATCAATATCTCGACATGGCGCCGAAAGGCCGTGGCGAGACCGGCCCCTATGGCACTTCGATGGACTGGGTGCGGTTGCACGACGACTATGGAAACAGGTCGCGGCAGGACGACGCTTGCCCCTAGGGCAATTTCAGAAAAAGCGTGAAACGGTTTCCCGTCCGGAATTGCGCCAAAACAAAGGGCATGGGTCGATGAGGCGGGATCCGTTCACGCCGATCAAAACATGCGCTAAGGCTGCCTCGTCATTTCACGGTATTGCCATGCGTTTCCCGACCATCCTCACCTGGCTCGCCTTCCCGGTCTATGTCTGGCAGGGGTTGGGCGTGCGCCGCCGCACCTCGCGCATGCTGCCGGCGCAAGGCCCGGTCATGCACGAGATCTCGGGCCAGGCCCCGGTGATGTCGCTGCTGGTCCTGGGCGATTCCTCCGCCGCGTCGGTCGGCATCGGCAATTCCGAAAACGGCCTTGCCGCGCAGCTCGCCGTGCTGATTGCGCAGCGCACGGGCAGCGCTGTGCGCTGGCGTGCCGCCGGCTTCAATTCGGCGACATCTGGCCAGATCCGCGACCATGTCCTGCCCAATTTGTCGGCCGATCCGTGGACGCATATCATGCTCGCCATCGGCACCAACGACACCAAGAATTTTCATTCCGTGCCGCGCTTCAAGAAGGAGTTCGGCGGCCTGCTCTACGCGCTGCGCGCCAAATGGCCGGAGGCGCGCGTGGTATGGTCGCCGGTGCTGGAGTTCACGCGCGCGCCGGCCATGCCGTCGCTGCTCGGCAAGATCCTCGAGGTCCGCGCCACCGCGATGAACCGGATGGGCGAACGCCTCTGCCTGGAACGCGGCGCGGTGCCAGCGCCGCGCCTGCCGATCACCAACCCTGAAGCCGGTTTTGCCTCCGACGGGTTCCATGCCTCGGAGGCCGGCTACCGGGCCTGGGCGGAACATCTCGTCGGCCCTGTGCTTGGCGACTGAATATCTATGGCCAGGCGGCGCGACAGCTTAGGTCAAATGCCCGAGCACGGCCGCCAGCGAAATCGCCGCCATGGCAAGAAGCGCCAATTTCCAGAAATCGCCGCGTCGCCTGAGCCCGGGCCAACCGAGCGGCTTGATGAGCTGGATCACCATGAACCCGACGATGACAAGGGCGAGGAGTTTCGTCATGCCGCCTTTGACCAGCAACGCCGTCACCTGTCAAAGCGGTTTCGCTCGGTCTCCGGGAAAGAAAGACGCCGCGATCCAGAACCGGAACGCGGCGCCCGCACCTAACCGCGCAACGATCTACTTCAGCGGCTTGAGGCCAGCCTCGATCGAAGCGCGTTTTGCCTCCAGGAACGGCGGCAGGGCAAGGCTTTCGCCGAGCGTTTCCAGCGGCTCGTCGGCGGTGAACCCCGGCCCGTCGGTGGCGATCTCGAACAGGATGCCGTTCGACTCACGGAAATAGAGCGAGCGGAAGTAGTAACGCTCGACCTCGCCGCTCGACGGCAGACGGAATTCGGCAAGACGCGCCGTCCATTGATGGAGCGTCTCCTGGTCGGGCGCCCTGAAGGCGACGTGGTGAACCGCACCGGCGCCTTGCCTTGCGGGCGCCAGCCCGGGCTGCACGGCGACATGAAGCTCCGCCGCCGGCCCGCCCGCGCCCATTTCGAAGACGCGGACCTGGCCCTCGCCGTCCGGCGAGGCATAGTCGCGTACCTTGCGCATGTTCATCACCCTGGTCAGCACCGCCTCGGTGTTGGTGATATCGGGAACACTGATGACGATTGGCCCGAGCCCGCGGATCTGATGTCCGGCCGGCACCGTGCTTTGCGCCCAGGGATGGCTGCCGCCCTTTCCGTCATCGCTGACGAGCCGCAGGCGCTGGCCTTCGGGGTCTTCGAAATCCAGCGACTTGTAGCCACCGATATCAGCGATCTCTCCTGTCACGATACCTTCGCTGGCAAGGTGCTGCTTCCACCAGGCAAGGCTCTCCTGGCTGCCGACCCTGAGGCTGGTCCGCGCGATGCTGTGCGTGCCACGCCGTTCGCGGCCGACCGGCCAGTCGAAGAAGGTCAGGTCCGTACCCGGTGTTGCCTCGCCGTCGGCATAAAAGAGATGGTAAGCCGAGGTATCGTCCTGGTTCACCGTTTTCTTGACGAGCCGCAGGCCCAGCACCTTTGTGTAAAAGTGCAGATTGCCGGGCGCATTGGCGGTGATGGCGGTCAGATGGTGAATTCCTGTCAGTTGCATGCTCATGGTCGTCTCCCTGTTTTTGGGGAAGAATTTTCTCCTTTCATATCAGAACTCCGGTCGTCCCGCTTAAGGCCGCCTGTCCCGACAGTTTGTCGCCAGGCGATGAACAATACGGCCAGATTGGCTGATCTTGGTGAACGACCCGCACCCGCAGGACCTGCCATGACGAGAACGGAACTGTCGCGATACGACCTGCCATCCTCCTGACAGACTGCTGTCAGGAGGGGTATGCGATACTGCCTCCAGTTAGAGAGAGGAGATTGGTCATGAACGGTTTTACCATTCTGCGTGGCATGCAGCACTATGTCGGCAAGATCCGCACGATGCGCAACGAGATCCGCACGCAGCGGTTCATGAACGCGCTGCCCGCCGACATTCGCAAGGATATCGGCTGGCCCGACATGTATGCCGAGCGTCGCCATCACGGCAATTGAGCAGAATTTTCAAGCCAGCGGTTGGAGGCTGACACGTCAGCACCCAGATATCAGGTCCGGCGCGAGGGATGGAGCGAGCTCATGCCCGAGAACAAGACAATCGGCTTCCTTTTCATCGAGGGCTTTGCCGACTGGGAATATGGGTTGCTGGCGGCCTCGGCGGTCGAGTGGTTCGGCGCTCGCGCCGTGTCGCTGACGCCGGGAGGCAAGCCGGTGACCGGAATCAGCGGTTTTCGCCTGACACCGGACCGTTCGGCGGACGCCGATGACAATATCGATCTCGATGCCGTGGCCGTCATCGGTTCCGACCAGTGGGCGGGCAAGGCGCCGCCGGATGCTTCCGAACTGCTGACGGCCGTCGCGGCGCGCGGCGGTGTCGTTGGCGGCATTTGCGCCGGGACGCTGGCGCTGGCCCGAGCCGGCATGTTCGAGAAGGCCAGGCATACCAGCAATGGCCGTGACTGGATCAACCGCCACGAAGCCGGCTATGCCGGCGACGGCAATTATCAGGACGTGCCGCACGCCGTGGCCGACGGCAGGATCGTCTCCGCGCCGGGCTCGGCGCCCGGCACCTTCGCTCTCGCCTTTCTGCGGACGCTCTATCCCGAAAAAGGCAGCGATCTCGCGCAGATGCGGACGCTGTTCGCCAAGGAGTATGCTGAAGCCTCCTGACAGTATGCTGTCAGGAGGCGCGTGCGATGGTGACTGATGCGCATGGCCGGCCGAGAGGACGATCGATGAAAAGCTGGAACGACAGGCTGAACACGCCTGGCATCAACGGCGTGAAACCAACGCCGCGCACGATGGGAGACGTCGTCGAGGGCCAGCCCATGCTGGTGCCAACCGCGCGCCAGGTCCATGATTTCATCCGCTCGATTCCTGAAGGTGTCGAGATGGACGTTCGCGCGTTGCGCACCGCGCTCGCCATTGAGCACGGCGCCGAAGTGACATGCCCGGTCACCATAGGCTATCATCTGCGCACGGTCGCCGAGGCAGCTAAGGAGGATTTCGAGCGCGGCATGACGCTCCGCGACATCGCTCCCTTCTGGCGCGTGCTTGATTCGAGGACGCCGACAACGAGGAAACTGTCCTTCGGCGCGGAATTCGTTGCCGCGCAGCGTAAGCGCGAAGGGCTGAAACCGTAATGCATGTCATGTGGAAGTGGACCCGGTCCGGGAGCCACGGCATGCATGGGAAAGACACTGGGGAAGCAAACGATGCGCCGCGCCGACAGGCTCTTTCAGATCGTGCAGCATCTGCGTGGCGGCCGCCTGGTCACCGCACAGAAGCTCGGCACATGGCTCGAGGTTTCCGAGCGAACCATCTATCGCGACATAGCCGACCTGCAGTCGACTGGGGTGCCGATCGACGGCGAGGCTGGCGTTGGCTACATGATGAGGGAGGGTTTCGACCTTCCGCCGCTGATGTTCACGCGTGACGAGATCGTGGCGCTGGTTGCCGGCGCCCGCATGGTGCGCGCCTTTGGCGGCGCTGCCATGGCGCGCGCCGCCGACGAGGCGCTGGTCAAGATCGGTGCCGTACTGCCCGATGCCGAAAAGGATCGCATCGCCCGCACCGAGATCCACACGCCGATGTGGGTGGTCAGCGACGCCGCCCGCGAGGCGATCGACCTGATCGAGCGCGCGGTCGAAAAACGCCAGGTGCTGACCATCGACTACTCGGACGAAGCCGGTCGCGGTACCGCGCGCGATATCAGGCCGCTCGGCCTATGGTTCTGGGGCAAGGTTTGGACGCTGGTCGCCTGGTGCGAGATGCGTGATGATTTTCGCGCTTTCCGCATCGACCGCATCGCCTCGGTGGTCATCGCCGGCCGCATCTTCAAGCCGGAACGCGGCAAGCAGCTCGCCGATTTCTACCGGGCGGTGGAGCGCAGCGAGGACTATGGCATGGCGCCCGACCGCGCGGCGCGAAGCTGAGATTTGCCCGACCGCACAAAAAAGCCCGCTCGAAGCGGGCTTTTTTGTCGAATTGGCGAAAAGCCTATTCCTCGTCGTCCTTATCGGTGTCCTTCGACTTCAGCGCTGACAGCTTGGCGAAGACGGCGTTGGCGTCGAGCTCCGCGTCCTCGTCCTTCGGCTTCTCCGGCGCCGGCACCAGCCGCTCGGTCAATGCCGCCGGCAACAGCGTGTCGCCGACCGGCTGCGCCTGTTCGCGGCCACGCGAGGCGCGGTTGACCTCCATGTCGAGGTCGATCTGCGAGGCGAGACCCAGCGTCACCGGGTCCATTGGCTGCAGATTGGCCGAGTTCCAGTGCTTGCGTTCGCGGATCTGCTCGATCGTCGACTTGGTGGTGCCGACAAGGCGCGAAATCTGCGCGTCCTTGAGTTCGGGATGGTTGCGCACCAGCCACAGAATGGCGTTCGGCCGATCCTGGCGCTTCGACAGCGGCGTGTAGCGCGGACCCTTGCGCTTGGATTCCGGCACCCGCACCTTGGGGTCGGAAAGTTTCAGGCGCTGGTTCGGGTCCTTCTCGGCGCGCGCGATCTCGTCGCGGGTCAGCTGGCCGGTCATGATCGGATCCATGCCCTTGATGCCTTGCGCCGATTCGCCGTCGGCGATCGCCTTGACCTCGAGCGGATGCAGCCCGCAGAACTGCGCGATCTGCTCGAAGGAAAGCGCGGTGTTGTCGACCAGCCAGACGGCGGTCGCCTTGGGCATCAGCAGCGTATTGGCCATCGCAAAAATCCTTCTCGTTCGCCCGCGTTCCCGCGCGGGCGGTGGTTTAGAGCCACCAAAATGGGAAATTCGGGGCCTGTATAGCCGTTCCCTGCCCGCTTCGCAATGTTTTTGGAAAAGCCCGCAGAAAACCGCGAACCGGCGGTTACCGGAACGGCTCCGTGCCCTTGAGCAGAGCGACAAGCTGGCTCTGTTGGCGTGTTCCTGTCTTGGCGAATATCCGTTCGAGGTAGGTTCGCCCGGTCTTCACGGTGATGTTGGCACTTGCCGCCGCCTCCGCCAGTGTTCGCCCTTGCGAAAGTGCCGAGGCCAGGCGCGCCTCGGCTGGCGTCAGGTCGAACAGTCCGGCAAGCAGCGTTGGCGATGGCACCATGGAACTGGCGTTCACCGCCGTCGCCGCGACCAGGATGTCGGCGCCCGAGAATATCTCGTGGGCGGAACGGCGCAGCGGCAGGACATGAAGGATCAGTGGCGACCTGTCGGCGGCGGCCGAAACCGGGATGGACCGGACCGAGGGTTCGGCGGCCCCGCGTGCGGCGACGACGGCCTGCTGAAACAGGCGATTGGCATCCGCATCGACGATTGCCATGCCGCCAAAGGCGACCGGCAGGAAGATCGAGCCCATGCTCTCGAACAGCAGATTGGCGGCGAGCACATGCCCCCTCGATGAGAGGATGGCCGCCGGCAGCCCCATGGCCGTCATGGCGGCAACGGTTCCCTTGGCCCGCTCCAGGCCAAGCCGCGCGGCGATCAAGCTGGCGCGCGCCATGGCCGGCCGCAAACCGTCGAGAATGTCGAAGCTGCCGGCGTCGTAGCGGCCCTCGCCAAGCCTTCGCTGGAAGACGAAGATGGCCAGTTCGCCGCTCGGCATCGGGATGGCGGTGCAGGTATGCGCGCCAATCCCAAGCGCGCGCAGGCGGACCCGGATGGGATCGTTCTCGATTTCCTCGGCTGTCAGGAAACTCTCGACATCGACGAAACTGGCCGGCTGCACCGCGCACATGCGCGAGACCGCCGTGGAGAACTGCAGCGTATCGCCCAGGAGGAATTCATTCAGCAAGTCCTGCAGCAGCGGGACCGTCCTTCCGCGCACCGGCTGCTCATCGGCAAACAGGAACACGGCGCCGCCCACTGAGGCGGAGGCTCTATTTATGCCATCCAGCACCTCCGGCCACAGGTCCGGAACGAAAGCAGCCTCGTAGATCTTGTCGGTAAGATCATCCAACATGGGCGTGGAAGCCTTCGTCGATGCCTGCCCTGCCAGCCACGCGCTCACGCGGCAACCGGTCCCCATCCGTCAAGATGCCATGCTGAAAACAGAGGTCAAGCCGCCTGGTGCTTGACACGGGTGACGGCGGCTCACGCCGACTGGCACCCCAAAAGACAAAACCCGCCGGACAGGGTCCAGCGGGTTCGGAACCGGCGACGAACAAGGCGTCTGCGTCGGCTCTACATTGCGACCCTGCCTTCCGGCGAGGTCGCGCTTGCAATCAGATCGCCTGACGGGCGATCCTTTCGATGTCGGCGCGGTTGATGCCGAGGTCGCTGAGCTGACGTGCGTTGAGGCGGTTCAATTCGCGAACGGTCTCGTTGTACATGCGCCAGTTACGGAAAGCGCGGATCGGGTTCATGGTAGTCCTCCTGAATTGGGTTCGTTTCGATGATGCTCAAATAGTGATCATCGATGAGGACTTGAACGGCTGATTTTGCATAGCAATGATGCAAATGCTGCATTGCACCATTAAGATTCTGTTCATCTTGCAGGCAAGGCGGGCGCCCGGGGACGGTGTCGAGATTTAGGGGATACGGGCCTAGCCTACGTCGAGCACGATCTTGCCGATATGATCCCCTTCCTCCATCCGCTCATGCGCGCGCCAGGCATCGGTGAGCGGGTAGATCATGTCCATGACCGGCGCCACCTTGCGCGTGCCCAGCAGCGGCCACACCTGCGCCTCCAACGCGGCCGCGATCGCTGCCTTGAATTCCACGGTGCGGGGCCTCAGCGTCGAACCCGTATGGGTCAGCCGCTTGACCATGATCTTGGAAAAGTCGGCGCTCGCCACAGCACCTGCCTGGACGGCGATCTGCACGATGCGGCCCTCGATCGCGGCGGCCTCGTAGTTGCGCTGGACATAGTCGCCGCCGACCATGTCGAGGATGACGTTGGCGCCTCGGCCTTCGGTCGCCTCCTTGACCGCGGCGACGAAATCCTGCTCGCGGTAATTGATCGCGCGGTCGGCGCCAATCTTCAGGCACGCGTCGCATTTCTCCTTCGATCCAGCGGTGGTGATGACATAGGCGCCGAAGGCCGAGGCGAGTTGGATCGCCGTGGTGCCGATGCCGGACGAGCCGCCATGGACGAGCAGCGTCTCACCCTTCTTCAGTCCGCCGCGCTCGAAGACATTGTGCCAGACGGTGAAGTAGTTCTCCGGCACCGCCGCCGCTTCGGTATGGGTGAAGCCCGCCGGCAGCGGCAAAACGCTGCCTGCGTGAACCCTTACATATTCGGCGTAGGCGCCGCCGGGCGTGAGTGCGCAGACCCGGTCGCCGATGCGCCAGCGCGATATCTCGTCGCCAAGGGCCGCCACCTCACCCGATGCTTCGAGGCCGGGGAGGTCCGATGCGCCGGGGGGTGGCGGATAGGCACCCTTGCGTTGCTGGACGTCGGGCCGGTTGACGCCTGCGGCATGGACCTTGATCAGGATTTCTCCGGGGCCGGGCAGCGGCACGTCGCGCGTTTCCGGCTTCAGCACCCGGGGACCGCCCGGCTCCGAAATCGCGATCGCCGTCATCCGTGCCGGAATTTTCTGTCCGCTCGCCATGAAGTTTCCCGTCTTTCCTAGCCGGCTTTTACCGGCTGTTTGCATCGATGCCCCTGCCCTATGTATGCTGATTGCCAAATCAGGCAAATGGCCAATCTGGTCTGGCGTAGGAGGAGCGACGATGGCGATCTTCGACGACGAACCCAAGAAGAAGGCACGCCCGCACGAGATCGGGCAAGACCTGTCGCTGCTTTCCGTCGGTGAACTGTCCGAGCGCATCGGCATCCTGCGCGACGAGATCGCCCGGCTGGAGGCCGAACTCAAGACCAAGGACAACACCAAGTCGGCGGCCGAGGCGCTGTTCCGCCGCGGATAATTCGCTGAGGTAACCGTTCGCCGCCGAAAAGCCCGAATGCGACTGTCTTCAAACCTGCGCCCCTCCCAGCCCTCAGCCGGATCAAAAAATGCTCGCAGCCTACAGACCGATCCTTTCCCTGCTCCGCGGCACCGCCTTCCTTCTGGCGGCATCGGGACTGCACGGGCTGCTGTTGCCCCTGCGCGGCCAGTTGGAAGGGTTCTCGACCGCTTCGCTCGGCCTGATGGGCACGGCCTGGGCCGGCGGCTTCGTCACCGGCTGCTTCTTTGCGCCGCGCATCGTGCGCCGTGCCGGGCATGTGCGCGCCTTCGGCGCCTTTGCCGCGTCCGGCGCCATCGTGGCGCTGCTGACGGGCCTGGTCATCGACGAATATGTCTGGATCCTGCTGCGTGCCTTCACCGGTTTCACCATGGCCGGCGCCTTCATGGTCATCGAGAGCTGGCTGAACGAGAAGGCGACCAACGAGAACCGTGGCACCGTCTTCGGCCTCTATATGATGGTCACCTATGCCTCGATCATGGGCGGACAGATGATCGTCGCCGGCGGCGACGTGAAATCGGCGTCGCTGTTCATGATCACCGGCATCCTGTTCTGCTTGTCGCTTCTGCCGACAGCGGTTTCGAGCGCTTCCCTCCCGAAGCCGCTGCAGGACGTCAAGCTCGACGTCAGGGGGCTCTACGCCAACTCGCCGGTGTCGGCGATCGCCTGCCTCTTGATCGGCATCGCCAACGGCGCCTGGGGCACGCTCGGCGCGGTCTACGGTGCCCGCGTCGGCATCTCCACCGCCGAGATCGCCTTGATGATGAGCCTGGTGGTCGTCGCCGGTGCCGCCATGCAGCTTCCGGCCGGGCGTCTCTCCGACAAGACCGACCGCCGTTTCGTGCTGGCCGGTGCTGCCTTCGGCGCGGCGCTGTTTGCGCTTCTCATCTTCCTGTTCGAGCCGCGCTCAGCAGTCTTCGTCCTCGTCTTCACCGCCGCCTACGGCGCTTTCGCCTACACGCTCTATTCGATTGCCGTGGCGCATGCCAACGACCACGCCCGCTCCGAGGATTTCGTCAAGGTATCGGGTGGCCTGCTGCTGCTTTACGGCTTCGGCACCATGATCGGGCCGTTGCTGGCCGCCGCCCTGATGGGCTGGATGCGCCCGGAGGGCCTGTTCCTGGCGACCGCATTGGCGCATCTGTCCCTGGCGGGTTACACGCTGCTGCGCATCAGCCGCCGCGCTCCGGTGCCGATCGAGGATCGCGACGCCTTCAAGACGCAGCCGGCTGACCGTTCGGTGACCCCCGAAGCATTGCGGCTCGATCCGAGAAGAAAAGCAGAAGCAAACAGTTGAGATTTGAAAAACTTTGCCTCACAAATGAGGCATGATGTTTTCCGACGCCTTCATGGCGATCGCCGACCCCAATCGGCGCCATCTTCTGGAAGAACTTCGACGCGGTCCGAAGACCGTCAACGAATTGGCGTCCGGACTGCCAGTCTCCCGCCCGGCCGTATCACAGCATCTGAAAGTGTTGCTCGACGCCGGGCTGGTCAACGCCAAGGCTGAAGGCACGCGGCGTGTCTATACGGTGAGCAATGCCGGCTTCCTGAGACTCAACATCTGGCTCGATCAATTCTGGGAAGCCTGATCGTTTCTGCCTGCGGCACTTGAGCTACCCGGTCAGGATTGCGAACTCACGAAGGCGCCGAGCGCGTCGAGCAGTTCGCCCGTTCCATGCTCGCGCGTGGCTGAGGTGTCGTGGCCGTCGAAGAATGCGCCCTGCTCCGTCATCACAAGCCGCGTGCCGCCGCTTTCCGCCACAAATTCGATCGTCGCCAGCGACACCGAAACGCGGGTTTCGCCGAACAGCAGCTCATAGCTGTAAACGATGCGCTCGTCCGGCACGATGTCCTGATAGACCGCGTTGAAGAAATGCATTTGCCCGTCGTTCGGGCAGCCGGCATTGACCTCCTTGCCGCCGACGCGGAAGTCCATTTCGTGCCGGGTGGGCACCGGGTCATGGGGATCGACGAACCAGCGCCGCTTGGCATCCGGGCTGCTGAATGCGGAGAAGACTTTCGCCGGTGCCACCGGATAGCTCCGCTCGACGACAAAGGTGGAATGGACAACGGATCGCTCAGTCATGAAACCTTCCTTGGTGGATTGAATTGCCCGGAACGTGACCCTGAAAACCGGAGGCCGGTCTTCGGGAGCATGCTTGAACCCATCACGGCGCGGTCTCCGGCCTGAAAGGCGGCGAAATAGCCGCGCACCAGTTCGGATTTGGTCTTCGACATGACATTTTCCTCTCTAGCTTTCGGCCAGGAAATCGCCGAGCCGATCCAGCCGGCGCTCCCACGAGAGGCGCCGCTCATTGATCCAGTGCTCGGCCGCTCGCAACGCCCTTGGATCGATCTGGCAAGTGCGCACCCGCCCGACCTTCTGCGTGCGCACGAGGCCGCTCGCTTCCAGCAGATTGAGGTGCTGGACGACCGCCGACAGCGACATCGCCAACGGCTCGGCCAGCTGGCTCACCGAGGCGGGGCCGCGTGACAGCCGGTCGACCATCTGCCGCCGCGCCGGATCGGCGAGCGCCTGGAACATCAGGTCGAGTTGGGCGGGATCGTGCAGCATCGCGATCAGCCGTTGTTGTAGGGGAAGAACTTGAAGTAGGGCTGCGCCTCCTCGATCACCCTGATGAAGGCGGCGCGTTGCAGCAAGCGGTCGTGATAGCGCTGCACGGCGGGATATTTGTCGCCGAACGGCTCGACCTTGTTGGCGTAGAAGAGCGCCGGAGACGCCGCGCAATCGGCCATGGTGAAGGCATCGCCTACAGCCCATTCCCTGGACTGCATTTCCTGTTCGATGATGGCATAGGAATTGCGCAACTGGCCGCGCGCCTGTTCGACACCGAATGGATCGGTCTTGTCGAGCGGCCGCAACCTGTCGCCGACGATCTTCTGCATCGGCTCCTGCACATAGAAATCATAGAAGCGGTCGGCCTGACGGACCGCCAGCGCCAGGTCGATGTCGGCGGGAACGAGTTCGACCGGTCCCGGATAGTGCGCGGCCAGATATTCCACGACAATGGTCGATTCCAGCACAGTGCGGTCTCGCGCGTCGTCGCGCAGCGCCGGCATCTTGCCGGTCGGCGAAATCTTCAGGAAGGCCGCGCGTGATTGCTCGTCGCCGAGATCGACAATGACCGGCGCAAAAGGCGTGGCGTTCTCGTAAAGCGCGATCAGCGGCTTCCAGCAGAAGGAAGCCAGCGGATGGAAATGCAGCGTCAGGGACATTCTTGTGCTCGTCTGTTTCTGTGGCAACACTGAAGCATTTGCTTAACTATTGCGGTGAACCTCGCTCGTCAAGGCCCACCCGCGAAGTCTCAGCTGGATCGGACGTGCGCGACGATGGCGGCCTCTATGTCAGGCCAGTCATCCGGATGCAGTTCGTGACCGCCGCCTTCGATGCGAAGCAGTTTCGCGCCGGCAACAGCTTGGGCCAGGGCCTCGCCATGCTCGACCGGAAAGATCGGATCCGACGTGCCGTGGATGACCAGAAGCGGCGCCGCTATTTCGGGCAGGCGGCCCTTCCACTGGTTACCGCCCTTGAGCATGAAATGATTGGTGGCGCTCAGGAAGCCGCCGGACCTGCTGTAATCCCGTTCGATGAACGCTCTCATCCCCGCCTCGTCGAACGGATGGGCGGTGCTGGCGATCGCCCGCGCATCCCTGACCATGAAGTCGATGACCTGGCGGCGATCCGTCCAGTCGACTTTGGCTCCATCGGCCGAATGCTCCAGATAGGCGTCGGTCGTTTTCGGCAGATGCGAAGTGTCGGTCCCCACGGGCGAACTGCTGATCACGGTCAGCGAAGCGACGCGCAAGGGGTGCCTGAGCGCCACGAACTGGGCAATCATGCCGCCCATCGACATTCCCACGACATGCGCCTTGCCGATGCCGCGGCTGTCGAGAGCGGCAATCGCGTCGTCGGCCATGTCGTCGAAAGTGTAGGGCGGCTGTCCCACCGGGTATTTGGTCGACCGGCCGGTGTCGCGATTGTCGTAGCGGATCACGTAGAGGCCGGCATCCGCGAGTTTCCGGCAAAACGCCTCGGGCCACCAAAGCATCGAGGCCATAGCGCCCATGATCAACAGCAGCGCGGGGTCCGCCGGATCGCCAAAGGTTTCGGATATGATCTCGGGACGGTCCTTGGTTGTCATTTGCTGGCCCTCCTCATCTGATTGCATTTTGCAATCGGTTGCACGATAATAAAACCGATACGATAATGCAACTGGTTTTGCGTGGAGAACATCGAATGACCCTCGATCGCCGGTCAGGCTGCCCGATCAACCTCTCGCTCGAGGTGTTCGGCGACCGCTGGAGCCTGATCATCCTGCGCGACATGATTTTTGGCGGCAGGCGGCATTTTCGTGAGTTGCTCAACGGGTCGATGGAAGGCATTGCTTCCAACATCCTCGCCGACCGGCTGAAGCGGCTGATGGAACTCGGCATGTTGACCAAGGCGGACGACCCCAGTCACAAGCAGAAGGCGATCTACAGCCTGACCGAGATGGCCATCACACTGGTGCCCATCCTTGCCCATCTCGGCGCCTGGGGCCGCGTCTGGCTGCCGACCAGCGAGGAGCTGTCGATCCGCGCCGAACTCCTTGAAAAGGGCGGGCCGCCAATGTGGGAGAAATTCATGGCCGAGTTGCGCCATGAGCATCTCGGCACCCCTCTCGATACAGCGCCCGGCCCCTCTGTCCGTGCAACGCTGCGGGCCGCCTATGAAGCGGTGGTTGCCGAAAAGGCCCTCAACGCCAGCCCGGCCGGCTGACCAACTATTTTCCCCGTTGAAAGGCCGGCTCTGCTACAAGGGACGAAAATCACACGTGATGGGATTGGATAGACTCTTGGTTGAGAACTCTAGGGACACTGCCCGCGCGCGTGCCGATCTGCGCTTCAAGAAGCAGGAAGAGGCGGCGACGGTCCGGCAGAAAGCCATGGCCGAGTATGTCGCCGAGAGCGATGCCCGCAAGGCCAAGACCGACAAGCTGCGGGCGCTGCGGCTCGCCAAGGAAGCCGAAGATCTGGCCAACACGCCTGCCGCACCTGCCAAGAAGCCGGCCCGCGCCAAGAAAAAGTAACGTCTCCCCCTCCGCCAATTCCTCGCCCTGAATCGAGCTGTGGTGACGCCACCGGTCAGGCGCCTTCATCCCGCTGCTTCACAGGAAGCAATTTCAACCGAAACCGGGATTGCCTCGCCCGGCTGACCGCCGATGATCGGGCTGTTCAACAGGAGATTGCCATGACCGCGCTGCCGCTCGAAAAAGCCGTCGAGATCATCGATGCCGCCTTCGCCAGGGGCACCGATCTCAAGCTCAAGCCGCTCGGCGTCTCGGTGCTCGACGCCGGCGGGCATCTGGTCGCCTTCCAGCGCCAGGACGGCGCTTCGTTCCTGCGCCCGCAAATGTCGGCCGGCAAGGCCTATGGCGCGCTGGCCATCGGCATGGGCTCGCGCAAGGTCGAGGCCTTCGCCAAGGAACGTCCGCATCTGGTTGCCGGCATTTCCGACGTGTCGGGAGGACGCGTGCTGCCGGTCGCCGGCGGCGTGCTGATCCGCGACAAGGCAGGGAGCATCATCGGCGCCGTCGGTATTTCCGGCGATACATCCGACAATGACGAGGCAGCCGCGATTGCCGGCATCGAAGCCGCCGGCTTCACCGCCGATCCGGGCTGAGCCTCAATTCAAATTGATGTCGCGGCTGGCCGACCGCATCGACACCGCGAACCCGGCCAGCACGTCGAACAGCGCGATGATCATCAGCGTGAAGAAGATGGAGTGCGCGGCACCCTTCACCAGCAGGAACTCGACCAGGAAAGCGACGAAGACCAGCATCGACAGAAGATGGTCCATGATCGAGGCCGTGGTCGTGCGCGCCGACTTCACCATTTCGAGGAACAGGAAGATCAGCCCGATCAGCACAATCAGGTCGCCGAGCGTCATCGAGAACACCCCGCCCGACATCATGCGGAACGAGAAGATCTCACTCGCCCACGGATCGTCGCCGCCGCCGAATATTCCGAGCAGGCCGAGATTGTAGAGCACGAAAGGCACGATCAAAAGCGGGACGGCACCGAACATCTGGCGTCTCCATATGGGGGCACCTTCTGTAGAATGCTCCACAGGCACGGCGTCAAGATTTTTCGTGCGCGGCCGCAAACACGGTCGAAGACCGGATGCAACAACCATGTCAGCCGATTGCCCGGCCGACATGGAACAAACGGGAACTGCAAGCTCAGCGCTTGAAGTAGCCCGCGCGCACGGCGGCGCCGATGACGTTGAGGATGATGTGGCCCGCCGTCATCGAGGTGATCTCGTTGACGTCGCGCGCCGGCGCGATCTCGACGATGTCCATGCCGATGAGGCGCCCCTTGCCGACCAGCCCCTGGATCAGCTCGATCGTCTGGCGGTAGCTGACACCGCCCGGCTGCGGCCCTTCCACCGCCGGCATGACGGCTGGATCCAGCCCGTCGGCGTCGATCGTGAGGTAATAGCGGCCGCCATCCGGAATGCGCTTGAGCAAGGCGGCGGTGCCCATATCCTGCCACTCGTTGGTGGTGATGATGTTGGCGCCATAGGCGCGCGCCGCCTCCACCTCCTCGGTGCGCGCGCTGCCCTGGCCACGGACGCCGACCTGGAAGATATCCTTGATATGCGCCATCTCCGAGGCCCGGCGGATGGTGCTTGAATAGCCTTCCTTGACGCCGTTGACATTGTCGCGCCAGTCGAGATGCGCGTCGAGCTGCACCAGGGTGATCGGGCCTTCACCATCAAGCGCCCTGAAGATCGGGATCGGAATGCCATGGTCGCCGCCGATTGTGATCGGCAGGGCGCCGGCGGCGCGGATCTTGCGGATCGCCGCTTCGGCCCTGCCGTAATGCCCGACATGGTCGGCGGCATTGCCGGGCACGTCACCGACATCGACCACCTTGATATCCTGGCCGGCGAAGACCGGCCCGCCAATGTCGAAATCATAACGGTCGAGCGCCTGGCTGATGCGCTTGGATGCCCGCCGCACCGCCGTCGGCGCATTGGTCTGGTCGTTGATCAGCTCGTCGATCGTATAGGGATCGCCATAGGGCATGCCGATGATGGCCACATCGGCCTTGAGCGTATCGAGATCCTCGACCAGCGGGAAGTTCATGAATGTCTGGAAGACATCGCGCGGCGCGGTGGTGAGCTTGGACATGGGGTCTCCTCTGTGTTGAAGGCTTTTTGGGATCAGGCGCCACGGCGGGCCGCGAGATGGGGCTGCAGCCTGTGCTCCAGGCTGCGCGAGATCGCCGCGACAAGGGCGGTCAGGCCCCAGTACAGCAATGCGATGGCGGTGAAGATCTCCACCGGCGAGAAGGTTCGGCCGATGACGTTCTGAGCCATGTAGGTGAGTTCGGGGACGGTGATCGCCGACAGGATCGCCGATTCCTTGATCAGCGTGATGGTGAGGTTGGTGGCGGCCGGCAAGATATAGCCGAGCACTTGCGGCACCAGGATCTTGCGGAAGATGGTGAGGTAGCGCAGCCCCAGCGCGTAGCCGGCCTCGACCTGGCCCCGCGATATGGACTGGATCGCGCCCCTGATGATTTCGGCGGAATAGGCGCTGGCATAGGCCGACAGCGCGCCGACCGAGACCACGACCGGCGAAAGCCTGATGCCGAACATCGGCAAGGCGTAGAACAACAGGAATATCTGGATCAGGAACGGGATGTTGCGGAACAGCTCGACATAGGCCGAGACGATCGCCGCCGGCAGCCGCCCGCCGCGCAGCCTGACCAGCGCCAGCAAGATGCCGAGAGCGAAGCCCAGCGGCAGGGAGACGGCGCACATCAGCACGGTGTTGCCGAAGCCCTTGGCGAGAATCTGCCAATTGTCGGCGATGACGGAGACGTCGAAGCTCATGCCCGCGCCCCGTCCGCCTTGCGCTCCAGGTGCCTGGTCAGCAGGCTGCAGGAGAACAACACGATGAAGTACAGCACCGCCGCCACGCAGAACGCCTCGACCGGCCGGTAGGTGACGTTCATGATGTTCTGCGCCGTGCGCGTGAGTTCCACCACCGCTATCACCGACAGGATGGACGACGCCTTCACCAGCATGGTGAACTCGTTGACCATCGGCGGAATGACGGCGCGCAAGAGTTGCGGCAGGATGATCTTGAACCAGGTCACGACAGGCTTCAGGCCAAGCGCCTTGGCCGCCTCATACTGGCCTGCGGGAATGCGCGTCAGCCCGGCGCGCAGGATCTCGGCGACGAAGGCCGCGCTGTTGAAGCTGAGCGCCAGCACACCCGCCAGAAGCGGCGGCAGGTCGATGCCGACCAGGCCGGGCAGCACGTAATAGACCACGAAGATCTGCACGATCAGCGGCGTGCCGCGGATGAAGCTGGTGTAGAGCGCGCCTATCCAGCGGACCACGCGCCACCGCGACCGGCCGCAGGCAAGCAGGCCGAAGCCGATCAGCGTGCCGACCAGGAACCCCAGCGCCGAGACCCCGAGCGTGATGGCGGCACCGGTCAGGAATTGCGGCAGAAAGGTCAGCGTCTTTGAAAAATGGAACATTTTTCAGCTCGAACGGAAAAGCATCGTCTGGCGTCGGCGCGGGCGCTATCAGCGGCAGCGCATCGTCCGCGCCGCGCCAGACATGTTCGGGGCTCAGAGTGCGCCGGGCGGCAGATAGCCCTGGTCCGGCGTCTTCATCTCGAAGCCGAACCATTTCAACTGCAGCTCCTTGAGCTTGCCGCTGTCCTTCAGCTCGCCGATCTTGGCGTTGATGAATTCGCGCAGATCCTTGTCCTCAGGCCGCACCACCCAGGAGAGATAGGAGAATTCACCGATCGAGCCGACGACCTTGTAGGTGTCTGGGACGTTCTTCATCAGCACGGCCGCCGAAGGCGAGGCGATGACGATGGCGTCGACCTGGCCCGAGGCGAGCGCGACGTGGGTCTCGGGGAAGGACGTGAAGAGCTTCAGCTCGCCGACCCCCTTGCCGCCCTTGTCCTTGAGCTCCTTGTCATAGGCCTCGATGATGGGCTGCACTGAAGAGGCAAGCTGCGTCGCCACGACCATGCCGTTGATGTCCTCCGGCTTCTTGATGCGTTCCTCGTCCGCGCGCACGACGATGACGTTCTCGAACGAGCCCGTCGGCCGCGTATAGGCATATTTCGCCGCCCGCTCGGGATTGATGCCGGTCGAGGTGGCCATGAGATCGAACTTCTTGGCGAGCAGTCCCGGCAGCAGCCCCTGGAACGGCAGGTTGAGCTGGTCGAGCTTCACGCCGAGCTGGCTGACTGCATAGTCCAGAATGTCCTTGTTGTAGCCGACGATCTGGCCGTCGCGCACGAACTCGAACGGTTCGAACGCGGCCTCCGTGCCGACGACGATGGTGCCGCGCTGCTTGATCTGGTCGACTAGACCATCGGCATGGGAGGCGGACGCGAATGACAGGACGAGCGGCGCGGCGGCAAACAGGGACAGGACGCGGCGGCGCGATGCGAAAAAGAACTCACCCATTGTTGTTACCCTCTTTTTTCTTCTGTTTTACTGCGCTGGTAGGCCCGGCCTGAGTGCTTGAACACGCGGCCGATCATGTAGCTCTCGGAATCCTTGATCCCGGGAACGTTCGCCAGTTCGCTGACCAGGAAGTCGTGCAGGCTGGTCGTCGACGGCAATGTAAGCTGGATGATGATGTCGAACGGCCCGGTCATGGCGTAGACGCTGTCGACGAACGAGTATTCCGACAGTTTGCGGGCAACGCTGATGATGTGCTCGCGGTCGACGTCGAGCCCGACGATGGCCGCGATGCCGACATCGCTGCGCAAAGGCCGGACGACCGCCTGGATCGAGATATCCGGATCCTCGAGCACGCGGGCCATCTTGCGCCGCACGGTCGCTTCAGTGACGCCGATGCGCTTGGCGATATCGACACTCGACATCCGCCCGTCGACCTTGAGCTGGGAAAGCACCGCCTGTTCGGTGTCGTCGAGGTCACTCGTGCTGACGAAATCCACATTCATTTCCCCATTTGTGTCGATTTCCGACTATTATTCAGAAAATTGCATAAGAAACCGTACAGAGCAATCCCATATCGATCGAAAAACATCGAGCAGCAGGGGGGCGGTGGCCACCTGCCTCGGCTGCCTCGGCGAGCGTTTGTTCGATTTTGGGAACTTGGCAGTGGCCGGTACTGGGCCACGGTGCGTTCACGCAGGGGCCGACCATCCCCTGAGGATGCACGCCGAAGTCACGTGGAAAGGGAGCAGGCAACGAGATGAACTGCGCCGCTCGAGGCTCGGCGGTCGGAGCATGGGCCGCCAAACGCAAAAAGACCGGCCAGAGGCCGGTCCTTTGTTACTCAAACCCAGGGAAAAGCTGGGCTCAGCTTTCCTTGGGAGTCAGCACCTGGCGACCGCGATACATGCCGGTCTTCAGGTCGATGTGGTGCGGGCGGCGCATTTCGCCGGAATTCTTGTCCTCGACATAGGTCGGGGCCTTGAGGGCGTCGGCCGAGCGGCGCATGCCGCGCTTGGACGGAGAGGTTTTGCGTTTCGGAACGGCCATGGATATGCTCCACTACATGGTCAAAAGCCCCGCCCGCCCTCGTGAAAGGGCCATGTCGGGGCCTAAATCTGAGAAAGTCGGGTGCCTATACACGCCTGACACCGTTTTGGCCAGCGCTGCGGTGAATCTTTTTTGTGCCGGCTAGTCCAGGCAGCCGACATAGGCGCCCGAGCGGCCGGCGCGCCGCTCGATCAGGTTGGCCAGCCGCCTGAGGCCCGGCCCGGGCTTTGCGGGATTGCGGGCGATCGGATTGGGCAGCGTGACGGCGAGAAGGGCCGCCTGCCGTCTGGACAATTGTTTTGCCGGAATGCCGAAATGGTGCTGCGCCGCCGCCTCGATGCCATAGATGCCCGGCCCCCATTCGGCAATGTTGAGATAGATTTCCATGATGCGTCGTTTCGACATCACCGCGTCGAAATAGACGGCCAGCGGCAGCTCTACGACCTTGCGCACCGAGCCCAGCGGCCGCGACCAGAGGAAGAGGTTCTTCACCGTCTGCATGGTGATGGTCGATGCACCGCGCGTCGCCTCGCCGGCCAGCGCATCGTCGACGACGCCCCTGAGCTCGCCGAGATCGACGCCGCGGTGGAAACAGAACTGCCCATCTTCCGACATGATGACCGAATGGGCGAGCACGGGCGCCACGTCATCGATGGACACCCAGCGCCGGTCGTAGCCGGAGAAGGTCGCCAGGTCCTTCAGCATCAGTGTCGACACCGGATGCACGAAGGACGGCAGGTAGAGAAAGGTCAGCACCACCGGGACAAGCGCCAGCACCGCGGCCACGACGATGCCGCGCCGGACCCAGCGCCTGAGATTGCGGCGGTTCACGCCTCGCGATCTCGTCGCCATGTCCAGCTTTTCGGTCTCATGATCGACGATCGGTTCCGCCAAGCCGCCCAACCCGTGCCACGAAGCTCGTCTCGAAACGCGCTCCCGAGGGTCATAAGACGGTGTTTTCGAGCACCGGAGCGGAGCGTACATTCGAGTACGTGAGCACCGGAAGCGCGGAAAATGCCTTCAGATGACCGCAGGAGGTGAGTTTCCAAACGGGCTCTTACCGCTCCGGCATAATGGCGCTTGCCTTCTTGCGCAACGTCTGAGTGTCGGCTACCGGTCCCGGCCATGACGAATGACGACGAAATAGCGTTCGAAATGGCGCTCATCAGACGCGCGGCCGCCGTCGAGGTGATGCTGCGTCGGTTGCTCGACGACCGCCCGCTTTCGGGCGAGATCGCGAGGCCCGATCGCCTGATGGCGGCGATGCGCCATGGCGTGCTGAACGGCGGCAAACGCCTGCGCCCCTTCCTGGTCATGGAAAGTGCTGCCTTGTTTTCCGCCGATGGCGAAGCGGCGCTGCGCGTCGCGGCCGCACTTGAATGCGTGCATTGCTATTCGCTGATCCATGATGACTTGCCGGCGATGGACGACGACGACCTGCGCCGCGGCCAGCCGACCGTGCACAAGGCCTTCGACGAGGCAACCGCGATACTTGCCGGCGACGCACTGCTGACGCTCGCCTTCGACATCCTCGCCGGCGAGGCGACCGCGCTGCCGGCCGAGCGGCGCGCAGCCCTTGTGCTGGCGCTCGCCCGCGCCGCCGGGGCCGGCGGGATGGTCGGCGGCCAGAAGCTCGATCTCGAAGCCGAGCAGGTGCGACCGGACGAGGCCGGCATCATCCGGCTGCAGGCGATGAAGACCGGTGCACTGATCCGTTTCGCCTGCGAGGCGGGTGCGATCTTGGCCGGTGCACGATCGGATGACATGGAAAGGCTGGCCGAGTTCGGTTCGGCGATCGGCCTTGCCTTCCAGCTCGCCGACGACCTGCTGGATCTGACGGCCGACGCCAGGCAGATGGGCAAGGCGACCGGCAAGGATGCCGCCGCGGGCAAGGGTACGCTGGTGGCCTTGCACGGCGCGGATTGGGCTCGCAAGCAGCTCGACGGTCTCGTCGGCCAGGCGCACGCGTTGCTCGAACCCTATGGCGAAAAGGCGGCCCTGCTCAAGGCCGCCGCGACTTTCGTGGCAACCCGCAACAGCTGACGGCAGGCCCCATATCGGGTTGCGCATGGTCGACGGCTCGGCGTCACCGCATCGATCCGATCCGCCGCGTCCCCGCAGCGCATGCATTGACCTGCGGTGCGCCAACGAAATCTTAATGTAAATGAAGCGTAATCCCGACCATTAAAATAATGCGTATGTGTTGGGGTTGCGCATGCCGGAATATTCTTCCTTCATCCGGTCCGTCCGGATACGTTATCTTTCGGGACTGTTGGTTTTCGCGCTGGCTTCGGCCGCCATCATGGTTGCGCTCAATCGCGTCAATTCCTTGCGCCATGAAATCGATGCGCTGAGCAGCAATCTCGTCGTTTTCACCCGCGACCTGCGCAACGCCACCAGCTTCGCCGAGACAACCAGTTCCGCCTGGCGGATCGAGACGCGCGATGCGCTGACGGCTTCGGCGCGCGACCATTCCGAGCGACTGACCGGCGAGATCGAGACGCTGAGCGCCCAGCTCGCCGCGATCCGCCCGCGCCTGTCGGTCAAGACCGTCAACGAGCTGGCGGCCGCTTCCGTCAATGGCGATCTGTTCTGGTCGCCGCGTGACATGGTTCGCAACTTCAACCTGATGTCGGTGGCGCAAAAGACCGATGAATGGAGTTCTCGCGAAATCCGCAACCAGAACGACCTGTTCGTTCAGCCCATGCTGGTGCGTGTCCGCACCGCGATGGACGACGAACGCCATCTGGCGGACGCCTCCGGCGACCGGCTGCTTTTGTGGGCGAGCGGCCTGTTGTTTGCCGTGCTCGCCATCGTTGCCTTCTGGATCTTCCGGCCGATGGAACAGGCGATCCGCCGCGCCTTTGCCCAGTCGGCCGAATCCTTGTTCAAGGCCGAGGCGGCCGACCGTGCCAAGTCGGAATTCCTCGCCAATATGAGCCACGAGATCCGCACCCCGATGAACGGCGTGCTCGGCATGGCCGAATTGCTGGCCAAGACCGAACTGAACCCGCGTCAGAAGACCTTCACCGACGTCATCGTCAAATCGGGCAACGCGCTTCTCACCATCATCAACGACATCCTCGATTTCTCGAAGATCAATGCCGGGCAGCTGACGCTCGATCCTGCCCCCTTCCGTCTCTCGGAAGCGGTGGAGGATGTGGCGACACTGGTCTCGGCACGCGTTGCCGAGAAGAACCTGGAACTCATCGTGCGTGTCGATCCTCGGCTGCCGGCCTATGTCGTCGGCGACGCCGGTCGCTTTCGGCAGATCGTCACCAACCTGGTCGGCAATGCGGTGAAATTCACCGAGAAGGGCCATGTGCTGATCGATGTCGGCGGCGAAACCATCAACGACGTCGTCCAGCTGAAGCTGCGCGTCGAGGACACCGGCATCGGCATCCCGGCCGAGAAATTGCAAAACGTGTTCGAGAAGTTCGCCCAGGTCGACGGGTCTTCGACCCGCCGTCATGAAGGCACCGGCCTCGGGCTTGCCATCGCCGCCCGTCTCGTCGACCTGATGGCCGGCAAGATCGGCGTCGAGAGCGAGATCGGCCGCGGTTCCGTCTTCTGGTTCGCCGTGCCGCTGCCGGTCCACCGTGCCGAGGCGCGCGACGCTGTCGTCCCGGTGGACGTCACCGGCGCGCGCGTGCTGGTCATCGACGACAATCCGGTCAACCGCGAGATCCTGCTCGAACAGCTCAGAAGCTGGAGCTTCGACTGCGCCGCCGCCGAAAGCGGCGCAATGGGCCTCGCCTTCCTCGATCGCGCCTGCCAACTCGGTGCCAGCGTCGACTGCATCATCCTCGACTATCAGATGCCCGGCATGAACGGCGCCGATGTCGCCCGGGCTATCGCCGCCGACAGCCGGCTGTCCGCCATCCCGGTCGTGATCCTGACCTCCGTCGACCAGGTCGATTTCGGCAAGATGATCATCGACTTCGGCATATCGGCGCACCTGACCAAGCCGGCGCGGTCGGCGGTCCTGCTCGGCACCGTCATCTCGGTCATCCAGAAGGCGCGCTCGCAGGTCGGCAAGGCGCAGTTCATTCGCGAACCGGTCCAACCGATGCAGGCGACTCCGGCCTTCACGGTTATCCGTGGCCCCGCGGTACCGGTCGCGACAGTGCCGGAATCGAATGCCGCGCCGAACAGCCCGATCGACATCCTCATCGCCGAGGACAATGACGTGAACCAGATGGTGTTCGGCCAGATCCTCAATGGACTCGGCCTGAGCTACCGCATCGCCGGCAATGGCCGCACCGCGGTCGAGATGTACCGGTCGCTGCATCCGAGGCTGGTTCTGATGGACGTCTCGATGCCGGAAATGAACGGCTACGAGGCAACACGCGCCATCCGGGCGATCGAAGCGGCGTCGGGCGGCCACATCCCGATCATCGGCGTCACCGCGCATGCGCTGAAGGGCGACCGCGACAAGTGCATCGAGGCCGGCATGGACGACTATCTGCCCAAGCCCGTTTCGCCCGATCGCCTCGGCGCCAAGATCGGCACCTGGCTCAGCGAGACGGTGGTGGCCAAGACCGCCTGACCACCACCAACGCCTCAGACGGCCGCGTCCAGATGAAACCGGCGCATCCAGTCCAGGCTTGTCTCGTCGGCGAGCTTCGCGACGCCGGGCCTGACATGCCCGGCATCCGGCGCCGGGACGCCCAGGGCTTCGCAGATGCGCAGCAATGCCACGGCCGGCTCGGCGGCAAGGTGCTCATAGCCGATCCGCAATGGTGCTATGCCCTGTTGTGCGAACCAGATGTTCCAGGCCGTATCATAGGCTTCCAGTTCTTCGACCTCGCCCTTGATGCGCTCGAAATCATAGTGAGGTTCCCTGGCAGGTCCCACCCTTTCGATTTCGGTTCCGTCGGGGGCGATATGCCAAAGACCGGTTTGCCGGGCTTTGACCAGGGAGACGGCCTGCGCGAGTTTGTTTTCGCGCGACAGGTGTATGTAGAGGACTCGGCCAAAGGCTCGTTCGAAACGCGCTGTGTCTGACTCAAGCCCAGGATAGACCTGATCGAGGATCGCCGACAGCTCATCCAGGTTCTCCCGCATCAGGCGCAAGCCGAAAATTTCAGTATCGCCCTTGCCGGCACCGATCGCCGCATTGAGATAGGCAAGCTGGAATTCACGCTCGCCCATCGTGTCGCGATCGGGCAATCCCCAATCCTGCGCCCACTCCGACACATCCTGCCGCCGGTAGAATGAGTGGGGATCACCGGTCGTTCCGGTGGCCGCCAACAGCTTGCACAGCAAGGTGCTGCCGGTTCTGGGCGTGCCGCAGATGATGTATCCGTCGAACATGGGCGCTCGCATGACAGGGCTGCTGCCCAAGGAGAGATGGTGGCCGCCGCTATAGCTGAAACCGTTGCTCGATGCGACGGGCACATTGCAGCGGCGTTTGGGCGTTCGTCTCGACTTCGAGATCGTAGCGTATCCGGTTGTGGACGCTCATATTGCCAGCGCGCCAGCCCCGCCAACCTGTCGGCGCAGCGCTTCGCGCCCTCGGCCCTTACCGGTTGCGCACCACCACGCAGGCGCCGCCGACGCTTTGCAGCTTCTGGCAGATGACATTGGCGGCGGCGCGGTCGTCGATCCCGATCCTGACGGCGTAGATGCCGCGCCGGCCGATCGGCGTGCGCACCCGGCTCACCACAGGATCATGCCCGGCAAGCAGGGCCGGAAAGCGGCCCCGCACCCTGAGCCACTGGCCGATCGCCGTGCTGCGGCGAAAATTGCCCGCCACCTGGATGCCCCATGGCTTGATGTTGATCGAGGCCATTGCGACCGTCCGCGACATGATCACCGGCAGCTTGCGGCAGGCGACGGCGAAATCCAGCTTGGCATCGAGCGGCTCGACTTTGCCGGCATAGGCCGGGTCCGTGAACTTGTCGACCGGCTCGCCCATGACGTCGAACACATAGCTTTCCGTCTCCATCGGCAGGAAGCCGCCGGAATTCAGCCAGCGCGACACCCGGCTCTCGCCGGCATTGTAGGCGGCCGCCGCTAGGCCAAGATTGCCATAACTGGTCTTCATTTCGGCGAGATATCTAGCCGACGCCGGGATCGCCTGGTTGATGTCGAAGGAATCGGCAAGCCCCCGCATCTTGGCGGTGCCCGGCATGAACTGGGCAATGCCCTCGGCGCCGACGGGGCTCACGGCATTGGGATCGAAACGGCTTTCCTTCCAGATAAGGCGGGCGAAGAAGTCCCGGGGCAGAGCGTTCTGGTCGGCATGCGCCTGGATCAGGTTGCAGACCTTGTCGATCAGCCGCTGCTTGGCCGATTGCGGCGGATCGGCCTGGGCAAGCGTCGACCAGGCCATGCCGCACAGGAAAATCAGCGTCGCCCACAGGAAACGCCGCATTTGACCTACTCTGCCGCGGCCTTGCCGCCCTGACCGAACCTCTGTTCGATATAGTCGGCGACCATCTTCTCGAAATCCGCCGCGATCGACGGCCCGCGCAGGGTCGCTGCTTTCTTGCCGTCGACGAAGACGGGCGCTGTCGGCGTCTCGCCAGTGCCGGGCAGCGAAATGCCGATATCGGCGTGCTTGGACTCACCCGGGCCGTTGACGATGCAACCCATCACCGCGACCTTGAGGTTCTCGACGCCTGGGTATTTCTCACGCCACACCGGCATGTTCTTGCGCAGGTCCGCCTGGATGTTCTGCGCCAGTTCCTGAAACACGGTGGAGGTGGTGCGGCCGCAGCCGGGGCAGGCCGCGACGATCGGCACGAACTGCCGGAAACCCATGGTCTGCAGCAGTTCCTGCGACACCTGCACCTCGCGGGTGCGGTCGCCATTCGGCTCCGGCGTCAGCGAGATTCGGATGGTGTCGCCGATGCCTTGCTGCAAGAGGATGCCCATGGCGGCGGAAGAAGCAACGATGCCTTTCGACCCCATGCCGGCTTCAGTGAGGCCGAGATGCAGCGCGTGGTTGGAACGGGTGGCGAGTTCGGTGTAGACGGCGATCAGATCCTGCACGCCGCTGACCTTGGCCGACAGGATGATTTTTTCGCGGCCAAGACCGATCTCTTCGGCCATCTCGGCCGACAGGATCGCCGACTGCACGATCGCCTCGCGCGTGACTTCCTGCGCGGTCAGGGGAAAACCCTTGTCCTGGTTGTCGTCCATCAGCCGCGTCAACAGCTCCTGGTCGAGCGAGCCCCAGTTGACGCCGATGCGCACCGGCTTGTCGTGCTTGATCGCCATCTCGACGATATCGGTGAACTGCCGGTCCTTCTTGTCCTTGAAGCCGACATTGCCGGGATTGATGCGGTACTTGGCAAGCGCCTCGGCGCAGTCCGGGTGATCGGCCAGCAGCTTGTGGCCGATATAGTGGAAATCGCCGACCAGCGGCACGTTGATGCCGAGCCGCAACAGTCGCTCGTGGATGCGCGGCACGGCGGCGGCACTCTCGTCGCGGTCAACGGTGATGCGCACGATCTCGGAGCCGGCGCGGTGCAGCGCCGCGACTTGCGCGACCGTCTGATCGACATCGGCGGTATCGGTATTGGTCATCGATTGCACGACCACGGGCGCGCCGCCGCCGACGACCACGCCGCCGACATCGACGCCGACCGAGGTGCGGCGGGGGAAGGGAAAGGAAAAATACCCGGTCATGCCGGCAGCCTTTTGTCTCTGGAGCGCCATGCGTCTCTCTGGAGCGCTATGCGTCTCTCTGAAGCCCGTGCGTCCGCTTGGACGCACAAGCCGGGTCCGATGCGCTGAAGTCCGGGCATGAGGTGGAGGAGCAAAGATGGCTTGTCAATGGCGACAGGTCGCCACTGGCAGCAATTGGTGCCGGCCAGGACCCTGAAACAGCGCACGACCTTACGGCGGCCCGGCATAAACGGCCCTGACGAATATTAGCTTCGGCTTGTGGAATCGCTGAAATTAAAACCACTGCACCGGCGGCTGGCGCCGCCGGCAAGGAAAACCGCCAGTGGTGAGCGGCTATATCACGTGAGGATCAATGCGTGGTTGGTTGCGCCCTCAATTTCTCAATCGCATCCTTGAGTGCCAGCTTGCGTCGCTTGAGATTCACGATTTCGAGGTCGTCCACCGACGGGTGGTTCATCGCGTCATCGATTTCGCGTTCAATGTCGCCGTGTTTCCGCTGCAACTCATCAAGATGGGATGCAAGAGACATGATTGGTTCTCCCTTTCATGGTTTCCTCGATTGCAGCCGCCAAGGCACGTCCACCGCAGGTCGTATCTGTGACGGCACAATGACAGTGTGCCACCATCAGACGGCGATGTCGAATGCTGCGTGGTAGCATTCCACGACAACATGAAATGTGATATGGGCTGCGCGCCGGTGGCAGAAATTGCCGCCCCCGCCCAACCAGGCCCAGTTTTGGGCGCCGCAGACGTGCAGACGGTAGAGAATGTCCGATCAGGAACAGGCCGATACTCGCCTCGAATTTTCCCGGCTGAAGCAGGAACACGCCGATTTCGATGCCGCGATCAACGCGATGATCGCCATGAATTGCGACCCGCTGCAGATCCAGCGCATGAAGAAGAAGAAGCTTGTCCTCAAGGACCGGCTGATGAAGCTGGAAGACAAGATCATTCCAGACATCATCGCCTGAGACGCGAACGCTTTTCCGCCTATCCGCCGATCGAGAGCCCGGCGGCGCGGCCGCGCAGCAGGCCGATGAGATCCGCGGTCCGCTCCTCCGACGTGTCGATCGGAACCACCAGGCACATCGTCGCCTCGACCTTGCCTGGCGCTGAAAAGACCGGCACGGCGAGGCATTTCGTATAGGCGTCGACCAGGCCCGAAGTGACGCAGTAACCGGTCACCCCGGCCTTTGCGATGTCGGCGATGAAATCGTCGAGCCGCAGCTTGCGGCCATCGGGCAGCACGAGGTCGTCGTCGGACACCATGGCCTCGATCGCGGCTCTATCCAGCCCCGCAAGAAGCAGCCGTCCCGAGGCAGTCCAGGGCAGCGGTATCTGCAGGCCTGTGGCGGAGCTGATGCGGAACGGCCTGGTGCCAGGGCTGGAATGGACGATCGTGTAGCGGCCGCTCTGCAGCATGCACAGTTCCGAGGTCTCGCCGGTCTCGCGCGACAGATGATCGACCTCCTGGCGCCCGCGCCGCAACAAATCGTTGCCCCGCACATAGTCCATTCCGTAGAGATAGAGTTTCTTGCCGAAATAGACGCGGTTGCCGTCGCCGGCCATTTCCAGCAGGCCGGCATCGACCAGCGACCGCACCAGCGTGTAGGTGGTCGAACGCGGCGCGTTCACCCCTTTGGCAAGATCGCCAATGCCGATCGCCCGCTGCGTGGTGTGAAGAAACTCCAGGATCTCCAAGACCCGGTTGAGGCCTTTCTCGCGGGAGGCGGTCGTCTTCTCGTCCGCCGAAATTGCTGGGGCATTGCCATCTTGCATTGTCGATTCCCGGTGTTAGTATCTGTCTTGTACAGGATACATGCGTCTCTTGTAAGAGACAATTTTGATAATCGCCATCGCGTGTATGACCTGTGCATAGGGGAACACAACACGAAAGGAGGTCGCCGTGAACGACACATCCGGAAGACGTGATTTTCTGAAATTGGGAATGGCGGGACTGGCCACCGCCGGGGTGCTGGCAACCGTCGATGCCCAGAAGGCCGCCGCGCAAGCCGCATCCGACAGTCTTCTGCGCACCGTGCTCGACAGAGGCAAGCTGATTGTCGGCACCGGCAGCACCAACGCGCCCTGGCACTTCGAGAACGATGCCGGCGAACTGGTGGGCATGGACATCACCATGGGCCGCATCCTCGCCAAGGGCCTTTTCGACGACCCGACCAAGGTCGAGTTCGTCATGCAGGACCCGGCGCAGCGCATTCCCAACGTGACCACCAACAAGGTCGACATCACGATCCAGTTCATGACGATGACGGCGCAACGCTCGCAGCTGATCAATTTCTCCCGGCCTTACTATGTCGAAGGCGTTGCCTTGCTGACGCTGCCGACCGCCGAGAACAAGACCTTCGACAAACTGCTCGCCGGTGGTTCGGCAACCCGCATTTCGATCCTGCAGAATGTCGACGCCGAAAGCTCGGTCCACTACGCTTTGCCGCAGGCCCAGGTGCTGCAGATCGATACCCAGGCCAACGTGCTGCAGGCGCTGGAATCGAAACGCGCCGACGCCGCCGCGGTCGATCTGTCCACCGTGCGCTGGCTCGCCTCGCGCAATCCCGACAAATATTTCGATGCCGGCAAGAGCTGGTATTCGATGCTTTATGGCGCGGCACTTCGGCAGGGCGATCTCGACTGGCTGACCTTCGTCGACCAGACCTTCACCATCGCCATGTTCGGCCATGAATCGGCGCTCTACGACGCTGCCTTCAAGGACTATTTCGGCCAGGAACCGCCGGCGCGTCATCCCGGCTTCCCGGTCATCTGATCCCGGATTACGGAAGGGCGGCATTCCAGCCCTTCCGTAATCGACTCGACGCCCTTCACACCGAGGCGGACGCATGGGCTATGCCCTCAATTTCAATCTGATCTGGCGGCATTTCGACAAGCTGTGGGGCGGCCTGCTGCTCAGCCTGGAGCTTGCCGTGATCTCGATCGCCATCGGCGTCGTCATCGGGCTGGTGCTCGCGGTCTGGTACGTCTCCGCAGGACGCGCGGTGCGGGCGGTGATCGCCGCCTATGTCGAATTCATCCGCAACGTGCCATTGATCCTGCTCGTCTATCTCGTCTTCTACGGCCTGCCGACCGTGGTCGACCTGGCCTACAGCGCACCGACCTCGTTTGTCCTGACCCTGTCGGTCTATAGCGGCGCCTATCTGGTCGAAGTGTTTCGCTCAGGCCTCGAGGCTGTCCCGCGCGGCCAGCTCGACGCCGGCAAGGCGATCGGCCTCACGCCCTGGCAAAGGCTGCTCCACGTGCGCCTGCCGACCATGCTGCGCATCACGCTGCCGGCGCTGTCCAACACCTTCATCTCGCTGTTCAAGGACACCTCGATCGCCTCCGTCATCTCGGTGCCCGAACTCACCTTCGGCGCCCAGTGGATCAACTTCAACACCTTCCGCATCGTCGAGGTCTACCTGGTCACCACAGCGATGTATCTGGTGACCGGCTACATCATGCTTTTTGGGCTGCGGCTCGTCGAGCGCCGGTTCAGGGCGGCACGCTGACATGCTTGGCCAGATCCTCTACGCGCTGCCGTTCCTCGCCCAAGGGTTCGCCGTGACCTTGTGGGTATCGCTGCTGGTCGTGGTGCTGTCGCTCATCGCCGGCGTCCTGCTGGGCGTCGGCCTGGTCTATGGACCGGCGCCGCTGCGCTGGGCGGTGCGCATCTTCTCGGACACCATTCGCGGCATTCCGATCCTGGTGCTGATGTTCTTCGTCTATTACGGCCTGCCGGCGATCGGGCTGCATCTGCCGTCGTTCTGGGCCGCGGTGTCGGCGCTGACCCTGTTCAAGACGGCACAGGTCATCGAGTATCTCAGGGGCGCGGTCGGCTCCATCCCGAAGGGACAGTCCGAAGCCGCGATGGCGATCGGGCTGACCTTTCGCCAACGGCTCACCTACGTCATCTTTCCGCAGGCCTTCAGGCGCTTCCTGCCGCCCTGGATCAATGGCGTCACCGACGCGGTCAAGGGCAGCGCGCTGGTGTCGCTGCTTGGCATCACCGATTTGATGCAGGCCATCAACCAGGTCATCGGCCGCACCTATGAGGCGATGCCGCTCTATATACTGGGCGCGCTCATCTATTTCGCGGTCAACTACGCGCTCTCGCTCGCCAGCCGGCGGCTGGAGCGGCGTTTCTCCTTCATCCGGGAATAGCACGATGTCCGAAGCCTCGAACGCCAATCCCGCATTGCTCGACGTACGCGATGTCTCCAAGGCCTTCGGCGCCGTCGAGGTGTTGCGCTCCGTCAGCCTTCAGGTGAAGCGCGGCGAGGTGGTGACCGTCATCGGCCCTTCCGGCAGCGGCAAGACCACGCTGCTGCGCTGCGTCAACTTCCTGGAGAGCTACGACAGCGGCTCGATCCGCATCGACGGCAAGGAGGTCGGCTATCGCGAGGCCGGAACGCGCCAGCGCCGCAGCGAACGCGATTTGGCCAGCATGCGCGCCGAGACCGGCATGGTGTTCCAGAGCTTCAACCTGTTCCCGCACCTGACGGCAGCCGGCAACATCATGCTGGGCTTGACCAAGGTGCGGGGTAAGAACGAGGCCGAGGCACGCTCGATCGCCGAGCACTGGCTCGGCCGCGTCGGCCTTGCCCACAAGGCCGACAGCCTGCCCGCCGAGCTCTCCGGCGGCCAGCAGCAGCGCGTCGGCATCGCCCGCGCCGTGGCCATGGAGCCGAAGATCCTGCTGCTCGACGAGATCACCTCCGCCCTCGATCCCGAACTGGTCGGCGAGGTGCTGGCCGTCGTGCGCAGCCTCGCCGAGGACGGCATGACCATGCTGATGGTCACCCACGAAATGGCCTTTGCCCGTGACGCTTCGAGCCGCATCGTCTTCATGGCCGATGGCGGCGTCAGCGCCGTCGGGCCGCCGAAGGAGATCCTCGCGGCGGAGACCACCAACGAACGCCTCCGCACCTTCCTGGCGCGCTTCCGCGCCTCGCATTTCTGACATCAGGCGGCCAAAGCTGCCCCAAGGAGCCTTCATCAATGACGCCTTATACCAGGCTCGCCCAACTCGGCCTGACGCTGCCCGAGCCGCCGACGCCCATCGCCAACTTCGTCACCCATGCCGAGAGCGGGCGATTGATCTTCCTCTCCGGCCAGGGGCCGCTGCGCGCCGACGGCACGCTTTGCACCGGCAAGGTGGGGGAGGATGTGACGGTCGAACAGGCCTATGAGCATGCGCGCCTGACCGGGCTCAATCTGCTTGCCGTCATGCATGCGGCAGCCGGCGATCTCGGCCGCATCGTGCGCGTCGTCAAGCTGCTCGGCTTCGTCAACGCGACGCCGACCTTCAGCGACCACCCACGGGTGGTCAATGGCTGTTCGGACCTGTTCGCCGATGTCTTCGACAAAATCGGCGGCCATGCCCGTTCGGCGATCGGCGTCGGCTCGCTGCCTGGAAATATCACCGTCGAAATCGAAGCGGTCGTCGAGATCGCCGCCTGACCTGCCACCAACGGGATTTGCTCACATGAAAACCTATTCCGACACCGGCTCCAACACCACCATTCGCGAACGGCTGGGCTTGCGGCCGATCATCAACGTCTCCGGCACCATGACCGCGCTCGGCGCCTCGATCATCGTTCCCGAGGCGATCAGCGCCATGGCCGAAATGGCCTCGCAATGGGTGGAGATGGACGATCTGCAGCGCGCCGCGAGCACCATTGTCGCGCGCCTCACCGGCGGCGAGGCCGGCTTCATCACCGCCTGCTGCGCCAGCGGCATCACCATGGCGATCGCCGGTGCGATGACGGGGACCAACCTGCTCGCCATCGAGCGCCTGCCCGATGATACCGAAGGGCTGAAGTCGGAAGTCGTCATCCAGCTCGGCCATATCGTCAATTACGGCGCGCCGATCGACCAGTCGGTCCGCGTCGCCGGCGCCAAGGTGGTGCCCGCCGGCACGGTCAGCGTCACCCAAGACTATCATGTGCGCGAAGCGATCAACGAACGCACGGCGGCGGGCCTCTATGTCGTCGCCCACCACACGGTGCAGTACGGCATGCTGTCGCTGGAAGAGTTCTCGGAGATCTGCCACGCCAAGGGCGTACCGGTGATTGTCGATGCCGCGTCCGAATACGATCTGCGCGGTTTTCTGGCGCGCGGCGCCGACGTCGTCATCTACAGCGGCCACAAATTTCTGAGCGGACCGACCAGCGGAATCGTCACCGGCCGCAAGGATCTGATACGGGCCGCCTATCTTCAGAATCGCGGCGTCGCGCGCGCCATGAAGGTCGGCAAGGAAAGCATCGCCGGCACCATGGCCGCGCTCGAAGCCTGGGAGAAGCGTGACCATGCCGGCATCCGCCGGCGCGAGGAGGCAGCCCTGAACCTGTGGAAGGATGCGTTGCAGGGACTGCCCGGCATCGCCGCCATCATCATTCCCGATCCCACCGCCAATCCGCTCGACCGGCTGCAGATATTCGTCTCGCCCGAGAGCCGCTTCACCGCCGCCGGTCTCGCCTCGGCACTTGCCGCGGGCGCGCCGCCGATCATCGTGCGCAACCACGAGGTCGAGCGCGGCCATTTCTTCCTCGACCCCTGCAACCTTCACCCCGGCGAAGCGGAGATCGTCGCCGAGCGCCTGCGCGCCGTACTGACCGCGAAGGAGCGCCCGGCCGACGCGATGAAGGTCGCCCGCAAGGATTCGCTAGGCGTCTCGCGCTGGCCGGATTGATCGCCAAACCGAACCAACAATGCCGAAAGCACCGGCTGATCACATGACTGTGAACAGCCGGATTTGCCCACGCGGGAATAAATCGTCTCCTCGACAAGTCTTCTCGACATACGCCACTTCCGGCGTTGAGGAGATCGGCATGCCGCATCATTGCCAGGCCAGCGACCATGGTTGCGGCGTCGGCCGTCGCCGTGCGCTGGCAAGCATGATGGTCGTCAGGCTCTCCCTTGTGGCGCTTGACACCGGTGATGCAGATGAATTCACTTTCAGCACGGCAGGCGACTTTGTCCGTTTCCGGCGGCTTTCCTCCCGCAAGCAAGGCAAAATCGCTGTCGCATCTTGAGGCGGCGCGCCCAGTCCGTCCCGGAGTATCGGATCATGGTGCTGCTTTGAGCGAGAGGGCCTTGGCAGAGCGCTTCAATCAGGTGGTGCTGCCGCATCTCGGCGATGCGCTGGCGCTGGCCCGTTGGCTGACCGGCAATGCCGCCGACGCCGAGGATGTCGTGCAGGACGCCTGCATCAAGGCGCATGCCGGCATATCAGGCTATGCCGGCGGCAATGCCCGTGCCTGGCTGCTGACCATCGTGCGCAACACCTCCTACACCTGGATGGCGCGCAACCGGCCGCGCGGCATGATGGCTGTCGGCGATCTCTGCGATCTCGACGACATGGCGGCGGCCCATGGCACCAGCCTGCCCGACGAGGACGGGCCGGAGGCGAGCCTGATCGCCAGGGCCGATACGGCGGCACTAGAGGCTGCGATCGCTGCCCTGCCGCAGCCGTTTCGCGAGACGCTGGTGCTGCGCGACATAAACGGCCTCAGCTATCGTGAAATAGCGGCCATGCTCGACGTGCCGATGGGCACGGTGATGTCCAGGCTTGCCCGCGCCCGCGGCCTGCTGACGTCTGATTTGGGGAGAGCGTCATGACGCACGACGACGGACTGCCCGATGATCCCGAAGGTATCAGACTGATGATCCACGCCCTTGTAGATGGCGAACTCGATGCCGCGGCCGCCCTTGCCGTGGAGCGCCGCATCGCCGCCGACCCCCGGCTTGCCGCCGAACATGCCCGCATTGTCGCCTTGCGAGGCGCGGTCAGCCGCCTGCCCCGCCCCGAAGTCAGCGACGCGTTTCTGGCCCGCATCGCGGCAATCGGCATGGCGGATACCGAACGGCAAGGCGACGCAGAGGCGACCGAGCCGCAGCGCGGCACGCCGTCGGCGCTGCCGGGATTGATCACGGGCGCCGGCGCAGGCCAGAGACGGGAAGCCGGGACGCGTCCTTCGCAGGCGCGCACATCGCCAAGGGCACGCCGCTTCGGCTCGTTCGACTGGCGCGCCATGGCGGCGTCGATCATGATCAGCGCGGTGCTGGCCAGCGGCGCGACGCAATGGGTGATGTTCAACGGCGCGGAGGACGGCTTTGCCGCCGCTGTCGCCAGCGGCCATCGCCGCAGCCTGCTCGCCGCGAGTCCGATCGACATCGTTTCCTCCGACCGCCATACGGTCAAGCCGTGGCTCGACGCCCGCATCGGTGTCTCGCCGCCGGCGCCCGACCTTGCCCAGGACGGCTTCGCGCTGATCGGCGGCCGGGTCGAGGTGATATCAGGCCGGCCGGTACCGGCACTGGTCTACCGCCATCGCGAGCACCTGATCACGCTGGTCGCCGAACCGCAGCAGGGCGGCAAGGCCACCCAGCCGGACGATCTTTCCTCGGGCGGCTTCTCGATGGTGCACTGGAGCGACGGCGCCTTCTCCTACTGGGCGATCTCCGACATGGAACGCCCCGAGCTCGACGACTTCGTCGCCCGCTTCCGCAAGGCCGCGGTATGAGCCGGATGTGGCCGTCGGCATCTCGCCGATGGCCGCATATCCTTGCGGCCCCGCGCGAATTCCGCTAAGGCGCGCCTTTGTCGCCGGGGAGCAGAAGCTTGAACCATCAACGCGCCGACGTCGCCATCATCATGGGCAGCCAATCCGACTGGGCGACGATGCGCCAGGCGGCCGAAACGCTGGAGGCGCTTGGCGTTCCCCATAAAAGGCTGATCATTTCGGCGCACCGCACGCCCGACCGGCTCTATGAATTCGCCAAGGGCGCCAAGGCGGCCGGCTACAAGGTGATCATCGCCGGAGCCGGGGGTGCGGCGCATCTGCCCGGCATGACGGCGGCAATGACGCCATTGCCGGTGTTCGGCGTGCCGGTGGAATCGAAAGCGCTGTCGGGCCAGGATTCTCTGCTCTCCATCGTCCAGATGCCGGCCGGCATTCCGGTCGGGACACTGGCGATCGGCAAGGCAGGCGCGGCCAACGCCGCCCTCCTGGCCGCCGCCGTATTGGCGCTGAACGACGACAAGCTTGCCCAGCGGCTCGACGCCTGGCGCGCCTCGCAGACCGCCAAGGTCGCGGCCGAACCGACGGACACGCCGTGAGCCTGCCCGCGGGATCGACGATCGGCATCATTGGCGGCGGCCAGCTCGGCCGCATGCTTGCAATGGCCGCTGCCCGCCTCGGCTACCGCACCGCCGTGCTGGAGCCGCAACCGGATTGCCCGGCCGCCCAGGTCGCCAACAAGCAGATTACGGCCCCCTATGACGACCCGGCCGCGCTTGCCGAACTGGCGGCGGCCAGCGCCGTCGTCACCTACGAGTTCGAGAACGTGCCGGTGGCCGCTGCAACCGCGCTTGCCGCCAAGGTGGCGGTCTATCCGCCAGCGCGTGCGCTTGACGTGGCGCAGGACCGGGTGAGCGAAAAGACATTCCTCAACAGCATCGGCATCGCCACCGCCGATTTCCGTCCGGTCGACACGGACGACGAGTTGACGGCGGCGCTGAAGGCATTCGGCGGCAGCGGCATCCTGAAGACGCGGCGCATGGGCTATGACGGCAAGGGCCAGCGCGTCTTCCGCAACATGGAGACGGGTGGCTTTGCCGGCACCTGCGAGGCGATGGGCAATGTGCCGCTTATCCTGGAGAGCTTCGTGCCCTTCGAGCGGGAGGTTTCCGTCATCGCCGCGCGCGGGATCGATGGGGCGGTCGCCGCCTATGATCCGGCCGAAAACGTGCACCGCGACGGCATTCTGCACACATCGACCTTGCCGGCCGGCATCAAACCCGAAACGGCGGTAGCCGCGCAGGTCGCCGCGTCGAAGATATTGTCCGCGCTCGACTATGTCGGCGTCATCGGTGTCGAGTTCTTCGTGCTGGCCGATGGTTCGCTGCTGGCCAACGAGATCGCGCCCCGCGTCCACAATTCAGGCCATTGGACCGAAGCCGCCTGCATCGTTTCGCAGTTCGAGCAACACATCCGCGCCATTGCCGGCCTGCCGCTGGGCAGCCCCAATCGCCACTCCGATTGCGTGATGGAGAACCTGATCGGCGACGACGTGCTGCGCGTTCCAGCCCTGCTCGCCGAGCCCGACCTGATGCTGCACCTCTACGGCAAGGCGGAGGCGCGGCCTGGCCGCAAGATGGGCCACTTCACCCGCATCAGTTCACGTACTTAGTTCGCGGGACACGAGCCTATTGCACCTCGCCGCTGTCCTCGCCGGGGCCGGCGCAGCTTGCATCGCCTTCCTCGCAATTGGCGGAGGCGGCGAGTTGCTTGATGCGATCATTGGTCAGCCTGGTCAGGCACTGCGAAACTTCCATCGCGTGGATGGAGCCACCCGCGCTGGCCGCGGTGTTATGCGCGCATTCGGCATCCCGGAAGCTGATCCAGGCGCGCTGCGCCACCTGAAGCAATCGCTTGCCACCCGCATCATCAGAGCCGATCAGCGCCTGATAGGCTGCGTTGAGTCTGGCGTCGGCGGCCTGATAATCCTCGCCGGCGCAGATGTTCATCATTTGCTGGCTGTCGTCGGAACGGTCGCATTCCTGAGCGCGGGCGACCGCGCCTGCCGCCAGGACGGCGAGGCAGGCGAACAGGAAAATTCGACGCATCTTTGTCCCCAAATCACTTGCTTGTCGCGGCATCATCCCAGCCGACTCGTGGTCGCGCAATGCCACGGGTGCCGACATGGCGGATATTTGATGATATCAGGACGCGGAGCACGCTTGCCGTTGACTTACGGTTGACATGGGCAAGGCTCCTCGTTTATGAGCCACCCACCGTTCAAAAGGCGCGTCTTCTGGCGCGCCTTATAATTTCGACCCGGAACCGGGTCCACACCGACAGGCAAGACCATGAAGATCAAGAATTCGCTCAAGGCGCTGAAGGCGCGTCACCGCGACAACCAGTTGGTTCGCCGCAAGGGCCGCATCTACATCATCAACAAGACCGCCCCGCGCTATAAGGCGCGCCAGGGTTGAGTTTTCGGCCGGAGGCTTTTTGCCTCCGCCCATTGATGCTTGTCGGCGAGCCGACCTTCCCACGTTGAATTCACTTTGATGTTCCGCCGCCCGGGACTAGAGTCGGGCGATGCGGATTCTTTTTGCATTTTTGATCGCTTTCCCTCTTTCCGGTGCCGTTAGCATAGCGGCCAGGGCAGCGAACGATCAGGCGGCCCAGCCGGCGGCCCCGGACACTCCGGCCCCGCCGATGACGAAACAGGCCCGGCTCGACAGGCTGTTCTCCGACCTGAAGCGCGAGCGCAACGAAAAGGCCGCCGAGCGCATTGCCGGCAACATCTGGAACGAATGGTTCCAGTCCGGCAGCGCCTCGATCGACCTGATGATGCAGTGGTCGCAAAATGCGATGAACGATCAGAAGTTCGACGTCGCGCTCGATTTCCTGGACCAGGTGGTGACCTTGCAGCCGAGCTATGCCGAAGGCTGGAACCGCCGCGCCACCGTGCATTTCATGATGAAGAACTACGGCAAGTCGATGGCCGATATCGACCGCACGCTGCAGCTCGAGCCACGCCATTTCGGCGCGCTGTCGGGCCTGGCCCAGATCATGGCGGAGACCGGTCACAAGCAATCGGCGCTCGAGGCCTGGCAGAAGGTGCTGGCCATCTATCCCATGATGCGCAGCGCCCAGAACCAGGTCGCGACCCTGTCGGAAGAGCTTGCCGGCGAGGGAATTTGATAGACTAGGCAATAGGCATTAGGCGCTTGAGCTTCCCTACTGCCGCCCTACAACTTATCAACCTCCCTTCCCGTATATCCCCCATGAACCTGATCTACGCCGCGCTCGCCTTCCTTTTCGCACTCGTCCTTGCCCTTGTCGGCGTCACTCGCGTCGGCTCATGGCTGATCGAGCGCCGCGGTCCGCCGGTCGGCGCGTTCGTCGACATTGGCGGTGCCCGTATCCACTATGTCCACGTTCCCGCGTCAGTTGGTGCGGATCTGCCACCGATCGTCTTCATTCACGGCGCCAGCGCCAATTTGAAAGACCAGATGCTGCCGCTCAGGCCGCTGCTCGAAGGCCGTGCCGAAATGCTGTTTTTCGACCGGCCGGGAGCCGGCTGGTCGGGACGCGGCCCCGGCAACAATGAAAATCCGTCGGCACAGGCCAACACCATCGCCGCGCTGATGGACCGTCTCGGCATCAAGCGGGCCATCATTGTCGGCCATTCCTTCGGCGGCGTGGTGACGGCGGCCTTCGGCCGCGAGCATGCCGACAAGACGCTCGGCCTTGTCTTCCTGGCGCCGGCGAGCCATCCCTGGCCGGGCGGCGCGACGTCCTGGTACTACGACCTGACCATCATTCCGGTGATCGGCCGGCTGTTCTCCGAGACCCTGAGCTATCCTGCGGGAACGCTGCAGATGGCGGACGCCACGACCTGCGTCTTCTCGCCCAACAAAGTGCCGGAAAATTACCTCGCCTCAGCCGCGATCCCGCTGGTGCTGCGGCCGTCGGCCTTCCGCGCCAATGCCACCGACGTCGCCGGGCTCTATCGGTATGCGCTTGGCGCGGCACCGCATTACAAAGTGATAACGGCGCCGACCGTGGTCATCTCCGGCGATCGCGACAAGGTGGTCTATGCCCGCATTCACTCCGTCGGCCTAGTGCGCGACATATCAGGCGCCGAGCTGGTCTGGGTGCAAAATCTTGGCCACAAGCCGGACTGGATCGCCTCCGACCTCGTCGTCGGCGCCATCGAGAAGGTTGCCGGCAAGGCTATCGACCTGGAAGCAATCGCCACGACGGTGGAAGCCCGGATTGCCGACGATGCCTATGGCGTGGGCAAATGCGCCGACATCAAGGAGCCACGGGCCGAGCTCGCCCCGACCTGACAATCCGAAGCTATCGCAAGACGCTATTGGGAACAGAGCGGCATGTATGTCCTGAAACACGGCATAAAGAAAAATCCCGAAAAGCGATGGGCACTGCCGGATCGCATCTTCTTCGGTCACGGCGCGTGCGCCATTCTCGCCGGCACCTTTCTCAAGCATCCGCCTCTGGAGGGATTTTACGGCGAACGTATCATTCCCGGCGAAGGCTTTTCCGGAAGCCATATCTACGTGACGAACGGCGTGATCGCTTTCGACTACCACGGCTATTGCGCTCGAGAGCGGTTGCTCGAACACCATGCGAGAGGCTGGGCTTCGCGCCACACCGGATGGCATTGCACCATCGCGCGGGTCGATTTCGATCTGCTCGATACGACCGAACTCAACCGGCGAAAGATACTGGGCCCGGATCAGTATCTGTACGATCCTATTCCTCGCGCGCGCCGGTTTCTCCAGGCAAGAAATCACGCGGAAGCCGCGGCAAGGGCGCTCGGAGCCGCGACGGTATGAGGCCATCAGGTGTTAGGCAGGCGTCGCCAGCCGCTAGATAACAAGCAGCGGCGTCTTGCCGGGAACCCGATCGTAGAGGTCCATGACGTCCTGATTGAACATGCGCACGCAGCCGGATGACGCGGATTTGCCGATCGATTTCCAATCCGGCGATCCATGGATCCGGTAGAGCGTATCGACGCCGTCCTTGAAGATGTAGAGCGCACGCGACCCGAGCGGGTTGCTGATGCCGGGCTGCATGCCCTGGCGCCATTTTTCCAGCTTCGGATCCCTGCGGATCATCGCCGAAGGCGGCGTCCAGGTCGGCCATTTTCGTTTCCGCTGGACGATCGCGCGGCCCTTCCAGGAATAGCCCTGGCGCCCCAGTCCGACGCCGTAGCGCATGGCCTTGCCGTCCTCGAGCACCCAGTAAAGGTGCTTGTCGGTCGTATTGACCACGATCGTGCCGGGTTTTTCGCCTGTCGGATCGTCGACGCTCTGCCTCAGGAACCGCCCGTCGACCTTGGCGAACGGGATTGCCGGCAGCGCATGGCCGCCGTCTTCGACCGCGCTGTACATGCCCGCATAGTCGGGCGACGCCGGGCTTACGGTTTCAGGCGCGGCAGCTTCGATGGGCGCCTTTTCCGGTGCCGGTTCGAGCGGAACCGGGGTAGGCGTGCTCGCCAAGCTGATCGATTGCCTGGGCAGTTGGGCACAGGCGGAGACGGTCGAAACGCCAATAAGCGAAAGCCCGGTCAGAAGGGACCGGCGTGAAACGGCAAATGACATTCAATATACTTTCAAGCGAAGGGAAATTCAGGCGGTTGCGAAGCGGCTGTTAACGCCGCCTCACCGCGTCTTGTAGAGTGGATCGCGGCGGCCCTGTGTCGAGACAAGGGCGGCGATGATTGTCCAGACTTTTGTAGCACTGCGGCCGCAGTGGGCTCTGCGCCAATGCATGTCGCCCAAAAGTGACCTCGGTTCGCGCGGTGTTCCCTCGAGAAGGCTTACCGTCCGGCTGTTTCCGATCCGACATAGGCGATGCGCAGCATGTTGGTCGATCCCGGCGTCCTGAGCGGCACCCCAGCGGTGATGATGACGCGGTCGCCCGGCTTGCCGAATTCCTCTTCCAGTGCAATGCGGCAGGCGCGGTTGACCATGTCGTCGAGATCGGTGGCGTCTGGCGAGACCACGCAATGCGTGCCCCATAAAAGTGACAGGCGCCGCGCCGTATTGAGGATCGGCGACAGCGCGATGATCGGCACTTGCGGGCGCTCGCGCGCGGCGCGCAGGCCGGTGGTGCCTGATGCCGTGTAGGTGACGATCGCCGACAGTTTCAGCGTTTCGGCGATTTCGCGGGCGGCCAGCGAAATGGCGTCGGCGCCGGTCGCTTCCGGCTCGGAGCGCTGCGCGTTGATGATGCCGGCATAGGTCGGGTCGGTTTCGACCTTGGCGGCGATGCGGTTCATCATGGCAACCGCCTCGACCGGATAAGCGCCCGCCGCCGATTCCGCCGACAGCATGATGGCGTCGGCGCCTTCGAAGACGGCGATCGAAACGTCGGAGACCTCGGCGCGGGTCGGCACCGGGGCGGTGATCATCGATTCCAGCATCTGCGTGGCGATCACCACCGGCTTGCCGGCACGGCGCGCGGCGCGCGTGATCTGCTTCTGGATGCCGGGCACCGCTTCCAACGGCATTTCGACACCGAGATCGCCGCGGGCAACCATCAGCGCATCCGACAGTTCGATGATCTCGGCCAGTCGGGCGACAGCCTGCGGCTTTTCGATCTTGGCCATGATCAGCGCCCGGCCGCGCGCGATCTTGCGCGCTTCGGCCAGATCCTCCGGCCGCTGCACGAAGGACAGCGCGACCCAGTCGACGCCGGTCGCCAGCACCGCGTCGAGGTCCTTGCGGTCCTTCTCGGTCAGCGCGCCCACCGGCAGGTCGGTGTCGGGCAGGCTGACGCCCTTCTTGTCGGAAATCGTGGTGCCGGCAATGACGGTGCACACGATCGACTTGCCGTCGCTCTTCACCGCTTTCAGCTCGAGCTTGCCGTCGTCGATCAGGAGTCGATGGCCAGCCTCGACCGAACTCAGGATTTCGGGATGCGGCAGGTAAACCCTGGTCGAGGTACCGGGCTCGGGATTGTCGTCGAGCGTGAAGGTCTGGCCCAGCGTCAGCACTTCCTTGCCGTTGGCGAACTTGCCGACGCGCAGCTTCGGACCTTGCAGGTCGGCCAGGATACCGATCGGCCGGCCGACTTTTTCCTCGACGGACCGGATGCGTGCGACCAGCGTGCGCATCAGCTCATGATCGGTATGGCTCATATTGATGCGGAAAACATCCGCACCGGCTTCGAACAGCTTCTGCAGCATCTCCTCGGACGAGGAGGCCGGACCGATTGTGGCTAGGATCTTGACCTTGCGGCTACGTCTCATTGACTGTTCGTTCCCGGGGCGGCTGGGGCGCCTCCCGTTGCGGGCTCATCGGTGAGCTGGACCATCCAGCTTGCCTGCTCGCCCGTGTCATATTCCTGGAATCCAGCGCGCTGGAAGCCTCGGGCGACGCAGTCGCTTACGCCCGCGATCTTGAACTCTTTTTCAGCCACGCACATGTTGATCGGGCCGTCCCAGCGTCCACCGCGCTCGGCGTCTTCTGCATAAAGATAATAAAACCTTGATGACAGCGGCCCTTCGATCAACGTCTTGCAGCTCGATCCTTCGATGTGCCACCAGCCCTCGGTGATCCAGCCGGCCTTGGCACGATAGCCGATGCCGACACCGACCAGGTTCTGCGTGGCGTTGCAGACGCGGAAATCGGCGTGCGCCGGCGAGGCCATGACCATTGCCGACACGCCACCGGTCAGGATCAGGAGCGGCATCGCAAAGCCGGAGCGCATGCGCTGCCTGCCGGCGGAACCCATTCCAAAACCCCTCAAGAACCACATCAGCATCTCTCTGCGCCCCTTTTCGGAAAAGTCCGGGCGCATGTCAACGCGCCGTTTTGTCCAATTCCAATCGATTTAGGAAGGCTCCCGGCGCACGATCCGTCGCCCCTTGCCAGATTTCCCGGGAAACCTTGGCCAAACAACGGCATTGCGCACGCGTCGTCTTCGTGGAATGACGATAGCATCCTCCCCAAAAGCCAGCGAACGACCATTTTCCGCCAATGACCCGATCCACAGTTTTCGCGCCCTTCGACATCGTCGAGGGCGACCGCAAGCGAGGCATCGTGCTGCTGGCTGATCATGCCCGCCGCGACCTGCCCGAGGAGTATGGCAGCCTGGGGCTGCCGTCGGCCGAATTCGACCGCCATATCGCTTATGACATCGGCGTCGAAGCGGTGACGCGCGAACTGGCCGCCTTGCTTGGCGTGCCGGCACTTATCGCCAATTTCTCGCGGCTCTTGATCGATCCCAATCGCGGTGAGGACGACCCGACGCTCATTCGCCAGCTTTACGACGGCACGATCGTGCCGGGAAACTATCCGATGGCGCCGGAAGAACGCGAGAGGCGTCTCGACCGCTTCTACCGGCCCTACCACGACGCGGTCGGCGCCATGATCGCTTCGGTCGTTCAGGCTTCGGGGCAGGCGCCCTTCATCTTTTCGTTGCATTCCTTCACACCGGTCATGCAGGGCATCAAACGCCCCTGGCATGTCGGCATCCTGTGGGACAAGGACGACCGGGTGGCGCGGCCGCTGATCGACATGCTGGCCGAGGACAAAAACCTCATCGTTGGCGACAACGAACCGTATGACGGCGCTCTGCGCGGCGACACCATGTTCAAGCATGCCATCGTCAATGGATATGCCCACGCGCTGCTCGAAATCCGCCAGGACCTGATAGCGGACCAGCAGGGCGCCCTCGCCTGGGCCCAACGGCTGGCGCCGATCGTTGACGCCATCGACCACCGTCCCGATATACATGCGGTAAAGATGTTCGGCTCGCGCACCGGGCCGCTATGACGGAGGTTTCGATGACCGAACTCAGCGACGAGCAGAAGCGCGACTTCGAGGCCGCCGCCTTTCGCCGGCTGGTGAGGCATTTGCGCGAACGCAGCGACGTGCAAAACATCGACCTGATGAACCTCGCCGGCTTCTGCCGCAACTGCCTGTCGAATTGGTATCGCGAGGCAGCGGAAGCCAAGGGCGTCAACCTCGGCAAGGATCAGTCGCGCGAGATCGTCTACGGCATGCCCTATGCCGAGTGGCAAGCGCTCAACCAGACAGAGGCTTCGGACGCCAAGAAGGCCGAATTCGAAGCCCGGCGTCCCAAGGATCACTGAGGCCGTTTGGCCCAAATGCTTTCTCGAAAGTGCGCTTGACTGAAAATTGAATCGATCTAATTTGCCGCGCAAAGCCATTTTCTGACCGGAATCGTCGTATGAACGCGCCGAACGCCATGCAGACTGCCATTCGCGGCCGCTGGGCCGTGGCGGCCATTTTCCTCGCCAATGGCTTCCTGACCGGCAGCTGGGCGCCGCAGATTCCGGTGTTCCTGACGCGGCTGGATATCTCGAAATTCACGCTCGGCCTGCTGATCCTTTTGTTCGGCGCCGGCGCGGTCACCGCCATGACATGGTGCGGCCACCTGATCTCCAAACATGGCTCGCGCACCGTGCTGCGCTGGTTCGGTCTCTGCGGCAGCCTCGGCCTTCTGATCGTGGCACTGGCGCCCGACGTGCCGCTGGCGGCCGTCGCCATGTTCATCTTCGGCGGCTCGATCGGCGGCATGGATGTGGCCATGAATGCCAATGCTGTGGTGGTGGAACGGCGGCTGGGGCGCGCCATCATGTCCTCCTCGCACGGCTTCTGGAGCCTCGGCGGTTTCGCCGGCGGCGCCCTTGGCGGCTTTGCCATCCAGACTTATGGCCACCTCGCCCATGCTTCGGTGGTGACCGCGCTTGCCTTCGCGGCAATCGCGGCGGCGGTGCCCCATATCGTGGCCGAAAACAGACCGCAGGCGACCGAGCATCATAAATTCGCTTTGCCGGCAAACCCATTGGTCTACCTGATCGGCCTGATGGCCCTACTGACGATGATTTCCGAGGGCGCGGTGCTCGACTGGGCGGCCCTGTATCTGCGGCAGGAACTCGGCGCCGACCTCGCCGTCGCCGGCCTTGCCTACGCCGCCTTCTCCGGCGTCATGGCGATCATGCGCTTTTTCGGCGATGGCGTCCGCAACCGCTTCGGCGCGGTGATGACACTGCGCGGCTCGGCCATCGTCGCGGCCGCCGGCATGCTGATCGCCGGCCTGTCACCCTCGCCCTGGCTCGCCATATCAGCTTTCGCGCTGTGCGGCTTCGGCATCGCCAACATGGTGCCGATCATCTTTTCGGCCGGCGGCAACCAGGAGGGCATGTCGTCGGGCACCGGCATGAGCGTCGTCACCACCATGGGGTATTCCGGCATTCTGGTGGCGCCGTCGGCGATCGGCTTCGTCGCCGAACATTCCAGCTTCGGCCCGATCTTCATCGCCATGTCGGTTCTGCTGATCGTCGTTCTTCTGATGGCCGGATTGGCTCACCGCGCCGAATTCGCTCCGGATGCCGCGCCCGCCGAATAGCGTTTCAGTTCCTCGTGGAGAAAATCCGCCACGCGGCGGATACGCACGCTGCCGCGCACGTCGCGATGCATGGCCAGCCATACCGGCAGGGCAGGCAATGGCAGGCCTGGCAACAGCTTTTCCACCAGCGGATCGCGGTCTGCCAACGGCTCCTGGCCAAGGCCAATGCCGTTTCCCGCCCGCACGGCTTCCCAGAGCACGACCTGATTGTCCGCCCTGAAACGAAAACTGTTTCGGGTGACCGGGGCGCCATACTGGGAAAAGGCTCGGATCATCTCGTCGCTGCGATCGAAGCCGATCAGCGCGTGATCGACGAGATCGGCAGGCTCCAGCGGGCGCCCGTGCCTCTCCAGATAGCAGATGGCCGCGCAGGCGCAGAGCGCGATATCGCAGACCTTGCGTGCCACCAGTTCGTTCTGCGCCGGCTTGACCATGCGAATGGCGATGTCGGCATCCCGGCGCAGCAGGTTCTCGACCTGGTTCGAGGCAACGATCTCGACCTCGATGCCGGGTTCCTCGATGCCGAGCCGTGCCATCATGCCGGGCAGCACATAGGCGGCCACCACTTCGCTGGCGGCAATCCGCACCGTGCCTTCGATCGCTTCGACCGAACCCAGCGCCAGTAATGAGAAGGCGCTTGCCTGTTCGCTTACGGCCTTGCCACGTTCGAACAGGGTGCTGCCGGCTTCCGTCAGTTCATAGCCGCGTCGTCCGCGCCGGAACAAGGTGACGCCCAGCGCCTGCTCGAGTTCGCCGATATGACGGCCGAGCGTCGGCTGGCTGGCCGAGAGCTTGCGCGCCGCAGCCGACAGGCTGCCGGTTTCCGCCACGGTAACGAAACTCTTGATCAGGTTCCAATCGATATCATCCATTCATTTATGAATATCAAAACTCCGTTCCTAGTCAATTTTCATTCGCAGATGAGGCAATCATATTCCAGCTGCAAACACCAACACGGAGACCTGAAATGACCAAGATCGCAATCCTCGGTGCCAATGGCCGGCTCGGCCGCGTCGTTGCCAAAGCCTTCATCGACGCCGGCTTCGACGTCCGCACCGTCACTCGCACCGGCAAGGTGCCGGCAGAGCTCGCAGGCGCCACCGCGGTTGCTGGCGATGCGCTGGACCGTCAATCGCTGATCCGGGCCACCGAGGGCGTCGACATCATCTTCAACGGCCTGAACCCGATCTACACCGACTGGGGCAAGTGCCTGCCGATGGCCGAAAATGTCATGGCCGCCTGCCATGCGAATGGCACGGTGCATCTCTTCCCCGGCACGGTCTACAATTACGGCTCGCCCATGCCGGCGGTGATCACGGAAGACACCCCCTTCCACCCGACCACTGAAAAAGGCCGCATTCGCTGCGCCATGGAGGATTTGTTCCGTCGTGAGGCCGAGGCGGGCCGCGTGCGCACCATCCTTCTGCGCGCCGGCGATTTTTTCGGCGGTACCGGCAGCGGCTCCTGGTTCGACCTGGTCGTTGCCGCCAAGATCAACAAGGGCATCTACACAGCGCCCGGTCCGGCCGACCTTGTGCATGAATGGGCCTATCTGCCGGACTTCGCGGTCGGCTTCGTCGCGCTGGCCAGCAATCTCGACAAGCTCGGCTTCTATGAGGCGCTGAATTTTCCAGGCCACGCCATCACCGATCTCGAGATCAAAGCCGCCGCCGAGAAAGCCATTGGCCGCCAGTTGAAGATGACGGCGATGCCCTGGTGGGTGCTGCGCGCCGGCAGTCCGTTCGTGGCGATGTGGCGTGAGATCGTCTCGATGTCCTATCTGCGCTTCGAACCCCACCAATTGGTCTCGACGCGGCTGGAAAGCATCATCGGCGAGGTCCCGCATACACCGCTCGATCAAGCGGTCGCCGAGGCCCTTGAGGATATCGGGATCGCTACGGTGAATAGCGCCGCGGAAGCTGCCTGAGGCTCGTCGCGGCCAAGCCGCCAGCGGCTGTCGATGGACGAAGCGGCCGCTCAGATCCGCCCCACCAACAGCAACACAAGGACGACCACAAGCACCACGCCGAGAACGCCCGACGGGCCATATCCCCAGGAGCGCGAGTGGGGCCAGGCCGGAACCGCACCGATCAGGACAAGGATCAGGACGATGATGAGGATGGTGCTGATCGGCATGGCAAATTCCCCGCTCTGCGTTGTGCTTCCAAGACAATGCTTGGCATTGACCCTTGGGGGAAAATGCAAAAGGCCGCCCGGTTGTTCCAGGCGGCCTTTGCCGTTCATTGGGAAGTCTGCCTACTCCGCAGCTTTCGGGAAGGCGATCGCCGGCACGTCGTCTGCTGCCGGCGTGTCCGACGAGATCTCGCCCTTGCCACGCCGGAACAGGCGGCCGAACCAACCGCGCCGCTCGCCGGGCTTGATCTTGGCACGCGTGAACACCATCAGCATCGACGGCGTCACCACCAGGGTCAGGATGGTGGCGAAGGACAGGCCGAAGACGATCGCCGAGGACAGCGAAATCCACCATTGCGTCGACGGCGCGTTGATCGTCGTCTCGTGATGGAAGATTTCGAGCCCAAGCCCGAAGGCGATCGGCAGCACGCCGAGAATGGCCGACACCGCCGTCAGCACCACCGGGCGGGCACGCTCGCGGCAGGTCTGCAGCACCGCGTCCATCTTGTCCCAGCCTTCCTCGCGCAGCCGGTCATAGGTGTCGATCAGCACGATGTTGTTGTTCACCACCACGCCGGCCAGCGCGATGACGCCGATGCCCGACATGACGATGCCGAACGTCTCGCCTGTTATCAGCAGTCCGAGGAACACGCCGATCGTCGCCATGACCACGCAGGACAGCACCAGCCAGACGCTGGTGAACTTGTTGAACTGCGCCAGCAGCACCAGGAAGATCAGGAAGATCGCGGCACCGAAGGCCTTGCTGAGGAAGGCGCTGGCCTCCGCGCTGTCCTCGTTGGAGCCGGCCAGCTTCCAGCGTATGCCGCTGCCAAGATTCATGTCGGTGACGGCCTGGGTGACCTCCTGCTGCACGGCGGCGACCTGAGCGCCGGCGGCAACGTTGGCTTGCACCACCACGGTGCGGGCGCCGTCGATGCGGTTGAGGATGCCGACGCTCGGCTTTGCCTTGCGGACGACGAAGTTCGAGATCGGCACCGACCCTTGAGAGGTTTGCACCCTGAGCTCGTCGAGCGTCGACAGCGTGCGCCGGTCCTCCGGCAAGCGCAGGCGGATGTCGACAGCCTTGTCGGCGCCGGCGGGCCGGTATTCCGAAAGCTTCAGGCCGTTGGTGACGAGCTGCACCACCGTCCCGACCGAGGTCGGGCTGATGCCATACTGGGCTGCCTTGGCCCGGTCGACATCGAGTGCCCAGTCGACGCCAGGCGGCGGCAAGCCATCGGAAATGTCGATGACACCGGGCACCTTGGCGATGCGCGCGGCGACAGCGCGCGCCTTCTCGTCGAGCCCCTTGGGATCGATGGCCGAGAGCCTGATCTGGATCGGCTTGCCGGTCGGCGGGCCTGCTTCCGGCACCCGAACCTCGACATCGACGCCGGGAATGCCGGCCATGACGCCACGCAGGTCGTTCAGAATATCGTTGGCCGATTTGCGCTCGCGCCAATCGATGAATTCGTACTGGATGACGCCGACGACGTCTTCGGGCACGTCCTGGCCACCGCCGTCGGATTTGCCGACGCGTGTATAGACCGACTTCACGCCCGGCCAGCCGAGCAGCCGGTTTTCGGCAATCTTGGTCGCGGTATCCATTTCGGCCAGCGAAAGGTTGCCGCGGGCATGCACATAGAGCAGGCCGTAATCGGGTTCGACGCTCGGGAAGAACTCGACGCCGGCACCGTACTTCGAATAACCGACGAAGATGCCGGCCAGCAAGACGACGGTGAGCACCATCACGGTGATGGGGAAGCGCACCGCCTGCTTGACGACAGCCATGTACCAGCCATCGCGATTGCCATCCTCGTGATGCTGCGGCGCCTTGGCGAAGATCGCACCCAGCGTCGGCGCGAAGACCAGTGCATAGAGCATCGATGCCGACAGCGTGACGATCAGCGTGATCGGCATGTACTTCATGAAATCGCCAATGATCCCCGGCCAGAACAGCAGCGGCGAGAAGGCGGCGATGCGGGTCATCGTTGCCGCGATGACCGGACCGGCCATGCGCTTGGCGGCGAGCGCGAAGGCTTCCTGCTTCGGCATGCCCTCGCTCATCCGTCGCTCGGCGAACTCGGTGACGATGATGGCATCATCGACCAGCATGCCGACCGCCAGGATCAGGCTGAACAGCACGATCATGTTGATCGTGTAGCCCATCATGGCGAGCAGCAGGATGCCGATCAGGAACGATGACGGGATGGCGAGGCCAATGAGCAGCGAGGCTCGACCGGACAGCGCGTAGAGGATGACGATGAACACCAGGATCACCGCGATCATCACGTGGTTCTGCAGATCGCCGAGCAACTGGTTGACGAAGACCGACTTGTCCTGCGTGTAGGTGACGTGCATGCCTTCGGGCATGGTCTTGACGAAGGTGTCGGACACCTCCCTGACTTTGGTCAGCGTGTCGATCAGATTGGCGCCGATGCGCTTCTTGACCTCGATGGCAATGGCCGGCTTGCCGTTGAGGCGCGTGATCGTCGTGGCATCGGCGAAGGTCGAGCGGATGGTCGCGATGTCCTTGGCCTGAACCACGGCATTGGGACCGGCGACCACGGGAAGTGCCGCCACATCCTCGGGCGTCTCGATCAGCGACGGCACCTTGACGGCGTATTTACCCTGCGAGCCCTCGATGTTGCCGGCGGCGACCAGGCTGTTGGACGCGCCGACAGCGCCGATCAATTGTTCGAGCTGCAAGCCGTAGGAAGACAGCTTCATCGGATCGATGACGACTTCGACCAGATCGTCGCGGGAGCCTTGCAGCGAGCCTTCGAGGACGCCAGGCACTTCCTCGATGCGGTCACGCAGCTCGCGCGCCGCGGCCGCCAGCACGCGCTCGGGCAATTCGCCCGACAGCGTTACGACGAGCACAGGGAATTCGGAAATGTTGACCTCGGTGACGACGGGCTCCTCGGCCGCCTGCGGCAGGTCGGCCTTGCCGTCCTGAACCTTGGAGCGCGTATCCTGCAGCGCCGTCGCCAGGTTGGTCTGCGGCTGGAACTCGACCAGCACATAGCCGCCGCCCTGGAAAGCGGCCGAGCGCATCTCCTTGAGGCCTTTCAGGCTCTTCAGCTTGCTTTCCATCGGCCGCAGCAGAAGGCGCTCGGAATCTTCAGGCGAAATGCCTTGATAGATCAGGCTGACATACATCATCGGAATCGGAACGTCGGGCTCCGCTTCCTTCGGCGTCGACTGATAGGCGACCCAGCCTGCAATCAGCAGGAAGACCAGGACCGAGATGGTCAGGCGGGCATTGTTGATTGCGAGTCTGACGATATCCATGACTTATGCCTGCTGTTGGCTTCGGGAGTGGCGAACGGACACGCTGTCGCCGGGCAAGGCCCGGCGCCGGCGCCGGCGCTACTGCGTCCCGGCGGTAGCTTCGCCGATCAGCTTGTTGATGGTCGCCTGGTCGGCCTCGACGGGCTTAACCTCATCGCCTTCCTTCACCAGTTCCTGGCCGGCGACGATGATGCGCGCATCCGCCGGGATGCCGCCAAGCACGAGACCGGTCGGCGTGTCGTCGACCAGGTCGATCGGGAAGAACGCCACCTTGTTGTCCTTGCCCACGGCGCGGATGCCGAGATCGCCCTTGTCGCCCAGCGTCACCACCGAGCGCGGCAAAAGCACGGCGTCGGTCGGCAACGCGCTGAGCTGGATTTCCGCCGTCATGCCGGCCGGCACCGAGCCATCGGCATTGGGGATGGCGATCTCGACGCGGAAGGTGCGGGTCGCCGACGAGGCGTCGCGGCTGATATAGCGCACGGTGCCTTCGACGGTCTGGCCGCTGACCAGCCGAACGCTGGCCTTGTCACCGATCTTGAGATAGCCGAGGTCGCGCTCGCTGATCTCGCCGCGCGCGATCACTGGATCGAGCTTGAGGATGGTGGCCACCTCGCCGCCCTGCATGACGGAGCTGCCCAGTTCCACCGGCACCCGGTCGATGACGCCGTCAAACGGAGCCTTCACTTCGTTGCGGTCGAGCTCGGCCTGCGCGGTGTCCAGCTGGGATTGCGCCTGGGTCAAATTGGAGCGGGCGGTGTCGAGCTGCAGCTTCGGCAAATTACCTGTCTTGGCCAGCCGCTCGGCCGCATCGAGCTCGGCCCTGCGCTGCGCCACGAGCTGCTTGGCATTGTCGACCATCGAGATCTTTTCCTCGGCGGCGAGCATCAGCACCAGATCGCCGGTCTTGACGTGATCGCCTTGCTTGACAGGCAGCTTGTCGATGACGCCGGCAACGCGGGTTGCCAGTACCGCGCGCTTGTCGGCCTCGGTCAGCCCGGAAATGCGGATGGCGCGCGCATAGGTCTTGCGCGGTGGTGTCACCACCGCGACGGTGCGCAGCGTGGCCTTGGGTTCGGCTTCCGCCGTCTTCGGCTTGCTCGCGTCCGGCGCCTTGCCCTCGACCTCGGCTGCCTTGGCCTTGTTGGCCGCTACGCTGCCAACCGATGAGAACTCGCCTGTCGCCATCCACGCCGCGAAACCGATGAGCACAACAATGGCTGCAAGCTTGTGAAACCTGATTTTAGGCATCGTCATTTTTCCACTGCGGGTTCGGCCAGCACCGCGTCTTATGATGCGGGCGCGTCGCCGATATGGGTGCGCGCCTGACCGGGTTCAAATTGCCGTGATCGGCGAGCGCGCTTCTACATCAAAGTTGCACCGCAATATAGTCCGAAAGTTGCAGCAGCATTGCGTAGCCGCACAAGCTGTGGCCGCCATGAAACGGTTCTTCGTGACTTGCCAGTCTACTTGCCGAAGCGGCCCGCCGGCTCACGATCCGGCCTGAAACGCAGGCGACGGGCGACCAGCCCTGATCGCCATGGCCGTCTCCGGCATAGAGCCGCGATCCGCTTCGCTTCGCTGATTGAAGTGCAGGCACGAACCGACAATCCGCGTCGCCGCTATCGGCGAGGGACTAGGGGCTGCGGCGCCACAACGCCGGGCCAAGATCCTGGAATCGCTCGGGAAAAGGCGCGGCAGCTGCTTCGGATCAGGCGTGCCGATCCCGATGCGCCGAGGTCGAACCAGATGCTGAAAACACCAATGCGCTGACAGTATTACGTCCCGCCCATCGTGTCCTGATACGCGCGACGACGGGGTCGGCGCGAGACTGGCGCGAGAACGCCGGGTGTGTTTCGTCCCATTCGCAATTCTGGATCGAGCGTTGCGCCCGATGCCTCAGAACGCCCCCGGGGCCGGCGCCATCCGATCGTCAGTGGCAACAGACGTCAGCATGATGACGGCTCTCCCGCACGCCAAGGTTGCTGTCACACCAACGCTGAACCAGGCGCTGCTCCGGAAGCTTCGCCACGAGTGCCGGCAAACGCTGCCCCCTCTTGAAGCCAGTTCCGTCAGGTTCAGGCCCGACGGCGCTCCGCCTCCGGGTTCTTGCGAACGGCGAGAAATTCCTTCACCCGACGGCCCGGTGCGGGACCGCGCATCGGCTTGAACCCGTCATCGAGTTCGCCCGAAAGATCGAGCGTTGCATGCTTGCCGACCGCATCGTAATTCTCCTCCAGCCAATCGCTGGCGGCGGTGCGGCCGAGGTCGCGCAGATAGGTCAGGAAGGCCCACTCGGCATTGACCTTCGAGGATGCCGACAGATCCTTGAACGCCTCATCGGCATCGATGCGATGCATGCGGATGTCGCGGTATTCGCCATGCGGCAGACGCCCGGCGGCGATCAGTTCCTTGACGAAGGCGATCGAGCGGAATTCGCGCAGCAGCCCGGCATTGAAGGTGATCTCGTCGATGCGGTTCTGGATCTCGTTGGCGCTTCTAGGTGTCCCCTCGCGCACCACCGGATTGATCTGCACCAGAAGCACGTCCTCGGTCGCCGCCGTCTTGAAGAACGGGTAGAGCGCCGGATTGCCGCCATAACCGCCATCCCAGTAGGGCACGCCCTTGATCTCGACGGCACGGAACAATTGCGGCAGGCAGGCCGAGGCCATCACCGTATCGAGGTCGATCTCGCCATCGGAAAACACCCGCAATTGCCCTGTCTCGACATTGGTGGCGGAGATGAACAGTTCCATCGACTTGCAGGCGCGGACATTCTTGAAGTCGATCTCCCGCGCGACGACGTCGCGCAGCGGATTGAGGCCGAGCGGATTGGCGACATAGGGCGAGAACACCCGCGACATGGTGTCGAAGAAGACATAGCCCGGCGTGTTCTCGATCGACCAGTTGCCCCAGGCAACATCCCACGGCATGCGCTGCACCGGGCTGAACCGGCCTTTCGCCGCCACCGCATGCCAGAAATCGTCCAGCTTCTTGCGCGCGCCCTCGACTCCGCCGCGGACAAAGCCGTCAGCCAGCGCCACCGCGTTCATGGCGCCGGCGCTGGTGCCGGAAACGGCCGATATCTCCAGCCTGCCGTCCTCCAGCAGCCGGTCGAGCACGCCCCAGGAGAAGGCGCCGTGCGAGCCGCCGCCCTGAAGCGCGATGTTGATCTTCTTCTTTTCCTCCGCCTTGCCGTTCTTCGTCATGGCGTTCCTGTCATCCTGATGCGCCGGCCTGCCCCTACGTCATTGGAAGGAAGCAGCTGTCGCCGGCTTATGTTGCAGTGCAGCATATAAGGACGGACCAAGGCAAGAACACGAACACGGTCGCGTGATCACATGAAATTTCGGTCATGTCGAAAAAGCCCCTCCGCTGCAAAGCGGAGAGGCCGTAGCTTTCGAAACAGGCATGAACCCTGGCAGACTGGAGCTAGGCGACGAGATCCGGCACCGGCCCGACATAGCGTGACTGCGGACGGATCAGCCGTCCGGTGGTCTGCTGTTCGCGGGCATGCGCGATCCAGCCGGAAACGCGCCCGGCGGCGAAGACATTGCTGAAAGCTTGCGGCGGAAAGCCCGCCGCTTCCAGGACAAGCGCTGTGTAGAATTCGACGTTGGTCTGCAGCGAGCGCTGCGGCTTTGCGATCCGAAGCACCTCGAGCGCCGTCTGCTCGACCGTCTCGGCGAAAGCCAGCCGGCGGCCGGTGCCGCCCTCGCCGCCCAGCTTGCGCACCACCGCTTTCAGCACATCAGCGCGCGGATCGCGCACACGGTAGATGCGATGTCCGAAGCCCATGATGCGCCTGCCCTGCGCGATCTCATTGCGCAGCCAGCCGGCCGCATCGCCATGCGCGGCGATCGCGTCGAGCATATCGATGACCGGGCCGGGCGCGCCGCCATGCAGCGGTCCCTTGAGCGCGCCGAGGCCCGCCAGTACCGACGATGTCAGGCCGGCCAAGGTCGAGGCGACGACGCGGGTGGCGAAGGTCGACGCATTGAGCCCGTGATCACACACGGTCACCAGATAGGTGTCGAGCGCCTTGGCCAAGGCCGGCGACGGAACCGATCCCCTGAGCATCCTCAACATGTCGGCGGCATGATCCGCCTTGCCGTCGGGTGCGATCGGCTGCTCGCCGCGCTGCAGGCGCAGCAGGGCCGGCGACAGCACCGCCGGCGCCGCGATCAGCCGCAAGGCGTCCGTCAGCGTCTCGCCATCCGGCAGCAGTGCCATGCCCGCACGCATGGCGCTGTAGATGTCGAGCGGTGCCAGCAAGGGCAGCGCGGGCGCGAGCCGGTCAAACACCTCGACGCGAGCCTCACCCAGTTTTGCCGCCAGTTCGGCATCGCCAGGCAGATCGTCGAAGAACCCGTCCAGCAGCAGGTGGACGACCTGGGCGTAGCTCCATCGCCCTGCCAATTCCCCAAGCGAATGGCCACGGATCGTCAGGCGACCGCCTAGACCATCCACATCGGACAGCACGGTTTCGGCCGCCACCACATCATCGAGCCCATTCGCCATAGCCTTGTCTCCTTGAAGCTTTTCCCGATGGGAGATAAGGGTGGGCACCATCTACATCAATCTTGATCAATAGAATCAATATCAGAGACCCAAATGTCCGAATGGTTGTCGCGGGAAAAGGCGCTGGAACGGCTGCGCGTGAGGCCGCAGACGCTCTATGCCTATGTCAGCCGCGGACGCATCGGCATGCGCCCGGATCGGGACGATCCGCGCCGCAGCCAGTACCGCGCCGACGACATCGCGGCGCTGGCAACGCGAAGGGCGCGCGGGCGCAGCCCCTCGGCCATCGCCGAGAGCGCGATCGCCTGGGGCGAGCCGTCGATTGTCACTTCGGTTTCGACCGTCTGGCACGGCCACCTCATCTATCGAGGCCGGGACGCCGCAGCGCTGTCCGACCATGCCACGCTGGAAGAAACCGCTGGGCTGCTCTGGGCTCTGCCTCGCCCCGTCCGTTTCGAAACGCCGTCGCCGGATGCGGCGCGCCAGATCGGCCGCGCCCCGGCCTTTGCGCAACTCGCCTTGCTTGCCGGCCAGGCGCGGCCTTCGCTGGGACGAAGTGCCGCCTCGCTATGCGCCGACGCGGCGCACGCGATCGGCGTGCTGGCCGGCGCCCTCGGTGCCGTGGCGGGACCGGAACCAGTGCATCGGCGATTGGCACGGGGCTGGTCGGTGGACGATGATGGCGCGGAAGCAATCCGCCGTGCCCTTGTCCTGCTCGCCGATCACGAACTCAACGCATCGACCTTCGCGGCCCGCGTCGCGGCCTCGACCGGCGCCTCGCCCGCCGCGTGCCTGCTCGCGGGCCTGGCGACGCTGTCCGGCCCGCGCCACGGCGGCGCCGGCGAGGCGGTTATGCAACTGGCGGAGGACGCCGCAAGTCATGGATCCGATGCCGCGATCCGGCGCTGGCTCGGCCACGACCGGCCGCTGCCGGGTTTCGGCCACCAACTCTATCCCGAGGGCGATCCCCGCGCCACGGCGCTTCTGGCGGCCATCGACAACAATGACGAGACATTGCGGTCGTTGGAAACCGCCGCCATCGCCGCGACCGGCGCTCCAGCGAATATCGACTTTGCCCTTGCCGGGCTGACGCGCGGCCTCGGCCTGCCGCGCGATGCGCCGTTCCAGCTCTTCGCGCTTGGACGCAGCGTCGGCTGGGCCGCGCACATGGTCGAACAGATCGTGAGCGGCAGCATCATCAGGCCGCGCGGCCGCTATGAGGGATTGTTGACGTGACGGCCTGAGACGTTGTCAGCCGGAGTTGGCGTTGGCCCCGAACCGCGCCCGGTATGCGGCGGGGGTCGTGGCGAACCGCCGGCGGAAATGATGCCGCAACGTCGCCGCCGCGCCAAATCCGGCCGTCTCGGCAACGCGGTCGATCGGCAAGCTTGTATCTTCGAGCAGCGTACGCGCCCGCGAAAGCCGTTCGGACAGGAGCCAGCTTGCCGGCGTGACGCCGGTTGCGGCAGCGAACCGGCGTAGAAATGTCCGCTCGCTCATCCCGGCCAGGCCGGCCAGGGTGGCGACCGGATAGTCGGCGGAAATGTCGGCGCGCATCCTGTCTATCAACGGTCCAAGCCGACTGCGCTCGTGAGGTTCGGGCACCGAGCTCTCGACATATTGCGCCTGGCCGCCGTCGCGGTGCGGCGGCACGACCAGGCGGCGCGCCACCATGTTGGCCGCCTTGGTGCCGAAATCGCGCCGAACCAGATGCAGGCACAGGTCGATGCCGGCCGCGCTGCCGGCCGATGTCAGCACATTTCCCTCGTCGATGTACAAGACATCGGGTACCACCGTGATGTCGGGGTACCGCTCCTTCAGCCTTTCGCCGTAGCGCCAATGCGTGGTTGCCTTCTTGCCCTTGAGCAGGCCGGCCGCGGCAAGCACGAAGACGCCCGAGCAGATGGAAAGAACCCGCGCACCCCGCTCGCTCGCCTTGCGAAGTGCGTCGATCAGCAAAGGCGGCACAGGACAATCCACACCGCGCCATCCCGGCACGATGACCGTGCCGGCCTCGCTGATCAAGTCAGGTCCGCCATCGGCGAGGATGCGCACGCCGCCCATCGCACGCATTTCACCGGCGTCTATGCCGGCAACGGCAAAACGGTACCAATCCGGGCCCATCTCAGGCCTGGGCAAGGCGAACACCTCGGCCGCCACGCCAAATTCGAACGTGCACAGCCCGTCATAGGCGATTGCGACGACAAGCGGGTTGGCAGGGGGCGGACTGGCAAGCGACATGTTTGGCATGATCTTGACGATATATGGCAAAGCTGCCAGCTGCAATCGCCCGGCTCGCTGCGCTACCTCTGACCTATCAGCGATGGAGAACAGCTCCATCAGAGATGGAGAAATTTGATGAGCTATGTGACAGACATACCGGCGGCATCGCCGGAGATTGCCCGGGACCATTTCCTGCGCCGGCTTTCCGTGGAAACCGACTGTTCCGATGTCGCCGCGACGCTGCGCGGCGGAGAGCCGGACTTCGTGCTTCTGCACGTCGTCGGATCGCCGCAAGCCTATGAACGCCGCCATGTACCGGGCGCGCTGCATCTGCCGCACCGCGAGATATCGGCCGAGCGGATGGGAAAATGGCCGTCAGGCACGCTGTTCGTGGTTTATTGCGCCGGCCCGCACTGCAATGGCGCGGATCGGGCGGCCTTCAAACTGGCCAGCCTTAGTCTTCCGGTCAAGATCATGATCGGTGGCATTTCAGGCTGGCAGGATGAGGACCTGCCCTTCGCTTCGGGCAAGGAGCCTGGTGTCCTGCGCCCATGATGCCCATTGGACGGGCTACCCGACGAAATCCGCGACCTGTGGCAGTCGACCATCGACCGATAAGACACCGGCGGATTTTGGCCTGGACCCCGCCCCTTACGACATTGTGTCGAGCTTGCGCTGCATGGCAGCGATCTGGTCCTTCAGCTGCTGCAGATCGTCGGGTTTCTCCGGCGCTTCCTTCCTGGCCGATTCGGCAGGGGCCGCGGCGGGTGCGGAACCCGCCGGCGGAAATGGCGTGAACAGCCGCATCGCATTCTGGAACATTTCCATGTTGCGCCGTGTCTGTTCTTCCAGCGCCTTCATCGGCGTCGCCATCTTCATCACGTCCAGCGGCGACTTGCCGATGGCCCCCTTCATCTGCTCGCGGAACCGCTCCTGTTCCTTGGAGAAGGCGATCATCGATTGTTCGAGGAAACTCGGCACGATCATCTGCATCTGGTCGCCATAGAAGGCGATCAGCTGGCGCAGGAACGGGATCGGCAGCATGTTCTGCCCGTCCTTGTTCTCCAGCTCGAAGATGATCTGCGTCAGCACCGGATGGGTGATGTCGTCCCCGGTCTTGGCGTCCTGGACGGTGAATTCCTCGCCCTTCTTGACCATCTCGGCCAGATCCTCGAGCGTCACATAGGTGCTCGTCCCCGTATTATAGAGGCGGCGGTTGGCGTATTTCTTGATAATGATCGGGTCGTCTTTTGCGGCCATCTGCATCCTCCCCGGACACCGGCACGCCTGAGTAAGCAGCCGGTAACGATTGCGCCCTTTTTGAGGATATGCGCAAAAGCCCCACAATTCCAAGCAGTTTGTGCACTGCGGGATCATATTATGCTGCATAGCGGGCAAAATATGCTGCGCAGCAGCGCCCGGTCCGCCGGCACGGCGATGCGCGACCTGCTTGCGGCGCATGGGCGCCATGCCGATTTCCGGTTTGACTTGGGTCATGGAAAGGGCAAGAAAAGTTGCCAACAATGCCTGAAAACATGACAGCTCGAAGTCTGGAGAAGAATATGTCCTCTGCCAATTCCATCGTTGTCGCCAGTGCCGCACGCACGGCCGTCGGCTCCTTCAACGGTGCTTTCGCGGCCACGCCGGCGCATGAACTCGGTGCTGTCGTCATCAAGGAGCTTTTGTCACGTACGGGCGTCGAGGCGGCCGAGGTGGACGAGGTCATCCTCGGCCAGGTGCTGACCGCGGCGCAAGGCCAAAACCCAGCCCGCCAGGCCTCGATCCTTGCCGGCCTGCCCAAGGAAACCACCGCCTGGGGCCTCAACCAGGTTTGCGGCTCGGGTCTGCGCGCCATCGCGCTCGGCATGCAGCAGATCGCCACCGGCGACGCCAAGGTGATCATCGCCGGCGGCCAGGAATCGATGTCGCTGTCGCCGCACGCCGAGCATCTGCGCGCCGGCGTCAAGATGGGCGACTACAAGATGATCGACACCATGATCAAGGACGGGCTGTGGGACGCCTTCAACGGCTACCACATGGGCAACACCGCCGAGAACGTCGCCCGCCAGTTCCAGATCACCCGCGACGACCAGGACCAGTTCGCGCTGGGCTCGCAGAACAAGGCCGAGGCCGCGCAGAAAGCCGGCAAGTTCAAGGACGAGATCGTCGCCTTCACCATCAAGGGCAAGAAGGGCGACACGGTTGTCGATCAGGACGAGTACATCCGCCACGGCGCCACGATCGATGCTATGACCAAGCTGAGGCCGGCCTTCGACAAGGACGGTACGGTGACCGCCGCCAACGCCTCCGGCATCAATGACGGCGCCGCCGGCGCGCTGCTGATGAGCGAAGCGGAGGCCGCTCGGCGCGGCGTCACCCCGCTCGCGCGCATCGTGTCCTGGGCAACCGCCGGCGTCGATCCGGCGATCATGGGCACCGGACCTATTCCCGCTTCGAAGCGCGCTCTGGAAAAGGCAGGCTGGTCGGTCGGCGATCTGGACCTGGTCGAGGCTAACGAGGCTTTCGCCGCGCAGGCCTGCGCCGTCAACAAGGGCATGGGCTGGGACCCCTCGATCGTCAACGTCAATGGCGGCGCCATCGCCATCGGCCATCCGATCGGCGCCTCGGGCGCCCGCGTCTTCAACACGCTGGTCTTCGAGATGCGTCGCCGCGGCGCCAGGAAGGGGTTGGCCACCCTATGCATCGGCGGCGGCATGGGCGTCGCCATGTGCGTCGAAGCCATCTGAACAAGCCAATAGCGAACAGGAGTAGCGAATAAGGAAGAACGGCCTCAGCGCGGCGGGACATCAAACCCTATTCGCTATTGGCTACTCCCTATTCGCTCCTCCGACCAACGGGAGGAGAACACATGACCAAGGTTGCAATCGTCACGGGTGGATCGCGCGGTATCGGCGCTGCCATCTCGATCGCTTTGAAGACTGCCGGCTATTCGGTTGCCGCGAACTATGCCGGCAATGACGATGCGGCGGCGAAATTCAAGGCCGAGACCGGCATTCCGGTCTACAAATGGTCCGTCGCCGATTATGACGCTTGCGCCGCCGGCATCAAGCAGATCGAGGCCGACCTCGGCCCTGTCTCGGTACTGGTCAACAACGCCGGCATCACCCGCGACGCCATGTTCCACAAGATAACGCGCGAGCAGTGGAAAGAGGTGATCGACACCAATCTGTCCGGTGTCTTCAACATGACCCATCCGCTGTGGAGCGGCATGCGCGACCGCAAGTTCGGCCGCGTCATCACCATCTCCTCGATCAACGGCCAGAAGGGCCAGGCCGGCCAGGTCAATTACTCCGCTGCCAAGGCCGGCGACATCGGCTTCTCGAAAGCGCTCGCCCAGGAAGGCGCCCGCGCGGGCATCACCGTCAACGTCATCTGCCCGGGCTACATCGCCACCGAGATGGTCAAGGCGATCGACGAGAAAGTGCTCAACGAGCGCATCATCCCGCAAATCCCGGTCGGCCGCCTCGGCGAGCCGGAAGAGATCGCGCGCTGCGTCGTCTTCCTCGCTTCCGAGGATGCCGGTTTCATCACCGGCTCGACCCTCACCGCCAATGGCGGCCAGTACTTCGTCTAGGCATTGATTTTCGCCTGCCCACCAACCAGCGGCCTTGACGGGCGAAAACGGACCGGGAAACCGGTCCGTTTTCAAGTGATGCTCTGGGCCTAAAACCCCTCGCTACGAGCGGCTGCCCCAATCCGGCACGCAAAGGTTAATGGCGGCAGCGCGCCTGCGCGAAACCTGTGGGCAAGCCTGTGGATTCTCGGTGGATAAGCTGTTCACAACACAAGATATTGGGGGAACAAAAAGGGAAAATAGCGCTGACGCTGTTTTGTCGCCGATTCGTTCCGGCTTTGAGCGGAAGTTAACATTAATAGGCCGAGATCACCCATAGTTTCTTAACCCACAATTCAGAAAGATTAACAATTTCATAATCTTGAGCAGTGCGCATCGAGCCCCCGACCTCGTTCACAGGCGAAAGTTAACAGAGAGGTTCGCCTAGCATAAAACGGGCCAGTTTTCTGATTCAGCATGTGGTGAGACTCATGGTCGCAAAATCCATATCTAGCCGTGAACAAAAGCTGAATCTGACGGAGTCACCGATTCGTCGCTGATTCGTTCCAGACTCGTTCCAACTGTTAAGCAGGAACTGATTTGCGGGCTGACACGGGCGTCTTCGGAACCCGGGCGGAACATTCCGCTTTCGCTTCGCGCCCGAAATCCCTATGTGTCGGCTGTCATACGCGCCGTCCAGGCACGCTCCCGACAACGAGAGGCCAGAAAGCCTTATTTCCGAGCCGATGAACATCCAGCAGAAACATACCGAGCCGCTGATCCTGTCGGGCCGCGACGTGACCGCCGTGCTTGGGCCGACCAACACGGGCAAGACCCATCTCGCCATCGAGCGCATGGTGGCGCACGAAACCGGCGTCATCGGCCTGCCGCTGAGGCTGCTGGCCCGGGAGGTCTACACGCGCGTCTGCGAGAAAGTTGGCGCCCACAAGGTGGCGCTCATCACCGGCGAGGAGAAGATCCAGCCGCCGGGCGCCAAATATTCGGTCTGCACCGTCGAAGCCATGCCGCGCGAGACCGACGCCGCCTTCGTCGCCATCGACGAGGTGCAACTGGCCGGCGACCTCGAGCGCGGCCATATCTTCACTGACCGCATCCTGCATCTGCGCGGTCGCCAGGAAACGCTGCTGCTCGGCGCGGCCACCATGCACGGCATCCTCCAGCGGCTGCTGAAAGGCGTCTCGGTGGTGACGCGGCCGCGCCTGTCGCATCTGGCTTATGCCGGTTCCAAGAAACTGACGCGCCTGCCACGGCGCACCGCGATCGTCGCCTTCTCCGCCGACGAGGTCTACGCCATCGCCGAGCTGATCCGGCGCCAGCAGGGCGGTGCGGCGGTGGTTCTGGGCGCGCTGTCGCCTCGCACCCGCAATGCCCAGGTGGCGCTGTTCCAGTCGGGCGATGTCGACTATCTCATTGCCACCGACGCGATCGGCATGGGTCTCAACCTCGACCTCGACCATGTCGCCTTTGCCCAGAACCGCAAGTTCGACGGCTACCAGTACCGCAATTTGACGGCGGCCGAACTCGGCCAGATCGCCGGCCGCGCCGGCCGGCATCTGCGCGACGGCACGTTCGGCGTCACCGGCCAGGTCGATCCGCTGGACGAGGACCTGGTCCAGAAGATCGAGGGCCATGACTTCGACCCGGTGAAGGTGCTGCAGTGGCGCACCGCCCAATTCGATTTCGCCAGCCTCGATGCGCTGAAGCGTTCCATTGAGACCAACGCCCCGGTCGAGGGCCTGACACGCGCACTGCCGGCCGTCGATGCCCAGGCGCTCGAACATCTCTCCCGCGACGAAGGCATCCGCGCGCTCGCAACCAATGCCAAGCGCGTGGCGTTGCTGTGGGAAGCCTGCGCGCTGCCGGATTATCGCAAGATCGCGCCCGCCCAGCATGCCGACCTCATCGCCTCGATCTACATGGACCTCGCCCGGCATGGTCATGTCGACGAGAACTATATGGCCGAGCAGGTGCGCCGCGCCGACACCACCGAGGGCGATATCGACACGCTGTCGCACCGCATCGCCCAGATCCGCACCTGGACATTCGTGTCGAACCGGCCCGGCTGGCTGGCCGATCAGGCACACTGGCAGGAAAAGACGCGCGAAATCGAAGACAGATTGTCGGATGCGCTGCATGAGCGGTTGACGAAACGCTTCGTAGACCGCAGGACTTCCGTCCTCATGCGGCGCCTTAGAGAAAATACCATGCCTGAAGCCGAAATCAGTCCTACCGGAACCGTCCTTGTCGAAGGCCATCACGTCGGCGAGTTACAAGGGTTCCGCTTCACCGCCGACCAGACCGCCGGCGGCGAAGACGCCAAGGCCGTGCGCACGGCCGCGCAAAAGGCGCTGGCCGCCGAATTCGATGCACGCGCGGAGCGCTTCGGTGCCTGCGCCAATGGCGATCTAGCGCTCGGTTCGGACGGCACGCTGCGCTGGATCGGCGCGCCGATCGGCACACTGGTTTCGGGCGAGGACGCGCTGAAGCCGCGCCTGGTGCTGCTGGCCGACGAACAGCTCACCGGCCCGGCGCGCGACAAGGTCGCCGCGCGCGCCGAGCGCTTCGTCAATTTCCAGATCGAATCCCTGCTGAAGCCGCTGGTCGACTTGAAAAATGCCGATCAGATTTCCGGTATCGGCCGCGGCATCGCCTTCCAGCTGGTCGAGAATTTCGGCCTCATCAATCGCCGCGACATCGCCGAGGAGATGAAGTCGCTCGACCAGGAAGGCCGCGCGGCGCTTCGCCGGCTCGGCGTGCGCTTCGGTGCCTACCACGTCTTCGTGCCGGCGCTGATCAAACCGGCGCCCGCCGGACTGGTGACCTTGCTGTGGGCGCTGAAGAACGACGGCAAGGACAAGCCCGGCTTCGGCGACGTCGTCCATGCGCTGGCATCGGGCCGCACCTCGGTGGTGATCGATCCGGCCTTCGACAAGGCGTTCTACAAGCTTGCCGGCTACCGCAATCTCGGCCGCCGCGCCGTTCGCATCGACATTCTGGAGCGGCTGGCTGACCTGATCCGCCCGGCGACCAACTGGAAGCCCGGCCTCGGCCAGCGACCGGACGGCGCCTATGACGGCCAGTCCTTCATGGTGACGCCGCCAATGATGTCGATCCTCGGCGCCACCGCCGACGACATGGAAGAGATTCTCAAGGGTCTCGGCTATCGCGCCGAGCCGAAGCCGGCGGCGGACGTCAAGGCGCGGCTGGAAGCGCAGGATACTGCCGCGCGGGAAGCCGCCGCGGCCAAGCAGGCAGCCGCGGAGGCAGCCCGCGCGGAACAGGCCAAGGCGGCGGAAGAGGCGGCAGCGCCAGCCGCCGAAGGATCGGAACCGGTGCCGGATGCGGCAGCCGCCGCGGCGATGGAGGTTGCGGCCGAAATCGCGGCAGACGCGCCGACGGAAGCTGCCGTGCAAGAGCAGGCGGAAGCCACGGCTGACGTTGCAGGGGGCGAAGAGGCGCCTGTGGCCGAAGCCGCCGTTGAACCCGTCGAGCCGGCGCCGGTTGAGTCGCGGGCCGAAGCTGAGACTGCCGAGATTGACGCCGCGCCCCCAGAAGAGGGCGCCGCGGCGGCGGAGCCGGCCGTCGGGGCCTCCGCGCCGACGGAAGCCGCCGAACCCGTTGCGGTGGCGCAAGCCGTCGGCGAAACGGTGCCGGAAGCCGAAGCGCCAAAGCCGATCCTGTTGTGGCGCCAAGGCCGCTTTGACCAGCGTCCGCGTCATCGCGACGGCCGCAACAACCGCCCGCAAAACGGACAAGCGCGCGGCCGAGGCAACGCGTCGGCCGATGCCGGCGGCGCACCGGCAACAGGCACGCCCACGGACCGTCCCGCCCATGAAGGACGCCGCGACGGCGCCGGCAAGCCGCGCTTCGACCGCTCGAAGTTCAAGCCCAAGCCGCAAGGTGACGGCGAGCAGCGCCGCGATGGCCGCCCGCAAGGCGATCGTCCCGAGCGCCGTGAAGGCCGCCCGGACTGGAAGGGCGGCAGGCCGGAAGGCAAGGGGGGCGGAAAGCCCGCCTTCCAACCCAAGCCGCGCGAGGAGCGCCCGGTGCGCTTCGATCCGGATTCCCCCTTCGCCAAGCTCGCCGCCTTGCGCGACCAACTAAAGAAGTAGGCTCGGCGCTTCGATGGTTGCTGAAGGCCGCCAGCGCATCGACAAATGGCTGTTCTTTTCGCGTGCGGTGAAATCGCGCTCGCTGGCGGCTAAATTGGTGGTCGCCGGCCGCGTGCGCATCAATCGCGACAAAGCAGCGCAGGCATCCGATCTGGTCAAGCCGGGCGACGTGCTGACCATCACGCTCGACCGGCGTATCTTCGTCTGGAAGGTGCTCGGCGCCGGAGTGCGGCGCGGCCCGGCCGAGGAAGCCCGCACTCTTTATGAAGACATGTCGCCGCCGCCCGCACCCAAGGCTGACGCCCTTCCCGATGCCATCCCGGCGTTGCGGGAGGCAGGCAGCGGCCGCCCGACCAAAAAAGAGCGCCGCCAGACCGACCGATTGCTCGACGAAGATTGAGCCGTTCGACCGACCGCGGAGGGGCGTTTCCCGAGGGCAACGACAAACAAAAAGCAGAACCGGGAGCGGCAAACAGGACGGCCGGTGGGGCATGCCGGGCCTTCGCGGCGCCGCCCACTTGGAATTCCATTCCCAAACCCTGATGCCCCTGGGAACGGCCACCCTTGCAAGCAGCCGATAAAGGCGTTACCTCACAAAAAAAGCCAACAAAAACGGGACATCCCGGAGCCGACCGATGACCTATGTCGTGACCGACAACTGCATCAAATGCAAATATATGGACTGCATCGAGGTCTGTCCGGTCGACTGTTTCTACGAAGGCGAGAACATGCTCGTCATCCATCCCGACGAGTGCATCGACTGCGGCGTCTGCGAACCGGAATGCCCGGCCGACGCGATCAAGCCCGACACCGAGTCCGGCCTCGACAAATGGCTGCAGATCAACACCGAATATGCCGAGAAATGGCCGAACATCACCGCCAAGAAGGAGCCGCCGGCCGACGCCAAGAGCTTCGACGGTGAGGCCGGCAAGTTCGAGAAATACTTCTCCGCCGAGCCCGGCGAAGGCGATTGACAACACCGCCGTAAAGGCTTGTATGACGTAGCGTAACAAGCACGTCGGATTAACCGCCTTGACAGGCGGCGATTGGTTGTGGCCTTCGCTTACGCAGCAAAACCTTGATTCTTCCGACTTTTTGTGTTACATCAGCGAAACATGCCGGTGACACAACGTCGATTTATGGCGCAGACGCCCCAAATCACTGAAAGGTGAAAATCCCATTCCGGACCAGAGCGATCTGGGCCAGGCGGTCGCAATTCGTGCGGTTTGCCGGTCCCGGCTTTTTCCGGTGGGTTCATCTGTTGTGCGGCTAATGATCGGTGACCCCGATCACGTGAGTTCAGCCGGCACCGCCGCCGGCCCACAACAAGGAGTTCAGGGCGTAATGGCAACGATCACCCCGCAGAAGAAGTCCACGGCCGCGCGTCACGGTTTCAAGACCGGCGAGTACATCGTCTATCCGGCGCATGGCGTCGGCCAGATCGTCTCGATCGATGAGCAGGAAGTGGCTGGCCACAAGCTGGAACTGTTCGTCATCGACTTCCAGAAGGACAAGATGCGGCTCAAGGTGCCGGTCGCCAAGGCGACCTCCATCGGCATGCGCAAGCTGTCGGAAGAGGATTATGTCGAGCGCGCGCTGAAGGTCGTGCAGGGTCGCGCCCGCGTCAAGCGCACCATGTGGTCGCGCCGTGCCCAGGAATATGATGCCAAGATCAATTCGGGCGACTTGATCTCGATCTCGGAAGTCGTGCGCGACCTCTACCGCGCCGACAACCAGCCGGAGCAGTCCTATTCCGAACGCCAGCTCTATGAAGCGGCGCTCGACCGCATGGCCCGCGAGATCGCGGCTGTCAACCGCATGTCGGAAACCGAAGCCGTGCGCCTGATCGAGGTCAATCTCAACAAGGGCCCCAAGCGTGGCGCCAAGGCCGACAATGAGGAAGCCGAGCAGGAAGAGGCTGCCTGAGCTTTTCGCTTTCGAGTTAACGAAAAACCCGGCCTCGTGCCGGGTTTTTTGTCTTTAAGATTGCCGGAGATTGCCGCGTCTATACGCCGGCCTCCTTCTCCGCCGCCTCCTGCTTCAGCGTGGCGATGAACCGCTTTGTCCTTTCGCGCTCCGGATTGCCGAATAGCGTGGCGGATGGCCCCTGCTCGACAATGACGCCGGCATCGAGGAACACCGCTTCCTGGGCGATCTTGGAAGCCAGGCGCAAATCATGCGTCGCTATCACCATGGTCGTTCCCTCGCTGGCGAGCTGACTAAGCACATCGACCACCTCCTGCGCCAATTCCGGGTCGAGTGCCGAAGTCGGTTCGTCGCACAGCAGCACCTTGGGCGACGGCGCCAGCGCCCGGGCGATCGCCACGCGCTGTTGCTGGCCACCCGACAGCGTCGCCGGCCAGGCATCCGCCTTGTGGGCCATGCCGACCTTCTCCAGCAGCGCGAGCGCCCGTTCATGTGCCCTCTGGGGCGACCATTTGAGCACCGTGACCAAACCTTCCATGACATTTTCGATGGCGGTGCGATGCGGAAACAGCTGGAAATTCTGGAACACCATGCCGGTCTGCAGGCGCAGACGCCTTATGTCCGCCGCCGGCACCTTTCCGCCCGGGCGGAACTCGAGCATCTCGTCGCCGATCCGCACCGTGCCCGAGGTCGGGATCTCCAGGAGGTTGATGCAGCGCAGCAGCGTGCTTTTTCCCCCACCCGAAGGACCGACAAGGGCTGTGACGCTGCCCTCGGCGATGGCAACCGTCACCCCTTTCAGCACGAGATTTTCGCCGAAGCGTTTTTCGATGTTGGTGAGGCCGATCATGAGCGTGCCTCCAGGAAGCCGCCATAGCGGTTGAGCCGCTCCTCCAGCCGCGTCTGCAAGGCCGACAGCACCGAACTCATCGCCAGATAGAGGATCGCAGCCTCGACATAGAGGATGAGCGGCTCATAGGTGGTGGCAACGATACGCTGCGCTGCCTGGAACATCTCCGGCACGGTGATGGCGGCGGCCAGCGACGTGTCCTTGACCAGCGAGATGAAAGTGTTGGAGAGCGGCGGCACCGCCACCCGGCCGGCTTGCGGCAGGATGGTGCGCCGCATCGCCTGGCTCCAGGTCATGCCGATCGAGTAGCCGGCCTCCCACTGGCCTTTCGGCACCGAGCCTATCGCCGCGCGGATGATTTCCGACGTGTAGGCGCCGATGTTGAGGGTGAAGCCGATCAGCGCCGCGGTAAAGGCATCGAGCAGGATGCCGACCGAAGGCAGGCCGTAGAAGATCAGGAACAGCTGCACCAGCAGCGGCGTGCCGCGGAAGATCCAGACATAGAAGCGCACGAGCGCCACCAGCGGCTTCGGGCCGAACAGCCGGCCGAGCGCCGCGCCCAACCCCACCGTCAGGCCGAGCACGAAGGACAGCAGCGTCAGCGGCACGGTGAAGATCAACGCTGCCCACAGCAGCGAGGGCAGCGACTCCAGCATCAGTTGCAGCCAGTGCGGCACGAAAAATCCTCCGGAATGGACAAGCGGCGTCATCGAAGCGCGAATGCGTCAGCCATATCACGACAAAAGCGGCGAGCCGTCAAAAACGGCTCGCCGCTGGATGGGCCGCGGGGCGACGACCGGCCCCGCTTTATGAATTACTTCGACACGTCCTGGCCGAAATAGGTGTCGGCGATCTTCTGATAAGTACCGTCGGCCTTGATGTCGGCCAGCGCCTTGTTGATGGCCGCGACCAGCTCCGGATCGCCCTTGCGCACGATGACGCCGGAATAATCGGCATTCTCTTCCTGGGCGGCGATCTTCACATTGGCGTCGGGCTTGTGCTTCTTGAAGTCGAGGAACGACAGGCTGTCATTGATGGTGGCGTCGGCGCGGCCGGTCAAAAGCAGCTGGATCGACTGGTCGAAGCCGTCGGTGCCGACCAGTTCGGCGCCATTCGACTCGGCCAGCTTGCCGAAATTGGAGGTCAGCGACTGCGCCGACTTCTTGCCCTTGAGATCGGCGAAGGTCTTGATGTCGGTGTTGTCGCCGCGCACGATTAGCACCGCCTTGGAGGCGATGTAGGGATCGGAGAAATCGTACTTGGCCTTGCGGGCATCGGTGATGCCGACTTCGTTGATGACGGCGTCGTAGCGCTTGACATCGAGGCCGGCGATCAGGCCGTCCCACTTGCCCTCGAGGAACTGCGCCTTGACGCCAAGCTTGTCGGCGATCGCCTTGGCGATTTCGACGTCGAAGCCGACCAGCGCTCCGGATGCATCATGATAGGTAAAAGGCGCGTAAGTGCCTTCCGTACCGACCTTGATGACGCCGGCCTGCTTGATCTGGTCGAGATTGGCGCCGGCATGGCCCGATGCGACCGCCAGGGCCTGCAGCGTTCCGGCGATGATGAGTGACTTGAGCCATTTCATTTTTCTGTGATCCCGTCCTTGGCCTGATGTCAGGCATGTTGTGAGGGCTGGAAAATGACAGATGCGGGTCGAAAAAATAAGGAATGAAATTTCAAAGAGGGCCAATTCCAGAAATCGAATACTCTAAAAGGAATTTCTCTGCAGCATTCAGAGTTCCGGGCAGCCGTGCCGAAATTGCCCGGATCTCATCGCTCGCCTGCCCGCGCCAGCGGAACCTTTCCCGCGCACGGCAGTTTTGGCTGTTCTAGGGCATGACGCCGTCATTTCAAGCCGGTGCCTGTCATCCGCATCGCCTGAGCCAGGGAGCGCCTTATGATGGAAGACACGGCAGGTCGGGTCATGGTCCGCGCGGCAATGAGGGCGCCCTACCTCGAGCGCGACGAGGAGCATCGGCTTGCATTGCTCTGGAAAGAAGACAACGACCAGAACGCATTGCACAGCATCACCGTGGCCCATATGCGGCTGGTCATTTCCATGGCCTCGAAATTCCGTCACTACGGCCTGCCGCTTGGCGACCTGATCCAGGAAGGTCATGTCGGCCTGCTCGAGGCCGCGGCCCGCTTCGAGCCTGAGCGCGAGGTACGGTTTTCGACCTACGCGACGTGGTGGATTCGCGCTTCGATGCAGGATTACATCCTGCGCAACTGGTCGATCGTGCGCGGCGGCACCAGTTCGGCGCAAAAGGCCCTGTTCTTCAATCTCAGGCGCCTGCGTGCGCGCCTCGCGAACGGCGCCGAACCGCTCTCCAACACAACCCTCTACCGCGAGGTGTCGGTTGCGCTTGGTGTCTCCGAGGCCGATGTGGCGTTGATGGATTCACGCCTCTCGGCACCGGACTCCTCGCTCAACGTGCCGCTTGCCGATGATGCGGGTGCGACCGAGCGGATGGATTTCCTGGTCTCGGACGATCCCCTGCCCGACGAGATTGTCGGCGACAAGATCGACGTCGCGCGCCGCTCGCTTTGGCTGAGGGAGGCGCTTCAAGCTCTCAACGCCCGCGAACTCCGCATCATCGAGGAACGCCGGCTGACCGACGAGGGCGCCACGCTCGAGGCACTCGGCGAGACGCTCGGCATTTCCAAGGAACGCGTCCGCCAGATCGAGGCCCGCGCGATGGAAAAGCTCAAGGTCGCGCTGGTGAAGCAGAATCCCGAATTCATGGCGACCGCCGCCTGATTCGCGCAATGGGCGCTACTTGTCGGTGACGATCTTGACCTTGTCGCCGGCCGAAACCGCGGCCCCCGGCGACAACGCGTTGAGCACGCGGAACAGGTCGAGCTTGCGGTCGACGCCCACCATCTGCGCGGCAAGCGAGCCCATGGTCTGTCCCGGCTGTACCGTAAGCACACGGATATGCAGTGGCTTCAGGGCCGCCTTTTCGGCGGGACTGAGAATGCGGAAGGAGCCGCTGACCGAGCGCGCCACCGTTTCCAGCGAGGTGCTGGCCGAGGGCGCCGCGGTCAGCAATCGGTAAACCTGGCCGCCGGCGCGGATCACCGCGATATCGAACTGCCAGCCTTCGGCGCCGGCATGCGCGGTCGCCGCCTCATTGCCGTTGATGGTTTCCTGCTTGACAGTGCTGTCGTCGAGGCCAGCCACCCAGCCGCTTCTGATATAGTCGGTCAAGGCGCGGTTCTTGTCGATCGAAACGCCGTCGAAGCGGATTGCTATGTCGCCAGGACCGGTCGCCGTCACCGCTGCCGCCGAATTGTCGATGATGAAACCGTCCGGCACCGTGAACGACACGCCGAGGCCCGGATGCAGGAAGGTCTCGCCGCGCACATAGCCTTCTTCCGGCGTGTCGCCGTAGAGTAGGCCGTCTATGCCGGCGAGGAAGGAATCACGGTCGCGCGTGCCGAAGCCTGGCGCGCCGAACTGGCGGGCGTGGCGCTGTGCCAGATCGATGCGCTGCGGCGTGTTGGGGTGCGTCGCAAGGAAGTCGAGGCTGGCGTCCGTGGCGCCGCTGATCGAGCGGAAATCGGTGTAGGCCGACATCGACTGCAGGAAGCGGCCGGCGGCATAGGGATCGTAGCCGGCTTCGCCGATCGACTTGATGCCGATGGCGTCCGCCTCCAGTTCCTGGTTGCGCGAGAACTGCGCCAGCCTGAGCTTGCCGCGGATCAGTGCTGCCTTGGCGGTCGGGCTGTCGCCGAGCACATCCGAGACGACCTTGGTCGCCAGGCCCTCCTCGGCCTCCAACTGCTGGCGCTGCAGGCCATGATTGGCGGTGACGTGTCCCATTTCATGCGCGATGACAGCGGCGAGCTCGGACGAATCATTGGCCAGCGCCAGGAGGCCGCGCGTTATGTAGAGATAGCCGCCCGGCAGTGCGAAGGCGTTGACGTTGGGCGAATTGAGGATGGTGATGCGATAGGTCTGGGTCGGGTTGGCCGATACCACGGTCAAATTGCCGACCACCTTGGCGACCATGCGCTCGAGCTTGGGATCGGAATATTCGCCACCATAGGTCGCCAGGATGCGCGGATGCTGCGCCTTGGCGAGTTCGGCAAGCTTGTTGTTGGCGGCGACATTGTCCACCGTGATCGGCTTGTCGGATGGCTGGAAGCCGGATTCCTGGACCTCCGGAGGCGTGAACATCTGGCAGCTCGCCAGCGCCACGGCAAAGCCAGCCAGCGCCAAGAAGCGCGCCAGCGGGTTCATTCGTAGCCTGTCAACGCCGATCGCCAGAATGGCTTCCTTTCAGGTCCTTGCGCATGATCATGCAATGCGCAAAACAAACTGCTACAGCGTCCGTCACGCGCCCCTCGGGCCGGGCAGCAGATGCTGTAGGCAAATCACGGCCAGTGCCGGACCGGTATCGAGCGGACCTAGCCACACTACTCCAGTCATGGCAAGCAAGCGCCACATCGCCTCGGGCCGGTTTGAGCGTAAATTATGTCCGCTTCCGGGCAATATCTCGTGATAAGGCATCCCCGGCACCCGCACCGATATAGCGCCGGAACGCCTCCGGACCAGCCCCGGCAAAGAAATCGTCCGCCGTGCCTGTGGCGGCGACGGCGCCATTGTCCAGAAACACCACCTTCTGGCCGATGCGGCGGGCATCCTGCGGCTGGTGCGTGACGAACAGCACCGTCATGCCACGCTCGGCATGAAGGCCAGCAACCAGGTCGAGCATGTCGTCGCGCAAGGCGGGCCCAAGCGAGGCGAAGGGTTCGTCGAGCAGCAGCACCGGGCGGTCACGCACCAGCACGCGAGCCAGGGCGACGCGCTGGCGCTCACCGCCCGAAAGTTCGCGCGGCAGCCGCTTCTCCTTGCCGGCAAGACCGGTGCGCGCAAGGGCGCCCGCGATATCGGCGTGGTCGGTATCGGTCAGCCGCAACGATGGCGAACGGCCGAGCCCGACATTCTGCTCGACGGAAAGATGCGCGAAAAGATTGTTCTCCTGAAACACCATCGACACCGGACGCACGGCCGGCGGCTCACCACTGACATCGCCCCCGCCGATCAGCACGCGGCCGGATCTCGGCATCTCGAATCCGGCCACCAGATTGAGCAGCGTCGACTTTCCCGAACCGCTTGGCCCCATGATGGCAGTGATTTGCGTCGCGGTGAACTCGACATCGAAAGCGAACAATGCCTCGCCATAACTGAACGAGACCTTGTCCAGCCGCACCGGAACCCCTTTGGCGTTAGCCGCACCGTCAGACATCGCGGGCCATCCCCTTTCCCAGCCGGTCCGCTGCCAGCACCAGTACCAGGCAGACAAGGCCCAGCAACAACGCCAGGCCGGCGGCGTCCTGGGTGCGGTAGCTGCCCATGCGCGCCAGGAGAAGGTAGGGCAAGGTCTGTACGGAATCACTGCCGAACAGGGCGATGACGCCGAGATCGCCAAGCGACAGCGCCATGGCGAACGCGAAGGCGGTGGCGAGCGGCCGCCGCAGCGACGGCCAGTCGACCAGCTTCAGCCTTGCCCAGCCGGAAATGCCGAGCTGTGCGCAGAGCCGTTCGTGGCGCTCGCTTGCCGCATCATAGGCGGGGCGGATGGCGCGCAGCGCGAAAGGCATCGCCATGACAGCGTTGACGGTGACGACCATGAGCGGGGCGATGGCAAAGACGTCGCCGACGTGGCGCAACAGAAGGAACCAACCGGCGCCGACGACGATCGGCGGCACGACCAGCACAAAGCCGGCGCCGGTATCGGTGGCGTGTTCGAGCAGTGTCATTGGGCCGGAGCGGCGGTTCGATGCCAGCGCCCGCCGCGCCATTGTCAATGCCAACGAGAGCATCACCGAAAGCAGCGCCGAAAGGAAGCCGAGCACGGCGCTGGTGAGTGTCGCCTGCCGGACAGCGGTCTCGCCGGCCAGCCGGTCGAGATCGGCGCTCAATCCGGCGATCACGGTCGCCGCCATCGGTCCCGCGACGACCAGCAGCGCCAATCCGATGAGCAAGGCATTCAGTGTGGCTTCGGTGCCGTTGACGGAGAGATAGCGGCGCGGCGCGACCGGCAGGTTGGTGTCGCCGACGACATTGGCGCCGAGCCGCGTCAGCGCCAGCACCACGATGAAGGTCAAGGCGATCTGCAGCAATGTCAGCGCGACAGCCCTCGCGGGATCGAAATCGAAGCGCAAGGCCTGATAGATGCCGACTTCGAGCGTCGTCGCGGCCGGCCCGCCGCCAAGCGTCAGCACGATGGTGAAGGATGTGATGCAGAGCATGAAGACGAGCCCGGCGACGCCGGGCATGGCGGCGCGCAGTGTTGGCCATTCGATCAACCGGAACGCCGGCCGCGCCGCCATGCCGAGCTGGCTCGCCAGCCGCCACTGGTCGGAGGGGATGGTCTGCAGCGCCTCGAGGAACAGGCGGGTGGCCAGCGGCAGGTTGAAGAAGACATGGGCGACGAGAATGCCGGAGAGGCCGTAGATGCCCGGCCAGCCCTGGCCGCCAACCCAGTTGAACAGGCCGGCGAAATAGCCGGCACGGCCATAAAGCGCCAGAATGCCGAGCGCCGCGACGATCGCCGGCAGCGCCAACGGCACGGCGAAGAGCTGCAGAATGAAGGCGCGGCCGAAGAACCGTGGATGCCGCGACAGCGCCCGCGCCACGAACAGGGCCGGCCCGACGGAGAGCAGCGTTGACAGGGCCGCCTGCCAGAGTGTGAAGCGCACGACGCGCAACAGATAAGGGTCGAAGGCCACCCAGGCGCCGGAGAGATCGTGTGCGCCTTCGACAAGCAGCCCGGCAAACGCGCCGCCGATCAAGAGCGCGATCGCCGCCAGCGCTACGCTGCCGGCGGTAATGCGGGGATCAGACGCGGGTTGCACGAAAGGCCTTTAACGTGCGTCGCGTTCCTTCGCGCCCCCCTCTGTCCTGCCGGACATCTCCCCCACGAGGGGGGAGATTAGCAGCTCCGGCGCCCAGCTCATTCCTGCAATGTTGGCGATTGGCGAAATCGCCGATGACAGCCAATCTCCCCCCAAGCGGGGGAGATGTCCGGCAGGACAGAGGGGGGCGCCGTAAAGCATTCATCTTCGGATCATACAGCCAACTACTTGCTCATCACCGCCAGCCATTCATCCACCCAGGTCTTGCGGTTGGCCGCGACCTCCTCCGGACTGAACAGCAGGGTCTTGGTCGGCTTGACCAGTTTGTCGAAGGCCGGGTTGAGCGGCTTGTCGGTCTTGCCGGCCGGGAACATCCAGTTGGTCTCGGGGATGGCGTCCTGGAATTTCGGTCCGGTCATGAAGGCCATGAATTTTTCCGCCAGCGGGTTCTTGGCTCCGGTCGTGGTGATGCCGGCGACCTCGATCTGCAGATACTCGCCCTCTTCGAAAGACGCCGCCTGGTAACGCTCGGTGTTCTCGGCGACCATGTGGTAGGCCGGGGAGGTGGTGTAGGAAAGCACCATCGGCGCCTCGCCCTTGGTGAACAGGCCATAGGCCTCGCTCCAGCCCGGCGTCACGGTCAGCACCTTGGTCTTGAGCTTGGCCCAGGCCTCCGGCGCCTTATCGCCATAGACCGACTTCACCCAGAGCAGCAGGCCGAGACCGGGCGTCGAGGTGCGCGGGTCCTGGATGACGATCTTGTCGTCGGCGCTGCCCTCGACCAGCTCCTTCAAGCTTTTCGGCGGCGACTTCAGCTTTTGCGTATCGTAGACGACGGCGAAATAGCCGTAGTCGAAGGGAACAAAAGTATCGTCGCTCCAGCCGCCCGGCACGTTGACATCGCTCACCGCGCCATGCGGCGCGAACAGGCCGGAGGCCTTGGCATCGGCGGTGAGATTGGTGTCGAGGCCGAGCACGATGTCGGCCTTGGTCGAAGCGCCTTCCAGCTTGACGCGGTTGAGCAGCGCCACGCCGTCGGCGACCGAGACGAACTCGACATCGCAGCCGCATTCGGCCTCGAATTCCTTCTTCACCACGGGGCCTGGACCCCAGTCGGCGGTGAAGCTCTCATAGGTGTAGACCGTGAGCTTGTCCTTGGCCAAGGCCGGCCCGGACAGCGTCACCGCCGTGGCTGCGATGAGAGAATATAAAAACGTGCGCATCGGCGCCTCCTTCGTTTGCGTTGAAAGGAATTGAGGCGTCGGACTGTCCGAAACGTCTAATCCCTCCGCCGGTACAAACCGGATCAGGTTCAGCGGGTTGGCGAGACTGCCTCTCAGCCGGCCCGCGAAATTCGCGTCCGGCACCCCGTTAGAGCGTTTCGACACATAGGCCCGGCGGGTGGGACACGCAAGTGGGAGTTTGCCGCCTTCCGTTTCCCGTGCCGGGCTGGTAAGGCGACGGGATATGAGCACATTCACCATCCTGCTTGGCGGCGATCTCCTCCGCACGCCCCGGCTCGACCGCCAGGTCGAAGGCTCGCGCGTGATCGCCGCCGACGCCGGCATCGGTCATGCGCGGATGCTGGGCCTCGTGCCGGAATTGTGGGTCGGTGATTTCGATTCGGTTCCGGCCGATCTGCCCGCCCATCTCGCCGCCGTGCCCCAGCAAACCTTCCCGACGGAAAAGGACAAGACCGACGGCGAACTGGCAATCGCGGCCGCACTGGAGCGTGGAGCGACCCGCCTTGTGCTGGCGGGCGCCTTCGGCGGCAAGCGCGCCGATCACGCCTTTCTGCATCTGGCGCTTGGCCTGCGGCTGGCCGAGGCCGGAACGGATGTGCTTTTGACCAGCGGCGCCCAGGAGGGTGTCCCCTTGCTCAACGGCAGGGCCAGCTTCGATTATGCCGACGGCACGCTATTTTCTATTCTCGGCTTTTCCGAACTCTCCGGCCTGACCGTCACCGGCGCCAAATGGCCGCTCGACAAGGTCGAGGTGGCTTTCGGATCGTCGCTGACCATTTCCAACGAGGTCAAGGGCCGCCTCGACATCGCGCTCGGCCACGGCCGCGCGCTGCTGCTTGCCCATCCCTATCCATTGCCCGAAAGCTGACATGGCCCCGCCCCTTCTCAATCTCGACGGGATAAGACTGACTTTTGGCGGCACGCCGCTGCTCGATGGCGCCACCCTGACCGCGTCGGCCGGCGACAAGATCGCGCTGGTCGGCCGCAACGGGTCCGGCAAGTCGACGCTGCTCAAGATCGCCGCCGGCCTGATCGAACCGCAGGACGGCGAGGTGTTCCGCCAGCCTTCGGCAACGGTGCGTTACCTGCCCCAGATGCCCGACATGGACGGCTTTGCCAATGTGCGGGCCTATGTCGAGGCCGGACTCGGCCCGGCCGACGATCCCTACCGCGCCAGCTATCTGATGGAGCATCTCGGCCTGTCAGGCGAGGAGCGGCCGGCAGACCTGTCCGGCGGCGAGGCCAGGCGCGCCGCCCTTGCCCGCGTCATGGCGCCGGAGCCCGACATCCTGCTTCTTGATGAGCCGACTAACCATCTTGATCTGTCGGTGATCGAATGGCTGGAAGAGGAACTCGTCCGGACTTCCTCGGCGCTCATCGTGATCTCGCACGACCGCCGCTTCCTCGAGCGTGTGTCGCGTGCCACCGTCTGGCTCGACCGTGGCCAGACCCGCCGGTTGGACAAGGGCTTTGGCCATTTCGAGGAATGGCGCGACCTCGTGCTGGAGGAGGAAGAGCGCGAGCAGCACAAGCTCGGCCGCCAGATCGTGCGCGAGGAGCACTGGCTGCGCTACGGCGTGACGGCACGGCGCAAGCGCAACATGCGACGTCTCGGCGAACTGCAGACCATGCGCCAGCGCTTTCGCGGCCATCGCGGCGCCGAGGGCACCGCGACAATGGTGGCCAGCGACGCGGCCGAATCCGGCAAGCTGGTGATCGAGGCGAAAAACATAGAGAAGAGCTTTGGCGACCTCACCGTCGTCAAGGGGTTCTCGACCCGCATCCAGCGCGGTGACCGCGTCGGCCTCGTCGGACCGAACGGCGCCGGCAAGACGACGCTTCTGAAGATGCTGACCGGCGAATTGGCGCCGGACGCTGGTTCGATACGGCTCGGCACGAATCTGGAGATCGCCACGCTCGACCAGAAGCGCGAGGCGGTCGACCCGCAGGAGACGCTGGCGCAATATCTCACCGACGGGCGCGGCGAGAACCTGGTCATCAATGGCGAGCAGCGCCATGTCGTCTCCTACATGAAGGATTTTCTGTTCAAGCCGGAGCAGGCGCGCACGCCGGTGCGCGAGCTGTCCGGCGGCGAGCGGGCGCGGCTGATCCTGGCGCGCGTGCTGGCGCGCCCGGCGAACCTGCTGGTACTTGATGAGCCGACCAACGATCTCGACATGGAGACGCTGGAACTGCTGCAGGAACTGGTCGCCGGGTTCGCCGGCACCGTCATCCTGGTCAGCCACGATCGCGATTTCCTCGACCGCACCGTCACCAGCGTCATCGCGCCGGACGGTGGTGGCCGCTGGATTGAATATGCCGGCGGCTATTCCGACATGCTGGCGCAGCGCGGCGGCACCCGGCTCGACGACCGCAAGGCGCGCGCCAAGGCCGACGCCGGCGACGCGCCGACCACCAAGGCAGAACCTGCCGTAGCAAAAGGGCCGGCCAAAAAACTGTCGTTCAAGCAGAAGTTCGCGCTGGACTCCTTGCCCAAGAAGATCGAGGCCGTGACAGCGTCGATCTCGCGGCTGGAAAACAACATCTCCGACCCGGCCTATTACGAGCGCGACCCGGCCTCGTTCCAGAAGACCATCGCCGCCCTCGACAAGGAGCGCGCCACCTTGGCCGCATTGGAAGAGGAATGGCTGGAACTGGAGATGCTGCGGGAAGAGATGGAAGGGTAGGTTCCGCCCGCGATCGGGGCAGCTTGATTTTATTGCCTTCCATATCGGAATGCGCATATATTATGCGCATGTCGCGGAGGCCCACCATGCGTAAGATTGCCTTGAATGCGGTCCGTCAGCCAGCAAATCTGTCGATCGACTCAAATCTCATGCGGGAAGCCAAAGGGCTTGATGTGAATGTCTCGCGCGCCGCGGAGGCCGGCATCGCGGAAGCGGTGGCGGCCGAAAAAACGCGGCTATGGAAGCTAGAGAACCGCGCCACGATGGAGTCGTGGAACGACTACATCGAGAAACATGGCGTCCCGTTGGAAGAGTACCGGCAGTTCTGATGCCCCGCTATGATGTCTTCGCCGGTCGCGTCGAAGGCAACTATTTGCTCGACGTTCAATCCGATCTGCTCGACAATTTCAGGACGCGGGTAGTCGTCCCCCTTCTGCCGTTCGCAACGGTGCCGCCGCCGATGCGAAAGCTTCATCCGATCTTCGACATCAACGGCCGGAAGCTGGTTATGGCGACACACCTGATTGCTACCGTTCCGGCAAGCGAATTGGGTGAAAGTCGGCTGAACTTGACGAAACATCACGACGAGATCGTCGCCGCGCTCGACATGCTGTTCCAGGGTTTCTGATCGAAGGCCGCCGTTACGCCGTCTGCTCAGCCCGCCGTTTTCGCTTGCCAGGCCTTGATCGCCTCGTCGAACACCTTCTCGCCGGGAATGCCCTTTTCCATGGTCAGCAATGCCCGCCGTCCGGTCTTGTAGACGACCGGTACGTCGATCCAGTCCTGGCCGCGCAGCAAGGTCATGTTGGCGTCTTCATCGGCCTTGGTGTCGTTGAGCGCGACCAGGAAGAAGCCGTCGGCGATCTTGGCCGGGATGCCGATCAGCGGGCTGCCGGCATCCTGTTCCGAGCTCTTCATGGCGACGCGCAATATGTTGTCGACGCCGCCGCCCTCGAAGCCGTCGGGCGTCAGGAAGATCATCTCGATGATATGGCTCGCCGGCAGGGTCTGGTCGGTGTTGCGGCGGATGGTCATGCGCAACTGGATGTCCTTGCCGGGAATGGTCGCCTCGGCACGGATCGCAGGCTCTGGCGGCAGGTCGCCGCCGGGCGATTCCTGCACCAGCGACCAGACGATGCTGCCGGGCTCGGCCGAACCCTGCGCGGTGCTGGTGCGCTCCTCGTAGAAGATCGCCTTCTGGCCGACCGGAACCGAGCTTTGCGCCGCAGCCGCGGCCGGAGCCGCCGGAGCGGCGCCCGCCGGCGCGGGCGGCGGCGTGGCGGCGGCACCGGCCGGCGCCGCGGGCGCGGTTCCGTTGGCGGGTGGTGTCGTGGGCGGGGTGCCCGCCGCAGGCGTGGTGGCGGCAGGCGCGCCTGCCGCGGGCGTGGCGGCAGCGGGCGTATTGGCAGCCGGTGCGGGAACCGCCGGCGCGGCCGTGGCCGGCGCATTCGTCGCCGTTGGCGGCGTCGTCAGCGCGGCGACGGATTCACCCTCGCCTATGCCGCTTTGTCCACCGCCCGGGCCGGGATCGGTTTCGCCGCCTTCAGGCGTCAGCCGCTGCGTGAATTTCGTGCCTTCGGCACCGGTCGCGGGCGCCGGTGGCGTGGCCGCGGCATCGGTCGCCGGCTTGGCCGGCGCCGTTTTCACCGGTTCGGTCTTGGCAAAAACCTTGCTGCCGCCCAGGCCCAGCATCTTGCCGAAGGCATCCTTGTTCAGCCAGATGCCGTAACCGCCGCCGGCAACGACCAGCAACGCGACGACGGCGGCGATCAGTCCGCCATAGCCGCGCCTGCGTTCAGCTGGGCGCAAACGCTCGAAAGTGTCGGCGCCCGCCGGCGCTTCGTCATTGGCAAAGACATCGTCCTGGTCGTCGTCCCGATCCGCGTCCATTCCCGGCAAGGTCTTCTCCGAAAAGTCCGGAGCGGGCTGGACCGGCGTCGACCTTTGCCAGGCTGGCTCGACCTTGACCGCTGGAGCAGGCCGGTTGGGTTCGGGGTTCGCCACGGGCTGCGCCGGCTTGTACGGCTCCGGGCTGGCCGCGACAGGCGCCTGCCGATACGGGGACGGAGCGGGAATCGATTCGGCCTTGGCCGGCTGCTTGACGTGGCTCGACTGGTTCTTGTTGCGGTCGATGGAGGAAAAGATGTGCTCCAGTTCCGCGAGCGGGTCCGTCTCCGGCACACTCTTGACGTAGTCCCGCTCGACGCCGGCAATGGCGTCGTCCAGCGAGCGTTTCTGCTTGTCTATGGCCTCGGGAGCCAGCGGCGGCGAATATTCCGCAAGCTTCTTCGCCAGCATGGCGCGAACGCTGTTATAGATGCGCGCACGCTTCTCGGGCGTCTCGTCGCCGTGCTTCTCGAACGCGTTTTTCAGAACAGCAACGAAATCTGCCATGCTTCAGTCGACCTGTAGTTTGCCTCCGCGCCGGCCCCCGCAAATCAGCCGCGATGCCCGGAAAGGCTTCAGAAACTAGTCTTGAAACGGATCGGTCACAAGTATCGTGTCGTCCCGTTCCGGGCTGGTGGAGAGGAGTGCGACCGGCGCGCCGATCAACTCCTCTATGTACCGGACATATTTGACCGCCTGGGCCGGTAGATCGTTCCAGCTGCGCGCGCCGGCGGTGGTGCCTTTCCAGCCTTCCAGCGTTTCGTAGATGGGTTCCACGCGGGCCTGCGCGCCCTGGCTTGCCGGCAGATAGTCGATCGTCTCGCCGTCGAGCCTGTAGCCGGTACAGACCTTGATCTCGTCCAGCCCGTCGAGCACGTCGAGCTTGGTCAGCGCGATGCCCTTGATGCCGTTGACGGCAACCGCCTGGCGCACCAGCACCGCGTCGAACCAGCCGCAGCGGCGCTTGCGCCCGGTGACGACACCGAATTCATGGCCGCGCGTGCCGAGGAACTCGCCGATCTCGTTCTTCTGCTCGGTCGGGAACGGACCTTCGCCGACCCGCGTGGTGTAGGCCTTGGTGATGCCGAGCACGTAGCCGATGGCGCCCGGACCGACGCCGGAGCCGGCGGCCGCCTGTCCGGCGACCGTGTTGGACGAGGTGACGAACGGATAGGTGCCGTGGTCGATGTCGAGCAGCGTGCCTTGCGCGCCCTCGAACAGGATGCGCTCGCCGGCGCGGCGCTTGTCGTCGAGCACCTTCCAGACGCGGTCCATGTAGGGGAGGATGTCGTTCGCGACCGAGGTCAATTCCTGCATGATCGCGTCATGCGTGACTTCGCCATGGCCGAGCCCGCGACGCAGCGCATTGTGGTGCGTCAGCAGCCTGTCGACCTTCAGAGGCAAAGTTTCCAAATCCGCCAGATCCATCACCCGAACCGCGCGGCGGCCCACCTTGTCCTCGTAGGCGGGGCCGATCCCGCGCCGGGTCGTGCCAATCTTCGTTCCGGAATTCGAAGCGGCATCCTCGCGGAATCCGTCCAGCTCCCGGTGTACGGACAGGATAAGCGCCGTGTTTTCGGCTATTTTCAGGCGATCCGGCGTCACGTCCACGCCTTGGCCCTTCAGTTTCTCCACTTCGGCGACGAAAGCATGCGGATCGAAGACCACGCCATTGCCGATGATGGACAGCTTGCCTTCCCGCACGACGCCGGAAGGCAGCAGCGACAGCTTGTAGACCTTGCCGTCGACGACCAGCGTGTGGCCGGCATTGTGGCCGCCCTGGAAACGCACGACGACATCGGCGCGCTCCGACAGCCAGTCGACGATCTTGCCCTTGCCTTCGTCGCCCCACTGCGAGCCGACGACCACCACATTGGCCATGTTTCTTTTCCCTTGAGACGCCGCCGCGCGGCTTGGATATGGTTCGAAACGACAGGCCTCTATAGCGTCAAGACCTCGCGAGTGCGACCTTTCTTTGCCGCCGAAAATGCCCTGAGGCACAACAATTTTCGGCTTTGACATCATTTACTTGGACTGACGGGGGCAATAGGCCGGCAAACACCGCAACTCATCCCGCGGCCGGAAGCCCGCGATGCATCGAAGCGCCTACATGTTCCTGCTGCTCACCACCTTGCTGTGGGGCGGCAATTCGGTGGCCGGCAAGCTGGCGGTCGACCACGTCTCGCCGATGACGCTGGTCTTCCTGCGCTGGATGCTGGCCGTGGCAATCCTGCTGCCGATCGGCTGGCGCACGATCCAGGAGGATTGGCCTGTCGTGCGCAGGCACTGGTTCGTGCTGGCGGCGCTGGGCGCCAGCGGCTTCACCCTGTTCAACACCATTTTCTACACCGCGCTCAATTACACCACGGCAATCAATGTCTCTATCGAGCAGGCGGCGATGCCGATCCTGATCATGACAGCCAATTTCGTTTTCTTCCGCCTGCGCGTGAACTGGGCGCAGATCGCCGGCGTGGTGCTGACCATCTTCGGCGTCATCCTGACGGCCTGCCATGGCGATCCACGCCGGCTGCTGACGCTGGAACTCAATTTCGGCGACGCCATCATGCTGGTCGCGGTCGTTCTCTACAGCGGCTATTCGGTCGGGTTGCGGCTGAAGCCGGCGATGCGCTGGCAAAGCCTGATGCTGGCCATGTCGTTCGCGGCACTCATCACCTCGTTGCCCTTTTTCCTGTGGGAGGCCGCCGCCGGCAAGGTGATCGTGCCCGATGCGCGCGGCTGGACGGTCATCGTCTATACGGCGATTGGCGCTTCGGTGATCTCGCAGATTACCTATATCAGGGGCAACGAGCTGATCGGCGCCAACCGCGCCGGCCTGTTCATCAATCTGGTGCCGATCTTCGGCACGCTGCTTTCGGTGCTGATCGTCGGCGAGACTTTCCAGCTCTATCAGGCGCTGGCGCTGGTCCTCGTTCTGGGCGGCATCTGGCTCGCCGAATACAGCGGACGAAAGACGATGCTGAACCGCCGATAGAGCCGCCGTCAGTCAATCGTTCGGCTTTCGCAACGATATCGAAATCCAGCCCGGAATGCAGGCTACGGCACCAATTCCTTGCGCACCGCCGCGATATCGTCGGACGAGACCGCCGGCGCAGAATTGCCCCAGCTGCCGCGCACATAGGTCAGCACGTCGGCGATTTCCTGGTCCTTCAGCCGCCATGCCAGCGAGGGCATCGAAGGCGTGGTCGGAGCACCAGTCGTGTGCACCGCCTGGCTTCCGGCAAGAACGACGCGCGCAAGCGTCTCGGGATTGCCCTGCGCGACGATGGAATTGCCGATGAGGGTGGGGAACAACGCGCCGGCCCCGGCGCCGTCGCCGCCATGGCAGGCCGAACAATTGTCACGGTAGATCGCCTCGCCCGCCACCATCCGCGCTTCGTCGGGCTTGGGCGCCTGCGCACTGCCGGTGTCCGACCCCAGGTTCTTGAGATAGACGGCCACGGCCTTTAGGTCGGGATCCGTCATTTTGGAGGTCGAGTTCTCGATCGCCTCGGCCATCGGACCGGACGCGATCGAATGCGCGTTGACGCCGGTCTTGAGGTAAGCGACCACATCCTCTTGCGACCATTTGCCAAGGCCGGATTGAGCATTGTTGGTGATGTCGGGGGCGAACCAGCCCTGCAGCGACGCCCCTTGCAGGAAGCTGGAGTCCTGATCGGCGCCCAGGAAGGATTTGGGCGTATGGCAGGTCCCGCAGTGCCCGGCCCCCTGGACGATATAGGCGCCGCGATTCCACTCCGCCGACTTGGAGGGATCGGCCTGGAAGCTCGCCTCGCTGAAGTTCAGGAGATTCCAGCCCCACATCGCCAGCCGGATGTTCAACGGGAACGGCAACTGGTTCGCCTCGACCTTGTTCGCGACCGGCTCGACCGTGGTCATGTAGGCCCACAGGTCGGAGATGTCCTGCTCGGTCATCCTGGTATAGGCGGGATACGGCATGGCGGGATAGAGCCGCACGCCATCGTGGCCGACGCCCGTCTTCATCATGTTGCGGAAATCGATCTCCGACCAATTGCCGATGCCCGTCTCGTGGTCGGGCGTGATGTTGGGCGGCACCAGTGCGCCGAAGGGCGTTTCGAGCGGCAGGCCGCCGGCCAGCGGCTTGCCCCCCGGCCTCGTATGACAGCCCGCGCAATCGCCGAGCACCGCCTGGTATTGGCCGCGGATGATCTGGTCCGCCTGATCGGCGGCAAGTGCAGGCGTGATCGCCAGCAGGGCCGCGCCGGCGCCGGCAGCGAGCGTCCTCATGCCTGCACCAACGGGGCGCCGGGATTGCGAAGATAATGATTGCGGATGCCGTCAGCGGCGCGGTAGGCGAGCGCGCCGACCGTTCCGGTCGGATTCTTGCCGGCATTCTGCGGAAAGGCCGACGCGCCGATGACGAAGACGTTGGGCACATCCCAGCTTTGCAGGAAGGTGTTGACCGCGCTCTTCTTCGGGTCGGTTCCCATGATGGCGCCGCCAGTATTGTGGGTGCTTTGATATGGGACGCTGTCCCAGCCCTTTTTGCGACGGCCGACATTGTATTGCTTGCCGCCAAGCGTCTTGGCAATTTCCTCCATCCGGTCGCAGAGGTAATTCGACATCCTGATATCGTTGTCGGGAAAATCGAAGGTCATGCGCATAAGCGGCCGGCCGAAGCGATCCTTGTAGGTCGGGTCGAGGTCGAGGTAGTTGGTGCGTATCGCGTAGCTGCTGCCCTGCGAGGAGAAGCCGAGCGTGCTTTTGTAGCCCGCGACGGTCGCCTTCTTCCAGGCGCTGCCCCACTTCGGCGTGCCCGGCAGCGTCGGCCGGGTCCCAATGGGACGTCCATTGGTGGGGATGCAGTTTATGCCCGCGCCGCCGACGAAATCGAGCCCGCCGTGGTCGAAGGCGTCGCCATTATAGTCGTCGATCGTCTGACCGAGCGCGCCCGCGGCAATGAACGGATTGAAGTTCTTGTCATCGAAGAACACCTGCACGCCGGCGTTGGTCTGGTAGCAGTAGTTGCGGCCGACCGTGCCCTCGCCGGTAGCGGGATCATAGATCCTGCCGATGCCCGACAGCATCATCAGCCGGGCATTGTGCAGGCCGTAGGCGCACAGAAGCACGAGATCGGCCGGCTGGAAGAATTCCTGTCCCGACGTATCGACATAGGTTACGCCGCGCGCCGACTTGCCGCCGGCGGCAAGATCGACATGCAGCACCTCGCTGTCGGTCCGGACCTCGAAATTGGCCTTCTTCATCAGGACGGGAAGGATGGTGGTCTGGGCGCTGGATTTGGAATAGTTGGCGCAGCCGAACCGCTCGCAGAATCCGCAATAGGTGCACTGCCCCATGGTGATGCCGAGCGGATTGACATAGGTCCGTGACATGTTGGCGGACGGTGTCGGGAACGGGTGCAATCCCATGGACCGGCCGGCATTGGCGAACAGGGTCGGCGCGTAGGTCATCTCCATCGGCGGGTTCGGATAGTCCCGCGACCTCGGATCCTCGAACGGATTGCCGCCTTCCTGTAGCTGCCCCTTGATGTTGCCGGCTTTGCCCGAGATGCCCGCCAGATATTCGAACTGGTCGTAATAAGGCTCCATCTCGGCGCCGGTCACGCCCCAGTCCTCGACCTGGAGATCGGCGATCCGTGCCGCGCCATACCTCTTGGTCAGGTTGGTCTTGATCTGAAAATCCGAATCCCAGAACCGCCAGGTGTGGCCGTTCCAGTGCACCCCGGCGCCACCGACACCGTTGCCTGGCAGGAACGAGCCGAAATCGCGCATCGGCAGCGCCGTCTGCGACGGGTCGTTGCGCATGGTCAGCGTTTCAACGGCAGGCTGCAGGAACAGGTCGCGCCGCACGCTGTAGCGCAACTCGTCCTGTGCGTAGCCGATGTTGAAATCGGTTGCCGTATCGCGCCAGGGACCACGCTCGATGGCCAGAACGTCCAGGCCCTGATCGGTGAGTTCATGCGCAAGGATGGACCCTGTCCAGCCGAGGCCGACGATCACGACATCCTTGCGAGGCAGTATCGTCGTCATGGTCAGCTCCTTTTCACGAGCCATTCCGGGCTGCCTTCGATGGAGACGGGCGGCCGCGGATAGGGCTGATTGTGCTTGCTGACGTGGTCCCGGTAGTCATAGCGAGCGCCGGGGAAACCAAGCATGCGCCACGAGACCATGTCCTTGTTGCCGCCATAGACCGGATCGGCAAAGAACCCTTCCATCGTGTTCTGCAGCAGAAGCCCGAAGAAACCAGGACCCTTGACGCCGTTTGGCAAGTCAACCTTTCCAGCTTCCATGGCGGTCAGGAATGCATCCTGGTCCGCCGGCTGGAGCTCGGCGAATGTCTTGCCGTCGCGCTGTTTCAGGAAAGCGTCGATGGCGGCAAGGCCGATGCGGTAACGCTGGGCGGGATTGGCTTCGCCCTGGTAACCTTGCGTGGGCAACCCCGGCAGGAACGGTCCTTTTGTGTAGAGCCGGCTCGACGTTCCGAACGCGCCCGTCAACTGACGGTCTATATAGACAGCGCAGCCGGCCTCCTTGCCGCCCATCGAGAGATCGTCGGCGGGGACAAGGCGGTCGACGATGGCCTCGACGAGCGCGGCTTCCTGCGGCGTGAAGAACTGCCAGCCGCCGGACACGACCTGCATCGGCGGATCGGACGACAGCGGCGCCCAAGGCAGCGAGCCCGACAAGGATCGGGCAAAGCTTGCCGATGTTGCCGTTGCCGTAAACATCGCAACCGAAGACAGAAAAAGACGGCGGCTCAGTCGGACAGTATTGTGACGATCCATCGAAGGCACCCCGACAACAATAGAGGCGCGCCGAAAGGAGCGCGCAAAATCATGACAAAATCAGTTAAGTTTAAGTCATGCCAATTACTTGGTGTCAGCCTGCGGAAAGAAACCGGGATCGTCAAGCAGATCACAAAATCGTTAGATTAGGCCAGTCATCTTCTTATCGTCATGCGCTAATGTACTGATGGCTAAAGAGGATATCCTTGTAGCAGCTTGAAGCAACGAGCGTATCATCAGGCGGGTTTCCAAAGCGTGCTACCGCCGGCAACGGCCCAACCCGCCAGGCTACTCCAGCGGTCACGGCAACGCCCCGCATGCATGCCGGCAAACGGGGCGTCGTAATGGTTTTGCTTATCACCCTGAGGGTGCGGAGGGATCGACTAGAACCCGCCCACGTCGAACTGGAGGCGCTTTGCCGAGTCGATCGACTTGTGGCCCCGCACCTGCTCCAGCACCTTTTCCGGGAACGGCGCGTCGAGATAGAGCAGGGCGATGGCGTCGCCCCCCGGCCGATTGCGGCCAAGCTGGAAGTTGGCGATGTTGACGCCATTCTCGCCACAGACAGTACCGAGCAGGCCGATGATGCCGGGCGCGTCGGCATTGGTCGTGTAGAGCATGTGCTGGCCGACCTCGGCGTCGAGGTTGATGCCCTTGATCTGGATGAAGCGCGGCTTGCCGTCGGAGAAGCAGGTGCCGGCGATCGAGCGGGTCCTGTGCTCGGTCTTGACCGTCAGCTTGATATAGCCGTCGAAGACGCCCGATTTGTCGCGCTTGACCTCGGCGACGATGATGCCGCGCTCTTTCACCATGATCGGCGCCGAGACCATGTTGACGTCGGCGACCTGCGGCCTGATCAGCCCGGCCAGGGCAGCGCTGATCAGCGCGCGCGTGTTCATCGTCGCGGTCGAGCCGTCGAACAGGATCTCGACCTCGGTGATCGGATCCTCGGTCACCTGGCCGACGAAGGCGCCGAGCACTTCGGCGAGCTTGACGAACGGCTTCAGCCGTGGCGCCTCTTCCGCCGTGATCGACGGCATGTTTATGGCGTTGGAGACTGCACCCTTGATCAGGTAGTCGGCCATCTGCTCGGCGACCTGCAGCGCGACATTCTCCTGCGCTTCCGCCGTCGAGGCGCCGAGATGCGGCGTCGCCACCACGTTCTCCATGCCGAACAGCGTATTCTGCTCCGCCGGTTCGACCTCGAACACGTCGATACCGGCGCCCGCCACTTTGCCGCTCTTCAGCGCCGCGACGAGGTCGGCTTCGACCACCAGCCCGCCACGGGCGCAGTTTATGATGCGCACGCCGTTCTTCATCTTGGCGATGGCGGCCGCATCGATGATGTTGCGAGTCTTGTCGGTCAGCGGCGTGTGCAGCGTGATGAAGTCCGCGCGGGCGAAGAGTTCGTCCAGTTCCACCTTGTCGACGCCGAGTTCCTCGGCCCGCTTGTCCGACAGGAACGGGTCGAAGGCGACGACATGCATCTTCAGCCCGACGCCGCGTGTGGCGACGATCGAACCGATGTTGCCGCAGCCGATGACGCCGAGCGTCTTGCCGGTGATCTCGACGCCCATGAAGCGGTTCTTCTCCCATCTACCGGCATGGGTCGAAGCGTTGGCTTCCGGTATCTGGCGGGCGAGCGCGAAGATCATCGCCACGGCGTGTTCGGCCGTCGTGATCGAATTGCCGAAGGGCGTATTCATCACGATGATACCTTTGCGGCTTGCCGCCGGGATATCGACATTGTCGACGCCGATGCCGGCGCGGCCGATGACCTTGAGATTGGTGGCGGCGTTGATCAGCTTCTCGGTGACCTTGGTCGCCGAGCGGATGGCGAGGCCGTCGTACTGGCCGATCACTTCAAGCAGCTTTTCCTTGTCCTTGCCGAGGTCGGGCAGATAGTCGACCTCGACGCCGCGATCCTTGAAGATCTGCAAGGCGGTAGGAGAGAGTTTGTCGGAAACGAGAACGCGGGGCGCCATGGCGGCCTCCTTGAAAATGGGATTGATCCGGGAACGGGCGGCCCTCGGGCCGCCGCGGAGTACCTCAGGCAGCCGCTTTCAGCGACGCCTTCTGGCTGGCAAAGGCCCAGTCGAGCCAGGGCAGCAGCGCTTCGAGATCGGAGGTCTCGACGGTTGCGCCGCACCAGATGCGCAATCCCGGTGGGGCATCGCGGTAGGAACCGATGTCGTAGGCGACGCCTTCCTTGTCGAGCGTCGAGACAAGCCCCTTGGCGAACGCCGCCTGCCCGTCAGCGTCGAGCGCCGCGATATCCGGATCGCTGAAGGACAGACAGACCGACGTGTTCGAGCGTGTCGCCGGCGCGACGGCGAGATGACCGAGCCAGGATGAGCTTTCCACGAACCGGTCGAGCACGGCGGCATTGGCATCCGCCCTGGCAATCAGCGCATCGAGGCCACCGATCGACTTCGCCCAGTTCAACGCATCGAGATAGTCCTCGACGCAAAGCATCGATGGCGTGTTGATGGTTTCGCCCTTGAAGATGCCTTCGATCAGCTTGCCGCCCGAGGTCAGGCGGAAGATTTTCGGCAACGGCCATGAAGGCTTGTAGCTCTCCAGCCGCGCGACGGCACGTGGCGACAGGATCAGCATGCCATGCGCGCCCTCGCCGCCCAGCACCTTCTGCCAGGAGAAGGTCACGACATCGAGCTTCTCGAAGTCCAGCCTTTGCGCGAAGGCGGCCGACGTCGCGTCGCAGATGGTCAGGCCCTTGCGATCGGCTGGGATGAAATCACCGTTGGGCACGCGCACGCCCGACGTGGTGCCGTTCCAGGTGAAGACAACGTCGCGGTCGAAATCGATCTTGGCCAGATCCGGCAATTCGCCGTAGCCGGCCTCGATCTTGCGCACATCGGCGAGCTTCAACTGCTTGACCACGTCGGTCACCCAGCCGGAGCCAAAGCTTTCCCAGGCGACCATGTCGACGCCGCGTTCGCCGAGCAGCGACCACAGCGCCATCTCGACGGCACCAGTGTCCGATGCCGGCACGATGCCGATGCGATAGTCCGCCGGAACTTGCAGGATTTCGCGCGTCAGCTCGATCGCCTGTTCGAGCTTGGTCTTGCCGATCTTGGCGCGGTGGGAGCGGCCGAGCGCAGCGGATTTCAGCGCCTCGACCGACCAGCCGGGACGTTTTGCGCAGGGACCTGAGGAAAAATTGGGATTTACCGGACGGAATCCGGGCTTCGTATGCGTCGTCATCGTGGTCTATCCTTCCAGATAGTGGCCCCTCGTTGGGGAGGGGTGGCCCACGGACGGCGATATGCGTTCAGGCCTCGGGCGTCAAGAGGAAAGTTTTTGTCGCTGCCGGGATACCAAATGCATGTCGCCCAAAAGTGCCCGGCGGTTTTGGGTCGACGACATGCATCAAACAAGAATGTCCGTGATCAGGATCGCGTGATTTCAAATGCAGACGGCGGACCGCAGGGATCCGCCGCCGAAATGCTGATCTGTGCGGGACCTACCAGAGATCGTAGCGCAGCCCCAGCTTGACCTGGTGATTGCTGATTCCCTTGTGGACCGGGAAGGAGGTCAGGCTTTCGGCCGTCACATATTCGGCGTCGGGGGCCGAGAAATACTGATAACCGAGATCGACGGAAACGTTCTTGGAAACCTGATAGGCAAGGCCGGCATTCAACGTATAGGCGAAGGAATACTGTGTCTTGTTGTCCTGCAGGTTGAAACTGTTGGCGGGGACATTGTTATCCGTGTAAGTCGCCGAAAGCGTGTGCCTGCTGCGGACAACACCGATGCCGGCGCCGAGATAGGGCGTGATTCCGACATATGTGCCGAGATCGACATAGCCATTGAGTATCCCCGAGAAGGCATAGTTCTTCAGCGATCCCGATCCCTGGGTCGACAATGTCGGCAGCGTGACGACCGCTGAATCGTCATAGCTGAAGCTGACGTCGTTACCGGGCAAATAGCCGAGGTTGAGATCGGCGCGCAGATAGTCGGTGAAATGATAGCCGAAACCGATGCTGGCGAAGGCCGCTTTGTTGCTCTCGCTAAAGTTTTCGTTGTTGATCGCCGACGGGAAGGTGAAATCCCCGTTTTTGAAGCTCTTTTGCACCAGATAGGAGACGTCGCCGCGCAGATACCATCCGGAGCCGACCTCGACCGGCACATAGTCCGGCGCCTGGTCGACATAGACCGGAGGATCGTAATCGGCGGCGAATGCCGATGTCAGTGGCAAGAGGCCAAATCCGGCAAGCGCCAACGCAATACGCGATATGAGTGTCATGGTCCCCGACTCCCGATTTGGCGACACCTGCGATCACGCAGGCAGCCATCGTTTCAAGGAGCATTGTTAACCATAGTGGTTAAGTGCCGGTTAAGGCTAACAGAGCGTTAGCTAATTGATTTCGAACGGACTCACCCCGGTCATCTCAAACGAAAACCGCCCGGCTGATGCCGGGCGGTCGACGAATTCTTGGAACTTCCAGACGATTACTTGGTGTAGATCGGCTCGGGCTCGGGCTGATAGGCAACCGGTACGCTGCACCCGTTGTTACCGCCAAACTGATAGCGCAAGCCACCGCGCACTTCGTGGGTGTTGAAGCCGTGATCGAAGCCCGGCCCGGCGCCCGGCGTGGCGCCGCTTGGACCATACTCGAACATGCGACCGCCCTGAATATGGGAGAAACGGTAGCCAGCATCGAGGATGACTTTGTCGGTCAGACAGTAGGAGGCGCCGGCCATGACCGCGTAGGCGAAGCGCCAGCTGGATGTCCCGGGGTTGGACTCGGTCGTGTTCGGATCGTAGACAGTATCCCACTTGACGCGCGCACCGCCGATGCCGGCGCCGACATAGGGCGTGATGCCATGCCAGGTGCCGATATCGACATACGCATTGGCCAGCAGCAGCAAGGCGCTCATCTTCGACACTTCGGTCGAGGTCGTGGTGAGATCCGAGGTGGCGCCGTTGAAGTTCGACTTGAACCAATAATCGGCGGTCAGGTCGGTGCGGAAGTGTTCATTGATCTTGTAGCCGACGCCGCCGCCGAGCGAGAAGCCGCCCTTGAGCTTGCCGTAGTCGAAGCTCTTGCTGCCGGCGACCCCGACGGGAGGTCCGCACGGGCAAGGCGCGGCCCCATAGGTGATGTAGTCGATGTCACCCACCTTCGACTTGTGATAGTCGAGGTCGCCGCGGATATACCATCCGCCGACATCGACAGGCTCATAGACCGGCGGTGGCGCTTCTTCGACCTGCGGCTCAGGCAGATCAGCTGCGAGTACCGGCCAGGCCAAGCCCGCGAACAGCAGCGCGAACAGTGCCTTTCTTGCTGTATTGAACATGCTTGTCACCCCTAGAAACCCTCGGAACGGCGATCGTGTCCGAATGAAATTGGCTTTCAGGCGTGGATAATGAATTGCAAAAGTTAAAAGGCGTTTAACCTTGTCGATTAACCACGAATCTCTAAAATCCAGGAGATCTGGCGATGATTTCGACAGAATGAACCGGTTCTCCGGCCAACAAAAAGCCCGCCGGCGGGGCGGGCTTCGATGCAAGCAAGGCGGCGGCGCCTTCCGGCGGGCGAATGTCAGGCGGCGCTGCGGGTTTCCGAGATGACCCCGACGATGTCGTTGACGACGGCCTCGACCAGTTGCGGATCGTCGCCCTCGGCCATGACACGGATCAGCGGCTCGGTGCCGGATGGGCGGATGACCAGCCGCCCGGCCTTGCCGAGACGGTGACGGGCGTCTTCGATCGCGGCCTTGACCAGGGCTTCCTCCAGCGGCTTGCCGCCGGCGATGCGAACGTTCTTCAACAGTTGCGGCACCGGTTCGAACTTCTTCGACAGTTCGCTGACCGGGCGGCCCTGCCGCTTGATGCAGGCCAGCACCTGCAGCGCCGAGACCAGACCGTCGCCGGTGGTCGAAAAGTCGGACAGCACGATGTGACCCGACTGCTCGCCGCCAACATTGAGCCCATGCGCGCGCATATGCTCCACGACATAGCGGTCGCCGACCTTGGTGCGGTGCAATTGCAGCTTCATGTCGCCGAGAAAGCGTTCAAGGCCGAGATTGGACATGACGGTCGAAACGACGCCACCGCCGGCCAATCGCCCGCTCTGGTGCCAGGATTCGGCAATCAGCGCCATGATCTGGTCGCCGTCGACGATGGCCCCGTTCTCGTCGACGATGACGACGCGGTCGGCATCGCCGTCGAGCGCGATGCCGATGTCGGCGCGCACTTCATGCACCTTCTTCTGCAGCCCGGCCGGATGGGTCGAACCGCATTCCCTGTTGATGTTGAAGCCGTTGGGCTCGACATTGATGGCCACGACCTCGGCGCCAAGCTCCCACAGCGCCTCTGGCGCCACCTTGTAGGCCGCGCCATTGGCGCAGTCGACGACGATCCTGAGACCCGAAAGCGACATCGAGCGCGGCAAGGTGCGCTTGGCGAATTCGATGTAGCGGTCGTGCACGCCATCGACGCGCTTGGCGCGGCCAAGCCCGTCGGAATCGGCGAGCGCCAGTTCGATGTCCTTGTCGAGCATGCTCTCAATGCGTTCTTCGATCTCGTCGGAGAGCTTGTAGCCGTCCGGGCCGAACAGCTTGATGCCGTTGTCGTAATAGGGATTGTGCGAAGCCGAGATCATGACGCCGATATCGGCACGCAGCGAACGCACCAGCATGGCCACCGCCGGCGTCGGGATCGGGCCGAGCAGGAACACGTCCATGCCGGCGGCGCAAAGGCCGGCCACCATCGCGTTCTCGATCATGTAGCCGGAAAGCCTGGTGTCCTTGCCGAGCACGACACGATGGCGATGGCTGCCGCGCTGGAACGAAAGGCCAGCGGCCATGCCGACCCGCATGGCGATTTCCGCGGTCATCGGAAACTTGTTGGCGCGCCCGCGAATGCCGTCCGTGCCGAAGTAATTCCCTGCCATGCTAGCCAGTATCCCTGATTGTCCTTAGCCGGCACGTCATGCCACAATTGGCCGTCGTGCCCCGATCACATTGTGTGATTATATGTTACCAATCCTTAGAAAATCATTGTTGTGCACTGCACACAACCTGGTGGCGTCCTGTTACCGAGCCACCGTTGCGCCACAATATACCAGTTTTGCGAGCCATCGAGCGCGGATGCACCCCGAGAATTCTTAGCTCGGCGGCCGTAAGGTCAAATGATTTCATCACCTTGTCGTTAGAAGGCGATTTCTGGCGATATATAAGCCACCTGGCATCTGGCGCAACCGACCGTTGAGCGTTATTGATTCGCTGGGACGTATAATGGGCTTCAGCCACGGAGAAACGCTATGCTCATCCACCGAATTGCCACTCTCACCGGCCTCGCGGTCGCGACGTTGTTCCTGGCCGCGCCAGCCAACGCGCTGACGATGGCCGAGTGCAGCACGAAGTATAACGCCGCCAAGGACGCGGGGACGCTTGCGGGGGCGACCTGGAACCAGTTCCGCAAGGCGCAATGCGGTACCGACGCCGCGGCCACCACCGATACCAAGGCTGCCACCACCAAGGCGACTGAAACCAAGCCGGCCAAGACCACCAAGGCTGCGGCCGCGGCTGCCGACAGCACGGCCAAGGGCCTGACCGCCAAGGAATGCAGCACCAAGTACCAGGCGGCCAAGGCCGCCGGCACGCTGAACGGCATGAAGTGGAACGACTTCCGCAAGGCTGAATGTGCCGCTGGTGCATCCGCTGCCGCCGACACCAAACCGGCGACCACCAAGGCGGCGGCAGCTCCGGCCGCTGCTTCTGGCAAGGGTCTGAGCATGGCAGAATGCAGCACCAAGTACCAGGCCGCCAAGACGGCGAACACCCTGAAGGGCATGAAGTGGAACGACTTCCGCAAGGCTGAATGCGGCGCCAGCGCGTCCGACGACGACACCGTGCCCGCCCCGAGCGAGGCCAGTTACACCAAGGAGCCGGCAAAGCCGACGACGGCTGCGCCCAAGGGCGTCACCTTCCCGTCCGCGATCTCGGCGAAGTATGCCAGCGAAACTCCCGGAAAGGGTCGCATGCATACCTGCCTCGACCAGTACTATGTCCTCAAGGACGCCAACGCGCTCGGCGGCCTGAAGTGGATCCAGAAGGGCGGCGGCTTCTACAGCCTCTGCAATGCCAAGCTGAAGGGCTGATCGCGTAGCCATAGTCTCCAAACAAAGGCCCGCGCATCGCAAGATGCGCGGGCCTTTTTGTTGCGAGCGAAGACGCCTGCGGCTTTGCACGCATGTCGCGGGGGCTGCCGGCATCATCAATTCGCCTACACTGCCCCCGCCAGGCTCATCGATAATCCGCAAAGATTCTGGTTGAACATATAAAGAACAAAACGTATACAAAAGGACGTCAAGCTTATTGTCAACCAGGAGGGTCTTATGCACAGTTTGAAATTGGCGGTATTGGCTGCGACCGCATTTGTTGCTTGGAACGTCGCCCCTGCAAGCGCACTGACGATGAAGGAATGCGGCGAGAATTACCGGACAGCCAAGGAAGGCGGCACTCTGAACGGCATGGACTGGGCCGCTTTCCGCAAAGAGAAATGCGCGACGTCCGCCGCCGAGAGTGTCAGCGCGGATACGGTCGAAACCACGCCGCAGCCGAAAAAGGAAACCAGCGCGGCGGTCGCCCCAACTGTAGCGCCGGTGGGCGTGACATTCCCGACCACCCTCGCCGCCGAGTTCAAGACCGAAAAGCCCGCGAAGGCGCGGATGAAGACCTGCCTGCAGGGTTACCACGGCAACAAGGAGGCGGGTACGTTGAACGGCCTTCGCTGGATCCAGAAGGGCGGCGGTTATTACAGCCTTTGCAATGCGCGGCTGAAAGCTGAATCATAAAAGTCGAATACGGCGGATAAAGCGGTTCACAGTTTTTCACGCAGACGTTGAGCCGTGATCCTCGGGCTTGTCCCGAGGATCTGCTGTCGGGCGACATCTGGGCGCCGGGTATGAGTTGGAAACCGCCAACTGCGTTTGCAGGTCATCGGGACAAGCCCGAGGGGTGACGCTCCAACGTACGTCCGGCGCGCCCCTTGAGTTCTGGAGCAATTTCCAGGAAAAGTGCGTAGCGGTTTTCCGTCCGGAATTGCGTGAAAACAAAGAGTTAGAGCGGGTTAGCGATTCTATCAAACGCTGAACCGGTCTAGCCCTGCGGCTGCGGCTCCATGCCGCCTTCGGGCTCGGGACCCTTCTTGCGGCGGCCTCCGGACTTCGGAACGGCCGAGCCACGGCTCGGCGGTGTGTCGTCGCCAAGGTCGCGCGAGGGCTTCTGCCCTGCGATCAACTGCTTGATCTCCTCGCCGGACAGTGTCTCGTATTCGAGCAGGCCTTGCGCCAGCGCGATCCATTCCTTCTTCTTCTTGGTCAGCACCGACTTCGCCGTCGAATAGGCGTCGTCGATCAGCCGGCGCACTTCCGCATCGATGATCTGCGCCGTCTCTTCCGAGATGTTTTGCGTGCGCGCCACCGAATGGCCAAGGAAGACCTCTTCCTGGTTGTCGCCATAGGCGACATGGCCGAGCTTGTCGGAGAAGCCCCAGCGCGTGACCATGGCGCGCGCCAGCTTGGTCGCCTGCTCGATGTCGGAGGAGGCACCCGACGTGATGTTCTCCTTGCCGAACTTGAACTCCTCTGCGACGCGGCCGCCCATCATGATGGCGAGGCGCGAGACCATGTATTTGTAGCTCATGGAGTAGCGGTCGCCTTCCGGCAACTGCATGACCATGCCAAGCGCGCGGCCGCGCGGGATGATGGTCGCCTTGTGCAGCGGATCGGCCGACGGCACGTTGAGCGCCAGGATGGCGTGGCCGGCCTCGTGATAGGCGGTCAGCTCCTTCTCGGCCTGGGTCATGGCCGACGAGCGGCGCTCGGCGCCCATCATGATCTTGTCCTTGGCGTCCTCGAACTCGGCCATGGTGACGAGGCGCTTGTTGCGCCGCGCGGCCATCAGCGCGGATTCGTTGACAAGGTTCATCAGGTCGGCGCCGGAGAAGCCGGGCGTACCACGAGCGACGACCTTGAGATCGACATTGGGCGCCAGCGGCACGTTGCGCACATGCACCTTGAGGATCTTCTCGCGGCCGACGATGTCGGGGTTGGGCACCACCACCTGGCGGTCGAAACGGCCGGGACGCAGCAACGCCGGATCGAGCACGTCGGGCCGGTTCGTGGCGGCGATCAGGATGATGCTTTCGTTGGATTCGAAGCCGTCCATCTCGACCAGCAACTGGTTCAGCGTCTGCTCGCGCTCGTCATTGCCGCCGCCGAGACCGGCACCGCGATGGCGGCCGACGGCGTCGATTTCGTCGATGAAGATGATGCAGGGCGCATTCTTCTTGGCCTGGTCGAACATGTCACGGACGCGGCTGGCGCCGACGCCGACGAACATCTCGACGAAATCCGAACCTGAAATGGTGAAGAACGGCACGTTGGCTTCGCCGGCGACCGAGCGGGCAAGCAGCGTCTTGCCGGTGCCGGGAGGACCGACCAGCAGCACGCCGCGCGGAATCTTGCCGCCGAGGCGCTGGAACTTCTGCGGATCGCGCAGGAACTCGACGATCTCTTCAAGATCTTCCTTGGCTTCGTCGACGCCGGCGACGTCCTGGAAGGTGACGCGGCCATGCGCCTCGGTCAGGAGCTTGGCCTTCGACTTGCCGAAGCCCATGGCGCGCCCGGAGCCGGACTGCATCTGGCGCATGAAGAATATCCACACGCCGAGGATGAGGATCATCGGCAGCCACGAGATCAGGTAGCCGAACAGCGAATTGGAACCGTCGGTCTCGGGCCGCGCATTGATGGTGACGTTCTTGTCCTGCAGCCGCGAGACCAGTTGGGGATCGCCGGGCGAATAGGTCTGGAAGCCGCTGGAATTGTCGGTGTAGGTGCCGGTGATGCGGGCACCCGCGATGGTCACCGTCTTGACCCGGCCGGCCGCGACATCCTGCAGGAACTGCGAATAAGGCACATCGCTCGAAGCCCCGCGCGTCTGCGGCGTCTGGAACAGATTGAAGAGGGCGATGAGCAGGACCGCTATGATCGCCCAGAGCGCGAGGTTGCGATAGTTCGGATTCATCAATTGTCCCGTTGGTGTCCGCGAGCGGACAGCATCATGAGAGGAAACTTGGGCCTAACATAGGGAGAGCGTCCCCCCTTGCCAAGCAGAACAGCATGTCTGGGTTAAGCTTTCGCGCAGCATCAACCGGCACTGTGGCCGGCGAATGGCATGGGGGGAAACGGCGCCGCGCCGATCAACCCGGCGACGGCGCGCGCCGGGACCAGATCGAAGGACGGCAGGAAGCGGGCGAAGGGAGCAACGACTGGCGAGGCCGCAAACCCTTGCGATGTCGGCCAATCAGGCGCCGAACCGGCCTTTTCGACGGCTTGCAGCAGGCCTGGTTCAGCCGCCAATGCCGCGCGCATCAGGCTTGGCGGGGTTTCGCCCCGGCCTACAGCGAGCCGCTTCGCCGCCAACGCCCCGAATGGGGCGATCAACAATGCGCCGCTGGCGTCGTGCAATGTGATTTGGCGGCGGCCATCCCAGATGGTGGCGTCGACCGTTGCCGCTGCCGCCGGCAAGCCCCGCATTTCCCGGCGCAGGAAGATGCCGGCGCGCCGGAAGTCGATCACCGTCCGCGACAATGTGGCGCAAAGAAACCCCGCCTTCAGCCTGGCGAACAACGCCTCGCTGCGAGCCTGGTCCGGCAGGAAGGCAATCCCGCCTGTCGTCGCCAGGAGAATGCGCAGCGCGTAGACGGCCGCCTGGTCGTCGCCGGCGCTGAGCAGGGCCGGGTCGAGCCGGACGAGACCCGTCGCCGGCCGGCTGGCAAAGCGCTCGACCAGAGAGGCGGCCTTGGCGCCAAGCCGCATGCGGGCGCCGGCCGCCTGTGCCGCCAACGCCAGCGCGTCGTTCATGCGCTGTGCGCCGGCCTCCCCGGCAAGGGCCGCGCGCATGCGCGGCCGCTCGAAGGCTTCATCGGCATTGGTCGGGTCCTCGGCCCAGCCGACCTGTTGGCGGTGCAGGAAATCGCGCAGCACAGAGCGCCGGACGCCAAGAAGCGGTCGCACGATCCAGTCGCGCCAGTCATGCAAGGTGGCGGGCGCCATGCCGGCAAGGCCCCGTCCTTCATCGCGGCCCGCATCGTTGCGATCGCGCCGCATCAGCACCGTCTCGGCCTGGTCGTCCGATGTATGTCCGGTCACGATCAGGCCGATGCCCTCCGCCCGGGCGGCGCTGGCGAGCAGCCGGTAGCGCGCCTCGCGCGCTGCCGCAGGCAGGCCGGTCGATGGTTTTTCTCCCGACCAGGCCAGGATGCGGTGGGCGATGCCGCGCTCCGCGCAAAGCTGCGCCACGGCCTGCGCCTCACCAGCCGAACCCTGCCGCAAGCCGTGATCGACCGTGATCGCGAGCAGCCTCGTGGACGGCGCGGTTTTGTCGAGATGCTGTTTGAGAAGAAGAAGGAGCGCGATCGAGTCGCTGCCGCCTGATACGGCCGCAACGGCGCCGTTGGTAAAATCGATATGCGAAAAAAGTCTCGTCGAAAACTCAGGCCCGGTGTCGAGCATCAATGCATTCGTCCAAAAGTCCCCGGTTTGGGACTGCGACATCCCCGGGAAAGATCAGCACGCAGCCAGGGCCTTCTCCTGCTTGACGCGTTCCTTGAGTGTGCTGGAAATATCGGGATAGCGCTTGCCGACCTCGCTGAAGGTGGCGCAGGCGACATCATGCTGCTTGAGGCCGACCAGCGACACACCGAGCTTCAACAGCATGTCGGGTGCCTTCTTGGCCTTGGGATAGTCCTTGCTGGCAGCGAGGAAGACTTCCGCCGCATCGCGGTATTTCTGCTGGCCAAGCAGCGATTCCCCCAGCCAGTAATGCGCGTCCGCCGTCTTGGCGTCTTTGGGGAAGCGGGAGATATGGTCGCGGAAACCCTGTTCGGCGGTGCCGTAGTCGCCCGACAGGATGAACTGGTAGGAGTTGCGGTAGAGCTCTTCGGGATTGTTGGTGGCGGGCAGCGCCGCGACCTGCGTGCCGCCGGACTTGCCAGCCTTGGCAGGTGCGCTGGCGGCAGGTGCGGTGTCCTGTGCCGGCGCGGTTGCCTGCGTGCTGCCGCCGGCATCGATCACATTGCCGTTCTTGTCGACGGTGATGGACCCAAAAGTCTTTTCGGGCGCTCCCTTGCCGGGGATCAGCTTGCCGGGGTCACCGTCGGGCGATTCGACGATGACGTCCTCGACCGTCTTGCCGCCTGTGGATTGATCGCCGCCGGGCGCGGCGCCGGCATCAGCCGGCGCCTGGGTTGCCGGGGCCGAGGCCACGTCGGTGTTGGTTCCGGTGGTGGCATCTGATTTCTTCTGCGCCGGCGGTTGTCCGCCTTGCGAGCCGCCTTCCAGCTGCTGGAAGCGGAACTCGTTGTCTTCCTGCTGTTTGCGGATCTGCTCCTGCATCTGCAAGATCTGGAAATTGAGTTCCTCGACCTTGCCGGTCAGCTGCCGCAGTTGGTCCTCGAGCCCGGTCACGCCGGCGCCGCTCGACTGCGCGAGCTGGACTTGATCCTGCTTTTTCTTCTCACCGAAAAGGCTGGGCAACTCAAGTGTCGGCAGATGGAACGAAAACCCGCTCTCGGTTGATTGCCCCGAACCGCTCGCCAAAGCGGTTACGCCTGATAGGAGCAGCAGCGCAAGCGTGCCGCTCAGAACCGATCTCAAATGCATGTGCCTCTCGCCGTCCAATCGTTAGCTTGTTCGCGCCTTCCAATCGATGTGAGACCAGCCAAGCGCCCTCGGCTCATAGCAGGGCGCGAGACTTCGGCCAAATTTTGTTTCGGGCCCCAGGATATGAAAAAGGCGGCCGGGAGGCCGCCTTTCGCAGAAGTGTGTTGTATTTTTGCCGATCAGGAACCAGCGCCGCTGAGCGTGGTGACGGCCCGGCGATTCTGCGACCAGCAGGAGATGTCATCGCACACGGCGACCGGACGTTCCTTGCCGTAGGAAATCGTCTTGAGGCGGCTGGCCGAAACACCCTTGGAAACCAGGAAGTCGCGGGTGGCGGCGGCACGGCGGGCACCGAGCGCCAGATTGTATTCGCGCGTGCCGCGCTCGTCGGCATGGCCTTCGACGACGATGGCATACTGCTTGTACTGGTTCAGCCACTGCGCCTGGCGCGAAAGCGTCGTCTGCGCGTCGGCCCGGATCGAGGTCGAGTCCGTATCGAAGAAGATGCGGTCGCCGATGTTGACGGTGAAGTCCTGCGCCGAGCCGGGCGTTGCGGCACCTGCGCCGTTGAGACCAAGATCGGCCGCGTTGTTCGGCGTCTTCTTCGAGGCGCAACCGGCGACGGCGAGCATCGCCACCAGCGCGATCATGACCGGGTTTCTGGTAAGTGCTGCGATACGGCCCATGCCGCCTCTCCTTCGTATTCGAGTGATCGTGTTTCGAGTGATTTCGTTGATCACCCAGTAACCACGTTTGGGTTAACCGGCATTCAAGAAACACGGTTAAAATTTGGTTTAGGCCGCCCGTCCGCAGCCGTTTGTCGTAAGCCACAGTTGGCGCGGACCCTAGGCGGAAATGCGGCCAAAACGCGACGAAGACATGGAAAAGGGGGAATGTAAGGGGAATTGAAGAGTTGGAGAACTGGAGAATTGAAGAAGGATGTTCACCTTAACTTCTCTCTGAGGTTCACCAGCATTCCGTACACATGGGCATACGATTGTAGCCACTCGTCCCGTTGCGCCTGTGAGATGTATTCGAGGTCGAATGCGTATGAAATCCACGTCTCGACTTCACTGCACGATCCCATGGCCATCGAAACGAACCGGGCGAATTCGGCTTTGGAGTGGGTCTGTTTGGCAAACCCCTCGGCCAGATTGGCGCAAATCCCTTTGCTGGAACGCCGCAGCTGATCGGCCAGCGCGTATTGCTCTATTTTGGGGAAAGCGAGCGTGGCCTTGTGAACCGTAAGAGAGACCATGTAAGCGCGCTTGTAGACCTCCAGATCCTTTGCTCGCTTTACGTAGCCTTCTGCTTTCTCCATCTCTTCAATTCTTCAATTCGCCAATTCCCGTATTATTCCAGCAGCGGTGACCAGGCCGGATCAGAAGCAAAATTCGCGGTCGGGATCGGCTGCTCGTTGCGGCCGGTGAGATCGACGGAAACCAGTTTCGGGCCGCCATTGGAGTCGCGGAAGAACATCAGCACGCGGCCGTTCGGCGCCCAGGTCGGGCCTTCCTGCTGGAAGCCGGACGACAGGATGCGCTCGCCAGAGCCGTCGGTCTTCATGACGCCGATCTGAAACTCGCCGCCGCTCTGCTTGGTGAAGGCGATGAGGTCGCCGCGCGGCGACCACACCGGCGTCGAATAGACGCCGTCGCCGAAGGAGATGCGGGTCTGGCCCGAGCCGTCGGCGCCCATGACGTAGATCTGCGCGCGGCCGCCACGGTCGGAGGTGAACACCACCTTGCTGCCGTCGGGCGAATAGGAGGGCGAAGTGTCGATGGCGGTCGAGTTGGTCAGTCGCGTCGTCGAGCGGCTGCGCAGGTCCATCGCGAAGATGTTGGAATTGCCGTCGTCGCGCAGCAGGCTCATGATCACCTTCTGGCCGTCGGGCGAGAAGCGCGGCGCGAACGTCATGCCGGGAAAATTTCCGACCAGTTCGCGCTGCCCGGTCTCGATCTGCAAGAGATAGACCCGCGGCTGGCCGCTCTCATAGGACATGTAGGTGATTTCCTGCCGGTTCGGCGAGAAGCGCGGCGTCAGCACGATCGACCGCCCATCCGAGAGGTAGCGGATGTTGGCGCCGTCCTGGTCCATGATGGCGAGACGCTTCTTGCGCGCGTTCTTGGCGCCGGACTCGTCAATGAAGACGACGCGCGTGTCGAAATAGCCCTTCTCGCCGGTCAGCCGCTCATAGATGGCATCGGCGATGATATGAGCGACGCGGCGCTGATTGGCGTCGTTGGCGAAGAACTGCTCGCCGGCCATCTGCTGGCCCGCGAATGTATCCCACAGCCGGTACTGGGCGCGGATGCGGCCGTCTGCTTCCTTGCTGACGCTTCCGGTGACCAGCGCTTGCGCGTTGATCACCTTCCAGTCGTCGAAGCGGGGGGTTGCGTCCGGATTGGCGATCTTCTCGATGAAGGCGCTCTTGTCGATCGGCGCGAACAGGCCGGAGCGCTTCAAATCGGCGGTGACGATCTGTGATATCTGAGCGCCAAGCGCATCGCCACCCTGGAAATCCGTGATGGCGATCGGCAGCGGCTCGACATTGCCCTTGTTGACGTTGAGTTCGACCAGCGCCCACGCAGGCATCGGAACGACGGCCGTCATGCCCAGCGCCATCGCTGCAATCGTCAGGAGCGGCTTGAGGAAAGATCGCATATCTTCTCGCTTCTCTTCTTTGATTGGGTGGACGCCCGGCCTAGAGGCCAAGCATTTCCCTTGGATCGAAGGTGACCCGGATGTCGTTCCAGATGTCCTGTTTGCCGGCGGGAACCTGCAGGCCGGCCACGTCGCATTTCTGAACCGCGCGCACCGCGCTTTCGTCAAATTGCCGGTTGCCGCTCGACTTTTCGACGGACGGGCGGCCGTCGAGCTTGCCCGAATTGTCCAGGTTGAAGCGGACCACGACGACGAAATTCTCCGAACCTTCAAGCCCGGCCGGCAATGTCCAGCAACCGCCCAACTGGCTTTCCAGGGCGCCCTGCTCCGACTTCGACAGCTTCTGGCCCTGATCCTTGTCGCCACCGAGCGACGCCTGCTGGGTCGAGCGCTTGGCACCACCGCCGGACGGCTTCTGCTTGTCGAGCAAGGCCGAAATCTCATTGGCGTTGAACTGCTTGTCGTCGGACTTCGGCTTGGACGAGGCTTCCTTGACCGGCTTGTCGGCATCCTTGCGTTCCGGCGCCTTGGCGCTTTCGGCCTGTGCCGGCTGCGGCTTTGGCCGCGCTTCCGGCGCGGGCGCCGAATTCGGCAATTGCGTCTCTTCGGTTGGCGGGTCCTTCGCTATGGCCTCGGCGACGGCGTCGGGCTTGACCTCGGGCGTCGGATCGATAGCGGCTGTCTTGTCCTGCGGCGGCGGGGTCGGCGCCGGCTTGGCCGGCGTCGGCTTGGGCTCGGTCTGCTTGACCGGCTCGGGCTTCACCTCTTCCTTGGGCGTCGGCGCTGGCGCCACTTCCGTCGCCGGAGTGGGCTTGGGCTTTTCCTGCGGCTTCGGAACGTCCTCGGTCTTCGGGATTTCCTTCGGGGTCGGCGCGGGTGGCGGCGCCGAGGTCGTGTCGACGGGTTTTGGTTTGGCTTCCGGCGTTATCGGCTTGTCGGTGTCGACGCTGTTTTCGCCGACCTTCTGCGCGTTGGGTACGATATCGGGACGCTGCGTCGGCAGCGGCGCCGGCTTTTCATGCATCACGGCCTTCTTGTCGCCCTGCAGCGTCTGCGCGATGGCTTCCATCGGCACGATGTCGACCGCGACCGACTCCACGTCGGCGGACGGAAGCGCGGCCGGCGCCGACAGGGTGAACAGGCCGAAGGCCAGCACCGCCGTATGCAAGATCACCGATGTGGTGAGGCCGGTCCTCATCGTGAGTCTATTGATCCTGTTCCTGCAGTGAAACCAGGCCGATGTTCTTGTAGCCAGCGGCCGAGATGCGAGCCATGACCTTCATGGCCGTGCCATAGTCGGTCGACTTGTCGCCACGGATGAAGATGCGCTCTTCATAACCGGTCTTCGAGATAGCCTGCAGTTTGGCCACCAGCTCCTCGATCGGAATCTCGGTTTCCTGCAGGAAAATCTTCCCGGTCGCATCGATCGAGACGGTGATCGGCTGGGTGTCGGCATTCATCGCCTTGGCCTGGGTGTCCGGCAGGTCGATCGGCACGCCGACCGTCAGCATCGGTGCCGCGACCATGAAGATGATCAAGAGCACCAGCATCACGTCGACCATCGGCGTGACGTTGATCTCCGACATCAGCGCATGGTGACGGCCGCGCCGCCGGTGGCCGCGCCCGCCGCGCCCTCCCATGCCTACGGACATACCCATCTCGTTACTCCTCAGGCCTTAGGCGCGACTTTTTCATCGATTTGGCGCGAGAGTATGGCGGAGAACTCATCCGAGAACCCCTCCATGCGCACGGCGATCTTGCTCGCATCCGATGACAGCTTGTTATAGGCGATGACCGCCGGAATCGCGGCGAGCAGGCCGATGGCCGTCGCCAGCAGCGCCTCGGCGATGCCGGGCGCGACCACCGCGAGGCTGGTGTTCTTGGAGCCGGCGATGGCCTGGAACGAGGTCATGATGCCGATGACGGTGCCGAACAGGCCGATGAAAGGTGCCGCGGATCCGGTGGTGGCGAGGAAGCCGAGGCGCCCCTCCAGCTTCTCCATCTCGCGGGTCAGCGCCAGGTCCATGGCCTTGTCGATGCGGGTCTGCAGGCCGAGCGGCGACTTGGCGCCTTTTTCGAAACTCTTCTTCCATTCGCGCATGGCGGCGACGAAAATGGCGCCCATGCCTGTCGTCTTGCGGTCGGCGAGCGTGCGGTAGAGCTCCTCCAGCGACTGCCCGGACCAGAAAACCTGCTCGAAGCGGTTCAGCGCCAGCCGCATGCGGCCATAGGCGACCAGCTTGTCGACGATGATCGCCCAGGTCCACACCGAAGCGCAGAGCAGCCCGATCATGACCAGCTTGACCACCCAGCTGGCCTGCATGAACAAGGCCCAAATCGACAATTGCGCGCCCGGTTCGGCGAGTGCGATATTTTCCATCGTTACGTCCTTAAGATTTTCCGGGCGAAGCTGGCGGCTGGCCCATGGCATCCCTTGTGGTCGGTTCGCACGAAGCTACCGGACACCCCAAACCGTGCCGTTAGCGGCCTTTTCGGGGCAAATATTGGTGAAAGGAAGGCGCTGGATAACGCCAATCTTCACCAGTCTCTTCATGAACCGTTATGGTTAAGGATGGGTTAGTGTATAAGGCGCGGCGCATTGCCGCGCCTGGGTATCGCAGGCCGGCATCACCTGAATATCAGCCGACCCGTGGCATGAACGCCGCCACCCATTCCCTGGGAAAGCGCCTCGGCCGGCCGTTCTCGCCGATGATCGCCGCCTCGACCTTGGCCTCGACCAGCACCTCGTCGCCCCGCTTGAGCTGCTGTGCCATGAAGATTCGCGCACCGGAAATGGCATCGGTGCGGGTGTCGACGGTCAGGATGTCGTCGATGCGAGCGGGAATGCGGAAGTCGATCTCCATGCGGCGTACCACCCATGCGATCTTCTCGCCATGCTTGCCTTCGGCGAGTTCGGTGTGGTGCACGCCGGTGAGCCGGAGATAGTCGGAGCGGCCGCGCTCGAGGAATTCGAGATAGCGCGCGTGGTAGACGACGCCCGAAAAATCGGTGTCGGCGTAATAGACCCGCGCCATCAGCCGGTGGCCGAACTCGGTCAGCGCGCCGGAAAGCCCAGCCAGCAATGCCGCGGATTCACCATGATCGCCCATTGCGCTTCCCTTTTGGATGCCGACGCGGCAGGTATTTTTGGCGCATGAACCCGATGGCACTGTTGACGACGATGATCAAGACCTTGATGGCAGTCGTGCTAGCGCTGGCGGCTTCTACACTTTCGGCTGAAGCGGCCACCTTCTCGATGAAGCGCGGTCTCAATCTCGACCAGTGGGTCACCTGGCCCGGCGAGGATCGGTGGGGTGATGCCAAGGCCATCCTGCCCTACCCGGAATGGCGAAAATTCCTTGGGGAAGACGACCTCAAGGCGTTGAAGGATGCCGGCTTCGATTTCCTGCGCATGCCGGTCGATCCGTCGCCTTTCCTCTCGGACAATACAACGGACCTGCGTGACCAACTCTATGCCAGCGTGCTGGACTCGGCGCGCATGATCAACCGAGCCGGGCTGAAGGTCATCGTCGACATGCACCTGATCCCGGCCGGCGGCAGCCGCAAGATCGGCATGGGTGAGGTGATGGACGATCCCGCGACCTTCGACCGCTACGTCGAGATGGTTCGCGGCATGGCGCGCACGCTGGCGGGCGAAGATCCCGAAAAGGTCGCTTTCGAACCGATGAACGAGCCGATCGTCGATTGCGACAGCGACGGCACCAGCCTGTGGCCCGACCGCCAGCGCGAACTGTTCGCCGCGGCGCGCGCCTCGGCGACGAAGCTGACGCTAGTCCTGACCGGAGCCTGCTATTCCGCCGCCTCGTCGCTGGGGAGGATCGACCCGAGGACCATCCCCGACGACAACATCATCTGGACCTTCCACTCCTACGATCCATTCCTGCTCACCCATCAGGGCGCGACCTGGGCCGGCGACTTTATCCCCTACGTGACCGGCCTGCCCTATCCGTTGACCGCGGTTCCCAAGGCGCAGCTCGACGTCACGCTCGACACCATCCGCGCCCGGATTAAGGCCGAGGCGCCGTGGACACGGCAGAGCGGCCTGCTTGCCTATCTCGACGAGCAGGTCGCCAGCATGGACAGCCCCGACAAGCTGCTTGGCCTGATGGATGCGCCGTTCAAGACCGTCGAGGCGTGGGCGAAGGCCAACGGCATCAAGCCGCAAGACATCACCCTGGGCGAGTTCGGCATGATCCGCCAGGAATATGGCAATGCCTATGTGATGCCGGCGGAGTATCGGGCCGCCTATCTCAAGGATATGATCGCGCGGGCCGAAGCGCACGGCTTCTCATGGTCGCTGTGGAGCTATGGCGGCGCTTTCGGCGTCGTCGATGCGTTCAATGGCGACAAGGCCGAGCCAGACGTGATGGACGCAATCCGAAACCTCCCCTGAAGTGCCGGTCAGCCGAGGTCGATCTGCAGGATTTCCGGACGCATGCCGAAACGGATGGGCAAATTGCTGAAGCCGAGCCCGCCCGAGACGATCAGGTTGCGGTCGTTCTCGATGACATGGCCATAGGCGTAGCGATTGCCGAACTGCGACGGCACGATAGGCGAATAGCCGAACAGCCGCACCTGCCCGCCATGGGTGTGTCCCGCTAGCGTCAGCGACACACGCGACGGCACTTTTGGAAAAATGTCCGGTTCGTGCGCCAGCAGGATGACAGGCGCGGCGTCGCTGATTTTGGCCAGCGTGCCGTCGAGATCGTCCAATCCCCTGGGACGCTCGGTGTTCTTTTTCCGTAATAGCGCCAACTGATCGGCGAGGCCGGCGATCCATACGCCATGTCCGTCCTTTTCCAGACGCACGGCGTCGTTCTCCAGAACCGGGATGCCGACCTTCTCCAATGCCTTGCGCGCGATCGTCGGACCAACTCCGGCACGCTGCGCGAAGCCATCGGCCCACCAGTCGTGATTGCCGAGGATCGACAGCACGCCGAGCGGTGCCTTGAGGCCCGACAGGGCGCCAGCCCATTCCGGCGGCGTGACCCTACGTGACGCCAGGCGCATGCCGGCGATGTAGTCGCCGAGCAGAACGATCAGGTCCGGCTGCAACGCATTCGCCTCTTCGGCAAGCGAGGCAATCCGCTCCGGCGTCATCCAAGGCCGGCAGGCGTGGATGTCGGCAAGGGCGACGACGCGCAGCTTCAATCCATCAGGCCAATGCGGTGGCGTCAGCGCATAGCGCTTCACATGCGTCAGCAGCATCGGCTCGATGCCGACGGCGTAGGCGCTGAACGAGGCGACCGACAGCAGCGACCCGCCGATAAAGCGCATGAACCCGCGTCTGGTTATCATTGAGTGGCTCCGGCACCTCATTTCGGCATGCGCTGGTGCGTGTCGATCCTGATTTGGGCGGACGACATGCATGGAGGCAGCGAACCCGATACAATCCAGGAATACGCCGGTAAGCCGGCAAAGATGAGGAGAATTTGCGCAGGCCCGTTCACTGATGCTTGATCACTGGTCCGGGAACCCGTGACTGATCGATTGCCCCGCTATTCTTCCTGGAACAGGCTGATCTGCTGCTGCGCCAGGTCCTTCGGCGCATCAAGGCCGAGATGGCGCCAGGCATTGGCGGTCAGCACGCGGCCACGCGGCGTGCGCTGGATGAAGCCCTGCTGGATCAGATAGGGCTCGATAATGTCCTCGATGGCGTCGCGCGGCTCGGACAAGCCCGCCGCGATCGTCTCGATTCCCACCGGCCCGCCGCCGAAATTGCGGGCGATCATGCTGAGATAGCGGCGGTCGAGCGCGTCGAGGCCGAGCGCATCGACTTCGAGCCGGGTCAACGCTTCGTCGGCGATCAGGCGGTCGACATGGCCGTCGCCGGCGACCGAGGCGAAATCGCGCACGCGCCGCAACAGCCGCCCGGCAATGCGCGGCGTACCGCGCGCGCGCCGGGCGATCTCGAGTGCACCGTCGTCGCCGAGCGGCATCTGCAGGATGCGGGCGCCGCGCCGCACGATCTGCTCCAACTCCTCGACCGTGTAGAAATTGAGCCGCACCGGGATGCCGAACCGGTCGCGCAGCGGATTGGTGAGCAGGCCGAGCCGCGTGGTGGCTGCCACCAGCGTGAAACGGGCAAGGTCGATCTTGACCGAACGCGCCGCCGGTCCCTCGCCGATGATCAGGTCGAGCTGGAAATCCTCCATCGCCGGATAGAGGATTTCCTCCACCGCCGGGTTGAGCCTGTGGATCTCGTCGATGAACAGCACATCGCCTTCTTCGAGATTGGTCAGCAGTGCCGCGAGATCGCCGGCCTTGGCGATGACCGGCCCGGAGGTCGAGCGGAAATTGACGCCGAGTTCGCGCGCCATGATCTGCGCCAGCGTCGTCTTGCCCAGCCCCGGCGGTCCGACGAACAGCACGTGGTCGAGCGCCTCCTTGCGGCCCTTGGCGGCCTCGATGAAGACTTTGAGGTTTGCCCGAACCGCCGCCTGGCCGACGAAATCGTCGAGCGTCTGCGGCCGCAAGGTCTGCTCGGCATCCTCGCCGCGTTTTTCCGGAGCAATGAGACGGGGGGAAAGGCTCATGGGGCCTTCCTCGCACAGGGTAGCGCCCCGGACAAGCGAAGGCTCACCGCGCCAGTTCCTTCAGCCCGAAACGGATCAGCTTGGAGGCATCGGCTCCCTCTCCTGCCGTCTTCAGCGCCGCCGATACCGCATTGGCGGCGGTGTCGCGGGAATAGCCGAGATTGACCAGGGCCGAGACGGCGTCGGTGATCGGCGCCGGCGCCACGCCTTCGCCGAGCTCCTGCTTCAGCCCGATCGTACCGGAGGCAGCGCCGGCATAGGCCGGTGCCTTGGCCTTCAATTCGGTGACGATGCGCTCGGCCACCTTCTTGCCGACGCCGGGCGCGCGGGAAACCATGGCGATGTCGCGCAGCGCGATCGCATTGGCGAGGTCGGCCGGCGCCAGCGTCGACAGTATGGCCAGCGCCACCTTGGCGCCGACACCCGGCACATTGTTCATCAGCAGCCGAAACCATTCGCGCTCGAGCTGCGACTGGAAACCATAGAGCCGGATCATGTCCTCGCGCACATAGGTCTCGATGAACAGCACCACCGCTTCGCCGGGCGAAGGCAGCGCGGCAAGCGTGCGGGTCGAGCAGTAAGCGACATAGCCGACGCCATGGATATCGACGAGACAATGGTCTTCGTCGATCTCATCGAGCGTGCCCTTGAGCTTGCCGATCATGCCAGATCTTTCATGGAAGATAGGCCCTCATGGGTGCGTTTCCGGAGAGATGATATCGAGATCGGGGAAGTAACTGCGATACCGTGCTGCGTCTCGGGTCAAAAGACGATGTCCGGCAACGGTCGCATGAGCGCCAATAAAGAAATCAGGCAGAGTGCGCTCCCGAACACCGCCGGCCCGGCGATAGCGGGAATGCGTGACGCCCGCAAGGAATGCCGCGTCCCAAGGTACAAGTTCGCGATCCATCTCGAGCATGTCGACTGCTTTTCGAAGCGCCGTCTCCGTCGCGATCAGCGGCGCCAACTCGGACCAGACGATGGCATTGACGACCAATGCGCCGTCGCCTCGGCACAAGGTGATTTTAGACGCTGACCATTTTTTCAGAGGCCCAGTTGGCCCCCAAACATCGATCAGGACATTCGTGTCAATCAACGTCGAGATCTTCACGTGGGCCTCTCAACCACTCCATGTACTGGTCGCTGGTCATGCCTCCCAGATCCAATGTCCCCTCCATTTGGTCGAGAACATCGCTGAACCTGCGCAATTTCTCCTCCTCGGAGAGGTCCCCGTCGACGGCAACCAGCCGAACGTCCCCATTGGTGGCCACGAACTCCACCTCGGAGCCTGGGCCTATGCCCAGATGGTCCCTTATAGGTTTGGGGATCGTGACCTGCCCCTTGACGGTGACGCGCATGGTAATACCTCAAAGGTATTACCTACCCCATAGCCGTGAACAAGTCAAGAACATCACTAACCGGCGAGCGCCAGCCTATAGGCGGCACTTTGCCGGTGATGCGCGTGGCAAATCGCAATGGCCAGCGCGTCAGCGGCGTGTTCGGTGTCGAAGACGGCCTTCGGCAATAACACCTTCACCATCATGTGGATCTGCTTCTTGTCGCCGTGGCCGACGCCGATCACCGCCTTCTTCACCGCGTTTGGCGCATATTCGGCGACAACGAGGCCGGCGCGCGCCGGCACCAGCATGGCGATGCCGCGTGCCTGCCCGAGCTTCAGCGTCGCAACGGCATCCTTGTTGACGAAGGTCTGTTCGACCGCGGCCTCATGCGGCATGGCCTGATGCAGGATTTCGGCGAGCCCGTCATGCAGTTGGCAGAGCCGCGTCGCCAGCGCCGCCTTGTCCTCGGAGCGCACGGTGCCCGAAGCGACGAAGCGCAAGGAATTGCCGAGGCTCTCGACGATGCCCCAGCCGGTGCGCCTGAGCCCCGGATCGATACCGATGATGCGAATCGCGTCCCCCATGCCGTGAGTGTACCTCCGGCGGACAGCGATGCCAGCGAAAAGTGAACAAACCGGAAACGCCCACCCCGCCAACTGGGGAAGGCTTCGAAGTTTCTCAGTTGCGGGCGAAGGCGGTGTTGAGCAGGCTGATCTGGTCGGAGACCGGATTGGGCCGGCGAGCCACGGGCTGCATGTCGACCATCCCGCCGGCGCCGTAGATCTCTTCGTCCATGCGGCGCACCAATGCCTGAAGGCGCAGCGACCGGTTGACGAGGTCGAGAAAATCGCTCGGCAGTTCGGCCCAGCCGGCCGCCTCGTCATGGGCGGAAGCGGTGTCGAGGCGCACTTTGGACTTTTCCGAAGCGACCTGGTCGCGGGTCATCTCGCCGGAATTCGCCGCGCGCTGCAAAAGCAGCCACGAGGCAACCTGCATCAGCCTGGTGGTCAGCCGCATCGACTCGGCCGCGTAGAGCGTGGCTGCCAGCCGCGACAGTTTCTTGGCCTCGGCCCGGCCCTTGCCGTCGAGATACTCCGCCGCCTGTTCGACCAGGCCCATGCCTTCCTGGTAAAGCGGTTTGAAGGAGTGCGAAAACACCCGGCGTTCCGCCAGCTTGACGGTTTTCACAACGCCTTTCGACGGCTCGTTCATTGATAACGCCCCTGCACTTGCAACCGGCCGATTCGGCTCTCTGCCGATACACCCGTGACCCTATAAAACTGAAGCTTGAAAATGCGCTTCGTCCGGGGTGAAGGCAAGCACATGTTTAACAGAAGGTTAACAGCGACCGGCGTCGCGGGATGCCACCGGAATGCGGACAAAAAAAGAGCCGCGGATAAGGCGGCTCTCAGGAGTTTAACAGGGAGGCGTCAAACAAAGTGGCTCCAACCACTTGGTAAGAATCCAGATCACTGGATGCACATAGTAAACGCCTGTAAAGCTTAATGGACCCTTAACATCCCTGATATTTTTTGACCCTACACACTACTCCTGTGCCGTAACAGCACAGCCGCACAGGCAAGGTTTCGGCCTCACTCAGGCCTTTTTCCACACCACCGGCAGGGCGATGAAGGCGAACAGCAGCATGCCTGCGTAGAAGCCGATCGAAGATATCCCCAGCAACGGCTCGATCCCCGGATTTCCGGCAAGCAGTATATAAAGGCCGATCATGAGCCCGATGCCGCTGATTGCCGTCAGCCAGAAATGGACGAGGGCCAGCGTCTTTTGCCCGGCAGCCGGAAACAGGTGGTAAAAGAACGCGAAGACGGCCGACATGAGCCAGCCAGCCACCATCGTGTGGGCGTGGGTCGGCATCTGGCCATGATCCTCGCTGATCGCCATGTGGATGCCGAGTGCCATTCCGCACAGCGCGTAGATGATCGCCAGCGTGAAGAAATTCCGTGCTACCCCTTGCATATATTAGTCCCCCGAATTGCCTTTTCCCAAGTTGGGAATGAGTTGATCGTCAGGCAAGCGCTGCCGCCGCCGGACCTCCGCCGTCGGCACTAGCATCGGCATTGTTTCCGGACGATGTCACGCCCCCCCGACAATGCCGACAATAGCAGAAAGCCGGGCGGCGCCTTCATCATATTAGCGACGCCTTTCGTTAGCCGGCGGCCTGAAACACAGCCGGTTTTTCCACGACATCGTCCCGAAACAACCGCGGCGCTAAACGCGGCGGCGGCGAAGCGGACGGGCAATGGCCCGCCCTCGCCAGCAACCATTGGGCATCGGGGAGAAAGCCATGGATTGGTATTCCATCGTCAAATTGCTGCACATCCTTTCGGCAACGCTTTGGGTCGGCGGCGGCTTCACGCTGATGGTGCTGGCGACGCTGGCGGATCGAGCCGGCAACATCCAGGGAACGCTGCAGGCGATGCGCGCCACCGGCGAGCTGGGCAACCGCTTCTTCGCGCCGATGTCGATGCTGACATTGGCCTTCGGATTGATCATGTGCTCGTTCTGGGTCGGCTTCTCCGATCTCTGGGTCCTGATCGGCCTTGCCGGCTACGCCACGACCTTCTGCATCGGAATGTTCGTTTTCAAGCCGACTGCCGACCGCATGGGCGCGATGATCGCCAGGGACGGCGTGACGCCCGCGGCCCTGGCCTATGGCCAGCGCATCCTGCGGGCGGCGCGCTTCGACTATGCGGTCATGCTCGTCATCATCACCGACATGGTGCTGAAGCCGACCCTGCACGACGTCGTCATTCTCGCGGGCATGGTGATGGTTCTTGCCGCCGGCGCCGCCATGGCGCTCAGCCGGCCAAGACGCATGGTGCCCAGCGCCGCCTGACGCGGGCTGGAGCGCTACATGATGCCGGCGATCCCGTCCCACAGAAGCTTCACGGCCACGACCGCCACGGTCGCATAGGTGAAGGGATAAAAAATCTCCGGCCGCATGCGCCGCACCAGCCACGCGCCGGCGATGGTCGACAGCGGCGCCAGCGGCATCAGCACCGCCGATGCCGTCAGATTGGCGGTATCGAACTGGCCGAGCGCGAAATAGGGGATGAGCTTCAGCGCATTGGTGGCGGCAAAGAAGATCGCCGCCGTGCCCGACAGCACCTTGGGGTCGAGCCTGATCGGCAAGGCATAGACCTGGAAGGGCGGTCCGCCGACATGGGCAACGAAGCTGGTAAACCCGGCAACCGTGCCCCATATGGCCGCCGCCACGCGATTGGGCGCGGCGGCATGGTCGGAGCCGTGACGAAACTGCAGGTAAAGCCAGCGCAGCACGAAGACGATGGCGACGGCGCCGACGATCAGCCGCACCGCTTCCTCGGTGACGAGTGCCGCCGTCAGCCAGCCAAGCCCGATGCCGATGACGGCGCCCGGCATCATATCGACCAGCATCTTGCGATCGTATACGCCCCACCACGTCCACACCGAGACGATGTCCATCAGGCACAGGATCGGCAGCAGGATGGCGGCCGCCTGCACCGGCGGCATGGTCAGCGCCATCAGCGGCACGCCGACGAAACCGACGGCGCCGCCAAAGCCGCCCTTGGACAGGCCGACCAGGATGACCGCCGGGACGGCGGCCGCGTAGAACCACGGATCGAGAAGCAGGCCTGACATGGGGAGGGACTGGTCTGGAGGGAAAGCGGATCAACGCCTGAATAGCCCAGAATCGCGTGCCCGGCGACCGCAAATATGGGCTGGCCGCGACGAGCCTTGCCGGCGGGCTTCGAATAGCTATCGGCGCGCCGAAACCAGCAGGAACATCGGCCGCTCGAGTTCTTCCGCAAGACCCGGCATGGCCGCGATCTGCGCGTCCGTCGGACGGAATTCCTCGACATGCTCGATCGTGAAACCCGTCCCGATCAGCGTGTTGAGCGTGGTGCCGATGGTGCGGTGATGTTTTACCACGCCCTTGGCCAACCAGTCGGTCGTGCGCGGCCCTTCCACCAGATACCGGTCGACAGGCCAGGTCTTTTTCCCCTCGCCATCGATCGACCAACCGGGATTGGTCGGCGCCATGTAGATCGGATGCTCCGTCGAGAAGACAAAATGGCCGCCTGGCGACAGGGCCTGATGCACGGTTCCGAACAGGCGCTCGACATCCGCGACATAGTGCAAGGCGAGCGAACTGTAGGCGAGGTCGAAGCTGGCCCGCGGCAGGCTGAGCTGGTCGAGGTCGGCTCTTTCATAGGTGATGCCCGTGTCCGGGCCGGCAGCTCTGGCCCGGGCAAGCATCTTCTCCGACAGGTCGAGCCCAAGGACATTGCTCGCCCCTTGCCCGTGCGCCCAGCGGCAAAACCAGCCAAAGCCGCAGCCGAGGTCGACGATCCTCAGGCCCGTGACATCAGGCAGCATCGCGCGCAGCGCCGGCCACTCGGCGGCGCCGTCCAGGCCCTCGACCGAGCGGCCGAGCTGGCTGTAGCCCGCGAAGAATTCCGGTTGATCGTAGATGTTCTGCGCCATGTTTTTCTCGCTCTTCAGACAGCCATCTGGCGGAAGACTGACATTTGGTGGACTGGCCGCGCCTTTCCACCATGGCCTCGGGATGTCAAGCTTATGAGCCCAACGGCAACCCCAGTGGCGGCGGCCGCCGCCGGATCGGCTGTGCCTTGATGATGGCGGTGCTGGTCTCGGCCTTGTCGGCGATCCGGTCGAGAATGCCGTCGAGGTCGCCGATCGAGCGCACGAACAGCCGGGCGACGAAACAGTCATCTCCCGTCACCTTGTCGCATTCGCCAAACTCTTCAATCTCCTCGATCAGTTTCTGGACGATGTGCAGCTTGCCCGGCAAAGGTTTGATCCGCACGATCGCCTGCAGCGTATAGCCGAGCGCCAGCGGATCGATCTCGACGGTGAACGCCCGGATGACGCCGCGTTCCTCGAGCCGCCGCAGCCGCTCCGAAACGCTCGGCGACGAAAGCCCGACCTGGGCCGCCAGATCCTTCAGCGAGGTCCGCGCATCCCTGACCAGGATTTCGAGGAGATTTCGGTCGAGATCGTCCAGCATTTCTTTTTCTCGCAGATTCGAGCGGCTGCCTAATATAATTAGGCCACCTCCTCATATAGCCTTCCTGAGGAGATGGAAAGCCTCGGCGTCGCATGAGATTATGCTGGCTCAACGGGTTCAGAGGCTTATCATGAACGATACTGTACGTGGCACGGTCGAAATGTCGGCCGCAATGGCGATCCTGGGAACGATCGGATGGTTCGTCATCATGTCCGGCCAGCCGATCATGGATGTAGTGTTCTGGCGCTGCGCGTTCGGCGCGCTGACGCTGCTCATCATCTGCGCTTCGCTTGGATTGTTGCGCAACAGGCTGTCGTTGCGCATCGTCTGCCTCGCAGCACTTGGGGGCGCGGCGATCGTCATCAACTGGCTGCTCCTGTTTAGCGCATTCTCACGCGCCTCCATCTCGATCGCCACCGCGGTCTACAACACGCAACCCTTCATGCTGGTCGGCTTCGGCGCGCTGTTCTTCGCCGAGCGGCTGACATTGACCAAGCTGACCTGGCTGGCAATCGCCTTCGCCGGCATGGTGCTGATCGTCGGGGCCGCCCCAGACGCCGGCGATGTCGGCACGAACTATTTCGCCGGCATCCTGATGGCCCTGGCCGCCGCCTTTTTCTGGGCTGTCGCGGCCATCGTCACCAAGAAGCTCAAGGGCACGCCGCCGCATCTCATCGCGCTCATCCAGGTCTGCGTCGGCGTCGTCATGCTGGCGCCCTTCGCCAATCTCTCGCATCTTCCCGCCGACCCATGGAGCTGGGCCATGCTGGCAACGCTCGGCATCGTCCACACCGGCCTGATGTACATCCTGATGTACGGCGCCATCCAGAAGCTGCCGACGCATCTGCAGGGGTCGCTGTCCTTCATCTATCCGGTCGTTGCCATCCTGGTCGATGTCATCGCTTTCGGCCATCGGCTGCATCTTAGCCAGGTCGTCGGCGCCGCCGCCATCCTGATCGCAGCCGCCGGCATGAACCTCGGCTGGACATTGTGGAAATCGAGACCGTCCGCCGCGAGCCCGCAGCCGATCAAGTAAGGCGGCACGCCGGCTACCCGGCGGTCAAAAAATCCGATCCTGGCTGTCCGCCTGTTCAAAGCGGGCAGTTTGCTCTATGCCGCAATCCAACCATCTTCGCCCGGCATAGGCGAAACCCGGGATCGAAGAACCATGAATGACGCCACGCCTCCCAACCGCTGCCGCATCGTACTGATCGCGCCACCCGGCGTGCCGGCCGCCCGCATCGCGGCCGCGTTCGACGGCGGCGACATCGCCTCGCTGATCCTGCCCGAGAACGGCATGGACGAGGCCTCCTTCCAGGCCTTTGCCGAACAGGTCGTGCCGGCCGCGCAGGCCGCGGGCGTGGCGGTCATCATTGCTGGCGACACCCGCATCGCCGGCCGGGTCCAGGCCGACGGCATCCATGTCGAGGTCTCCAAGGCCGAACTCGCCGAGACGATCGAGCATTTCCAGGCGAAAATGATGGTCGGCACCGGCGGTGCCAAGACCCGCGACGACGCGCTGGAGCTCGGCGAAGCCAGGCCCGATTACATTTTCTTCGGCCGCTTCGGCTACGACAACAAGCCTGAGCCGCATCCGCGCAACCTGTCATTGGGGCAATGGTGGGCGCAGATGATCCAGATTCCTTGCATCGTCGAGGCCGGTTCCGATCTTGCCTCCGTCGAAACGGTGGCCGCCACCGGCGCCGAATTCGTCGCGCTGTCGAGCGCCGTGTTCGCCGACGGCGTCGATCCGAAGGTGGCGATCGCCCGGGCCAATGCCCTGCTCGACGACACAGCGCCGCGCTTCGAGGATTGACGTGTCCCTGGCAAGGCTTTCCCTTCAGGCCCTGCTTGCGGCGGTGATGATCCAGGCCGCCGCCGCCGAAACCATACCCTTGCCGCAGCGCAAGCCTGAAACCGGCATGCACACCGACAAGCCGATCGAAAACCAGCTGCCGCAGCCAGCCACCACGGCGGAGCCCGCACCGCTGCCCTCGGTCGACAGCGTCAATCCCGACCGCTTCGGCGCCAAGCCGGCGGACGCCGCCTATGGCGCGTTCCAGCGCGGGCTTTACAAGACCGCCTATAATCTGGCCCTGGTCCGTGCCCAGAACGGCGACCCGGCGGCGCAGACGCTGGTGGCCGAGATCCTGTCGCGTGGGTTGGGTGTGCCGTTGAACTCCGCCGAGGCCGCCAAATGGTACGCGCTTGCCGCCGAGCAGGGCGTGCCGGAATCGCAGTTCCAATATGCGCTGATGCTGCTCGACGGCCGTTACGTCAAGAAGGACGCGAAGGGAGCCTATGCCCTAATGCAGGCCGCCGCCGAAGCCGGCAACCAGCTGGCGCAATTCAATTTCGCGCAGATGCTGGTCCAGCAGGATCCCGGCGACGCCGGCCTGGCCAAGGCGGTTTCCTACTATGAGCGCGCTGCCGCGACCGGTCTCGCCGACGCGCAATACGCCATGTCGCAGATCTATGCCAACGGCGTCGGCGGCAAGCCGCGCGACGATGCACAGGCACGGCGGCTGCTGGCGCAGGCCGCCCGTCAGAACTACGACACCGCGCAGATCGATCTCGCCGCCTGGATGATCGAGGGCCGCGGCGGCGCGCGCGACCTGAAATCGGCTTTCGGCTGGACGAAACAGGCCGCCGAAGGCGGCAATGTCGCGGCCCAGAACCGCCTGGCAAAACTCTATATGCAAGGCATCGGCACCGATCCGGACCTGGTGCTCGCCGGCGCCTGGTATATCGTTGCCCGCCGCGCCGGCCTCATCGATCAGGAGATGGACGATTTCCTGCAAGGGCTGAGCGACGACCAGACCAAGCAGGCCCTGCAGAAGGCGAACCGCCTGCCCTGAGGACAGCGCGCGCTCATTGCATGTGATCCAGGACGACTTTGCCGAAGGGCGAGCCGCGTTCGAGATGGCGGAAGGCGCCGGCTGCCTCCCGCCACGGCAAGACCTTGTCGATCACCGGCCTCAACCGGTTGACGGCGAGGGCCCGGTTCATCGCCTCGAAGGATTCGCGTGAACCGACCGGAATTCCGCGTGCCCGGACCTGGCGGCGAAAGATGTCGAGCGGATTGATTGCACCCTCGCTGCCACCGAGATAGCCGATCACATTGATCTGGGCACCGCGCGCCGAAGCCCTCAGCGACTGGGCGAAGCTTTGCGGGCCGCCGACTTCGATGATGTGATCGGCGCCACGCCCACCGGTGAGCGCCAGCACGGCCGACGCCCAATCCGGGTCGCTGCGATAGTTGATGCCGTCATGGGCGCCAAGCGCCTTTGCGCGTGTGAGCTTGTCGTCGCTGCTCGACGTGACGATGACGTGTGCCCCGGCGGCAGCCGCAAACTGCACTGCAAACAGCGAGACGCTGCCTGTGCCCAGGCTCAACACCGTCTCGCCGGGCTTCAACCGGCCTTCGGTGAACAGCGCATGCCAGGCCGTCACGGCGGCGCAAGGCAGCGTCGCGGCTTCGACATCGCTCAGGTGCTCCGGCGCAAGGACGGCCGCCTGTTCATCCAGCCTGGCGAACTCGCTGAGCAACCCGTCGATCGGGCCGCCCCGTTGATAGGAGGGCTCAGCCATGGCGAAACTGCCGCCGACCCAACGCTGCCAGAATGTGGCGCAGACACGATCGCCGACCTTGAAGCGGGTCACTTCGGCGCCAACCGCAACCACTTCGCCGACGCCATCCGAAAGCGGCACCAACGGCAGCGCAAAGGCAGTGTGGTAAATGCCACGGGCGATTTCCACGTCGCGGTAGTTGAGCGCGGTTGCCCTGACCCTGATGATCATCTCCTGGCGCCCGGGTTCCGGCATTGGCCGCTCGACCAGTCTGAGGTTGTCGATGCCGCCCGGGTGCTGCAATTCGATGGCCTTCATTGTCTTTCCTTTCCGTCTGGAGGACCTGGAAAGGAAAATCGCTTGCCTTGGTCATGATTTCAAATTCATAATAATCAGGATAATTATGCATTTGGAGCACTGTTGGAAATGCTGGAGGAATTACGCACGCTCGTCCTGTTCGCCGAGGAGGGCTCGATCCAGAGCGTGGCCCGCCGCCTGCCTCTGACGCAGCCTGCCGTCACGCGTCAGATGCAGCGACTGGAGGATATGCTCGGGACGACGCTTCTCGATCGCCGGCAGAAGCCGCCGCGCCTGACCACGGCGGGACTGGAGGTCTTGGAGCGCGCGAAAGACATACTGGCTTCGGTCGAGGCTCTGAAAGCCTTCGCCGCCGACACCGAGCCGCAAGGCGTGCTGCGTGTCGGCCTGGCACATGGCCTGTCCGACGCGGGCGTTGCGGGCGCTATAGCCAGCGCGGCTGGGGCGTTTCCAAAAATATCCTTGCGGCTCAAGACCGGCTGGAGCGCGGAGCTGATCGAGCAGTTCGAACGCGGCCAACTCGACATGGCGATCGTTCTGCGATCCGCCGATCATGAAGGCCCGGACGCGCTTGGCACGGAACGCCTCGCCATCATAGCGCCGGCTGGCACCACCAAACCCCGTCTCACGGACGCCGCCTGGGCTTCCAGGCCCTGGGTGCTTAGTCCCGAGCCTTGCGACGCGCGTCAGAGGCTCCTGGCCATTCTGGGCGGCGAACGGCATCGGCTCGTTATAGCGGCGGAAATTCAGGACCCGGCGATGCAGATGGAATGGGTACGTCGGGGACACGGCCTCGGCCTCATGCCGTCGCGGCTTGCCGCGCGCGGACTTCCCGACGACCTCGCGCTTGTCGATACCGGAGATCTCGATCTTTCATTGCAGGTGGTGGCCCTGCGCTCTCCGCACCTCAACCGCCTGGCAAAGGCCGCGCAGGCCATTGAAAAGACCGTCGGCGATGTCCTGGAGGTCGAGACCTGACGCCGGCTTGCCGGCCGGAGCCGATCCGCCCTCCCTTGCCTCTCCGGGCGATTTGTGGTCTTGGAGCCTTAAATCGCTTGTCACGGCGAACATCCCATACCAACGGCCTGGCCGTTGGCAGCATCCCGGATCCCATCATCATGGCCAAGATCAATGGCAACGAAATCCGTCCCGGCTATGTCATCGAACACGATGGCGGCCTCTGGGTGGCGGTCAGGACCAACACCGTCAAGCCCGGCAAGGGCGGCGCATACAACCAGGTCGAACTGAAGAACCTCATCAACGGCACCAAGCTCAACGAGCGCTTCCGTTCGGCCGAGACGGTCGAGCAGATCCGGCTCGACCTGAAGGATTTTTCCTTTCTCTACGAGCAGGAAGACGCGCTGGTGTTCATGGACACCCAAAGCTACGAGCAGCTCGAACTGAACAAGGATTTCGTCGGCGACCGCGCCGCGTTCCTGCAGGACGGCATGATGGTGACGGTTCAGCTCTACGAGGAACGGCCGATCGGCATTTCGCTGCCCGACTATGTGACGCTGACCATCACCGAGGCGGATCCCGTGGTGAAGGGCCAGACCGCAGCGTCCTCCTACAAGCCGGCGGTGCTGGAAAACGGCATTCGCGTGCTGGTGCCGCCCTTCATCGGCGCCGGCGAACGCATCATCGTCGACACCAACGAAATCACTTACGTGCGCCGCGCCGACTGATGCGTGCCGCCCAGAAGTGGCCCCGGATTTGGGTCACCGGCATGCATCGAGACAGAGTTTAAAGCGCCGCACCAGGAAGAAGCACTATGGCACGCTCAGCCCTCCTCAACGTCATGGTCCAGGCCGCAATGAAGGCCGGCCGCTCGCTGTCGCGCGACTTCGGCGAGGTCCAGAACCTGCAGGTCTCGATGAAGGGGCCCGGCGACTATGTCAGCCAGGCCGACCGCAAGGCCGAGGACATCGTCTTTGCCGAATTGTCGAAGGCACGCCCTGGCTACGGCTTTCTGATGGAAGAACGCGGCGCGGTCGCCGGCGATGACAGCCAGCACCGCTGGATCGTCGATCCGCTCGACGGCACCACCAATTTCCTCCACGGCATTCCGCTTTTCGCAGTCTCCATCGCGCTCGAGCGCCAGGGCCAGATCGTTGCCGGCGTCATCTACAATCCTGCCATGGACGAGCTCTACACCACCGAGCGCGGCGGCGGCGCCTTCATGAATGATCGCCGCCTGCGCGTCGCCGGCCGCACGAAGCTTGTCGACACGGTGATCGGCTGCGGCGTGCCGCATCTCGGCCGCGGCCACCACGGCAATTTCCTGGTCGAGCTGCGCAACGTCATGGCCGAGGTCTCCGGCGTCCGCCGCATGGGCTCCGCCTCGCTCGATCTGGCCTATGTCGCCGCCGGGCGCATGGACGGGTTCTGGGAAGTGGGCCTGTCGGCCTGGGACATCGCCGCCGGCCTGCTCTTGATCCGCGAAGCGGGCGGCTTCGCCTCCGACATCGATGGCGGACAGGATATGCTCGACACCGGCACGGTCGTCGCCGGCAATGAGATCATCCAGCGCGCATTGCTGAAGACGGTGAAAAAGCCGCTCCCGCCGCGCTGAACGGCCGCAGTCGCAAAACCGCAAACAAAGCTTGAAATACTGTCCGGCGGTTGCCCAGATAAAGGGTGACGCTAGGACGATAGATGATCAACACGCCGTCACAGATCGAGATTCCGTTCATCGGACGCTGGCATTATTCGCGCGCCGAGATGATCGCCGACGGGATCGTCCATGCGGTGGGCATCGTGCTGGCGATCACGGCCGGCTCGGCGCTGCTGGCGCTCGCCGCCTTCCGGGTCGGGCCCGGCGAATACATCGCCGCCGTCTTCTATGTCGTCTCGCTGCTCACTGTTCTGTCGGTATCGTTGACCTACAATCTGTGGCCGGTGACCTCGCCCGCGAAGTGGATCTTGCGGCGTTTCGATCATGCCGCGATCTATCTGTTGATCGCCGCCACCTACACACCCTTTCTCGCCCAGTTGGGAAACTCGCCGCTGGCGCGCTGGATGATCGTTCTGGTCTGGGCCGCGGCGGCAACGGGCATTGCCATCAAGGTGTTTTTCCCCGGCCGCTTCGACAGGCTGGCGATCGTCTTCTACCTTGCCATCGGCTGGAGCGGCGTCATCCTTGTCAAACCGCTCGTCGAGACGCTGCCGACCACGTCGATCATGCTCATCGTCGCCGGCGGCGTCGTCTATTCCTGCGGCGTGATTTTCTTCGCCTGGAAGGCGCTGCGCTTCCACAACGCCCTGTGGCACGGCTTCGTCGTCACCGGCGCCGGTCTGCACCTGGCGGCCATGGTCGACTGCCTGGTCATCAACCGCCTTTGAGGCGCCGGCTCCTAAGGCTACCTGTGGCAATATTGCCAAGCACCATTCAATTTGGTCACAATTCCGTTTAGAGTCGCCACCTACGTGATCGGCGGCAGCGGCATCGGAAACGGGGCACGGATGGCTTTTCTCAGATCCTTCGGCATGGGCAGGCGCTCCGACGTACTGGTCTACGATCCACACAAATTGTCGAGTCCGCAGGTCTTCCTGCTCACCATGGTCATCTTCCTGGCCATCGTCGCCTTCATCGCCGCCATCTTGACCCGCCAGGTCACCACCGCTTTCGTCACCAATCCCGGCCTCAATGGCCTCATCGTCGGCGTGCTCGTCGTCGGTATCCTGCTGGCCTTCACGCAGGTCGGCCGGCTGTTTCGCGAGGTGCGCTGGGTCAACTCCTTCCGCGCCGGCTCGGAGACGACGGAACCGGTGCTGCTGGCGCCGATGAAGGCGATGATCGGCCGCTCGTCGTCGATGGCCTTTTCGACCTCATCGATGCGCACAATGCTGGATTCCATCGCCACGCGCCTTGACGAAAGCCGCGACACCTCGCGCTACCTGGTCGGCCTGCTGGTGTTTCTCGGCCTGCTCGGCACTTTCTGGGGCCTGTTGAATACGATCGGCTCGATCCGCGAGACCATCGAGTCTCTCGATCCCGGCACCGGCGATGCCGCGGCGGTGCTCGATTCGCTGAAGCAGGGCCTGTCGGCGCCGCTGGCCGGCATGGGCACCGCCTTCTCGTCCTCGCTGTTCGGCCTCTCCGGCTCGCTCGTGCTCGGCTTCCTCGACCTGCAGGCCGGCCGCGCCCAGACGCGCTTCTACACCGAACTCGAAAACTGGCTGTCCTCGGTCACCGACCTGTCGTCCGACATCGTCGTCTCCGACGCGGCCAGGACCGAACCCTCCGACGAAATCCGCCTGTTGTCGGAGCGGCTGCGCAGCATGCAGGAGAATGGCGGCGGCTCCAACCCGCGCGTCGCCACCGCCATGGCCAATCTCGCCGACGGCATTTCCGGCCTGGTCAAGAACATGCGTTCCGAGCAGCAGATCATGCGCGATTGGGTCGAGGCCCAGTCCGACGAGCAGAAGGCGATGCGCAACACGCTGGAAAAGATCGCCGACGCGCTGAAGAAGCCCGGGGTGCACTAGCATGGCGCTTGCCAGGGGCCGGCGTACCGATCGCCGCATCGATTATTGGCCTGGCTTCGTCGACGCGCTGTCGACCCTGTTGCTCGCCATCATGTTCCTGCTCACCGTCTTCGTGCTGGCGCAGTTCCTGCTCGGCCGCGAAATCTCCGGCAAGGACACGGCGCTGTCGCGCCTCAATTCGCAGATCAACGAACTGACCCAGCTTCTGGCGCTGGAGCGCTCGACGGCGCAGGACAAGGAGGATTCGCTCGCCAATCTGCAGGCGTCGCTGTCGGCGGCTCAGGCGGAAAAGAGCCGGCTCGAACAGTTGCTGGCACAAGGTGCCGGCGCCGGCGACGCCGCCAACCAGCGTGCCGCCGAGCTGGGCGGCGAACTGGACAGCCAGCGCCAGATCAGCCAGCAGGCGCTGAGCCAGGTCGAGATCCTCAACCAGCAGATCGCGGCCTTGCGCAAGCAGATCGGCGCGCTCGAGGATGCCCTCAACGTCTCCGAAACGCGCGACCGCGATTCCAACACCAAGATCGCCGATCTCGGCCGTCGCCTGAACGTGGCGCTGGCGCAGCGCGTGCAGGAATTGAACCGCTACCGCTCCGATTTCTTCGGGCGCCTGCGCGAAATCCTCGCCGATCGCGAGAACATCCGCATCGTCGGCGACCGCTTCGTGTTCCAGTCGGAAGTGCTGTTCCCGACCGGCTCCGAAGTGATCAACGATGCCGGCAAGGTCGAGATGAAGAAACTCGCCGACGCCATCATCGAATTGCAGAAGGAGATCCCGCCGGAGATCAACTGGGTGCTGCGCGTCGACGGCCACACCGACAACAAGCCGCTGTCCGGCAATGGCCGTTACCGCGACAATTGGGAACTGTCGACGGCACGCTCGACCTCGGTGGTCAAGTTCCTGATCGAGAACGGCGTGCCAGCCAACCGGCTGGTCGCCGCCGGCTTCGGCGAGTTCCAGCCGCTCGATCCCGCGGACACCGACGAAGCGCGCAACAAGAACCGCCGCATTGAACTGAAGCTCACCGAACGTTGATCCATCATCACGCGAACTCACGCGAAATTGTTCGCCAGCTCAACTCTAGGGCGCAGTGATCGGCCGGCAAGGCCTGAAAAGATTATCTTTTTTTAATTACACTTCGCGCCAAAGCACTCCTAGCTTGCCGCACAGGGCCGGGAACCGCCGGCGATGCCTCTCCCATCGCGACGCGACGGAACCGGACGGCCCACGTTCGGAACGCGGAGCGGCAAGACCGCTCCCTTCCCAGCAAAAGGAGGCGCCGTCATGCGCTCTTCAGCATCTCTCAAGACTGCAATCCTTGCCGCAATTCTGATCGCCGCCCCGCTTGCCGGCGCCTATGCCGCTGGCCATCACAAGGGCGCTCTCGACGCGACCGACCCGACCGACATGACGGGCCCGCGTGTCGAGGCGCTCGTTCAGCAGGTTCAAGGTGTCCACCAGGGCATCGCCGACGCAAGGCAGGCCAAAAACATCACCCCGGCCGTCGCGGAGCGCCTGGAAATGCGAACGGCCCGCATCGGTCAGGCCGCCGAGAAGATAGCCGCGTCGGATCACGGCAGGATACCGGCCGCGCAATACCATGACCTGCTGCGCCGGCTCGACAATGTCGACCAGCGACTGAGGGTCGATACCGGCACCGGTTTCCTGATGGGCGACGGCTCCGACGGCGGAAACTATCCGAACGGCTGAGGCCATCTGCCTGGAAGCGTCCCAGAGGAAGGGACCAACTGGCGTCTTCGGGACCCCAATCCCGCGGGCGTCCTTTTTCCTCGCCAGCCCATCTACCAACCGAGCCAGACCGCGATCAGGGCGACCACCGCCGGAACGGTCTGGATGAACAGGATCTTGCGGCCGACCGTCGCCGCGCCATAGAGACCGGCAACGGCCACGCAAGCCAGGAAGAAGACCTTGACCTGGAAACCGGCGGAGCCGAGGTAAAGCCCCCAGATCAGGCCGGCGGCGAGGAAGCCGTTGTAGAGGCCCTGATTGGCGGCGAGCACTTTGGAGGCGCTGGCGAATTCCGGCGTCAGGCGGAATGTCTTGTGCCCGCGCGGCGTGTCCCAAAGCACCATCTCGAGATAGACGATGTAGGCATGGATCAATGCCACCAGCCCGACCAGGATGTTGCCGATCATTCCGCTCCCCTTCATGCGTCGCCGGCAGCATTTCATGCTCGACCTCGCCTGCGCAAGCTGCATCCGCCGGATGGTATCCGAGGGTTGCCAATGCTTTTGCGTTGGTGTCTTTTCGCGCCGTCCTCAATCACGGAAGCCGCCATGTCCTTTCACAAACTCGACGACCTCGGCCACAAGCTCGAAGCGCTTGAACATGCGCTGGCCATCCTCGGCGCCGATGAAGCGACCCACATGGCCGTCGGTGGCGGCGAGAAGCGCGCCGAGGCGATGGCGGCCCTTGCCGGCATGTATCACACCAGGGCGACCGCACCGGAAATATCGGACTGGATCGCCGCCGCTGAAGGCGAGGCATTGGACGATGAGCAGCGGGCGGCTCTCGCCGAGCTGCGGCGGCAGTACACCAACCTGACCTGCCTGCCGGTCGAGTTCGTCGAACGCCAGACGACGGCGCGCATGCGTTGCGAGCAGCTATGGCGCGACCTACGCGCCAAGAACGACTGGGCTGGCTTCCAGCCGGCGCTCGAGGGCGTGGTGGCGCTGGTGCGCGAAGAGGCGGCCCTGCGCTCCGACGTGCTAGGCCTTGCCCCCTATGACGCGCTGATGGAGCAATTCGACCCTGGCAACCGCACGGCTGACATCACTCCTGTCTTCGCCGACCTGAAGGCCTTCCTCAAAGGCTTCGTGCCTGAGGCGCTGGCGATCCAGGAAGCGCGGCTGCGCAAGCATCCGCTGAAGCCGCTTTCGGGCACCTATGCGATCGACCGGCAGCGCGAACTCGGCCTTGCCATGATGGCCGCGGTCGGCTTCGACCTGACCCACGGCTCGCTGTCGGTGTCGCACCATCCGTTCTGCGGCGGCGTGCCCAGCGACGTGCGCATCACCACCCGCTACAAGACATCGGATTTCCTGTCGGCGCTGATGGGCGTGCTGCACGAGACCGGGCATGCGCTCTATGAACAGAACCTGCCCAAGGCATGGTCGCACTGGCCGCTCGGCAAGGCCCGCGGCATGGCCGTGCATGAAAGCCAGAGCCTGTTCGTCGAAAAGCAGATCGGCCGCAATCCCGCCTTCTGGCGCTGGGCGCTGCCGGTGGTGGAAAAGCATCTCGGCGAAGCCTGGTCGCTCGACGATATCCTGCCACATGTGCATCGTGTCGAGCGTGGCCTGATCCGTGTCGACGCAGACGAAGTGACCTATCCGCTGCATGTCATCCTGCGTTACGAACTGGAGCAGGAGCTTGTCTCCGGCCGCCTGGAGGTGGCTGATCTGCCCGAAGCCTGGGATGCCAAGATGCGCGACTATCTCGGCCTCTCCACCATCGACAATCCGGCCGATGGGCCGATGCAGGACGTGCACTGGCCGGGTGCCGCCTTCGGCTATTTCCCCTCCTACACGTTGGGCGCGATGATGGCGGCGCAGCAATGGGCCGCGCTGGTGCGCGAACATCCTTCAGCCGACGACGACCTGGCGAAAGGGAATTTCGCGGCCATCAACGGCTGGCGTCGCGAGAAAATCTGGTCGCAGGGGTCGCGATGGTCGACGCCGGACCTGCTCGAACGCGCCACCGGCGAAAAACTCAACGCCATGTATTTCACGGAGCATTTGCGCAAACGATACGGAACTGCGTGAGGCGACGCTGTAGTCGCCGGCCGAAACGCGCCCGCTATTCAGCCGCGCCCCTGAAGGCGCTGGCGCCGGTCTCGAATTGCAGCTTGGCCAGCCGCGCATAGATGCCGCCCTTGGCGACCAGGCTCTGATGCGTGCCTTCCTCGACGATGCGGCCGCCATCCATGACCAGGATCCTGTCGGCCTTCAGCACCGTCGCCAGCCGGTGGGCGATGACGATGGTGGTGCGCCCCTGCATCAGCCGCTCGAGCGCCGTCTGCACCAGCGTCTCGCTTTCGGCGTCGAGGGCGGAGGTCGCCTCGTCGAGCAGCAGGATCGGCGCATCGCGCAGGATGGCGCGGGCGATGGCGACCCGTTGGCGCTGGCCGCCCGACAGCGTCACGCCACGTTCGCCGACCGGGCTGTCATAGCCATGTTCGAGCTTGAGAATGAATTCGTCGGCAAGCGCATCCTTAGCCGCGGTCTCGATCTCGGCCTCGCTGGCACCTGGACGGCCAAAGCCGATATTGTCGCGCGCGCTCGCCGCGAAAATGGTGACATCCTGCGGCACGATGGCGATGCGCTCGCGCACCGAAACCGGATCAGCTTCGCGCACGTCGACGCCGTCGATCAGGATCTTGCCGGTTTCGGGATCGTAGAAGCGCAGGATCAGCGAAAAGACGGTGCTCTTGCCGGCCCCTGAAGGACCGACGATGGCCACCGTCTCGCCGGGTTTGACCGAAAAACTCAAGCCATGGACGGCGGCGCGGTCGGGTCTTGCCGGATAGGAGAACGAGACATCATCGAAGATGATCGCGCCTTTGGCGGCCGCAGGCAACGGCTTCGGATCGGCAGGCGCCTGGATCGCCGGTGTCTCGGCCAATATCTCGGTCAGCCGTTCGGCGGCGCCGGCTGCTTGCGCGAGTTCGCCCCAGACTTCCGACAGCGCGCCGAGCGCGCCGGCGGCGAACACCGAATAAAGCAGGAACTGCCCGAGTGTGCCGGGCGACAGATTGCCGTCAAGCACGTCGCGCGAGCCGAACCACAGCACCGCAACGACCGAGGAGAAAATGGTAAAGATAGCGAAGAAGGTGAGGAAGGAACGTGCGAAGATAGAGGCCCGCGCCGCCTCGAAGGCCGCTTCCACCGCACCCGAAAACCGTCCAGTGACCAGTGTCTCATTGGTGAACGCCTGCAGCGTGCGCACCGCGCCGATCTGTTCGCTGGCATAGGCTGTAGCGTCGGCAAGCGTGTCCTGCGCCTGCCTCGACTTGCGACGCACCGAGCGGCCAAAGGCGACCAGCGGCAGCACGATGACCGGTATCGCGGCAATGACCAAGCCGGACAGTTTCGGGCTGGTGACAACCATCATCGCCAATGCGCCGAGGCCAAGGATGACGTTGCGCAGCGCGACCGAGGCCGTGGCGCCGACCGCCGATTTGACTTGTGTGGTATCGGCGGCAAGCCGCGACACGATCTCGCCGGACTGGGCGGTGTCGAAGAAGGCAGGCGACAGCGTCGTCACATGGGCAAAGACATCGCGTCTGATGTCGGCGACGACGCGCTCTCCGAGCGTGATGACGAAATAGTAGCGGCCGGCCGATGCCGCCGCCAGCACGGCGGCCATCGCCACCAGGGCGGCGAAGTATTCGGCGATGAAACTGGTGCTGGACGACGAGAAACCATGGTCGATCATGCGCCGCACCGCCAGCGGCAGCGCCAGCGTCGTTGCCGCTGCGATGACCAGCGAGATGAGGGCGCCGACCACCAGCGTGCGATATCCAGTGATGTAGGGAAACAGGCGCCTGAGCGGCTTGAGCGAGCGTCGGCGCTCGTCTGCGCTGCTTGATTGCGCCATCTCGCTGTTTCCTCTAGCCGCCTCAGCTTCATGCGCCTTGAATATGCGCTTGCCGCGGCCTTGTGATTCAATTCCGGCTGATGTATAGGCACGCCGATCGTTTTAGAAGCCGTGGCTCCTCAATAGCTGCGGCTTCGAGTTTTAAAAAGAGGCGCATCGACGCAGGCTTATGCCCGTCAGCCGCGCCGGCAAGCCAGGAACCGAGCCATGAAGAGCGCAATCCATCCCGACTACCACACCATCAAGGTCGTCATGACCGACGGCACCGAATACATGACCCGTTCGACCTGGGGCAAGGAAGGCGATACGATGAACCTCGATATCGACCCGACCACCCACCCGGCCTGGACCGGCGGCCAGCAGACCCTGCTCGACCGCGGCGGCCGCCTGTCGAAGTTCAAGAAGCGTTTTGAGGGTTTCGGCCTCTAAGCCGCATCGGGCTTTCGCAGATCAAGAACCCGCCTTCGAGGCGGGTTTTTTGTTGACCAGAACCATCTTCCCCTCCCCCCGTCATAAAGCTGTTCTTAAATATCACAGGCCCGCGCTGCCCTCACCTGCCTGCCGGCATCCTCTCCCCGTATAGTGACGGGGGAGAGGGGCTCCGTCCTTGGCGGCTTCACCAGATGTTGAAACTATGGGAAGTTCAAGGCTTCTCTACTCGGCCAGCAGCTCCCGCAGCGCCATGCGCTTGTAGGCGGCGACCAGCCTGTCGCCTTCTTGCCGCTCGACCGAGATCGCCAAGCGCATGACCGCCTCGCCCATCTGCCAGACGAGAAACGCCGTGGTCTCCAGGGAGACGGGGTCGGCGCCGGGGCGTAGCCGCTTCAGCACCGCGACCAGGAATTCGGCATTGGCCCGACTGTCGGCGAGCTCGAGCTGGCGCAGCGCCTTGTCTGCTTGCGTGCCCGACCAGATGTCGCGCATCACCGGCTCGGCCAGGAACAACCCGTAATAAATGTCGACCAGCTCCGAGAACGCCCGGCCAAGCCCTTCGGCGTCGTTGACGTCTTTCAACGCCGCCGAAATGCAGGCCTGGCTTTCCACGGTGTAGCGTTCGGCCAGCGCCCAGACGATCGCCCGCTTGTCCGGAAAGAATTGGTAGAGCGACCCGATCGACACCTCTGCCCGTTCCGCCACCTCGCCCATGCGCATGGCATCGCTGCCTTGCTCCGCGATCAGCGCCGAGGCGGCGGCCAGCATGCGCTCGACCCGCTCGCGGCTGCGCTGCTGGCTCGGCGCCCGGCGTGGCGAGGCAATCTGATCGTTGGCCGCTGTGCCGTCCATGACTGTCTCCAACAAACCCGCTCGGCAAATCGGGGAATGACTTGACTTACAAAATACGAGGGTTTATCACGTTTTGCAAATGTGAGGATTACTCATGTTTTGACGCGGAGAAAATGACATGACTGATACCAAACCAATCCTGATCCTCGGCGGCACCGGCAAGACCGGCAGCCGTCTCGCGGCGCGGCTGACCGCGCATGGCGTGCCGGTACGCATCGGCTCGCGCTCCGGCGCGCCGCGCTTCGACTGGGAAGTTCCCGCCACCTGGGGACCCGCACTCGATGGCGTCGACGCCGTCTACATCAGCTACTATCCAGACCTCGCCGTGCCGGGTGCCGCCGAAACCGTTGGCGTCTTCTCCCGGCTTGCGGTGGCCAGTGGCGTCACCCGGCTGGTGCTGCTCTCGGGGCGCGGCGAGCACGAGGCCCAGCGCGCCGAGGAGATGCTGAAGGCCTCGGGCGCGGAGTGGACGATCCTGCGCTGCGCCTGGTTCTCGCAGAACTTCTCCGAAGGTTTTCTCATCGAGCCGCTGCTGGCGGGCGAGGTGGCGCTGCCGGTCGGGCCTGTCGGCGAACCTTTTGTCGATGCCGACGACATCGCCGAAGTGGCCTTCGTCACGCTGACCGAGCCCGACCATGTCGGCCTGCTCTATGAACTAACCGGACCGCGGCTGCTGAGTTTCGCCGACGCGGTCGCAGAGATCGCAAGGGCCGCCGGGCGCGATATCCGCTTTGTCAGTATCTCGCATGACGAATTCACCACGGCGGTCGCCGCGCATGACCTGCCGCCTGAGTTCGCCTGGCTGCTCAACGAGCTGTTCACGCAAGTTCTCGACGGCCGCAACGAGGCCCTCGCCGACGGCGTCCAGCGCGTGCTCGGCCGCCAGCCCAGGGACTTTTCCGCCTACGCAACCGAAACCGCCGCAACCGGCATCTGGAGCAACTGACATGATCGCCAAACTTCTCCCCAGCCTCACCTTCATCGCGGCCCTGGGCGCAGGCGTCGTCGGCGGCGTGTTCTTCGCCTTCTCCAATTTCGTCATGCCGGCATTTGCCCGTCTGCCGGCGGCGGGCGGCATCGCCGCCATGAATTCGATCAACGTCACCGTCATCACGCCGATGTTCATGACCGCCCTTTTCGGCACAGGGCTGATCTGCCTGGTGCTCGTCGCCGGCGCGATCATCGGCTGGAGCCAGCCGGGTTCGTTCTGGCTACTCGCCGGCGCGCTTATCTATCTTGTCGGCAACCCGATCGTGACCATGGTCTTCAACGTGCCGCTCAACGATGCACTGGCCGCAGTCGATCCAGCCAGCAGCAATGGTGCCGCGGTCTGGTCCGACTTTCTCAGGGACTGGGTGATGTGGAACCACGTCCGCACCGTCACCGCCATCGTGGCGATGGCATCCTTCTGGTTCGCCTCGCGTTGACATGTTTGCGGGCCGCCGCATCGGGCGTTGCGGCGGCCGCAAGCATTATCGGGAGAAGAGCCGTGAACGACCCCTATTCGACCATGGCCATCGGCATCGCGATCGGCGTTGGCCTCGGTGCTGCCCTTGGCGCGGCGATGGATGATTCGGCCCTCGGCGTCGGCGTGGGCATCGCGATCGGTGCCGGCATCGGTGCTGTTTTCGGACGCCGGCCCGGAAAATGATGGTCCTGCTTTCGCAGCAAAATCTCAGCTCTTCGCCTTACGGTCGGCGTGGCCGAGATCACGATCCGGATCGATCACATCGCGGACCAACTGCTTGAGTTTAGCCGCGTCCGGAAAACCGCCGTCGCGCTTGCGGTCCCAGACCAGCACATCGTTGCAGGAGATGGTGAAGATGCCGCCTGTGCCCGGCACCAGCGTCACCTCGCCGAGATCGGTGCCGAAGGTGGAGAGCAGCTCCTGCGCCATCCAGCCGGCACGCAACAGCCATTGGCATTGCGTGCAGTAGGTGATGCGGATGGCGGGCAACCGAGCTTTGCTCATGTCGGATCGGGCTTCACTCACGCCGCGCTGAGCTTGGCCAAGGTCTCGTCATCGACTTCGAAGTTGGCGTACACGCTTTGCACGTCGTCATCGTCCTCGAGCGTCGCAACCAGTTTCATCAGCGACTGCGCCCGCTCTTCGTCGACGGGGACATTGTTCTGCGGCCTCCAGATCGCCTTGACCGATTCGGCCTCGCCGAGCGAGGCTTCAAGTGCCTTGGACACCTCGCCGAGAGTCTCGAAGGCGCAATAGATCGTGTGGCCTTCCTCGTCCGACTCGACATCGTCGGCGCCGGCTTCGATGGCCGCGTCCATGATCTTGTCGGCACTGCCGGCCGAGGCCGGATAGTAGATTTCGCCGGCGCGGTCCCACATGAACGACACCGATCCGGTTTCGCCGAGCGCGCCGCCGGCCTTGGTGAAGGCGGCGCGGACGTTGGACGCCGACCGGTTGCGGTTGTCGGTCAGTGCCTCGACGATCACGGCGACGCCACCTGGACCATACCCTTCGTAGCGCACGGCTTCGTAATTCTCTGCATCACCCATCGAGGCCTTGTTGATGGCGCGCTGGATGTTGTCCTTCGGCATCGACACGGCCTTGGCGTTCTGGATCGCCAGGCGCAGGCGCGGGTTCATCGATGGATCGGGCGTCCCGCTCTTGGCGGCAACGGTGATTTCGCGCGCCAGCTTGGAAAACATTTTCGACCGCACCGCGTCCTGACGGCCCTTGCGGTGCATGATGTTCTTGAACTGTGAATGGCCAGCCATGGCACCCCTGTCGTGTTCGGCTAGAGCCCCTTGCCGCGAGATGCGTCACCTCGCCTTTGCAAAAGGCTCGAATTCAAAATTTCAGAACGACCCTGATGCGTCCGGGTGGACGCGCGGCGCTCCTTGTCGGAATGGCCGGCTTATAGATAAATCGGCTCAATTCGTCCAGCCGCGCCGCGCCACGGCGATCCCGGCCTTGTCTATGCTTCCAGATCGGACCTCAGCCGGTCGATGATGCTGAGCGCGTGGCCGGCATACTGGCTGATCCAGCGGTCGTGGATCTGCTTGATCGGCAGGGAATTCAGATGGTTCCAGCGCTCGCGTCCGTCACGACGCGCAACGATCAGATCCGCCTCCTCCAGCACCTTGAGATGCAGCATGACGGTGCAGCGGTCGATGGCGGGAAAGGCATCGCACAGCATGCCGGTGGTCTTTGGCTCGTCTTTCAACTGATCCAGTATTTCGCGCCGGCGCGGATGCGCCAGCGCCTTGAAAACATTGTCGTCTTGCGATCGGCTTGACATGTTATGTTTCTATAACATATCGTTGTCGCGATCAAGCAAGGAGCTGTGGATATGTCTCTTGGATTCAGTGTTTCAGGGCGCATCGGCAAACCGGTCGCCGAAGTCTTTGACGCGGTCGTCAATCCGAAGAAGCTCAGCGGCTATTTCACCACCATCGGCGGCGCCAGCGCGCCATTGGTTGCCGGTTCGGGTGTCGTCTGGTGGGGCAAGGTGCCGGTCGAGGTCGACGAAGTGGTCAAGGACAGCCGCATCGTGCTGCGCTGGGATGCCACCGACACCGACGGCAAGCCCGCCTACAAGACCCGCATCGAGATGAATTTCGAGCCGCTCGACGATGGCGGCACCTTCGTCACCATCGCCGAGAGCGGCTGGCAGGAAGGCGCGGTCGGCCTGAAGAAGTCCTACCTGAATTGCGAGGGCTGGTCGCAGATGCTGGCCTGCATGAAGGCCTATGTCGAATACGGCATCAATCTGCGCGACGGTTATTACCGCAGCGAGATGAGGGGCGAACCCGCCAGCGAGGCCAATGTTTGAACGACGATAGGAAAAGGGGAGAACCCGCAATGACGAAAGTAAGGCCATTCCTGATGTTCGAGGGCAAGGCCGAAGAGGCAATGACCCTTTATTGCGAGGCCATTCCCGACAGTAGCATCCTCGACGTCACACGTTACGGTTCCGGTGAAGACGGCGCGGAAGGTATGCTCAAACTCGCGCGCGTTTCCATCTGCGGCCTGGAGGTGACGGTCTATAACAGCCCTGTTCACCACGCTTTCACCTTCACGCCGTCGTTCTCGCTCTATGTCGACTGTTCCTCCGAACAGGAGCTGGAGCGCATCGTCGAAACCTTGGCGAAGGGAGGCGGCTTCCTGATGCCGCCGGACAACTATGGCTTTAGCCGCCGCTTCGCATGGCTGAACGACAGGTTCGGCGTCTCCTGGCAGATCAACCTGCCATGACGGAACGCCAGTTGAACCAGCCAACCAGCACCCCAACAAGGACGGGAACCATGACCGCGAAGATCACCGGCGGCATCAACATCGCCATGAAGGTGCCGTCGCACCAGTACGAAGCGACGATCGCCTTCTACCGCGACGTCGTTGGCCTCAAGCCGTTCACCGCCAAGCCGCCGGCGATCGGCTTCGAACTTGGGCCTAACCGGCTGTGGATCGACGAAGTGCCGATGATGAGCCAGGCCGAGATTTGGCTGGAGCTTTTCACGCAGGATTTTCCGGGCGCCGCGGATCATCTGGCCAAGGCAGGCGTTGTGCGTTGCGATGCCATCGAGCCATTGGGCGAGGGTTTCCGTGGTGGCTGGATCACCAATCCGGCCAACATCATTCATATGGTGCGCGAACCCGACGCCTGGTGAGCGTATTCGAAAGGAGATCGCCATGGAAATCCGTGAAACACCGACAGCCGAAGCCGCCATGCTGATCCGGCGGCCGGTCGCTGATGTTTTCGAGGCCATCGTCGATCCGGCGATCACGACCCGCTTCTGGTTCACCCATGGCAGCGGCCGGCTTGACGGTGGCAAGCCTGTTCAGTGGGAGTGGCGCATGTATGGCGTCTCGACGACCGTCGACGTCAGCGAGATCGTCCGGGACAAGAAGATCGTCATGACGTGGAGCGACCCGCCGACCACTGTGGTCTGGACCTTCACTGAAATGCCTGGCGAGGCGACATTCCTCGAAGTCGGGAATTTTGGCTTTACCGGCAATGGCGACGAGCAGGTGAAAGAAGCGGTCGGCTCAACCGGCGGCTTCACGCTGGTGCTCGCCGGCGCCAAGGCCTGGCTGGAGCAGGGCCTGACCCTGAGCCTCATCGGTGATCGTCACCCGAGGGGGGTACCGGCAGGTTAAACGACTCAGGATCGCCGTTTTTCCTGTTCGATCACATGGTGGCGGAGCACGCGATTGATCTCGGTTTGATAGCCCCCACCTCCGACATGTTCCTTGAACCAGGAGAGCACGTCGGCATCGAGCCGAATGGTCACCGGCTGCTTAATTGGGCGGTAAAGATGCCCACGACGGGCATGTATCCAGTTCTCGGCCGGAGCCTCTGGAATATCGGAAGTATCAATCTCGCTGTCAGGCAAATCGGCCAGCTTTGCAAGCTGGTCTCGCTGGTCGTGGCTAAGGTCCTTCCTGCTCATAGCGCCTCCTTTCATGCGGCGTCGCTTTCCGAGCCCTGACAATCCGAACCCGCTCTTCAGCTTCGCGATCCGGGTAGGTATGGACAACCAGCAGAACCACTACGGTTTTGACCATCCCGATCGCATGCCATCGTTGCTCACCGTCTTCGAAGCGGTCAGGCACGATAAGATGAAGCGGGTCATCGAACACCTTCTGGGCGAGATCGAATGCAACCCCATGTTTGGCAAGGTTGCGTCAGACTGTGGCGTCCGCGCTCTAATGCCCGTCGCCGGATTTCGCTTTCTTGCGCCGCCGCGCCAGCATGTTGAGCCCCTCGACCAGCGCCGAAAAACCCATCGCCGCGTAGATGTAGCCCTTGGGAACATGATAGCCCATGCCGTCCGCGATCAGCGTCATGCCGATCATCAACAGGAAGCCCAGGGCCAGCATGACGATGCTGGGGTTCTTGGCGATGAAGTTGGCCAGCGGACCCGCCGCCAGCATCATCACGCTGACGGCCACGATCACCGCGATGTACATGATGGCGATCTCGTCGGTCATGCCGACGGCGGTGATGATGGAATCGATCGAAAAGACGAGGTCGAGCAGCAGAATCTGGAAGATCGCGCCGGCAAGCGAGATCTTGAGCGTCTCTCCCATCATCGTGTCCTTGTGGTCGTCGGGATCGACCGTGTGGTGGATCTCCTTGGTCGCCTTCCACACCAGGAACAGGCCGCCGGCGATCAGGATCAGGTCGCGCCAGGAGAAACCGTGGCCGAACGCGGTGAAGACCGGCGTCGTCAGTTGGACGATGACCGAAATGGTGGCGAGCAGCAGCAGGCGCATGATCAGTGCCGCCGAGATGCCGAGCCGGCGCGCACGAGCCCTCTGGTCCACGGGCAGCTTGTTGGTCAGGATGGAGATGAAGATCAGATTGTCGATGCCGAGCACGATCTCGAGCACCACCAGCGTCAGCAAGGCGACCCATGCGGTTGGATCGGAAACGAATTGAAAATGCGGCGCAAGAAATTCGATAAGCTGCATGGAGGTCGTTGTCCCCTCTTTTAACGATCTGAAGCAGATGTCGTCGGCAGTTAGGTACTGCGCGCGCCTATATCAATGTCACGACCAGAACGACGGAGCCGTTTCTTCCAGTCTCGGCCCGCGACGAAACGGCGCGATCTTCTCGGTCAGTCCGGTACGATCGGAAATATTGACACCGACCCCACACAAGGTCGCCGGGCCGGTCGCTGCCTCGAAACGCCCTTTCGGTACTTTCGACAGGAACCGGTTGAGTGGTTCCTCCTTGTCCATGCCGAGCGAGGAATCATAATCGCCGCACATGCCGGCATCCGACAGATAGCCGGTGCCGCCATTGAGGATCTGGTGATCGGCGGTGGGCTGGTGCGTATGGGTGCCGACGACCAGGCTGGCGCGGCCGTCGACGAAATGCGCGAAGCACATCTTTTCCGAGGTCGCTTCCGCATGAAAGTCGATGATCACCGCATCGGCCTGCTCGCCGAGCGGACAGGCTGCAAGCTCACGCTCGCCGGCCTGGAACGGATCGTCGAGCTCGGGATGCATGAATACTCGGCCCATGATGTTGGCGACCAGCACGCGCGCGCCGTTTTTGGCGATGTAGACGCCGGAGCCGCGCCCGGGCGTACCCTTGGGAAAATTGGAGGGCCGCAGGAACCGCTGCTCGCGCGGCGCGAAGGCCAGCGCATCGCGCTGATCCCAGACATGGTTGCCGGTGGTGACGACATCGGCGCCTGCAGCGATGGTCTCCCGAAAGATCTCTTCGGTGATGCCGAAGCCGCCGGCGGCATTCTCGCCATTGACGATGACGAAGTCGAGTTTGAAGTCCGAGATCAGGCCAGGCAGCTGTTCCCACACCGCCGTGCGTCCCGTTTTTCCAACCATGTCACCGAGGAAGAGAAGTCTCATATGATCCTGCACCGAAAGTCAGCGAAGCAAATGCCGCATGACATCCGCGAAAAGATCATGCCTCCATTATCTACAATTTTGGCGTGAAGCGGCGCAACCCGCTCTCGGTGAGTATTTCCGGGATGATCACGTCATGGTTCTCGTCCGGAACCTGCGCCACTTCCTGGCAGTCGAAGGCTATGCCGATCAGCCGGGGCGTATGCCCCTTGTCGACGAGCTTCGCGATCGCGCGATCGTAATAGCCGGCGCCATAACCGATGCGGTGGCCGCGTGCGTCGAAGGCGGCGAGCGGCACCAGCATGACCGAGGGGTCGAGAACCTCGGCCTCCGCGTGCGGTCCGACCGTGCCAAAACCCATGTCGACCATCGGCGCGCCACGCACCAGTTCGCGAAAGACGATGGTGGTCTTGTCGAGAATGGCAGGCAGGCAGAGCCGTGCGCCCCGCTCACGCAAGGCGAACATCAGCGGCCTGACATCGACCTCCGAGCGCATCGGCCAGAAACCGGAGACGATCTGGCCAGGCCCGATCTCCAGATGGTCGCGCGCCGTCTCCGCCATTTCGAGCGCGGCCTCGACCCGCCAGAATTCGTCGAGCGCGTCGCGGCGAGCGAGTGCCTCGAGGCGTAGCTGCTTTTTCAGGTCTTTGGGAGAGGTCATGCGGCCAAGGTAGAAAAGGTCAGAGCTGTGTGACGTCTCAAGCGCGACGTTTTCCACCGCATCATCCGCCAGGATGGGTGGACGCCTTGCGACAAGTGACGGTCCACACAACCGGTGGAGAGGTCGATCCCGGGTGCCTACAAAGTAGGTGGGCGCCGTGTGAGAAAACCCACGGGTCTTCCCAGGGACAGCTCCCTAAGGATCGTTAAGGCCCCGGGGAAAAGTGTCTCCTGCCGGGAAGCGCAGACCGCCTCGATCAATATAGGCCGATGGTGACACAAGCGCCAGAGAGACGGTGCTCTTTCCACACCGGTCGGCATCATCGCCTTTGCAGGCCCGCCCTTGCGCGGACCGGAGGGCCTCCTTACGGTTCCCGGAATGAACCAAGGAGCAAAAATGCGTTTCGAAGGCACGGCGGCCTATGTCGCCGACAAGGATCTGATGGTGGCGGTCAACGCGGCGATAGCGCTGGAACGGCCGCTGCTGGTCAAGGGCGAGCCCGGCACCGGCAAGACCGAACTAGCCCGCCAGGTGGCGGCGGCACTCGGCCTCGACCTCATCGAATGGCATGTCAAATCGACGACACGGGCGCAGCAAGGTCTCTACGAGTACGACGCCGTGTCGCGGCTGCGCGACAGCCAGCTCGGCGATGTCAGGTTCAACGACATCAAGAACTACATCAAGCGCGGCAAGCTCTGGGAGGCGTTCGCGGCTGGCAAGAAGGTCGTGCTCCTCATCGACGAGATCGACAAGGCCGACATCGAATTCCCCAACGATCTCCTGCAGGAACTCGATCGGATGGAGTTCTTCGTCTACGAGACCGGCGAGACCATCCGCGCCGCCGTCCGCCCGATCGTCATCATCACCTCCAACAACGAGAAGGAACTGCCGGACGCCTTCCTGCGCCGCTGCTTCTTCCATTATATCCGCTTTCCCGACGTCGATACGCTGCACCGGATCGTCGATGTCCATTATCCCGGCATCAAGCAGAACCTGGTGCGCGCCGCCCTCACCCAGTTCTACGAAATTCGCGACGTGCCGGGCTTGAAGAAGAAGCCGTCAACCTCCGAGGCATTGGACTGGATCCGCCTGCTGGTCGCCGATGACATCGCGCCCGAGGATTTGCGCGCCGACGCCAAGAACGCGCTGCCCAAGCTGCACGGTGCCCTGCTGAAGAACGAACAGGATGTGCATCTGTTCGAGCGGCTGGCCTTCATGGCCAGGCGGCAGCAATAGCAAGGCAGCAATAGCACTTTCCCCTGATGTGGACCGTTGCCGCCGGCCGCAGAGCACGTCAGCATCGGCCAGAACCCTTCGGAGGAGATGTAATGTCTGAGATTGTTGTCCGCCCGCTCGCGCAATCCGACCACGCCGACTGGCGCCGCTTGTGGACCGACTATCTGACCTTCTATGAAACCAAGCTGCCGGAAGAGGTCTACGCGATTACCTGGAAGCGGCTGTTCACGACAGGCGAATTCGAGCCGAAGGGTTTTATCGCGACCCTCGACGGCAAGGCCGTCGGCCTCACCCACTACCTCTATCACCGCTCCGGCTGGTCGGAGAAAAACAATTGCTACCTGCAGGACCTGTTCGCCGACCCGGATGTGCGCGGCAAGGGCATCGGTGCGGCCCTCATCGAAGCCGTGAAGCAGGAGGCCGGCAAGATCGGGGTGAAAAACGTCTACTGGATGACGCACGAGACCAACGCCACCGCGCGCAAGCTCTACGACCACGTCGCGCGTAGGACCGGCTTTATCGAGTATGATCTGTTGTAGTCATGTTCATCCCCTTCTTCCTTGAACTGAAGGCAGCGCGCGTTCCCGTTTCGCTCAGGGAATACCTCTCTCTGCTCGAAGGGCTGGAAGCCGGGCTTGTCGATTATGACGTCGAGGGTTTTTACTATCTCGCCCGCGCCGCTTTGGTGAAGGACGAGCGCCATATCGACCGCTTCGACCAGGTGTTCGCGCATGTCTTCAAGGGGATCGAGGCGCTCGGCGGCCCGGATGCCGTCGACTTCGCCGACATTCCCGAGGAATGGCTGCGCCGGCTCGCCGATAAGCACCTGACCGAGGAGGAGAAAAGACTGGTCGAGGCGCTTGGCGGCTTCGACAGGCTGATGGAGACGCTGAAGCAGCGGCTCAAGGAACAGAAGGGCCGCCACCAGGGCGGCTCGAAATGGATCGGCGCGGGCGGCACCTCGCCCTTCGGCGCCTATGGCTACAACCCCGAAGGCGTGCGCATCGGGCAAGCTGAAAGCCGCAACCGGCGCGCGGTAAAAGTCTGGGACAAGCGCGAATTCAGGAATTTCGACGATGCCGTCGAACTCGGCACCCGCAACATCAAGATCGCGCTGAAGCGTCTGCGCCGCTGGGTGCGCGAAGGCGCCGAGGAAGAGTTCGACCTGCCCGGCACCATCCACGCCACCGCCGAGCACGGCTATCTCGACGTCCAGACACGGCCCGAGCGTCGCAATGCGGTGAAGCTCCTGATGTTCTTCGATGTCGGCGGCTCGATGGACGATCACATCAAGAGCGTCGAGGAGCTGTTTTCGGCGGCTCGCGCCGAATTCCGCCAGCTCGAATATTTCTATTTCCACAACTGCCTCTACGAAGGCGTGTGGAAGGACAATCGCCGCCGCCATGCCGAGGTGATTCCGACGTTTGACCTCATCCACAAATATGGCCCCGACTATAAAGTCATCGTCGTCGGCGATGCCTCGATGAGCCCTTACGAGATCGCCCACCCCGGCGGCTCGGTGGAACACTGGAATCCCGAGGCGGGCAGCGTTTGGCTCGGCCGGCTCCTGCAGCAATGGCCGAACGCGGTGTGGCTGAATCCGGAGAGTGAAAGGAATTGGGGCTTTACGCATTCCATCGCCATGATTCGCGACATCTTCGGCGGCCGCATGTTCCCGCTGACACTGGCCGGGCTGGAAGCCGCGACGAAGCAGCTTTCCAGAAAGCATTAGTTGTCGGAGATACAGGACAAGGTTGGCGCTGCCCCTTATCGCCCTGCCGGGCACTTCTCCCCGTATAGTGACGGGGAGAAGGAAGCTGGCCGTGGCCTCGATGCCCATCTTGCAATGCCGGCGATTGGCGAAACCGGCGACGGGAGCACCCCTCTCCCCGTCACTGTACGGGGAGAGGATGCCGGCAGGCAGGTGAGGGGCAGCACAGACGCCGAAAGCTAGCAAGCGATTCGACCTTACAATGCCAGGCACTGGGCAGGTCTGTAACAAATGCCTATGTTGGGGCGAATATCCGGTTGCAACCAAGAACGAGCTGACAAGGCTGAGGAGATCAAATGGACACCCACACCTACCCCGTCACCCGCACCGATGCCGAATGGCGCGCCCGGCTGACGCCGGAGCAATACGCGGTCATGCGCAACCACGGCACCGAGCGGCCGGGAAGCTGCGCCCTGCTCTATGAGAAGCGTGCCGGCACTTTTTCCTGCGTCGGCTGCGACCAGCCGCTGTTCCAATCCACGCTGAAGTTCGAAAGCGGCACCGGCTGGCCGAGCTTCAACGATCCCGTTCCGGGCTCGGTCGAGAACACCGTTGACCGCAGCTACGGCATGGTCCGGACCGAGTGCCACTGCTCTCGTTGCGGCAGCCATCTCGGCCATGTCTTCGAGGACGGCCCACCGCCGACCGGCCTGCGCTACTGCATCAACGGCGTGGCGCTGAAATTCGAGCCGGCGGCCTGAGCAAGGCGTCAACATCTCTCGCGAAGGGCGGCTCCTGCCGCCCTTTTTCGTATGGAGCAATTCCAGGAAAGTGTGTCGCTGCTCAGGCGACTGCCGTCGCAATCAACCAAAGCGCCGAGCCAAGCATCATCAGTTGGCCTTGAAGCCGCCGGCCTCGGCCGTGCGCCAGACCGCAATGGTCAGGAAGACGTTGTAGGGCACAGGCAGGAAATGCACCATCAGCACCAGCCAGAGCGGCAGCTTCAGCCCGAGCAGGGCAAGCGCCAGCGCCGACGAGGCGACGCTGATCAAGGTGCCGACAAGCAGCGTGTCGCGCCAGAACAGGCGGTCGAGCGGCGCTTCGCCTCTCCAGCGCGTACGGAAAAAGTCCGTCATCACCGGCGACCTATCTCTGCCCCAGAACGTCGGTCACGGCTTCCTCGAAGCGTGAGCACTCCCTCACCAGCCAGTCGGTCATGGCCGGCCAATTGTCCTCGGAGTAGCAGTTCACCCGCCACATCGAGTTGATGCCGAGCCCCTCACAGCTCTGTTCGGGTTTGAGCTTCAGCATGGCCTCGATCGCCGGTTGAAACGGTTTCAGCCGCGACCATGAGTCCGTGGCGCCGAACTTCTCGTTGCGGCCGAAGAAGACGCCGACATGGTTCTGCGCCGGCGCGACATACATCGAAAGCACCAAAGCGAAATCCGGCAGCCCGCGCTGCCAGAACCAGGGCCCACGCCGCGCCAGCCGGGCTCTTTCTTCCGGATGCCGTTCGGCAAACAGCGACCAGAAGCCGCGATGGCGGAATTCCGAGGCGCGACGGCCGCCGAAGTCGAATTCGCTCATGGTTCGAACCGTATCTCCGGCAACCGCATCGGGCGCCGGCCGTGAGCCTTACTCCATGCCGAGCGCGGCCATGTAGAGATCGAGGATGGCGTCCTCTTCCTGGCGTTCGGCCTGGTCCTTCTTGCGCAGCCGGATGATGGTGCGGATTGCCTTGGTGTCGAAGCCGGTGCCCTTGGCCTCGGCGAAAACTTCCTTGATGTCGTCGGCGATCGTCTTCTTTTCTTCCTCGAGCCGCTCGATGCGCTCGATCAAGGCACGCAGCTGGCCGGCGGCAACAGTCTGGCTGGTCTCGGTGATATCGTCGGCCATTTTTTTCTCCAAAGGAACGGTCCTGCCCCGCGACTCGGAAAGCAGCGGCGGCAAATTTGAGCCGGTTCGATGCCCGACCACGGGCGGCGGGTCAAGCTGTTATCGATGAAGGAACCGAGGCTGCCGCCATGATGCGGACAGCCACGCGGCCAGGGCGCAGATCAGCTGAAGGCTATCAGCAGATCTTTGGCATCGATCTGGTCGCCGGCCTTGACCAAAACCTCGGCGACCGTGCCGTCGCGCTCGGCATGCAATGCCGTCTCCATCTTCATCGCTTCGATGGAGAGCAGCACGTCGCCGGCCTTGACCGCCTGGCCGGCGGCAACCGCGAGCGCCGAAACCACACCCGGCATCGGCGCTCCGACATGCGCCTCATTGCCGGGCTCGGCCTTGCGGCGCGCCTTGGCGGCGGAAGCGCCATGCGCGCGGTCGGGCACCTTCACACGCCGCGGCTGACCGTTGAGCTCGAAGAACACGGTGACCATGCCCTTGTCGTCGACATCGCCGAACGCCTGGCAGCGCACGACCAAGGTCTTGCCCTTTTCGATGTCGACGAAGATCTCGTCTTCCGATTTCATGCCGTAGAAATAGGTCGGCGTCGGCAGAACGCTGACCGGGCCGTAGGTTTCCTGGGCGGCGACGAAGTCGGAAAACACCTTCGGATACATCAGCCACGAGGCGAACTCATACTCCGACAGCTTGCGCTCGAGCTTGTCCTCGATCTCCTTGCGGCTCTTCTTGAGGTCGGCCGGCTTGAGCAACGAACCGGGCCGCGCCGTGATCGGCTTGTCGCCCTTCAGTGCCTTCTTCTGCAGCACCTGCGGCCAGCCGCCCGGGGACTGGCCGAGGTCGCCGCGCAGCATCGAGACGACCGAGTCCGGGAAGGCGATGTCGCGGGCCGGATTCTCGACATCGGCAACGGTCAGATCCTGGCTCACCATCATCAGCGCCATGTCGCCGACGACCTTCGAGGACGGCGTCACCTTGACGATGTCGCCGAACATCAGGTTGACGTCATGATAGGTCTGCGCCACTTCGTGCCAGCGTGTCTCCAGCCCGAGCGAACGCGCCTGTTCCTTGAGGTTGGTGAACTGCCCGCCCGGCATTTCGTGCAGGTAGACCTCGGAAGCTGGACCTTTCAGGTCACTCTCGAAGGCGGCGTACTGGTTGCGCACCGCTTCCCAGTAGAACGAGATTTTCCGGATCCATTGCGGGTCGAGGCCCGGATCGCGTTCGGTGCCCTTCAGCGCTTCGACGATCGAACCCAGACATGGCTGCGAAGTGTTGCCGGAAAAGGCATCCATCGCCGCGTCGATGGCGTCGACACCGCTTTCCACCGCCGCCAGCACGGTTGCCGCCGACAGGCCCGATGTGTCGTGGGTGTGGAAATGGATCGGCAGGTCGGTCGCCTCGCGCAGCGCCTTGAACAGCACGCGGGCGGCACTCGGCTTCAACAGGCCGGCCATGTCCTTGACCGCGATGATATGGGCGCCGGCGGCCTGCAATTCGCTGGCCAGCCCGACATAATATTTCAGGTCGTACTTGGCCCGCGCCGGATCGAGAATGTCGCCGGTATAGCACATCGCCGCTTCGATCAGCTTGCCCTCGGCGCCCACGGCGTCCATGGCGACACGCATGTTCTCGACCCAGTTCAGGCAGTCGAAGACGCGGAACAGGTCGATGCCGCCCGCCGCTGCCTGCTTGACGAAATGCTGCACGACATTGTCGGGGTAATTGGTGTAGCCGACGCCGTTGGCGCCGCGCAGCAGCATCTGCAGCAACAGGTTGGGGGCGGCTTCCCGCACCAGCGACAACCGTTCCCATGGATCCTCGGTGAGGAAGCGCATGGCGACGTCGAAAGTGGCGCCGCCCCAGCATTCCAATGAAAGAAGTTGCGGCAGCGCCCGCGCGTAGGTGCCGGCGATGCCGGCGATGTCATGCGTGCGCACGCGGGTGGCGAGCAGCGACTGGTGGCCGTCGCGCATCGTCGTGTCGGTGACCAGCACTTCCTTCTGCTCGCGCATCCAGGCGGCGAATTTCTCCGGCCCGAGCACGTCGAGTTTCTGCTTGCTGCCGCTCGGCACATTGCCGTTGAGATAGGGCACCACGGGCGGCGCCGCGTCTGCCTTCGGCGTCGGCCGGCCGCGTGTCTCGGGATGGCCGTTGACGCTGACGTCGGCCAGATAGTTGAGCAGCTTGGTGGCGCGGTCCTGGCGCTTGACCTGCTGGAACAGCTCCGGCGTCGTATCGATGAATTTCGTCGTATAGGAATTGTCGGCGAAGCTCGGGTGATTGATGATCGCTTCGAGGAAGGTGAGGTTGGTGGCGACGCCGCGGATGCGGAATTCGCGCAAGGCGCGGTTCATGCGGGCGATCGTCTCGGCCGGTGTCGGCGCCCAGGCCGTGACCTTCTCCAGCAGCGGATCGTAGAAGCGGGTGATGACCGCGCCGGAATAGGCCGTGCCGCCATCCAGACGGATGCCGAAGCCGGTGGCGCCGCGATAGGCGGTGATGCGGCCATAGTCCGGGATGAAATTGTGTTCGGGATCTTCCGTGGTGATGCGGCACTGCAAGGCATGGCCGTTCAGCCGGATGTCCCGCTGCGCCGGCACGCCCGATTCCGGCGTGCCGATGGCGAAGCCGTCGAGGATGTGTATCTGCGCTTTCACGATGTCGATGCCGGTCACCATTTCGGTGACGGTGTGCTCGACCTGGATGCGCGGATTGACCTCGATGAAATAGAACTTGCCGGTATCGGCATCCTGCAGGAATTCGACGGTGCCGGCGCCGATATAGCTGGTCTCGCGCGCGATCTTCAGCGCGTAGCCGCAAAGTTCCTGGCGCAGGTCCTCGCTGAGATAGGGCGCTGGCGCGCGCTCGACGACCTTCTGGTTGCGGCGCTGGATCGAGCAGTCGCGCTCGAACAAATGCACCGCATTGCCGTGCGTGTCGCCAAGCACCTGCACTTCGACATGGCGGGCGCGCTCGATCAGCTTTTCGAGATAGACCTCGTCCTTGCCGAAGGCGGCTTTCGCCTCGCGCTTGCCTTCCATGACCTCGCGGGCGAGGTCGGCCTCGGAACGGATGGCGCGCATGCCGCGCCCGCCGCCGCCCCACGAGGCCTTGAGCATGACCGGATAACCGACCGTCTTGGCAAGTTCCTTGACCGCCTCCATATCGTCAGGCAACGGCTCGGTGGCCGGCACCACGGGCACGCCGACCTCGATGGCGAGATTGCGCGCGGCGACCTTGTTGCCCAGGCGCCGCATCGTGTCGGGCTTCGGTCCGATGAAGGTGATGCCTGCTTGCGCGCAAGCTTCGGCGAATTCGGGGCTTTCCGACAGGAGCCCGTAGCCGGGGTGGATGGCGTCGGCGCCCGAAAGCCTGGCGACGCGGATCACCTCCTCGATCGACAGGTAGCTCTCGATCGGCCCCATGTCCTTTTTGAGATGCGGACCGCGCCCGACCTGGTAGCTTTCGTCGGCCTTGAAGCGATGCAGTGAGTATTTGTCTTCCTCGGCCCAGATCGCCACGGTTTTGAGGCCCAGCTCATTGGCCGCGCGAAAGACGCGGATGGCGATTTCTGACCGGTTAGCGACGAGGATCTTCGTGATGGCCAAGGACTGGGCTCCAGCAGCGGAAGGGGCGGGAAATCGGGGCAATGATTAGCGTGAAAATGCTGCAGTGCAAACAAAATCGACGTTGGTTTAAACCGATTTAAATCAATTATTCGGCCAACACTCGCATGCATTCGTCCGTATGGGCGGAACAATGGCGACAATTTCGATCCTGGATGCGATCTTCCCGGCTGGCTAAGGAACGCTGGCAGGGGTGTCACGGCGCCAGCGGGCATCAAAGAAAATGCCCGGCGCGAGGCGCCGGGCATCGTTTGGTTTCGGATCCGAATGAATTACGACTTCGGGAACCAGGAATACTTGCCGTCGTCCTTCTTCTTCCATTCGTACATGATGTAGCCCGGCAGCTTCGGATCGCCCTTGGCGTCATAGGCGAGATCGCCCAGGACGGTCGGGAACGGGCCGTTTTCATGCATCGCCTTGGCGACGGCCTGCGGATCGTTCGTCTTGGCGGCGGCAGCTGCCTCGGCGACCACCTGCACGGCGGCGTAGGCGTAGAGCGTGTAGGCTTCCGGCTCGAAACCCTGCGCGCGGAACTTCTCGACGAGCTCCTTGTTGGCCGGGATCAGGCGCGGGTCGGGGCCGAACGTGTTGAGCGTGCCGGCGACGGCGTCGCCCGCGATCGCGGCGAGTTCGTCCGTCACGATGCCGTCGCCCGACATCATCGGTGCCTTGAGGCCCTGGTCCGCGGATTGACGGATGATCAGGCCGGCTTCGGTGTGCAGGCCTCCCCAGTAGATCAGGGTGACGCCGGCTTCCTTCATCTTGGCGATCAGCGCCGAGAAGTCCTTGTCGCCGACATTGACGCCTTCATACATCACTTCCTTGATGCCCGCGGCGTTCATCGCCTTCTTGGTTTCGTCCGCGAGGCCCTGGCCATAAGGGGTCTTGTCATGGATCACGGCGACTTTGGCATCCTTGAAGTTCGCGGCGATGTAGCCGCCGGCGATGCTGCCCTGCTGGTCGTCGCGTCCGCAGGTACGGAACACATTCCACAGGCCGCGCTCGGTGAACTTCGGGTTGGTTGCGGCCGGCGTGATTTCGACGATGTTGTTTTCGGCGTAGACTTCGGAGGCCGGGATCGACACGCCGGAGTTGAAGTGGCCGATCACAAACTTGACGCCGTCGCCGACGAACTTGTTGGCGACCGAGATGCCCTGCTTCGGGTCGGAGACGTCGTCGCCGATTTCGAGCTTGATCTGCTCGCCGTTGATTCCGCCCTTGGCATTGATCTCGGCGACCGCCGCTTCCGCGCCCTTCTGCAGCTGCGCGCCGAAGGCCGCGTTCGGACCGGTGATCGGTCCGGCGACGGCGAACATTACATCAGCCCACGCGTTGCCGCCGAACGCGACGAGCGCGGTCAGGGCCACGGCGGACAAAAGTGACTTTTTCATTTAAACGCTCCCATTAACGGAGTGGGCGTGGATGAAGCTTTCATGCGATGCCCACCCTTATCGCAGAAAGCATAGTTTGCCGATTTTCAGGCACTTGTCACGCCGATTCATCCCTGACGCGGCGTTAATGATGACCGTCAACCTTTCGGTTTCCAGCTCAAGATTGAAGCTCTTTCGTAGAGCCAATTATACTGTGTGACCATCTGGTGGGTTCGTGTGTATTGATAGCCGACAAAGCCCAGTATCATCAGCACGACTGTGTCGACGATATAGTAATGCAGCGAGAACATCGTACCGTCGAACAGCGCGTGATGGATGAAGCGGATGCCGATGCCGAGCCCGAGCAGATAGGCAAACAGCTGGATGAAGCTGCGCCATGTCTGGGCGCTGGCCTTGCCGGTCATCCATGCCGCCCATCCGCCGAGCAGGCAGGTGACGAAGAAGAACTGCCAGATCGACGGTTCCTCGTAGAGAATGCCTTGCATGGGAAGTCTCCTGAACTCAGTGATGTCCGCCTTCGAGATAGGCGGCGCGCACTTCCGGATTGGCGAGCAGCTCCTTGCCGGTGCCGCTCATCGTCACATTGCCGTTGACCATGACATAGCCGCGCGTGGCGAGCTTGAGCGCGCCGAACGCGTTCTGCTCGACCAGGAACACGGTCAGCCCCTGGGTGCGGTTCAATTCGCGGATGGCATCGAAGATCTGCTTGACGATCAGCGGCGCCAGGCCCAGCGACGGCTCGTCGAGCAGCAGCAGTTTCGGCCGCGCCATCAATGCGCGTCCGATCGACAGCATCTGCTGTTCGCCGCCCGACAAGGTGCCGCCACGCTGGGCGATCCGCTCCTTCAGTCTGGGGAACAGCGTGAACACCTTCTCGACGTCCTCGCCGTAATATTTGAGGTTGTCGAGGCTGGCGCCCATCTGCAGGTTTTCCATCACCGTCATGCGCGGGAAGATGCGCCGGCCCTCGGGTGACTGGGCAATGCGCATTCGTGCGATTTCGTGCGTCGGCAGCTGGGTGATATCGGTCCCGGCGAAGGTGATGGTGCCGGTGCGGGCGCGTGGGGCCCCGAAGATGGTCATCATCAGCGTCGACTTGCCGGCGCCGTTGGCGCCGATCAGCGCCACGATCTCCCCTTGCTTGACGGTGACATTGACGCCGTTCAGCGCCCGGATGTTGCCGTAGTAGGTCTCCACGCCCTTGATATCGAGCAGCGTTGTCGTGGCCATCACTTGCCCCCTCCACGCTTGCCCTGAACGGGCTTGCCTGTGCTCGCGGCCTTGCCGGAAGCATGACTCGTCGCCACCTTGCCCGCATCGACGCGGCGCGAGAATTCCGTATCCTTGCCCTGACCGAGCAGCTTCGCCTGCTTGACCCACTCCTCGCGCGCGATGCGCCCGTCAAAGTCGAGATAGGCCTCGACCGCCTCGACGTCGGCCTTCTTCCAGGCGCCGATCTGGTCGAAGTGGAAGATGCCGTGTTCGTTGAGCTTCTTCTCGTTGACCGTACCGATGCCCTTGATGCGGGTCAGATTGTCGGCCTTGCCGCCACGGGGGGCAGCGAGGCGGTTCGAAACACCTTCGGCCTTCGTGGCAGGCGCCTTTGCGGCCGTTTTCCTTGGCGCCGCCTTCTTCGCGGCGGATTTGGCCGGCGTCGGGGTCGGCGCGACAGGCCTGCTTGCCACGGTGGCGGCGCGGGCGTCGACCTGCGCTGCCTTCGAGGCGCCTTTCGACACGGTCACCCGTTCGCCTTCGCTATGGCCGACGGTGTCGCTCACCGGCCCGGCCAGATACGACGCCGATGTCCCCGGGCCATGCGTGGAGTCGGGGCCGATATCGAGCTGTTCGATGACGTCCTCGTCGCCGACTTCGGTGAGCACGGTCTCGACCTCCTCGTCATCGACGCCGAGATAGGCGGCGATGACGCGCGGATCGGTGCGCACCGACTGCGGATTGCCGTCGGAGATCTTGCGGCCATATTCCAGCACCACGACGTGGTCGGAAATCTGCATGACCACGGACATGTCGTGCTCGATCAAGAGGATCGAGGTGCCGGTCGTATGCTTGATTCCCATCAGCAGTTCGTTGAGAGCCGCCGATTCCTTCGGGTTGAGGCCGGCCGCCGGTTCGTCGAGGCACAGCAGCTCAGGACCGGTGCACATGGCGCGCGCGATTTCGAGCCGCCGCTGCGCGCCATAGGGCAAGTCGCCTGCCGGATCGTCGGCACGATCGACGAGATCGGCCTTCTCCAGCCAGTGCTTGGCAAGCTCTACCGATTCGGCCGAGGCCTTGCGGTAACCGCTGAAGCCGAACAGGCCCAGGATCGTATAGCCCGAAGCCTTCATCAGCTTGTTGTGCTGGGCGACAAGCAGGTTCTCCAGCAGCGTCATGCCCGAGAACAGGCGGATGTTCTGGAAGGTGCGCGCCACCTTGGCTCGCGCCGGGATCTCGTGGTTGGGCAGCCGTTCCAGCAGGTAGCTGGAACCGTCGGCCCGGTTGAGCGTGATCATGCCTTCCGACGGTTTGTAGAAGCCGGTGATGCAATTGAACACCGTGGTCTTGCCGGCGCCGTTGGGACCGATCAGCGCGGTGATTTCGCCGCGCCTGGCGGTGAAGGACAGGTCGCCGATGGCGACCAGACCGCCGAACTTCATCGACAGATGCTCGACCTGCAGGATGGCGTCGTTCATTTGCGTGGTCGCATTCATCAGCCGTGGCCCTCCTTGGTGAAGGAGCCTGAGACAGCCCTTCGCTCCTTAAGGAAGGCGGTTGGTTCACGACTGCCGACAAAGCCGCGCGGCTTCCATAGCATGACGATGACCATGGCCATGCCGAACAGAAGCATGCGATAGAGTTCCGGTGTGAAATCGGGCCCGAAGACCTGCTTGAGGAAATCGAGTTCGCGCAGCGCCTCGGTGCCGCCGATCATCACCATCGCGGCGACGGCGATGCCGACCAGCGAGCCCATGCCGCCAAGGACGACGATGGCCAGGATAATGGCCGATTCCAGGAAGACGAAGGATTCCGGGCTGACAAAACCTTGCCGGGCGGCGAAGAAGGAGCCGGCAAAACCGCCGAACATGGCGCCGGTGGCAAAGGCGGTGAGCTTGGTCGTGGTGGTGTTGATGCCCAGCGAGCGGCAGGCGATCTCGTCCTCACGCAAGGCTTCCCAGGCGCGGCCGACCGGCAGGCGCCGCAGCCGGATGGTGACGAAGGCGGTTAACAGGCAGAGCCCAAGGATCAGGTAGTAGAGGAAGATCTTGTAGTAGGCGCTGGACGTGGCGATGTTCAGCACCTTGGCGATGTAGTTCGGGTCCGACACGTTGAAGGTCATCAGGCCGAAGAAGCTGACCTTGGGAATGCCGGAGATGCCGGCCGACCCATTGGTGACCTCGCGCCAGTTGATCAGCACGAGGCGGATGATCTCGCCGAAGGCGAGCGTCACGATCGCCAGATAGTCGCCGCGCAGGCGCAGCACGGGAAAGCCGAGCAGCACCCCCCAGAGCGCTGCCATGGCGCCCGCGGCGGGCAACAATATCCAGAACGACAGGCCGAAATGCGTGGCCAGAAGCGCATAGGCATAGGCGCCAAGCGCATAAAAAGCGACGTAGCCGAGATCGAGCAGACCGGCGAGGCCGACGACGATGTTCAGTCCCCAGGCCAGCATCACATAGATCAGGATCTGGATGCCGAAATTATCGACCCATTTCAACGAACCCTGCAGCCCTCCGGTGATCGACCAGGCGTTGAGCGACAGCACGGCGACCACGAGGATCGGGTACAGCACCAGGGCCGAGATGCCCAATTTGGTGAAGTTGGCATGGATGAAGGCGCGGAAGTAATAGATCACGCAGGCCAGCACATAGATGACCGACAGGGCACGCAGGAATTGCAGATAGCCGGCCGGCTCTGCCCCAACCCATCCGGCGAGAGAGCTGTTGAACACGAACAGCAGCACCATGGCGACCGCCGCTCCGATGAAGGCCGGCAGGGTAAAGAAGCGGGATGCCACGCTTGCCGGCATGAGGCCGGTGGTCACGTTGGCGACCTTCTGGTTGGCCATGAAGGGCTGGCCGTAGGCAACGTAAAGGAAGCGTCCGACGGCGGTGGCGATCACCACCGCGGCAAGCAGGCCCCAGCGCTGCACCACGACCAGTTCGTTGGACATGTTCTGGTCGGTCTTGAGGCCGATGAACAGCACGAACAGGCCAAGCGCGATGGCGCCGGCATAGAAGGCCTCGCGCAGGGCGCGCTGCACGGGACTGGCGACGGTGTCGCGCTCTGGAGATACGGTTACGGCCATGGTCTCAGACCTTTTCGACTTCTGGCCGGCCCAATATGCCGGAAGGCAGGAAGATCAGGACGATCGCCAGGATCGAGAAGGCGGCGACATCCTTGTAGTCGATCGAGAAATAGGCCGACCACATGCTCTCGATGAAGCCGATCAGCAGTCCGCCGAGCACGGCCCCCGGAAGCGAGCCGATGCCGCCAAGCACCGCAGCCGTGAAGGCCTTCACACCCGGCACGAAGCCGTCGGAGAAGGCGATGACGCCGTAGTACATCAGGAAAAGCGTGCCGGCGACGGCGGCAAGGGCCGCACCCATGATGAAGGTGATCGAGATGGTGCGGTCGACGTCGATGCCCAGCAGTGCCGCCATCTTGCGGTCCTGCTCGCAGGCGCGTTGCGCCCGGCCAAGCGAGGTCTTGTTGACCAGGTACCAGAACACCGCCAGCAGCAAAGCTGTGACGATGACGATGATGATCTGCTTCAGCGACACACTGACGCCGTTGATGTTGTAGACTTGGCTGACCATCGGCGGGATCGGCTTGTTGCGCGGCCCTTGCGTCACCTGGACGAAGTTCGACAGCGCGATCGACATGCCGATGGCGGTGATCAGCGGCGCCAACCGGAACGAACCGCGCAGCGGCCGGTAGGCCACTTTCTCGATCGTCCAGTTGTAGAGGCTGGTGAGCAGCATCGCCACGATCATCATGACCAGCAGCGCGATGACCACGGGCACCGAATAAAACAGCGCGCCGAGGATGAGGAAGACGATCAGCGCCGTGAAAGCGCCCACCATGAAGATGTCGCCATGGGCGAAATTGATCATGCCGATGATGCCGTAGACCATCGTGTAGCCGATCGCGATCAGCCCATAGATCGATCCCAGCGTCAGCCCATTGATAAGCTGCTGGACGAAGTACTGCATGTGTACATGGCTCCCCTGGAATGTCGCCCATGCAGACGCATTCCTTTTCGTATTTCCCCTAGTCGTAAAGTTTCGAGGCCGGATTGCAACGTGATTTTTTTTGATCGCTCCGCGTGTTTCCAACCACGCCTTCCCGATCGCCCGTTTTTTCCACCCAGCCCCTGGACTATCGCGGACCCTATCATTGGCATAACGCAATGTCTTTGACGATTGCGCCTCATCATGCGCTCCGTTTCGAAGAAATCACCGTCAAAGTTAGGTGATGAGAAGAATCGTTGCGTTCCTGACACGGTTCGTTTTTTCGTCACACTCCTTTCCGTAGGGTCAGGATTCTCCCTACTTGACCACAAAACCATGCGCGAACGGATCGCGGTCGTCGATGAAGATGGTGTTCAGTCCGGTCATCCTCGCCCAACCGCCAATCGAGGGGATGATTGCCTGCTTCCCGGCCAAGTTGACCTCCTTTTCGACCTTGCCCTTGAACAGCGACCCGATGATCGATTCATGGACGAAAGCGTCTCCGGCCTTGAGCTTGCCTTTGGCATGGAGCTGCGCCATGCGCGCCGAGGTGCCGGTGCCGCAGGGCGAGCGATCAATCGCCTTGTCGCCGTAGAAGACGGCATTGCGCGCATCCGCGCCCTCGACCGTCGGCTTGCCGGTCCACAGCATGTGCGACAGCCGGTTGATCCCTGGGTTTTCCGGATGCACGAAGGTATATTTCTCGTTGAGCCGTTGCCGCACCACCGGGCTCCAGGCGATGAGGTCGCCGGCCGAATAATCCGCCATGTCGCGATAATTCGCCTGCGGCTCGACGATGGCGTAGAAATTGCCGCCATAGGCGACATCCACCGTAATCTCGCCGAGGCCTGGACATTCGACCGTCAGCCCTTCGGCATGGAGGAACGACGGCACGTTGGTGATGCGCACCTCCTCGACATACTCGCCGACCTGTTTGTATTCGGCGATGACGAGGCCGGCCGGCGTGTCGAGCCTGAGCACGCCAGGCGTCTTCGGCACGATCAGCCCGTGCTCGATGGCCATCGTCACCGTGCCGATGGTGCCGTGGCCGCACATGGGCAGGCAGCCTGAAGTCTCGATGAACAGGATGGCGATGTCGCAGTCCTCGCGCGTCGGCGGATAGAGGATCGAGCCCGACATCACGTCATGGCCGCGTGGCTCGAACATCAGGCCGGTGCGGATCCAGTCGTATTCGGCGAGGAAATGCGCGCGCCGTTCCATCATTGTCGAGCCCTGCAGCAGCGGGCCGCCGCCGGCGACCAGCCGCACCGGGTTGCCGCAGGTGTGACCGTCGATGCAGAAGAAGGATTTCTTGGCCATGTCGCTCCTCGAAAATCAAAACCCGAAAAAATCAAAATCGTTGTGGGCTGAAGGGGACCAGATCGACGGACGAAGTCTGCCCCAGAACGAATTCCCTGATCAACCGCCCGGTTGCCGCAGCCTGGGTCAGGCCGAGATGGCCGTGGCCGAAGGCATAGATGACCGACCGGCTTCGCGCTGCCTTGCCTATGACGGGGACCGAATCCGGCAGCGAGGGCCGGAACCCCATCCATTCGCGTCCGCCCGTGGGATCGAGCCCCGGCAGGAATGCCTGCGCCTTCCGCAAGAGCGCTTTCGCCCTGTTGAAATTGGGCGGCCGTTCGATGCCGCCAAGCTCGACGGCACCGCCGACGCGCAGGCCCGTGTCGAGCGGGGTGATGACGAAGCCGTGGCCGGAGAAGATCAGTTGCCGCCTCACGTCGAACGCGGCTCTCGGCAATGTCGTGTTGTAGCCGCGTTCGGTTTCCAGCGGAATGCGGTCGCCGAGCTGCCGCGCCAGCAGGTGCGACCAGGCGCCCGCGGCAATGACGAGGTGCCTGGCCTGCCTGTTCGAGCCGTCTGCCAGCGTCAGTGTCGCGCCGTCTTGACCGGCGGCGACCCGGTCGATGCGGGCCATCTCGAAACGGGCACCCTTGGACTGCGCGTAGGCCCACACGGCCTTGCCGAGCAGTTTTGGATCGGCGACCGTCTTCCATCCCGGCACGAAGGTGCCCCTGACGAAACGCGGTGACAGCCCCGGCTGCAAGTCCGCCAGGTCCTTGCCCTCGACGTGCCGGAAGCCGATGCCGAAGCGCTCGCGCGCCGCCCAGCCCGACATCGAGGCGCGAAACTCGGCTTCGCTTTCATAGAGCTCGAGCGAACCGTCCTCACGCAGCATCGGCCGCGTGCCGGAACGATCGAGCAGATCCATCCACTCGGCCTCAGCAAGCTTCATCATGCCGGACTGCGCCGCCAGGCTCGCCTCGTATTTCCCTGGCGCGCCGGCGCGCCAGAAGCGAACCAGCCAGGGTAGCAGCTTCGGCAGGTAGACGGGCGGAATGCTGAGCGGGCCGAGCGGATCGGCGAGCCATTTCGGCAGCTGCCGGATCATGCCCTTGTGCGCCAGCGGCAGCACGTCGGAAAAGGCGAAGGCGGCGGCGTTGCCGGAACTCGTCTCCTCGCAGATACCGGTGCGGTCGAAGACCGTGACATCCAGTCCCGCCTCGGCAAGGAAGGCCGCCGCGCAGATGCCGATGATGCCGCCACCGATGATGGCGATGTCGATTACGGCATTGTTACTCATGGCGGCGCACAGTGCAAAACGCCCTCTCTCGCTTCTCCGTGCCAGCCCCCTCATCCGGCCCTTCGGGCCACCTTCTCCCCGCTGGGGAGAAGAGGCTGACGCCAACGCTGGCGAACTCTTCTCCCCTTGGGGAGAAGGTGGCCGCGAAGCGGCCGGATGAGGGGGCCTGGGCCATCGCCAATTCAGAACTGCGGCAGCGTCGGCCGCACCGCGAGCGCATCCTTGACGATCTTCTCGACCGCTTTGCGGCGTTCGCCCGACAGCGGCATGCGCGGCATGCGCACGCGGTCATTGGTGTTGATGGCGAACACTTCGGCAAGCTTGATGTTCTGCACCAGATAGGTCGAGACATCGAGGTCGAGCAGCGGCCGGAACCAGCGGTAGATGGCGAGCGCCTCTTCGCGGCGTCCCTGCTTCATCAGCTGGTAGATGGCGACGGTCTCGCGCGGGAAGGCGGTGACCAGGCCAGCCACCCAGCCGATGGCGCCCACCGACAGCGCCTCGAAGGCGAGATTGTCGACGCCGGTGAACAGGTCGTAGCGGCTGCCCAGGCGGTTGATGATCTCGGTCGAGCGGCGGATGTCGTCGGAGGATTCCTTGATGGCGACGAAACGCTTGTCCGACGCAAGCTCCTCCATCTGGTCGACGGTGACATCGACGCGGTAGGCGAGCCGATTGGAATAGATCATGACCGGTAGGTCGCCGGCCTCGGCCACGGCGCGCAGCGCCGCCACGGTCTCTTCCGCGTTGGTATGATAGATCGGGCTCGGCACCACCATCAGGCCGTTGGCGCCTTCCTTGGCGGCGCGCCTGGCGATGCTGGCGGCCTCGCGGGTGCCGGCCTCGTTGACCGTCAGCAGCACCGGCTTCTTGCCAGCGACCTTCTGCGCGGTCTTCAGCACCTCGATCTTCTCGTCAGGCGACAGCATCGGCCCCTCGCCAAGCGAGCCGCAGACGATGATGCCGTCGCAGCCGGCCTCCATCTGCAGGCTGAAGCAACGCTCCATCTCGGCATGATCGAGCCGGTCGTCGGCGGTGAATTTGGTCGTGACGGCGGGGAAAACTCCGGTCCACATGACTATCTCTCCATCTGATATATCAGCCGTATATCTGTTAGGAAAGCCGCTGTCAATGCGGAATCTGTTATGATATATTTTAGATATATCAGGAGACCGCCTTTGATATCCATGGAAGCAAGCACCGTGTCCGAGCCCGCGGCGACCAGGGCTTATCGCGTCCTCGAACACATGATCGTGACGCTCGAACTGGCGCCGGCGAGTTTTGTCACCGAGGGCTCCCTGATCGAGCGGCTGGCGCTCGGCCGCACGCCGGTGCGCGAGGCGATCCAGCGGCTGGCCTGGGAGGGACTGCTCGATGTCAGGCCGCGTGCCGGCATCGCGATCGCACCGCTGCATCCCGGCGACTGGCTGCGCGTGCTCGACGCAAGGCGCGGCGTCGAGGTGGTGCTGGCACGATCGGCCGCACGCTTCGTCACCCGCGAAGCCGCCGACCTGTTTCACGAGGCCGCGCTTGCCATGCAGAAGGCGGTGATCTCGGGCAATGTGCTTGCCTTCATCCAGGCCGACAAGGCGCTCGACGAAGCGCTGGCGCTGGCCGCCGACAATCCGTTCGCCGCCCGGCTGGCCGCCCCGTTGCAGACCCACAGCCGCCGCTTCTGGTTCCGCTACAAGGCGGACACCGGGCTGGCGGAATCCGCTGAGCACCATGTCGCGTTGATCCGCTCGATCCTCGACGGCGACGAGGAGGGCGCCGCCAAGGACGCCAAGAAGCTGATGGCGCTGCTGCGCGGCCATGCCGAGGTGGCTGCGACACGATAGGCTCGGTCAGGCGTCGGCGGAGCCCTTTTGCGCCGCCCATTTCAACAGGGCATCGAGAGCCGGGCACAGGGCCTGACCCCAATCGGTCAGGCAATACTCGACCTTTGGCGGTACTTGATGGTGAACGATACGGCGGACAATCCCGTCGGCGCCCATCTGCCGGAGCTGCTGGATCAGCATTTTCTGCGAAATAGCCGGTATCGCCCGCTCGAGGTCTGAAAAGCGCAGCACTTTGCCGCCGAACAGATGGAACAGGATCACCAGCTTCCAACGGCCCTCGAGGATGCGTAGCACGTTTTCCACACCGCTCGCTGCGGAGAGCGGCGTCAGCGTCTCAGCCTCACTTTCGGGTAAGTACCTTACTTTTTCGTCGGTTCTTGTCATTTCTCCAGCATACCTCATCTTAGCGGCCGACAACAGCCGCCCCCTCCCACAGACGGCGGCATCCAATTGGAGACAAACCGTGACCGTGACCCTTCCTCCGCCGCTGGCGGATTATTTCGCCGCCAACAACCGCCACGACATCGGCGCGATGCTCGCGCCTTTCACGCTGGACGCCATCGTCAAGGACGAAGGCGAGACCCATCGCGGAACCGAAGCGATCCGCAGGTGGATGCAAAGTACGACCGACAAATATCACGCGACAGTCGAGGTGAAGGAGGCCGGTGTCACAGCCAACGCATGGCGGATCGCCGGTATCGTCTCCGGTGACTTCCCCGGCAGCCCGATAACGCTCCACTACAATTTCACGCTGGGCGGCGACCGGATCGCGAAACTGGAGATTGGCCTATGACCATCCGGCAGACATTCGCGATCGATGACCAGGAGTTCCGGGGCAGGCGCGTGCTGGTCACCGGCGGCACCAAAGGCGCCGGCGAAGCTATCGTTCACCGGCTTGCCGCAGCAGGTGCAACGGTCGCGACGACAGCCCGTTCGCCCGACGCCGGATCACCGGCGGAACTCTTCGTGCAAGCTGACGTCGCCACTCTCGACGGTGCGGCAAACGTGGCCGCCGCCATCATCGACCGTCTTGGCGGCATCGACATCGTCATTCACAGCGTTGGCGGGTCGAAAAGCCCAGGCGGCGGTTTCGCGGCGCTGTCCGACCGGATCTGGCAGGATGAACTCAATCTTAATCTGCTTGCGGCGGTGCGGCTCGACCGCCTGCTTGTCCCGCGCATGATCGAGCAGGGCTCCGGGGCGATCGTACACATCTCGTCGATCCAGCGCCGGTTGCCGCTCCACGAATCCACCATCGCCTATGCGGCGGCGAAGGCGGCCCTTTCAAATTACAGCAAGGCGCTGTCCAAGGAACTCGGGCCACAAGGCATTCGCGTGAACATAGTGGCGCCGGGCTGGATCCACACCACCGCCTCGGAGGCAATGGTGAAGCGGCTGGCGGCCCATTCGGGCTCGGATGAGGAGACCGCCCGCCAAGGTATCATGGACGCGATGGGCGGCATCCCGATCGGCCGGCCGGCATGGCCGCAAGAGATCGCGGAACTGGTGGCCTTCCTCGTTTCGGATCGCGCATCCGCAATCCACGGCGCCGAGTACGTCATCGATGGCGGCACAATTCCGACGGTCTGAAGGCCGCCGCTGGGAGGTCCCGCTGCAGCCTCGCGCCGTCAAGCGCCCGGCATCGCCGCGGTGATGGTCGGGCTGTCCCAGCCTTCGCCGACCGACAGAACACAACTCTGGCCTTTGGTGTCCGAGGCCAGCACGGTCCAGCTACCCTTATCCGAGATGAAGATCTCGAGGACGACGTTCGGATTGATCAGGCCGCGCCCGGCCTCGGTTTCGTGGAATTTGTTGCCGAGCGCCTTGATGATGTCCGCGCGCGCCGCGCATTGCGCCGCCGCGTTCGCTGGCGCGATTCCACCGGTCATCGCGGCCGCCGCCAAAAGTGTCGCCATAAGAAATCGTGTCATCTGACACCTCCTTGCGCCAGACGAGAACCCCGGCTGCCACCGGCGCTGTTTGATTGCCTGCACGCGTGGCAGGAATAAAGCCTAAGGCGGATGGTGGTCTGTTGGTTCCATCACACGGCGATGGAATTATTAGAATGTGGAGATGCTCGCGGGGCGCGAGGCATTGGCATAATGTACCTGACGTTGCGCTCGCGGCGGCGCAGCTGGACGGCGCAAGGCTTAAGCGGACGAAAGCCCCCACATTCCCGACGCCCATGAAAAAGAAGCGCGATTTGCACCGCGCTTTCTCAACTTCGGTTTAGGGGAGCGTCCGGTCAGCTCATCGTCGGGATGACGAACTCGGTTCCGTCCTTGATGCCGGCCCGCGCGCCCGCAGCCGAAGGCGAGGACGCGCAGCCAAGAAACCGTCCGGCTTAGTTCATCGTCGGGATGACGAACTCGGCACCGTCCTTGATGCCGGACGGCCAGCGCGAGGTCACCGTCTTGGTCTTGGTGTAGAAGCGGAAGGCGTCCGGGCCGTGCTGGTTGAGGTCGCCGAAGGAAGACGCCTTCCAGCCGCCGAACGTGTAGTAGGCGATCGGCACCGGGATCGGCACGTTGACGCCGACCATGCCGACCTGGACACGGCTGGCGAAGTCGCGGGCGGCATCGCCGTCGCGGGTGAAGATGGCGACGCCATTGCCCATCTCGTGGTCGTTGGCGAGCTTGATCGCATCCTCATAGCGCGGCGCACGCACAACCGAGAGCACCGGTCCGAAGATTTCTTCCTTGTAGATGCGCATATCCGCGGTCACGTTGTCGAACAGGCAGCCGCCCATATAGTAGCCGTCCTCGTAACCCTGCATCTTGAAGCCGCGGCCGTCGACCACCAGCTTGGCGCCTTCCTTGACGCCGGTGTCGACATAACCCTTGACGCGCTCCAGCGCCTGGGCGGTGACCAGCGGGCCGAAATCGGCGGCCGAATCCGTCGACGGACCGACCTTCAGGCTCTCGACGCGAGGGATCAGCTTTTCCATCAGCCGGTTGGCGGTGTCGTTGCCGACTGGCACGGCGACCGAGATTGCCATGCAGCGCTCGCCGGCCGAACCGTAGCCGGCGCCGATCAGCGCGTCGACGGTCTGGTCCATGTCGGCATCGGGCATGATGATCATGTGGTTCTTGGCGCCGCCGAAGCACTGCACGCGCTTGCCCGCCGCCGTGCCGCGCGAATAGATGTAGTGGGCGATCGGGGTCGAGCCGACAAAGCCGATGGCCTTGATGTCGGGATCGTCGAGGATGGCGTCGACGACATCCTTGTCGCCATTGACGACGTTGAGGATGCCGGCAGGCAGCCCGGCCTCGATGAACAGTTCGGCAATGCGCATCGGCACGCCCGGATCACGCTCCGAAGGCTTCAGGATGAAGGCATTGCCGCAAGCGATCGCCGGCGCGATTTTCCAAAGCGGGATCATGGCGGGGAAATTGAACGGCGTGATGCCTGCGACCACGCCGAGCGGCTGGCGCATCGAATAGACGTCGATGCCGGGGCCGGCGCCGTCGGTGAACTCGCCCTTCATCATATGCGGCGCGCCGATGCAGACCTCGACCACTTCGAGGCCGCGCTGGATGTCGCCCTTGGCGTCGGCGATGGTCTTGCCGTGTTCTCGCGCCAGGATGTCGGCCAGTTCGTCATAGTCGCGGGCGACCAGTTCGAGGAATTTCATCAGCACGCGCACCCGGCGCTGCGGATTGGTGGCCGCCCATTTGGGCTGCGCGGCCTTGGCATCCTCGACTGCGGCCCGCAGTTCCGCCTGCGAGGCCAGCGCCACGGTGCCGCGCACCGAGCCGTCCATCGGCTGCATGACGTCCTGCTTGCGGCCGCTGGTGCCGGCGACACGCTTGCCGCCAATGAAATGACCGTAGTCGATCATGATTTCTCTCCCTTGTTGGTGATGGCGCATTGTCCGCCTTTGGCCGGCGAATGGCAACGCGAGGGAGAACGCAACCGTTGTGCGGAAAATAGACAACAAGCGAGGTCTGTGCATCAATTGCCGCAAATGATAGGTATGCTCACTCTCGCTGGAATCGTTAAGTTGAGCTCCCTCGCGCCCCCCTCCGTCCTGTCGGACCACGCCCTTGAACTGGGATGACGTCCGCATCTTCCTCGCCGTGGCGCGCGCCGGCCAGATCCTTGGCGCCGCGCGGCGGCTGGAGCTCAACCATGCCACCGTCTCGCGCCGCATCGCGGCCCTGGAGGAAGCACTGAGGACAAAACTCTTCCGCCGCCTGACCACCGGCAGCGAGCTGACGCCGGCAGGCGAGCGCTTCCTCGACATCGCCGAGCGCATGGAAGGCGACATGATCGCCGCCCGCTCGACCATATCGGGCGAAGGCGACGACGTGTCCGGAACCGTGCGCATCGGTGCACCCGACGGCTTCGGCGTCGCCTTCCTGGCCAAGCGGCTGGGCGAACTCACCGCCCTGCACCGCGAACTCACCATCCAGCTCGTGCCGGTGCCGCGCTCCTTTTCGCTGTCGCGGCGCGAGGCCGATATCGCGATTACCGTCGAGCGGCCGACCGAAGGGCGGCTGGTTGCCGGAAAGCTGGTCGACTATTCGCTCGGCCTGTTCGCGTCGCGCGCCTACGCCGAAGCCAATGGACTGCCCAGAACCGCCGCCGAACTCGGCCGGCACACCCTCATCGGCTATGTGCCGGACCTCATCGTCAGCCCTTCGCTCGACTACGCGGCCGAATTCAGCGCGGACTGGCGCACCAGCTTCGCCATCTCCTCGGCGCTCGGCCAGGCCGAAGCCGTGCGCTCGGGCGCCGGCATCGGCATCCTGCACACCTTCGTCGCCCGCTCGATGCCGGAGCTGGTGGCCGTCGACGTGGTCGCGCCCATCCGCCGCGCCTACTGGCTGGTCTACCATGAATCGGTGAGGCCGCTGCGCCGCGTCCAGATCGTCGCCAGCTTCATCACCAAGGCGGTTGAGCGTGAGCGGGGCCTCTTCCTGTAGAAGCGCCGTCACGGCACAAACACGGCCGGTCCCCACACGCCGCCTTTTCCTTGCCACAAAACCAGCCAGTGTGGCATCAGGCGTGCGGCCCTCGGCCACGCAAGGCGGGCGCCGGGTGGGGACATCTTTCAGAAAGCTGGCGCGGATAGACATGCGAGCCGTTCTTGCCATCCTGCCGCTGCTTCTTGTCTCCGCATGCGCCAATCCATGGACAAAGGTACCGGAAGCCGAATTGCCCAAGCCGATCCGCTACGCCATGGCGCGCCCCTCGCCTTTCGTCATCGGCAATTACTGCGGTCCCGGCACCCGCACCGGCGATCTGTCGGCCCGGCCGGTCGACCGCCTCGACGCCGTTTGCCGAACCCATGACGCCTGCTACATCGCCCGCCGCGACCATTGCGACTGCGACGGCGCCCTTGTCGCCTCGGCGCGGGCAATCCGCGACGACAAGACGGCACCGCGCAAGACGCGCAGCGAGGCCGAACTGCTGATCGCCACCTTCGCCATACCCGTCTGCAAGGTTTTTCCGCAAGGTTTCATGCCGCCGCGCGACCCGGCGCAGTTGAGCGCCATGAAGGCCGGAGCCAACGGGTGAATAGCCGCACGATCGTCATCCTCGCCCTGTTCGGGCTGGCTGCCCTTGCCGGTTGTGCCGGTGCGGGTAGCAATGCCTGCGACTTCCTGGCGGGACAGGAAGCTTGCGCGCGGCCCTCGCTGTCGGCCGGCACGCCCGGGCCACAGGTCGCGGCGGCGTGGTTCTTCGGCAATGCCATCGACAGCGACTACGAAAGACGGTTCCTGGCGCTGCTTGCCAACAACCAGCTCGGCGCCATGGACCGAGCCAACGGCACCGGCCCGTTCGGGCGCAACCGCCGCGATGTCCAGAACCGCGATTTCCAGGCAACATATTCGACACTACGGCAACTGGCCGGACCGGTCGCCAACGCACATCTGCCGCCGGCCAGTGGGGGCGGCGGCGACGGCCATTTCGACGGCCGCTGGCGGGTGTCGCGGCAGACGCTCTACATCGATGCGGCGGCGCGGGCCTCGGCTTCCAAGACCTTCGATTTTTCCGGCTTGCAGGCACGCAGCACCGAGATCGTCGTGCGCCAGGCCGGCCAGCAGCCAGCCGATATCGACGGCAGTTGCGACGGCGCATTGGCGATCCGCGCCGCCGGAGCCTCACGCACCATTGCCGCCGGCGCGGCATTCCGCCTTCGCCTGTCGGGCGAGAACGACACGGTCAGCCTGTTTCCGGCCGATGACCTGAACCGGTGCACGGCAAGGATCCGCTCCAGCCTCGCGCCCACCGGCGCGCCGCTCACCATCCAGCGCGAAGAGACCCCCGATCCGGCGCTCGCCAGTTTGGATAGCCGCTACCAGCGCTGCCCGGTCCCCGACGGCGCCGGCCTCGACGCCCTCGAGCGCGCCTTCTATGCCGGCCGGTGGCTGTCGCAGACCTGCGCCATGCCGATCGGCCAGCCCAGGCTGCTGCGCAAATCGCGCGACGGCTTCAACGCCAAGGTCGAGGCACTGATGGGCGCGCCGCTGTCCGATGCGGCAATAGACAAGGGCGATCCGGAATTGCCGCTCGATTTCTCGAAGGTGCCAAGGCTGAAGCTGATCTATCTGTCCTCGCTCGAATTCAAGGCCGACTTTTCCGGGCGCATCATCGAACGGCTGATCCGCCATCATGCAGCGCTTGGCGCCAAGGTGCGCATCATGGTCACCGACGTGCTTGAACGTGATAAGGACGACGCCATGCTGCAGCGCCTGGCGGCCGAGTTCCCCAATGTCGAGCTGCAGGAATATCGCTGGCGGGCGGATCATGGCGCGCCGATCGACGAGCAGATTTCACAGCTGCACAAGACCCATCATATCAAGATGCTGGCGACGCTGGCGCAGGACCCCGCGCGTTCGCGCGTCATCATCGGCGGCCGCAACATCCATGATGGCTTCCTGTTCCACCGGCCGATCGATCTGTCCCGCTATCCGGACCTCGAGCAATACGGCAAGACCGATGGCCTTTCGCTGAACTACTATTCGAACTGGAGCGACTTCGACATCGAGTTCGCCGACACGGCGACGGTCGAGACGCTCGCCGCGCATCTGTCGACAATATGGCTGCGCGACGCCGACACAAACCTGGTGCGTCCCTTCTCCGTCCCGGTCCACGGAGATGGCCTGCCATCTGGCAATGTCCGGCATTTCATTTCGGTGCCCTATGAGGATGACCACGCGCTGGAGGCCTATTTCGTCGAGCTGGTCGACGCCGCCCAGCACCATATCCAGATCGTCAACCCTTACCTCAATCTGACGCCGAGCCTCGCCCGGGCCTTCGATCGGGCGCTCGCCCGCGGCGTCAAGATCGACATTGTCGGCCGCATCGACCTCAAGGGCGATATCGGCGGCAGGTTCCTCACCGCGCTCAACAAGCTGTTCGTCGAGAAATATGGCGACCGCATCGACATCCGCGAATTCAAGGCACCTGACGTGGTGCTGCATTCCAAGATCATGCTGATCGATGAAAGGCTGGTCGCCATCTCCTCGGTCAACCTCAACAACCGCAGCTTCTTCCACGATTCCGAGAACGGCATGATGGTGCTCGACCCCGCCTTCTACGCCAGGATGAAGCCGGTCTATGACGACTATCTCGCCCACTCGAACCCGGTTTCCACCAAACTGACGATCCCGTGGGCCTACCGGCTGCTGTTCGACGAGGCCTGGGTCAGGCAGGCGTTCTGATGCAATTCCAGGAAAAGTGCGAAGCGGTTTTCCGCCCGGAATTGCATCCACCCAAGAGATGTCGCCCAAAAGTGGCCCCGGTTTTGGGGCAACGACATGCATCAAAGCAAGGAACAGAGCGCGCCGGCGAGACGCGCGCGGGCTATTTAAGATAACGCTCCTGCGCCAGGGCACGCACGTCGATGTCGGGTACCCGGTTCGAGATGATGTCGGCCAGCACCTTGGCCGAGCCGCAGGCCATGGTCCAGCCCAGCGTTCCATGGCCGGTATTGAGATAGAGGTTGGACAGTTCGGTGCGGCCGATCAGCGGTGGTCCATCCGGCGTCATCGGCCGCAGCCCGCACCAGAACGTCGCCTCGCGCATGGCGCCGGCGCCCGGAAAGAGATCGCCGACCGAGTGTTCCAGGGTGCGGCGCCGCGATTCGTGCAGCCTGAGATCGAAGCCGGAAATCTCGGCCGTGCCGCCGACGCGGATGCGGTCACCAAGCCGGGTGATCGCGACCTTGTAGGTCTCGTCCATTACGGTCGACACCGGTGCGGCGGCGGCGTCCTTGATCGGCACCGTGATCGAGTAGCCTTTGACCGGATAGACCGGGATCGACCGCTTCATCCGGCGCATGAAACCCGCCGAATAGCTGCCCAGCGCCATGACATAGGCGTCTGCCGCCTTCCAGCCAGCACTGGTGCTCAGATTGGCGACACGATTGCGGCTGCGGATGACGCGCCAGATGGTCACGTCGTACTCGAACTTGACGCCGCGCGCCACGCAGAGCTCGGTCAGCCTGTCGGTGAACATCTTGCAGTCGCCGGTCTCGTCATGCGGCAGTCTCAGCCCCCCGACGAACTTCTCGCGCACGCCGGCCAGCCCCGGCTCCGCCGCGATGCAGCCATCCTTGTCGAGGATTTCGTACGGCACGCCATATTTCTTCAGCACCTCGACATCGCCTCCAGTGCCGTCGAGTTGCTTTTGCGTGCGAAACAGCTGCAGCGTGCCCTGGGTCCGCTCGTCATAGGCAATGCCGGTCGCTTCGCGCAGCGCCTTCAGCGTGTCGCGGCTGTATTCCGCCAGCGGCACCATGCGCGCTTTGTTGATGGCGTAGCGCTCGGCGGTGCAGTTGCGCAGCATCTTGACCAGCCATGTCCACATATGCGGGTCGAAGGCCGGCCGCACCACCAGCGGGCCGTGCTTCATCAGGAGCCACTTGATCGCCTTGAGCGGAATGCCGGGGCCGGCCCAGGGCGAGGCATAGCCGGGCGAAATCTCGCCGGCATTGGCAAAGCTGGTCTCCAGCGCCGGGCCTTTCTGGCGGTCGATCACCGTCACCTCATGGCCGGCCTCGGCGAGATAATAGGCCGTGGTCACCCCGATGACGCCACTGCCCAGCACCATGATCTTCATCATTCACTCCTTACGCCGTGTCCTTCGTGCCGAAGGACACGGCCACATCTGCGATTTGCGCACGATCGCCGGCGAAAATCGATTCCGATCTTCGCAACCATGCGCCGTGGCTCTTCACGCCGCCGACGGACCGGGATCGTCGTCTTTCCCTGTCTGCCGCATTCCTGCCGTCTCGCCAAGGGGCCGGATAGAGGTGTCGGCGCTGTAGACGAGGGTCAGCCCGAGTGGCCGCGATCCGCCAGCGGAAGCTCTTTCCCGGACTGCCCGCCGCGCGGCTTCCGGCTGATAGAGTATCGCCTTGATCCGGATCGATTCGCGCCTGCCGTCGGGGTGTTCGAGCGATGCCGTCTGGCCTTGCGCCATGCCAAGCATGCACAGGCCGCGCCTGGTTGCCACCGAGAGGCTGGAGCCGACCGGTCCGCGCACGTCGTTCTGCACCAGGGTGCGCGTCTCGGCCGCACCGGCATCGACGCAAAACACCACCCGGCTGTTCAGCGTCACGATATCGGGTTCGACCGACTCGATGGGCACGACGCCGGCATTGGAAAGCTTCTCTTCGATCATCGCGACCATCGGATCCGCGAATGCCCGCCGGCGCTCGAGCATTACTTCCAGGACGGCGAAATCCTTCGTCGTCAGGCGGCAGCTTCCGTTTTTCATTATCGCCTCCACGATCAGTGCTCGCCGCCGCCGGCGGGCGTATCGACCGCCTCCACGGTTGCCGACAGTTTGCGGCCGCCACGGCCGCTCCAGAACACCACCTGTCCGGTGCTGACGCCGACAAGCGCCGTTCCCATCGGCGTCAGCACCGAGATCCGGTTTTCGGCAATGTCGGCGTCGCCTGGATAGACCAGCGTGATGCGCCTGATATCACCGCCTTCACCGCGAACCGTGACTGTCGACCCCATTCGCACCACGCCGGCCGGAATTGCCGCCGCTTCCGTAATCACCGCCCGGTCCAATTCCGCGAGCAGCTCATCGGCCGTCTCGGGCGCGCGGTCGAGCACGGTCCGGGCCAGGCCGGTCAACCTGTCATGGTCGGTGTCGCTGATTAGAATTTGGACGGATGGATGCAGTCCCGTTGCATGTTGCATGGCAAACCTCATGGATCGGCGCATCGAACGGATGCGCGCTTGCCGCCGCGTTGACGGCGGCCTGATGAAAGCCGGCAGCCGCGGAGAGCGGTGCGGCTTGATGGCGATGGGTGGATGTATGGATGCCCCGGTACGGACGAACGCCGAAAGGCGGCCGCGCCGGGGCTACGATCCCGCGATCGGGCAGACCCTGAACAAGGTTCTGTTATAAGCGAGGTTGCTCATGCGCCGAACCTTGCCGACAGGCGTCCGCTTGTCAAGCGTGGCCAAACCGCTCAACCGCCGACATAGCGCCGGTGGAAGCGCGTGCCGAGACTGGCCAGGATTTCGTAGCCGATGGTGCCGGCATGGCCGGCGGCGTCGTCGACGGTTTGCGAAGGGCCGAGCAGTTCGACGAGATCCCCTTCGCGAAGCTTGCCTTGCGGCAGGGCGGAAATGTCGAGAATGATCGAATCCATCGACACCCGTCCGAGGAAGGGCAGGCGCACCCCCTCGAACCAGGCGGCCGACGCGGACCGGCGCAGCCAGCCATCCGCATAGCCGAACGAGATCGTCGCCAGGCTGAGCGGCGCTTCCGCGTGATAGGTGTGGCCATAGCCGATGCCGGTGCCCTGTTCGACGCTGCGCGTCTGCGCCACCTTGGCCTGCAGCCGCACCACGGGCTGCATCGGATTGGGTTCGGCAGGTGTCGGATTGATGCCGTAGAGCGCGGCGCCAGGGCGGGCGAGATCATAATGGTAGGACGGCCCCAGAAAGATGCCGGAGGAGTTGGCGAGCGAAGCGGGTGCCTCGGGTAGCCTGGCGCGCAACCGCTCGAAGGCCAGCCGCTGCTGTTCATTGGCGGGATGGCGCGGCTCGTCCGCGCATGCCAGATGGCTCATCACATATCTGACGGCGATGCCGTCGAACGCGGCGGCATCACCGGCCATCGCCTCGACTTCGGCCGGCGCCATGCCAAGCCGCGACATGCCGCTGTCGACCTGGATGGCGGCTGGAAGTTTTCGGCCAACGCGATGCGCCGCCGCGCGCCAGGCTTCCAACTGCGCGCCACTGTTGACGACCGCGCACAGATCGGACGCGACCGCCTCCGGCTCGGAGCCTGGCGGCAATCCGTTCAGCACGTAGATCTCAGGTCCGGCCCCGATCGCCTTGCGCAGCGCGATGCCTTCGGCCAGCAGCGCGACGAAGAAGATGCCGCAGCCTTCCTTCATCAGCGCCGATGCCACTTGGCTCGCGCCAAGACCGTAGCCGTTGGCTTTGACCACGCCGGCGCAGCGCACGCCGCCCAGCCTTGCCTTCAGCCGTCGGTAGTTTTCGCGGATCGCATCGAGATCGATGGTCAAAATCGCCCCGGCAGCCGCTTGGCTTACGGCGGCGACGTCATGGGGCAGCGACCTTGCGGGGGCGTCGTTCATGGCGACCCTCCTTGTAGCGGATTAACATCAATAGGACCGACGCGCCGGCACGGCAACCAAGGTCCTTCGAACCCGGTCGCAACTCGTCCAGCTACGGCACCAGGTGCCGGAACGCCGCCACCACGTCTTCATAGACCTTGCGCTTGAACGGCACGATCAGGTCGGGAAGATCCTGCATCGGCCGCCACGACCATTTGTCGAATTCGGCGGTGTGGCCGCCCGGCGGCGGGTTGATCTGGATTTCGCTGGTATCGCCGTGGAAGCGGAACGCGAACCATTTCTGGGTCTGGCCGCGATACCTGCCCTTGAAGGCAATGCCGACGAGATGATCCGGCAGGTCGTAGTTGATCCAGTCCGGCGCCTCGGCCAGCAGCGAGACGCTGCGCATGCCGGTCTCCTCATAGAGCTCCCGCTCTGCCGCCCGCAGCGGCTCCTCGCCCTCGTCGATGCCGCCCTGCGGCATCTGCCAGAGCTGCGTCGTGCCGGCGAATTCGCTGTCGGGTTCGGCAATGCGATGCCCGACCCAGACCAGGCCATCGCCATTGAGGATCATCAGCCCGACACAGGGCCGATAGGGCAGCGTTTCGCGGTCGATCGTCTTTTTAGACATTAGTCAGTTTCCAGCTGTTTTGAGAATCGCTCCGACGACGCGGTGCGACTGGGCGGATCGAGAACGGAGCGTACCCAAACTGGGCTTACACCGGAAGCGCGGAAACTGCGCCGCGTTCGAGTTGGCTGTCACCCGGCCAGTTGCCGCTGTTGCGGTCGAATGCGAAAATACATCTTATGAAAAATATCCAAATCATCGACGGCGCTCTGAACGCTACCTTCAGCATATTCCAGGCAACCGAGGAGGAGTTCGCCGCCATCTTTCCCGACGGGCGAGATATGGAATTGGCCGAAGACCTCTTCGAACGGCTAGGCGAAGAGGAGGCTGGCCGCGTGCTAGCTCCGCTTTGGAGCCGCCCTATCCTTAAGCGCGATGCGCTCGGAATCCATGGGACACTATTCTACAACAATGAACATCGGCAAATCCCGCGATCTAAGCGCGAGGTCGATTGGGATAGCGCGCTCAACGAAGCACAGAGAAAGCTCGTCTCTCGCCATCGCTGAAATCGTCACAAGCTGATTGTCCACATCGTCTATCCTTTTTGCGGATCGACGGCCACCGCTGAAACCGGCACGATCTCGATGCCGCGCTTCTTCGCTTCAGCGATCCAGGCGGTGACGGTGTCAACCGTCAGGTCGAAGGCCGAGCCGATACCGACAGCGGTACCCTTGGCACGCGCGGTCGCTTCGAGACTGTCGAGCTTCTTCAGGATGGCGCCGCGATCCTGCACCGCGTCGATCGCCGTGTCGCCGGCGACGAAGGGCACGCCATCCTTCAACGCCATGTCCGGAGCCAGGCTGCGCGCCGACGAGCCGTCGTCGATATAGGCGAGGCCCCTTTTGCCGAGCTCGGCCATGAACGGCTGCATCGCCGCCGCGTCGGAGGAAAAACGCGCGCCCATATAGTTCATGACGCCGGTATAGTTCGTCGTCCGCGACAGCGCCCAATGCAGATTCCTGAGATTCTCGTCGGGGGTCGCCGCCACCGTCAGCGTGTTGCGGCCGGGGTTGACGTTGGGATAGTCGAACGGTTCGAGCGGCACCTGCATGACGATCTCATGGCCGCTCTGCCTCGCGGCCTGCATCCAGCGGCCGATGCTGTTGCCCTGCGGCGCGAAGGCCAGCGTCACTTCCGCCGGCAGCTTAGCGATCGCCGCCTGGGTACCGGTCTGTGAAACCGCTAGCCCGCCAATGACGATTGCAACACGTGCGCCACGCGTGCCGGACCATGGCCGCGCATAGACGTCGAACGGTCGCCGCCCATCGGCGGAGCGCATCGGCAAAGGCCCGGTTTCACTGGTTTCGATCAGCGCCCTGTCGGGAATATGTGCGATCTTGAGGTTCTGGCCGACCGTCGACGGATCGCGAATGACGATTGCGGCTTTGGGAGGGCCATCGCCTTCTTCCGTCTGCACATGGATGATCTGCGGACCGCCGCTCTTGGTCGACAAGTCCTTCGCCGGCGTCTCCACCTTTGGCGTCGCTGCCGGGGCCAATGCGGGAGACGACACGGCGGGCTCCGCCGCCGCGGTCACTTTCGGCGTCGAAACGGCGACTTCCTGCGGTTTTCGAAACGGCTTTTCCCTGAGCGCGATCGCGGCCGAGACTCCGACCACGGCCAGCACGACCGCGCTCGCCGCGATCACGCCTACGCTGATCTTGCCGGCGGCACGCGGCGCCCGGACCGTCTGTCCAAGCGGGCGTTCGATGTCCTTGCCGATATCAGCCAAGCCCTGTCCCCGGTGCACGGTCCGAAGGCGACCTCCTTCGGGAAGACATGCACGAATTCATCAATCCTGGCCCACCCTTGGCGCCGTCCCTGGAGGCCTGGTCCTGCCCCGAATCAAACTGCCGGAACCTCACGGTCCCGGCAGCATCGCATTGCTTCGTTCAACCGGCCAGACCGGTTGCTGGCCTTACTGGTTGAGCACGGCCTTTTCCGGATTGGGCGGGAAGGCCGGATCGGTCTTCTGGCCGCGCAGCAGCTGCTCGGCATAGATGAGCTGCAGGTCGTCCTTCGGATCCGGCGGCACATAGGCTGCGGAGCCGGAGCCGGTCTTGCTCTCGTCGGCGCCCTTGATATGGCCCTTGAGATCGGACTCGCCACGCGTCAGGTCCCTGCCCTGCAGTTCCGGCGGCAACGGCTGGTCGACCTTGATGTCGGGCGTGATGCCCTTGCCCTGGATCGACTTGCCCGACGGCGTGTAATAGAGCGCCGTCGTCAGCCTGAGCGCGCCATTCTCGCCGAGCGGGATGATGGTCTGCACCGAGCCCTTGCCGAAGGACTGCGTACCGACCACCGTGACGCGGCGCAGATCCTGCAGCGCGCCCGCGACGATCTCCGAAGCGCTGGCCGAGCCACCATTGACGAGCACGATCATCGGCTTGCCGTTGATGTCGTCGGTCTGCTTGGGCTTGGCGTCGAAGCGGGTAACGTCCTTGGGATCGCGGCCGCGCGTCGAGACGATCTCGCCGCGCTTGAGGAAGGCATCCGACACGCTCACCGCCTGGTCGAGCAGGCCACCCGGGTTGAGGCGCAGGTCGAGCACATAGCCCTTCAACTTGTCGTCCGGCACCTGCTTCTTGATGGTGTCGATGGCGTTCTCGAGGTCGTCATAGGTCTTTTCGGTGAAGGAGGTGATCTTCATGTAGCCGATGTCGTTCTCGACCCGGAACTTGACCGCCTTGACCTTGATGATGTCGCGCACGACCGTCAGTTCGATCGGCTTGTCGGCGCCCTGGCGCAGGATGGTCAGCTTGATCGGCGTGTTGACCAGGCCGCGCATCTTGTCGACCGCGTCGTTGAGCGTCAGGCCGCGAACCTCCTCGCCGTCGATCTTGGCGATATAGTCGCCGGCCAGCACGCCCGCCTTGGCGGCCGGCGTGTCGTCGATCGGCGTGATCACCTTGACCAGGTCGTTCTCCATGGTGACCTCGATGCCGAGGCCGCCAAATTCGCCCTTGGTCTGCACGCGCATGTCCTGCGCCTGTTCGGCGTTCATGTAGGAGGAGTGCGGATCGAGCGAAGAAAGCATGCCGTTGATGGCGTTCTCGACCAGCGACTTGTCGTCGGGCGGGGTCACATACTGCGCCCGCACCCGCTCGAAGATGTCGCCGAAGATCGCCAGTTGCTTGTAGGTCTCCGACCCCGCAGCGTTCGCCGCCGAGCCGGGTGCGCCATAGACAAGGCTCATGGCGGACGCGCCCATCAGCGCACCGGCAAACAGAAGCGACAGTTTCCGCATCATTTCACGTCCTTCCAGAAAAACGGTCCGCCCACCATGGGGCCGGATCGACGGGTTTTCCATCCTTGCGGAACTCGACATAGAGTTCCGGCGTGGCATTTCCATTCTTCGAAACCGAGGTGCTTGCCACCCGGGCTTCTCCCATCGCGCCGACCGGCTCTCCTGCGAGCACTGACTGGCCAGTCGCGACGCTGATTCTGCTCATCCCAGCCAAGACGACATGATAACCGTCGCCGGCATTGAGGATCAAGAGTTGACCATAGGAACGAAACGGCCCCGCATAAAGCACATTCCCATCCGCCGGCGCGGTAACGATGGCTCCCGATTGTGTCGCAACCATGTCCCCAAGCATCAAGGCGCCGTTACCGTCGTCGGCGCCGAACCGGCGTTTGATGCGGCCTGTGACCGGCAGGGCGATCTGTCCCTGCAGCGCCGAGAAAGGCGCTGCCGCCGTCAACCGGTTGCCCTCTGGAACCGGCAGCGATGCCGTCTGGTCGCCTCCGGGCTCGGTACCGCCGGCCTGGCTCGCGGCGGCTGCCTTCGCGGCATCCGCGGCCTTGCGGTTCTTGTCCGCCTGCGCTTCGAGCGAGGCGATCAGATCCTTCAGGCTGCTGGCCTTGGCCGCCAATTGCTCGGAACGCTGCTGTTCGGCCGCCATCTGCGCCTTCGTGTCGGCCTCGAGCTTCTGCTTGGCTTCGAGCAGCATGCCAAGACGTCTCTTCTCCGCCGCCTGGTCGCCGACCGCGGCCGTCAGCCGCGCCCGCTCGGCCTCGATCGAGGCCGTCACCCGGGTCTGTTCCTTGAGATCGGCCAGCAGCGCATCGGTCTGCTGGCGCAGTTCCGGCACCACGGCGCCGAGCAGGATGGCGCTGCGCACCGACGACAGCGCGTCCTCCGGCTTGACCAGGATCGCCGGCGGCGGATTGAGCCCCATGCGCTGCAGGGCGCCCAGCACTTCGGCCAGCACGTCGCGCCGCGCCGACAGTGAAGCGCGTATCTTCTGCTGCTGGCCCTTCAGCCCCTCCAGCTTGGCGCCGATGTCCTCGATGTCCTGGCCGAGCTTCTGTTCGGTCATCGCCGACTGGATCAGCGCGGCGGTGATCGAGGCGTGGTCCTTCTTGACCGCGGCGATATCGGCGGCGAGCTTGGCCAGCCGTTCCGACGACAGCGTTATTTCCTTGGAAACCTGCTCGTATTCGGCGCGGCTCTGGTCCGGATCGGGCGCCATGTCGAGCGTGTTTTCCGCCCGCGCCGCATGGAGCGATAGAAGCATCACCGCCGCAGCGATGCCGCAGCGCGCGCTCCAGGAGCCCCCGGTCGATGAGCCCGTCGTCGATTTATAGCCTTCAGACATTCGCGATCGACTCTATCCGCGGCTTCGTTAACGAATCATCAACCATGTTAGCGCCCGTCGCCCAAAGGGTTCGCAAAAACGCCCTGCAAAGCAAAAGCAGCCCCCAGATGAATTTACGCGGCATTGGGGCTAAATTCGGTGCGACCCGGCGCTTTCAGGACCTGTGATAGGGATGGCCCGACAGGATGGTCGCCACCCTGTAGAGTTGTTCGCCCAGCATCACGCGCACCAGCTGATGCGGCCAGGTGAGCGCCCCGAACGACATCACCAGCTCGGCCTGGTCACGCAGCGGCGGATCGTGGCCGTCGGCGCCGCCAATGGCGAGCACCAGCGCCTTGCGCCCACCATCGCGCAACTGTCCGATATGGCTGGCGAAATCCTGGGAGGACAGGCTCTTGCCTCGCTCGTCGAGCAGGATGAGGGCAGTGCCTGGCTGCAGCTGCGCCTGCAGGCGCGAGCCTTCGTCGCGCTGGCGCTCGCTGGCGCTCTGCGCGCGGCCCTCGGCGATCTCGGTGATCCCGGCGAATTCGAGCCCCACGGCGGGCCCGCTCTTGGCGAAACGCTCGAAATAGCGGTCGGCCAACTCCCGCTCGGGGCCGGCTTTCATTCGGCCCACGGCATGAACTGAAATCTTCATCCTCGCCTCTATGAGCCGCTAATGCATGTCACCCAAGTGGGAACCGGTTTAGGCAACGACATGCATCAGACAAAATCGGCCTAGTGGAGGGTCTCTTCCTCGAGATCCGGCGCCTGCCACATCTTTTCGAGATTGTAGAATTCGCGGACTTCGGGACGGAAGACATGGACGATGATATCGCCAGAATCGATCAGGACCCAGTCGGCGCCGGACAGCCCCTCGACGCGCGCCGTGCCGAGGCCGGCATCCTTGAGCGCCTTGAGGAGATGGTCGGCGACAGCCGAGACATGACGGTGCGATCGGCCCGACGCGACGACCATGTAGTCGCCGAGGCTCGATTTCCCCTGAATGTCGATTGAGACAATATTTTCGGCCTTGGAGTCTTCCAGACTGGCAAGGACTGTCTTGATGGCACGGGACACGGCGTCGTCTACGCTGATCCTGGCCGGCGAAGGCATGATATCGGCCTTCTTCCGCAGTGCTGTTCTCAGTGTATTTCCTTTCGCAGCAAGAACAACCAAATCACCCCTGAAAGCAGGTGACACCACTTAGATAGGCAGAGTTCCGTTGCAGTTTCAAGACGGAGCCCCAACTGACGCGAACTTGCCGACTGGCATATTGTTCCGCGCGACACGAAAAAACATCGGAACCCAGGCGTCCGGCAGCGGTTATCGGCTGACCGACCAACCGGAATCCCGCCATGCCGATCGACCCGCAAAACACCCTTCTCACCGTCCAGGCCGGCCTCGCTCAGCTCAGTACGCTGATCGTCTCCTATTCCTTCTCCGCCATCGGCGCCGTCATCCTCCTGGTGGTCGGCTACATCGTTGCCAACCTTGCCGAGCGCTCGATCTCGGCTGGCCTCGGCCACATCCACGGGTTCGACGCGACGCTGCGGCATTTCTTTTCCAAGATCGTGCGCTACGCCATCCTGATCCTTGTCGTCATCATGGTGCTCGGCCAGTTCGGCGTGCAGACCGCATCGATCATCGCCGCGATCGGCGCCATCGGCCTGGCCATCGGTCTCGCCCTGCAAGGCACGCTGCAGAACATCGCGGCCGGCATCATGCTGCTCGCGCTGCGGCCGTTCCGCATCGGCGAATCCGTCGAGGTCGGCGCCATTGCCGGTTCGGTCGAGGAAATCGGCCTCTTCGCCACGAAGCTCAGGACCGCCGACGGCGTCTACATACTGGCCCCCAATTCGACGCTGTGGAATCAGCCGGTACGCAATTTCACCCGCAACGGCGTGCGCCGCACCGATATCACGCTCAGCATCGGCTCCTGGAACGACATAGATGGGGCGCAGAAGACATTGCTTGCCATTGCCGGCGCCGAGAAGCGCATTCGCCGCGAACCGGCGCCGATCGCCTTCGTGGCCGCACTCGGCGACACGACCGTTTCGCTTACCTTGCGCTACTGGACCGCGGCGGCGGACTATTTCGCCACCCAGATCGACATGACGAAACGCGCCAAGCAGGCCTTCGACAGCGAAGGCATCTCCATCCCGCTGCCACCCCCGGAAGCGCCGCCACCCGAGGCCCGCAAACAATAATCAGCCGCCCCTGTGGCGGACCTCTTCGTCCGGCGCGAAGGCGAGTTCCACCGGCAACGGTGCTTGCGCCGACATCGGCGCGAAGCTGCCCGTGGCGCCCGCCGGAACGGGCCGCGCCGCGATCACCCGCCACAGCACGAACAGGCAGAATACCGAGGCGATGACGATGCCGACATAGATGAAGGTTGCCGTGCCGAAGGCGGCCGAAAGCGCCGTGACGATGCCCGGCACGATGAAGCCGGCGAGCGACCAGGCAAACAGCATCGAACTCGACAGCGCGAGCAGTTCATCCTTCCTGGCGCGGTCGGCGGCATGCGCGCTGGAGAGAGCGTAGATCGATTCCGCCGCCCCGTCCCAGATCAGGTAGATCACCAACAGGACCATCAGCGCACCGCCGTCGAAGGCGATGGCAAGCACGCTGGCGACGACCGCGAGCGCCGCGGCGCCGGCAAGCACGTAACGCCGGTCGGTGCGGTCGGAAAGCCAGCCGAGCGGTATCTGCAGGATCAGCGTGCCGACTGGCATCGCCGACAACAGCAACGCGACATCGGCCTGGCTGTAGCCCTTGGCGGTGGCGTGGATGGGCGCGAAGCCGGAAATGATCATCGACAGGCCGCCGACCGCCAGCATGCCGGCGACGCCGACCGGCGAGATCCGCCAGGCCTGGCGCAACGCCACCGAAGCCGCCTGCGGCGCCGGCGGCTGGGCAAGCCGCGTCATGCCGACAGGCAGGATCGACAGGGCGGTAAAGGTGATGCCGATCAACGACGCCGCGACCGTGTGGATGTCGATGACGGCAAGCGTCGCGTAGCCGACGCCGAGGCCGGCAATATAGGCGACGTAGAACACAGCCATCACCCGGCCGCGTATGGCGTTCGGCAGCGCGTCGTTGAGCCAGCTCTGCGCGACGATGAACAGGCCGCATATGGCAAAGCCGTAAAGCGCCCGCGCCACGATCCACAGCAGCGGGTGCGGTCCGGCGCCGATAGCGGCATTGGACAGCGCGATCAGCGCCGACAGCACCATGAAGGCGCGTGCATGGCCGACCCTGCGCACCAGCGGCCCGGTCAGGATGCAGCCGGCAAGGCCGCCGGCCGACAGGCCGGTGACGATCAGCCCGGCCCAGACCGGATCGAACCCCTCCACGCCGAGCCGCACGGGGATGTAGGCGAACATCAGCCCATTGCCGATGGCAATCAGCGCCATCGATACGATGACGCTGGCAATCGCGATCAGCGGCGCGGGCGTGTCGCCTTGCTCGGGATCGAGTGTGGGGTGGGTCTTTTCCAGCATGCCCGATCAGCATCGCCTATTGATTGGGCGGATGCCGCTGCAAAAACGACATCGCTGGCCCGATGATTCCGCCACCCGAACCGGCCGCTCAGCCCTTCGCCATCTCGCGGATCGCGCTCGACGACAGCGATGAACGCGGACCGTGGATAAAGGTCCAGGCCGGCGCCTTCATGCGGGCGAGCAGCGGTGCGTCGCCCTCGTCGATGCGGGCGTAGTCGAAGGTCTTGGCAACCACCGACGACAGGAACGACAGCGTGGCGCCCGGACGGTCGATGACCGCGATCGGAAAGGTGAGCACAATCTCGCGCCAGCGCTGCCAGCGGTGGAAATCGCGCAGCGAGTCGGCGCCCATGATCCAGACGAAGTCGACGCCGGGATTGCGCGCCTTGACCAGAGCCAGCGTGTCCGCGGTGTAGCGCACATTGTGTGCCGCCTCGAAGGCCGTGACCTTGATCTTCGGGTTCTTGGCGATCTTCTCGGAAAACGCGATGCGCTCGCTCAGCGGCGCCAGTTCGCGTGTGCTCTTCAACGGATTTCCCGGCGTCACCATCCACCACAACTGATCGAGTGCCAGGCGCCGCAAAGCGATTTCGGCAACCAGGGCGTGGCCGGCATGCGGCGGGTTGAACGAGCCGCCGAACAGACCCACCGCGAGGCCCTTTTCGGCGTGCGGCATGCGAAGATAGTGGGAGGGTACCGCCGGTTCGGAAGAAGCCAGCATCGCTTCAGGCTCTGGCGACGAACGGCGTCAAGGTCTCACCTGTCCGGACCCGCGTACACGGTATTTGAACGAGGTCAGCTGTTCGACGCCGACCGGCCCGCGCGCATGCATCTTGCCGGTGGCGATGCCGATCTCGGCGCCCATGCCGAATTCGCCGCCATCGGCGAACTGCGTCGAGGCGTTGTGCAGCAGGATCGCCGAATCGATCTCGTTGAAGAACCGTTCCACCGCCTGGCCATCCTCGGCGACGATCGCCTCGGTGTGATGCGAGGAAAAGGTCTCGATGTGGTCGATCGCGCCACTGATGCCGTCGACCAGCTTCACCGCGATGATCGCGTCGAGATATTCCGTTACCCAGTCGGCATCGGTCGCCGGCTTGGCGTCGAAGAAGACTTTCATCACTTCGGCATCGGCATGGATCTCGCAGCCGGCGGCGCGCAGGGCATCGAGGATCGGCACCAGATGGCTGGGGGCGACCGCGCGGTCGACCAGCAGCGTTTCGGCGGCACCACATACACCGGTTCGCCGCATCTTGGCGTTGACCGCGATCCGCACCGCCATGTCGAGATTGGCCGACCGGTCGATATAGAGATGGCAGATGCCTTCGAGATGGGCGAAGACCGGCACCCGCGCCTCACTCTGCACCCGCCCGACCAGGCTTTTGCCGCCGCGCGGAATGATGACGTCGAGATTGCCGCCAAGCCCTTTGAGCATTTCGCCGACCGCGGCGCGGTCGGTGGTCGGCACCAACTGGATGGCATCCTCGGGCAGACCGGCCGCCTTCAGCCCCTCGACCAGGCAGGCGTGGATCGCCGAGGAGGAATTGAGCGAATCCGAGCCGCCGCGCAAGATCACCGGATTGCCGGCCTTGAGGCAAAGCGCGCCGGCATCCGCCGTCACGTTCGGCCGGCTTTCATAGATGACGCCGACGACACCGAGCGGCGTACGCACGCGCTCTATGTGCAGGCCGTTGGGGCGATCCCATCCGGCAATGACGTCGCCAACCGGATCCTTGAGCTCGGCAATTTCGCGGATGCCATCCGCCATGGCGCGGATGCGCGCCGGATTGAGTTTCAGCCGGTCCATGAACGAGGCCGACAGCCCGGATTCCTCACCATTCGAGACGTCGACGGCATTGGCGTCGAGAATGTCCCGTTCCCGGGCGAGGATTGCCTCGGCCATGGCGACAAGCGCGGCATTCTTGGCGGCGGTGGTGGCGATGGCCAGCGGTCGCGCGGCAGCGCGGGCACGGCGGCCGATATTGGCCATCAGCGCCACGGTATCGTCCCCGGATTTTTCATGCAGCTTCAGCATGGCTCATCCTCCGCTTATGTCGCCTCCAGCGTGACTCACCACGAGATCATCGCGGTGGATCATCGCCGAACGCGCCTCGTAGCCGAGCACGGTTTCGATCTCGGCCGTCTTCAGGCCTGCGATCCTTACGGCATCGGCGGCATCGTAGGCAACCAGCCCGCGCGCGATCTCGCGGCCCTCGGGCGACAGGATCGCCACCGTATCGCCGCGCGAGAAATTGCCGCTGACCAGTTTCACGCCGGCCGGCAGCAGCGACTTGCCCGAAATGAGCGCGCCGATGGCGCCGGCATCGACGGTCAGCCGCCCGGCCGGTTCGAGCTGGCCGGCGATCCAGGTCTTGTAGCCCTTGACCGGATTTGCGCTCGGCTTGAAGAAGGTGGCGCGCTCGCCGCGCTCGATCGCCATCAGCGGCGACAGCCGGGTGCCGGAGGTGATGATCATTGCCGTGCCGGCGGCCGTGGCGATCTTGCCGGCATCGAGCTTTGTGCGCATGCCGCCGCGCGACAGCTCGGACGCCGCCGCACCCGCCATCGCCTCGATGTCAGGCGTGATGCGGTCGACCAACGGAATGAATTTGGCTTGCGGGTCGCGCGCTGGCGGCGCGGTGTAGAGCCCGTCAATGTCGGACAGCAGCACCAGAAGGTCCGCCCCCATCATCGTCGCCACCCGCGCGGCCAGCCGGTCATTGTCGCCATAGCGGATTTCGGAGGTCGCCACCGTGTCGTTCTCGTTGATGACCGGCACCGCCTTCATCTTCAAGAGCGTCGATATCGTCGCGCGTGCATTGAGGTAGCGGCGGCGTTCCTCGGTGTCGCCGAGTGTTAAAAGGATCTGGCCCGATTTCAGGGCGCCTTTGCCGAGCGCATCCGACCAGGCGCCGGCGAGCGCGATCTGGCCGACGGCCGCCGCTGCCTGGCTTTCCTCGAGCTTCAGCGCCCTCTTGCCGAGGTCGAGAATGGTACGGCCAAGCGCGATGGCGCCCGACGACACGACGAGGATCTCGGCGCCGCCATTGGCAAGCACGGCGATATCGTCGGCGAGCGAGGCGAGCCAGTCGCGCTTCAGGCCGCTGGTGCGGTCGACGAGCAGCGCCGAGCCGATCTTGACGGTGATGCGCCGGTATTTCCTGAGCGACTGCATGGCCCTACTTTTCCCAGCGCGTCTCGACCGTGGCGGCAATTTGCGCGCGGGCTTCGGCGATCACCGCCATCAGCGCGCGCTGCACCGCCTCGACACCCTCGCCGGTGACGGCAGACAGCAGCATCGGCGCACGCCCGGCGGCGCGCTTGAGTGAAGCAACCTTCTTCTTGCGTGCGTCGGCGTCGAGCGTGTCGACCTGGCTCAGCGCCAGGATCTCGACCTTGTCGGTCAGGCCGTGGCCATAGGCTTCGAGTTCGGCGCGCACGGTCTTGTAGGCCTTGCCCGGATTTTCCTCCTGTGCCGAAACCAGATGCAGCAGCACACGCGTGCGCTCGACATGGCCGAGGAAGCGGTCGCCGATGCCGACGCCTTCATGCGCGCCTTCGATGAGGCCGGGAATATCGGCGATGACGAATTCGCGTGCATCGATGCGCGCGACGCCGAGGCCCGGATGCAGCGTCGTGAACGGATAGTCCGCGATCTTCGGCTTGGCCGCGGTGACGGCCGCCAGGAACGTCGACTTGCCGGCATTGGGCAGCCCGACCAGGCCGGCATCGGCGATCAGCTTCAGCCTGAGCCAGATGTTGAGCTCCTCGCCCGGCAGGCCTGGATTGGCGCGGCGCGGCGCCTGGTTGGTCGAGGTCTTGAAATGCTGGTTGCCGAAGCCGCCATTGCCACCCTTGGCGAGCAGGAAGCGCTGGCCGACCACGGTCAGGTCGCAGATCAGCGTCTCGTTGTCTTCCTCGAAGACCTGCGTTCCGGCCGGCACTTTCAGTGTGACGTCGGCACCCTTGGCGCCGGTCATGTTGCGGCCCATGCCGTGGACGCCGGTCTTGGCCTTGAAGTGCTGCTGGTAGCGATAGTCGATCAGCGTGTTCAGCCCATCGACCGCTTCCAGCCAGACATCGCCGCCGCGGCCGCCGTCGCCGCCATCCGGCCCGCCGAATTCGATGAATTTTTCGCGCCGGAACGACACCGAACCGGCGCCGCCGTCGCCGGAGCGGACATAGACCTTGGCTTGATCGAGAAATTTCATGGGATCGCAGTTTCTTTTATTGGCCTTGCGGCATTGCTCTAAACCTTGGGCCTTGCTCTAAACCAAGGCGCGGCCAAGGGCGAGGCCGTTTTGTGACAATGGCCGTGTGGGGTCGGCCGGAGATGTCGGAATGAAGCTTGTAACCTACAACATCCAGTACGGCATCGGTCTCGATGGGCGCTACGATGTCGGGCGCATCGCCGATGCCGTGCGCGGCGCCGACGTGATCGCGCTGCAGGAGGTCACCCGCAACAATCCCAGGAACGGCGGCCGCGACATGGTCGCCGAGATCGGCGAGGCGCTGCCCGATTATTTCGCCGTCTATGGCAGCAATTTCGAGGCCAATATCGGCTCGCGCATCGAGAACGGCCGCGCCATCACCACCACCTTCCAGCTCGGCAACATGGTCTTGTCGAGGACGCCCATTCATCTGTCGCGCAACCTGCTCTTGCCGCGCAGCCGCAGCTTCGAGATGATGAACTTCCAGCGCGGCGCACTCGAAGCGCTGATCGAGACGCCGCTTGGTTTCATCCGCTTCTATTCCATCCATCTCGATCACCGCAGCCCGGTCGAGCGCGCCAGCCAGATTCAGTTCCTGCGCCAGCGCCTGTTGAATTATGCGCTCGAAGGCGGCGCATTGTCCGGCGTCGCCGAGATCGGCCTGCCGGAACTGCCCCATCCGGAAGCCTTTGTCGGCATGGGCGATTTCAACATGCTGGCCGGCTCGCCGGAATATGTCGAACTTGCCGGCCAGCCGGACCATGAATTCGGCATGCCGTTGACCGCCGACTTCGCCGTCGATGCCGCCGTGCGCCTCGATGTCGCCGGCGAGGATCTCGTCTCCTGGGTCGATCCCAAGGACCCCACCAACGCCAGCCGCCACAAGCGCATCGACTATGTCTTCACCAGCGCGTCGCTTGCCCGCTCGCTGAAGCGCCTGTGGGTCGACCGGCAAGCCGTCGGATCCGACCACCGGCCGGTCTGGGTCGAACTGGGCTGAGGCCAAGTCTGGTCCGCAGTTGATCAAGTCTGGTCCGCAGTTGATTTTGTCGTGTTCCGCACCACGCACCGAGATTCAGGTCAGGCCGAGCCTAAGATGATGGCTTCCGAGAACCGGAGCGGAGCGTACTGAAGCACGCGAGCACCGGAAGCGCAGGAAGCCGCCATTCGCAGGCCGGCCTGACCTGAATATCGACGCGCCTAGAAATGGATCCAGTTGCGCAGGCTGGTCCAGGTCTTCCTGTCGAGCCGGTAACGCTCGACAGGCACCTGGCCGGCGACGATCGAGTTCAGCATGCCCTGGCCGGCATACTGGAAGCCGCACTTGTGGATCACCCGGCGCGAGGCCGGGTTGATGACCCGCGTCGAGGCATGCAGCACCTGGATCGACGTCTTCTGGAAGGCGAGATCGACCAGCGCGTGCGCTGCTTCGGTCGCATAGCCGCGCTTCCAGTGGGGCTCGCCGATCCAGTAGCCGAGTTCCAGCCCGCGATCGGTGGTGTTCAAGCCCGCGCAGCCGACGAAAGTGTCGGTGCCGGCCAGCGTCAGCGCATAGGCGATGCCGGCGCGGCGCGCCTTGGTCATGGCGAGGAAGGCACGCCCCTCGGCTTCGCCATAGGGGTGCGGCATGCGGGCCAGCATTTCGGCGACGTGACGGTTGTCGGCAAGCTCGACCAGTTGGGCGATATCCCGCTCCTCGGGAGCGCGCATGACCAGCCGCTCAGTAACCAGCACCGGACAATCTATCGCGTAACTTTCGTCTTCTGAGTCTTCCGCTTCGGCAACCATTTCAACGTCCTCCAGGCAAAAGAAAAAGGGGAGATGGAAACCCATCTCCCCTGATCCTTTTCCTGGCTTTGCCAGACACCGGTTCCCGAGATGGGCGCCGGTGTTCTAGTGCGGAACCGGCTACTCCGCGGCTTTGGCAATCGGGTTGACCGATACGTAGGTTCGGCCGTTGGCTTTTTTGTTGAACGTCACGGCGCCGGTTTCGAGCGCGAAAAGCGTATGGTCCGTGCCCATGCCGACATTGACGCCGGGATGCCAGGTCGTGCCGCGTTGACGAATGATGATGTTGCCCGGGATGACGGCTTCGCCGCCGAACTTCTTCACGCCCAGACGCTTGGAATGCGAGTCGCGACCGTTGCGCGACGAGCCGCCAGCTTTCTTGTGTGCCATCTAACTAACTCCGTTGCGCCGCAAGGCGCCTAAAAGGCCTTATGAACGCGTTCGCGTTCCGTTTCAAGTCCGATCCGGCTGATGTTTCGCCGGAAAAATTACTTCTTCGCCAGTTCCTTGGCCTGTTCGCGCCAGTCCTTGATCTGGTCGGCGCTGAACGGCATGTGCTCGTCGATCTTGGCGACATCCTTGTCGCTGAGCTTGGCGAGCTGCGCGAAGGTGATGATGCCCTGCTCGGCGAGATCCTTGGCGGCGACCGGGCCGATGCCCTTGATCACAGTCAGGTCGTCCGGCTCGCCCTTCGGCGCCTTGAACAGCGGCGCGGCGACGGCCTCGGCCTTCGCCTCTTCCTTGGGGGCGTCCTTCTTGGCCTTGGCTTCCTTCGGCGCGGCCTCGGCAGCAACCTCAGCCTTGGCTTCCGCCTTGACGGGGGCCTTCTTGGCGGGCTTGGCGCCACCCAGCAGGATCTCGGAGATCCGCACGGTGGTCAAAAGCTGGCGATGGCCGATCTTGCGGCGCGAATTCTGGCGGCGGCGCTTCTTGAAAGCGATGACCGTGCGGTTCTTGCCCTGCTCGACGACTTCGGCGGTGACCAGAGCGCCATCGACGAACGGCGCGCCGAACGTGACATTCTCGCCCTCGCCATGCGCGAGCACGTGGCCGATCTCGACGATGTCGCCGACATTGGCTTCGACTTTTTCGATCTTCAGGAGATCGTTGGCGGCAACGCGATACTGCTTACCGCCCGTTTTAATGACTGCGAACATTTTTTGCCTTTCGCTGTTCGGTCGGCCTTGATGAACCGCCTCTGGCGGTTCGGCCGTCTTTTTGTCAGTCTGCGGGTTCAAAAAACAAGCGGCGCGGAAGAACCCTCCACGCCGATTGCGCGCTGTCCCTAACCGAAGGTTGCGTGGGAGTCAAGGCAAACAGCCCGATTCCTCGCCCTGGCGGACCAGCCGGCATTGCCTGCCGGGGACGGGCGGCATCGGTCCAGGCAAGGTCCGGGACGGCAAGCTGAATTTCCGGCGGATTTGGCCTTGTAACCTGCCCGATCAGCCGTTATCTAGTGCGCCGCGCCGGCAACGGCGGACCATGACCGCGGAGAGGTGGCAGAGTGGTCGAATGCACCGCACTCGAAATGCGGCATGGGTGCAAGCCCATCGGGGGTTCGAATCCCTCCCTCTCCGCCATTTAGCTTCCATAATAATCGTTTCCTTTCAAAAGCTTCCTTGTTGCGCTTGACCAGCGCGAAGCGAAACTTATCTTAGACTGTGTAACAAACTGTGTAACATTAGAGAAAGATAATGCGACGTTCCGCAGCGCCAAAGCCGCATAAACGTGAAGGCATCTGGTATCTCGTCCGCAGGGTGCCGAAGGAATTCGCGGCGTTTGATCGCCGCTGCCTAGTACGCATTTCCACGGGCGTCGCCGTGGCTGACGATCCCCGCGGTGTACGGGCGCGAGATGCAGTGCAAAGCCTCGGCGCGGGGCTGGAGGCGTATTGGCGTAGACTGCGGGAAGGCCAATCCGCCGAGGCGGGGCTGCGTTTCGAAGCCGCGAGGAAGCGCGCGCGGTCATTTGGATTGGCCTATCGCTCTAACGAGGAACTAGCAGCGGGGCCGCTCGACGAACTCATGGCCCGTATCAAGCTGCTCCTCGACAAAAAATCGATCGAGGACGCGCAGGACGTCTCGGCCGTCATGGGTGGGGAGAAGCGGCCAGCGGTCCGCCTGAGCGGTCTTATCAAGGAATTCGAGACGATCGAGCAACAGAACTTGCTGACCATGTCGCCTAACCAAATCAAGAAATGGCGTAACCCCAAAAAGCGCGCAGTTGCCAATCTGGTTGGAGTCATTGGCGACAAGGAGATCGCAAGCCTCACTCGGGACGACGCAATCGCGTTCCGCGAGTGGTGGCAAAAGCGGATCGTTGAGGATGGACTTGATATCGGTACGGCCAACAAGGACATCGGCCATGTTTCGAAAATGCTGCGCGTCGTCGATCTGACTCACCAGCTCAAGCTGGAGCCGGTTTTTCGAAACCTGCGTCTTTCCGGCGCCGTCCCCGGGCAACGCGCTGCGTTCACAGCGGAGTTCATTCAGGAGAAGATACTCGCTGAAGGCGCGCTCGACGGACTCAATGACGAAGCCCGCCATCTAATCTATGTGATTGCCGATACCGGACTCAGGCTTTCTGAAGCGGCAAACCTCACCACCGAAACAATCCACCTCGATCAAGAAATCCCGCATGTGCGGGTGCGCCCCAATGGCCGTCGCTTGAAGACCGGTCATTCAGCCCGTGACATTCCCTTGGTTGGCGGCGCACTTGCAGCCATCAAGCTCCATCCGGACGGCTTTCCTCGTTATCGCGACAAGGCCGCGTCACTTTCAGCGCTCGTCAACAAGGTGCTCGCCAGCAAGGAACTTCTGCCGACTTCCGAGCATAGTCTTTATAGCCTGCGACACACTTTCGAGGACCGGCTGACGGCAGTTGAGGCGCCGGAGAAGGTAATTGCTTCTCTGATGGGCCACAAATGGATCCGGCCCAAATACGGCGCGGGACCTTCGTTAGCGCAAAAGCGCGAGTGGCTTCAAAAAATCGCTTTTACCCCGCCCGGGCGAATGTGATTGCGGCGCCATCCAGGCCTTGAGAACCAACCTCACGGCTCCAGCTGTCCGAGCCATTTAGGTTGAGCGTGGCCAGCACGCGCTGCGCTCGCTCGCGATTTCCGAGCTTCCGCCGCATTTGTTCGACCTCGTATTCCAGCCTTTCGAAGGTCGGTATATAGGCATCTCCATGCCGGATGACCAAGTAGGCGGCAACAGCTAGACAGCATTCTAGCTCCGTGGCCGATGGATCGGAAAAAGGGGCGACGCCATACCAAGACGAGCAACGCCTCTCGAGGGCTTCCGAACTAGGCAAACGGCCAGCATGTGGCATGGGATACAAACCTATGCCTGATCGACGAACCTAAAGTGCTCACGAAGCTTGACCGGTACGCGGGCCATCGGAGGGTTCTGCCTAAAACCGCCAAAAATTTTGAAACACCCATTCATCCGGCTCGAATTCAAAGGGATCGGCGATTTTTGGGTTATGGCTTGCAAGCATAGTTCAGCCCAGACAAGAACGCCTGATATCTTGTCGTTCACTGTCACCCTGCCAAATATGGTGCCGGTGACAACGGCAGTTTGGCGAGCAGAAGAATTCCCGAGACTGAGACGTTCTACGGCTTGGCCCATGTTCGCGCTCCTCCTCGATTGGAGACAGGATGGGCCATATGGAAGCGAATAAAAGGAGGTTGGTGACGAGTCTCGGTAGTGGAGTAGAAACGGGTGGAAAAGCTTGCGCTATTCGCCGTCGGCGCCGCTAAGCGCATTTGAGAGAAGGGGCAACGATCGCCAAGAGATGACGTCCGATCGCAAGCCGGCTAGAAATGCGACAGTGACGCGCCTTTTTTGGCACGACCTTAGCACCCGATCGGGCCTCAGCTGGTCGTCGTTGCGCAGCCGATCGGGTGCGATTTTTATAAAGCTCTCTTGGCTTTAGCTTTGAGAGCCCGTCATCGAGACAAATGCAAGGGAACGGTCCCGCCCCCTGGGGACATTCGACATGCCGTGGCAGCTTCCTATGGTGAGCCAGCGCATTCCGATACACGTTTTCCGCGCTCTACCGTTGCTCCAGCACCTGTGCTGAGGCTGAGCGCTTGATCAGGACCCGACCGCTGCTGTTGCGGGATGGTGACTGGGTTGAGGTCGCGAAAACCTTGACCGCGGGTACGTTGTTCATCCAGATGAGCGCTGAGCCGAGAAGCAGCCAAGAACGCTTCCCGTAATCGAATCCTACGGGAACCGCGAAACCAGCGTCCAAGGGACGCAATTCTCCGACGTCGTTCACTCAAGCTCATCTCGCAACTTGAACGCTTGTATGAAGCCGCTGCATGTGCGCCGGTGGACCGGATTGCTGCTATCCAAACCACGTGCTCAGTTTCGCCCCCGTAATAACTCTACCGTCCGAAACGGCTTTCGCGCGTCAGGTCCACCCCACATGAAAGTTCCGCGAGCAGCACGGACGGAGAGGCCGGTCACAACTCCTTCGCGTGCTCTTTTACTACCGAATCAAGTGCCAAATGGAGAGGCACTGCCTTAGAGAACAGGAAGCCCTGCGCGGTTCTGCAGCCAAGCTTGTACAGAGTTTGCCGATCTGCCTCTGTTTCAACGCCCTCGGCCATGACCTCGATCCCGAGCGTCCTACCAAGGTCAATCACCGCTTTGACAAGCAGCCGATTCTCCCGGGACTTGGCTAAGCCGCGAATGAAGCCCTGATCTATTTTCACTTTCCTGATCCGACTGTCCTTGAGCGATGCCAACGTCGAAAAACCGGTGCCGAAGTCCTCGAGCGCGATAGAAATGCCAGCATGTGAAAGCTGGCCGAGCTTTTCATCCACTCTGTCCGGATCCACTGGGGCTTCTTCGGTAATCTCGATGTCGAACATCGTTGCAGGGAGGTCTTTTGCCGCCAGACCATTAAGAATCATCTCGTCAATATCGCCAGCTTCCAACTCGCGCGGTGAAACATTCATCGCCACACGAACATCACGACGGTCAGCTTTGACCAAGCCCTCGATAAGAGCGCAACAGTCGGCGAATACCGTTTGAGTTAGCAGCTGAAGCATTCCAGTTTCGCGTGCCGCTGTCATGATCTCGGGCGGAGAAATGGGACCGTGAAGCGGGTGAGACCATCTTAGCAAGGCTTCAAAACCGACGACGCTTCAGTTTCGAGTCTTACGATTGGCTGAAACCAAGCGACCAAGCTTCTCATCGTTATCGCCGAATGAAGATCGCGTTCGATTGACTGGCGGCGTTGCAGTTCCCGGGCTAGCTCGGCACCGAACAGACAAAATTCATTCCTGCCGCGGCGCTTAGCTGTGTAAAGGGCGATGTCGGCCCGCAACAACATTTCCGTCAGTCCGGGGTTTTCAGCCAAGTAGATTCCTATAGACGCTCCAATGCGGACGGATGCGATCCCAGGATAGGGGCGAGCAAGCTTGGCTATGAGATTGGACGCGAGATTGGTGGGAGAAGGAGAATTCTTTCGCGAAGAAAAAACCAGCACGAATTCATCCCCACCGATGCGGGCGAGCGTTGAGCCCTCCGGTGCTTCTTCCTCTATTCGGCGGGCGATCCTGGCAAGCAGCTCGTCACCCGTTCTGTGACCGTAGGTACCGTTGACAGATTTGAACCCGTCCAGATCAATCAGCATGGCCACAAAGGGTCCATCGGTGTTCTCAAACTGATCGATTGCATGTTCGAGGCCCCGCCTGTTGAGGAGCGCGGTAAGATGGTCCTCCCTGGAATTGCGCTCCATTTCCGCGGCAAGCCGCTCGGCTTGATGTCTCAGGCGGCTCGCGTCACGGAAGCGCGCTTGTCCAACGAACGAGGATCGAACCAGGCCGCCCTCGAAAAGCAGGACGGCAAAAGCCAGAATGTAGTTTTCCGGGGCTCCCTTCGTCAGCAAACATGCGGCGGCAATGAGGAGTGGCGGTGTGATGAAGCATATCGCTGCCGCAGCATATGAGCTGCCGTACGTGACCGCGCCAGCTGAAATGCCCGCCAGAATTATTAGATGCAGCGATGCTTGAGACGTCGTGTATCCAGCCGTTAGGATGGCAAGGAATGACCAGGTGAATCCCGCCAGAAGAGCAAGCCTGCCAAACCAGCGAAGCCGCAGCCAAACCCGTGTCAGATCATCCTGGACTCCGGGTTCCTTCAGCTGATGACGGGCGAGTGCAAGGCGGGCGGCATTTATCGCATTAACGACCGAAAACCAGGCCGCGCCAGCAAGACCGTTCCCGGAAAGGGCCTGCACGGTCAAAATCAGCCCGGACAGCACAATGCTTATCGGCATTGAGACGAAAAGGCCTGCCCTCAGATCAGCGAGCTGGTCCTGAAGGATTCTCGCCTCCAGCGGATCTTCTTTTCCAAGGCTGGACGGGTCAGCTTGCTTACTCCTGCTTGTCCGCAGCCTATGCAGCCCCCCTGAAGGACGGGTTAATTCTTCAATCGGAGATCAGCGTCGGGGAGCAGGATTACTCCGGTGCATCATGCACTCTCTCCCATCGCTCGCCCAGCACGCGCAAAAATGCGACTGCTGGTGCAGTATCACCGCTGGAGCTCCGCCGATATCCCATGCCGGACAAGGGGAACATGTTGGGCAAAGCGAAGCCCCAGATGCCTTGCAAGCCGTGCCGCCAGGTGGTCTCTGGAGTAGAGTCCAATCAATATGTTCGTTGCATGGTAGAGCGGCGCCGCCGACAGGCGCAGCCGCCTTTCGTATATATGCAGCATGTCGGGGTCGCCAACATTGCGGCCGTCGCGGCACGCAGTCATGATTCCACGGGCGAGTTGCTTCTGGCTGCTGAGACCGATGTTGAATCCGTGAGCGGTCACCGGGTGCATGCCGATGGCAGCGTCGCCGATGAGTGCGGCGCTCGGCGCCCGGAATTTGTGCGCCCAGGTCGTGACCAGCGGATAGGTGTGGCGCTTGCTTGCCAAGGTCATTTTTCCAAGGCGCCCTCGACACCGTTTCGTCAACTCCGACAGGAACAAATCATCATCGAAGGCAAGCAGTCTATAGGCCTCGTTTGAGCGCAATGTGAGCAGCAGCGACGACATGCCCTCCGCGAGGGGCAACATCGCTATCGTCTGATGGTGATCGAACCATTCGATGGCGATCTGGTGGTGGGCGCGCTCGTGCCTCACTCGGCAAATCAGCATCGAGTGGCCAAGCCGGTTGATATCGGCGCCGATGCCTAGCAGATCACGCGTGGCGGACAAACGCGAATCCGCGGCAACAACCAGCCGAGCAGTTAAACGCGCGCCATTAGAGAGCGTTACGACTGCTCCTTCTTGGCTGTTTGTTGCATCGACGACCGAGTGGCCGCACAACAGCCGGGCGCGATCCTGCAAGCGGACGATTTTGAACAGCGCCTCGCGGATCCGGCAATTTGGAACCAAAACCCCCAGCGGTTCTCCAGAGTTGCTGGGAGGATCGAAACGAAGAGCGAATGCGCTCGAGCCGTTGAGCACGCGCGCGCCTTGAAGTGCTGATTTGTCCGAAGCCGGGATGACATCCCAGGCGCCGAGCTCGCGAAGGGTTCTGATCGAAGCGTTGGTCAGCGCGATTTCGCGACCATCGAAAGCCGGATTCGCCAGACTATCGAATGTGTTCTGTTCAACAACTGCCACCTTGAGTTCGCTTTGGGCAAGCGACGCAGCGAACGAAAGGCCGACCGGGCCGGCTCCAACGACAACGATGTCAAAATTATCGTCAGAGCCCATCAGCGTGCCGCCATCCGGTCGCCTATCCTCGTGTAACGGTGGAACTGAGCCGAGTGACATGAGCTCCGTGGCCGCCGCATTGCCTAAAGGCGCTGGGCCGGGAGATTCGCATCGATCGGCAACGAAGCACTCAAAGCGCTCAGAGGTGGATGCGGCTAACCGATCCCGCCCTTTGGCCGCGCAGCCGCGCAGATCGCCGCCAGCAAGCGAGACACTCGCGACGCTGGTCAGCCACGGCCGCGCCGCATCGATCGCCACATTCCACCTGGAACCCTTGCGCATACTACTCACGCTCCACGACGTCGAAGCGGGCTCTCTTGCGAGGGTATCGAACGTAGCGCTCTCTCTCGTCATCCCAGCCAAGGTAGCGGAAACTTTTATCCACGACCGCGCATATCTCATCAAGAACCTGCTGCATGGCTTCGATGTCGATGTCCTTGCAATTCAGTCGCCGATAGAGCAAAGCCCACGCGGCGACATAGTCGTCGAAATAGCGCGCGTCACTCGAACCAATGATCAACTTCGGACGGTTGATCGATCTCGAAAACGCACGTCCCAACCCCGATGATGCTCCGCAGCACGTTGACATCACGAGGATCTTCGGCGCTGGATGCGAGCCCTGGAACATTTCTACGAAGTCAGCCCAAAGAAGGCCACTTTCGACGCACACAACCCATCAAAGGCGAAAGCTGTTGATCGGCCCCCGTGTCCGCGCAGCCACGCGGATGGTCAGCCAGCAAGCGAGATACACACGACGCCGGTCAGCTAATGGCTGCGCCGTAAGCACAAGGCATGGCCGACCACACGACAGAAAACCCAGAACCGTGAAGGTGCTGATAATGACGACCAATCTTTCCGTAAGTCATGCATTTCTCCGTCGAAGACTGGTCAATAGAACACACCGATGAGTATGACCCTGATCTGGATCAGCCAGACATGACCAATCGGCACTGGCGGTTCACGGTCAGGTGATCGACCGTGACGTTCCACTTTGGAACCCGTGCGCACATGGCCAAGCTCTCGTCCGGCCACGCGAGGTACTCTCGTGGCATCAGCCGCCTCATACTGGGTGCAATGGGAGGCAGTCCTTCGCACGACAGAGGCTTTTCACAAATGTAGTGTGCAGCTTAGGTCAAGATGGTCATGGAGCATGGAGCATGGAGCATGGACAGCTTGTTCCCGACCGAGCCGGCTCGACTGACGAGCGCGATCCGCGCATCTTATGCACAGCGGATTGAAATCAGCGTTCCGGTTTGTCGTCCCGATCAATTAGTATCCGCTCGGCGGCTCCGTCGAGATCTTCGTATTGACCGCTTCGCAATGCCCAGACGAAGCCGGACACACCCAGTGCACCCAGAAAAAGGGCCACTGGTATGAGATAGAGCAACGTCGTCACGAGGATTATGCCGAATAGCTGACTGCGGAGCGTCCGACTTTTTGAATAACTTGCAGCGTCGCATTCGCCCCGAAGCCGTGCAAGCGCAATGCGTTTCCAATAACAAGCACCGATGAGGCAGACATGGCAATCGCCGCTAACAAAGGCGTGGCGTGCCCGAGGATGGCGATTGGTACTGCCACCGCATTGTAGACGATCGCAATCGCGATGTTCTGGCGGATCAGGTGTCCCGCCTTGCGCGAGACGTCCAGCGCGAGAGGCACTGCCAGAAGGCTTTCGCGCAGGAATACGAAGTCGGCGGCATTGCGGCCAATGTCGGCGGCGGTAGCTGGAGCGATCGAGACATGCGCCGCGCTGAGCGCCGGCGTGTCGTTGAGGCCGTCGCCAACCATCAGAACCTTGTGTCCGTCTTTCGCCAGGGTCTCGATGCGCTCGACCTTGCCGGATGGCAGCAGGCACGGAACGAAGTCCTTGACACCCAGCATTTCTGCGACTTCACCGCAGGCACCCGCAGTATCGCCCGACAGCATTTCCACTGACACCCCGGCATGGCTCAATTGCCCGATCGCCGCCTTGGCGTCTGCGCGCAGCGCGTCCTCAAAATCGAAGGTCGCGACAATGAACCCGTCTTTTGTCAGCACGGTTCCGCCATGTTTGCCTTCACCACCGGTCCGGGCTCTCCATCCAGCCCATCCGCGTCGGCCTAGCCGCCAGGTGCTTCCGGCTCCAGTGGCTTCGATTCCAAACCCTGGATGCTCGGTGACGGCATCAAATTTGTACTGCCCGCCGGGATGGGCAAAACCGGCTATGGCCTTTGAAAAAGGATGGCGGGAATGCGTAGCCATGTCTCCCGCGACTGCCAGCATGGCCGGATCGATCGACGATGCATTGACCAGCCGGGGCTGGCCGAGCGTGAGCGTTCCGGTCTTGTCGAACACCGCTGTATCAATCGTCGCCAGGCGCTCCATGGCAGAACCGTCCTTTACCATGATGCCGTTCTCAAACAGGCGCCGCGCGGCGACCACCTGAACGATCGGTACGGCGAGGCCGAGCGCGCACGGGCAGGTGATGATCAGAACGGCAATGGCGATGGTTATCGCCCGGTGCCAGTCGCCGGTCACCGCCATCCAGCCAAGGAACGTCGCGAAGGCTGTGAGATGAACCACCGGGGCATAGAGCGCTGAAACGCGATCGGCGATCCGGCGATAATGCGCGCGGCCGCCCTCTGCGGCTTCCATAAGACGAACCATTTCCGCCAGAAACGAATCCTTCGCGGCGGCTGTCGCCTCAATCGTCAGCGGGCCGGTAAGATTGAGCACGCCGGCCTGAACTGCTTCGCCCGGCGCCACGTTTTTCGGCGTGCTTTCGCCTGAGGCCAGCGAGCAGTCGAGATCCGACGTTCCCTGGATGATCTTGCCGTCGACGGGGATCCTCTCACCGGCTGCGATCAACAACCGCATGCCTGGTTCGATCTCGCCGACCGGCAAATAGTCGCGCGCGCCGTCGCTGCGCAGCACCATGGCGCCATGTGCGGCCAACTGGGACAGGCCTTTCACAGCGGTCCGGGCACGTTCGCGCATCACGTGATCCAACGTGCGGCCGATCAACAGGAAGAACAGCAGCGATACCGACGCGTCAAAATAGGCGTGATCGCCATGGTTGATCGTCTCGTAGAGGCTCATGGCGTAGGCGAGCGAAACACCGACCGCGATCGGCACGTCCATATTCATGCGGCCATGGCGCAAAGCATTCCAGGCCGAACGGAAGAAGATGCCGCCGGCGAAGGCGAGGGCAGGAATGGCGATCAGCGCCGAGACCCAGTGAAACAGGTCGCGGGTAGCACCTTCGGCGCCGGACCAGACCGAGACCGAAAGCAGCATGATGTTGCCCGCCGCAAAGCCGGCAACCGCGACCGCGCGGATCAAATCCGATAACGTCCTGTCCTTGTCGCCGACCTCGGAAGGGAAGAGATGCGCCTGGTAGCCTAGCCGCCCAAGCGCGACGACGAACGGTGGGACCTCGTCACCACGCCACCGGACAGAGACCCGTTTCGTCGACAGGTTGACGCGGGCGCTCTCGACGCGATCGAGCTTTCCCAGCGCCGTCTCGATCGTCTGGATGCAGCCTGCGCAATGAACCGTCGGTACTGAAAGATCGGTCTGGTGAAGATCATCGCCAAGCGATCGGCTCGCCAGCCTGATCTCCTGGCTGGACGGCAGGACCGATCCGGTGTTGACCAGATCAAGCGCCATTTCGGCGCCCGGTGCACAACAACTCATTGCAGCGCTCCATTGGAAATCATGATCCGGCGGACGTCGCGATACGGTTTGTCCAGACCGGCGTCGGCGTCGACTTCGACAATCCAGACGCCGTCCTTCGGCATGTGCTGGGCTGCGAATTCCTGGCCCGAGGCGGGTGCGAGGGTGACCGACTTGTCCTCCTTCTCGTACGCGGGATGGCGAAACAGCACCTTGACGCCGTGCAAGGGAACCGGCTTGCCGGCGACGTCGGCGAGGCCATAGCGAACTTCGCCCCATGCGATGGTCAGCTTGCCGGTCCAGCCAAGTGCTGCCTGCGCCCGTCCTTCCTCGGCCTTCTTGTTGAATTGCTGGCTCGCCACATAGGTGTTTTCGACGACGAGGCCAGTCCAGCTTGTGCTGGCGAGCGTTGCCATGGTCAGATTGACTGCGATGACCACGCCGAAAAAGGCCAGGATGATGACCAGCATGTGCCTGCCGGTGAATTCACGAGGCTTTTGTACATTGGCAGTCATCTGAGGGGCTCCGGCGCGTTGAAGGTGGCGGTGTACTCGTTCGACTCAAAGCTGGCTCTGTCCTCGACGCGGAACTTGAAGGTCTGTGCCGGAGCGCGGATCTGGTCCGCCGGCTGGCGAACGAAGACCCTCAGCATTTTCAGGCGGTCGGGTTCGACCGGAATGGCGAAGGAACGGCCTGCGGGGATGTCGTCGCCGACGACGACCATGTCAGCGCCTTCAAGGCCCTGCATGGTTACGACGATCGTCCTCGGCTCGGGGATCATGTTGAGCAGCTTGACGGTATAGCCATTGCGGATGGATCCGTCGGTCAGCGTGACGAACTGGGGATTGCGATCATGCAATACGTTCAGTTCGAGCCGATCGCGCGTCAGCAGCGAATAGAGCAGGCCGAGGCCGATCAGCGACCACAAGCCCATGTAGACGTAGGTGCGCGGCCGAAAGATCTTGCGGATGTGAAAATGCGCCACCTTGTCGGAGAACAGGCCATCAGCGGTCCTGATCAGCGATGGATTGACTGAGCTGGACCCGCCTGCAGTCGCCAGCATCATGTTGGCGTTGTAGTCGGAGAGCGTCGCATAGGCGATCAGCCCACGCTCCTTGCCGAGCTTGTCCATGACGCCGTCACAGGCGTCGATGCAGAGCGCGCAAGTGATGCATTCGAGCTGCTGGCCGTCGCGAATGTCTATCCCCATCGGGCAGACCGCGACACAGGCATTGCAGTCGACGCAGTCGCCCACGGGCTGGCCTGCGGCCAGCACCTTCTTGGCGTGGCGCGAACGCGGTTCGCCGCGCCAGTCATTGTAGGTGACAGTGAGGGAATTTTCATCGAGCATGGCCGCCTGGATGCGGGGCCACGGGCACATATAGGTGCAGACCTGTTCGCGCATCAGACCGCCGAACGTGTAGGTGGTAGCCGTCAGGACGGCGACAGTGATGTAGGCGACGGGCGCCGCAGTGCCGGTGAAGAGCTCGCCGAGCAGCGTCGGTGCATCGGCAAAGTAGAAGATCCAGGCGCCGCCAGTCGCCGCCCCTATGACCAGCCAGATGGTGTGCTTGGACACACGCAGCATGAGCTTGCGCGCGGTCCAGGGACCTGCGTCAAGTTTCATGCGGGCGTTGCGGTCCCCCTCGATCGCACGTTCGACGACGAGGAACAGATCGACCCACACCGTCTGAGGGCATGCATAGCCGCACCAGGCACGGCCGACAGTCGAGGTGATCAGGAAAAGACCGACGCCCGCCATGACCAGGAGGCCGGCCACATAGAAGAATTCCTGGGGCCATATCTCGATGAAGAAGAAGTAGAAGCGCCGGTTCGCGAGATCGAGCAGGACTGCCTGGTCCGGGGCAAATGGACCGCGAGCCCAAGGCAGCCACGCAGCCAGGTAGTAGATGCCAAGTGTGATCGTCATCACCAGCCATTTGAAGCGACGAAAGTTGCCCGAGGCGCGCTTCGGAAAGATCTTTTGACGCGCGGCATAAAGCGGCTTGCGGGTTTTGGCGGAATTGACAGTTTCTGTTTCGAGCCGTGTCAACTGCGTCTTATCACGCATGTGCAACTCCACTTTCCCAGCCAATGTCAGGGGCACCTGTCGTAAAGCCTCGCGGTAGGATAGCCTTGCCGGGTTGTGCAGATCGCATTAGGGATGGTGTCGAGGCCCGGCTCACGCCGGGCCTCGTCCGCTTGGCAGGGGGGACCGAAGAATAGGACTTCCATTCCTATTCTCCGCCGCCAAGCGAATGGACATAAACTGCAAGTTCCTTGACCTTGATCTCGCCGAGACGGCCAACCCAGGCCGGCATGACGCCCTGTTTTGGCGCACGGACCTGTGCGGCGATGGCTGTCTCACCGGATCCATAGAGCCAGATCGCATCGGTCAGGTCGGGGGCGCCGAATTCCCTGTTGCCTTTTGCATTGTCGCCGTGACAGGCGACGCAGTTCTCGGCAAAGACCTTGGCGCCGGGTTGGATCAGACTTGCATCGCGGACCTTGCCGGAAAGGCTGGCCACGTAGGCGCTGACTTGTGCGATCTGGTCGGCGGTAATGATGTCGCCGAAGGCCGGCATTTCCGACAGGCGCGTGTCCGGATCGGATGCGAAGCGGATGCCGTGCGTAATCGTCTGCTGGATCTGCTCGGCCTTGCCGCCCCATAGCCAGTCGTCGTCGTTGAGATTGGGAAAGCCCTTGGAACCTTGGGCGCCGGAGCCGTGACATTGTACGCAATTGACCTTGAAAGCGGCGCCACCGGCGGCGATTGCGAATTCGCGCAGGCCGTCGTCCGCGGAGATCTCCGAGACGCTCTTGGACTCCACCGCCGAGATATATTTGCCCTTGGCGGCCTCAGCCGCAGTCAGCTCGTTCCTGACCTCGTTGCGGCTGGAATAGCCGAGCACACCCTTCGTCGCCGAGTGCAACAGAGGCCATGCTGGATAGGCGATGGTGTAGCCTATCGCCCAGACAATGGTGACGTAAAAGGTGATAACCCACCATCTGGGAAGCGGGTTGTTCAGCTCCCGGATGCCATCCCATTCGTGGCCGGTGGTCGAGACGCCAGAGATTTCATCGATATGCTCGTCGCTCATGATCACTCGTCCTCGAGCGGAATGCGGGCCGCTTCGTCGGCCAGCCTTCGGCTGCCGGGGCGTAGGGCAAAGGCGATGCACCCCACGAAGAACAGCGCCATCGCAACCAGGCCCCAGCTGTCGGCAAACGCCCGCATCAAATTGTAGGTCATCAGCGTTCTCCTCAGCGGTAGCCGGCGGCTTCGTCGTAATTTTTGAAGTCGACCAGTGTGCCAAGCATCTGCAGGTAGGCGAGCAGGGCATCCATTTCGGTGACCTGTTGCGGGTTGCCGTCGAAGTCGCCGATCTTGGCTTTTGGGTAACGCGCCTCAAGGCCTGATGTGTCGGCATTGGGATCGGCCTGCGCCGCCAGATCCGCATTGGCGTGGACGATCATGTCATCGGTGTAAGGGACGGCTACAAGCCTGTTGGCGACCAGATGCGTTGAGAAATCCTTCACGTCGATCGGCGTGTCTTTCAGGAACCCATAGCTCGGCATGATCGATTCCGGCACCACCGAGCGCGGGTCGGTAAGATGCGCGACATGCCATGCATTCGAGTAGCGGTCGCCAACTCTGGCGAGATCCGGCCCGGTGCGCTTCGATCCCCACTGGAAGGGGTGATCGTACATGGACTCGGCAGCTAGGCTGTAGTGGCCATAGCGCTCAACTTCGTCGCGGAACGGCCTGATCATCTGGCTATGACAGAGGTAGCAGCCCTCGCGCATATAGATGTTGCGCCCGACAAGTTCGAGCGGCGAATAGGGGCGCATGCCTTCCACCTTCTCGATCGTATTGTCGAGATAGAAGAGAGGCGCGATCTCGACGATGCCGCCGACCGTCACCACGAGCAGCGAGCCAACGAGAAGAAGCGTGGCGTTCTTCTCGATGATTGCGTGTTTGTCCATCAAGCCCATTACCTGGCTCCTGATCGCGCAGGTCGGATGGCGACGGGGCTCGGCATCGGCTCCTCCTCGCGCTGGTGGCCGAGGATGGTCCTGGTGATGTTCCAGGCCATGATCAGCGCGCCGGAGAGGTACATGGCCCCACCGATGGCGCGCATGACATAGTAGGGGTGCATGGCGGCGACGGTCTCGGCGAAGGAGTAGACCAGGAAGCCCTGCTCGTCGTATTCGCGCCACATCAGGCCCTGCATGACGCCGGATACCCACATCACCGCGGCGTAGACAACGATACCAAGTGTCGCCAGCCAGAAATGCCAGGTGACCAGCCGCAACGAGTAGAGCCGTTGCCGGTTCCAGAGCTTCGGCACCATGTAGTAGATTGCGCCGAACGAGATCATGCCAACCCAGCCGAGCGCGCCCGAATGGACGTGGCCGATCGTCCAGTCGGTATAATGCGACAGCGAATTGACCGCCCGGATCGCCATGATGGGGCCTTCGAAGGTCGACATGCCATAGAAGGCGACGGCCATCACCATCATGCGTATGATCGGATCGGTGCGCAGCTTGTCCCAGGCGCCGGACAGCGTCATCAGGCCGTTGATCATGCCGCCCCAGGACGGCATCCACAGCATGATCGAGAACACCATGCCGAGCGTCTGCGCCCAATCGGGCAAGGCGGTGTAGTGCAGGTGATGCGGCCCGGCCCAGATGTAGAGAAAGATGATCGCCCAGAAATGGACGATCGACAGCCGGTACGAATAGACTGGCCGGTTCGCCTGCTTGGGCACGAAATAATACATCATGCCGAGGAAGCCGGCGGTGAGAAAGAAGCCGACCGCGTTGTGGCCGTACCACCATTGCGTCAAGGCGTCCTGGACCCCTGAAAAGGCGGAGTAGCTCTTGGAGCCCAGGAACGAGACTGGTATGGACAGGTTGTTGACCACATGCAGCATCGCGATGGTGACGATGAACGACAGGTAGAACCAGTTGGCCACGTAGATATGCGGTTCCTTGCGCTTCAGGATCGTGCCAAGGAACAGAATGAGGTAGGCGACCCAGACGATGGTCAGCCAGACATCCACATACCATTCGGGTTCGGCGTACTCGCGGCCCTCGGTGATGCCGAGCAGGTAGCCGGTCGCGGCCATGACGATGAACAGCTGGTAGCCCCAGAAGACGAACCAGGCCAGATCACGGCCGAAGAGGCGGGCGCGGCAGGTGCGCTGCACGACATACAGAGACGTGCAAAGCAGCGCGTTGCCGCCGAAGGCGAAGACGACACCGGATGTGTGCAACGGCCGCAAACGACCGAAATTGAACCAGGGCTGGATGTTGAGATCGGGGTAGGCGAGCTGCAGCGCGATCACCACGCCGACCAGCATGCCGACGACACCCCAGAACACGGTGGCGATCGCGCCGTAGCGGATCGGACCATCCATGTAAGCGGATGGGTCAATCGGAGCTGCTGGCTTGAACTCCGTGTTGCGCAACAGGATCGCAGTGAAACCAGCCACTGCGAAGAACAACACCCACATGTGTCGGCGGAAAGGTTCATCCACGCCGAAGCCGGCGGCCACCAGGGCCGCAAAAGCGAACACGCTTAGAAGGACGATCTCTGTGCCGAATTTCATTGCAGATCCCGATCTCGAATCTGGTGGATGCCAAATCCGCAGCGCACTAATCGCGCAGCCGCCGCCCCCTCGCCCTGATCTATGTCAGGCCGCAAGATTTTGTGTCGGCGGCGCAATCAGCAGGTGGCGAATGAACGAGGAACGCAGCGCGGGCTCACCCCCCTCATGGAAGGCGTTCCCTGGGTTGGGCGGGCGCAGACGCGATCGCTGAGGCGAAAGCTGAGGCCCTGCGCGCGTTGGATGCTATTGCCGATGCCCTGCCAAACGTTGTTCGGATCCCATTGGAAACGAACGCGATCGTTCCGCCGAGCCGTGGCAGATTAAGGACCATGCTTCGCCGGTATGTGCCGAAACACACCTGGCGATTGGTCACGTTCCTATCAAAGCCCGAAAGCTGTTTGTCTCGACCGTGACGCCGCTTCGTCGAAGGCGCGGCAACATCGCATTAAAAGGCAAACACGGCCCGCCCCGGAGTCATGCGACATGGCCTCGCCGCTTAGGGCCGCTCGCGTCCGCCGCCACAGCGCTTCTCCAGACGGCTTATGCTGTCCACCGTCACATGGCGTGCGTTCTCAATCCGAATCACCCCGTCAGCCCGCAATCGCGTCAGTTGGCGGCTCACGGTCTCGTTGGTGATTCCAAGGAAATCAGACATTTCGACACGCGTCAGCGGCAGATCGAAGGACGCCGACCCGGAAGCCGCATCGAGACTGGAATCGATATTCCGGGCCATCATGAGGAGAAAAGTCGCTACCTTTTCCGGAGCTGTCTTGCGCCCCAGCGTCACCATCCACTCGCGCGCCTCATCGAGTTCATTCAGCGTCTGTTTGAGCAGGCGATGCTCGAATTCCCGTGACGCCTTCATCATCCGTTCGACGGCCGCTCGCGGAAACGAACACAGCGTGACTGCTGTTGCCGCTTCCGCATTGATCGAGCTTTCCACCTTGAAAGGACGTCCCAGAAAATCCGGTGCAAACTGGAGACCGACGATCTGCTGGCGCCCATCCGACAGGCTCTTTGATAGCTTTACAACGCCTGAAAGCACGTTGGAGTAGCTGTCGACGTTCTGTGCCTCGCCGGTCAACTCCATTCCTGACTCGATCCGGCGACGCGAGCAAGTCTTGGCGAGCCCAACCAAATTGTCTGGATCGAGCGCACCGCAGACACCGCGACGCCGTGCCTCGCAAGGGAAGCAAAGAACAGGAATGCCGGAACTATGAATGTCTTGCCGAAAGGTCATGCGTTCGCCTTACCCGATCCTAACTGCCGGCAGGATACCCATCCAGGGTAGAGAAATCCTGCGGCGGTTTGTCCATGAGCGCGGCTGATCGAGATCAGGGTCTGCTTCAGCGATGCGTGCAGTGTTCCGGCGGGCAACACGGTGAACGCGAGATGCAATCGGAAATAGCTGTCAAACTCAGCGAGAACGTCCCACGCTACACCAGCTATCCGACGGCGCCGCATTTCCATTCGGGGATCGATGCTGCCATTTACCGTGGCTGGTTGGAGACGCTGGAAAGCGGCGACGAAATCTCGCTGTACCTGCACATTCCTTACTGCGACAAGCTCTGCTGGTTCTGCGCCTGCCACACCAAGCAGACGCACCAATATGAGCCGGTGGCCGCTTATCTGCGCTCGCTGAATGCCGAAATCGTCACGATTGCCGGTCTGCTGAGCGGCAAGGCACATGTCCGTGCAATCCACTTCGGTGGCGGTTCGCCAACTATTCTGAGGCCCGATGATATGGTTGCTCTTGGAGCGGCCTTGCGGGACAGCTTCGACTTTCTCCCGGATGCTACGGTCAGCATCGAAATCGAAACCAACGACATGGACAAGGCGCGCCTTGATGCACTTGCTCAAATCGGCGTAACCCGGGCGAGCCTCGGCGTGCAGGATTTCGATCCGCAAGTGCAAAAAGCAATTAATCGTGAGCAGAGTTTTTTGCAGACCAAGGCAGTCGTCGACGGGGTTCGTTCGCGGGGCGTCGAATCGGTCAATCTGGACCTGCTCTACGGGCTCCCGAATCAGACACGCGAGACGATCTGTTCCACGGTGGCGCAGGCACTGACCTTGGAGCCAGACCGGATGGCCCTGTTCGGCTACGCACATGTGCCCTGGTTCAAGAAGCATCAGACGATGATCGACGAGGCATGGCTGCCGAGTCCCACTGAGCGTTTCGCCCAATCTCAACTCGCGGCGCGGGCAATTGTCGCCAAGGGATATGAGGCAATAGGACTCGATCATTTCGCGAAGCCCGACGATGCGCTGGCCATAGCGGCCCGCGCAGGGGTTTTGCATCGCAATTTTCAGGGCTACACTGAGGATCGCTGCCCGACACTGATCGGACTTGGCCCTTCGTCCATCGGTCGTTTTCGCCAAGGCTACGTGCAAAACATGGCTTCGACTGCCGGGTACGGGCGCATGGTTGCGGATGGCGGGTTGGCTGCCGTCCGCGGCGTTGCCCTTTCCGACGACGATCGCGTCCGTGGCTGGATCATCGAGCGGCTGATGTGTGATTTTGCCTTCTCGGCAGTCGATCTGGTGGAGCGGTTCGGCAAAGCCGGCGAGCAGCTCCTTCATCGCTCGAGGTCCATCGCACTCCACGATCCTGCCCGAGCGCTTGAATTCGATGGTGACAGTTTCCTCGTACGGACTGAAAGTCGCCCCTTCATTCGAACCATCGCGGCCAAGTTCGATACATATTTCAAAGGGGGAACGGCGAGGCACTCGGTGGCGGTCTGAGCAAAGCACAGTGCGCTCGCCGTTTGGTCGATCGGCGAACCAGCTGCGTTCGTTTTGACCGCTCATAGGCGACTACCGCATCAAATCGAAAATGCAAACTTAGGCTGTTGCGCGGTATCTCCTTCCACATCCTCTCTTGCGCATACCTACATTCCAAGGGGTTTGATCCTATGCTTCGCGAGGAGCAGGTAGGTCGCGACAGCTAGGCAATGTTCCAGCTGCCCTAGCGGAGGAGTCACGATTTTCCGGCAAGCTCCGTCGGCAGACGTTCTTTTCTGGCCCTGGCAAAGGCTCGGTCGCCTTCCAGAAACGCCGCCAGCATGAAAGGGATGAGTTCTGCCACGGTTTCAGACTGACCATAGGTCTGACGGTAAAGTGCAGCATACTCCTTGAGTGTTTGGCTCAGCTCCGCGCTGACGGTAATGGTGATCTTCGAAGCTGTTCGGTCCGGAAGTTTTCCAAGTTTCAGGTCAGCCATGATAACTCCTGCTCAACTGGCGTATGGCCGCAGCACGATGTCCTTGTGCACGATGACGCGCAGTGGCCAACCTGGGCGGACGACGATGGTGGGCTGGATATTGAGGTTTTTTTCGGTGATGCGCTGGCCGGCTCGACTGGCGTTCTGCTGGGCTGATTCCCGGATCGCCTTGACCAGATCGCTCTCGTTTTCGCCGAGGCTGAATTCTGTGCCGACACCGAGCAATGTGGCAAGCGCCACTCCCTTGATCATCTGCCAAGTGTGGAAATCGACTTTGTCTTCCAGCCCTGCGTAGCCGGCGGTGTCGCTCGCGGGCAGATTGTCGATTTCGGCCGACGAGCCGTCGGGCAGCAGAATGCGCTGCCAGACCAGCAGCGCTCGCTTTTGCCCGAACGCGACGACGCTGTCGTAGACGCCGATAAGACGTGAGCCCTGCGGAATCAGCAATATGTTGCCCGTGACCGTGTCGTGCACATTTTCGGTGACTTGCGCGACGACAAGGCCCGGCAAATCGGAATTGATGCCGGTGATCAGGCTGGCGGCAATCACGCTGCCAGCCATCAGTTGATATGGCGAGATCGGCGTCTGAAGCGCATGCGGATTGTAGATCCCGCCAGTGCTCCGCTGGCTGAGAAAATCAAGCTTTCGCTGCTGATTGTTCTGGTCGCCTTCCGCCGCCGCCACCGAGGCTGACGCGCGTCCTGCTTCGGATTGGGGAAGCGCCTCAAATGGATGCTGAGCAGTTTGCACGCTCTCTCCGACATCTGTCTGTTGAGCTCGATTTTCGACGCGGAAAAGCACCCGCGATTCACGCGCTTCGATCGCCTGCTGCGCTAGACGCTGCTCCTCGGCCGAGATGTCTTGGCCCGGCACGATGCCGAGCTGGCGCTGCCGCTCGAGGATGGGGCGGCCGAGGTCGCCCGGCAAAGGTAGCCCAAGGACGGGAGGCTTTGGCTTCATGCCGGAATAGTCATGGGGAAGCGTATCGAGTCCCTCGGCGGTTGGTTTGCGCTCAGTGTTGTAGAGATCTTCCGCCTGATCCCTGATGCGAAGGGCCGGCCCCTGGAGGGCGATCATGGTAACGCCGAAGACAGCGCCGGATCCGAGCGCTGCGATAGCGATGATCACACCGCGCCTGAACCGCACCACGCGGCGGGGAGAGGCCCGAAGCTGCAGTTCCTCGGGATCCAGTTTCGGCGGGATGCCAGAGCGGGAATTTTCGATCATGAGCCCTCACCTCGCCGGCTGCCGCGAAAGAGCGAGATCCGCCGTTGCGGTTGCCTGCCGTCAATCCTGCTGATGCGGATCACCTGCTGCCGCTTGGTGCCGAGGCGAAGTTCGGCCGCGGCGAAGAGCCGATCGACGATGTAATAGTTGCCGCGCACGCGATAGTTGACGAGCTCGCTGCTCCCATCTGCGCCGACGATGAAGAGTGGTGGCGCCTCGCCCTGATCTATGCGACGAGGGAACTCAATATAGACCTTGCTGCCGTCGTCGAAGGCTCGCGTCGGTCTCCAGGGCGGTGTGTCGCCACTGATTGAGTAGCGAAAGCGAAGGTTTTCGAGCGCGATGTTCGACGCGACCGGTGTAACTGCCTCGGCTTGAGCATTGCGCTGGCGAAGCGCGATGATCTGGTCTTGGCTGTAGGTCCAGGAGATTGCCGCCATTGCGGTCTTCTCGGTGCTTTGAAGCTGCAAATGATAGGTCCGCCGGTCCGTCGTAATGACGACATTGGTGGCAAGACCCGGCGCGAAGGGTTTTACCAGAACATGGGTGCGCTGATTGTCACCGGTGCCGCTTGCGGTATCGCCAATGACCCAGCGCACGGTGTCGCCAGCCGACACGGCGGTTAGTTTCTCGCCCGGCTGCAGAGCGATGTCGGTCACGCGCTCCGGCGCGGCATAGAGTTGATAAAGCGCGCCATCGGTGAAGGGGTAGACTTGCACTGCATTAACATACCCGTACTTGGTGGGTTGCTGGGTCGCGGCTTTGTTGGCATCAGCGACGCGTTCTTCAGGAGGGCGCTTGTCCTCGGCCTTGCCGGGCTCGGGCTGCATTTGGCCAGGCAGCGGCAGTGGTTTTGGCACCTCGACAATTCTAATCGGCCTCTCCGGCGCTTTTTCGATCGCGGCCGGTTTGAAGTCGGCAGCGTCATAGGAAATCTCAGGCGGCGGCACCTTCTTCGATGCACAAGCGGAAACGACCGCTGCCGACACCGATAGGATCAGCACGGCACGAATCGGTGACATTTTACCTTTCATTGGTGGACTCCGTCGGAGAAAGGGGGGCTGGGACGGCGCTGTCGAGCTCGCGTGACCAGTCAATGGCATTGATGAAGACGCCGAGCGGATTCTTGCGCAGCTGATCCGTATTGCTTGGCGAGCGGATCACGATCGTGAGGATCGCAGTCCAGCGCATCGTGCTGGCAAGGCTTCCGCGCTCAAACACCTGCTCGGTCCATTTGACCTGGAATGAACTTTCGGAGGCTCTGACCACGCTGGTGACCTGTACCGAAACACTGCGCGTTCCGATCTGACCGAAGGGGTCGTTCGCCTTGGCGTATTCGTTGAGGAAGAGCGCTGCGCGATCGCTAGCAAAGTCGTACGCTGCCAACCAGTTCTGCCGAACCAAAACCGGATCGGTGGAAACGGAACGGACATTCTGGATGAAGCGGCCGAGATGCCAGGCGATCTGAGCATCCGAGGGCTCATAATTCCGGACCGCCGGCGCGACGGCGCGCGTCTCGCCGAAGCCATCGACCTCGACGACATAAGGCACGACACGGCTTTGCATCGACTGCCATACGAGTCCGCCGGAAAGCCCGGTCGCCAAGGCCAGGCAGCCAAGGGCCATGATCCGCCAGTTCCTGGCCTGCAGTCGAGATGAGCCGATGCGCTCGTCCCACAGTTGGGCGGCTTTTTGATACGGCGTGACCGGTTCGGGTGTTTTGCCGTAACGGTGCACGGGTCGCTTGAAGAGCATCTAGTCATCCTTGTCGTTGAGAGAGGGGTTGGCGCTGCCTCCCGGCCGGTCTCCGTCTCGGACAGCTTGCATGGCAGCGTGGCGATTTGCCCGGGCGGTCTGTTCAGAACGTAGGCGCCTTGCCCACGTCGGCGCCGAAACAGTGGCCGAACCGGCAGAGCGTTCGGTCATTGACGCTGTCGGCGCGCCGCCGGTCGCGGTCCACGCGGCATCGCGCCCGGCATCGGCGTTGCGCCCAACACTTGCAGTGGCGGATCGCGCTATGCGTATAGCGGCGCCGCCAGCTGCACTGGTTACACCATGCATTCCAGCAGCCACACCGGAGAGGCCAGCGTCGGGCGAGGTTGCGCGCCCGATCTGCCATGACGTGGAAGCAGCCGATCCCATTGTTGTGCCGGCTCGGATGGCGGCGAGACCGCCGCTGGTTGCCATACGCGCGCCAGCAAATGCTGTGCCTCCAGCAACGAGTGATACACCCGCTGCCGCCGCGGTCGTGCCGAGGGCGGCGCCCGCCCCAAGCTGCGGTGCGCCTGAGACAAGACCCGACGCGATCCCCGGCCCAAAAATGCCAAGGCCAAGCAGTGCCAGTGCGCCCAGTACCTGGGACATGGCACCGGCAAGATCCGGCTCCTTGCCTTGCAATGCGGAAGCGAACTCCCCGAAGAGCGTGGAGCCGATACCGACAATGACGGCGAGCACCATCACCTTGATGCCTGACGAGATAACATGGCCGAGCACGCGTTCGGCCAGGAACGCTGAACGGTTCCAAAGTGCGAATGGAACCAAAACAAAACCTGCCAGCGTGGTGAGCTTGAACTCTAGGATGGTGATGAAAAGCTGGATGGAAAGGATGAAGAAGGCGATGATAACCAGGAACCAGGCCATCAGCAGCACGAAGATGGTCAGTGCGTTGCCGAAGATTTCCGGGAAGCCCAGGAGCTGACTGGCTTGGTCAAGCATTGGCCAAGCACCTTCGAAACCGGTCGCGGCAATGCGGCCCGGGCGCAAGAGATTGTCTGCCGACAGATTGCCGGCCGACGCCTTAATCCCGAGACCGGCAAAAGAACGATAAACGATATCGGCGAGGTTCTTGAAATTGTTCAGAATGAAGGCGAAGACGCCAACATAGAGCACCTTGCGGACAAGCCGGCCGAGAACGCTGGTTTCGTCGCCGAGCGCCCACGCCAGGCCGGCAAGTGTGATGTCAATGCCGATCAGAATGGTAGTGAGGAAGGCGAGGTCGCCCGATAGCAGACCGAACCCGCTGTCGATGTAGCGGATGAAGGTCTCCATGAAGCGATCGATGACGCCAAGGTCGTTCATGCCGCTGCCTTTCTCGTCGTGATGAACTCGTGATTAATTGCCGGGATAAGCCGAGCCGGTACCCAAGAACCGCTTCGTCATCTCGCGGGCGGCTTCGTCTGACTGGGCCTTGCGGGCGGCATCCTCGGCCTCAGCTCGAAACTGCGTTGCGAGCAGCGTCTGGATCTGCATCTGCTGTTTTGTCGAAAGCGCCATCAGCTGGTTGGTGGCCTGGCTTGCCTGAAGCGCACCGGCCGCCCCTTGGCTGCGGTTGACGAGATCGGCGAGCAGATCGCCGTCGGCGCGGACGTTCTCGACGATTTGCGACTGGACACCCATGGTCTGGCGGAACGCCTGCATGGCGGTTTGCCAACGCTCCCGCGCAGCACTCGCCACATCGCTGACTTTGATCGTGGCGTCGTAGCTTTCCGGATATTGGCTGCGCCACTGGTCTTGAAGCTTGCCCAGATCAAAGCTGAGGCCACTCGCCTGGTCCATCAAGCCGTCGATGCGATGGAGCGAACCGGTGAGTTGGCCAACGGAAGAGAAATCCAGACGCTGAAGATTGCGCGCCATGTTCTGCAGCATGGTCGCCTGATTCTGCAGCGACTGGATTTGGTTGTTGATCTGCTCCAATGCGCGCGCGGCCGTCAGCACGTTCTGCGCATAATTGGACGGATCGAACACGATAAGGGCGTACGCGGGCTGCACATAGTCGGCCATAGGCTTGGCGATCAGGGAAACGGTGATCAGGCCGGAGAGAAGGCGTCGCCGCATCATGAGAATTGCTCCTTGTCTGGTTGAGGGAATTGCTTGAGAAGTTCGCCGGCCCAATCGAGGCCGCGCGCGATCAGGAACTGCGAGGCAAAGCTGCCTTGCCCGTCTTCGGACATGATCCTGTCGATCAGAGTCTGCGTGGCCGGATCGGAAGCACCGCAAAGCGCAAGAGCGATGGGGCCAAGCTCGAGCTCGAACAGACGGTTGCCGCGGCGCGATTGCAGATAATACTGACGCTTCGGCGTGGCGCGGGCGATCAATTCGATCTGCCGCTCGCTTAAACCGAAGCGCTCGTAGGCTGTGCGCGCCTGGGGTTCCACGGCACGATCATTGGGAAGGAAAATGCGCTGCGGGCAGCTTTCGATGATTGCCGGCGCTATGCCAGAGCCCGCGATATCAGCCAGCGACTGCGTAGCGAAGACAACCGACACGTTCTTCTTTCGCAGCACCTTCAGCCATTCGCGGATGCGGGCGGCGAACAGCGGATTGTCGAGATAGACCCACGCCTCGTCGAGCATGATCAGCGTGGGCCGTCCGTCGAACCGTTCCTCAAGTCGCTGGAACAGATAGGTAAGCACCGGCAGCAAAGCGCCTTGGCTGTGCATTAACTCCTCGGTCTCGAAACACTGCACATCCGACAAGGCCAGCCCATCATGATCGGCATCGAGCAGGCGGCCGAAGGGACCGTCGAGCGTGTAGGGCATCAATGCGGTCTTCAGCGCATTGGATTGAAGCAGGACCGAAAGACCGGTCAGTGTGCGTTCCTGCGCCGGCGCGGTGGCAAGGCTGGCCAGCGCTGACCAAATAGCCTCCTTCACCTCCGGCGTGACGGTGACGTTCTCGTGGGCAACAAGGCTGGCGATCCATTCGGCCGCCCAGCTTCGGCTAGCCTGGTCGTTGATGCTGCGCAGTGGCTGAAAGGCAAGGGAACCGTCCGCTCCTAGCGCGTGGTGTTCTCCACCCATGGCAAGTGTTGCAGCACGGGCCGAATTGCCTTTGTCGAAGACATAAACCTGGGCGCCGGCATAGCGCCTGAACTGCAGAGCAATCAGAGCAAGCAGAACCGACTTGCCGGCGCCGGTCGGACCAACAACCAGCATGTGGCCGACATCTTCGACGTGGGTGGAAAGCCGAAACGGTGTCGACCCACTGGTCTCGGCAACGAAAAGCGGTGGCGCTTCGGTTTGGGTGACTTTCGCGAGATGCTCGTTTGTCGCAGGACCGGCCCAAACCGACGACAGCGGCATGAGATGGGCAAGGTTCAATGTATGAACGAGCGGTTGGCGAACGTTAGCGTAGACATGGCCAGGCAATGAGCCGAGCCAAGCCTCGACCGCATTGACGCCTTCTCGGATCGTGGTGAAGCCGAGCCCATTGATGATGCGCTCGACCGCGCGAAGCTTCTCTGCAGCGGCTTGGCGATCCTCGCCCCACACCGTCACGGTGGTGGTGAGATAGCCGAAACTCACATGATCACCGCCCAATGCCTGAAGGGCTTCGTCGGCATCGAGCGCCTTGTTGTCGGCATCGTTATCGACAAGCGGGACCGGCTCGTTGGTAATGACCTCGCGTAGGATTGCCACGATCGATTTGCGCTTGGCAAACCACTGCCGGCGCAATCGCGTCAGCGTCTTCGTGGCTTCCGTTTTCTCGAGCGGAATGAAGCGCGTCATCCAGCGATAGGCGAAATCCTGATGATTGAGGGTATCGAGGATTCCGGGCCGGGTGAGGTTCGGAAAGCCGAGGATGGTCAGTGTGCGAAGATGCTGCTCACCCAGCATCGGCTCCAGGCCACCGGTAAGCGGCGCATCGACCAGGATTGCATCCAGATATATCGGCGTTTCCGGGGCCATGATAGGATGGCGACGAGGCGAAATCGTGCCGTGGAGGTAGGTCAACGTCTGAGCATCATCGAGGACGCGTACTTCGGACATGAAACCCGAGAAGAGATCGAGCACGCGGTTGGTCTCGTCACGGAACCTCGCCAGATCCTGGCGCCAGTCTCTTTCTCCTCGGGAATAATGAGAGTCGACGAGCGCGCTTTCTGCGCGCGCCTGGGCGTCCGGCGGTGGCATAAACACCAAGGTCAGATGATAGCGGCTCTCGTAGTGCGCTACCTTCCCCTCGAAAGCAGCGCGGCGTTCTTCGTCGACCAGCCACGACGCGGCGTCAGGAAAATGCGAGTTCGGATAGCCCAGCGCTTCTGTGCGCTCGGCCTCAAAGAACAATGCCCAGCCAGAGCCAAGGCGTCTGAGAGCATTGTTCGCCCGGGCGCAAATGCCGACGAGTTCAGCCTCCGTCGCACTTTCGAGATCCGGGCCGCGGAACCGCAACGTCCGCTGAAAGCTGCCGTCCTTGTTGAGCACGATGCCGGGCGCCACCAAGGCAGCCCAGGGTAGATGGTCGGCAAGCCGGTCGGCTTTGCTTCGATATTCCGAAAGGTTCAGCATGCAAGCCACCCCTTCAGACGTAGGTGGCGCACAAGCACGCTGGCGAAGTCCGGATCGCGTCTTGCGGCAAACACCGCTAACGAGTGGCCTGCGATCCAAAGCACCAGACCAGCAATCCATTGCTGCAAGCCGAAGCCAATGGCCGCGGCCACTGTACCGTTGAGGATCGCCACCGCGCGCGGAGCCCCGCCGAGCAGGATCGGCTCGGTCAGCGCCCGGTGGACCGGTACTGCGAAGCCCTCGATATGCTGCTCCCCGGCGGCCATCAGACGAGCGCCCCACCACCGAAGGAGAAGAAGGAGAGGAAGAAGCTCGATGCCGCGAAGGCGATTGACAGACCGAAGACGATCTGAATCAGGCGCCGAAAACCACCGGCGGTGTCGCCGAAGGCAAGCGTCAGGCCGGTGGTGATAATGATGATCACCGCAACGATCTTGGCGACCGGTCCCTGCACGGACTCCAGGATCTGCTGCAGCGGCTGCTCCCACGGCATGCCGGAGCCGGCGGCATAAACCGGGGCCGTGTTAAGAAACGCGAGCGCTGTGGACGAAAGAAAGCGAAGCTTCTTGCGCATGAGGAAGGCCTTTCAAAGCTGCTGGAGTTGCGAAAGCGTGAGCGGGGCAACGGCGTAATCGCCGCTGCCGTCGAGACCGGTGACCTCGGCGATTGCGTCGATGTGGCGCGACGAGCCGCGTCCCGCTATGAAGACGATCAGATCTATCGCCTCAGCGATGAGCCGGCGGGGAACGGTGACCACCGCTTCCTGGGCGAGTTGCTCAATGCGATAGAGAGCCGAGCGCGCGGAATTGGCGTGTACGGTAGCGATGCCGCCTGGGTGCCCGGTGTTCCATGCCTTCAGCATGTCGAGCGCTTCCGCGCCCCTCACCTCGCCCACGATGATGCGGTCCGGCCTGAGCCTCAGCGTCGAGCGCACGAGATCGGCAAGGGTGACCGAGCCCCGCCTTGTTCTCAGGGCAACGCAGTCCCTGGCCGCGCACTGCAGTTCGCGTGTGTCCTCGATCAGGATCACCCGATCGTCGCATTCGGCGACTTCAGCCAGCAGAGCGTTGGCGAGTGTTGTCTTCCCCGAGGAAGTGCCGCCGGCGATCAGCATGTTGCGCCGCTCGCGGACGGCCTTTTTCAGCGCATCGGCCTGCAGCGGCAGCATGATGCGTTCGGCAACATAGTCGGCCAGGGTGTAGACTTTCGCGGCGGGCTTGCGGATGGCAAAACATGGCGCCAACACCACAGGTGGCAGCAGGCCTTCGAAGCGTTCGCCAGACGGCAATTCGGCACTGACGATCGGGTTGTCGGCGTGCGCCTCGGCGCGCACGTGCGAAGCAACCAGGCGGATGATACGTTCTGCCTCGGACGGGTGCATGTGAACGTCGGTATCGACCCGACCTTCGCCTAACCGGTCGAGTCGCAGCGCGCCGTCGGGATTGACCATCACCTCGATGACGGACGGATCGGCCAGGGCTTCGGTGATTGCCGGACCCATGGCGGTGCGCAGCATGACACGCCGCCGGTGGTCGGCCTCGGGATGAGAGCTCATCCTTCCCCTCCCCCACCATTGTCTTTGCTAAGCGACTTTTTGCCGGAAGCGATCTGGCGGCCGACCTTCTCAACGAATTTCTCGAAACGCTCTTGGGCAATAGCCTGCGTTGCCCGATCCGGGACCGGCGTGTGGGCGTGAAGGGTGATCGAAAAGCGGATGAAGAGCGCCAGGCTCTCCAGGATCACCTCGGAATCGCGCCTGACGTGGGCAAGATCGCGGGAGAGCCGGTCAAGCCTTACGCCGTAGCGCCGATCGAACTCGCTCTCGCCACGCCGCTCGATGAACGCCTCGATCGCCTTCGCCACGATCGCTGATTTGGTCGTTGACGGATCGCGACTGAGGTTGTCCAGTTTCTCGCTGAGCTCCGGCTCAAGCAGAAACTGATGGCGAATGCGGTGCGGCTTCATGCGGCTCGTTCCGACGGCCCGGCGTTGCGCCGGCGACGGGAGAAGCATCGGCCAGACGCTCAAAATTGCTTATGGCCGTTATCTACGCTGAGGTGCGCTCTGCAACTCAGCGGACTTCAGAAGCCGGGAATGACATCGTCGCCCCTGCCCTCGTTGATACCGTAGGCGCGGGCCGCAGTGGAAATCCGATCCATGACACGCTTGTCCGCGAGCGCTTCGCTGTCATCGTCTGCGGGCTTGTACAGATCGGCCTGATCGGGCTCTTGAGAGACAACAACGTCTTCTTCGGGCAGGCTTGGATGGCGTTGCTGCTGAACGCCTCCCTCGTCTTCAACTGGCGCGTCGGCGCTTTCCTCGTCCGCAGCAAGTCGGCTATCGACGCTGCACACTTGTCCAGTCCAGCCGTCCGGGCGTGATGCAGGGCAGTCCGCATAGGGTCCGTCGTGCAGCACCGGCGCAGGCAGCACCCGATCTGTGAAATTCTGATCCTGATAATAGCGCAGCTTCTTGGCGCGGATCGGCGGCAACCCAGAAACCAGGACCAATTCGTCTGACGGCGGCAATTGCATCACCTCGCCTGGCGTCAGGAGCGGGCGCGCGGTTTCCTGGCGGCTCACCATGACATGTGAAAGCCAGGGCGCAAGCCGATGGCCCGCATAGTTGCGCATCGACCTAAGTTCGGTTGCGGTGCCGAGGGCATCCGAGATGCGCTTGGCCGTGCGTTCGTCATTGGAGGAAAAGGCAATTCGCACGTGGCAATTGTCGAGAATAGCATTGTTCTCGCCATAGGCCTTTGAAACCTGGTTCAAAGATTGTGCGATCAGATAGGAGCGAATGCCATAACCTGCCATGAAGGCGAGCGCCGTTTCGAAGAAGTCGAGGCGACCGAGCGCCGGAAACTCGTCCAGCATCATGAGCAGCTGATGCTTACGGCTCTTCTTCGGGTCCCCCTCCAGACGCTCCGTCAACCGCCTGCCGATCTGGTTCAAGATCAGTCGCACCAAAGGCTTGGTGCGCGAGATATCCGAAGGCGGCACGACCAGATAGAGCGACAGCGGTCGCTCTCCATCCACTAGGTCAGCGATGCGCCAGTCGCAGGACGAAGTGGCCGCCGCGACCGTTGGATCACGATAAAGCCCAAGAAAGGACATGGCGGTCGAGAGGACGCCTGAGCGCTCGTTTTCCGACTTGTTCAGGAGTTCGCGAGCCGCCGAGGCCACTACGGGATGGACCTGAGGGTTATGCCCCGTCCCGAGATGGTTTGTCGTCATCATCCGCCGTAGCGTTGCGGCAAACGAGCGTTGCGGGTCCGACAGGAAGGTGGCGACGCGGGCTAGCGTCTTGTCCTCTTCAGCGTAGAGCACGTGCAAAATGGCGCCAACTAGGAGTGAATGGCTGGTCTTCTCCCAGTGATTCCGTCGCTCCAGCGCGCCCTCGGGATCGACGAGGATGTCGGCGATGTTTTGAACGTCCCGGATCTCATCTGGGCCTTTGCGCACCTCCAGCAGCGGGTTGTAGCGTGCCGATCTCGGGTCGGTCGGATTGAACAGAAGGCAGTACGAGAATTTCGACCGCCAGCCGGAGGTCAACTGCCAATTTTCGCCTTTTATATCATGAATGATGGCAGACCCGGTCCAGGAAAGTAGCGTTGGAACAACCAGCCCCACGCCCTTGCCCGAACGCGTCGGCGCAAATGCCATGACGTGCTCCGGGCCGTCATGGCGCAGATAGCGATCGTTCAGCCTACCGAGGAAAACGCCCGCCGGCCGTAACAACCCTGCCGTCTCGACCTCATGAGTCGTGGCCCACCGTGAAGACCCATAGGTCGTAACCGACCCGCGCTGTCGCGCGCGCAAAAGCGAGCCTGCGATTGCGGCGGCACAGCCCAGGAATCCGCTGGCGCCTGCAAGCGTACCGGCTTTGTCGAAGACCTCCGGCGCATAAGCATCGAAGTGGAACCACCATTCAAACAGCTTCCACGGCTTGTAGATTGGCCAGCCGGCGAAGAGAAACCATGGTGCGCCGAGAGGCGTCTGGTAGGTCAGCATTTGAGCGCACCATTGGGTTGCCGTCCATACGCCGATAATGACAATTGCGCACACAACGGCGATCTGCCCGATCAGTAGCTTCGTAGGTGTCATCGGCTTGGCCCGCTGAACAACGCGACCTAGCATCGCGCGGTGCAGCCGGGACAGGAATGTTCCTCACATACGATTTGGGAGCAATGAACGACTTCCTACTATGCAGGTCGGTCAGCACGCGTGTTGCGCCTTCACGCGACACCATCCTCTCCATTCACCCTGAGGCCCGGCGCCGCCGACAGTTGCGTGACCGCTCCTCCGCAAAGTTATCTTCTGCGTTCAGGGAGCCAGGGCGCCTGGGCTGGCTGATGAACACCGTCCGCTCGCGCATGTGGGGTCGAATTGATTTGTGCCCAAGTGGAGGCAGGCTCATCATTCAACAGTTGCCGCAGTTCCCCTGGCTCGAACGCCATCATTGGTGGGGAGGCAGGCTCGTCTTCCAACAGTTGCCGCAGTTCCCCTGGCTCGAACGCCATCATCGGTGGGGAAGCGGGTTCATCCTCCAACAGCTGCCGCAGTTCCCCTGGCTCGAACGCCATCATCGGTGGGGAAGCGGGTTCATCCTCCAACAGCTGCCGCAGTTCCCCTGGCTCGAACGCCATCATTGGTGGGGAGGCAGGCTCGTCCTCCAACAGTTGCCGCAGTTCCCCTGACTCGAACGCCATCATTGGTGGGGAGGCAGGCTCGTCTTCCAACAGTTGCCGCAGTTCCCCTGACTCGAACGCCATCATTGGTGGGGAGTCAGGCTCGTCTTCCAACAGTTGCCGCAGTTCCCCTGGCTCGAATGCCATCATCGGTGGGGAGGCGGGTTCATCCTCCAGCAGCTGCCGCGGCTCTTCCTCGTGCGGCAAGCGCCTCCTTAGCCGGTCTTGCAGCGCCTGCCGATCGGCAACGAGGTTGTCGAGGGGCAGCGGCTCGTGGTCTGGCCGCTGCCCTTTCACCAATCGTTCAACCAGCGCCCACGTGCCCTCCAGGACAAATACGCCGCAATCATAATGGTTCGTCTGTCTGGCCATGGGGGCTGGCGCCAAGGTAGCATTCAGCAGTCCTGCGAGCTGTTTTGCAGGCACGTCGTTATATCCCTCTCGCTGGAGGGAGTCGTAGTGATAGGCGAACCGCCTTTCGGGGTCGCGGCGATCAACGAGCAGCAGCGACCAATGGGTGCCGGGGCTAGTAGCCGTGCCATTATTCACTGGCAAGAACAGGAAGTCGGCTGTGGCGTTGTTTTGATTATAGATGGACTGCAATATGCCTCGAGCGTCTTGCGGCGACGTGTGTCGCAGTAGATGGGATACGGAAGGATCCACCAGCCGAGTCCGGGCAGCGAGCGCCGGATTGATCCCCTGCAGTTGCCGCTCCAGCAAATTGTAATCTCTCTGGACATGGGCGTCGCTCAGCCATTCGGCGGCGCCGAGCACCCGCCCCGTTGCAACGTTGGACGGGGCTGTCGGATCGAGCGCCCCGATCTGAGCCCCAGAGGAACTGGTCGTCAGTGTGGTCACATCAACCAGTGGAAGGCCGCGGTAGGTGCCTGGCAGCTTAGCGGTTGCTGGCGAGGCGGGTTGGGGAGCTCTTGCCGGTGCCGCTGGCCCAGCTTCAGCAGCGGCCCCAACGCGCCTGGTGACTGCGTCTGCCGGATGAGCAGCAAGGACAGTTTCGCGCCCGAGCACAATGCGCGGCAGGATATCCCGGAGGTGAGCCAATGCAGAACCGATACTTAGTCTATTACCATAGGAGACAGCCTTGAAGCTCTCAACATCTTTATCCAGCGATTTGTCGTGAATCCGAGCGGCAATCCCAGGCTTGTTATTTTGACGCAGATACTGGCTAAAATGTCTAAGAAAATTTGTATAGCCGCCCACGGTATCTGGATTCCGTCCGGTCGCAGGCGCTGCCAGGTACTCCTTGGTCGAAGCGGCTCTGTAATCTCTAATGAGCTCGGCATCGTCAGGATAGGGGATCACGAGAGGGCGACCCATAATCGGGGCTCCGCTTGTCGACTTCTTGAGGTAACGCAGTGCGCCAGCCACGGTGGAGGAACCACCCGTACTCTCGTACTCCTTGAGATCCTGATCCAGCGACGAATGGTAAAGCCGAGCAGCAAACCCTGGCTTGTTGTTTTGAAGGAGCCACCGACTAAAGCCGAAAAGAGAATTTACATTGAAAGTGACCGTGTTCGCGCTGGCCTTACCCGCGTGGAATGCTGCCCTCAGCCCTTCGATAGCGGTCGCATCGTTGGAATAGACAGGACGCTTGTCGGAACCGTTGGGGACTACAATTGGACGATCCGGCTGCACTGTCGAGGACATCGAACCACCACCTCCGGGATGCGGTGCTGGGGTGGATTCGTGTTCATCCCTCTGCCTGACGAGCTGCGCCTCAGATTCCGGTGTAGCCACCTTATGAGGATCCTGCATCGGTTCGATCCCCTCCATCTCCTGCTGCAACCAAGCCAAAGCTTGGCGAGCGGCGGCTTCATCAACCGCGGAGGATGTCTCCACACCTCTGGCGGACGCCGGCAGAGCCTGCTCCGCCCGCCGTCGAAAGAGCTCTGGCGAGGCGGATTTCTCCGCCCACAATCTGGGCTGCGTAGCGAGTCCCCGTCCAGATTTATGTGGCACCGCCTCGCTTGGCAGCGGGCTGCTCCTGTCCCGTGCAGCTACCAGCCCCTCCGGGGCGCCCTGGTCGCCGTGGCGCCAGTTCAAGTGAGGGACGGCCTCTCCAAAGTCGGGTGCTTGGTGTTGGTGCGCGGTTGGGGCGAGAGACAATGGTAGATCGGTGCCCTCCTTATAACCTACCGGCAGGAGCTCCTCTGGCCAATCGAATCCCTGCTGTGGTGCGGTATGCTGAGCAGCGTCGCCACGGGGACGAGCCTCCATGCTGACCGCGTTTTCCAGATGACTCCCGAGTATAACGCGCGGCGGGTGCTTGCGGATATAAACCAGTGCAGATTCGATCGGAGCTCCACGAGTAGAGGAGGCGGCCTTGTAGCTCTCAACATCTTTATCCAGCGATTCATCGTAAATCCGGCCCGCAATCCCGAGCTTGTCATTTTGACGTAGGTAATGACTGAAATGGTTAAGAGCAGTTGCGTAGCCGCTCGCGGATCTGAAATGTCTAGTGAGCGCGGCGTCGTCAGGATGGGGGTTCAGGACAGCGCGACCCACAATCGGGGCGGCTCCGCCTATCGGCTTCATCAGTTGACGCAGTGCGCCAGCCACTGTGGAGGAACCACCCCTACTCTCGTACTCCTCGAGATCCTGGCTCAGCGACGGATGGTAAAGCCGAGCAGCAAACCCTGGCTTTTTGTTTTGAAAGAGCCAACGACTAAAGCCGAAAAGAGAATTTGCGCTGCGAGTGACCGTGTCCGGCCTGGCTTTACCCGCAAGGAGTGCAGACTTCAGCCCTTCGATGGCGGTGGCATCGTTGGAATAAACAGGACGCTTGTCGGCACCGTCGGGGGCCACAATTGGACGATCCGGCTGCACTGTCGAGGGCATCGACCCATCGAGATGCGGCGCTGGGGTGTATTCGTGCTCATCCCCCTGCATCGCGAGCTGCGCCTCCCGTTCCGATGTACCCACCTGATGGGCAGGGAGTTGCATCATCGCGCGAGCGCCTGAGTCACCAACCTGACCTGGTTGCCGCTCAGTGACAGCATGCTGCAGATTGCTTTGGATCCTCTGCCTCTTCGTTGGTCTCAACTCACCTTTGCCATGCGAGCCATTGACGAGGACATCCTCGCCTGGTGCACTCATCAACTCATCCGCCGCCTGCAATTCGCCCAAGTGCTGCTCAAAACCGGCTTGGCCGGCTTGTCCGCTTGCTCGTGCGGTACGGCGTGCTGCACCTGCAGCCAAGCTGCTACGATGAATGTCCAGTTTGTACGGGTGCACGCTAGCCTCACTTCCACAGATCACATGAGCAACCTACTCAGGCAAGCTTTCGAAAGGCTGACGAGGTCCGCCGCCGCGGAAGGCGAAGGCTGGTTTTCTGCTCAGCGGTTGACGGCCTAGCGTGTTGCGGCCGCGCCGGGTATCACGCCAATCAATCTGAATAGTCGATGCGTCAAACGAACCAGGATAGGATTTTCGTAGCGGGGCTGCTCTACTCACTCTTGTCCTGAGGTAGAATTCAACCATATCGCCGAGCAACTGGATGCCGATTGGATACCCGATCCGGAAAGCTTCAGCTCATATGTGACGCGAGGATGAGAATCGTGGCAGCTCCAGACCGACGGGCTGCCACCCACAGCGGCGATGACCGACGAGGGTCTTCTATTGCCAAGGTAATCGTCCGTTCGGGGACCTATGTGTTCCTATGCTCGTCGAGCGGATCGGGTGGGCCGCACCGCCGTAGCGTTACGGCGAGCGGAAGCGGCGTTGGGTGCGGCTTTTCCCCTGAACGCTTCACACCAGGCTGATAGGGGATCTTGCAATCGCACACACGCGGTCTGCAGGCGTGCCTATCAAGCAGTTTGCTCAGACCAACGTCGCGGCGAGCCTATCCTCAATACGCAGCGCAAGTCCTAGACTCCACGATCGTCCTTCGGTGCAGATTTGCTCGCGCCTCGCCCTGATTACAGCCGATAAGGCGAGCTAACAATTGCAAGAGCCACAAGCTACTCCAGCTCGATCGGTTTGCTGTTCCAGTCGGGCGGGGTCTGACCGAGAATGTTGCGAACGAAGAAGTCTAGGAGTTTGCGCTCGGTGTAGGTGCCTAGAGTATGGTGATTGGCACCAGGAACGTAGACAATGTCAAAATCTTTTCCTGCCTTGATGAGTCGATCGGCAAGCTGGAACGAGCAAAACGGATCGACATTATCATCCATTTCGCCGACCGCGATCATCAGCTTGCCCTGCAGCCTGTGAGCATTGTCAACGGCGGAGGATTGCGAATATTCAATGCCGACCGGCCACCCCATCCACAGTTCATTCCACCAGGTCTTGTCTATCCTGTTGTCGAAGCAGCCGTTTTTGGCGACGGCGACCTTGTAGAAATCGGGGTGAAAGAGCAGCGCGCTGACTGCACTCTGGCCGCCGGCGGATGCGCCAAAAATGCCGACGTTGGATATGTCGTACCATGGATATTGCGCGGCCGCCGCCTTGTGCCACAGAATGCGATCGGGAAATCCTGCGTCCTTCAGATTCTTCCAAGCAACATCATGGAAGGCGCGGGAGCGGTTGTTGGTGCCCATGCCGTCGATCTGAGCAACGACGAAGCCCAGCTGCGTGAGCGGCTCTGTCCACCGCGAGAAGGATTTTGGGACGAAGGAGCCGTGGGGTCCAGCATAGATATTCTCCACAACCGGGTATTTCTTCGTCGGGTCGAAGTTGGCTGGCAGGTGGAGCACACCCCAGATGTCAGTTTTGCCGTCGCGCCCCTTGGAATGGAAACTGAGCGGCGGCTGCCAGCCTGCGGCGACGAGCTCGGAAATGTCGGCCGTCTCGATCTGCTGGAGCTTGGCATTGTCGCTGGCGCGGTAGAGTGCCATGCGCGGGGGCAGATCGATGCGTGACCAGAGATCGACATAATAGCGCCTGTCAGGCGAGAACTCGATATGGTGGTTGGCCGGTTCGGGCGTCAGTGCAGTCAGTCCCTTGCCGTCAAAGCCGATGCGGTAAGCATGGACCCAATAGGGGTCCTCCTGCGAGTTCATCCCGCTCGCCTCGAACCAGATCTGACGCTTCACCGGATCGACATGGTTGACCCTCCGGACGACCCACTCACCTCGGGTGATCTGGTTTTCGAGCGCGCCTGTCCGGCCGTTGAAAAGATACAAATGCTCATACCCGTCGCGCTCTGATGCCCAGATGATCTCCTTCCCGTCATCGACATCGTAACGGAAGATTTTTCCGGCATCCTCCTGGCCATGCCCCAGCGGCAAATAATCCACGAATGTCTCGCTGGTCTCATCGATCAGGGAGCGCCCGCGGCCCGAGGCGGCGTCTACCTCGACCAAGCGATAGAGCTGATGCCCGCGCTGGTTATATTCGAAAGTGAAGCCGCGGCTGTCCGCCCACCACCGGAGAGGGGAAAGTTCGAAGACGTTCGAGAAGAGGGCACCGTCAATCACGATCTGGCGCCGGCCGGCAATGTCGAACAGGACTGGTTGGGGCAGCGGAAGGACATCGCCCGGCCTGGGATAGAATATTGTTGAATATTCCCGCTCCAACTGGTCCGTCGATGAATTGAGGTAGCGGACCTCTCGCCTATAGCCGGGGCGAACAAGGTAAGCGGCGAGGTGGCGCGAGTCCGGCGACCAGCTCAGCGTCGAAAAGACGTAGCAATTGCCTTCGGCTCCGTCCCGGCTCAGAGGAACATCCTGCAATCCGTCCTCGCTGCGCAGGAAAACGTTGCAGTTCTTGATATAGGCGATCCATTTGCCGTCGGGCGACGCGTTGCTCTTGTCGGGGTTGTTCTCCGCTGGCGGCGTGTAGCGGTGGCTGAGCTCCCTACGGTCCCCTTTCCTTGCATCGAATGTGGTGCTGGTACAGTCATAGCTTGCAAGGTCGCAGCTCCACCGGGTGTCTTCAATCTGGAAGTCGAGCCTGCGACCATCCTCACTCAGTTCGAAACGGTCGAACGGAAGATTGCCGGCTTGATAGCTCTCATGGCTCACCTTGTTTAGCGCTGCCGCCAGACGCGCCTGATCGAAAGCGGGCCGCTTGAAACCCGTGGCAGCATCGACCTGCATGAACTGCTGCTCGCCGTGGCTAGTCCGGCGGTAGACGAAGGCTTCACCCCCGGTCAGCCAGAAAGGCATTTTGGGGACATTGACAGTGAGCCCGCCATATCGATCGTTGATCGTAAGTGCGCGCTTGAAATCGGCCGGCGCTAGCGTCGGGTGTAAACTTTTCGAACCCTTGGCCAGCGTCTGAGTTGCCGATCGCCATGCCGCGCGCGTCAAAGCGCCGATCCTGGACATACCTGTTCACTTCTTTCGGTTTTCGGAATGCTAATTTTGAAGTTGGGTTCTCGTCGCCGGTCTGCAGCAGCGCCGAGCGTCGCCTTGGAGGAGAGCCAGCACGCGGGTGCAGCCAGGCACGCGCAACAGGGGCGCTCCTTGGACATCCAGGCACTGGTTCGGGTGCCGATTGAAGAGTTGGCGTCCGTCGCCGAAACAACCAGGAAAGAGCGTCCATGCAGCCCTGACGCGACTATTTCCCCGCGAGTATGGCCGCTTGCTTTTCTGCATCATCTGAAAGGTCCTGCTCTAGTCGGGCCGGATGTCACCCCGGCAGATTGTGCTATTTCGACAATCTCCGAGCGATTGCCGCCGGCCCATGACGAGGTTTACCGATAGGGCGCAATATGCGTGCCAAAGGAAAAGCGGTTTAATACACGGCAATCCGCCTATGTCGCATCCCCAACATCGTCGCACACCGGACAATGCCGGACGATATTGTCCCGGGGCGTCAAATTGGTTTGATGGTGACCCAACAACTGGCGGATGACGATCTCGAAATGCGCGACAACGGCCTCGGTGGACACTGTCGCCGCGCCCAGCACGCTGGCCGCCTGCCCGGCGATGTCCGCGCCCAGGCGGATGGCCTTGGCCACGTCGACGCCATCGCGGATCCCGCCCGACGCGATCAGCTTCACCGTTGGCAGCGCCCGACGCACCGCCTGCACGCTGGTCAGGGTGGGAATCCCCCAATTGGCGAATGACATCGCCACTGCACGGTCGGCGGCATTGCGGGCGCGCTCGCCCTCCACTGCGGCCCAACTGGTGCCGCCGGCGCCGGCGACATCGATTACCGCCACGCCCGCCTCGACGAGCGCACAGGCCACCGAGGCGGACAGGCCGCCCCCACTTCCTTGGCCACGATCGGCACGCCCACGATGCGCGCGGCGCCAGCGATCAGCGCCAGGACGCCGCGCCAGTCGCGGTCGCCCTCCCGGCTGTACCGCTTCCTGCAGCGGATTGAGATGGACGATGAGCCCATCGGCCTCCAGCGCGTCCACCGCGCGACGCGCCAGGTCCAGGCCGTCGGCCTCCCGCAGTTGCGCGGCGCCGATATTGGCCAGCAAGGGAATGTCTGGCGCCAGGCGGCGCAGCGCGCGCGTTAGCCCCTGGGAGTTACGGGATTGCAGGCTCACACGCTGCGAACCGCACATGGCGATCCGCAAGGCTTGCGCTGCCTCGCTCAAATGCCGGTTGATGGCCTCGGCCCGTGGCATGCCGCCGGCCATAGAGCTGATCAGCAGCGGCGCGCGCATAGCCTTGCCCAGCAGCGAGGCGCGCAGGTCGATCTGCGTCAGGTCCAACTCGGGCAGTGCGCAGTGTTCGAAATGGATGTACTCCCAGCCAGCGGCCACCGTGGCCGGCGCCGTTCGCCGATCCAGCACCAGCGAAGCGCGCAGCTGAGCGCAGCCCTCGAATCCGGAGAGAACGCACGGTACGCCGTGCCCCAGCGCCTGCTCCACGGCGGCGAGCTGCTCCGGCGCGATCAGGCCAACGTCGTTGCAATCGTCTAGCCAGAACAGCAGCGCCAGTTCGCGATAGAACGCCACGATCAGCGTTTCGTTCTGCGGATCACGGCCGGTGCGGGCGCTGGTGTCGCGCAGGCTCGGGTGAATGCGTTGCAGGATTGGGGGACGCGTGACGCAGTCAAAGCTCCCCTTGCCAAGCACGGAGCAGGCGAGTGAGAGAGCAGATGAATAGGCGTGTCGCCAATATTTTCGCATTGCTATAATCGATTATACTTGTGAGGAGCAATTTGAGACCATTTACTTGCGGCTCAAGTCACCCATAAAAGAAGGCAAGCACCGATTCGGTAGCTTATCCCCTGTCTTTCGCGTACTCGCGGCCGTGGCGCCGGGTGAACGATTGAAGACCGCCGGTCTCACTCGCAGGTGGGCGCCAGGGCGTGGGACGGTTGGCAAGCCACAGGAGTAGGACAATGTCGAAGGATTCGGGTAAGGGCGATAATCACGGCGGCGGGCCGGGCAAGATCGAGATCACGATGGTGGTGAACGGCCAGCCCACGCAGGTCGAAGCCAATCCCAACCAGCCGCTTCACGTCATTCGTACCAAAGCCCTTGAGAACACGCAGAATGTCGCCCAACCAGCCGAGAATTGGGAATTGAAGGATGAGGCCGGCAACTTGCTCGACGTCGACAAGAAGCTTGGCGATTTCGGTTTCCCGAATACTGTGACCCTGTTCCTCAGCCTGAAGGCGGGCGTCGCAGGTGCCTAAACCCCAAAGTGTGGATCCGGAGGTCTCCCGAGCGAAGTTTGATCGGGAGATCGGCCGGTTCCGGCCATATGCTGATGTCTATCGGGCTCAGGGCTGCTTCTTGATCGAGGCGACCTTTCCGCGCGCTTTCTTCATTTTCGCAAGCCTCAAGTTAAAACCACGGGTGATCAGCGCAGCGAGCGAGGTCGACTTCACCGACTACGACTTAAGACCACCGTCCGTGGTCTTCGTCGATCCGTTTACGCGTCATCCGATTGCCCGGAAAGATCTATACCTGAAAATGCTTAGACGTCCGCCGCTGCCCGGAACGCCGCCGGAGATGATAGGAGCTCTCATCCAGCAGAACGCCGTGCCGCTGACGGACTTCATCCAGGCCAACAGTCCCGAGGACGAACCATTCCTGTGCATGGCGGGCGTCCGGGAATACCACGACAATCCAGCCCATTCAGGTGATCCATGGCTACTTCATCGGGGTTCTGGCGAAGGCTGTTTGGCCTTCATCCTGGACAAGATCATCAAGTACGGAATCATTCCTATAGAGCAGTTGCAGATTCAACTCCCACCGGCAATCGTAGGAATGGTGGTATCCCCTCAGGCGATACAAGAATGACTGGTTTGAGAGATGTAACGATCGTGACTCTCCCGCGCGGCTGCATCTCGACCACGCATGGGCATCTGCGCTCAGTTGGTCGCGAAGGCAATGAGGGGATGGCGCTCTGGGTCGGCGTTCAGCAAGACCGGCACTTTGCCGTAACAGAGACGGTTATCCCGGCGCAGCGTCACATTCGGACAAACGATGGCGTTTGCGTGATCGTTGCGGCCGAAGAACTGCACCGGCTCAATGTCTGGCTCTACAAAAGCGGCCTGAAACTCTTGGCCCAGATTCACAGCCATCCGGGCCGCGCCTACCATTCGACGACGGACGACGCTTATGCGGTTGCTACCACGGTTGGGTGTCTGTCGCTGGTAGTGCCGAATTTCGCCCGCGAGCCTTTCGATTTTGCTCGGGTCGCCGCCTATCGGCTTGACGAAAAGGCCAAATGGAATGCGCTCCCTCCCGCGGCACTGTCGCGAATGATCATGATATCGAGTTGAACAATGGCATTCGCTAACTTCATCGATCGTGCCGCCACGGCGGCATCTCAGGTCCTGGCCGATTTTCATCTGGGAGACTTCAAAGCAGCTCTTGAAAAGCAGGTCGTGGCAGTCGCCTTCGACCATCAGGCCGCTTCCTGCGCCGAAGGCCAGGCGACACTAGATCTTGCGGTGAGATTGCTCGCTAGGCTCTACCCGGTTCTGGCGATACTCCCGCTGGACAGCGCGGCGAGCTCTCAAGCCCAAGCGCTGGAGCGCTTGGCAAAGTCGATCAATCCAAAAGTCGGCATCCGGCGTTCCGGCAAGTCTGCCACCGTCTGCGTCGTTGCAGGGGTAACGCGCCCATCACTCCGGTGCCCGATCTTTTTCGTGGGATCGGACGGTTGGGCGGCAAAGCTGTCGCGTACGGACCCGGTGGGCTCTGGCCCAAGTCTGCTGCCTTTTGGAGCTGGCGCCGCCAGTTGCTTCGGCGCCGCCAACGTCTTTCGAACTATCTTCGCCGCCCAGTTGACCGGCGCCGAGTTGGACGAAACCATCGACCTCTCGCTATGCAGCTACGACAAGACCAAAGCCGGGGAGGCTGGCCCGATCGACTTCCCAGTCGACCTTGGCGAAACCCACCTCGTTGGGCTCGGTGCGATAGGCCATGGCTCGCTTTGGGCGCTAGCGAGACAACCCGATCTCAAGGGTCGTCTGCATGTAATCGATCACGAAGCGATCGAACTCTCAAACCTGCAGCGCTACGCATTGGCCGGCCAGGCGGAGATTGGTATGTCCAAGGCGGTTCTTGCAGCCACCGCCCTTAGATCGACTGGCCTTGAGGTCGAGGCGCACCCTCTGACGTGGGCAGAATATGTTGCGCGCCGGGGCAATTGGGTCTTAGACCAAGTGGGTGTGGCGCTTGACACCGCCGCCGACCGTCTGGCTGTCCAAGGTGCACTGCCGCGATGGATCGCAAACGCTTGGATGCAGGAGCACGATCTCGGTATCTCCCGGCATGGTTTCGATGACGGCCAGGCTTGCCTTTGTTGCATGTACCTGCCATCCGGAAAATCCAAGGACGAGCACCAGCTGATTGCCGAGGAACTCGGAATACCGGAAGCACACGAGCAGGTGAAAACGCTCCTGCAGACAAATGCCGGAGTTCCCAACGACTTTGTAGTTCGCGTGGCTACAGCGATGGCTGTGCCGTTTGAACCGCTAGCCCCGTTTGTCGGCCAGCCCCTGCGCTCCTTTTATCAGCAGGCTATCTGCGGCGGTCTGGTGTTCCAGCTTAGCGAAGGAAGTCGCCGCGTTCGAACTGTGGTTCCGATGGCCTTTCAGTCGGTGCTTGCCGGGATTATGCTTGCCGCGGATTTGGTCAAGCATAGTGCGGGGTTTCCCATGAGCCCGACGACGAGCACTCGGGTGAATCTTCTGCGCCCCCTTGGCTCTCACTTGCACGATCCGAAGGCCAAGGACTCCAGCGGCCGCTGCATCTGTAGCGACGACGATTTCATTGCCGCTTACAGGCGCAAATACGGAGCGCGTTGATCAGGTAAGCGATGTCTCGGCCGCCTAAGCAGACGCGCACCTCTCCGTAGACGCAGGGGGCGCGGCTTGTGGGCGTGACCATGGGCGCCATTATGACACGCTTGGCCCGCTCCTTTGCCGGCCTATCGTCCTCCGCGCATGATCCCGTGCCGACGTGATGATCCAGCACCAGCCGCCATGGCACCAGAGGCTGGTCAAACCTCCGTTGTTGGCCGGTTTGGACAGTGCTGCATCAGGTCTCGACCGACGTCTCGACAGTCAGGGCTGCTTCGACGGGTGTGAAGATGTCAACATCGACCCCAGGCGCCCGAATCGTCACAATCAGGGCGTACCGAGCCAGAGCGTCGACGCGTTCCAGGTAAGGCTTCTCCTTCCACCAGCCCCCGACCGGGAACACGCCGATCGCGTCACGCTCGGCGAGATCGGCGGCGCTGCCCGACCAGAAATCGGCGTGCAACGAGCCGCGATCGCGGAAGGTGCCGAGCAGCCACTCTTCTCCGCCTCCAGCAGGCGCCCCTTCCTCCTCGTCCCGAGCGGCCTGATTGATGCGGGCTCGGAATTCGTCGACTGTCTCGGTCGCTGACTTTACTCTGAACCGAAGACCATGGGACGCGTAACGATGCCGGCGGGTCCATCCGCGTTCACCGGGGTTGGGTTCGATGAAATAGGACAGCGTGACGCGGAGCTCGACCTGGGCAGCGCCGAGCGCCGCGAGCTGCTCCTTCGGCCAAGGCAGGCGATGCAGCTTCATGTCACGCGTTTTGGCAGCCGCGCCGCCCTCGCGCTGGAAAGGCTGAAGCTCATCTTCAACGATAAGCGTGAGGTCGTTCACCGTTGACAGAAGCGCGCGCCCAAGATCTGGCACGCCGTAACCATAGCGCCGCACGAGCGCCTGGATCTCGCCCTTCGCTCCGTTGCACGCATCGATGCGTGCGCGCATCGCCGGAGTCCATTCGGCCGAGTGGACGATCAGGGCGCGAACCGATTCAGGCCACAGCTCGGGGCGCGCTGATAGAATTAGTCCCGCCATCCGTGCGGCATGGGCCGTTGCCGCGCTCGTATCTCCGAGGGTGGTGAAGTGGCGCAGTTCGGGTCGACAGAAAGTGGTCAATATCTGCAGATCGTCGATCGGCTCGCCGGGCAACACACCGTCATGGGCGAGATTGCCGCCTTCGAAGACGACCTCGGGCTTCACCGGCCACTGCCTGTCCCAAACGACCGAAGTGCGACTGCGCGGCGAGAGCTCGCCGACCGGCGCGATCGGAGCGTAGCCCGAAAAGTCGGTGTCAATGATATCGACCTTTTCTGTGAAAGCGCCGACCGTCAGCGCATTCCAGGCCTGAGAAGGATCATCGACTGCTTCCAGATCGTTGCGCGTCAAATGCTCGGCCGGCATGAGGTCATCGCCGATGTTGCCGGCAGAGAGAACGATCAAGCGTCGCTGTTCCTCTTCGAAACAGAGTTGGTCGATAGCGGCAGACCACGATGTGGGCCTTCCACGCGCCGGACTGGCGCTTGTCACAGCCATTGCGATCGCGCGGCGGCGCTCCGGCGCCTGCACCTCGGCGCGGGCGATCGCTTCCGCGGTGATCGCGCCATAGAGTTCTGGATCGTTTGCCTCGTCTTCTGGCGGAAGGATACGAACACTCTCCAGCCGAAAGGGCAATGGAACTGGATCGCCTCCGACCAGGAGCGGGACCAGATCACCGTACAGGCCGACACCTGCCATTCGCGTCCCGTGGCCGCTCCACGCAGGTGTGTCGTCGCTGCCCCATGCCGGTTTGACGGTGTGCCAGTCTTAAACGGCAAGTGCGGGTTCGATCAACGGGTGGGTGCGACGCACGCCGCTGTCGAGAATGCAGACCGCAATATCGGATTGAGGCGGTCTGACGCGCCCGAGAAGCTCGTCGCTCCAGTCCCTTTGCTCCGCGCCGCCAAGGCCCAGGAAGAAGGACGGCGTATCCTTCGCGCGCCGCAGCTCGGCGACGACATCGCTGTGCGCAATCATGCGGTCGAGCATTGCCGTGCTGGCGAGGGCCAGCATGACCACCCGCTCCGGAAACCTAACCGCATGCGTGCGCAAAGTGATGTTCAGGGCTTCGGCAATGTGCTCGAAGTTCTCGCGGCGACCGTCGCGCAGCCAGACTTCCCACCACACCTGCTCGTCAGCGGCCTGGGGGAAGAGGTCGTCGTGGTCGGTAAACAACGATCGTGCAGTCGCCAGCCTGACTGTCTCCATGCGGGAGACGAGCGGCTCGTTGCGCGGTCTGCCGCGGTCAGTATCAACGTCTCGATACGCCTCGACTTTCCGCAAATAATAGGCTTGCGCGCTTTGCGGCAGGAACACCGACGCTGTGATGGGAGCACCGGGTTGAGTTGGCTCATGGACGGCGACCAGCTCCATGTGCTGGCGACGATCGGCCAACTGGTCGAGGGCCGCCCGTCCGGACATGGGCAGATCGATCGCGAGGTAAAAGCCAGGCGTGCCGACCGACAGCTGGGGGTCACGCGCCGCAATCTGCTGGCGTGCACTTTCGACCGCTTGTTCGATGGATTGCGTCAAGGCCGCAGCATGCGACGCCCGATCACGCGCCGGCAGCGGCGGTGCATGTATAAGTTGGTTGGGCCGCCGATAGGCTTCCCGAATGCCGTTGTTGCGAAGGTGGATATGGGCGCGGTCGCGCGGAAAATCGTCTGCCATTATGATCTGTGCTGTCGCTACTCAAACAGCGACGCCTGCCGGCGTTCCTTCAGAGCGTCGATGAGCGCTTCCGAGGTGATCCGCTTCCCCCCCCGCAATATGATGGTTTTTGCAGCGTCGTCGGCCGCGCGCGTGATCTCGGCCTGCGACAGTCTCTCTGCCTGAGAGATCGCCTCGTTCCAGGCAAGCCCTCTGGTGTCGAAGCGGTCGAGTCGAGCCCGAAGCAGCGCCTCTATAATCGGCCGATCGGGCACGGCGTATTCGATGACATCGTCGAAACGGCGGAACAAAGCTCTGTCGAGCAGCTCGGGATGATTTGTTGCCGCAATAATCAGGCTGTGGCTGTCGTCTTGCTCGAGAAACTGCAGAAACGAATTCAGCACGCGCCGAATCTCGCCAACATCCTGGCGTTCGCCTCGACGCGCGCCGATGGCATCGAATTCGTCAAAGAAGTAGACGCCCCGCGTCGCCTGCATTGCATCAAAAACAAGCCGCAGCTTTCCGGCAGTCTCTCCCATGAACTTGGTGATCAAACCATCGAGGACGATCGTGAAAAGGGGCAGATGAAGCTCCCCGGCCAATGCCGATGCGGTCATCGTCTTGCCTGATCCTGGCGGGCCGACCAGAAGCAGTTTGCGACGGGGAACAAGCCCGTGCTCGCGCAAGCTTGCTTGTTGGCGCTGCTCTCCCAGCACGCGGTGCAGGCGCGAGCGCAGACTGTCCGGCAAAATCATGTCGGTCAGTCGCAGGTCCGGATAGCGCACATGCAGGAGCCCTGCGAGCTCGCCCTTTGGCTGAAAAAGGGGAACCGGCCGACTGCTCTTGACAATCCGGGCGTCCCTGCTCTTGGCTGCGTCGACCAGATCCTTGAGCTCCTGAGCAAGCTTACCATGGCCTTGACGTGCCTCATGCGCAGCAAGCTGCATCGCGATAGAGAGGAAACGATCCTCGTCGCCGGCAATGTGGCTTTTAAGCAGCGTCACGATATGGCGGGCCGTGGTCATGGCTCTCTTCTGGGGTATCCGTTTACTTGGCGAAGCGCATGCAACCTAAACGCTTTCAACGGCGATTTGTATCGCGCAATGGTGTTTTTTCTCTTGTCGATGTTCGCCCGTGGCAACTTCAGCGGTGAACTGTTGCGCCGCGGTCATAGGCCAGCCGGAATAACGCCGGCCAGCAGACAACAGTCCGCATCTTCGAGCGCTCGAAGTCTGGCCACTCACGCAGCGTGTCGGGTCCGAACGCTCCAAAGCCGCCCCGCCTGGCAGGTCCATGCGACCGATTGCGGGCGTGCGGCCATAAGGTCTACGCGGGCTCGCATGGCTGCCCGCGCCGCTGGCTAAAAAGCTGTACACCATCTCACGAAACACCAGGTCCGCTCCTTTGCCGGCCGACGGTCCATGAAATCCCCTCCCCACTTACGACACCGGAGACCTCCTTGCCCACATGGCGCTCAAGCACCGGCCGCCATGGCACCAGCGTGAACTCGCGCGACTTTTCAACGACGGCATATTTTCCGCTGGCAAGCTCGACGGAGCGGCGGAGCGTACCCTCTACTCGTCCTCCGGATCGCGCTTCGGCATAGGGCAGGCCAAGTTCCTCCGACAGTTGGCCAGCAACACGGTTCAGTTCTCGCTGGCGCAGGATCGAAAGCATGTTGGCTCGATAGACGATCCCATCCTGTTCTTTATGCGCGAGGCCTTGCGCGATCAGCCACTGCCGCCGGCGAGCTTGCGCCTCTCTCACGTCGCGGCCGAAGCCGGATCCGTGCAAAGGCTCGGGTCTATCGGCAACCAGCTCCCGGTCGAGCCAGGTGGCGCCGTTGAAGCTGACCTGTCGCTCCAGCGCCATTGAGGAGAGCTTGTCGGCAACGACAGGCTCGGCCCTGGCCCGCTGGCCCTCATAATTCGCGACGCGATCGAGATGGTCCGGCGCGATGAGCCAGGTGCCGTTCGGCTCTCGCTCGACGCCGCCGGTCGCGCGGCGGATCGCCTCCAGCCGCCGCACATGCGTTCGCGCAAAGCTCTCGGTGGCGGATGGGTCATGCTTCAGGTGCATATCGACGTCGTAACGGCCGCCATGCGCGGCGGCGATTTCGGCGATGGTACGATCGACCTGCCTCGGCTCGGTGTTCCTTGGCGCGACACGCACGATGCAGCCATTAGGCATCGTTTCCATCGCCTCGCCTCTACCGATGTTGATCCAATGGCTCTTACCGTCGACGGCGTCGACGATCATGTAATGGCGGTCATTGATCTCGTCGGCCAGTCCACGCGCGACAACGCGACCGACGAGAGACTGGACGGGCTCGCCGGATCGATCGTGGATCACCCAGTCGGCGGCCCTGCGGGCAAGCCCCTTGCCGGTCAGTTCGCGGTGCATGGTCTTGATGATGTCGCCGCGTTCGCCGGTGCGGCGCAGCGTGGCTTCGAGCTCATCGTCGAGGCGCCAGGAGCCAGCGCCGACCTCCGCGGCCAGACCCATCCGCTCGAGCTTGCGCAGCCGTCCCTGGTGCAGCGTCTGGCGAATGGCGTCGGGACCGCCCGGCGAGACCAGGCCGTCATCATCACGCATGCTGAGCAGCCGACGGTCGATGCTGGTGAAGCGTTCCTGCTCCATTTCCCGGCGCAGGCGAAGCTCAATCTCGCGGTCGGTTCGCGGACCGAGATCGAGGCTGACCAGCTCGGCCGCCCGCTCGCGGATGCCAGATGAGATATATTCGCGCGCGATGACCAGGTTCTCGCCACGGTCGTCCCTGCCACGGACGATGATGTGGCTGTGCGGGTGGCCGGTGTTGAAATGATCGACCGCGACCCAGTCGAGCTTCGTGCCGAGGTCTTCCTGCATCTGCGCCATGAGCCGCCGCGTCAGCGCCTTGAGGTCGTCGTACTCGATGCCGTCTTCGGCAGCGACGATGAAGCGGAACTGATGGCGGTCGCCGTCCGCGCGATCGATGAACGCCTTGCCGTCGACGCGGCCGCTGTCGGCGCCGTAGAGCTCGCCAGGTTCACCTTCGCGGGTGACCCCGTCGCGCTGAAGATAGCGTAGATGGGCACGCGCCCCGTCCGCGCCCTTGCCGGCGAGCTTGACGACCCGCGCCTTGACGATCACCCGGCGCTGGCGGAAGGCGGCATACCGGTCGCGCGATTTCAGCAGTGCGGCGGCCGCCCCGCCGCGCCCTGTCCGGCTTCCTGTGAAGCGACCACCGCGTTGCGGCCGGCCGCCAGCCCGGTTGATCGCCGCACGAACCTGGCCGGCATAGCGTTTGCCGGCCTTCGAGCCGCGCGACCCGATTTTGCCGAGCTTCGGCCTGAACTCGTCATCCTTAATGCGAGCCTCCCAGACATATCAAGCAAAATCAGACACTTACACGTCAAACCCTCTTGGCACCGGCGGCAGCCTCCCGGAAAAACGATGTGCAGACAAAGATTTAACCGCCTCCTGGAGGCGGTACCTTTATCTTGCCTTCCGCGCCCAGCCCCGCCAGACGCGCCCCCGTCCGCCATGGCTAACGCACCGGCTCCTTCGGCTGCGCGCCGTCCTTGCCGAGCGGCACGAAGAGATCGCCGTTTCGCACGCCTGAGTGAACACCGTCATGAATGAAGAACAGCGACCGTCCGAGAGGAGCGATTTGCGCCTTTGGAGCGACAGATTGGCTTTCGAACGCCTCGATGTCGGCCGCCGAAACTCCGGCCGCCTTGAGTTGGTCGAGGTACTCGACGGTCTCTTCTGGCAGCGGTTTGCCACGCTTCAAATGCTCGTCGTAGCGCTCGGGACCGGCATTGTAGGCGCCAAACAGGCCAGGAAATCCGAAGCGGTCATACATGGCACTGAGATAGGCCGTGCCGGCCAGGATATTGTCGCGCGGATCGTGGGGGTTAGGCCCAAGGCCGTGTTCGACCCGCATCTCTTCATAGGTGCCGGGCATCACCTGCATGAGGCCCATGGCGCCAGCGGGGGAGGTGATGGGGCGGCCGCCGCGCATTGTCTTGCCGCCGCTTTCGGCAGCCATGACGGCATAGATCCAGGCTTGGGGAATATGGAAGCGCCGGCTTGCTTCCGATACCAACGTCTGCCACTTTCGCAGCTGCGGACTTTGGGAGATGGCGACCGGCTCAGCGCCGGTCGAGGCGGAACAGGCGCATGGCGCAATGGCGATCATGCCCAACAAGAGGAGGGTCACTCGGTCCATAGTGGTACGAGCCTCCCGATGACATTTTGAGTGGGAACAGGCCCGAAATAGCGGCTGTCGAAGGAGCGGTTTTTGTCGCTGCCGAGCAGGAAAACCTCGTTATCCCCGAGCGCTCGGCAGCCGTTCCACCATGGCAAAGGTCGGCCTTCGGCGTCGATTTTGAGCCGGCGCGCGACGATGTCGCCGCCGATGATGATGGCGTCATTGAAGGCGCAGACATTATCGTCCGGCAGCGCTGCAAGACGTTTTGCCAGCGGCACATTGCGAGGCAGATAGCTGCGCTCGGCGGCGAGATACGCCGCGTATTCAGGCGGGCGCACGAGCACGAGATCGCCACGCGCCAGCGCTCCCGCAGCGATGCGGTAAAGGCCGATCGGCGCGCTGGCCGAGGCGTTCCAGACCAGCCAAGGGGCGGGCTTTCCCAGCGCCGTGAAGCCCAAAAGACCGAGACCGGCCGCGGCCAAGGCGACCGTCTTACGGGCTCGAACACGCCTCAGGCGGCTGCCGATCAGATGGATGGAAGGGCGCCGCCTCATGAACGGCCTCCCGTGCCGCCCTGGCCGGAACCGGCCTTGCCATCGCCGGCGATGGAGTGCTGCGGGTGTCCTTTCGACCAATGGTCGAGTTCGTCGATGTGATAGCGGACATAGCGGCCGTGCTTGCGGAATTTCGGGCCGCCGCCCTTGAGCCGCATCTTTTCGAGCGTGCGCTGGGAGAGCCCGATATAGAAGGCGGCTTGGGCTGTGCTGAGAAACGGGCTGCCCTTTTTCGCGCGGGCCGCGCGTTCGTTTTCGTCGTCCATGATGATCCTCGTTTCGCTTCGGACAAGCGAGGGCGAGGATGGGCGAGGGAGATCGTCTCGGGGACGGGCGAAGAGTCGGGGGAGAGTTTTCGCCGCCCTTTAGGGCGGACGGGGTTTGGGTGGAACTCCTGGGAATGAGCCCCGCGCCGGGGCTGCGGCGCGAGGCTCTTATCTCGGCCGGTCAGTCGGCCGGGTTCCAGATGATGGCGTAGGTGTCGTGATCGTCCTGGCCGGCGGCTCGGCCGAGATTGGCGTAGAGCTTGCGCGGTCCGAACTCCGGCGCTGCAATCGACAGGCTCACATAATCCTTGCCGGAAGTCTCGCCGGTGCGGATCCAGCCAGCGCCGACTTCGACCCCTTGCGTAAGCACCCGGAAGTCGGGATGGTTATCGGCGCTCTTGGCCTGGTTGGGGACGATATCGATGTCGGCGCGGACGCTGAGCGTCTTGAACTGGCCCTTGTAGGCGCCGTTTTCCTGCTTGTTGACGTAACCGATCGCGGTCATTTCGAAGTCTCCTTTTGTGGTTTCGCCGGGGACCATCCCCTGCGATGGCGCACCGTAATGGGCGCGTCAGGACCGCCTGAATCCGACAGGGCCGCAGCGACAGTGAAGGACCCGAGCGGGCAGCTTTTTTGTGAGCGAAGCGGCGCGAGGAAGCCGCCGCAGGCGGCGGGGAAAAAAGCTGATGGCGCGAGGGTTTCGGGCGGCCGGACCCGCCCATAGGTCGACAAGCCAGCCGCAGGGATGGTCCTTGGAGAGAGCATGGAGACCGCTCGCCAAGTGCGGTCTGTCAGCCAAGCAGGACGCCGGGATGAAACGGCCTGCAAAGATGCTGCGCCCTTATGCCGGATCGAGATCGTGCCAGCGGGTCGGGCGCCAGAGCAGACATCCGGCATGGTGCGATCTATGAAAGCAGGGCTCGCCAGCGGGAATTTGATACGCGAGGGGGCCAAAGTAAGGCTGGATGAGAAGCCGGTGCTACCTGCAGGTCCAGTGTCATGTGGCGGCGCTCGGGAAACCGCTACGCAATGTAACGCGCTCTTATGAGGCGAACAGACCGGCCCCAAAACCGATCGACCGGTGGTCGGCGCGAAACGCGTCATGCCTGTCCGAAAGCTGACAGTGGCAGAAGACGCATGTCGGGTTCCGCACAATTGACCATGCTGGATTTGTGAGGTTTTCAGGGAGAGCCATGCGTTCACTTCCCAGTGAGCTTTGGCACGGCATTTGCTCTTGATGTGGCAACACGGATCGAAGGTTGACTGCATGCACAAGCGCGAGATGAGCAATGCTCTCCTTTCCTGGAGGCTTGGCAGCAGATTCGATTTGACGTTGCGAGGAGCTTCAGCCGCTCGCGGCGGAAGTGATCTCAAATCTGAAGGCACCGTTGGGGCCGCAGCCATCAAACACATCTTTCTCTTTTTCGCAGCTCGTCTTCAACGCGATGCGGACTTCTTCGCGTCGACGGCGGCCGAAGGTGGAGAAGGGGCTCGACTTGCAAAAAGGAGTTGTCAATGACGTCTTACGTTCGCACCAACAGCCCGGCGCAGGTGCGCTCACTGTCCACCTTTGGCAAGCATCTGCAAAGGAGCGTGCTGACGGCGACGCTGCTTGCCGCGGCTTCGACGGGAAGTGAAGCGCAGCCCTATGTTCGTGCTGACGGCAGCACGACTGACGACTTGGAAGCGGCGCGAGCAAGTTGGCGTCATGACGCCGAATTCAATGGAAATGTGGGGCTCGCAGCCATCAACGCGGATGCCGCGTATGCGTTGGGTTCCACCGGGGAGGGGGCCAGAGCTCCTCGCCTGCCCTCGTCCGTCTTGACGAGTGCCCGCTTACAGCCTACCTCACTATCGCGTTAGCACTCGTCCATCGCGAGTGCTAACAAAAACCCCTCAACAGCGCACCAGGGAAAAATCCGAAAATGGCAAAGTCGAAGTTCCGCCCGCTGCATGACCGCGTGGTCGTTCGCCGGGTCGAATCCGAATCCAAGACCGCTGGCGGGATCATCATCCCCGACACGGCAAAGGAAAAGCCGCAGGAAGGCGAGATCATCGCTGTCGGCTTCGGCGCTCGTGACGAAGCTGGCAAGCTGGTCCCGCTGGACGTCAAGGCCGGCGACCGCATCCTGTTCAGCAAGTGGTCGGGCACGGAAGTCAAGCTCAATGGCGAAGACCTTCTGATCATGAAGGAATCCGACATCATGGGCATCATCGGCTCATATCAGGCCCTTTCGTCAACTGAATTCCCGGGCTCGATTGAAGCCCCTGCCAGGAGCTAAAAATGGCTGCCAAAGACGTAAAATTCTCCCGCGATGCCCGCGAGCGCATGCTGCGCGGTGTCAACATCCTCGCTGACGCGGTGAAGGTCACGCTCGGCCCCAAGGGCCGCAACGTGGTCATCGACAAGTCGTTCGGCGCCCCGCGCATCACCAAGGACGGCGTCACCGTCGCCAAGGAAATCGAGCTTGAGGACAAGTTCGAAAACATGGGCGCGCAGATGGTCCGCGAAGTTGCTTCGAAGACCAACGACATCGCTGGCGACGGCACCACGACCGCGACCGTTCTGGCGCAGTCGATCGTCCAGGAAGGCCACAAGGCCGTTGCCGCCGGCATGAACCCGATGGACCTGAAGCGCGGCATCGACCTCACGGTAACCGACGTCGTTGCGACCCTGATCAAGAACGCCAAGAAGATCAAGACCTCCGAAGAGGTTGCCCAGGTCGGCACCATCGCCGGCAACGGCGATGCTTCGGTCGGCAAGATGATCGCCGAAGCGATGCAGAAGGTCGGCAACGAAGGCGTCATCACGGTTGAGGAAGCCAAGACCGCCGAGACCGAACTCGAAGTCGTCGAAGGCATGCAGTTCGACCGCGGCTACCTCTCGCCCTACTTCGTCACCAACGCCGACAAGATGGTTGCCGAGCTCGAGGACGTCTACATCCTCCTGCACGAGAAGAAGCTGTCCAACCTCCAGGCCATGCTGCCGGTTCTCGAAGCCGTCGTGCAGACCTCGAAGCCGCTGCTCATCATCTCGGAAGACGTCGAAGGCGAGGCTCTGGCCACGCTGGTCGTCAACAAGCTGCGTGGCGGCCTGAAGATCGCCGCCGTCAAGGCGCCGGGCTTCGGTGATCGCCGCAAGGCCATGCTGGAAGACATCGCCATCCTCACCGGTGGCCAGGTCATCTCGGAAGACCTCGGCATCAAGCTCGAGAACGTCGGCCTCAACATGCTCGGCCGCGCCAAGAAGGTGTCGATCTCCAAGGAGAACACCACCATCGTCGACGGCGCCGGCAAGAAGGCCGAGATCCAGGGCCGCGTTGCCCAGATCAAGCAGCAGATCGAAGAGACCACTTCGGACTACGACAAGGAGAAGCTGCAGGAACGTCTGGCGAAGCTCGCCGGCGGCGTTGCGGTGATCCGCGTCGGCGGTGCGACGGAAGTCGAAGTCAAGGAAAAGAAGGACCGCGTCGATGACGCCCTCAACGCGACCCGCGCGGCCGTCGAAGAAGGCATCGTTGCTGGTGGTGGCGTCGCGCTGCTGCGCGCTTCGGCCAACATCAAGGCCACCGGCGTCAATGCCGACCAGGCCGCCGGCATCAACATCGTGCGTCGTGCGCTTCAGGCTCCGGCCCGCCAGATCGCGGCCAACGCCGGTGCGGAAGCATCGATCGTTGCCGGCAAGATCCTTGAGAACAAGGGCGCGACCTTCGGCTACAACGCCCAGACCGGCGAGTATGGCGACATGATCGCCATGGGTATCGTCGATCCGGTCAAGGTTGTCCGTACGGCTCTTCAGGACGCGGCCTCGGTCGCCGGCCTGCTGGTCACCACCGAAGCCATGATCGCGGAGGCTCCGAAGAAGGAGTCGGCTGGCGGCGGCATGCCTGGCGGCATGGGCGGCGGCGGCATGGGCGGCATGGGCGGCATGGATTTCTAATCCAGCTCTGGCAGCTTTCGCAACGAGAGGGCGGCATCAATGCCGCCCTCTTTTTTTGCGAACCTCGGTCCGATGAACGATCGACGCCAACGCCGGCCATCGGCGTTAGGGCAACCTCAAAAGAACTGTCGAGTTGGTTGCGCGCGGCTTTGCGTCATCAGAGGCGCAAGGCGGTCGCGTGTGAGGATTGCGCGCTCCCATAGGCGGTTTCGGCATGTGCCTCGCCTTCGACATCGACATTGCGGCCAAGCAGGAAATCGGCGGCTTTCGAGGCATGGCTTGCGGCGCGGAAGATGGCGCGGTTGTCCTCGCGCAAAACCGTCAGCCATGAGCCGATGTAGTCGGCATGGCGCACGCTCGGCTCGATGCCGAGACTGCTGCAGATGAAGGCTGATGCGATTTCGGCGACCAGTTCCTCGCGCGCATAGGTGTTGGACCCGAAGGAGCCGGACAGGTCGCGCGCGAGTCGCCTCGGGTGGCCGGTCCAGTGTCCAAGCTCGTGAAAGCAGGTCCGGTAATAGTCGATCTGGTGGAAGAAAGCCGGCTGCGGCGGCACCTGTATGGTGTCGCTGCCGGGCATGTAGAAGGCGCGCTCGCCGCCGATGCGAAAATCAGCGCCGGTTGCATGAATGAGCGCCTCGGCCTGCGGGACCATCTCGCGCTCAGGCAGAGGCTCGCCGGCGGCGTAAAGATGTTCGGGCAGATTATCGCACTGCGCGACATCGAAGACGGTGAAGCGCTTCAGGAAGGGCACCGCCTGCGGTTCGTCGCCATCGGTGTCGGCGCGTTGCTTTTCGTTCTTGGGAACAAAGCGGTCAGCGTGAACGATGGTGGTGCCGTGCTCGCCCTTCCTGACATTGCCGCCAAGCGAAAGCGCCTGCCGGAAGGTGAGCCAGTTCTGGCTGGGGAAACCGCGCTCGATGACCGCGCCCCACAGGATCAGGATATTGATGCCGGAATATCGGCGCTGGGTGGCCGCATTCCGCGGCAGGCCGAGGCCTGTCCTTGCCCTGCCCCACGGCTTGACCCATGGCACGGTGCCGCGCTCCAGTTCGGCAATGATGCGGTCGGTGATTTCCTGATAAAGGCTGGCGCCGGTGCGCCCGCCACTGTCTGCGCCAGCCTGTCGGCTGCCGCAACGTTTGTTGTTTGCACGCATCGTGATGTCCTCCGCTCTACAATCGCGCGCCCTCCCCGGAAGCGGGGTGGGCGGCAAAAGCGACCGGAAAGGCCCGCCGTCGGAGGCGGACTGCATCAGCAGGACCGGAACGGAGTGGAGGACCCGAAAGCGACAAGCGAAGGGTTGCGGGACGCCGCGGCGGGCCTAGAAGGGAGTGCTGCCCACCCTGCGCCAGGGGGAAGGCCACAATAGAAAGACGCCGGCCGACAGGCCGGCGACCGTCAGCAGCCGAAGGCTGCCCCGCGCCAGGGGGCGATGCCGCAGGGCCAAGACCGCCTGAGCTTGCCGAAGAAAAGCGGGCTCGGTTCACGAGCACCCGGCCAGCGACTTCAGGCGCGGGCGCTCAGGATTGTTGTTGGCGCCCACGGCAGCTGGATGACCGCAACAAGATTACGAGGAGCGACAGCAAAGCCAGCTGCCACAAACGGCACGCTCCGGCAACAACAGCGTGGCCGGTCTACAGATGCTGCCCCGCACGAGAGCCAGCACGCTTTGAGCGCGCATCGGCGATGCAAGCGTTGCAAGCTGGCCATGTCCACAAGGTCGGCGACCACTATATCGCCGACCACCAACGCGGGCGTACCGTCTAAGTGCAGACCTTTCGCGAGTGCGCGGACCGCGCATTTCATCTGCGATGGCCGGATCTTGCATTCCCGCTTGAGCTGCTCAACGTCAAGGCCTACACGCGCTGCGATCTTGAGAGTGACCCTTCAACTGGGGGAAATCATAAGGGCGCGGTGGAATTCGTCGAACTTTCCCTGTTTTCTCGAGGCGAGTGCGGCGAAGGCTGGGAATTGGGAATCCGGTCCCAGGACCGGGAACTGTTTGATCACAAGCTTCAGATTGGGTTCATGCTTGAAGGCTTTTTGGTAGTTGATATCAGCCAGTCTGCAATGCGGACAGTTGTGGTAGTCATTGAATATGACCAGAACGGCATCGCCTTGCGGGTTGCCGGCGATTGGCGAAGGAGATCGTTGTCGAATGCGCCGCTCCACTTTTGCCTGTCGGTCGACCACGCCTGCCGGTGCAGGTTCGCGCTATATTGGCTCGCCAGCAAGGCGAGGAGTAAAAGAAGAGCTGCGACAGTGATGGCAGTCGGCTTAGACATGAGTCTCCAATCCATGGACGGCGTGGCAGCAACGGCCGCCTTTTTGGTGTAAAATGGGTCAGTTTTGATCGTGCCCCGCAGTTGCTACAGGCGCACAGGTGCCGGTGCGATCTGGCGGTTTCTCAAATACGGCTTTGCGCCATCGGGTCCACCCCAATAGCTGAGCGTCGTTCGCACGGGGAATTGTGTTCACCACGCCGGGCGACTTGACCGTCCACCGCCGGAGCGCTGAACGGTCCGCTAGTGAGGCGCTCCCCGAATCGTCGTTTATCCCGCTCGCCCCGGACCGGGTGACAGCCAGCGTTGCCGCTACGCTGCGGAGAAAAACCGTCAGCGCGTGGCATTCGGACATAAGCTGATCGACGCCAAGAATAAGCCCCACGGAGGTGACCGGTGCGGCCGGAACAAGAAAGAGCGTTGCAGCCATTGTGACGAGGCCTGCACCGGTAATGCGGGTTGTTCCGTTCGAAGGGAACAATGCGACAAACAGCATGAGGATCCGGCAGCCGATCGGGAGATCAGTTTTCGTCGCTTGGGCGATGAAAAGGGCGGCGAGCATCATATTCGTGCCGTCCAGATTGAATGGAATGAGACCCACGACCGAATGCGTGGCGCCGGCCCTTTCCATCTTCTCCATGAGCGAGGCCAGCGCGGCCTCTGAGGAGGACATTGCGAGCAGCAGCTCGTCCTTGATGTATCGGACGAGAGAGAAGAGCGAGCGGCCGTTGTAGCGGCAGACCGCGCCGAACAGGACCGAGAGGAACAAGACTTGCAGGATGTCGCCTTCCGCGAAGGCATTGGCAATCGTTGACGGGATGATGTTCATCAGGAAGCTGGTCACGGACTGCTCGTGAGCCGTGGCCACATAGCCCTTAACGGCTTGGACATCGAGCGAGGCCGGATCGATGTTGAGGCCGGCGCCAGGCTGAACGATATTCGCGACAATCAGCCCGACAACAAAAGCGAGCGTCGAAAAGGTGAGAAAATAGACCATCGCCTTGGCGGCAACTCGGCCGACCTTCTGCAGATCGCTCATGCCGGCAATGCCGGTCGCCATTGTCAGGAAGATGACAGGTACGGTGATTATCTTGACGACATCGACGAAGGCATCGCCGAGCGGCTTCAGGCTGTGGCCGGTCTCCAAATGGAAATAGCCGATTGCGGCACCCAGGATTATGGCGGCAAGTACCTGCACGTAGGTCCGGGCAAAATGGCGCTTGCGGGGCGCTGCGATCGCGCGGGGAACTCTTGGAACCAACACCGTCTCTCTCCTTGACCGGATCGGGGTGGGGCTCCTCCCTCTCCCATGCAGTGCTCCGGTCGAACGCTGCGCCCACTTCGGCGCAAACGATGTGCCAAATAGCAAAGAGGGGAAAACGCGCAGGACCTCACGCAATGCTTGCGATTCGCTCTCCCACACTCGTGCAGTGGTTGCCTGTCGCAACTATGGAAGGGTCGATTCTTGGGAACTCCAAAGGCCGCTCTTTGCGTCGAGCAGCTTGGCTGCCTGGAAGGTTCCCTCTTTGCCTTGCGGTCTGCGAGCTGAGTCCAGATCGTCATCATTTGGCTGCGCGCCGCACGGGGCTCGAAAGATTCAATCGAGGACGGGTCCTCTTGGAAAACGGGGGCAGCGTTGGTCAAGCCCTTCCACCCTGCTGTCCCAATGGTGTTCAGAAGCTCAGTTCACGATCAAGCGATGGATCAGCGTCATCTGGCGTTTGCGCCATCGCGGCGGCGTTGCAACGGGTCTGCCAAAGATGAGAAGGCCGCGAGGCAGGGTCCGAGACCTAGACTCCAACCTCATAGCGCGCTCGGCTCGCGTTCGGAAGGTTCGAACCGCAGCACGATCAGGTGGCGACACCGTTGGTCGGAACCGGAACCCGACGAATGATCGTTCGTGACCGACATCTGTGAACAAGCAGTATGTGTCATTGCAATCACCACCCGTTGCGCGGAAATGCCCATATGGCCGTGAATGAACTGGATTTGGTGATTTTCCAGATGGCGGTGGAAAGCGTCCGCTTGCTCTCTTCAAGCTTTGATGAGAAGGCGGCTGAGATAGCCACGAGGAGCCGTGGTAGCCTTCTTTTTGACGTGCGGGTGGACGGTGACCTGGAGGTCCAGCGAGTCGCAGCCATTGGATATCCAGGCGACAAGATCGGTGTGGTGGCATTGGACCGAGAGGGCCTTGTTAGCTGTTGTTGCCTAGTCAATGGCACCTTCTCACCTTTCATTGCACCGTTGGAGAACTGGACCAGCATGCCCCTTTCGATGCAGGCCCAGATCGATGTCACAGGCTATGCGAGGCTCCTTCTGGCCGCCTTGCGAAATGCTGGACATATGCTGGACAGGTAGCATCGCGATGATGTCTGTGATGAGATGGTGCAAACGGCTGGATGAGGCGATCGCTTGCTGGCAGCTTTGGCAACAAAGCGATCGGTGAGTTCGCAATGCTGGAACACGTCCTTTAGACTCTGCAGTTAAGTTAGCGGACTACCATCTGACGAATGCCCTCTGACAGTCTGCATGGCGCGGCATGCCCTCTTAGGAATGCAGCCGTGGTTCTACACCATCGGCTGTTTTTGTGTCGAAGGCGACGGGCACGCCATGAACGAAGGAAGCGGCCGCCAACAGTTCCTCCAACTCGCGGTCGGTGGCCTTGCATGCCGGCATTAGTGTTCGGATGGCGCGGATCGCCTGCGCCATGGAGAGAAAGCGGACCCTTCCCCTGGAAAGGACATAGGCTTCTGCGGCTTTTTCGACGGTGACGGTGTGAAACGAATTGGTCATGACGAATTCCTCCCTGAACCCTGACCAACCCGACTTATGGCACGAATTCGACCGCCTTCAAGCCTATGTCCGATTGCGGACAATAGCTGCGATTCGTTCAAAACCGCTGATGCTTTTGGGCGACCTGGTGAGGGGCAAGGAGACGTCGGCTGAACCCGTTTCAACCGACATGCTTCAGGCAGCGGCCAGGCCGAAATAACGCTGCTCCTCCTTGTCATAAGCGCCATGTGTGAGCTTTATCAATCCGGCACGGTCGATGATCGTGATCTCGCCGCGCTTGGCGTGCACCAGTCCTCGATACTCAAGCATTTGCAGGGCCGTGGTGACCCCGGGCGGTGGGCGCGAGCATGGTCGCCAGAAATTCATGCGTCGGGAGGATCTTATCTCCTTCCGCACGGTCGTGGACCATCAGCTGCCAGCGGGCCAGCCGTTCTTCGATCTTGGAGTGGCCATTGACCAGTGCCGTCCGGCATGATTGGACGAGGAACGCGTGGGCATAATCCAGCACTGAGGTGCGAAGCGACGGGCTAATCGCAGGGCGAAGGTTTTCAACCGGCAGGCGCCAGGTAGTGCTTTCCTTTCCGAGAATGACGGCAATTCCTTTCATCCCGTCATAGCCGACAATGCCGACTTCACCTTGCCGCCCGCCGGTCATGGTGGCGACCACCGACGCGATGCCCCTCTCGGGAAAATATACGTTCTTGATCGGCTGATGCGCGACCTCCAACTGGTCCTTGATGCCCGGTTCGACGTGATGCAGCGATGGTCGCAAAAGCGCGAAGTCCTGCGGGGTGAGGGCTTCAGCACCTGGTCGCGAAAGAGGGATCGGGCAAGGCTCTCTTCCAACGGGGCAAGAGCGCGTACGTCTTACTGTCGGCTGCACCGAAGTAAATGCCGGCCGATGCCAAAGCATAGGCTTCGAAACGCGCGATTGCAAAGCCCTGTCGGGGCAGTGCAGTCATGCTAGAAGTCGCGCCGCCTACGATAGGCAGCGGATGACATGATTCCCTTCTGCGGCGGCCACCAAGAACGGCTCGGGCACGCTTTAATCGTTCATACACAAGCTCGCAGGAATGTAAGCAGCGGAACAATCGGGTGATTCGTACCGCCCTGCCCTTTCAGAGATCAAGTCATTGGACGTCAATTCGGCTGGAACGCCTCGTCGAACGGCCCAGGAAAATGCAGCCGGATGAGCAATGGTGGTTCACCTTATGTGCGGTCCCGGATATGCGGTCCGGCGGCTCATCTCCCAATAGCTTGTCGATGGGGAAGTGGAACTCGTCATGTCGCCGCGAACCGTCACCGCGCTAGCGGGGCTCTTTTGAAGACGCCGGTGTTTTTCTTTGTGGAACTGAATCTGTGAGGTGATTGATGCATGAATCAAACATTTGCGTATTTCCGCTGCATCGGCGACGTATATTGGTCGAAAGTATCGCCCAGGCCCTCGAGACCAAGAACGGCGAGGCGGCGAGTGCGTTCTGGCGCTGTGCTGCCAAGAAAATGCTCATTCAATTGTCCGATGTAGGAATTGCGCCAGAGCTCGCTGCGCAGGAGGTTGGAAGCCTTCTTCATGCGGTCTTGGACGACATGGCCAACCGAACGGTAATGCACAAAGCATAGGCTCGGGCGCTGTTGGACCGCGCGTCAGCTCGGGTCCTTATCAGGGGACTGCTCCGACTGGCCGACGGTCCGGCCAAACCGGCATACCGGCAAAGGTTTGAGGTTGCGATCGCTCACGGCGGCCGGTCCAATATTCTAAGACGACCTCAGAAGCCACGTTGGCTTCTTTGGACGAAGCGGAGGGGCGCCATTTTGGCGTGCTCACGCTGGACTGCGGGTTGCGCCTACGGAAATCCAAAGTCCGGCCGCGCGAGCCAATCGACCGGAACAGTCGAAAGCTCGTGGGGGCGGGTCCGCTCACCCTCACGGCGGCGGTGGCGGCCGTGAGCAGACTTAACTCAAGTCACGGCTGAGCATCCGCAGGCGCTATGCCGATTGGATGAGAACTGGTTGCCACAACACCGGCCCGTTGAGGCGTCCCCTCCAGCGGATGCGCAAGAGACTGGCGTAGGAAATATCGAGGAAGCCGGCGACTGCCTCGGTGTTGCCGACCTGCTTGGGCTGTCCGATACGTGACAACGGCCAGGTGGCGAGACGAAGGATCCTTTCGATGCGCGTATCTGTCACCGTTACGATCCCGGAGAGATTGTTGGCCAAGCCGAATTCGATGATCCCCGCGAAGAGCTCGTAGGTTGCTTGGGCCAGGCCGCCAGCTGCCTTCGGCGCTGTCGCAGGGAGATCGAGCGCGAAACGACTACTCTCCCAGATATCGGCACTCGCAGGGACCACCATCTCATCCAGCAGCGTCGGAAACGTATCGCGCAACATTGTCGGTCCGGTGGTCGGCAAAAGGCGGACGCAGCCGCAAGTTCGCCAATCGGACCCCTTGAGAAGCAGGTAGACGGGGTTCAGGCTGTCAAACGGGTCCGTTTCCATTTCGCCTTCGGTCTGCACTTCCCAATCGAGCCGCTTCTTGAAAACCCGATACCTAAGTCCGTGCATTTCCTTGAGTTCGCTCGCAAACTCGGCGTAGCAGTCGGGTGTTATCAGCTGCATCATTGTCGTCTCCGTGCGGGATGTGTCCACGCAATCGAAGGGCAAAGCCGTCATGAATGCAGCCTGTAGACCTTTACAGCTAGACTTGGAGAGGATCAGGATCTCGCCCGAGCAGCCATCCGCACTACGGCCTGGTTGATGGTTCGCACGCCAAGCTTCGCCTTGGCGTTTTCCTGATGGAAGGTCACGGTGCGTTTCGAGACACCGAGAATCTGGCTGATATCCCAGGCCGACTTGCCGCACGCCGCCCATTTCAGGCACTCGAACTCCCGCCGGGTGAGCGTTATGCCATCTACCACGCAATCTTCGGCGAGCCTGCGCCGGGCATGGATATGAACGTTGATCGCAACCAGTTGCATTGCTTTTTCGTAGCGCGTCAGCGACCTCAGAAATGGCGGATGCGCCTCGTTGGAGGCGAAGGTCAGTGCGGCGAACCGGCCGCGATGATCATGCATCGACATGGTCAGTCCGCCGCGAATGCCGAACTCAGCTGCTTTTTCCAGGACTTCCTGCTGAGAGGTCGGCAAATAACGGTGATCGCGGTCCACACCCCAGTCGAAGGTATCCCAGCCCCGCAGTCCCCGCAGGATCACGGGATCCACGCTGTGGTAGCGCTGTTGCAGGTAATGTGATGTCCATGATGATGGATAATTCGAGATCAATCGCGGCCTGTCGCCGGAAGCGGATGGGTAGGTGAAATAAGCGAAGAGCGGAAAGTCGAACCCGGCTGCGGCGGACGCCATTGCCTCATGGAGATCGACGGCATCGACGCTTGCAGAGAGTTGCTCGACCAAGGTTTCAAATACGCGATGCATCTGCGCTTAGCGTACCTCGCGGAGGTTGCTGGAAGCCGACGGAGACGTGGTTCTAAATGATGGCCTGTCCCTGCAGGGCATACGACGCGCCGCCGTCATCACCGCAATTGCTGTGCTGCTTCCGATTGGAGAGAGCTCCGCCCACCTGACCAACTACCGATGGGTGATATTGCGACGTTATCGATGAGCCGCGTGTCGCCAAGCCAAGCCGCAGCAAGCAAGCGTGCCGGTCGGTCAAGGCTTGCTAACGATTGCAGGTCTGTTTCTCCGCGCAGCTCCAGGTATTCGAGCTCGCGATAGCCGGCAGCCAGAATTGCTGCACGCGCTTCATCAAGCGTAGGCAGGATGGGGGAGCCGCGTGCAAGCCGCTCGGCCGTATCGAGCAGGACCGATGCTAGTTTTGGGGCAATGGCGCGTTGGGCTGGGGAGAGCCGCACGTTACGCGACGATAGCGCAAGACCATCGGCTTCGCGGACTGTCGGACAGGGCACAATAGTGATCGGAATGTCGAGATCCCGGACCAAGCGCCTGACAAGCTGAAGTTGCTGAAAATCCTTTTCGCCAAAAAAGGCGAAGTCAGCGCCGGCCTGCAGGAAGAGCTTGGCCACGACCGTCGCCACGCCATTGAAATGGCCGGGCCGGAATGCGCCGCAAAGGCATTCGCTGATGCCGGACACTGAAACGGCCGTGGCGAAGCCCACCTGGTACATTTCCTCTGTGTCCGGCACATAGAGCAGATGCGTGCCCAGCAGAGCGAGCTTGGCAGCATCGTCGCTTTCCGTCCGAGGGTAGGCAATCAGGTCGGCGGGGCTGTTGAACTGCTTGGGGTTTACGAACAGCGTCACGATCACCCGCTCGGCCCTTTCGAGCGCCTTCCGCACGAGGCTCAGATGCCCGTCGTGCAAGGCTCCCATGGTCGGCACAATACCGATCGTGGCACCCGAGCGACGCCATTGCGCAACGACGCCGCGCAGCTCGCTCACGGTTCGAGCGATCGGCACGCTCATGTGAAGTCACCGGCCTTCAAGGCGTTGACATAGAGATGTTCGACCGCCGGAAAGTGCCGGTTCCGCACATCGGTGGCGTAAGCGGCGATTGCCGCCTCAGCCTGCTCACCGAGCTCGGCATAGCGTTTGACGAACTTCGGCCGAAATGAGGTGAAGAGCCCGAGCATATCGTGGCTCACCAGAATCTGGCCGTCGCAAGCTGGCGAGGCACCGATGCCGATTGTGGGTATGTCGATATCGGCGGTTATCTGCCGTGCAAGCTGCTCCGGTATCTTTTCCAGCACCAAGGAGAAGGCGCCCGCTTCGGTTACCGCCCTGGCGTCGCGCCTGATCCGCTCTGCATCGGCTCCCCGGCCCTGCACACGATAGCCTCCAAACGTGTTTACCGCCTGCGGCGTCAGGCCCACATGGGCCATGACAGGTACGCCGCGCGCGGTAAGGAAGCGGATGGTTTCCGAGATGGTCTCGCCGCCCTCGATCTTTACCGCTGAACAACCGGTCTCACCCATCACGCGCGCAGCGTTGCCGAAAGCGTGCTCTGGGCTTTCCTCGTAGGAACCGAAGGGCAGGTCGACGACCATCAGCGCGTGTTCAAGGCCGCGGCGAACGGCCTGTCCGTGCATGATCATCATGTCGAGCGTGACCCCCAGCGTCGACGACAGGCCGTGCAGCACCATGCCGACGCTGTCGCCGACAAGAACGATGTCGCAGTGGCGATCGAGCAGCCTCGCGACCGGCGTGGTGTAGGCCGTCAAGCATACAAGTGGCGTCTGGCCTTTTCGCGATCGAATATCTGGAGGAGTCATCCCTTTTATCTCACCAGCCGCGCTCAACCGAGGCCCCTTCCCTTACGTTACCAACAGCGGGTGTCGCGTTTGGCATATTTTTGTGCGACTGCGAAGAGCTAAAAACAGCGCTTGAGTACTCTGGTGTTGACGTGCTGGCTTCCAAGGTTACATTCAATCGATTAAGGCGCTCCGTTGGGCCAACCCGCTTTCGCAAACATGGATCCTCAGACAAGAAGAACCAAGAAAGGCAAAGCCGCCGTCAAAGCTGACGAAGCCAAAGTGGACCTGACTGCCGTCGTGGTCGCCGTAAACGACAGTGAGCCCTGTGTCCTCACAGTCGGTCATGCGGACACCCTCCCTTCTGGACCTTTTGCCCTTGAGCATCGATCACTGCAGTCGGGTTTGAGGGGGTGGGTGGAGCAGCAGACCGGCCATGCACTTGGATACATCGAGCAACTCTACACCTTCGCCGATCGCGATCGCATCGGCACTGAGCGCCACCAGCGCGTCATCTCAATCAGCTATCTCGCATTGACCAGGAAGGAACAGGCAACGAACTCGGCCGCGTGCGGCTGGCAAAGTTGGTACGAATATTTTCCCTGGGAGGACCACCGCTTCGGCACGCCGCCTGTGCTGCTCGATAGATTGCGGCCCCGCCTGATTGAGTGGGCCGGCGGCGCCAGCGAGCCGACCACTCAACGCGAGCGCCGGCAGCGCGCTGCGATAGCCTTCGGCTTCGACGACCGCCATTGGAACGAGGAACTCACGCTCCAACGCTACGAGTTGCTCTATGAAGCTGGTCTGATTGAGGAGGCCGGTGGCGGCAGGGACGCGATTGCGGCCGCGGCTGGCAAACCAATGGTCGCTGACCACCGTCGTATTCTGGCAACCGGGATCGCGCGGCTGCGTTCGAAGATCAAATACCGGCCGGTCGTGTTCGAGCTTATGCGGCCTTCCTTCACGCTGCTGCAACTGCAGCGAACCGTGGAAGCTTTGGCTGGCAGGCTGATCAACAAGCCGAACTTCCGGAGATTGGTCGAGCAGCAGGAACTTGTTGAGGAGACCGGGGAGACCTCCCTCGACACGGGCGGCCGACCGGCGAAGCTTTATCGCTTCCGGCATGCCGTCCTCGACGACAGGGCTATCGCCGGGACAAAATTACCGCTGGCGCGGGCTTGACATACTTATAGTCAAGGTAGATATATTCCCTTATTGTCAAACCGAATATAATCGAGGCGCCAATGACTGGGGCGTTACCTATGGCTGCGTCCCTGTATGAGCGTGTCCGGCGGGTGATCCCACCCGTTGAATGGCTCGCGTTCGCCGGCGATATTGAAGCCATCTTAGCGCTGAAGCGTGAGCGCAATGCGGTGGTGCTGGCGCACAATTACCAGACGCCCGAAATTTTTCATTGCGTGGCAGACATCGTCGGCGACAGCCTGGCGTTGGCCCACAAGGCGGTGACGGTCGACGCCGACATCATCGTGGTTGCCGGCGTTCATTTCATGGCCGAGACGGCAAAACTGCTCAATCCGAACAAGACCGTGCTCATCCCGGATCTCCGCGCCGGCTGCTCGCTGGCCGAATCGATCACGGCAAACGACGTGCGGCTAATGCGGCTGCGGTATCCGGGGGTCCCCGTTGTTACTTACGTCAACACTTCCGCCGCCGTAAAAGCGGAGTCCGACATCTGCTGCACGTCCGGCAACGCCAAGGCGGTGGTGGAATCGCTTGGCGTGGCGCGTGTGCTGATGCTCCCGGACGAATATCTGGCGAGGAACGTGGCAGCCGATACAGACGTCGAGATCATCGCCTGGAAAGGCCATTGCGAGGTGCATGAGCGCTTCACCGCAGCAGACATCCGGGAACTGCGCGATGCCCATCCAGGCGTCATCGTGCTGGCCCATCCAGAATGCCCACCAGACGTTGTCGCGGAGGCGGAGTTCTCCGGCTCGACCGCGGCGATGTCGGATTATGTCGAGCGTGAGAAACCGACGCGTGTCGTCCTTCTGACCGAATGTTCGATGAGCGACAACGTCGCGGTCGCGCATCCCGACGTCGAGTTCGTTCGCCCATGCAATCTGTGCCCGCACATGAAGCGCATCAACCTGGCCAACATTCGCGCCGCACTCGAGCAGAACCGGCATGAGGTCCGGATTGATCCCGAAATTGCCGGCCCCGCCCGCCGCGCGGTCGAGCGCATGCTTTCCCTATGAGTCTGGAGGTTCGCGACATCGCCGGGGCGCCGGTCGTCATCGGCGGCGGCATTGCCGGCCTGATGACGGCGCTTCATCTGGCGCCGGAACCGGTCGTGCTTTTGACCAACGCGCCGCTTGGAACCGGAGCCTGCAGTGAACTTGCCCAGGGCGGTCTTGCGGCAAGTCTCGGGGGCGACGACGGCCCAGATTTTCACCTTTGCGACACGATAGCTGCCGGCGACGGACTCTGCGATGAGGCCACGGTGCGGCGAGTGGTACGAGCTGCACCCGAAGCGATTAGGACGATCCAAAGGTTCGGCGTCGACTTCGACCAGCACCCTGACCGCGCGTTGCGACTTGGGCTCGAGGCGGCACACTCGCGACGGCGAATTGTGCATGCAGCCGGCGACGCCACCGGTCGCGAGTTGGTGCGCGCGCTCGTCGCCGCGGTTCGGCGTACAGCCTCGATCACCATTATCGAAAATGTGGAGGTCCGCCGGCTGGTCGTGCAGGACGGGTCGGTCATCGCCGTGGTCGCAGCAGGACGAGCCGGCGCGCTCGCTCTGCCCACGCGTCGCGCGGTGCTGGCGACCGGCGGCGTCGGCGGGCTGTTTTGCGACACGACAAACCCCGCTGGCTCATGGGGTCACGGGCTGGCGCTCGCCGCATGGGCGGGGGCGGAACTCGCCGACTTGGAATTCATACAGTTCCATCCAACTGCGCTCGACGGTCCGCGCCGGCCGATGCCGCTGGTGAGCGAAGCCGTGCGTGGCGAAGGCGCGGTGCTCATCGATGAGCGAGGAGAGCGCTTCCTCGCCGACACACCTGGCGGTGAACTTGCGCCTCGCGACGTCGTAGCGCGCGCCATTTGGCACCAGCTTGCCGTTGGACGCCGCGTATTCCTGGACGCACGGCAAAGTCTCGGCCCGAGATTTGGCAAGCGTTTTCCAGGCATCGCCGAATTGTGCCGGAGCGCAGGAATCGACCCCGCGACCGACCTGATCCCGGTGCGCCCGGCGGCACATTATCACATGGGCGGCGTCGCCGTAGACAGCGCCGGCCGCAGCTCCATCGAGGGATTGTGGGCCTGCGGTGAGGTGGCCTGTACCGGCCTGCACGGCGCCAACCGCCTGGCCAGCAACTCGCTCACCGAAGCGGCGGTCACCGCGAGCTGGGTTGCCGAAAGCGTTGCCGGCACGTCGTATACCCGGCGACCGCGCAGATGCTCCACATTCGTCCCTCCACGACCAGACGCTTCCGTGGTCCGCCCGATTGTCTCCGCCGCCCTGGGTATCATCCGCGACGGCGAGGCAATGCGCGAAGCGGTGGCGACCCTGCTGCCGATCGCAGCCAATAGTGTCGCTGCCTCTGGTCCGGCTTTGGTCTCACTGATGATCGCCGCGGCGGCCCTGAGGCGGGAAGAGAGTCGAGGCGCGCACTGTCGGTCCGATTTCCCGCTCCACGATGCCAACGTGCGCCCATCACGGCTGACACTGCACAGCGCAATGCGGGCCGCGGCCGCACTCGATTGCCGGGCTACCATACGGAGCACTTGATATGACTTCATTCTCCCCCCTCCCCGCGACCCTGATCGAACCGATTGTGCGCGTTGCGCTCCTCGAAGACCTGGGCAGATCCGGCGACCTGACCACCGATGCGGTTATCCCGTATGATTGCACTGCCACGTTGGTGCTCAAAGCGAGGCAGGCGGGCGTCGTTGCCGGGCTCGATCTGGTCTCGTATGCCTTCCTTCTCGTGGAACCGGCGATCAACATCCAGATCTGGCGCCCTGATGGCAGCGAGGTTGGGGCCGGGGAAACCATTGCAAGATTGTCCGGACCCGCACGAGGCCTGCTCACGGCCGAACGCACGGCCCTCAATTTCTTATGCCGGCTGAGCGGCATTGCCACTGCCACAGCGGCCATGGTTGAGGCCGTGCGCGGTCACAAGGCGAGGATTGTATCGACGCGAAAGACGACGCCCGGGCTGCGGGCATTGGAGAAATACGCCGTGCGCGTCGGCGGCGGTGCCAATCACCGGTTCGGCCTCGATGACGGCGTGCTCATAAAGGACAACCACATCGCGATCGCCGGCGATATCCGCACAGCAATAGAGCGGGCGCGCGCCGCAGCAGGGCATATGGTGAAGGTCGAGGTCGAGGTCGACACGCTGAAGCAGCTCGATGCAGCGCTCGCGATTGGTGTTGACGCGGTGCTGCTCGACAATATGTCGGTCGAGGATCTTGCCCGCGCGGTTTCTATAGTGGATGGCCGTACGATCACCGAGGCGTCCGGTCGGGTGATGCCGAAAACGGCGGCGGCGATTGCGGCGACCGGTGTCGATCTCATCTCCATGGGTTGGCTGACGCACAGCGCCCCGATCCTCGACATCGGCCTGGACATGCCGGACCACCAGAACATCTGCAAGCACTTGAACTGAGGATTACGGCGTGAGGAGCAACATCAGCTCGGCAGGCGTAGGAGGTGCTGGAAAGACGTGCCGCAGCTCGCCTTTAGCGAGTGCGCCCCAAAGCCAAGAAGGCGTACCGGACTAGCAAACAAAGGTTTGACGATGACGATTGGAATGAACTCGGAGTTCGACGTGAACCAGACCATGCAATCGGTCGATGGAACGCCTCCGCGATGGAACCGCAAAGAGGCCGAGGCCATCTACGGCATGCCATTCAACGATCTGCTGTTCCTAGCTCAGACGATCCACCGCCAGAACTTCGATCGAAACCGAGTGCAGCTGTCGCGGCTCCTTAGCATCAAGACCGGCGGGTGCCCCGAAGATTGCGGCTATTGCAGCCAGTCTGCGCATTACGAAACCGGTGTGAAGGCGTCGAAGCTGGTGGACGTCAAGCATGTCATCGACGAAGCGGCCATGGCGCGTGATGGCGGCGCAACGCGCTATTGCATGGGCGCGGCGTGGCGAAGTCCCAAGGAGCGCGACATGGAGGTTGTGGTCGCCATGATTGAGGGCGTCAAGGCCCTCGGCATGGAGACCTGCATGACGCTCGGCATGCTCGATCTTGAGCAAGCTGCTCGCCTGAAGCAGGCCGGTCTCGACTACTATAACCACAACATCGATACCTCTGAGCGCTACTATGGCGAGGTTATTTCAACCAGGACTTTTGCCGACCGGCTGGAAACGCTTGGGCACGTGCGCGCGGTTGGGATGAAAGTCTGCTGCGGCGGCATTGTCGGGATGGGAGAAGAAAAGACCGATCGCATCGACATGCTGGTCACGCTCGCGAACCTGCCCGAGCCGCCGGAAAGCGTGCCGATCAACATGCTTATTCCCATCGAAGGCACGCCGCTTGCCGCGGCCGACGCCATCGATCCGATCGATTTCGTCCGCATCGTTGCGCTCGCGCGGGTGATGATGCCGAAATCCTATGTAAGGCTGTCCGCCGGCAGGACGGCGATGAGCGACGAAACGCAGGCGCTGTGCTTCTTTGCCGGGGCCAATTCGATCTTTGTCGGCGACACGCTGCTGACGGCGGGAAATCCCGGCGAGGACAAGGATACCCTTCTGTTCCGGCGCCTCGGCATTGAGCCTATGGAACTCGCCACGCAATGAAGGAGGCAATTCTTGCCCGCTATGACGCAACCTTGCGGGGACTGGGGCGCAAGGACCGGTTGCGGACGCTCGCACCGCGCGCCGGGCTCGACTTCTCGTCGAACGACTATATCGGACTTGCCGCCTCCAAAAGACTGGGCGATGCGGTTTCGACGGCGATTGCGCGGGGCACGCCAGTGGGCGCCACCGGATCGCGGCTGTTGCGCGGCAATGCACCGGAACATGAGCAACTGGAGGCGGACGCAGCGGCATTTTTCGGAGCCGAGCGTGCACTGTTCTTCGGCAGCGGCTATATCGCCAACTTCGCTCTGCTGACGGCCCTGCCGCAGAAAGGCGACCTGCTGGTCCTCGACGAGCTCGCTCATGCCAGCATGCATGAGGGTGCCCAGGCCGGGCGCGCTGAGTTCAAGCTGGCCGCGCACAACGACGTCGACGCTGTCGAGGACGCAATCACCCGCTGGCGCGCCGAAGGCGGCATGGGGCGGGTGTGGATCGCCTTCGAAAGCCTTTACAGCATGGATGGCGACCGTGCGCCGATGGAGAGCCTGGTCGCGCTGGCTGATCGGTACCAGGCATTCATCGTCGTCGATGAAGCGCATGCCACCGGCGTCTGGGGACCGGACGGCCGGGGACTGGCCGCCGCGTATGAAGGCCGCGACAACATCGTCACGCTCCACACATGCGGCAAGGCGCTTGGCGCATCCGGCGCGCTCGTTACCGGACCGCGAACACTGTGCGACTATCTTATCAACCGGTGCCGGCCATTCATCTATGCGACCGCACCATCGCCGCTGATGGCAGTCGCGGCACGTGAGGCGCTGACTATTCTGTCTGACGAGCCTATGCGTCGTGCTCAGTTGCACGAGCGTGTCGCTTTCGCGAGCCGGCAATTGGCCGAACGCTGCGGCGTGATGCCCAGCGGTTCGCAGATCCAGCCGCTTGTGATCGGCGATAACAGCCGCACCATGGCGGTGGCGGCAGGACTGCAGGCACGCGGCTTCGACATACGCGGCATTCGCCCGCCGACAGTGCCTGAGGGTACGTCGCGCCTGCGCATTTCGCTGACTCTCAACGTCGACGAAGCCGACATTTCCGCCATGGTCGAGGCTCTCGTCGGAGTGTTGGCCACAGCATGACCAAACGCATCGTCGTCACCGGAACAGACACTGGAATTGGCAAGACAGTGTTTTCGGCCGGACTTGCCGGGCTGCTCGACGGCTTCTACTGGAAGCCGGTGCAATCGGGCCTCAACGAGGAGACCGACAGCGAGGTCGTCGCCCGGCTTTCCGGCTTGCCCGACGGACGCGTGCTGCCCGAAGTCTATCGACTGACGATGCCGCTGTCGCCGCATCGATCAGCCGAAATCGACGGCGTCGCGATCGAGGCCGACGATCTTTCATTTCCGGTCCTGCCGACACCGCTCGTCATCGAAGGCGCCGGCGGGCTGATGGTGCCGCTCAATCGACAGACAAGGTTCATTGACATATTCGAACAATGGCGGCTGCCGGTCATACTGTGCGCCCGCACCGCGCTTGGCACCATCAATCATACGCTGTTGTCGATCGAGGCCCTGAGAGCCCGCTCCATCCCGCTCATCGGCATTGCCTTCATTGGCGAAGAGGTGGCCGATACACAAAGGACAATCGTGGAATTCGGCGGCGTGCCGCAGCTGGGCAGGCTGCCGCACCTCGGTCCGCTGACGGGTGAAACGTTGAGAGATGCAATGATTTCCGGCTTCGACCTGGCCATGATTGCCGGAGGCGACTGATGGCGGAGTCTCGAGTCTGGCATCCGTTCACGCAGCACGCGCTAGAGCCCTCGGTCCCTGAAATCGTGCTGACTGAAGGCGCCTATCTCCACAAGGCCGACGGCTTCCGCATCCTCGATGCGATTTCTTCCTGGTGGGTCGTCACCCATGGCCATCGCCACCCCCGCATCATGAAGGCCATCGAGACGACCGCGTCGAGCCTCGACCAGATCATCTTCGCGGGCTTCACCCACGAGCCGGCCGAACGGCTGGCCGAGGCGCTTATCGGCATCGCACCCGCCGGCCTCGACCGGGTGTTCTATTCCGACAGTGGCTCCACCTCAGTCGAAGTCGCGCTGAAGATGGCGCTCGGCTATTTCCGCAACATCGGCGCGCCGCGTTCGCGCATCGCCGTCATGGAGCACAGCTATCATGGCGACACGATCGGGGCGATGAGCGTCGGCGCCCGCGGCGTCTTCAACGCCGCCTATGATCCTTTGCTGTTCGAGGTCGACGCCATCCCCTTCCCGGCCGCCGGGCGCGAGCAGGAAACGCTGGATCGGTTCGAGGCCGTTAGCCGCGACCGGCGCGCAGCCGCGCTGATCGTCGAGCCGCTGGTGCTTGGCGCCGGCGGCATGCTGATGTATCCGGCCTGGGTTCTTGCCGAATTGAAGAGGATCGCCGAAGCCTCCGGCACGCTGCTGATCGCCGATGAAGTGATGACCGGCTGGGGGCGCACCGGAACCATGTTTGCCTGCGAACAGGCGTCCGTCTCGCCCGACATCTTGTGCACCTCGAAAGGTCTGACCGGTGGTACCATCCCGCTGGCCGCCACGATCGCCACCGATGCCATCTTCCACGCTCACTTTTCGGAGGATCGCAAGAAGACGTTTTTCCATTCGAGCTCCTACACCGCCAATCCGATCGCCTGCGCGGCAGCACTTGCCAATGTCGAGATCTGGCGTGACGAGCCGGTGGCCGAGCGGATCGCGGTCTTGAGCGCGAGGCAGGCCGCCGGGCTGCAACGCTTCCGGGTCAATCCATATTTCACCGACTGCCGGACAACCGGCACCATCGCGGCACTCGACCTACGCACCGGCTCAGCCGGTTATCTGGCCGAGATCGGGCCAAAACTGCGCGCTTTTTTCCTTGAGCGGGGGCTACTTGTGCGCCCGCTCGGCAATGTCCTCTATCTTCTACCGCCCTATTGCATCACCAGCGACGAATTGGGCGGGCTCTATGACGCGATAGAGGAGGCCGGCGAACGCTTCGGCTCGCGGCCATGAACCTATCGTCGCGCGTTCTCGGCTTCGGCCATCATGCGCCGGCGCGCAAGGTCGAGAACCCGGAAATCGAAGACCGGCTCGGGCTTGAGCCCGGCTGGATCGAGCGGCGCACCGGAATTCGCTCGCGCTTCTGGGCAACAGACGAAGACACGCTGTCGGGCCTTGCCGCCTCTGCCGGCGACATGGCGCTGACCAATGCCGGTATCGACCGCGGCGACGTCGGTCTACTCTTGCTCGCCACGTCGACGCCCGATCACCTTCTGCCGCCAAGCGCGCCGCTGGTCGCACATCGGCTGGGGCTAGGCCGCGCCGGAGCGATCGACCTGACCGGCGCCTGCGCCGGCTTCATCTATGCGCTGATGTTCGCCGACGGGTTCACCCGCCTGCACGGCAAAGCGAGCCTTGTCATCGCCGCCAACATCCTCAGCCACCGCATCAATTTGGCCGAGCGCGCCAGCGCCGTGCTGTTTGCCGATGCCGCCGGCGCCATGGTGATCAGTCCTTGCGATGACCCGGATCGAGGCATTCTCGGCGCTTCGGTGGATTCCGACGGCTCGCGCTACGGGCTAATCCAGATTCCCGCCGGGGGAAGCAACACTCCGTTCCATGCCGACCTCGACCTCGCGCAGACACGGATGACGATCACTGACGGCCGTGAAGTATTCAGCAAGGCCGTGGAGATGATGACCGCCTGCTCGAGAGATGCGCTCACTGCTGCCCGACTGAGGCCGCAAGACCTCGATCGTTTCGTGCCGCATCAGGCCAATGCGCGCATTTTCGACGCGGTCGGCAGGAACCTCGGCATCGCTGATCACTCGATCGTCAAGACGATCGCCGAATATGGCAACTCTTCCGCCGCGACGATCCCGCTCTCATTGTCGCTGGCCCATCGGGCGCAGCCGTTTCGGCCTGGCGAGAAAGTCCTCTTGGCGGCAGCGGGTGCGGGTCTCAGCGGCGGCGCGCTTGTGGTGGGAATTTAGCAAAGCAATGCTTGCGCACAGGACTGCTCATGAATGAGACTATGAGAATGGCTCAATACGTAAATAGTCGCCGGCAAGCTCCATAGAGCTGGGTTCCGTGCGGTGCTCCGCGATGTCTAAGTATCGACCCGCTTGCTCAAATCGCAGCGCTCATCGAAGGCCAGCAATACCTCATGCAGAGCGAAAATCCTCAACCGCCCGTTTCAAAGACGCTCGCCCCATTTCGAAACAAGGTGTTTCGCTCAATTTGGGCGGCCACCCAGATTTCCAGCCTCGGTTGGCTAGTGCAAACGGTCGCCATCAGTTGGCTTATGGCAACGATTTCAGCGTCCGACCTCATGGTGGCACTCGTCCAGGCCGCATCCACATTGCCGGTGTTCTTCCTCTCAGTTTTCGCCGGAGCCATTGCCGACAACTTCAGCCGCCGGTGGGTGATGTTTGCGGGACACTGCCTGATAGCATCGGCGTCGACGACGCTGATGATTTCTGTGGGTCTGGGATTTGTCAGTCCTTGGCTGATTCTCGGGTTAGGTTTCCTGGCCGGCTGCGGCTTTGCCTTGAATGATCCGGCTTGGCACGCTTCGGTCGGCGATATCCTTCACAAACGCGACATTCCGGCCGCAGTGACGCTTATGTCCGTCGGATACAACATTGTGCGCAGCGTTGGTCCGGCCTTGGGGGGCGTGATCCTGGCCGTCTTTGGGCCGCTGGCCGCTTTCGCCTTGGCTGCGGTGAGTGATCTGGCGCCCATAAGCGCGATATGGCGCACCAAATGGGAGGTCCGCTCTTCGCCTCTCCCTCGTGAGAGAATGACGACGGCAATTCATGACGGAGTGCGCTTTACTGCGATGTCTTTGGAGATCAGGGCAGCGACCGCCCGAGCCGCTCTTTTCGGATTGGCAAGCATCTCCATTCTGGCGTTGCTCCCCCTCGTCGTCCGGGATCAGTTGAAGAGTGGGCCAATTGTCTACGGTATCTTATTGGCCGGCTTCGGCATGGGTGCTTTCATCGCGGGCATGGGCAACGGCTTCTTGAGGAAGGTCACGTCTCAAAACAGGCTGGTGGCCTTCGCCTCTGTGGCTTGTGCAGTCTGTTGCCTCTCCCTTGCCCTTACATCGTCGATTCCTGTGGCGGCCATTTCGCTGGCGCTCGGCGGAGCGGGTTGGCTTATCACCTGGACGGGCATTGACGTGTCGGTGCAGTTGGCAAGCCCAAGGTGGGTTGTAGGCCGCACGCTCTCCATTTACTACGCCTTGAGCGCAGGCGGTATGGCTGCTGGCAGCTGGATCTGGGGTTCTGTCGCGCAAAACTATTCCTTGACCTTAGCATTGGAGGGCGCCGCAGGCGCTCTGTTGCTGGTTGCAGCAGCGGGGATCGTGTTGCCGGTCCGTCCCTGGGAAGAAACCGATCAAGAAAGTTCAGTTTTTCATCCGCCGGACGTGGCTCTCGATCTGAAACCCAGAAGTGGCCCTATCGTGGCCAAGGTCGAGTATTTGATATCGGAGGAAAATATCGAGGCCTTTCTGGGCTCCATGCGCACGCGGCGACACGTCCAGAGCCGTGCCGGTGCACGAAACTGGACGCTCCAGCGAAATCTGCAAACACCGTCACTTTGGACGGAGACATTCCGCACCCCCACCTGGATGGACTTTCTCCGCCTAAATCATCGACTCACCGCAGCAGATAAGGAAGTCGCCCAGCATCTCCTGTCACTGCATGAAGGAGAGGTGCCTCCGCAGACAGTGCTTTCGATTGAACGGACGACCGAGGCAATTCGTACCCGTACCTCGACAATCTTTTCTCGTCCTCCAAGATGACGCCATCAAGCTGCTGTCCAGGGACAGGGTGGATCACCGGTGCTTTGCAGAGCACAGCCTCACACCGAGAGCAGCGTGCTCCGGGTTGTGCGCTTTCGCGCGCACCCAGGCGAGATGATGGTGAACGCGGCGTCAAGTGGAAGTCCCCTGCATACGCTTGCGGAGTCTTCTGCGAGAGCCCATGCCGACGAGCGCCAAACAAGGTTTGATGCCTTTCGGCGTCGTGGCCTCAACTCATCGATTCGCGAGAAAAGCATCGAATGCAGCAGCAACGGCGCGAACAACAAAGCGGTGCTCCGGCCGCACGCGGATGAAGCCGTTTTCGACGTCCAGGATCCCCTCCTCAGCCAGCGTCACCAAACTCTCAACTGAATCGAGAAAACGAGCTGGTTCGATTTCGTGGGCGGCACAGATGGTCGGCACGTCGGCCTCCAAATCGCACATCAGTCGCTCGATGATCGCTGCGCGCACCCGGTCATCGTCGGTCAGACGGTGACCCTTTGATGTCGCCAGACGTCCACTTGCGATGTGCCGGGCGTAAGAATCCCGTGTTACTTCGTTCTGAACATACCCCTCGCGGACTCGGCCAATAGCCGACGCGCCTAAGCCGATCACGTTTTGCAAGTATCGGCCGAGTATCCCAGCGAATTACGCCGTAGGCGCGCCCGGTCTTCTGCGCTAGCGCGAGTTCGTCGTCCGGCGGAGCGAAATGATCGAGCCCGATCTCCCGGTAGCCAGCGCCAACCAGTGTCTCGGCGACAGCTGCAGCCTGTTCGGCGCGAAGATCGCCGTCCGGTAGACCTGCCTGCTCGATAGGCGCTGGTTCTTTATCACGGAAGGAATATGCGCGTATCCGAACACCGCAAGCCGGTTGGGGCGCATGGCGACCGCAGCCATCGCGGTCTGGATGCAGGACTGCACAGTCTGTTTCGGTAGACCGAAGATGAGGTCGAAGTTGATATGGCCAACGCCATGCCGGCGGAGATTTTGGACTGCAGCGGCCGTCTGCACCTTACTCTGGATCCGATTGATCGCCTTTGCACATCGGGATCAAAGCTCTGCACGCCGATGCTCGCGCGGTTGACACCGTTAGCTGCCAAGGCTTCGGCCATTTCCGGTGTGAACGTTCGGGGATCGATCTCCACGGTGATCGCAGCAGTTTTGCTGAAAGCGAAGTGGCGGCGTAGAAATTCCATCAGCGCCAAGTGCTCGGCTGGCCCGATAAGGTGAGGCGTTCCGCGCCGAAATGCACATCGCTCACCGGCAGCCCTTGCCGCACTTGCTCCGACACCAAACTGATCTCCTGACGCAGCACCGCTAAATAATTAAGGATCGGGCCGTTGCGACGGATGACCGCGGTAGGGAAGCCGCAATACCAGCACATGGATCGGCAAAACGGAATGTGGAAATAGAGCGACACCGATTCGTCGGCCGGGAGGCCCCCCAGCCATTCCTCATAATCGTCAGCACCAACTGCCGCAGAGAAGTCTGGCACAGTCGGATAGATGGTATACCAAGGCGGCCGGGGGTCCCGGTACTTTGTCAGGATTGAGGTGTGCAAGGAGCTGTCATCCCACGTCGCTGATCCATCATTCTTTCGTTGCGCGCTCGTCCTGGTCTCTGACCTAAGTCAGTGCGTCCCGCTTATGTCGCAGTCTCGTTTGGACAGGATGGGGTCAACCACGCCGGGGAGCGCGCGTGCCATGGTTGCGCCTGAGGTGATGGTGCGGTGCCGCATTCAACGTCTGAGTAGTACGTGACGCCAGTGCAGTGTGCTTGAGGCGTCTGCGGAAGAACTTTGCAATGCGAAATTCATGTCCGACGCAACGGACCTGTCAAGCCTCGTTCAGACGCCATCCAGGTCCAGCCAGCGGCCTTCCCTGCCGGCCGAAAAACCATACCGGCTTTAGCCACCGAGACGCTCTAAAGCTGACGTCGGCTCATTTGATGAAAGGAGGACGCCGCTAGGGGGTGCACAAGGTTCCCCGGCTTGACGTCGCTTCGAGCGAAGAGCGGCGGTGTGGCTTGTCGTCAAGCGCCGGGCAGCGTGCCCCCTACCGATATCCCGAAAAGATCGACCAAGATGGCCATGCCGACGCCACACGCGGTCTGGATGAGGCCGACCATGAAAATGCGATTGGCGCGTTCGTAGATGGGGCGCCGCAAGGAACTCATGTCGAGCAGCATGGACAGCGCTCTCATCTGCAGTGCGATGCCGAGCAGGATCGGCACTACGGCGAACAGATCGTAGAGTTGCCATGGCAAGGGGTTCGCGGCCCAATGAGTGAGGAAGCCGAGCGAAAAGGCAAGCAGGATACCCACGGCAGTGATTGTGCCGTTGCGGAAAATGGTCTCGATCGGTTCTTCCTTCGGATCGTGCTCGTCCAAGCGGCTTCCTTTCGTTGCTCTTTCCGTCGAGACTAAGTTCTCGAGAATGCTGTTCATCGCCAATTACTCGAGGCGAGCCGTAGGCAGCCGTTTCAGGGTGCGCTCCCTCTCGCTTCCGGCCGCGCAATGTACCTGCACGGCGAACTTACAGCGGCGAAAAGGTGCTGCGGCCACCATGCGACGCCTCGGACGCGCACGCCCTCTGTTCCTGGCGCAGCCCTTGCGGAGCGTACGCGCAGTGATCCTTCTCGGTAGCGCATGGCGCGGCCTCCGTTGCGGTCAGACGGGAAGCCGTCGCTGTTAAACGAGACTGTCACATATCGAACATGGCGAACCGTGTCGCACATTGCTTTTCGCAGTGACCCTCAAAAAAAGTGATTCCAGCGAGACGAAGGCGCGTCGGCCCGATTTTGGTGTCGGCCGCATTTACGCTTCAGGTTGGCATGTCGCTTGCTGCTCTATTTCGGAGAGCTGCAGCGGTCCGACCGGAGTGTTTCACATGTAAACGATAATGAATCTCCTAACAGAAAACACTATTATAAGTACATGTGGCTTTTACGCTGGCTCACCTCTCGTGTCAAGCGCTTTGGCGTCCACATATTGGAGACAACACGCACAAAATTTAGAGGAAAAGCTTGCTCTTTCGCCTCTATCCTTTTTATTCCTTCATGGAGATCTAGACATGTACATCAAGAGTCCTCTTCTCGGCTTAACTGCTCTGATGACCGTTTCCGTCGGTCGAGCAGCTGGCGCCGAGCGGGAACCGGCCGAGTACATCAAGATCTGCGACGTCCTCGGCTCGGGATATTCCTATATTCCCAACACCGAGACCTGCCTGCGCATCGGCGGCTATGTCCGTTACGATATCGGCCTGGGTGACGTCCGATCGTATGACAGCGCAAGAACCTCGGACGTGAGAACTGGCGAGGACCAAGGCACTTGGCGAAACAGCACACGCTTCACGTTCAAAACTTGGACCGGCCAGCAGACCGAGCTCGGCGCGTTGACGACCTATACCGAAACCCACGTGAATTTTGGCAACAGCGCTAACTCGCATGACAGTCCTCAGAACTATGATTTCAACAGCGGCCTCGCACTGGCTTCTGCCTGGGTCGAGCTGGGAGGCCTGCGAGTTGGCAAGGAGGGGTCGGCCTTCGATACGTTTGTAAGCTACGCTGGCGACGTTCTCGATAGTATGCTCGTTCCGTCGGCCGGCTTCGACACCAACGTGGCTCAGTACCACTTCGACGCCGGCAACGGCATTTCGACTGTGATTTCGCTCGAACAAGGATCGGGCTCAGCCGGTACTATCGACAGCTATATTCCGCACGTTGTCGCCGGCTTGAAATACACGCAAGGCTGGGGCTCGATCACCGGCGTCGCGGCTTATGACAGCAATTACGAAGCTTTTGCCGGCAAGATCCGCGTCGACGTCGCTGTCACAAACCAGCTGTCGCTGTTTGGACTCTTCGGCTACGGTTCCAATGCCAGTCTCAACGAGGACTCAAACGGCGCAATTGCCAATCATGGGCGCGGCTCGTACAAAATCTGGAACGGCCAGTGGGCTTTCTGGGCGGGCGCCACCTACGAGTTTGACGAGAAAACTTCGTTCAACCTTCAGGTCTCGGGTGATCAGCTCAAGGATGCTGGTGTGGCTGCAAACGTCGCCTACATGGTCGTTCCCGGCTTCACGGTCACAGCCGAGGTCGATTACGACCACTACGGCAACTCTGGCCTCGGCCCTGCCGAGCCTACCGCCGTCAAGGGCACGAGCAAGCCGAACAGCGTCGGCGGCATTCTCCGCTTACAAGGCTCATTTTGAAATCTCTCCAGTCGCGAGCATGGCAAAGGCACTTGCCTCGACAACGCACGCATGGAGAGCTTCGTTCGCCATCTTGAAGTCTGCATCGACCGTCCACGGCCCATCGTACCAACTAGAAACTGAAAGTTATGAGCCCTGTGTACTACACCTAGCCCTTGACCTGCCCGATGAACCGGCCAGGGGCCGTCAGTTCAAATTCGGGGCCGCTTAGAGGGCAGTGTGAGGCCGTGTTAGGTAAGCGCCACTGCAATGTCGAGGCCGCGACACGCCTGTCGCTTTGGACGGCTGGAATTGCCCTTCGCGGCGCCATTCATTCTCTCAACATTTACGTGATAATGCACGCTGAGTCCGAGCCGCGTGGCAGCACCCATCCTAGGTCACTATCGGGGGGCCTTAAACCTGAACAGCTCCATCGTCGCGGCTGCTGCGGAAGCAGGAGCTATCACTGGGACCCGTACTGGTGCTTGTCAGCCGCTGAGCCGCTACTTCGTCTTAGGAAGAGCATTGTCCTTGCCAAAAGCCGGCCAGTATTTCGAGATTGCCAGTGTGGCGCCGGCTGAAGAGAAATGACCATAGTCGAAATATAAAAACTCTCCTCTATCGGAATAGGCGCAGCGTCCTGCGCTGCACAGGAATTTCAGCGGATCGATGAATGTGGCGCCTTTGGTAAATGAGCGCACACGTTCGTTGATGTCGGGGTCCATCGCGATCGGCCAGGACGTATCGTCCAGATTTTGGCGCTTGGCGAAGAACGCAATTTTCCGGACGTCAGTTGGGAACTGCGGAGACTGGCCGATGACAAACACGCGCACGCCCAGGGCACGAAGCGTAGCGATTGTTTGCTGAAGACCGTCGAAACCTCTGACCTCATAGTCACTCCATCTACCGCTGAGGATAACCGTCTTGATGTCCGCTTCCAAGATGACGTCCAAGGCCTTGCGATTGAACCGGACACAATCAAGACGATCGTAAGGGTAGTAATAGAGTATCGGCGCGCAGCTGGCGTACGTATATTCAACGATGTTCGCCTGCAATCGATTTATGTTAGCACCCAAGCCGGAAACATAGTGCGCGGCGAAGGAGTCGCCCCACAAAAAAACCGTTGTTGGAAAACCGCTGGTGCGCGTGCAATCCTCCATATTCCAGCTTTCGATCCGGCTGGTGCCCTCGTTGAAACAGATGCCATTCCTCCAGTCCCCGACGGAAATGCGCCGCTGGACATAGTCCGGAAACCGTTGCGGAAAGCCATTGCCGAGCGCCCCCGCCGCTCCGCCGGCACAAAGGACAACGATCGCGAGCGCTGAAAAGGCGAAGATAGGCCCCGGGGAGGTGAAGGCCCTCTTCTGTCGAAACGGCTGCTCTACAAACTTCCAGGAGAATGCAGCCAATGCGAGGCTTGCCACCAACATCGCACCGGTCATCAACGGATCGAGTTTTTGGAACGAAAGATAGTGCGCGAACGCATTGAGAGGCCAGTGAACAAGATACAACGAATACGAGATGAGCCCAATCCAGACCAGCGGCCGGACTTCGAGCATGCGGGTGGCGACCGTCGAGGGGGTATTTTGGCCAACATAGATCAGAAGGGCCGTTCCGATGCATGGATACAAGGCGTTGTAGCCTGGGAACGGATCACTCGCCGAAATCGCGAAGAACCCGATGGCGAGAAGGCCAAATCCGGCCACCCCCACCGACTCCATCAGGAATCGGTTGCCCAGCGGCGAGGGGCATTTGAGCATGAGCAGGGCGCCCAACATGAGTTCCCAGATTCGGGTCGGCAGCAGATAGAATCCGGCGGTGGGTGCCAGCGATGTCGCCATCACCGCCACTACGAAGCTGCAGAGAATTATCGGAAGAAGTGTCGTCAGCCAGCGCTTCCCGATGTAGCGATAGATTAGGAACATCAGGATTGGTGCGAAGATGTAGTACTGCTCCGCTACGGAAAGCGGCCAAGTGTGCAACAGTGGTAGAAGCGCGGCATCGATAGAGAAGTAACTTGACGTTTTCCAGAAGAAAACGTTCGACCAGAAGGTCGAGGTAGCTATGATGCTAAGACTGAATCCGCGCAGATCCGGTGGCAGAAGAATGAACAATGCTGCAATGCAGGTGAGAAGCATCACAAAGACGAGCGCCGGCAGAATGCGCCGGGCACGGCGCCAGTAGAAGTTGACGATGGAAAATTGGCCGCGTTCAAGGTCATCCAGGAGGCTTCCGCTGGTTAGGTAGCCGGAGATGACGAAGAAGATATCGACCCCGCTAAAGCCACCCGGGATCGCCGAAATTCCGAAATGAAAGAGTACGACCGGAAGTACAGCAACGGCCCTAAGGCCCTCGATATAGCGCCTATATTGCATCCAGCGGTTCCTTTTATTTTAGATCAGGACGCGATTGGAAGCTTTCAATCTCCGGTAGGAGTGCTGCCGAGATAAGGGCGGTATCAGCCACCTTTATCCGTCCCGAATGTTCTGTAAGTTGCAACTGGTACAGAAGCACGATCGCCATCGCCGGCCTTGACGGCCTGATTGTCGAGCAGATCGCGCGGATCGTTGACCATCACGGCCAGGTTATGTCCTGTCGAACAACCAAGCGGCTGTTTGAAGGATTCTTCATTGGGTAAGGCACCATATGAGGGACAGACCGGCGGACGGGCGTGATAGACAATCGCCTCAATTCGCACTGAGCCGGCGTCGTGTTGATCGCGCAATTGAATGTTGTCTTCTTCGATTGCCAACTGCCTGGCCTGATGGGCTACCCCTGCGCTGAGCTGGGGCGAACCGCTGATGAGGAGGTGGATGGCATCGAACCGGCCGCGACTGGCCTTGTCTAGGAAAACACGCAAACGCTGCCGTTCGGAAGCGCGCAGGCTTTGCAACGTCAGGACGGTGGTCTCCTCTCGGACAAGCATTGGTGCCGATGGTTCGACATCAACTGGCGTAGTGCTTGTGCAGCCACTTACGCTTGGTGCCAGAGCGACAAAGAGGATTATAAAACGCAACATCTTTGGATGACACTATTCGATGATGAAGCCGAGACCGCCCTGGGCGCTTGGCGCGCCCGCACGGATAGCAGCGCGGTCTCGCGGGGGACTTGTCACGGAATTCGTCGGAGCGCCCCCTCCGTTCAAAGCCGGTGCCGCCCGCTCGGTCGGTGCGCTCATCTGGTTTGGGTTGGAGCCTGGTCTTACAATGTAAGGCGTAACTAGAATGACCAGTTCTGACTCCTCTTTTTGAAACGAGGTCGAGCGAAAAAGCGGTCCCAGGATCGGCAGTTCTCCGAGCCAGGGAAAGGCCCTGACATCATTGTTGACGTTCCGCCTGATTAGACCGCCGATTGCGAAGCTCTGGCCGCTGGCGAGTTCGACGACCGTATCGGCTCGGCGCGTGGAAACTGCCGGCACGGAAATTCCGTTGATTTGCACGGCACCTTGCGTCGACAGTTCACTGACTTCGGGCGTTACGTGAATGTTGATTTGATTGTTGCTGAGAACTGTCGGCACAAATTCCAGACTGACGCCGAAGTGACGGAATTCAACCGATACCTGCCTGTTTTCCTGCAGGACAGGAATGGGAAATTCGCCGCCCGCGAGAAAGCTGGCCTTTTCACCCGACATAGCGGTGAGGTTCGGCTCAGCCAGGACGGAAGCTATATGCTCCTTGGCGAGCGCGTCGAGAACCGCGCTGACGTTGACGGCACCGTTGTCGAATCCGATTTCTGCTGTACCGCCACCCTGGGTTGAACCAGACCCAGCGCTTGCAGCGCTTCCGCTTAGAACGCCCACTTTGAAATTGCCGATTTGACCGAAGGCGGACAAGTTGACGCCGAGTGACTTCATGGCGCTGCGTGAGACTTCGGCTACGCGCACGCTGAGGTTAACTTGCAGGGATCCAGCGACCTTGATGTTGTTGACGACTTGCGCTCCGTCGCCCAGATATTGCTCAGTGACTCTTTTTGCGGTGTCGGCGACCTCTGCGTCGGGCGCCGTCCCGCTAAGGATTGCGCCGCGCGGCGTATAGTTGACGCGGATGGGATAGTCGCCGACCTGCTCCCGCAACATGGCGCGTAAATCCCCGATCGGTTGCGTGACAACGATACGCAATTCGGCGAGAGGCTCGCCATTGCCATCCAAGGCGAATAGGCTGGTCCGCCCCGATTTCTTGCCAAAGACGAAGATTGTTTTGCTCGATGGCGCCTGAAAATCCGCGATCGTGGGGTCAGCAACAAAGATGGTCGTGGCTGGCGCGGGCAGATGAACGGTCTCCCCGAGCGAAGAGGAAAGGGTCAGCGTGGCGTTGATGCTATTCGAAGCCGCATGCGGCGGGCCTTTGTCCTGCTTGTTTTGCGCCGCGACACCAAGTGGGAAAGTCACAATAAGCGCGCAGAGGAGATGGCCCAGGTAACGGGGAACTGCAGGTCTTGTAACCTTGTTGGCGATCGCCCGCCAATTGAGCGCATGGCAAGGATGTTGAAGGATCAGCAAAATAGATCTTCTTTCGATTCGACAAACTATGCGGACGAGGCGTCAGTCAATTCTAGGATGTAACCAATGCCTCGGATGGTCTTGATCCGTGGCGTTGCACCTGATCTGGTCAGATGTCCCCGTAAACGATAAATTCCGACTTCAAGCGCGTTGGCAGACACGTCGTCGTTGAATGAATAGAGGTGATCTTCCAATTGCGCACGGGGCACGATGCGGCCTGCCCGGTTAAGCAGGTGCTCTAGAATACAGAGTTCGCGACGTGCGATCATCATTGGGTGCCCATCAACGAAAACCTGGCGGGCGACCGGATCAAAGTCGAGATTGCCAAATACGAGCCTCAGGTCGGTCATCTGTGTCGCCCGGCGCAGAATGGCTCTCATTCTGGCAATAAGCTCATCGGTAGAGATGGGTTTGAGCAGAAAGTCGTCCGCACCACCGTTGAAGATCGCAATTCGCTTATCGAGATCGTTAAGGCTGCTCATAATGACGGCAGGAACTGAATGCCCGTGGGTCCTCAACTGCCTCAGCCAACCCAAGCCATCGCCATCTGGCAGAGCCAATTCCAGCAGGAGAATTTCATAGCTGGCGCAAGAAAATGCACTCGAAGCCAGTTCCAGAGTACCAACGACATCAACGACGAAGCCGCCATCCCCGAGCGCAAGTCGCATGGCGCGCGCAAGATCCGCATGATGATCCACGAGCAGCGTTCGCATTTCATCTCCTCTCGAAGAGGGACGGCCCATCGAACGCGTCACCGGCGGCCATCTGATCGGAGCACACGGCGCGCAACTCGTCGCAGCTCTCGGAACTGGTCCGAGTCGGAGGGACATGCAAGTCGCTCGGTGGCAATAGGCGCGGGTGAGGACCAACTGACGGGCTCAAATACGCCGGTCGGCGAACCCACGAGGCCAGCAACCCGCGTGCGATTTCTCGTTGCATCATCTCTCCTACGTGCAGCCCCTGCGCTCGCAAGGCAGCGTCGCGGCTCAGAGCCCGATTCCCACAGAGGGTAGGGTTAGCTTTCGAGAAACTGATTGAACAAATCGATTATTTGGATCGAATGCATCCACGGTATGGATGCAGCGCACCATCTTCAACGACTGCGGCGTCCTGATGCACTGTTGTGTCTGTCGTGCTCTGCTTTTTTCGCTGTCCTTCAAGGCTGGCGAGCCTGGTGGAACCTGCGCGTCATTGGCTTGGTAGCTTGAATGCTCAACAACGGAGCGCCCTGCGCAAAGCCGCTCTCATTTCCAAAAAGCCTTGCAATCTGGTTGGAGCACTTCGCGCTCGACACCAAAATAGGCGAGGAAAACTGACGTCTGACAGGGATGTACATGCAACAGCCGATTTGCGGCACCAGCAAACGACCGCGTTCAGGCTGAAGATCGACGACCAACGGCTCCTCGATTTCCGCACCGACCGCTTTTACAAGCTCTTCCTGTGCGGGCGGATGCCGGCAAACAGCAGCACAGGGTCAGCGAAACCGGGAGCGGGCCTGCTTGATCGCCATGATCACATTGCCGCTGTCGCGCGTGCGGAGCGGAATGCAATCGGTCCAGCCGGCGGCAATCCGGTCAGCACCATCGTCTGCACGAAGCTCCCTGACGAAGACGTGCCCGAATGCGCTCAACAAAGCCGGGCGGCGGATCTTTCCAATCGCCGAAGGTGCGGGCTGGCACCGAGCGGCGAACTGCGAACTCATTCCTGCCCGGCGGCGCTGGCCGCCGCGAGCGTCGATGCGGACCCAGCCGCTCCGAATCCTCCCACAACACGATGAGCGCGTCGCGGACATCGCTGCCGTAACAGCGGCTGCGGCTCTTGCCCGCAGACGGCCTCTGCTCACGACGGTTCATAAGACGGATCGCGCGCTTGCGAATAATAGCCGGTTACCGCCTCGAACTCATCCAGAATGCGCCGCTTGTCAACGCCGCAATAAAGCTCCACGATCGCCGCTTCACCGTGTCGCCATGCTGAGCCGCGCCATCCTTCCCCCGAACCGGAATGGCACGACCTGTCCATCCCCTTTGGAACAGGACACTATTGGTAACATTTTGCTTGAGGCAATGCGGCTCGTTGCCTTCCTTTTCGCTGACCGGAAGGGTACCGGAAGTCGTCTATCGCATTTTACCCGCTGAAAGCGGCAACACCTCGACCTCAATCGCAGATCATAGGAAATAGACGATCGCGTCGGGGCCTCAGCATCGGTTCACCGGGTTTCCGTCATCGACTGAAGCGAATTGCCCCATCGACCGTCACCGGGTGGGCCGCGATACGTCGCCGTGTATGATTAGCGAGCGCACGTAGCGGAGCCATAGCTCTCCACCCAGCCATGTTCCCCTAGTTGGAAAATGTCCGGCGGACCAGAGGTGCTGTCGTCAGCTTTTCCTGAATAGCGGCCAAGGCAATCCCTACCAGTCCATCACCACCTTGCCGGAACTGCCGCTCTTCATCGCATCGAAACCGATCTGAAAATCGTCGATGCCGATGCGGTGGGTGATCAGGCCGGAGACATCCAGCGGACCCTGCACAAGCGCGATCATCTTGTACCAGGTTTCGAACATCTCGCGGCCGTAGATGCCTTTGAGATGCAGCATCTTGAAGATGACCTTGTTCCAGTCGATCTCGAAGCCGGTCGGCGCGATGCCCAGAATGGCGATCTTGCCGCCATTGTTCATGGTGTCGATCATGTCGCGGAAAGCGGGGGCGGCGCCTGACATTTCGAGCCCGACGTCGAACCCCTCGGTCATGCCGAGCACCGGCATGACGTCGCGCAGCTTCTCCTTCGAGGCGTCGACGACATGCTGGACGCCGAGTTTCTTGGCTAGCGCCAGCCGCACCGGGTTGATGTCAGTGATGACCACTTTGCGCGCGCCGACGCATTGGGCGACGAGCGCGCCCATGATGCCGATCGGCCCGGCGCCAGTCACCAGCACGTCCTCGCCGACCAGATCGAAGGACAATGCGGTGTGGACGGCATTGCCCAAGGGATCGAAGATCGCGGCAATCTCATCGGGCACATCGTCGGGGATCGGCACGACATTGTGCTGCGGGATCGCCAGATACTCGCCGAAGGCGCCTGGACGGTTGACGCCGACGCCGAGTGTGTTGCGGCACAGATGCCCTCGCCCGGCGCGACAGTTGCGGCAATGGCCGCAGACGATGTGGCCTTCGCCCAATACACGCTGGCCGACCTTGTATTCGGTGACCGCTGCGCCGAAATCGGCAACGGTGCCGACGAATTCATGGCCCGTCACCATCGGCACCGGCACCGTCTTCTGCGCCCACTGGTCCCAATTGTAGATGTGCACGTCGGTGCCGCAGATCGCCGTCTTCTTGATCTTGATCAGCACGTCGTTGGGGCCGATTTCCGGCACCGGCACCTCTTCCATCCAGATGCCCGGTTCGGCCTTGGCCTTCACAAGCGCCTTCATCATGTTCGACATCAGGATTTCCCTATTCCGTGATTGCGCTTCTGGCGAGATAGCCTGCACAACGGGAAGGTAGGCCACTAACTCGTTTGAACGTCCGGAATGGTCAGCCCCGCCTGCTCGGCCTCGCGGCGCAAATTCTGACGGGGCCTGGGGCCGATCTGCTGGATCACCAATCCGGCTGCCAGTGAGCCAAGGTCGCCGCAAGTCTGCAGGTCGCGGCCTTGCGTGTAGCCATGCAGGAAGCCGGCGGCATAGAGATCGCCGGCGCCCGTCGTGTCGACCAGTTCCTTGATGGCGGTCGCCTTGATCACCACGGTCTCGTCGCCGCGCACGATCACCGAGCCTTTTTCCGAGCGGGTGACGGCGGCGATCCGGCAATCCTTGCGGATCTGGGCCAGCGCCTCGTCGAACGACGATGTCTGGTAGAGCGACTTGATCTCGTGGCTGTTGGCAAAGACGATGTCGACCGTGCCCGAGCGCATCAGGTCGAGGAATTCGTCGCGGTAGCGGTCGACGCAGAACGAATCCGATAGCGTCATCGACACTTCTCGGCCTGCCGCGTGCGCCAGCTTCGCCGTCTGGCGGATTGCCTCCTTGGCGCGCGGCGGGTCCCACAGATAGCCTTCGAAATAGGTGACCTTGGCGCCGGACGCCTTGTCGGCTTCGACATCCTCAGGGCCAAGCTCGACGCAGGCGCCGAGATAGGTGTTCATCGAGCGCTCGCCGTCGGGCGTGACGAAGATCATCGAGCGCGCCGTCGGCGGCTCACCCTTGAGCGGCGTGGTGCCGAAGGCGACGCCCTGCGCATGGATGTCGTGGGCGTAGATTTCGCCCAGCGCATCGTTGGAGACCTTGCCGAAGAAGGCCGCGCGGCCGCCAAAGCTGGCGACGCCGGCCGCCGTGTTGCCGGCGCTGCCGCCGGACGCTTCGATCGCCGGACCCATGCGGCTGTAGAGCAGTTCGGCGCGTTGTGTGTCGATGAGGTTCATCGCGCCCTTGATGATGCCGTTGGTCTCGAGGAATTCCTCGTCGCACTGGGCGATGATGTCGACAATGGCATTGCCGATGCAAAGCACGTCATAATCCGGCATCAAAATCTCCGCCAAAACCCGAGCCGGCTTCTTGCCACGCCGGCCGGGCGTGGTCTCGCGAGTTGAAATGGGTTGCCGCATGCGCTTGATCCAGCCGCCCTCACGCAGCTGCCGGTCCGGCTTCACGCAGCAAATCGTCAGCTTTGTCCGTCTTCTCCCAAGTGAACTCAGGCTCTTCACGCCCGAAGTGTCCGTATGTCGCCGTCTTGCGGTATATCGGCCGTAAGAGATCAAGCATCTTGATGATGCCTTTCGGTCGGAGATTGAAAACCTCGAGAACAAGGCGCTCGATCCTTTTTTCCTCGATCCTTGCGGTTCCGAAGGTATTGACCATGACAGAAACCGGACTGGCCACGCCGATCGCGTAGGCAAGCTGAACCTCGCAGACCTCTGCAAGGCCGCTGGCAACGATGTTCTTCGCGACATACCGGGCGGCATAGGCCGCCGAGCGGTCAACCTTGGATGGGTCCTTGCCCGAAAAGGCACCGCCGCCGTGACGCCCGGTCCCACCGTAGGAATCGACGATGATCTTCCGTCCTGTGAGGCCGCAGTCGCCGGCAGGCCCACCGACCACGAACCGCCCTGTTGGGTTGACCAGAAATCTGATCCCCGAAGTATCCAGGTGGGCCGGCAGGACCGGTTTTATGATCTCCTCAATGACGCCTTCGCGGACCGTGGCTTGTGAGACCGCTTCGTCATGCTGCGTTGACAGGACTATGGTATCCAGCGCCACCGGGCGGAGCCCTTCGTAGCGTACCGACACTTGAGATTTCACGTCCGGACGCAGCCAGCCAAGCTGTCCCGCTTTCCGGACCTCGGCCTGTCTTTTCGTCAAATGGTGAGCGAGTTGGATCGGCAGGGGCATCAATGTATCCGTCTCGTTGCATGCGAATCCAAACATGATGCCCTGATCCCCTGCCCCTTGCCCGAGATCCTGCCCTCGTCCTTCATCAACGCCCTGGCTTATGTCGGGCGACTGCTCGGTGAGGGCCAGAACGACGGCGCAACGTCGACCATCAAAGCCAATCGCATCATCGTCGTAGCCAATATCGAGTATCGTATCGCGGGCGACTTGGCTGTAATCGATGTGGGCATGGCTGGTGATCTCGCCAGCCACAACGACCATCCCCGTCTTCACCAACACTTCACAGGCGACGCGCGCCTTCGGATCGGTGCGCAGGACCGCATCGAGAATGGCATCGGAGATGTTGTCTGCCATCTTGTCGGGGTGTCCCGCGCCGACGGATTCGGAAGAGAACACGAACTGCCTGGTCATAAAAATGCCCTCGCTTCAAGTGCTGGAGTTAGTGAGGAGTTTCTGGATTGGGGTGGCTTATCGGTCGCGGATGCCGGGAACATCGAACGCAGTGCAGAAGTCGGCAACGTCTCTTCGTACGCTCGCATGAACTTCCTGGTCATCGGGCTGGCGGCAGACCGAGTCGATGAAAGCGGCGATCTGCACCATCTCCGTTTCGCGCATGCCCATGGACGTCACCGCTGGTGTCCCTAAGCGGATGCCGCTTGTCAGCGCCGGATGCCGCCGGTCGCCCGGGACCATATTGAAATTCGCAATGATGCCTGCACGCGATAAGCGCTCCGCATAGGCTTTGCCTGACAGCGGCCGGTCCCGAAGATCAAGGATCAGCATGTGATTGTCAGTGCCCCCAGTGACGAGTTCATAACCTCGCTCCAGAAGCGCCTGGGCCAGAGCCTTGGCGTTGTGGACGATCTGCTGACCGTAGACACGAAAGGACGAGTTCGCTGCTTCCTGCAAAGCGACGGCAAGCGCGGCGATAGTATTCATATGCGGTCCGCCTTGCAGAAGAGGGAACACGGCGCAGATTGTGTTTGCTCTTCGGATGATGGAGGGGCTGATAACGGTCTTCATTCCTTGATAAAATGAAGCCACCCCGGGGACCGCGGATCGACTTGTGAGAGGTGCTGGTGACCACATCGCAATGGGACACGGGGTTCGGATGCACTCCTGCGACAACCAGGCCGCAGATGTGGGCGATGTCAGCCACCAGATACGAGTTCACCTCCGAAGCAATTTCGGCCATTGCCGCGTAGTCAAAAATACGCGGATAAGCAGTTCCGCCGACCCAAATTAGCTTCGGGCGTTCCCGCTTGGCGGTCTCGCGCAAGTGGTCATAGTCAATTTGCTGTGTCTTTTCGTGCAGCCTGTACGGGACGCGCTGATAATCGCTGCCGGAAAAATTGACGGACCAACCGTGAGTCAGATGGCCGCCTTCGGGTAAAGGCAAGCCCATGACTTTGTCACGGGGGCTCAAAAGCGCGCGATAGACAGCCTGGTTGGCTGGCGAGCCTGAATAAGGCTGGACGTTGGCGTGTTCACTGCCAAATAGCGCTTTCAGGCGCTCGATCGCGAGGGTCTCAAGCTCATCGACGATCTCGTTTCCGGCGTAGTAGCGCGCACCGGGGTATCCCTCGGCATACTTGTTGGTGAAAATCGACCCGGTCGCTTCCAACACCGCCGAGGAGGCAAAGTTCTCGGAGGCGATCAGTTTGAGAGTTGTCCGCTCCTGACGCTCCTGTCTTAGAAGCAGTTCGTGAACGCGGGAGTCGACGGCGGCTAAGTGAGGCCGCCCGTAAGTGTCGGGCTGCGCGATGGCGCCGCCGGCGGAGTTATCCATGGTAGTCGCGCTCCATTTGGACTGATCTATTTCACGATCAAGCAGGCGGTCCCTTCAACCGCGCGTCTTGTATTGCTTCCAGGCGTTGTAGGTCTCTTTTATGATGGCCATCATCGTGGGGCAGGAGATCGACCACCAATTGAGCCAGCCCGCCATCCTTGCCTCCTGCTTGCATATGGTACGAAGACTGCGGACGTTGTTCGTTGCAGCAAAGAAAGTTGGCTCTGCCCAGCCGCCGAACGTGGCGTCGAACCTGCTCGCGAGGCAGACTGGTAATATCGGCCAGCTCGCCGACGGTTAGATCCGCATGCGCGCAAAGGCCCAGGATTCGAAGGCGATCAAGATGCGCTGCCGTCCTTAGGCGATTTACCAGTGTCAACATTGGTTGGCATCAACCCGGACGGGATGCAGCAAGCCGCTAGCCCTTCTATCCCCATCAATCCGCATGAGACCTCTCTCGTCATTTGCTGTAAATCCGCTGGTATGGATGCTAATGGAAGATGGATCACAGTCCTTTCTACGACTAAGACGCCAGATATTGGGGCTAATGTACCACCTGACAGGAGACTACACTCACGAACATTATGTGAATTTTTTTTAACGTTGCTGAGAATCAAGGGTGAGGTTTGGCGAATGTCTCGCCGTCGACTGTCGAATCCTGCCCGACGGGATTATGGGGTGCGTAGCCTGCTTGTCCTTTCCACATGACCAGCGACGATGGGGCGGAGGCGGCAGACATAGCTCTGGAGCATGCTGCGGTATCTTTGGCCTGAAGCCGAGGAAGGCGGACCGTGGCTTCCGCGCCGCTGCCGGGAGCCCGCGAACAGGCCAAGTTGATCAGCCGGGTGTTGCCGTCATAGAGCGTGAGACCCAAAGCTGGCCAGCCGCGCCCTGAGGCTGACGCACCGCTCAGCGTCCACCTTGCTCTCGAAGCCCATCGGCATAGCGCCGATAACGACTTGACCGCGTGCGTGTCGACGAGCGATCGGTGAGCGCAAGGATCGAGGGTGCAGTGCAGGATAATGCTGTTTTAAATCAGCGCTGTTTTCAGCCGACTGCCTTGAGCGTGGGCACAAGGATATAGGCCCAAGGCAGGAGATCATCGTCTGCTGTTCGGGAGGCCGCCCTGGGCGCGCGACAGCCGTTCCTTCGGCTGCGCCGCTCCGCCACCATCCGCGCCGTGCCTTCCGGAGACCATTCCCGCTGCCGGCCGGCGCCCGTGAAAACCTCGACCCGGCGCACCGGCTCGAGATGGCTGGGCTCAGCGTAACTCTGAAGTCGTCATATACCGAAGCCTTCACAGACTTCGGACATCCCCTCACAGTCCGATCCAGATGGCGTCAGGAACACCGCTGCGTTGATGCGGATGAACCCCTGCTTGTGCCACAATGACCCTTATGTCAGCGCGCGAGCCAAAGCTTCCGCGCAAGGCGACGGCTAGGATAAGGCAATGCCGACGAAGGGCACATTGCTTGCCACACTCTGGAATGATGGCATGCTCGGAAGGCCTAGGCTTTGCTCAGGGCCGCCTGCAAGGCGCGCTTTGAGGTTATTCACATAGCCTTCTGCGTAGTCCTGCGCCGTCGAGACCGAAAGATCAATGCCTGCCGCCAAGGCCTCTTCCATCAGGTGCTTTACGAGCCCATTTCGAATGGCCAGCTTGACCTCGGGGCCTGCGATAAGGCCGATCGCCTGCGCGGCCATATTGAGGCCAGCTTCCTCCAGCGCTCGCTTCATATCGCCTCCGTTAATGGCCGTACGCAGGAGATTGGCTGCTTGCGACTCAGCCTCGAGAACCATCGAGGCAAGATCGGCTACTTGTCCGAGGCCCGGAATGAAGCTGAGCAGTCCCACCGCCGTTGCCGCCAAGTCGAGCACTTTCGTCTCGATTTTGAGCACGGAGTCGACGACGTGCATGACGGCCCCGCCGTTCTTTTTGGCTGACTTAATGTCAGGCTGGTCCATCAGGCCCATCTTCATGTCCGCGACGGCATTCTGCTCTTCTGCGGTTTGGGCGCCGTGGGTGATTGGCTGCTGAACGTTGCGGTTCGCAGACGACATGTTTGTGCAAAAATGGGCAAAGTCTTTTTTGCTGATATTGCCGGAATCAACCGTATGCCCGCCGCCAAAGTCGAAGAATTTATGATGGGTCTTATAGCCCGTGATCGAATTGTTCAGGAGGCCAAACAGAAGAGGATCTGAAAGGAGCTGAGAGGCTGCTTCCCGCACTTTCGGATCAAGGCTCTTGTCGTCTTTCATTTTCGCCAGTTTGTCGCGAGTCAGAACACCGCTTCCAAAGAACGTGTCCTGATGGTCCTTGATCATCTCGACCGTATTCAGCTCAGTTTGCGTGAGGCTCATCGACGATGAGGCGACTTGCAGGAAATCCTCTTTGTGCATCTTCCCTTTCGAGCCACCGCACAACTGGTTCCAAGCATCGGGGTGATCGAGGAAATATTGCGCCGCCGCAATGACCTGGGGCGGAAATTTGCCGTTTTTCGATTCGCCGCCGACCATTTTCTTGAACTCATCCAGACTCAGGTCCTTGGACAGATTTTCGGAGTACCGGTAAAACTCCCGCAAGGCATCGCTCAAGGTCATGACCGAAGGCTGCAAACCTCCGCTGCCGTCGGATGGTATGTAGTTCTGCTCGTAGCTTCGCGCTTGGGCTTCCTGAAATGCAGCAACTTGTGGGTGGTGGTTTGAAAATCCGGCCAAGTCCTTGGCGTTGATCTTGCCTCCACAGCGGCCGTCGCCCTGCGAGCCAATCGCATAAAAAAGTCCCGAATCCTGCTGCAGTCCCTGGATCGCCGCTTTCAGATCCGGTGGCGTAGAGGGATCATTGGCTTTGTCGGTCAACGACTTCCAAGTAAGCGGGCATTGGTCCTTGTGACGGTTGAGTACCGCAACAATCTGCAACTCAGCCGTGGTCAGCGACCCACCGTTCCACGTGATTCCGGGGCTCGGCCTGGGAGCCGGCTCGATCTTCGGAGTGACGCCGAGCAGATGTTGGGCTTCAGTCGCCTTGGAGCGTTGCGATTGGTCCTCCTTGAGAGCCGCCCTCATATTTGGCGGCAGCAGATCCAGTGGGTGTTGCTCCAAGCCATTCAATGTCAAGACATCCGGTGCCAGATGGCCCAAAGGGTCCTGCCGCAATTTATCCATTGTCGAATCAAGATTCGACGCTGGCAGATCCCCTTGCGCGAAAGAGCCGGGCTTGTCTGCCAGCACACAAGTGGACAGCATCGCTTCGAAGCACGATGCACTTTGCTGATGCTGGGTCGCAAAATGGGAAACTTTCAGGCCCGGCCAACCCCTTGCGGACTGTAGCGAATTTGAGCGGTAGAAAGTTGAAAGATTACTGGCCGACATTATGCATCCTCAGACGTGACGTTGAAATCCCCACAAGAGACCCCGACAGAAGATCCCTTGCGTTTCACAAAATTCGACAATTCCAAGCGTCGGCAGGTCACGAATGCGCCTGCCCTGCCTTCAATTGCTGTGTTCCGGGCCGGCTCCAAGGTTCGGTCCAACACAATGGCCGGAGTCACCGCGAGAGCTGCCGGGACTCATCATGAGCGGATTAGCTTTCGAGAAACTGACGAGTTTGCGAAGAGTTCACAAAGGGGTAGCCGCAGTCATGTTCTTCAGAGCTGCGGGAAATCCTCAATGTTCATTTCTTGCCCAGCTCAGGCTTCCCGCCAACGCTATCCTGTTGTGGGATGTCAGAAGAATAAGAAGCATCCGGTCGTCCGTCGCGAACGACCGTAGTGGAGGAGCCGCGAAACAAGATCAGCACTGATTCCTTTGGCGTTGCCGCTATGTGAGTCTGCGCCTGCGCCTGCGCCACCAAGCCGTTAAAGGTCTGCTCCACGAGTGCGACGAAGCGCGGTGGACCGGAAACGAAGACGAGGCCATTGCCTGGCACGGGTTTGACCACATAGCGCTCGTCGGAGATATCAAGCTTGTCGAGAGCCCCCTTGAACGCATCGAAGCGAATCGACGTCATCAAAAGCATTCGAGTTTGCGATTCTTGTGCAGCAGACACATAGAGCACAAGGCCGTCATAGTACCATTGTAGACCGTAAAGGTTCGTCAAGCGGTCGAGGAACGCGCGCGGTGGCAAATCAGGCATACGTCCGCGAATTCGCCCCTTCACCGCAGGACTGATGTTGACCCTGATATTCAGGTTGTTGCCGAATTCCTGCAACGCTGCAGCGAGCTCCTGATCCAGAACCGTGTATCTATAGGGTGTCGCCGGAAGGGACAGCGGGACTGCATGCGCCGGGTGAATCCCGGTGGACAGAAAAAACCCGGCACAAAGAAGTCTCAAAACATGCAGGGTGACGGGTTGGATAAGCGTTCTCGGCATGTCGCACTGATAAACCAAACGCTGAAATCATCACAAGTGACTAAATTGCCGAAGAGATTTTAGATTGTCGAAATGACGCCGCCGTTAGTCAGCTTGTTGTCAGCTTGCCCCCCTAGGAGTGTTGCGCCGACACCGGGTGATGAATGGGCGGGGCTCGCCCGGTCAGAGAGAGCAACCGAGTCCTTACATGATGATGCCTGTCACGTCGATCTCTGCCACTCTAACGGCTGGCCTCCCCAGGGTCGGATCACCGTCGATTGTCGAGCAGGCCCAGTTTGAGCGCGCCTTAGGGCATGCAGCCGACTCGCTGAAAAACGATGCCGCCGCGGGGCCAGCGAGTGCGGCGCCAGTTGCTGCGGCGATGGATGTTCAGCGCGCGGCTGCGCCGACGAGCGGCATGGGCGATCGCGTGTTGCAGACGATTTCCTCCCTATATCCACACAACACTGTTTCCTTCCCCGCGCTCGACCATGACATAGCCCTTTCGAAGGGCGCTCTACCGGGACCGGCGCAGAAGCTTCCCGTTCCAGGTGAGGCGGGAACCGGAATCTCGGGCATTCCCCAACAAGGGCAAGACTTCGAAACGATGATGGCTGGTCTTCGGGATGTTTACAACGGCGTCACCCAGGTGGCGCTTATCTCCAAAGGCGTCAGCGGCGTCACATCATCCGTGAATAAACTTTTGAAGGAAGGCTGAACCGCGCGCATGATTGGCTTGGCCGAGGGCGAAATCATGCGTGGCCTGTCAGGGTGGCGGTCGGTTAGACTTGTCATGCTGCCAGTTCTCGTCGCCCTCACTGCTTGCAAAGCCGACCTCTACACGCAATTGCAAGAGCGTGAGGCAAATGAAATGCTCGCACTTCTTGAAGACAACGGGGTCGCCGCGATCCGGGTGGTCGCCAAGGATGGAACCAGCACGATCCAGGTTGACGAAAAGCTGCTCGCCTTCTCAATCAACCTTCTGAACGCCAAGGGGCTGCCGCGCCAATCCTTCAAGAACCTCGGTGAGATATTCCAAGGATCAGGCCTGATTGCCTCGCCGACCGAAGAGCGTGCCCGTTACGTGTATGCCCTGAGCGAAGAGTTGTCGCGGACGATCAGCGATATCGATGGCGTTTTTTCTGTACGTGTTCACGTCGTGCTGCCGCATAACGACCTTGTGCGAGCCGGTGCCACGCCATCCTCGGCCTCGGTGTTTATCAGGCACGACGCAAAAACAAATGTCGCGGCTCTGCTGCCAAAGATAAAGATGCTTGTAGCCGACAGCATCGAAGGCCTGTCCTACGATAAGGTGGAAGTGGTTTTGGTGCCGGTAGAACGGTCCGCACACGAGCAACGGCCCGATCCGACTGCTGTTTTGCCACAAGCATCACTACCTCTTCCTGCGCCACTTCTGGCGACCGTAACAGGTTTTGCCGCAGCCGTATTCGCCGTGGCCTGTTATCTCTTGATCGGCGTTGTTACGCGTCGGCGCAAGCAATCAACCGGCGTTTCCAAGGTCGAGGGGCGCCGGGATGCTTCTGCTGTCGAGGCCATTCGCAAAAGAATGCCTGCAATTGGACGTGGGTGACATCTCATTGCCAATGCCTATACAGACCGCCCGACCTGATGGTCCGCACTTTCCGGGCGCGAGCGAGCTTGCGGCTTCGGCCCATCCAACCCGTCTTGCGGCGCGTCTTGATCCAGCGTTATCGGCCGAAACGTTAGTGAAGTTGCAGAAGTGTTCCAGACTGCATCCAAGGCTGGCAGAATTGCTGGGCAACGATGACGTGGATCTGAACCACATCGGCTGCAGGCCGGACCTTCTACGCGGGCATGATCCATATCGAGCGGCCCTTCTTGCTGGTAGTATCTGGCATGCCCGTTCGCTGGTCGCGTTTGTCTCTCAGCCTGAGCTTGCCATCCTTGTTAAACGCATCGGCGTGGATGCACACGCATTCGGAATCCGACACCTGCTGCATGCTGTTGACAAAAGACTGATCTCGGACCCAGAAAAACTCGCTCAGCAAATCGAATACGATGGACACGCATGTCTTGGAGCTTGGCTCCAGGACAGTTCAGCGACCGAGCGTAACCGCGTGCTTCTTCGATTGCCCGAGGGGACTGCCGCGGAGACTCCAGCACATGAGCATTGGACCGCCGCCGGCCAATTGCTTTCACTTGTAGTAGCTCATTTTGAGACAGAGACCCCGGTGAAATGACAGTCGAACTTTCCGAGGGGCCAATAGCGCCGCAGATGCGTCCAGTCGGACCACTGATACCCGCGAGCGAGCTCGAAACCTGGCACAGCGCCGCGCAAGCCCTTGCCGCGGCAGAACGGCATCGGCAGCGCGTTCGAAACTGGGCACGCGCGGTTTACCAGCGGGCGTGGGCGCGCGGCCACATGGAGGGCTCGAATGCAGGCACCGAGGAGATGGCAGGGTTGATTGCGGAGACAATCTCCGAAATCGCGCGACGAAAGGCGGCTCTGGAGCAGGAATTGCCGCAGCTCGTGATGGAAATATTGAGCGATCTTATCGGCGCTTTCGATCCGGGCGAGCTACTGGTGAGGGCTGTTCGTCACGCCATAGAGTGTCAATACAGCGGCGCCGAAGTTTGCCTTCATGTTTCTCCCATGCAAGTCGACATGCTTGCACGAGAGTTTGCTCGATGCGACGGCCAGGATGGTCGACCAAGGGTGCGGATCGAGCCCGACCCGACGTTGTCGCCGCAACGGTGCGTGCTGTGGAGCGAGTACGGCAATGTCGACCTGGGACTTGACGCCCAGATGCGCGCGCTGCGCCTTGGTTTCGGGACGCTATGTGAAAAAGGCGAGCTATGAGAAAGCCCGTCCCAGAACATAACGCTGACGCCGACACTCGAGCTCTCGTTCCAGCAATCTCGTCTTTGAGGGCTGCGGCCAAGCGAATTGACACGCGTGCGGTGCGCGGTCGGATCACGCGGGCTATCGGCACACTGGTTCATGCCGTCTTGCCAGATACTCGTATTGGGGAACTTTGCCTCCTAGAGGACCCGCGAACCGGGCTGTCGCTCGAGGCCGAGGTGATCGGCCTGTCGGGTGATGGTGTATTGCTGACACCGATCGGGGACTTGGTGGGCCTATCCAGCCGCGCAGAGGTCGTGGCCACTGGCCGAATGCGTGAGGTGCCCGTCGGCGGCGATTTGCTCGGTCGCGTGATCGACAGTCGTTGCCGCCCATTGGACGGCAAAGGCGAAATCAAGACCGTCGAAACTCGGCCCCTGCATGGCAGAGCCCCCAATCCGATGACGAGGCGCATGATTGAGCGGCCATTCCCGCTTGGGGTCCGTGTCCTCGATGGTCTGCTGACGTGCGGCGAGGGCCAGCGGATCGGGATTTATGGCGAGCCAGGTGGTGGCAAGTCGACGCTGTTGTCACAGATCGTAAAGGGTGCCGCCGCTGACGTCGTCATAGTGGCGCTCATAGGCGAACGTGGACGGGAAGTTCGTGAATTCATCGAAAGGAATCTTGGTGAAGAGGGCCTTCTCCGTACGGTCGTCGTGGTTGAAACCTCCGACCGCTCGGCGGTGGAGCGTGCGCAATGCGCTCCAATGGCGACTGCGCTCGCGGAATATTTTCGCGATCAGGGCCTACGCGTTGCTCTCATGCTGGATTCGCTGACGCGCTTCTGCCGCGCTATGCGCGAAATAGGCCTTGCTGCGGGTGAGCCGCCGACGCGACGGGGCTTTCCTCCTTCCGTTTTTGGCATGCTGCCAGGCCTGCTCGAGCGCGCCGGCATGGGTGAGCGGGGCTCAATCACGGCCTTCTATACGGTGCTTGTAGAGGGTGATGGCACGGGTGATCCAATCGCCGAGGAATCGCGTGGTATTCTCGATGGCCATGTCATCCTCTCACGCGCTATTGCGGCGCGATCGCATTTCCCCGCTATTGATGTGCTGCAGAGTCGCAGCCGCGTCATGGATGCAGTCGTTTCGGGGACACATCGCAAGGCAGCATCCATTTTCCGCGAGCTCCTATCGCGCTATGCCGAGACCGAGTTCTTGATCAATGTTGGCGAATACAAGCCAGGTGGAGATCCCCTGACTGACCGGGCCGTCGCGTCAATCGACGAACTGAGGGAGTTTCTGCGCCAGAGCGAAGATGACGCGTCAGATTTCGAGGAGACGGTCGCATGGATGTCGCGTCTGACCGCGTGAACTGGGTTCAGTCTTCGAGGTTACGGCTTCTGAAGGAAATGCAAGAGCGTCGTGCCCTTGGCGAGCTGTCCAAGAAGGAAGCCCAGCGCGATGTGGCCGCCTCAGCCGTACAAAATGCCTCTAGGGAGCTTGCAATGATACAGCAACATTGTTCAAGAAAAGAAGCAGCGCTCTATCAGCATCTGATGTCACTCGACAACTTGTCTAGCGCAGCGCTCGACCGTCACCGCCTTCACACTGAACAACTTGCCGCTGAGATCAATTCCAGACGGCAGATGCTTGATGATACCCAAATCGCTCAAGAGGAGGCTGAGATGGCGGCGTCCAGGACGAGGGAGCTATGGGTCATATGTTCGGCGGCAAGGGACAAATGGCAACAAATCGAGGACGACGTGCGGCGCGCCGTCGAGACTCATTCGGAGGCCGCAGCCGAGATCGAGGCCGACGATGAGATACTGCTGAAATATGCGAGGGGGTCGCTTGCCTAAATGCCGCGCAACCGGATCCGACGGTCGCAAGAGGTCGTCCGAATGACACGACCGTGCAGTCTTTGATAGGCGCTGCGGTCACACCCGCCATGTTCGAACCAGTTCTGAAACTGTCCCACACGGTTGTCTCGTGGCTCAATGATACAGCAGCGCCGCGCACGCCGTTTCAAAGCCGGATCAACGAGGTGCCGCTATCGGTGCGAACGGCAGGGCTTGTCTGGCAGCAGGAACCTGCTGCCATTCCGATGCTTGACTGCGTCTGGAGAGTGGGAGCCGAAACGGTCATCTTGTCACTGTCGCGCCCGCTCGTAGAGGAGTTCATCACGACAGTGCAGAACGGCTTGGCCTTCCCTTCCGAGCCAACTGCTTCGCTAATTCTCGAACTCGCTCTGGAGCCGCTTGTCACTCGACTGGAGGAGACGACGCGTCTGAACGTGCAACTCGTGCGGGTATGCGAAGCCACGATGCTGGCTCCTCATCTTGAACTCGACATCATTTTCGGCGCGGTCAAGGGCAAGGGCCGTCTATTCCTGTTCACGCCACTTGACGGCTTAGTACCGCCTGCGTTTCGCGCGCTAGGCGAACTGCTTGCCCAGTTGCCGCGGCAGCTGGGCGGGCTGCCTCCAGAGCTCCCGCTCATTGTTGCAGGAGAGGTCGGCACGCTTCGCCTTCCTGCGGCGCTTCTTCGAAGCGCATGTGTCGGTGATGCATTGTTGCCCGATATTGCGCCGTTCGGCCGCGGCCAGATCACCCTAGCTGTCGGCCAGTTGTGCGCCGAGGCGGATCTTGACGGCGATGAATTAATCTTGCGGGGGCCTTTCCGCCCGCGACCGTGTCCTTTGGAGAGTGCGCATATGACACAACCCGGATCGCAACTGGAGCTTACTAAGGATCTCGACGATGTCGAGATCGTGCTTGTCTTTGAATGCGGCCGCTGGCCTATTTCTCTTGGGGAATTAAGAAGTGCCGGCGAAGGGCATATTTTTGAACTTGGATGGCCGATCGACGGCCCGGTCGACATAGTGGCCAATGGTCAGCGTATCGGGCGTGGCGACATTGTCCGCATCGGAGAAGAGCTGGGCATCAGGCTCCGTGGCGGGTTTGCATGCAATGAGTGAAGCTCAGCCGACAATCCTGGCGCTTCTTGCGGTTACCGCCGGACTCGGTCTGCTGGTTTTAGCAGTTGCCACGACAACGGCCTTTGTAAAGGTATCAATTGTTCTTTTCCTCGTCCGCAATGCGCTCGGGACCCAGACCATACCACCCAATGTGGTGCTGTACGCCGCGGCGATGATCCTCACTATGTTCGTTAGTGCGCCCGTTGCTGAGCAGACCTATGACCGCATGTCGGATCCCAAGCTCCACTATCAGACATTCGACGACTGGGTAAGCGCCGCTAAAGCCGGAAGTGAGCCCTTGCGCGAGCATCTCAAGAAATTCACAAATGAAGAGCAGCGGCGATTTTTCCTATCTTCGACAGAAAAGGTCTGGCCAGAGGAAATGCACGCTGCAGCCACGCCTGATGACTTTGCAATACTTGTACCATCTTTCTTGCTATCAGAATTGAAGCGCGGATTTGAGATGGGATTTCTACTTTATCTGCCTTTTATTGTTATAGATCTGATAGTGACAACTATCTTGATGGCAATGGGTATGTCGATGGTCTCACCAACTGTTATATCTGTCCCGTTCAAGATCTTTTTGTTTGTTGCCATTGATGGTTGGTCAAAATTGATGCATGGGCTTGTGCTGAGTTATACGTTACCGGGAGGCTGATCATCACTGAATCCAGCATCATTACTCTTATGAGCCAATCACTGGTGGTTTTCATGATCTGGATTCTACCGCCGCTCATTGCATCAGTGGTTGTCGGCCTCGTTATCGGCATCCTCCAGGCGGCGACGCAGATCCAGGATGAAAGCTTGCCGCTCACCGTGAAGCTTCTGGTCGTTGTCGCGGTGATTGGGCTGTTTGCTCCTGTGCTAAGCGCCCCGCTCATAGAGCTAGCCGATCAGATCTTCACCGAGTTTCCCGCAATGACACTTAGCTACTAGTCCTCCCCATGGACGCGCTATCGGCCGATATTCAAATTCTGATCCAGACGGCTCTCGAACTCGTCGTTGCGGCAGGTCTTGGGGCAGCCCGCGCGATGGGCATCATGCTGATCTTTCCCGTATTCACACGCTCGCAGATCAGTGGGCTGATCCGGGGCTGTTTGGCTGTTGGCTTCGCACTACCATGCCTGGCACACGTCAGCGGCGGATTGCCGGCGCTGGATTCTGATACACGCCTGATCCAGCTAACCCTGCTCGGATTCAAGGAAGTTTTTGTCGGTGTACTCCTTGGCACTTTTCTTGGCATTCCGCTTTGGGGCCTTCAGGCTGCCGGGGAGCTTATCGACAACCAACGCGGCATCAGCAGCCCGACCGCTTCGGCCGATCCCGCGACGAACAGTCAGGCTTCCGCGATGGGCGTTTTTCTGGGGATCACTGCGATTGCCATATTCGTCGGATCAGGAGGCCTGGAAACTTTGATCAGTGTCCTGTACCGCAGCTACTTGATTTGGCCGGTGTATCAGTTTCACCCGACACTGAGCGGGCCAGGAGCAATGGAGTTGTTGGGGCTTCTCGACAGCATAATGCGCACGGCATTATTGGTATCGGGGCCTGTCGTGTTCTTCCTGATACTGATTGATATATCGATGATGCTGCTGCGTCGCTTTGCCCCGCAATTTAAGGCGAGCCAACTGTCTCCGGCAATCAAGAACATTGTCTTTCCAGTTCTCATGGTCACCTACGCTGCCTATCTGGTGGAGAGCATGAAACTGGAGGTCACACGTGCCAACGGCGTGCTGGAGTGGTTCGACAAATTGCTGCCATGAGCGACACAAGTGAAGAGAAGACACACGCCGCCAGCCCGAAGAAGTTAAGTGAAGCGCGCAAAAAAGGACAGCTGCCACGTAGCTCCGATTTCGTCCGCGCGGTCGGGACTTGCGCTGGGCTCGGCTACCTTTGGCTAAGAGGCAGCGTGATCGAGGACAAATGCCGGGAAGCGCTCCTATTAGCCACCAAGTTGCAGAGCCTACCTTTCGATACCGCGGTGCCGCAGGCATTGGTTGTGCTCGTCCAACTCACCGTCGCGGCTGTTGGCCCGCTGCTTGGAACCCTCGTCGCCGCGGTGATTTTGGCCAGCCTGCTAGCCAATGGTGGATTTGTCTTCTCTCTGGAGCCGATGAAGCTCAGCTTTAAGAAAATTGACCCCTTTGAAGGGCTGAAGCGCTTGGGGTCTGCTCGTTCCATGGTCGAAGTCTGCAAGACCATGTTCAAGGTATTGGTTCTCAGCGCAACCTTTTCCATTGTCCTTCTCGGGATGTGGAAGACAATGGTCCCTCTGCCGATCTGCGGCATGGGCTGTGTTGGCCTCATCTTTATGGAGACAAAATTGCTGATGGGAATTGGCGCCGGCGCACTGCTGGTCGGCGGACTGATCGATCTCCTGCTCCAGCGCGCGTTGTATCTGCGCGAAATGCGCATGACCAATACCGAAGTGACGCGCGAGTCGAAGGATCAGCAAGGAGCGCCAGAGTTGAAAGGTGAACAGCGTCGCATCCGCGAGGAGGCGGCCGACGAGCCTGCGCTTGGCGTGCATCGCGCCACGCTGGTCTTAACAGGAAGGGCGGTCCTGATCGGTCTGCGTTACGTTCGCGGTGAAACCGGGGTGCCGTTCTTAGTTTGCCGTGCCGAAGGTGAGCGCGTTTCACATGTGTTGAGTGAGGCGCGGGCACTACGCCTGACGATCGTCCATGACCATGTCTTAGCGCGTCAGCTGATAAGCACTACAAAACTCGGCCACGCGGTTCCTATGCAATATTTCCAGCCTGTCGCGAAAGCATTCTTTGCCGCAGGCTTGGCCTAGTCATTGGAAGTCCACGACTGCCCAGTTCAAAACTGACCTGGCTCCATGCTAGTGGCAAATGTCGGCTGGCCATCCGTGCCCCAGTGTCTCTGCCAGGCCAACCGCGCAACCGCGGGCCTGGGGCAATCACTCCCCTCGGATCTGCCACCCAGCAACTACGGCAAGTCCTCCGGGCATGACCTTGCAGCCTCTGCTGGCCGGTGCGTGGCGCAGTCCGAGGTTTTGAGGCCGGCAGTGCGGATTTGATTGGTGCAGCCGTTGGAATGCCCTCGTCAGCTAGTCGTCAACTAAGCGCCCTATGTTGAACAGCCGTGCTAACTTGAGCTCGGTTGCGAAACATAGGAGTACGAATCGTCATGTATGGTCGAATTGGTGGCTCATCCGATAGTTACCGCGCGCATAATGCCGGCGAGCAATCGGATGCAGGAAGCGAAGGGTTCGCGGACACATTTGCCCGAATGCACTTATCCGGATCGGAAGGTAGCGGCGCCTCATCATCGGCGGCTCCCCAAGCATACTCCCTCAATTCCCGACCTCCTGTGGTGGAGATCAACAGGACTTCCTTCAGGAGACAGGTGAGGCAATTTCATGGTGATGAAATCACGCACATCGCCGACAATCCTCAAGAGTATTCGGAGTTCGTATCGTCACGAGCCAGGCGCACCGCGGACGTTGCTCAGCAATATGGCATCCGTCGAGATACGGAGCACGCGCGATATTTCAGTTACCAATTGGGAGACCGGAGTGCCGGACTGCTGAGAATGGAAGGCGGATTCAGCATGAACGAGTTCGAATCGGAAAGTTGGCGGGAACAATTTCCTGGTCGAACTGAGGTCACTTCCATAGTGGATCTTCAAGTCGCCCATCCGCTCGTCGAAAATGCGGGCGATATTCTGCTGGAGCATCAACTTCGGATAGACGGCGACCGACCGTTGCTGAATTGGCGTGCGGCTAATCCGGAAGCACAAGCGCGCGCGCAGACGATGGGGTTTGTTGAAGTGGATCATGGCGACCTGGTGCTTGACCCTACGCAGCATCCCGACAAATGGACGAAGAACAGTGCCGGTGAGTGGCAGCGTGCAGGCAAACCTCCACTCTATCTCCACAAAACCGAGGATAGCGACAGCAGCGATAGCGGGTCCGACGACGATTTCATGTGATTTGTCGACCCGCCGCCGAGCCTTGCAACTGGTGACGGTTGCAAGGCTGTTGGCAGTGAATGCTAATTGTCCGGCGACAGCCCCGCCTTAGCGCCAGCGCCGCCGAGCAATCCAGCCCATCTCCCAGACAATAAACTGCGGATGCGCATCGTGGGTGCTTGCGAGCGGATTGTATTCGGGCCGGAACTCCGCCTCTTGGAACCGAGCTCTCCCGAATCCAATTTTCTCCACCACACCGTTGGGTCGTTGCGATGCGCCGATCCCGATCGGATCGGCTATGCCTGCTCCGCGCTCGCAGGAAGACCTTCCGCCTCGATCTTGGCGGCGCGATCTCGGCGATAAGTTGGATGGGAGGCAAGATACGCCGCCACGTCAACAGCCGGTAACGCGACATCGCAAATCGGCCCTGACGGTAGCCGATCGACTCCAATCGCCGGACCGCAACTCGCGCAGCGGCATTCGCGGTTTGGCCAGGAGAAATGCTCGCTGACTCACAGCGTGGCCGGCCGCATTCTGAGTGCCCTGTCATGCAGCCTGCGCCGACGGGAGCTCGGCACGCGAATGGCGTGGTTGGCGGCCAAGCCCTGAGGTCAACAAGGACTTACAGAAAGCGGGGGTGAGTTTGCCGCGATGAATTATGACCTTCTCGCGACCGGACCTAGCATCGGCTTCCTCTCGCTCTCGATTGTAGCCGCGCTGTTCGTTGGATTTAACGTGGCAAGCGGTGAATTCGGAATCAGCCAGCCCTTCCAAGTTTCTGGCCATGACGGGGCGACTCGTGTGGATGTGCACCCACATCGGGCTCGGCATCGCACCATTGACCAGCATCTTGGGCTGCAGCTTCATCTCAAACAGCTTTCCTGGCTCGCCACGCAGCGCGACCGGTGCCTCCGGCGGCATCAATTCGTCGGCATTGCACAAATGTTCCAGGTATTTTTGCGCCGGAAATGCGTAGGTCTTCATGCAATCAGTCGTAATGCCGGCTTTTCCTTCATTCAATGCGTTGGCCTGTCCCAGCACCATGTTCAGCAACCCTTTGAGCTGGTCTGTGCGTTCGTGCACTTTGGGTAGCTGGGTGGAGGTGAGTAGCAGGCGTACATTACGCCCCTGCAACCCGGCGAGACAGGTTTGCATCTCAATGGCCTGGGCTCGCAGGTACTGGGCCACATCGTCCACGACCTTACCGGCCTCCTCAGGCTTCATCTGGCGCACTTGGGAGACGACGCTTTGCTGACCGGCCAGATCGAACTGCAAAAGTTCGTCCAATCGTTTGAGCCGCTCCGTCAATACCTCCATTGACAACGCGGCGCCCCCGATTGTCGAGCCTGCCCCCGACGAACTCGCAGCCACCTCTTGCGCTCTCACCTGTGTACTCGCAACTTGATCCGAGCGCGCGAGAACCTTGGCTGCTGGCACTGTGCCGGCGTTCGCAGCGACTGGTGTTGATGGCTGCCCGGCGGCAGAAGTCCCGGCGCGAGCTGCCGACTTATGCTTTGACTTCCCTTTCCTTCGCGCTGTAGTGCCTTCTGACACTGCAGCCGTACCAGCAGTGCCAGCCGGTATCGCAGCGCCTGCCCTGGCCGGCATCGCAGCGCCCGCCTGGGCCTGTGGCGCCATGATGGCTGACGGCGGAGACTGCAGGTTCAACAAGTGCATGGCATCGTGCGCAGTGATCCATGCATCGTCCACGATCCGTTCGAACAGTTTCAATGGGAGGCCGGCATCTGGGTAGGTATGGCTTAGCTTGGTATGCACCTCGTGCAACGCCAATCCAAAATCCGAAAGCCGCTCCATGATTTTTTCTACAACCGCGCAATCATGAGCGTTGAGTGTTTTGCCATCATCCATTATGCCCTTCGCCAAAGAGAGGGCGCGAAGAGCTTCTTGAGCGGCGCTTGCCATCAGCTGCACCACTCCATTTCGACCGACGAGGAGTTCCTTCAAATCTGGCTCGAACCTGCTCGCCCGCAGTTCAATCTTGGCCCGCGCAAGACCGATCCGCTCACGGACCAGCCAGATCCTGACACTCAGTACCGAGCCGGCACGCAGCCGCAGTGCGCACCGCTCGGCTTCCCGCATCACGGGCGTTCCACTGGATAGGCTAGCGGTGGCAGCGCAGGCGGATCGCTGCCGTTCGGAGCGCCATGCCTTTTTTTCCCACCACTTAATTGCCGCCGTATGGTGGTTCTCCACATTTAAAATCAACAGCTCCTGCCGGTCCGCCTGGGAGTAGGAGTAGAGTTTATCGACCATACCTGCCGCTTTCTTGGTCTTTTTGTCCAATTTCGTGATCGTCGACAGGCCAAGTTTGTCTACTTCATTCGCGGCGTCGCACACGATCTGGCAACATCTACGCACCTTGTCGTCTGGCATAATTGTCTGCGCCTCAGCCGCAGGCAGGCTAGCGCGGTACTCCAGAATTGCTGAGGCTGCATCGACGACCCGACTGATCAGCTCCACCGCCTCCTCGGGGACGTCGGTTTTCCTGGCCGCAGCCTCGCAATCAGTCAGTTGTTGAACAAGACTGTTCATTCTGAGCTGTGTCGGACTGATATCTTCATTTGACGATGAGCTGGTGCCTTCCACCTGCGCGGTTGATAGTTGGCTACCGACCGGCGCCATGGCTTCGCCCTCAGACATGGAGGGAGAACCGCGCCGCCTTGCGGCTGCGCCACGTGGCGCTACGGTTCCGCGTGGTGGCGCAGCGGCTCCACGTCGCGGTGTGTTCAGGATTTGATCTTCGCCAATCGAGGCGCCTGGCAGACTTTCGCGGGCATCGCCTGGACCGCGCGCAACTGGAAGGGAGGAGGGCCTCCTATCGGCGTCCCCAGAGCGCATCTGCTCCACAACGGAATCGAATGACTGTCCACCTTCTCCCGCAGCAAGACTTGATTGCGAAAGGGAACTGCTCGCCCGCCCCGCGCGGCTGGCTCCAGTTTCAGCCTGCGATTTCCGTGGTCGGCCAATGCCCTTCATATTGCGTCTCCGTAGTAGGCGAGAATGTGCTGCTATTGTGCTGGCGGCTGACGAGACCAGCGGCATCTTTCGGTTAACGTCACGGTCAGCCAGACCCGCGACGGCGTAATGTTCCCGCCAAAGTGCTTCTCAGTAGCAGGCCAAGATTGGCCCGAGCTCACAGGACTTTCGCAACGTTGCCATCGATGTCCTGAGATTATCAGCGCTTCAGTCCGCCGATTTCCAGGAACAGCGAATGAAATCAGACCAACTCGGCTAGCTCCCCTTCCTAGACACGTGCCTGACGATTTTATTGATGCGTCACTCCTCTCGTTCGCCACCGACAAAGTCACACATTTGCTTCAGAGAAGCGTGTGCGTTGCGTATCACGCGGACCATTTCGATCTATAGTTACAAAAAGTGTCGAGACGGGACCTTTGGATCCGAAGGTCAGGCACGGCCGGCCTAGATAGACCGCTTGGCTGACGATTAGCTGACGATGGGAGTTCTCACGAACAGGGCAAGAAAATCCGACCGCTTCAAGCTTTCGATATGGTGAGAAGAGGATCCGCACCGGCCTCCCAAAGCCGGCAGACCATCCCATGTTCGTACGGTCGCCGACCTTCTCGAAGCCAATGAGCTCACCGCGCCGGGCCGTGATGTGCAGGCGAGAGAATGGTGATGCAAAGACCGAGTTCCTGCTCGTTGCGTGCGCCCGTGGAGCCAGCAAGAATACGGTCATTGCGGTCATGCAGCACGTGGACCGTGTCTCCTGTTCGACACCACAGCATCGAGGATGCAAACGAGCTGCTGCGGCTGCCATTCGGTCGCGGCATGCGTGGACGGCGGGATTGGCCGAACAGCCGAGATCGTGGTCGACTGTTCGATGCGAGAGCAACATCCTGCAGAGCATACGTTTTTGCGCTGGCCGGTTTTTGTCAAAAGCCGTCAGGTTCTCGAAAGCTCCCGCCCTTAGCTTGATCGAGGCTAACCTTTAACACGTCGCCGCCAATGGCAAATGCCGGAGTACCTGATGATAGCAGCAATTGGGAGTGGAGTTGGCAACCTCGGGACTTCCTTGATCCGAAAGGGCCATGGGGATTCGAAATCCGAGCATTCTGGTGATGGCAAGCCGGCTGATGGCAATGATGGCAAGCCAGCTGGTGGGAATGATGGCAAGGCAGCTGGCGGGAACGATCGGGCGGATAACCGGACCGTTTCAAATGATCAACTTCAAGACAACTCACAGTCTGCAGCACAAAGTGAAGCCTTCCAAAGTATCCTGCGATCGTTCGCGTTCCAATTCGCGAACGATGCGATGGCTGAGGCCGATGAAGCTTTGGATGACACAGAAGATGCCTGACGCGGGAAATCCGGCGTGAGGTCATACAGGCCGTTATTGACGGCACAACTCCAACAGAAAAAGGAATGATCATGGCTGCAGTTGATAATAATAAAAAATCAGGCAATACCAATACCAGTAGCGCCGGCAATACCGATAAAACTAACAGTGGCACTCCCGGCAATACAAGCGGAGCTGATGCTACTGCTTTTCAGGCGCAAGTGCAGGAACTAACCAATGTTAGCTTGGAGGCGACGAAAAGGAGTGTCCAGTTGCGCACTCTAACGACCAATCTCCAGACCATCAAGAAGGCCGCCGACGAACGCGTTTCGTAATGTCGGAAGCGGGTTTTAGACTGCCCCCTAGCGCGTCTCCTTATTGACGCGACGTAGTCCCGAAATGAGCCGCATGGCAATTGCCATGCGGCTTCTATCCTGTTTGAGAGATGCTCTGTGGATGACGCCGTTTCCCTCCGTTTCGAAGTGCGTTCGGGGCACTATTGCGGTCTGACCGGCAAGACGGATCTTCAAAAGTGTTTAATCGGCAGCGGCTTCGATGCCGATTTGGTCTTTGTCGAGCAGGGACTGGCACCGCATCACCTTCGTGTAACTCTTCTTGGCAAGTCGATCGAACTGGAGGCGCTTGCACCCGGACTCAGTATCGAGGGCAACCGGAATATCGCCGCAGGCCAGTCCGTTGTTGTGCCCCTTCCTGTCGTCCTGCTCGTAGGCGAGATGTCCATTGCTTTGTCCGTGCAGGATGCAGAGCCGCCTGGTTCGACCGGCATACCGCGCCTACCGATCGGTGTGCTCGCCATGGTCATAATCAGCTCACTCGGGATCGGCGCGCTTTCAGGCACGATCTCCTATCTTGGCAATGCAAGTGGATCGAGCCCCAATTCACTTCGGGCTGAAGTCGCGTCCAGAACGATCAGTCACCGCGCTGACAATGAACTTACGGAGGCAGCGGCCCAAGAGCTGCAGGAGGAAGTCGATCGAGCGGGTCTTCTCGACGTCAAGATTGGGTCGGCAAAGGGTGTTGTGACCGCCGAAGGCACCGTCACGTCTGAATCGGTCATCAGCTGGCAGAAGCTTCAGCAATCGTTCGATCGTCGCACCAAGGGTACTCTAACACTGGTGAACGGAGTGCTCATCAAAGAGGAGAAGGCGCCATCCGCAATCGCGGTCGAAGCTGTGTGGCATGGGGTCCAACCATATATTGTCATCGACAGCGAGAAGTATTTTGTCGGCGCCATTTTGGCTGATGGATGGGTGGTCGAACGTATTGAGGACAGCCGTGTGCTGCTGAGCAGGAATGGCCGCATTGCTGCTCTCCAATATTGAAAGCTCGCAGGCCCCATCAAGCAGCACTCTATGGCCAGCCAAACATCCTGTCGCGCTCGGTGCTGACAAGCTGGCTGCGTTGGAAACATTTGCTGCCCAGCCATTTCGCGCCTGCTTGTGGCTCTCATGCAGGGTCACGCGCTGGCCAAGGCTGAGGCGCCTTCGGAGTTCGAAAGCCACGTTTCATGGCGTAACAGCAGAGTAAGTCTCAACCGATTGCAAAGGTGTCTCGATGGCCAACGTCCTGCGTGACTTCATCAAGCGTGCGCCGGCCAGCCCGGATTTAATGGTTGCGTTGATGCTGCTTCTGGCTGTCGCGATGATGGTCATGCCTATCCCGGTCGTGGTGGTCGACGCCCTGATAGGATTCAATATGGGGTTGGCCATACTGCTGATGATGGTTGCCCTGTATGTCAGTACTCCACTTGATTTTTCCTCTTTGCCCGGCGTTATTTTGATTTCCACTGTATTCCGTCTCGCGCTCACGGTCGCAACGACGCGACTGATCCTGGCCGAGGGGGAGGCCGGCAGCATTATTCATACTTTTGGCGATTTCGTCATTTCAGGCAATATCGTGGTGGGTTTCGTCATATTTCTGGTCGTCACCATGGTGCAATTCATGGTCCTCGCGAAGGGTGCCGAACGGGTGGCAGAAGTGGCGGCGCGTTTCACGCTGGATGCTCTGCCGGGCAAGCAAATGGCGGTCGACGCAGAGCTACGCAACGGCCACATCGATGCCAACGAATCCCGCCGGCGGCGCGCCGAATTGGAGAAGGAAAGCCAACTCTATGGCGCGATGGACGGCGCGATGAAATTTGTGAAGGGCGATTCCATCGCCGGGCTGGTGGTTATCTGCATCAACATGCTGGGTGGAATTTCGATCGGCCTGCTCTCCAAGGGCATGTCCTTCGGCGAGGTACTGCATCACTACACTCTGCTGACGATAGGCGATGCATTGATATCGCAGATTCCGGCCCTTCTGCTCTCCATTACTGCGGCGACCATCGTCACCCGTGTGACTGGGACGGCGAGGATCAACCTCGGTACAGAAATGGTCAGTCAGCTCACGGCCAGCACTCGAGCCTTGCGACTGGCGGCCGGCGTCCTGGTTGTAATGGGGTTCGTTCCTGGGTTTCCCCTCCCCGTCTTTCTGATGCTGGCCGCAGTGTTCGCTGCGGTAAGCATTGTCAAGGCTGATGTGCTGGGCGCCGGCACTGCCGATGCGAAAGGTGGAACTGCAGCGGAGCCTAAGCAAGCCGCGCCTGCGAAGGAATTCCCGATCGCATTTTTTCTAGCGCCAGATCTTATGCAGGCGGTCGATCAAGCCGAATTGCAAAAACATATTGGGCGCGTTTCGCTCCTGGTCACAGCCGATCTGGGCATTATCGTTCCTCGCATCCCTGTCTTGGTTGACGAGCAGCTGCCTGAATCGCAATTCCGAATTGATGTCGAGGGCGTGCCAGTCGAACAGGACGCCTTAGATCCAAACCAGATGGCGCTCCGAGCCGATGTAGCGCACGTCGACTCGAGCGGTGTCCCCCTTAGACGTGAGCCGAAAACGGACACACTCCCGGTTGAACATACCCCTGCAAAGGCCCTTACGGGCGCCGGCACGGAGCATAGGGCTCCCGGCGAACTCCTCGCCTTGCGCGTCCATGCAGCGTTGACCCGCTACGCACCGCGATTGGTGGGCATCCAAGAGACCCGACATTTCCTGGGCCGAATGGAGCAGGAATATTCTGAGCTTGTGAAAGAGGTGCTACGCACGACGCCGATTCCTCGGATTGCCGATGTTCTGCGCCGCCTCCTGGAGGAAGGTATCCCAATCCGCCACACCCGTCTCGTGTTGGAGGCATTGGCCGAATGGAGCGAGCGTGAGCAGAACGTTGCCCTGCTGACGGAATATGTCCGTTCTGGTTTGAAGCGACAGATCTGCCACCGCCATGCCAACACGGAGGGCATCGTGTCCGCCCTGGTCGTCGAGCGCGAGAGCGAGGATGTGATGCGTGGCGCGGTTCGAGATTCGGATGCAGGCCCCTATCTCGCACTGGAGGATCGGCAAAGCGAAGCGATGCTATCACAGATACGTCAGGTCCTTTCGAACGCAGAACCGGGTCAAACCCGCCCTATTCTGTTGACGTCGATGGATGTCCGACGTTTCGTCCGCGGCTTTCTGACGCGAAACGGGGTTGATCTCGCCGTGCTGTCTTATCAAGACCTCGCCTCCGACTTTACAATTCGCCCCGCAGGATCCGTCACACTCCCGCACGGATCGAACAGCGGATTGTTAGAGTAGTCCCACCTTTCCTAACTGAACGCCACGCGCCTCCCCGATAACTGAGAGATAACATGAATAGTAATACAGTTTCTCCATCGCCTATGTTTCTGCGCCGGAACTCACTTCTTTTTGCCGTACTCGCCATTCTGCCTTTGGGCGGTTGCGCCAGCTGGCAAAAGCCGGCTCTTTCCGTGCAGGAGACATCTTCCCCCGAGTTGCTCAGCGCCGATCAAATCGATCCGGCTATGCGCGAACGCATTTTGCGCGAAGTTGGTCAGGATGTTCAAGAGCGGGCTTTGCGGGATGAGGTGAAGCAGCACCCGGACAATGTTGATGCGGCGATACGACTTACAAATGCCTTGGTGGGCCAGAAGCGCCCGCACGAAGCGGTTGAGGTGCTCGACAGCGTCTTGGTTGCAGCCCCAGGAAACGTACGTGCATTGAATGCGAAGGGCGTGATTTTGGACATTGAGGGGCGGCATGACGCGGCACAGGCCCTGTATCGGCGAGCTCTCGAAAACGAGCCAGGCAATCAGATGGTGCAGCATAACTTCAATCTGTCGCTTGCCTTTAACGGCAAGTCCAAACAACCAAGGTTAGCACGATCGCAATAGGTGGGCACAGTGCATGCGCAGCCTGTTCCCCGGCTCGAACACGCGCTCGGCTCCCATCATAGATGGCCCCCTGAAGAGAGCCATATCTATGCAAAACAGTTGCTCCAGATCTGGCCGGCAGAGATCGGCAGGAGAGCCGGATGACATCACGCGGCCACCCGCAAGGCCACCCGCCTCGCTTCGTTGCCAGAGCGCCCTCTCCCTCGCCGGTCACCGTCTCGCAATGCGGCGACCTGGCTTAAGGCGGTCGACCGAGCGCCCGATGCAGTAGCCATGAATACGTAACGCAGCGATGGACCCGCCGGATCGTGTCGCGCTTGTGCTGGCCGTCCCTGCCATTACAGCACGGTGATTGTAGCTGGATCCTATTCTAGAGGCATCGATGGTGTGGATGCCTTCGATCCAAACAATCGATTTGTTGAATTCGTCCGCCTGAGGAAATTAGCTGCGGCGATCCGACTTCCGACGCCTGCAGGCGCAAAACCAACAGCGTGAGCGCTGCGGGTCCGGAGGCAGGCTGCAAAGTGCAATCACCAGCGCTGATAAGCGGCAAGTGAAGAATGTATCGCTCGGGCGACTCCTGTGTTGTGCACGGTTGCCCCGCGAGGTGAACTGTAGCAGCTTGGCAGCTCAGCGTTCACGAAAGGAGAAAAGATTTGGGGCCAAGCAAAGACCGGCTTTTTTGATTGTCTTGCTGTATCGCTATGGTGGGGCGGGCGCGACCGCTCCCATAATTCAATACGCTGCCTTTAGCGATGGACGATGACGGGATGCGTCGCCGAGACTTCAATGGTGGAGGAGCAGCGCACCCGTCGATCCATTTGCTTTCAGCGGCAACCGCCACTATGAAGCGACACTTCGCCCAACTGTGTTTCAAGCTGCCCGGAGAAGTTTATGACAGAAGAACCCCACAAGACCGACATCCTCATCGAGCTCACTGCCGATGTTGTATCAGCCTACGTCTCCAACAACCCCGTCCCGGCGGGGGAGCTTCCTGCCCTGATCGCCCAAGTGCACGGGGCTCTAAACGGCACGGCTGGACTCATACCGGCAGAAGAGCCTGTGCCTGTAAAAAAACCTGCTGTCCCGATCAAAAAGTCGATCGAACCGGACTACATCATTAGCCTTGAAGACGGCAAGAAATTCAAATCGCTAAAGCGCCATCTGGCGACGCACTATGGTCTGACCCCAGACGAATATCGCGCCAAATGGGGTCTGCCGTCGGATTATCCCATGGTGGCGCCGAATTACGCCGCTGCGCGCTCCGCCTTGGCCAAGACCATGGGACTCGGCCGCAAACCGAAAGAGCCGGAAGCCCCAGCCACGGCGCCGGCGAAACGGACCCGCAAGAAGGTCGCAGCCTAAATCCGTATCAACAGTCGTTCGGACGCGCAGCAGCCGTTGGCCCAATCTGCGCGGAATCAAAGGGCGGGGATGAGCCCCGCCTTTCCCGTCCAAGAGCCTCATTTCCAGAGTAATTCATGATGGCTCCAGCAATCCCTGCCGCGGCATTAACTTGCATGCTCCGGCCCGGGTTTCGAGCCGTCAATGCGTTCCGGCGATGACGAACCTTGCCAAGGCTTTCCCGGACCGTTAGCCAGCCTTGCTGAGGCTGCCTGCAGAGGACTTTCCCGTGCGGCGATCCTGTTCCACCTCGTAGTTGATCTTCTGGCCCTCATTAAGGGTCGACAGGCCCGCTCGTTCAACAGCGGAAATGTGGACAAAGACATCCTGACCGCCGTTGTCAGGCTGAATAAAACCAAAACCCTTCGTGCTGTTGAACCACTTCACCGTTCCAGTCGCCATATCCATTCCTTTGTAATAAGTCGCAACTTAGGCAGGCCATTCACGCCAGCCTGATTTGTACACGAGACTTTAGGCGCATCAAAATCGGAAAATTGCAAGGCCCACTCGATCGCCTGATCTCCAGCAGCAACTGCAACATATGCGAGGCGCGTGCCAGACGAGGCGTATGCCAGACGTTTCGTCGTGCGCTGTCGCTCGAACGTTGACAGAAACAATGACACACCTTGCAAACTCGGCACATCTTGTGGACGTGCTCGGGTCGCTTCTCGACTGCGATACCCGCTCCTGACCGGGTATCGTCGGCCAAAATGAGGGTTTTTGTCATGTGCCGCCAGACCGAAAGATCAGGCGCGCAGCGACCTGCACATTCAAACCGGAACCCGCGAACCTCGATTAGCTTCTGCCTGCTCCGAAGGGCGGTAGCCTGCTCTGAGGCGGGCCACTGTCGGGTTGAAAACCAACTGTCGGGTTCGGAACCCCAGATTGTCGGCAAGGTACGCGCCGCCCACTGGTTGGCCAAAGGGCACTGGCTCCTGATCCTGCCGCCATGCTCGCCCGATCTCAACCCGATCAAGACAGGTCTGCTCAAAACTCAAGGCGCGGCTGCGGAAGAAGGCGGCCAAAACTTTCGACGCTCTCTGCGGAACTCTCGGCGATATCTGCCAGCTGCTGGAGCCAAATCAAAAACCATTAATTGCGACAGGTGATTTTATGACATTCATTGCGAAGAGGCCAGAATGAACAGCGGAAGAGAGTAGCAGCTCTCTGGTCGCGGCGAGGTGGATCGTCGACACGATCGGCACCTGGCCCGTGCGGGGATCGCACCGCAGCCAGCACCAGAGCCAGACCTTGACCGCTTGCCTTGCTCAGGCGCCACAACAACGAGTGGCTGGAAGCAGATCCACGTGAACTCAGCGATATCGATCAGACGATGCTTACCCTCATGAAAGCCGATCCCGACGCTGTCCAGCGCCGCGAAATCCTGACCAGCATATGGCGCATCGGATGCCACCGCCTGCACACTCACCATCGACATGCCGGAACTCGGAACCAAAGGCCGCAAGCCTCGCCGGCCTCGGCAAAATGGAGCGGCCGCGCCTGGGCGGCCGGGCCAATGTTCGCCAGGCCCTCTACATGCCCGGCCCTTCGCCCTGCGCTTCAACCCCGACCTCAAGGCAAAATACCAGGCGCTAAAGGCGGCAGGCAAACCCGCAAAGGTCATCATCTTGTTGCGAAAGCTCCTCATCCTAGCAAACGCTCTCCTCAAGGCGCAGCGAAAATGGCCCCTAAAACCCTTGACCGAAACGGATACCTAGCCTTTCAGGTGAGGCGGGCCGAGATAGACCAACCGCGGGTTTAACTTCGCGAGTTTAAGCTGATTATGCCGATGCAACTCTAGCGCCTGCGCGACCGTTTTAGCTTCCATCAACAAGGCGGCAGGGTGGGAGGAAGTACCCTCCCCTGCCGCGAACAAGCTTTGGACAAAGCCCCACCTTGTCCGTAATGTGATCGGGAGGCCGGGGCGCGGCGGTGCTCAGCGGATGTGACGCGCGAGATCTGCGACCCTACCCATCAGCACTTCCATCGGTCCTCGCTGGAAGACGCGCAGCCAAAGCACCGCAAAAGTGCTGATAACCACAACGAAGCCAAAGAGCGTGGACAGGCTCTCGTCTTTGAAAATGTTTATCTTCATAAGATAGGCTATTCCCGCAATGTGCAGCACATAGGCCGTCAAAGACATCGAGCCGACTGCGATTATTGGCCAGACCAGCTTTCGCAGACGCGGGAGCGCATCCACAGCGAGCATGCAAGCCGCCAAGATGATCATTGCGCAACCGGTGCTGCCCACGATCGAAAGCGTCGTTTCGCTATGAGGTGCGGCTATCCATGACGACTTGACTATAAATGACGACTTGGAAGGCTCAAAAGCGCCGTCAACGTCAGACCACCACAAGGAGGTTTCAGTCAAAGCGCGGGAACTCAGCGCGAGCAAGGATCCCCCATGGCCCAACACGGCCAGCGCGACCCCCGCCAGACCAAGGCGCCAATGCGCTGCTAGCGTATTAAGATTAAGGCGCGCGATGGCCATGCCAGCGATGAGGAAAGGAACCCAGGTCACCGCGGGATAGTAGCCGTTGACCATGAGGTTGAAGACCGGGTCGAGGAGGTTGGGGGCAACCGACAGAAGGGAGGAACGGACTTGCGGGAGAACTAATGCCGTAGCGGCAGCGATCAAGCCCAGCTGATATGCGCTGAGCCGATGGAGCGGCAATACCAACAAGAAGCAAATTCCGTAGTATTCTAGGATGACTTCGACCTGGGTACCGAGGCAGCCCAGGATTGAGCCAAGCGCGAGCAAAACAAGGGCACGAATTGCGACTCTGGCGATGGCCTGTCTACCGGCTATCCCCGACTTCGGCGCCTTGCGACCTGTAATCAGGAGGATTGAAAAACCGGCCAATACGGCAAACAGGGCCGACGGCCGCCCATGGGTTAGTTCCATCAGAAACCCGACTAGTCCTCCTTCGCCGGGGTCGGGACCGAGATGGGCGGCATACATCCCGAAGACAGCCAGGCCCCGAGCGAGGTCGATGCCGACCAGCCGATCTACTACCGACCCATTCCTAGCGTCGGCAACCGGTGCCTTCATTACCATGGTAGATTCCCTTGCTGGGTGTGTGGATCGCGGGAGCCGCGATAGGAGAGCCGGTCGGCTGCTGCCGTCGCCTCGTGAAAGGGTTCAAAACATCGCGCCATCTGGCGCATCGAGCCGGCGACAGAGCTGTTCAGCCATTAGCCTGGGGTAAGAACAACAGATCGGCTCACAAAGCCTGTGTCACGGACCTGAAAAGTGGTGTCGCGGAACCGTCGTTTTTTGCATGATGGCTAAGCCGAGAGATCCACTGCACCGACGAGAGACTCAGCGACGTTAGATATCCGATCAGTACGCCGCGGCTCCGCCGGTGACGATCACCCCGGGTGTCAAGGCCAGGGCGTAAACCTGCCATAATCTGTGGTAGTGCGCCCGCGACCAATCCGTTCGACAAAGCTCGGCGCATGGTCGAGCCAATCATATTCTTCCATGTGGCTGTTGCCTGAAAAACCGAAGACGCCGTTCGCTGGTCCAGCTGTTCCAGACCTCGGCCTGCGTCGGTCATTAGAACCGGCGCGCCTGTTTCCCAAATCAATTTGCTGATGCAGCCGCCGGGGGTCACATTGAGCAAAAGTGCCGAGGTCAGGACGGGTTTCATAGGGGCTCTTCGTTTGGCTTTGTTAACGACCCCTTTCTTGCAAGTTGTAGCTGACAGCAGCCTGAAAGCTCCCCAAATAATTCGCTGCCGCCGGTTCAGCCTATTGTCAGCTTCGACCAATAAGATGGGAGCCTTGCCCTCATACCGGAGCTCGGCAGCATGATGCGAATACTGCTCACTGAAGACGATAAGGACCTTGGAAGTGCTATGCACGATCATTTGGTGGCTGGTGGCCACGCGGTCGACTGGGCCAAGAACCTGTCCGAAGCGCGCGATTATGCAGCTGTGGTCGGCTACGACCTTATTTTGCTCGACGTTCACCTGCCGGACGGCAATGGGATCGACTATCTGCGGGAGCTGATCAAGGAACTTGAATCGGCACCGGTCATCATTCTGACAGCCTGCGATCGGATTTCGCATCGCATCGAGGGCTTCAACGCTGGAGCCGACGACTATTTGGTCAAGCCGTTCGATCTGGGGGAACTCTCAGCGCGTATCCATGCAGTGGCACGTCGCCATGGGCATTTTCCGGAGCCGCAATTTTCGGTTGGGACGCTTTCCATACAGGCAGCCGAGCGACGCCTCTTCCGCGACGGGCAGGAGGTCTACCTGACTTGACGCGGATGGGCGGTGCTCGACTACCGTCTGCCCCAGCCCTGCACGGTCGTTTCAAAAGGGAAGATCGTGGACGCGCTTTTCGGCAGACGGCGCTGATTCATACTCTAAAAGAAAATTCGGCTTCCAGTTGCCTTGGCCATGACTGCCCTTCCCGAAAGATGGGTGACAGTTCATTCCGGATAGATGGGTTACACTTTCGGCCCTTTGCAAGGAGAGCAAGGTGCCTTGGAAGGAGTGTAACGTCATGGAAGAGCGGCTGAAGTTCGTCGCCCGGCTGCTGGACGGCGAGAAGATGGCGGTGCTTTGCCGGGAGTTCGATATCTCGCGCAAGACCGGCTACAAGATCCTCACGCGCTACAACGACAGCGGCCTGGAGGGGCTGACGGACCGATCGCGGCGGCCCTATCGCCACGCCAATCAGCTTCCGTTTCAAATCGAGAAGCTGATTGTGCGCCTCAAGCAAGACAAGCCGACATGGGGTGCGCCGAAGATACGCGAGCGGCTGGCCCGGCTGTATCCGGATGTGCACCGGCCCGCGATCTCGACCGTGCATGCCGTGCTCGACCGCCGGCATGGTCGAGCGCCGCAAGCGCAGGCGCAACAGGGCGACGGGGACACCACTTTCAAACGGCTGTCGCCCTAACGATCTTTGGTGTGCCGACTACAAGGGCGAGTTCGGCAGAGAACACGGCCGGGACAGGGGATCACAAACACTTGACCGTTCCAGACCCTGGCAGTGGCGCATCGATTGACCGTTGGCTCTGTTCGTGGGCACCGAAAATAGGGCCTTCTTGGTCCTCGGCAGAGAATATGGCCCGGACGGGGGATAACAAACACTTGACCGTTCCAGACTCTGGCAGTGGCGCATCGATTGACCGTCGACTCTGTTCGCGAGCGCCGAAAATACGGACGACCCCTATGGTCAAAGTGCACTTCTGACCTGCTAGGCACTGTTCGATAACTGGAGGCACCCGCTACGGTGCCCTCGTATTTAAGACACCTGTCAGTTTCAAGCCTGGACATTGACGCGTGGCGCGGCTGCCATTCGTTGACCGCCACGTCGAATTGCCCGCCAACCAGTGTACAGCCGCCGGTGGTCACATTGAGCAAAAGTGCCGAGATCAGGAGGGGTTTCATAAGGCCTCTTCGTTTGGCTTTGTTAACGACCCCTTTCTTGCAATTGTAGCTGACAGCAGCCTGAAAGCCCCCAGATATTCGCTGGCGCCGGTTCAGCCTACTGTCAGCTTCGATCAATAAGGCAGGAGCCTTGCCCTCATACCGGAGCTCGGCAGCCTGATGCGAATACTGCTCATTGAAGACGACGACGACCTTAGAAGTGCTGTGCACGATCATTTGGTGGCTGGTGGCCACGCGGTCGACTGGGCCGAGGGCCTGTCCGGAGCGCGCGGTCATGCAGCTGTGGCCGGCTACGACGTTATTTTGCTCGACGTTCACCTGCCGGACGGCAATGGCATCGACTATCTGCGGGAGCTGATCAAGGGGCTTGATACAACGCCGGTCATCATTCTGACAGCCCGCGATCGGATTTCGCACCGCATCGAGGGGCTCAACGCTGGCGCCGACGACTATTTGGTCAAGCCGTTCGATCTGGGGGAACTCTCGGCACGCATCCGTGCAGTGGCACGTCGCCAAGGGCATTTTCCGGAGCCGCAATTTTCGGTTGGGACGCTTTCCATACAGGCAGCCGAGCGACGCCTCTTCCGCGACGGGCAGGAGGTCCACCTGTCTGGACGCGAATGGGCGGTGCTCGACTGCCTTCTACGCCAGCCCGGTTCGGTCGTTTCAAAGGGGAGGATCGAGCACGCGCTTTATTCATTCAATTCGGAGTTCGAGAGCAACACAGTGGAGGTTTATGTCAGCCGGCTCCGCAAGAAGATCGGCGGGGATAGAATAGCAACCGTGCGTGGCTCCGGATACAGGCTCGTGGTCACATGACGAACTCGAACAGCATGACGAGAAAGCTGCTATCGTGGTTAGGCGGGGCAACGCTCCTGGTTTGGATCGCCGCCCCAACCATGGCTGCGTTCATTTTTTGCAATAATGTAAACGAAAGTTCGGATGACTTGCTCCAGGGGAGCGCAAAGTACAGACAACCAGAGCTGATCAAGGTCTTGAATGGAAAACACGTTGATCAATACAATAACAACTTTCCCACTTACGAAAAGTACTTTACCTATCGTGAGCAGGTTATTAATAAGTACGGGATAGTGCTTATTTCTGAACCGGAAGAGGGTCAGCAGCCCTTCCCTGATGCTCCCCTGAGTAACGGCTTTTGGGGAAACGCTGATTACCGCGTCTACACAGAGGAGATCCAAGACGGCGTGTATCATCAGTTGGCCGAACCGCTTCATGGCCGCCGTACCACAATCGCGAAGGGCGCACTTTTTGTCTTCCTTCCGACACTCGTGCTCCTGCCCTTTAGCTTAGCTGTTTGGTGGATCGTGATCCGGCGCTCGCTGCGGCCAATCGAGGTACTGCGACAGCAGATCGGATCGCGCGACGGCGGCAATCTGTCACCAATGGACTTGGGCGATTTCCCGGCAGAGTTGGCTCCAATCGCGGCATCCGTCAATCGGCTTCTCGATCGTCTGCGGGCGGCTCTCGAGGCCGAACGCGAGTTCGCCGCAAACAGTGCGCATGAACTGCGCACGCCGATCGCAGGTTCAATCGCTCAGATGCAGAGATTAGTGGCCGAGCTTCCCAATGGGTCGGCCAAAATGCGTGCGCGCGGCATCGAGCAAGCGCTGTCGAGCCTTGGCCGCCTTGTCGAAAAAGTGCTTCAGCTCGCTCAAGCCGAATCGGGGGTTGGCATGGCGGATCACGCGATCGATCTTGTCCGATCGGTTCGGCTGGAAATCGACGACCTGAGGAAAAAGCCGCAATATGCCGGACGCCTGCATCTTAACGTCGACGGCTGCCCCACTTTGATGCGCAAAGTGGATGTCGATGCGTTTGGGATCCTCCTTCGTAACCTGATCGAGAATGCGCTGATACATGGACTGCCCACTGTTCCGACAACAGTTTCCGTCCAAACTGATGGAACCATCGCTATTGCAAACGCCGGACCGGTGGTGCCCCTCCCCGACCTCGAAGGGCTTACAAAGCGATTTAGTCGTGGTGCTACTCCTGCTGCGGGCTCAGGCCTTGGTCTACATATCGCTAACATGGTTATCCAGCGGATCGGTGGCAGTCTAGAGCTTGCGTCGCCCGCCCGCGGTCGCAATGATGGTTTCGAGGCGATCATACGAATTCCTCAATGACACCGGTGAATTCGACGACATTTGGACACAGGGCGGATTGCTGGCAAGGCTGCTGACATGGCGAACTGTACGGCAGTATGTATACGGCGTAGAAATCGTACTTCACACAACGCATTTCGGCCGCGGCAATCAATGCCGCTATCATCGTCTGAGCAGTTCGATCGAAGCGACACGACATGATCGGCAAAATCGAAGGCTCCGCCTCACCGCTCGCTCGATTTCGCCCGGGGAGAAAAGAGGCCATCCGAGAAAGTGCAAGCCGCCGCGCAAAGGCGACGTGTCCAATTGTCTGGGTGCCCCTGTGCGCCGGCCCGATCGGGTTGGCGCAGGTCCAGTAAGGACCCGGACCAACCATTCCATTTAGACGACCGGCAGGTTTTAATCGGCGTCCGGATCGCCGGCCCAAAATGCCCCAAGTATACGGCTAGAAAGGCTGCCAACGATCGAGCTTTGGTCGGAGGCGTGCTTGTCAGCGTCTTGGGTGCTTGACCGGCCTTTGCAATGGCCATCGCCATCGCAAGTATCGTGCGTGGCCAGTGAGACCGCAATTTCATCAGCCTGGAGCCGACCGTATCGGTGCTTTTTTCTGATTTAGGGATTTTTCGTTTTCCTCTTGGATCATCACGGGTTTGGAGAGGATCTGGTGTTAAGTGCCATTCGGAGCGCCGGCGAACCGCCCGAAATTAATGTGGTCGAGTCATGAAGCCTCCCGAATGCGTTAAACGAGACCCTTTATGGCGGCCCTGGCTGACAACAGTCTGAAAGCTGCAAGCGGCATGCGAAAATGGGGCGATCCTGAATGACGACAGATGCTATCAACATGAAAGAGGCTCGCCCTGAAAGCTGAGCACGCTTTATGCTCAGGCTGCTGACAAGGCCAAAGCAGCGTAAGTGCGTAGTGAAATCCAAGGTCCACATGGGTCGTCGCGCGTCCCGTGCGCCTGGGAAGGCGCCGGCCCGGCCAAGCTTTCCCAGCTCGTCCGCATGATGCTTCGCTGAGCGTCAATGGACGTTGGCGCGAGACCAAGGCGTCGTGCGTTGCAATCCGGACGGTCCAGGGTATCAGGAGTTTCACGGCCTCGGCCCGCTTGGCTGGCCACAGTTGAAGCTCCAACGTACCGGCTGGCACCGGGAAATTGGGCTCTGCGCTGCCTCAACGCTGATGGCACGGTCAATGCTTGCCTACCGATGGGGCCGCCCATGCCGTGATGCTGTCGGTCGACGTTCGCAAACCAGACCCTCGCGAGACCCAGCGAAGGGGCTCGCCGGTACGACGAGGGACCTTACCTCTTTATGCGCGGCATCATTATCGAGGATGACATGTTGCCTTACACGTCGTCCCTCGCGCTCGGGTCTTTGTGGGGCGGATGAAGTCCTGATCGCGGTGGCACTGCTGCATGTTTGCGTAAGACCCATCCAGTCACGATCGCGCTGTCCTTCGATGTCGCGGTGCTGATAGGCGGGCAGATCGGTGTGCGCGGCGCCCGCCAAAGGATCGTCGTCACGCCGGAGGAGGCGAGCGTCATAGCCGGCGCGCCGGCGAAAGGCGCTTTCTGTCGGATGCCCGACAATGTCGGATATCGCAAGTATCAAGGTTGGATCAAACCTTGCGAATCGGGGCTTTCTTACTTGGCACGGGGCATGCTCAGGTATCCGCAAACACCCAATGGATAACGAGCAGACTTCCCATGGCCTCACCATGCCGAAAGTTTCCCGGACGCATCCAAAGATGAGGCTCGCGTCAGGCCCAGCAACACGCTGACGGCTCATGTGGCTCGGCGTCGCGTGCCGATCCACTTTCTCCCAATAGGCGTTCGGGAGACATAGATCCTTCAAAATGAGGAACAGATCACTTTGCCAGGAACGCAGCCCATAACCCCACTCTCCCTACCAGAACTACCAAGCAAGCCCCGCACTCATGGGCTTCGCAGGACGTCCGTTGCGTCCGAGTTGGTCGGCGCGGGGCCGGCTCCGATCCCCGTCGCATGGGAGGACGGCAAGGCGAGGGATTTCGTGCTCGACAACGGCATGGAGGTGGTCGTCATTCCCAACCACCGGGCGCCGATCGTCACCCACATGGTGTGGTACAAGATCGGCAGCGCCGACGAGCCGCCGGGCAAATCCGGCATCGCCCATTTCTTCGAGCATCTGATGTTCAAGGCGACGACCAACCATGCGGGCGGCGAATTCGACCGCGCAGTGTTCGAGATCGGCGGCTCCAACAACGCCTTCACCTCCTCCGACTACACCGCCTTCTATCAGACAGTGGCGCCGTCGGCGCTCGAGCTGATGATGAGCTTCGAGGCCGACCGAATGCGAAACCTCATCCTCACCGACGATGTCGTCAAGACCGAGCGCGACGTGGTCATCGAGGAGCGCCGCTCAAGCACCGACACCAACCCGCAGGACGTGCTCCATGAGGAGATCGACGCGACGCTGTGGCAGAACCAGCCCTATCGCATCCCGATCATCGGCTGGATGCAGGAGATCGAGCAGCTGAACCGCGTCGACGCCACCGCCTTCTATGAAAAATACTACTGGCCCAACAACTCCGTGCTGATCGTGGCCGGCGATGTCGAGCCGGAAACGGTGAAGGTGCTGGCCGAGAAGACCTATGGCAAGGTGGCGCGCGGGCCCGACCTGCCGCCGCGCATCCGGCCGGTTGAGCCCGAGCAGAACACCAGGCGCACCGTCACGCTCTCCGACGCCCGCGTCAGCGTGCCCAGTTTTTCGACGCAGTGGGTGGTGCCGTCTTACCATACCGCCAAGCCGGGCGAGGCCGAAGCGCTCGACCTGCTGTCCGAAATCCTCGGCGGCGGTAACCGCAGCCGGCTTTACCAGGCGCTCGCTGTCCAGCAAGGTATCGCTTCCAGCGCCTGCGCCTATTTCCAGGGCACCATGCTCGACGACACCAGGTTCGCCATCTATGGCGCGCCGCGCGGCGATGCCAAGCTGGCCGATCTCGAAGCGGCGGCCGCTGCCGAAGTCGCTCGCATTGCCAAGGATGGTGTCAGCAGCGAGGAACTGGGCAAGGCCAAGGAGCGCTTTGTGCGCGATATGATCTTTGCCGAAGACGACCAGGACGACCTCGCCTGCATCTACGGCTCGACGCTGGCCACCGGCGGCACCGTGAAAGATGTCGAGGAACGGCCGTCTCGCATCCGCAGGGTTACCGCCGCGCAAATCAAAGCAGTTGCCGCCCGCTATCTCGCGTTCGACCGTTCGACCACGGGCTATCTCTTGCCCAAGACGGAGAATCAAGAGATGACGCTCGGCGCTCAGCCCCATGCTGCGATGAACATCCAGGAGGTGAAGTCCGAAAAGGGCATCATCGCCTGGCTGGTGGAGGACCACACAGTGGAAATCGTCAACATCGGCTTTGCCTTCAACGGCGGCACCACGCAGGACCCGGTCGGGAAGGAGGGGATGGCCAAACTGATGGCCGGCCTGTTCATCGAAGGCGCTGGCCATTACGACAGCGATGCCTTCCAGGTGAAGCTCGACGATGCCGGCGCCGAAATGAGTTTGGACGCGCAAAGCGACGACATCTACGGATCGGTGTGCATGCTTTCCAAAAAGCAGGACGCCGCGTTCGGCCTGCTTCGGCTCGCGCTGAACGCGCCGCGCTTCGACCAGGGGCCGATCGATCGCGTCCGCGCCGAGATTGTCTCCGGCATCGTCGGCAGCGAGCGAGACCCTGGCGCAATCGCTCAGCGCAAATGGCTGCGCGCGATCTACGGCGCGCATCCTTGTTCAAGGCCGGGAGAAGGCACAAAAGAGAGCCTCGCCGGCATCACGCCGTCCGACCTCCTCGCCTTCCACCAGGCCATTTTCGCTCGCGACGGGCTCCATATTGCCGTGGTGGGTGACATTGACGCGAACACGTTGAGGGAAAGGCTTGACCAGCTGTTTGGTGATTTGCCTGAGCAACAAACCCTCGTCCCCGTCTACGATGTCGCGCCGAAACTCGGTCAACTGGTGGAGGAGAACTACGACCTGCCGCAGACTTCGCTAACGTTGGCCTGGCCTGGCGTGAAGCGTAGCGCGCCGAATTTCTACGCCGCCGTGCTGATGAACGACATCCTTGGCGGCTCATACTTGACTTCCCGCCTTTACGAGGAGGTACGCCAAAAACGCGGCCTTGCCTATCACGTCAGCTCTGAACTGACCCTTGACAAGCTTCTGGTTACGACAGAGACACGCTCGGATTGCGCCGCCCAAACGCTGAGCATCGTGCGAGAGGTGGTAAAGCAGATGGCGCAGCAAGGACCGACCGGGGCCGAGCTCAAGGCGGCGAAGAAGCACCTGATCGGCACCTATGCCATTGACCGTCTGGGCTCGACCAGCTCGATTGCAGACCGGCTCCTGGATTTGCAGATTCAAAATGCCGACGTCGACTACAACCAGCGTCGCGCCCGCAGCATCGGTCGGGTGACGCTCAAACAGGTCAAGGCGGCGGCCAAGAAGCTGCTTTCGGCCGAGCCCGCCATTTTGGTGGTCGGCCCGCCGCTGGGCGGCAAGGATGAGTAAAGAAACTCATCTCGCCTTCCTTCTTCCTTGGGGCTTCTCGTGGGAAGAGCGAATATGGAGGCCGGTGGGCCAAGCAGATCATGCAGACCCGCGGAGTCGTTTCGCGGGCCTTGCGCGGCATTGGCGGTCCAGGGGCCTCTCGCCGAAAAGGCGCTCCTCAGCATGCATGCCGCCTTTTGCAGAATACACTCGCACGCCACCAGCAGGCAGCGGGTGGATGAAGCAAACATCCGGCTGCTCAATCCATCAACTGATGAACCGCGGGCACTCAAACTAACGGAACTGTTGTCGTATGTTTGGTCTACCAACTGCTTTGCCGAGGCCCTAGGACGAACCCGCTGGTGCAGAATACACACCGACGGCCTGTCGACCTGGATGTTCGCTGCGTTGAGGAGGAATCCGGTATTGCCCCTGTGCCTGCCGATGATCCGCCGTCTGAAATCCCCGCACCTGTTTGGAGCCATCGACCGCCTGCCGGCACTCGGCAGACCGGTTGGCAATAAGACGTTCGAGGTCGTCAATCCGTCGACCGGCGAAGTTTTGGCAGAGCTTCCCGATATGGGCGTGGAGGAGACACGTGCTGCGGTAGACAAGGCCTATGTTGCGCAGTCGGGATGGGCCGCGTTGACTGCCCGAGAGCGTAGCGACGTTCTTTGGCGATGGCATCAGCTGATCATCGACCATGCAGGCGATCTCGCCGCGATTCTGACCGCGGAAATGGGCAAGCCGCTTGCCGAAGCCGTGTCAGAGGTATCGCATGCGGCGGCGTATCTGCAATGGTATGCCGAGGAGGCCAATCGCGTCTATGGCGAGACGATCTCGGCACCCTCGACAGACCGCCGAATGCTAGTGATCAAGCAGCCCATCGGCGTTGTTGGCACGATCACGCCATGGAATTTCCCGGCCTCCATGGTGGCGCGCAAGATCTCGCCGGCCTTGGCTGCGGGCTGCACGATCGTGCTCAAGCCCGCTGAACAGACGCCGCTCGTGGCTGGCGCAATGTTCGCCCTTGCCCATCAGGCCGGCTTTCCCGATGGCGTGGTCAACCTGATCTATGCGTCCGAAGGTGATCGCGTCGGCCGTGAACTCTGCACCAATTCCAAGATCCGCAAGATCAGCTTCACCGGTTCGACCGAGGTCGGGCGGCTGCTGATGCGTCAGTGCTCTGACCAGATCAAGAAGGTTAGCCTTGAGCTCGGCGGCAACGCACCTTTCATCATCTTCGATGATGCCGACATTGACGGTGCTGTTGACGGTGCGGTCCAGGCGAAGTTCCGCAATGCCGGCCAGACCTGCGTTTCCGCGAACCGCATTTACGTCCAATCGAGCGTTCACGATGAGTTCGTCAAGAAATTCGTGGAAAGAATCCGGCACTTGTCGGTTGGCGACGGATTCGATGCCGGAGTGGACATCGGACCGCTCATCGACAAGCATGCTCTGGCCAAGATCGAGTCTCACATCGCAGATGCCATTGCGAAAGGCGGCACAATACGATGCGGGGGCCAGCGTATCGGCAAGAATGGCACGTTTTTCGAACCCACGGTCCTCACCGAGATTTCCAGCGTCATGGCAGTCGCGCAAGAGGAGACATTCGGGCCGCTCGCGCCGATCATTCGCTTCAACGATGCGGATCAGGTCGTGCGCGAGGCCAATGACACGATCTACGGCCTCGCCGCATACTTCTATGCCTCAAACCTGAAGCGGGTCTGGCGTGTGGCAGAGGCTCTGGAATATGGCATGGTTGGCATCAACACGGGACGCATGTCCTCGGAGGCGGCACCGTTTGGCGGGATCAAACAATCCGGCATCGGGCGGGAGGGTTCCCGTCATGGCCTCGAGGACTATCTGGAAATGAAATATCTTTGCATGGGCGGGATTTGAAACCTGCTGCACTGTCTCTCCGCCCCACCGGGGGGCGGCCTGCGGTCAATGCCGCCACCTAATTGGAAGTTCCAAACGCCGTTGACCTGAAACACGGATGCCCGGCAGGAGACTGAGCTCGCTGCCGGGCCGGACATGCCTTGGGAGGGCATAAATCAGCGCTCCTAGGGCCGATGGGCCACTCAGTTCGTGCGCCTTTTGCCGATTGCGTTGCATGTGCCGTGCCAAGCCAAAAAGCATTGATAAACCGCCGATGGATCAGCTTTTGCCCTGTTGCGCATTCTACATTGTGGGATATGCGACAATGCCCAAGCGGTTGAATCGTCGTGTTGCAGAACCCCAGACGGGTCATGACTGCTATTCTTAGGACAGTGCGCAGCAAGCCGCTACTCGCTGCACTCCAGGCACACCATTTCCATAATCAAGCGGTGGGTGCTATGTCTGACCGAGCTGTCGACCAGGGAACGGTGTGAGGCCTCAAATCCCTCCATATTGTTGCACCCGCCGGTCCAACAGGACTGCAGGTCCGGACTCAAAGGATCTTGGCTGCTATGGCGACATTGCGGTGCACGCCGCTTTCCGACCAATGATGTGCGTCCAGGTCGAGGCCGGCCCTAATGAACCACCGCCTTGGCACCCTCGCCCATCTCATTTTCGGCATCGACAAGCTAGACCAGAGCGCACTTGCAAGGCGCCATGCAGTCCTGTCGGCGGGCGAACTGTTGGTGACGGGTACAGCTGCGAGCGAACGTTCATCCACCGACGCACAGCGCGGACTGTCGCTTTTCAAATTAGGAAATCTCTGTAGCCACCATTCATGAGCGCGCGGCCACGCGAGACGGCCCGACGGATGCGGTCGCGCAGATGATCGCGAGGATCCGCCCAGTCGGCATGGACGCGCCGTTGACCGATGAGAACTTCGGCGAGCTCGCGATGAGGTGCTCCGGCGAGCGAACCGTCGAGCGCACGAAGAACGAAGGACAAACGAACGCCGCGCTTTTCCGGCGCAAACAAGCGGGGGGGCAACTGTTGCCCTAGACTGAGAGCATTGAGGCACTCCAGTCCCCTCAGTCGATGCTTTAAAAGCACCGCGGGCCAGATGGCTTGCGTATGCAGGCAAACAGGGTGGAGGATATTCGCGCCCGAGACGGCGAGCTGCAGCGCGTGGTCCGCATTGCGAAGAAGAACATGCTGGCTCTTGTCGGGCGCCAGCAGGACGATTGCACGACAGGGCAATGCCGAGAGTTCGAACGGCGGTGTCGGCGACGAGGCAGGCAACCGTTCCGCAATGACCGGCAGCACATGGACGCACCAGAGCGGACACCAGAATACGACCGAAGCGCGGCCACAAGACTCCGCGAAACAGAACACCCCAGCGTGACAGGTCGCCGGCCGACGCGACCATATCGAGAAAGGATTGGAGAGACCAAGTCTTGCAATGCTGGCGCGCAGCGGTCAGATCGCGCTGGAACGCTGGATTGCGGCGTAAGAACTCCCAAGCCCACTCCCGCAGCGTCAGGCCAGCGGTGTAGTCGTATGATCTTTCATCCCGCCAATCGGCCTGATCCGCGCCAGTCAGGAGATTCATGACTGACATCCCCTGCCCGCGCCTGCGTGCGTCGAAACATTATGCCACTTCGCAAAGCATCGGCGTAGGCAGCAGACGTCGAAGACCCCGTTTCGTTGAAGCGTCAGCCATCGCCACTGTCGGCGACAGAAGATGTGCCCAAATTGCCACCAGACCGTCGAACTGGCACAGCGACGGCCAGCGCGACCTGGAATTGATCCCGTAACAGTCATCGGCTCCTGCGTCGCGATCCAGACGTCCCTTGAAGGCGCAGTAGCGCGGCAGTGGATCGCACGCTGCTTGTCGGCAAGTTGTCGTAGCGGCGGCGCCATAGGCACGGTCATCGGAGGGTCTCCTGCGGCAAGCTTTCGCCATTGGAGGCCAATCTCCCCGCTAGGGCAGCCTGTGCAGTTGCACAGGTGAAGCGGATCAATCAGGGGGAGCCATGGCGGAAACTGGATGATGGCGGCTTGAGGAGAGCGGCGTATCGAGGCGGGTGATGAAGCCTGCCAGTACCTCTCAAGGAGAGTGATACGCCATGAACGAGACTATCAACACATTGTTCGCCTTCGTCAGCCCGACGAAATCGATGATACCCTGACGGATGTACTTCGCAGCGGCGCGCGCAAATTGCTTGCGCATGCGATCGAGATGGAGGCCGAGGCGTATGCCAAGGCGGTCGACTGCCTGACGAAAGATCATATTGCGTCGCTGGCGCTCTACGATTTCCCCGCCCAACACTGGGATCATCTGCGAACGTCCAATCCCATCGAAAGCGTCTTTGCAACCGTTCGCTATCGCACGGTGCGTACCAAGGGCTCGCTATCCTCGAAAACCGCCCAGCTGATGGTCTTCAAGCTGTTGGCCGCGGCCAGGAAGTGGCGACGATTGAAAGGACAAAATCAGTTGCCGAAACTCATCGCAGGTGCCAGGTTCCTGGACGGAATCCAGGTCATCGAAACGAAGCCGCAGAGCGCCGCTTGATCAGCCTCGTCACCCAAATTCCAGCATAGCTCCATCGGAACTGCCAGCCTTCCTTGCCGATCAGGCGCATATCAGCGCTGACGATACCGAGGACGGCGATGGCGGTCACCTCCAGGCCGCCGAGTAACGACCCTCAAAACACCGCACTGGTCGAGGCCAGCCTGAACCGGTATCTTGTGCCTGCCCTCGGGAGTCGCTCTATCCACCATGTGATCGACACCGACATTGCTAACGTCACCAAGAAGATCGTCGCCGGGGGTCACCCGCAAGCGGCTAACACGGCCTTCTGGTGTATGCGGGCATTTTTCAACTGGTGTCGCAAACCGCCGCAACGGCTCATCCGCGGTTTCCCCGCGAGGGATTGGAAAATCCGGATCCGGCCCCGATCGTCAAGCGCAAGCGAGTGGTGAACGATGCCGAACTGGCGGCTATATGAACGGGCTGTGAGCCCGAACCGGGCGATATCGGCTATTCGTTCGGCTCCATCGTCAAGCTGCTCATTCTGACCGGACAGAGGCGTACGGAAGTTGCCGCGATGCGTTGGTCCTCAACCTTGAAGCCGGAACATGGAACTATCGGGTGACCGCACGAAGAACGAAGAGCCTACGCTTATTCCGCTGCCCACACTGGCGGTGTCGGTCCCCCAGACGGTACCGAAGACCAATGACACGTTTTTTTCCCTGCGAGGGGCAACGAAAGAAGCCACTTCTCAGGCTACGCGAAGGGCAAGAAGGCTCTAGACGGCAAGGTCAATACTGACGGGGTGGCTTTGGAGAACTGGACCCTTCACGATCTGCGCAGGACGCTCGCGACAAATCTCGGCAGGCGGCAGGTATTGCCACACGTCATCGAGCACATACTGAATCACAAGGCGGCGTCCTTGACAGACATTGGCGAAATCTACAATCTCTATAGCAAAGTCAAGGAGAAGCGCGAGGTGTTGCAGATGTGGTCAAATCACATCGAATGGCTGATCAAGCAGGCTGCGGATGACGCTCTGGCGGCGTAGCTGCTGGCATGGGCGGAAGATGCGGCGCAACAATCGTCAGAGCCTCATCGAATTGGAGATCATGCTTGACCAGCAAATGCGCGGCCAATGCTTCGATGGCCGACCAGTGATCGAGTACTAGCCGGGCCGTGCAATCTTCGATCCGCCCCCAATCGGGGCGGCGCGGCATCAGGAACCGCAACTCACCATAGATTCGCTTGGCATCCGCGTAGTCGCAGCTCCCCTCATTCCCATCGGACGCATTCATCGCCATATCGCGCGGGTCCAGATAGCCTTCGAATGCGGAGTCTGCAAAAGGACCTGCCAGACACGCAACTATCTCCCGGATCGCATCATCGCGTTCCAAACATCGATCCATATCGTCCTCGAAAATCGGCTTTCGCTTCGAGGTGAATCCTTGCGCTGAATAAAAACCCGCGCCTTCGACAACACCACCGCACTCTCCGTCACCGGCGTCGGGGTAAATACTAACACTTGAGAAAGCAGGGAGTTCACGGTCGTCGTCGAACGTCTGACGGTGCAAAACGATGGCGGCCACCGCGTGCCCGGCTTCGTGATGCGCCACAAGCGGCAGATATTGGGAGGCTACATTCATGCGGTGCGGCTCTCAGGTCTAGTTTGCTTTTGCGCATAGGACCGCAATTGTCGTGCCAACTGGGAAAATCGTTTCGGGCAATGCGATCGCTCCGATAGCGTTGCGTCTCCTGTCTGACATTGTTGGGAAGTCGACACGCGCCCGTCGCAATGCGGTCGACCTTCCGCGCGAGTTGGGTGACCCGTGAAGGCGGCCGACCAGGACGATGTTGCGCTGATCGGCGACGAAGGCGCGGCCGGGCGAGATCGCGCATCAGGGGGTGACCGGCGTGTCGGCGAAGTCGAAGTCGTCGATGTCCTTGGCCAGCGGCAACTTGGCGACAGCGAACTGGTATTTGATGGAGCGGGCCTGCTTCTCCGATATCTCGGCCTGCAAGAGATCACCGACAATCCTGGGCGGCTCGTGCCGTCGCTTGATGGCGACGCGCCCATGATCTCGTCATAGGCTCTGCGCATTCCGTAGAGCTTCAGCGCTCCCATCAGTTCCAGTACCTCGGTGCGTTCCATGGCTGTTTGTCCTCCTGAGACTGTCATAGCGGGTGCAGTCGGCGACACTCGTGAGCTAGCTTCAGCGCTTGGGGAATGGAAAGGATCGTGCCCGGCGCCGGATCGCGGCTGCGGGCCAGGATGTTGAGGATCACCGGCGCCGACGATGCACCGTGCTCGATGGCTTCCTGACAGGCGGCCTCGACCGCGCTCAATCCGTCGGTCAGCACCCAGGTGAGGATCAACACCATCTGCCGGTCGACGTCATCAACCGCCTTGAGCTGCGCCGCACCTTCTCCATTGCCGACCGCACGACCCAGCTAAGGAACGGCGCGCGCCGTGTGCCAGGGATCGTAGACGACCTCGTTGCGGCCAAAGGAGCGAACGTGTTCTCCCACGACCACGCCATCCTCTGGCGGATGCGATCCGATCGACATAAGCATGGATCTCGACGGGCCGACCGACGGCACTCGACAGCACCGAGTATTTGTTGTTGTCGAAGCGCACCGTGCAGGTCTTCGACACCGACGGGGGAATGCAGTGGAAGCCGTCGAAGCGACCGGCAGCCGCTCCCGCTGCGGCTTGGCCGCATTCGCCGACAGCAGCCGGTCCCGCGTCTCACGCCGAGCTCCCATGCGGGGATAGGGCTGGTGCTTGCGCTCGTAGCGGAACTCCGTCTGCTCAGAACGCAGGACCTTGCGCACCACCTTGCGCGAGATCTTCAGCTCACGGCAGATCGCCTTGATCGACTTCCCCTGGACCAGCGACAGCCGACGTATCTTTGCAATCGTCTCTAAAACCAACATCCAAAACACAAATGCCTCCGATCAAGCCGGAGGCATCTTGATGACCCCATCGTTAAAGGGTCCCGTTTGGACGAAAATCACCCTTTAAACAGGGTCCCCATTCCACGAAAAATCAATGCACTACCTTCCAAAGCTGCGAGAGATCGCCACCGACCGCTTTGAAGGGGCTTTCGGCGGTCTCGTCAGCGAGGTTGTGGCATGAAGAAACATCAATCCACAGCATTGGGCCGAAGCATGCCACGGGCTCATGCCGCGGGAGAGCGGGAAGATATTCTTGAAAGAAGCGGTCTCCGACATCAATACCGACAGGATGGGCAGCTTTCTCACATCACTTGAGGTCGAGCGTGGCAGTTGCGACCCGCAATGCAAGGCTGGCGGCGATGGATGCCTTTGCGCGGTTCCTGATTTCGGAGCACCCCGAATATTAGGATACGCTGCAACTGGTGGTGACACTTCCCTTCAAGAGAGCGCGTGGGTGGCACCTGTCGAATATCTCGATGAGCCCGGAAATCAAGAGCGTCCTGGCGCGTATCGACCGCCGCACGCCTTCTGGACAGCGGGATTACGCTCTGTTTTCGCTGATGTTCAATACGGATGCACGAGTTCAGGGATCCTGACTCTTCGATTGTGACCTTCGTCTGGTATCGCCCTGTCCCGCCGAGCAAAGCAACGACCGCCCCACACTGCTCACCCGGTTCGGTGTTCGATACTTGCTGCGCACACATGGCTGCGGGCGAAGGAACCACCCTGGCGGAAAAAAGCATCCATCATCGCCCTTTGCGGGACACGACGGCCATCCACCTCGTCAAGGCGGGTGTTGACATCGCCACCATCAGTCGATGGCCAGGCCACTCGGGCTGAACTAACGATGCGCTACGCCCAGGCCGGTATCGATATGAAGCGGCAAGCGCTCGAACAAGTCTTCCCCGACGTGATGTCATCGGCAAAAGATCAGACGATCATCGCTTTGATGGCTGGATGTTTGGCTGGCTGCACCGCTTGTAGACGCTCAGTTATGTGGAGTTGTATCGCGGGAAGTCGCGCGTCTTGGGCTTTTGCGATGTCAGCTCCACATCTCTCCGCAGTGCACGTTGTCACTGTTGAAGAGCCGTTTGTTCAATCTTCGTCCTGGCACGGCAAGGGTTGTCCATATTGTGGGCGTCTTACGCTTGCCGAGCTTGTCCGAAATCCAGCGCCGGATCAGGCGTGAACACTGTTGCGTAGTTCGTCAGCCAGAGCGCGGAGAACGTCGGCGCTTCCTTCCAGCGCCGTAAAAGCGTAGGGATTGAGGAACTGTCGGCCCCAGAACAGATTGCGATCTGTGCCGGATAGCGTAGCTTCCTCGCTAACACGCGGCCAATTCTCCGCAATGCATCGGAGCTGGCCTTCAACAATCGCAAGAGCTTCCGGCGCGCTGAGCAGGAAGTGATGCGCGGCTTCAAGGCAGGACGCTATCCGGCTCATGCGGTTATTGCCGCTGATGAGCATGGCCTGGCTGGCCTCCTGGCCACTGCGGGCCTGCGGACAAATATCGTACGCAGGCGTGAGGGTGAGCTTAGCCCCATCCCAGAATGCCGCATGGTTGCGGGCATGATCGTCGGTGTTGCCGCAAAGTATGTTGAAGACAATGCGGCTGAATAACTCGCGCAGAGTTTCCGACGGCGCGGTGAATCGGTGGCGAATGATCTCCGCCAAATCCTGGTAGCTGGCGTAACGCGCCATCATCTCATCGAGCGCGAGCATCGTCAGCGCTGAGACCATGGATTTGCGTTGCCAGCCGCCCGTGACCTTGATCCGGTCGAATCGCTCGACGAGCAACACGTCGTTGCCTGCGGCGCGAACGAGCGAGACGGATGCCGCTCTGATGCCGCACAAGGCGGCAAGCCGCATGGCTATGAATTCTCCTTTGACGACGCTGTAAAGGTCGGCAGACGAGGAAAATTTCGCGACATGCTTGACGGCGTCATCCTCGATCAGCGCCTTTGGCCTTGCGCCGCCGATCGAGCTGCCGTGATGCAGCGCCTGATCTAATTCGGGGGTGAGCGGAATACCTTTCTCTACCCGCTCCGCCGATTGGACAAGCTCTTCGAGAGTGGCATTGGCCAGTGCGCGCGGCTCGTAATTCGTGGGCGAAAACTGAAAATCGAGCGCGCCGATGCGGTCCGAGCCTGATTCCAGCAGGAACGTCAGTTCTGAAATATCGAGCCGCGCGATTTCATCGCCCTTCACACCGAATTTGCGGTTTAGGATAACCCGTCGTCCCCAGGCATCGGGGGCAGCATCGCGGATGCATCCCGGCATGGTTAGGCCAGGAAGCAAAGGCAATTCGCCTGCCTTCAGGGGCAGTTCCGGGAGATAAAGCGGGATCGCGCTGCCCAGTTCACGAAAGCTCCTGCCATAGTTGAAGCTGACGAGTCCGTCATGGGCATATAGCCGCCCGGCGACAACCGGCGCGGTCTCGCCCGGCAGCCAGACCCAGACATAGGCTTCGTCGTACTTGGGGACCTTAGAACTCATCGACGATCTGCTTGCCGGCCTTGTAGACGTGCTTCGGCAGCAGCGCGATGCGATCGTCAATGCGGCCTGTGAGGGCTGTGATGCCATTGCCGTCGGCATCGAACAGCTTCACACCGACAATGGCAGCAGCTTCGAACATCAGTCCGATTTCGACTTTGGGATCGCCCTTCTCGATGCGCTGCAGGGTGCTGCGTGAAACACCGATTCTCTCGGCTAACTCCTGTGCGGTTAATCGGTGCTGCATCCGGCCCAGCCGGATGGTCTTACCGAAAAGGCCAAGCGCTTCCATCGCGTAGCGCGAATAGGTGCGTTTATGCGCTGCCGTCATTCGGGTCTCCGTGACCTATGCATGATCCATATCACCATCTTTCGACCTTTATATAGGTAATGTCGCAGAGCGACTGCCAAAGTCAAGACTCCGTATCGTATGACTCAATCCCCCTGATTCGACTTTATATGCAGCAAGAGTTCGCATCACGGCTACGTTCGGAAAGCCAGGTAGAATGCGACGGGAGACGCAAGCGTTACACGTCCGAACAAGGAAGGCGAATATTGCCTACGGCTCCTGCACAACCGGCCAGCTCTGCGCGCCTCGGGCGAGGCGGAGATCTGGCGCTGGATCGCGGACAGCCTTGAGACGCCTCGCATGAGTCATTCGATGGGCGGTCCCTGGTGCGAGGCCGAGGCGCTCGACTACTGGCCGACATCCTCGGCGGCGGGACTCGCAGCCGGCTATACCAGCACTTTTCGACCGCATACGCGCCCAGCTTCTCTCCGAAATCATTGCCAATGAGCGCGAACCTCACGCGATCGCCGAGCTGGCCTGGCGGCGCGGAATCTACGGCGTATTCGAGACCGCCCAAGGGAGCCTGACCAGCGTAACGCCCTCCGATCTAAGCGCCTTCCACAAAGCCGCTTTCGCCCGCGACGGGCTGCATGTGGCGGTCGTAGGCGACATAGATGCCAAAGCCCTGAGAGCAAGGCTCGACCAGCTGTTCGGCGATTTGCCTCAGAAACAGGCGCTCGCCCCCGTACCTGATGTCACCCCGAAGCGCCGAGCGGACGCAGGTCGCATACGCCCTCCACCAGACTTCGCTCCAGCTGGCCTTTCCCGCCATTGGACGCAACGACCCGGAATTCTACGCGGGACAGCTGATGAACGATATAGTCGGAGGCTCACGATTTACCTCACGTCTGTTCCAGGAAGTGCGCGAAAAGCGCGGCCTTGCCTACGGTGTCTCGTCCAGCTTGGAAGGCTACCAGCATTCCAACATGCTTGTCGTGACGACGTCGACGCGCGCCGACAGGGCGGCCGAGACGCTCGACCTGATAACACAACCAATCAACGAGCTGGTGGACACAGGCCCAACAGCGGCCGAACTCGAAGCGAGCAAGAAGTATCTGATCGGCGCCTATGCTATCGACAATCTGGGTTCCTCCAGGTCGATTTCCGCCACGCTTGTCGGGTTGCAGCTCGACAAACTCGGCATGGACTACATCCAGCGCCGCCCGGCCCTCATCGAGCAGGTGATCCTCGACCAGGCAGGGCGGCGGCGAAGAAGCTGCTTTCGGCCGGGCGTTGGCCCGTGACAGCGAATAATCCCACGCTCTACAATAGCTGAAGGACTCGCCGAACTACGTGTGGCTGATCCGATTATGGTGTGGCAGAATGAACGCCTTGAGACTGCCTGCGCGCCCTCGCAGACCAGGTTCTCTCCCGTGATTCGATTTCCCGCCCCGAAGAATGCCGTCGTTCCGAGAAAGTATTCTAACTTTTGCGTATACCAAATACGGGAAAGTTAGAAACTCTTGAATATGATGATTATGCTAGCTTTCCCGTATCTCAGGGAACTTTAGAAATGGCCCTTCACCTCGTTGTGAAAACATCGATAAAACCCGCAGCCACTATCAGGCTGAAACGGGCAAGCTCGTCCAGTTAATGCGCGGCATCTATCTCGATGCCGGGGAGGATATCGAGGCCATGATACTCAAGCACGCCATCGCCAAATACCTGTATCCCAACGCTTACCTCTCGGCGGCGAGCGCTGTGCTTCTCGGCCCGACCCGGGATGGCCGCCTGTTCCTGAGCGGGCGACGAATACAGCGCACGCGCTTGCGCTTGCTGGAAATCATTCAGAACGCAGCTCCCGACCACCCATCAGTCGCTCAAGCGGTTGTCGATGATGGAATGGGAGAATTCCGGATCGACGTCTCCTCGATGCGCCAGCGCTTCCTCGAAGCTTTCCGCCTGCGCAGCGAACACGCGGCATCCATCGGCGAGACGATGCGCGAGGCAATCGCGAACCGCCTCATAGAACAATACGGCAGCGCCCAGGGCGCTGCCGACGCGACATGGGCGCTTGCCGGCGCGAACCAGCGGTATCGCGAGGGCGAGCACGCCGAGCGCTTTTTCCTCCGCCCTCCACTGACCACAGAACCCGCACGCAACGAAGCCGCGCTCGATCTGATCGTGGCGTGGCACGGCTAGGTGCAATGTTTGCCCTCGCGCAGCAAGCCGGCTTTTCCTGACGTCGTCGTCAACCTGGGTCTATGCGACCGAAGGTGGTCGCGTGGGGCCGCGAACTCTGCTCCAATGCCAAGGTCCGAAAGATCAGCTTTACAGGCTCCACCGCGGTTGGCCGACTGCTCATGCGCCAGCGCTCGGACCAGATCAAGAAGGTCAGCCTCGAGCTCGGCGGCAATGCGCCCTTCATCGTCTTCGATGACGCGGATATTGACGCTGCGGTTGACGGCGCGATCCAGGCGAAGTTCCGCAATGCCGGCCAGACTTGCGCGTTTCATCGAACCGGCTTTACGTCCAATCGAGCGTTCACGATGAGTTCGTCGAGAAGTTCGTGGAGAAAGTCCGGCACTTATCGGTTGGCGACGGCTTCGCTCCGGGAGTGGACGTCGGACCACTCATCGACATGCATGCTTTGGCCAAGATCGAGTCCCACATCGCAGATGCCGTTGCCAAAGGTGGGATAATTCGATGCGCGGCCGAACATATCGGCAAGGATGGCACCTTTTTCAAACCCACAGTCTTCACCGAGATCTCCAGCATCATGGCGGTTGCGCAAGAGGAGACTTTCGGGCCGTTGGCGCCGATCATCCGCTTCCACGATGCGGATCAGGTCATCTGTGAGGCAAACGACACGATTACGGGCTCGCCGCCTATTTCCATGCCTCGAACCTGAGGCGTGTCTGGCGCGTGGCCGAGGCATTGGATGGCATGATTGGCATCAATACGGGCGTATGTCTTCGGAAGCGGCGCCCTTTGGCGGCTTGAAGCAGTCCGGCATCGGGCGGGAGGGTTCCCGCCACGGGCTCGAAGACTACCTCGGAATGAAGTACCTCTGCATGGGTGGAATCTAAATGACGTCGCCCCGAGTTTCTCCAGTTTTGGGTTCGTTTCCGGCGTGGGTTGTGCGCTGCTGGGCGGGTGAAGCGACGGGCGCTGGCGCGGAACCTTTCGCATAGCGCAGCGCGAGCGACCGTCGCGGGTTGAAGGTGGTGGCGAACTCGGCCGATGTCTGCCAGGCGATTTGGGAGTGCGGCCGCGCGGTGTTGCAGTCGGCGCGCCACAGGCGATAGCGATGCTTGCCATGCGCATGGAATGCCATTCGACCGGTTCTGATCCGCGCAGGAGAGGATGGCGTTCGAGATGAACTCGCTGGCATTGTCACTGACCAGTGATGAGCCGGTTCAATTCCCGGGCAACCAAGTGCCCTCGACCGTGCTGAATAGCGCGCCTTTGCCATACCGGCGGATTAGCGCGGCCGACCTTACTTCGGCATGATGCGAGCAATTTCTGCACCAGGCGCGCGACGTATGCCACTCCCTCAGATCGCCCAGCGATACGTCTGGGCCTGCATGTTTGCTGCCTTCTGCGATGGCTTGCCGACACTTTCGGCTCGCCGGGTGTGATGATCTTCTTCTGCGTCTTTCCCTCTCGGCGATATTGCCGTTCGGCCGTCCCGACCAAGGCCAAACCTCGGGCCGTTTTCCCGTTCCCGGGTAGAGCTTGAACGTCTCGTCGATGATGTCTCTGGCGTGCTGCGAGCTCAACGCCGAGGCGCTTGGCATCGATGCATGGCGCGACATGATTGCGGCGGTGTCGCACGGGTTCGACGGTTTGGGCTTCAGGATCGTGCGGATGGGCCACGCTTTTCTGGCGGCGCGAAACACGGGCAATGCGCGTTCAAAACCTGACAAAGGCAGAAATTTGTCAGGTTCAATCCAACCGCCATCCGGGCACTACGGAGGTTTTTCAAAGCATATTCATGCACTTGCGCGCTGAGCCCGCTGGCATGGACCTTGCAACGCTTGCAGCAGGACGGTATGCAATGGAGCAGACGAGGATGTTCTCTCCCCTGAACCGTGTGCCGTCTCTGAGAGGGAAATAAGCTCGTGCAGAAAATCTCACAACCTTTGACAACGGCTTTGGAGAACAACGTGGTGTTGCAGATCGAGTCCCCGGCTCCTTCGATTCAAGCGGAAACCTGGCTGCGTGGCGAGCCCCTCACCAGCTTCGAGCCTGGCAAAGTGTACATCGTCGAATTTTGGGCAACTTGGTGCGGTTCGTGTGTGGACGGGATGCCCCATCTGATGCAGCTGCAGGAGAAATACAGGGAAAGCGGCGTTGAGATCGTAGGAGTCGCGGCTAGTGAACGCGCTCCAACGGCCGATGAGGCCCGAAGCACGTTGGACGCTTGGTTGACGGAAAAGTTCCCGAATCTGAACTATCGGATCGCATTCGACTCGACAGGCGAAATGGACAAGCTTTGGATGGAGCCCAGCTTTTCTTTCTGGATTCCCACCAGTTTCGTGGTCGACCGAGACGGCTGCATCGCCTTTATTGGTGCACCGACGGAACTCGATGAGGTCTTGCCGAAGGTGCTTAACGGCAGCTGGCGCACCAGCGATAAAGCAAAATCCGCCGATGCGGAGCGGATCGCGGAAGGCGAACCCATAGCGCGCGAACAAGCGCTGAAGAAGCCGATCAATGACAGATATCGGGCGGCGGTGGAGAAAAAGAATTGGAGGACGGCGCTCTCGGCGATCGAAGAAGGCATCGCCTTGATGCCGGACAACCTCGGTTTCCGCCGTTCTCATGTGAATCTGTTGCTTCACAAAATGAAGGACATGCAGGTCGGCTTGCCCGTCATGCGCCAATTCGTTCGCGACGCGATCAACAGAAACTCCGAGAATTGGATGGTTGCGGCGTTAGACGAGCTCTTCTTTCCGAACTATGACCATTCGCACTTTCCGTCTGCTGAGCGCTTGGCGATGGGAAAACAGCTGTCCGAACACATCCTGGCACTGAATCCCCCGGAAAGCGACAAACGTAAGCTCCTGCCCTATCGTTTGGCAGCCCTCTACTATCACGAGAGCGGCAACAAAGATCGGGCGATCGAGTTGATCGAACTGGCACTGAAGTCGCAGGGCGGTCCGGAGCTTATCCGGGACGAAGATGAACAGCGCGAAATATCCCATTTGCTGCAGTTCCTGGCCTACTTCAAGGGTGAGAAGGTTTGTTACGGCGCTCTGTGTGCGGTTCCAAACAATGGCCGATTCGACAGCTGGTATACCGTTTGCGGCTGACCGCCAGCTTATGTGAGGGACAGAACTGGCCGGGCGGACAGCTCTTGATGCGAACGGCGCAAACCCCGCCCGGCTTGCGAAATCACCTGGGCCGCTCTTTTGGACCTAAGTCCGAAGGACTGCGGCCTTGTACGATGCCCGCCTTTGTTTAGGCGGGCTATGAGCTGAGCTACGGGTTTTGCCCGCTACTAACCGTTCGCCAGCCTGGCGCAGGTGCCTCTCAACACCTCCACCACACCAAGGTTTCATGCCGGTAGCGAATTCGATCTTGGCGGCATGGCCATTAAGCACATGGGAGGGCCTCGCTGGCGGCATGCCTGTGATCTGGTACTGCAGCCCACGCTTGCCTCCGCCAGCGGTTCGATGAGGCAGCCTGTCGCACAATTGATATCAGGACTTCAATGCCGGAACACCGGACCCACCCTCAATTCAATAAATGAGGTGTCGCGTACCACGGTTGGCTGCTTGATCCAGGCAATTCAGGCCGCCGTCATCCTCAATGAGGTGACCTCGACCAGAGCCTCGGCCTTGAATGGCATGATGCAGGTGCATGGGATGGCGGCCACCGTCATTTTCGTCGATCCGAACGGAATTTCTTGCAACCGGTTTGCGGCTTTATCCAACACGCAAGGGCCGCGCTGTCGACAGTCTCCCAACGCACCAAAAAGGCAACTGTGCAGAGCAAGCCTTCTATCCATCAATCTCCCTTTTGAAAATCATCATATCTGTGACCAACACTGCGATATTTTTCGCGGCGGAAGGAGCCAGGCACAGTCATTTCCATGCGCAACAGCATTTCTAAGTTTCTCAGCTCGCCGGAACACGTCGGCGGCCGATGTCGCGCTCCGGGGGAGCTCTATTCCTTTTCGAACAACATCAGATTTGTCGCAGAACTGAGTGAATAGGATCTCGTCCACAAATCCATCATCACTCTTCGCATCGGCGATCACTTGAGAAATCTTCTTTCTTCTTTCGGCGCTAAGCTTCTCCAGCCAGCGGCCCGGCGTTTCGAAGCGTCTCCTTATCGCATCCGCCATGGACGCTGCTCGCACTGGCAATTTCTGCATGTCTGAAATGCTGACGAGACCTTCGGTCTGGCGTCAGGAAACAACTAGCCGACACGGCCTTTGGTCGGCGTCTCGGATGAAGTCTAGAATGCTTGCGTCGGCTCCAACCAACGTCTCTTCTGGAGCGGAAACACGCTCAGAGATTTTTCCACTCGGCGGTGTCGCGTCGAAGAAGCGTTCTGCAAAAGAATAGTCCCCCGAAACCGCCGTCATGAACCACAGGGACATAGCTGTGACGAATTGATATTTCGCGTAGTTACATCGGAAACCGACTCGCAAGTCATAAGATGAGCTCTAGTGTCATTATCATTCCAACCGTAAGGCCTCCCTGTAGCGTGCCAATTTCCGGACTTACGTCGGCGAGTTCTTGATAATCGTTTTTTCCGCACGAAACTTAAGGTCCCATAGGAGAAGGCGAGGAAATCAATGCACGGTAGCAACGACGAGCCTGTCTCTCGAGAAATTGTAGAAGCGAGAATCAATTCTGAGTTCCACGTTTGAAGGCCGATTCCCAGTGCAGCGTCTGGACCCGGAGGCGTCTAGGAATCCAACAGCGGCATTCAACCAGAACCGAAATTCACCCACGTCGAAATGCGCAATGTTCGAGCGTATGGTCTCAGCGGCATGCTTTTCATGGACCCGCGCCAGCTTGCAGATTGTCATTGCCAGCATGATTGGCTGGCTGTTAGCCCGCTCCCACAGGAAGTCGTCGTCTAGAAATGCTGCTTCGTCAGCATCCGAAAACTCGAATCCACTACTGTCCCGTACCTCGGCAAGATTTTCATAGGGATGACTGTGGAAATCACCGATGAGCGTCAAGTGTGGTGCCCATCGATCCATCAGTTCGCTCTTCAGGCGGACAGCCTGATTGTTGGGCTTCACGCTGTTCCGTGATCGCTCGGCTGAAATGCTGAGACTCATAAGATCGACATGGAAATGGGTCGTTCCTTTCGAGTCCTCGCGACTGAAGCCCCAAAGATACCCCAGCGTTTCCAGCTTTGTTCGGCGCGGACGACCATCTCCGAGAACATAGGCTTCCAGTGTGGCAAGCGTAATAGTGTGACGAGCTGCATCAGAAAGGGAAATGGTGAAATTCATCGTGCGTTACCTGAAGGTGCCTCCGATTCGTTTCCGATCAACGGCCAGCCACGATCCTCACGGGGGCTTTGCTGGTCCAAATCGCGACATATCCTTGCATTTCAAAATTCGCAAGATTATAGCGATTGCGGAGGTGCGACATGTCGACTCCCACCATCAGCATCCGTTTGAAAGCGCTGCGCAGACAGCGCAACCTCTCGCAGGAGGAGGCCGCGCGTCTGTTCGGCTTCAAGGACCGCCAGACCATTTCCGCCATCGAGACGGGCGAGCGGCGACTTTCGGCCGAGGAACTCGTTCGCGCCGTCGAAATCTTTCGCGTTCCGCTGGACTTTTTCACCGATCCGTTTCTGCTCGTCGGCGAAGGTAAGTTCTCCTGGCGTCAGAACGGCGTCATCGGTCGTGCCCTACTGGGTTACGAAGAAGACGCGGGCCGCGTGATCGCGGCATTCCGTACGCTCGCGCCACAAGTGGGCAGGGAAGCTCCGCTGCTGAGGTGCTCGCTCGGTCTTTCAAAAGAATCCAGCTACGAGGATGCATCGGCTGCGGGCGACCGGTTCGCCGGCGAATATAAGCTAGGAAACGTGCCTGCCGCTCGCCTCGCCGAGGTCATGGAGCGGGATCTCGGAATGCTGGTCCTGATGGTTGATCCGATCGAAGGCGTGTCGGGCGCCGCCTGCCGCCTGCCGGAACTGGATGTCGTGTTGATCAATCGCCGCGAGGTTGCGGGTCGCCGCCATTTCGACCTCGCTCACGAGCTTTTCCACATCCTCACCTGGGACGCGATGCCGCCGGATCATGTCGAAGATGTCGTGCCCAAGAAACGTAGCCGGGTCGAGCAACTCGCCGACAATTTCGCCTCGGCTCTCCTCATGCCTTCAACTGTGCTTGGCAAGGTTGGCGATTGGTCCGAATTGGCAGGCGACGAACTCATCGTACGGCTGAACGCGGTCGCAGATGAATTGAGGGTCACGGCTTCCGCATTGCGCTGGCGGCTGGTCGGCCTTGACTGGATCGACAAGGATATTGGCAGGGGTATCGCCGAAGATCGCCTTCGCAACAACGGCCGTAGCAAGCCCGCCGAAGAGCCGCTGCTTCCGCTGTTCTCCCCGACGTTCGTCGAGGTGATCGGCAAGGCTGTCAATGAGGGTCGTGTGGCGATGAGGCGCGTATTGCACCTGCTCGGCATCTCGATCGACGATCTTGCGGACCTCTTTGCAGTTCACAGCGTGGAAGCGCCATACGAGTTGTAGGCGGGTGAATGCCGCGGCACCGAAGTTCGTTGCTGGTCGATACCAACGTCATCATCGAGTGCTGGCGTGTGTCGGCATGGAAGGCGCTGACGAGCGGGTACCCGGTGGAGACGGTCGAGATGTGTGAGATCGAAACCCAGACAGGGCTCCAGAGGCGGCGGCCCGAACAGCAGATCGAAGCTAATGTTCTGAGAGAGACACTTAAAGCCGTACATCCGGTCAGCGACATTGAACGCGCGAGCGCGCTATTGCGTGACGACCATATGCGCTTTCTGGACGCCGGAGAGCAGATGCTCTGGACACACCATCACGCGCAGCGACGCTTGGCTCCTTTGCGGTCCGGATAAGGCGAGTCTTCGCGTTGGGCTGCGCCTCGGCTTGCGCGACAGACTGGTCTCGTTGGAGCGGCTCCTCGCCGATATCGGCCATCGTCCGAAGGTCCTGTTAAAGATGCCTATACCCAAAAATGGCTCGACCAGACGCTGCGCAGCTTTACCTTGAGAGACCGACACCATGACGAATTCGCTCGAGGTACGAAACAAGCTGATCGACATCCTCCGCCGCGACCTAGTCGGCCCGAATCCTGACCTTGATCAGAATCTCGCACGCGAAGTTTGACCGAGAAGCAATCGCTGGGACGCCGGGGGCTTTATCGTTCCCGCCTACGACGGTGTTGCGCCTGTGATACCTGACGGCGAGGAAACCATCGAAGAAACCGCCGACGACCTTCTCGCCAGTGAGATGCTGGACTCCGCTGTCGAGGGGGAGGTCGAGGAGAAGGATTCGACTGACCAACCACCGCGGGACAGGTTTCTTCCGTCGTCGATAGGGTTGACGGTGGTTCTTCCGCAAACGGTGAGTCAAGTCACGCTGCGCGCAACATGGGGGAACTATAAGACGGAGCCCCCATTGCCCGATGCGCTCCTCATTCCCGAACTGTCGGGAAAGGGCAAGCCAAAGCCAGAAAAGCCCGAGAACCTCCGTTGGGTTCGGGTTCCCGGCGAAGCCGCGATCGTCCTCGACGTCACTCGGAACCAGTCCGGAATCCTGCTGCCGGAAAGCGCTGACTCAGAGGCCGGGCGGCGGCATCGAAGTCGCCGTTGACACCGTGTGCTCCGTCAAAAGACTCCGGAGGGGGCTGAAGAGCGTCTGCGCGTCATCACCGTCTTCTTGGTAAACCGTCGACGGAGCACAAAGGCTCCGTACAAGGACGTGGCCTACGCGTTCCAGACCCGGATCGAGCTCGAATGTGCGGATGGATTTTATCCGCGCAGCGACCTGTCCACCTACCAGTCCGATGATTTCGACCTTAGGCTGGGCGATCTCCATTATCGCGATGTCCGCGAATATGCCGTTGGTCGCAACACATCTGCAGGCTGGCAAGAACGGCTTGACGCGACGAACGATCCGCTCCCCGTGACGCGTGTTTGGACCGATTTCCTTCCGCAGCAGGAGGTGGAACGTGTCGTCCCGGCAAGGAGCGATGGCGTCGAGTTCGGCATGGAGGCTCTCGCTCGGGCTGCCGTTTCCGGAGCCGAAGCGGTCAGTGCAGCCTTGGATTCACTGCCTGAACTTTACGCCGAGTGGCGGCGGAGTCAGGAAGGACTGATGACAGGGCTTGCGCCGAGACGGCTAAAGACGGGCCAGGCGCTTCTGGAAAATGTTGACACCGCCGGCAGCAGGATTCGCGATGGGATAGATCTCCTTAAGCGTGATACGATGGCGCGTGAAGCATTCGGCCTGATGAATACGGCGATGGCGATGGCCAACCGCCGGCGCGAGGCAGAAGAAGCTGCCGGGCGATGTAGACCCGCCAACATGGCGGCCGTTCCAGCTAGCCTTCGTCCTCCTCAATCTCGTTGGCGTGACCGACCGAAACAGTGGTGAGCGCGAGATCGTCGACCTGCTTTTTTTCCGACCGGCGGCGGCAAGACGGAAGCATATCTTGGACTTGCCGCCTATGCGATTGTGCCGAGGCGGCTCCGCGGATCTGGCGTGCTGGGTGCGGGCATCAGCGTCATCATGCGCTACACGTTACGCCTGCTCACGCCGCTGGTCTCGTCTGCGCGCTCGAACTCCTGCGGACCCATGATGACAATGGCCGGAAGACGCTTGGCGAATGGCCGATCGAGATTGGACTCTGGGTGGGCGGCGCAGCCTCACCGAACAATCCAGCCGCGAAATTCTTCCGGCAAGGACGCCGCGACGACCTGGCTGAAGCGGTACCAGAGCAGACCTAAGACGAAACCCCGGTGCCACTGAAGGCATGTCCCTGGTGTGGTGAGCCCTTCAAGCCAGAGAGCTTCCACTTCACGCCCAACAGGACAGCTCCGCAGAATCTAGTGCTCAAATGCGAGAACGCCGAATGCGACTTCACGCGGGATCGACACCTGCCGGTGCTCGTGGTGGACGAGCCAATTTACCGCCGTCTTCCCGCATTTCTCATCGCCACGGTGGACAAATTTGCCTCCCTTCCATGGATTGGCAAGAGCGGCGCATTCTTTGGACACGTAGATCGGCATGATCCGGACAAGGGGTTCTTCGGCGCGTCTGAGCCAGGCGAAGGTCGCCCCTTCGGAAACGGGCATCGGCTCGATCCGCCGGATCTTGTCATCCAGGACGAACTGCACCTGATCTCTGGCCCGCTTGGAACGGCGGCCGCACTCTACGAAACAGCGATCGACCTGCTGTCGTCGCGGCCGGGTCTTCATGGACTCATTCGTCCAAAAATCGTCGCCTCGACCGCGACCGTCCGAAGGGCGGAGAAACAGATCGCAGCCTTGTTCGATCGTTCGGAGACGGCCGTATTTCCGCCACCCGGCATCCACCGTACCGACAGCTTCTTCGCCAGCACTGTGCCATCGGCACGAGAGCCAGCCCGCCTCTACGTCGGTGTGGCGAGTCAGGGTCGCGGGCTTAAACTCCTCTTTCTTCGGAGCATGCAGACCCTGCTGGCAGGCGCGCAGGCATTGACTTCCAGCCCGACGCAAGAAGGGGAAGATGCCGCCGATCCGTATCTGACAGTGCTCACGTATTTCAATGCGCTTCGCGAGCTTGGGGGCGCTCGTCTGCTCGAATTCTGCACGGTGTCACCGACTGGCGCCGGAGTTGACCCGGGATTAGGAGGAGCACTCGTTGTCGGATTCTCGACGATGTCGGACATGTGACACAACGCTTCCAGAGCGATCGCATTGTTCCGAAACGATTTTCCCAGTTGGCACGTCGGTTGCGGTCCTATGCGCAAAAGCACTGCGATGCCGCACCGACTGGAAGAACTCATCAATGATCACGCTTTTCGAACATGTGGGCGCCGCTACCAACACTGAGCGTTCCCGATCAAACGGAAGCCATTCCACTTTCATTCCTCAGGTCGTTCGGACATGAACGCATTTGATGTCCGTCCAACGCTGGATGCTCCCGACGACGATCCCTATCTCTGGCTTGAAAATGTAGAGGGCGAGCGGGCACTTGCCTGGGCCGCCGGCCAGTCGGCAAAGACCCTAAAGCACTTCGGTGGAACGCAGTTCGAGCGCGACCGCGCGGCTCTGACAGCCATTTTCGACAATCGCGACAACCTTCCCCTGATCGCGCGCCATGGTCAGTACCTCCACAATTACTGGCGAGATGCCGGAAATCCACGCGGACTGTGGCGCCGGACCACCCTTGCCGCCTACATGAAGGCGGATCCCCAATGGGAGCTACTGCTCGATCTGGATGCTCTCGCGGCTAGCGACGGAGAGGATTGGATCTGGGACGGCGCGTCCATCGAGCCGGAGAGACGGGAAAGAGCCGTTCTGCGCCTGTCGCGCGGCGGCAGCGACGCGGTCGTGCATCGCGAATTCGACCTGATCTCTCTGAGCTTTGTCGCCGACGGTTTCAATCTCCCCGAGGCCAAAGGCTACGTTAGTTGGCTGGACCCTGACACGCTTCTGCTTTCCAGTGCGCTTGGTAATGGCATGGCCACCCGCTCCGGCTATGCGCGCACCGTGCGACTGTGGAAGCGTGACGCGGATCCCCTCACCACACCGGTAATCTTCGAGGCCGGGTTCGAGAGCCTCAAGGTGTCTGGTCATTCGGACCGCACCGGCCGCAGCGAGCGCCTTTGGTTCATCGAGAAGCCGGCCTTCTTCGAGGAAATCAGCTGGATCGGCGACAGGAGCGGGCCGAGGAGGCAGATCGATCTTCCTCGTGACGCGTCGTGGCGGGTCTTCGGCGACTGGCTGGCGGTAAGGCCGCGCAAGCCGTGGACGGTGGGAGGCACCACCCATCCCGCCGACGCGCTGATCGTCATCTCGCTTTGCTCTTTCCTCGCCGGCGGACGCCGATTTGAGACCCTGTTTCAACCAGGGGAAAGGCGCTCCCTGCAGTCATTCTTCTGGAATGACGGGAAGCTCATTATCTCTTACCTCATCAATCTCGTACCGCGTTTCGAGATGTTCACTCCCGGCCACCAGGAATGGACGCGCCGAGTCCTGGACACTCTGCCCGCCGAAGGGACTGTCCACGTCTGGTCATTCGATGCGGCAGTTCACGAGGCCAATGGAGAGGTCCTGGTCTGTGCTCAGGATCCGATCACGCCGCCGCAGCTCTTGCTATTCGATCTCAATGCCGCGCCGTCTCTCAGCGCTTCAGCAATCCTGAAGCGCAGCCCGGAGAATTTCGATGCATCCGGACTGGTGGTCACGCGCCACGAGGCAGTCTCTATCGATCATGAGCTGATCCCCTATACGCAGGTTGGTCCGGCGAACGGGAACGGAGATGCTCCGATTCACCTTTCCGCTTATGGCGGGTTCGGCGTATCACTCCTGCCCTACTACAACTCCCCGCTGGGCAAGCTGTGGCTCGAGCGCGGCGGCACGTGTGTCGAGGCGAACATCCGCGGCGGCGGCGAGTTCGGCACCCGCTGGCACGAAGCCGGGCGCAGGGAGGGCAAGCGTCTCGCCCATGACGATTTCGCCGCCGTTGCCGCCGACCTCGTGCGAAGGGGCATCACCCTGCCGAGGCGGATTGCCGCCGAGGGTGGCTCAAATGGCGGCCTGCTGATCGCAAACATGCTGACCCGCTATCCTGAGCATTTCGGGGCTCTGTTCTGCACAGCACCGCTTATCGACATGCGTCGCTACACCAAGCTCTTGGCGGGCGCGAGCTGGATCGACGAATATGGCGATCCGGACAAGGTTCACGATTGGGCTTTCCTGAAGGAAATCTCCGCCTATCACGCCGCAGCGCCGGGACAGCCCTATCCGCCTATCCTGATCGCCACCACGAAACGCGACGACCGCGTCCATCCGGGCCATGCGCGCAAGATGGCCGCAAAACTGCAGGCTCTTGGCTATCCCGCTTACTTCTACGAGGCCAGCGCAGGCGGGCACGGCTGCGGCGAGGACAATCGGGAGCAAGCCGCATTCATCAGTCTAGGCACCAATTTTCTCCGCAGCGCAATCGGCTTCAACGATCACCTTCCGGAGACGGCGGAACGCGTTGCAACGCAAGTGGGGCATTTGAGGTCCATCAACAATTCATTCGAGCAGGAGACGAAATAGTGCAGTGCATCCTTTCTGAACATCAAGGAGTGAATCTCATGGCGAGAACGCGAATGGGCGTAGCGCGGGCAACAGCAGCGGCGGTGGCCCTGATCATGGTGGGACAGCAGGCCGTCGCCGCGGAGCCTGCGCAAGCAGAGACCGTCCTGGCGGAGACGGGAGCCTCGGTCACCGAAGCGCCAATCCCTTGGCAGATCCGCCTGCGGGCGTTGGGCGTCGTTACGAAAGATCTGGGCTACGTTGATACGCTTCCCGGCTCCGGTCTTTCGTATTCGGACACGGTGACGCCGGAACTCGATATCTCGTATTTCTTCACCGACAACATCGCCGCCGAACTCATACTCGGTACCACCTATGCCAACATCGCGGGCCAAGGGACGATCGGAGGGTTGGGCAACATCGGCAAAGTTTGGCTGCTGCCGCCGACGCTCACGTTGCAGTACCATTTTACCGATCTCGGCGCGTTCAAACCTTATGTCGGCGCAGGCGTGAACTACACGATCTTCTACAACCAGGACACTGGCAGCGCTGATGCTCTCAAGGTGAAGAACACGTTCGGCACGGCGCTGCAGGTCGGATTCGACTACATGGTGGACCAGCACTGGGGCCTCAACTTCGACGTGAAGAAGCTTTTCCTGAAGCCGGACTTCGACGTCACGGTGGCCGGCGCGAAGCTGACGGGGAAGGCGGAGCTCGATCCCTGGCTGATAGGCGCAGGTGTCACCTACCGCTTTTGAATATCAGAGTGAAGTCTGCTTCCCGACTGCCGGTTTAAATGAAGGGCGCCTCGCGCGCCCTTTTTTACGGTCGACACTGCAGGGCGAGACCTCATGAAGCCGATTGTCGAGAGGGCGGGGCTCTCTTCCGGCGGACCAAGAAGGTGCACTGGCCAGCAGGCCTCGCGCCTGAGATGGAGGGCTTAGAAGCGCTTTGGATCGGGACGGGCTTTGGTATTGTGGGTGGAATGCTTCAGCCAGACTATTTGCCAGCATCGTCTCCCGGACGTTATGTCTGAGCTTCGTGTCAGCGCAAGGCGAACACGCGACTCCTAGATGCCGACACGATGGCTGGTTCAGCCATGCTGCGACAGTTGCCTGTTTTTTCGGTTCCTTTGCTGTTCGCGCGCTAACCGCAACGCTCCATACTAGTCTCGCGTGCCTGTCCCCGTGGGGCGGGCGACAGAAAGCGATTAGGCCCGCTGAAAGAGGCAGACCGCATCCGAAGGACCGTAACCAAGAGAAGGACCTGAAGCGAGAGCGAAGGTTGCGGCAGGCCGCGGCGGGCCTAAAAGGGAATGCCGACCACCCCACGTCCCAGGAAAAGCTGACAAAAACGCAGCGGCCGACTGTCCAATAGGGTGCGCCCGCGCGAGGGCGAGCTAAATGGCAGGGGCTGCCGGGGGACCTAAGAAAAGCGTGGGCTCACAAGCACCCGGCGCGCGCCATCAGGCCGCCAGCTACTTGGAGGGCGGGGGCATCAGGCCTGTTTGTCGGGCCGAACCAGATCCATGTGGCTGACGCCGAGGGCCAATGCCAGTTCATAGATCGTGATAATTGTCGGATTTCTTCGGCCTTTCTCCAAGCCGCTGATGTACTGCTGACTGAACCCGGAAATCTCCGCAAGCTGCTCCTGCGTCAGGCGCTTCCTTTGCCTGATCCTCTGCACATTCCGTCCGACCAACTTGCGCATATCCATGCACGCAAGCCAGCGGATCAGGCGGCTTGAGTTTATCAACTATAATATGTAATCCACATTTAGCAGGCACAGGGCTTCGCGGGTCCATCGGCCGGAGATAGAATTAGCGATGTTGCAGCCCAGATCGAACACGCCGTTCGCCGACGAGGTCCCCTGGTCGGACCGCATCACGCCCTACGACAAGGACCACTTTACAACCTATATGAGGCTCCTGGACGCCTCAGCCGACAACGCCACTGAAGAGGAAATGGCCCATGTGATCCTCGGCATTGATCCGGCACGCGAACCGGAGCGCGCACGGAACGTTCTTCGCAGTCATCTCGACCGTGCAAACTGGGTGGTGACGAGCGGCTACAAGGATTTGTTCGCCAATTGACGAAATGGGCGGTGCGGTCGCTTCGCTTCAAGCAACGAAGTAGCGCAACCACCATGCATCGACGCATCACCACAGCGCGAATGCCGCTCCAAGATGATCGCGAGGACTTCCAGTCGGCGCGGATGGCCCTGCGCTTCGCTGGTCTCATCGTTTTGTCCTCCGCTCGCCAATGGCTGCTTCCCAGGAAGCGGTGCGGCGGCGAGTCATGACAGGAAGGGGCGCGCCGTCTGAGCCGCACCGCATCCGGAGGACCGGATGGACGACCTACTGAAAGCTCACAGCTGGCTAAGGGTTGCGGGACGCCGCGGCGGGCCTAGAAGGATACGGCGCCACCTGCTGGGAAAGGCACAAACAGAGAGAATTGCGAGAGTCTAACGACGCGCTAGGAGGCGCAGCGGAATGGTCGAGACGCCAGAGCCAAGAAAAGCGGGGATCAATCCACCGGCACACGGCACGCGCGGTGAGGGCGCGGGCGCCCACTACGTGCGCAGGCTCAACAGAATCTCACACGGATCAGCATCGAGGGCCGCAGTTACGTCGAGAAACTCAATGATATCGAGACGCCGCTCGCCACCCTCATATTTCGCCACGAAAGATTGCGGACGACCAAGCTTCTCAGCCACCTGCGCCTGCGTCAGCCCTTTGACATTGCGCAGTGAGATCAACTGGGCCAGAAACCGCTGGTGGCGGGGAGATCGAAGAGATTTGGGCATTTAGGTGAACCGGTCAGGTAGAGACCGGCTCAGCGACTAATCCCCGTTTCGGATTATCCCATTTTGGGATATTCTGCCTTGCATCCAGCGATCAACATGCGAGGTTCGCGGCAGACATGAATCGATCACCGGGAACAGATAGGACTCAAAGCTCAACACTGCTCGACGAAGTCCCTTGGTCTGACCGTCTTACCTCCTACGACAGGGCGCACTTTACCATCTATATGAGGCTCCTGGACGCCTCAGCCGATGAGGCGCCCGAAGAGGAAATGGCCCAACTGATCCTCGGCATTGATCCGGCACTTGAACCGGAGCGCGCCAGGAAGGCGCTTCGTAGTCATCTCGACCGTGCGAACTGGATGGTGACGAGCGGCTACAAGGAATTGTTCGCCAGCTGACAAATTCGCAGTGCTCGGTCATAGAAGCAGGCAGTTCCTGTGGCAGCCACGGTCAGGCTGATCGGGACCTGCACTACAGCCCCGGCAAAATGGCCCCAGTGGCGAGCACAATTAAGTTCCCAGGAAATCGGGTTTGGCAACCGAGCGTCTGACGTGATAGAAGGTTCCGCTCTGTCTGGATGGGTATTAGCCCGGAGCAGCACTCCATATCGTGCCGGCGCTCGACGAAGGGTCCACCTCTTCGCTTTCAAGCCGCATAACCGACAGCCATCGCCCTAAGTTAAGGGTTTAGAGATTACCGGCAGGCAGGTATGCAAGCGGGCCATCCTCGGAAACTATATAACCGCACGACTAGCTCGTCAGCGACGAAACACCCGCTCGAGCACCCATAGACTATGAGCACCGGCGCGGACTGGAAGAATACGGCTGCATCGCCCGAGCCGGCGGAACAGAAGATCTTGGCATCCAGTCAACGCTCGATACAAGGCGTGCGATCGAATGGCCCGAGCACAAGGGGATCAGAAAGCTTCTCAGAGAATTGAGGACCCTTCGGACCCCAAAAGGGCTATAGCCTGATTTTGGGTTCGCACGCCTAGCTTCTTCTTGGCATTGTCCAAATGAAAAGCGATCGTGCGTGGCTTGATACCCAAGATGCGGCCGGTCACCCAGGCTGAATTACCCCGCGCTGCCCACCTCAGGCACTCATATTCGCGGGATGTCAGCGAAATCCCATCCACTGTTCGATCGCTCGGCAATTTGCGGCGAACGCAACGATGAAAGCAGGCCGCCATCAGTTGAAGAGCTTGTTCGTACCGCTCAGCGACCCGAAGAAATACTGGACGAGGCTCATCGGCGGCAAAAGTAACCGCAGCGATGCGGCCGCGGAGATCGACAATTGGGATCGTCAAACCGCAGCAGATGCTGAATTGAGCCGCCTCATCGAATAGCTGCTGTTGAGCCGGCGACATTTTATCGCCTCCGAAATTCGATCCCCAGTGAAACGGGCAGCCGCCATTTCGAGCACGCAAGACCACAGGATCGAGTTTCTCATACTGATTTTCCAGATACTGTCTGGTCCAGCGGGGTGGATAGTTTGAAATTAGCCTCGGTTTGCCGGAAGGCCGTGCTGGCAAGGAGAGGTAGGCAAAGAAGATTAGGTCAAGTCGTCCGGCCGCCTCAGCCATGGCATCCCGGAAATCTGCCTCATCGACACTCTGTGACAGTCTTTCTAGGAATGTCTCGAAAACAAGTGGCATGTCCCTCGTCATCGTCGCGCTCGATTCTTCCTCTTTCTGCACGCCTTCCGGCTGCGTCGTGTATGTCCCGACAAACGTGATTGAATCCGCGGGCGTCGCTGGGCTGACCGGGCTCCAGAATGCTGCCACACTTTCGATCTTCGTCGGTCATCCCAATCATGCTGGGCTCACCCGATGGGCGTCTGGCAGACGCCTCATGATCTCAACAGCTCAATCAGAGAATCTCCATGCATTAAATCATGACCGCCCCTGCACCGACCAAACCAGGAGAAATCATCCTGCGCTGACCAAAAGCCATCATTGACCCCAGCTTTTGCAGGAATTTGGGTCGGCATTAGCATAACAATTCGGATAGCCGCTCATCCCCCACCCGGGGCGCCGTGATCCGCAAAGAAGTGTTGCGATGCTTTCTTTTCTTTGATAGGCAAATCGTCTCAACAATATTAAAATGCCTTTCCTTGTGAACGGGGTGGCGTGTGAGTATCGTCCTTTTATATACCTGACGTGATAAAATTCACCGCAATGATTATTCTGCTCTTTGTGATGTGAAGGAAGATAATCATCGGCATTGCCGCACTTTGGAACCGGCGACCGTGGCCCGCTGCAATGATGTAAAGGGCACGTCTAAGCTCAATCTGCATCGGAACGTGCAGATGACCTTTACCAGACCCTCGATTCCGCACGGGCCATAATGATACTGATTACGTGGGTCAAAAAGGGCGCCCTGCCGGCGGGGAGGTACACCCGCAGGGCGCGCCGCACAGAGGTCCTGGTCGTTGGGCAACAGGACAGCGGCGGCAGATCTGATTCGGTTACAAATCGTGACTGAAATAGCCCGGAGCATGCTCAAGATCAGATATCTGGAATTCAACAGTTTTGGGTCTGCTCGGCGCAGTAGCGCGCAGGGACATGCCTGCCTCCGGACTTGCTCCTTCGCGATCGCAAAATCATACGGCACCCTCGGCCTTCAGCGCGCGATAGGTGGTATCGACCGACTTTACCGTCGCGTCGACAATGATGTCGATCTCTTTTCGGGTAATGATCAGGGGGGGGGCATAACCGAGGATGTCGCCATGCGGCATGGCCCGTCCGATGACACCATTCTCAAACAGAGCAGCTGCAGTGCGCACCCCGACCTGAAGGTCGGGTTCGAATGGTATCCTTTGTTTTGGGTCCCGCATCATCTCTACGGCCGACAGGATACCCACTCCGCGAACTTCACCAACGATGGGATGTCCCGCCAGCTCGGCCTTCATCCGGTCTTGCCAATACGGTCCAACATCGCGGACATGCTCCAGAATATTTTTTTCTTTAAGCAGTCGAATATTGGCGAGCGCGGCTGCGGCACAAAGCGTGTGCCCCGAATATGTCCAGCCGTGGCCGAGTGCGCCGTGCTTCTCAGTTCCTTGTTCCAAAACCGACCAGACACGGTCGCCAATGATTGACCCGGAGATGGGGAGGTAGGCGGAACTCAAACCCTTTGCGATGGTCACGAAATCCGGACGCATGTTATACAGGTGGGAACCGAACTTCTCGCCGGTTCGCGCGAAGCCACAGACCACTTCATCCGCGATTAGAAGGATATCGTATTTGTCGAGCACCGCTTGAATGGACGTCCAGTACCCTTTGGGGGGCGGCACAATACCTCCTGTCCCAAGTACCGGCTCTCCGATAAAAGCTGCAACCGTTTCCGGTCCTTCGGCCAGGATCAAGGCTTCAAGCTCATCGGCACAGCGCCGGGAGAACGCTTCCTCGCTCTCCTCGACACGCGCCTGGCGGTAATAGTGCGGCGTGGTTGTATGGCGCACCAAATCCAGAGGCAGGTCGAAGAAATTGTGAAAGAAGGGAAGGCCAGTTAGGCTACCCGTGACCAATCCAGACCCGTGATAGCCGCGATTTCGCGAGATGATCTTTTTCTTTTCGGGCCGGCCAAGAATGTTATTATAGTACCAGACCAGCTTGATGTTGGTTTCGTTGGCATCGGAACCGGAGAGGCCGAAATAGACCCTTCGCATGTTCTGACCGAAATACTCGACCACGGCCTCTGCCAACAGGGCGACCGGCTCCGTACCTTGGCTGGCATAGACGTGCGCGAACGGCAATTCGTGTGCTTGCCTGGCAATGGCCTCGGCGATCTCCGTGCATCCATATCCCATGTTGACGCAGTAGAGTCCTCCGAAACCGTCGAGGCTCCTTCGGCCTTCGGTGTCCCAGATATAGACGCCTTCCGCACCGGCCATAATCCTATTTGGCGTTTCGCCTCGGCTGTGCTTGGCCAAATGCGTAGAAGGATGGAAGACGAAGCTTCTATCCTTCTCCCGGAGTTGCTCGGTTCCCAGATTGCTCAAGCGCATGTCCCTCTCCTCGCGATAAATTGGCGGAGGGCACTCGGCCAGCCACCTGTTTAGCAAATAGCATACCGGAAACGTCCCTCGAGTTTCTCGGGAATGCAGGTTATTGGCCGTGGAATTCGCGGGATCGGCCCGAATTGCCGTGAAAACTAAGGCGTCACCTTCGCCTTAGCCGAGGGTCGGGGGCGCGTCCTGCAAACACGAACAGCTTACGACGCGCATGCGCCCACCATAGTGCCCGATTAGCGGGCGATATTGGGTAGTGTGCTGAGGGTTCTGCAAATTCGCTGAGAGAGGGCGGTCATGGCAGGCTGGTGATGTTCAACGTCACCGATTCCCTGGAAGGAACGCCACCATGACCAAGACAGAAAGTAAGACCGCCAGCGCTGCCGTCAAAGACATTCTGCTTTCGAATCCGGATGGATTGCACGAGGTGATCCGCGCGGTGATGCAGGAGGTGCTCGAGGCCGAGATGGACGAGGCGCTGGGTGCTTCGAAGAGCGAGCGCACGCCGGAGCGTCTCGGCTATCGCTCGGGTTACTATGGCCGCACGCTTGTCACCCGGGTCGGCAAGCTTGAGCTGCGGGTTCCGCAGGACCGGGCGGGCCGCTTCTCGACCGAACTTTTCGAGCGTTACCAGCGTTCCGAGCGGGCCTTGGTGGCGACGCTTGCGGAGATGTATGTGCAGGGCGTGTCGACCCGGAAGGTCAAGGCGATCACCGAAGAGCTGTGCGGCCATGAGTTCTCGGCCTCGTCGATCTCGGCCATCAACAAGCGGCTGGACGAGAGCCAGAAGGTTCGGCCCGGCAAAGACGCGCGGCGAGAGCTCCTTGCCATCGACATCTTGATTCGCAGCCGACCAGCGCCGCCAAGTTCTATCGGTCAGCGTGTTGCCTTTCTTGCGATCGCAGATTCGTGGTTGCAGCGCAGGGCGAGCCGAGCTGCGGCTCGCAGGAGGGGGCAGCCGACAGAATTGCGCGGCCTGAAAAGCTGCCTCCATCAATGCTCGCCGCTCGTGCAGTCTCGAAACGCTGGATCAAGCCTCAACGTCGAACAGCCGCTCCTTTTCCTCGCGAAACCAGCGCCCTCGCGCGACGTGATCGTGCCTGACGATCCGACGCTTCGAGCGGGGCTCCTCAAATAGGTTGCACATGACCTGCAGCTTTCTGCCAAACTCAGCAAATCGGACGTCTTCTTATCATCGCTCGGCAAGCTCGGAACAGGCTGGCGGTCGTTGCTAAGGCTAGTCGCCGCCAGCGGATGGCGAGGATGTTTTGGCGGCTAAGTGCTTTTAGGTGGGCGATTATAAGCCGAGATCGCGATAGGTGCTTTCGCCATAGCTCCTGGCGCCATCGCCACGCTGAGCGTTTGAAAGCCGATGAAATTCGCTCGGCCAATTGGCTAGCGCGTGCTTGATGGCCTTCATCTTGAACGGCACGTGCACAACACATTTGTCCCTGATGATAGGCGGACAGCTCACATCTTGTTGCCGCGAGCCGTTAAGGTTTGCTGCGATTATCGGCAGACCTAGATCAAGAGCCAATTCCATTTCCCAGCGCACGAAGCGAAAAAGGTTTTTCGTCTTCTCACCGATCAGGACAAGTACCTGGCTCGATCCATTCATTCTGTTGCGAAGATTGCGTTTAACATAATCTTCGTCCTGTGCTCGGCCCGTCATATTGTCCAGATCGTGAGCGTTCGCGAATTCAAAACTCACATTCTCGCTGGCGTTCCACCCTTTCATAAAGCGGTATGCCCAAGCGTCTTCATCGCCGTCAAATATTACATAGGTCGGATCGCTGTATGCCATTGTTGTCTCTTAGTTGTTTTGACGAGCAACCCACTGGGTGTGCTCCCGTGAGAAAGCCAGTTCGGCTTCGTTCACCGCGGCGGAGAATGCCTCATCCGAGTTGGCGTCCGTAATAAGGTCGGCAGTCAAGCCGATCTCGTGAGCTGTCAACGTGTAAGCCGATGCCAATTCGTTAAATTTCTTGATCTGGGTCCACCCGATAAGGGAGGCGGCGATGACAATTAGCGGCTCGGTCGGCCAGCCTGGCATCGCGGGGTCAGCGATGCGTACTACGATGAACGAGAATCCCAGAGCGTATGCAAAAATACCAAGGCCCATCCAGACTTTCGCGGACCTCTTGTTCGAGCGCGCCTTCTTCTCGTACCACTTCCGTTGGTCGCAGATTCGTCTCTGCAGATATAGGTCTTTTCGTTCTTTTCGCGGGGAGTCCCTTATCGACATCATCTCGTCCGTTGTTTGGGGCGATGCTGAATCGGTGCCGCTCAACGCGCTACCAAGGTGACGATTGCTATCAAGGATATCTTCCATGAGCTTTCGAAAATCAGCTCTGGCGTCAGCCGCGCGCGCGTCATCGAACGGCTGTGCTCGCATCGCGAAGCGCCAAGTCAATGTCTTCACCGACTCTGCCAGAGCTCGAGCCTGATACCAGACCTGCTCGGGCTTTGTGACCGACCGGAAAATGAGGACTCCCATTGAGCAAAGAAATACCGCAGCATAGACACCGAAATAGGCTTTTGATGACGACAAGTCCAAAGAGAGCACCGACGCTAAAAAAAGAAGAACGTACTCTGCCCGGATCAGGCGCAGAAACGTCGCCTGCTGCTCGTTGGATGCCACGTCGGCGCTATTATAGAGTCCAGGATATTTCATTTTTGAAGCACACCAGTCTATTTTGTGGCGGTAAATTCTTTAAGCCAGGATTTGGCAAACGTGAGGTTAGCAGTCGAGCTTACAGAGCCTATTCTTGAGCGAGGCGCGGTCCCTCTGTTCATAAACAGGAATGCAGGTCCTGTCCCATCAATGTAAGGGTATAGGCCCAAAAATTCTTGCCCGGAGAATGTTTCCGAAGAATTTTTTGCCACGGGCAGAACCGCTACCGCGGTCCGAAACCCATCGAAAAAGCCAAGCTCCCAAGGCATCCATCTGGATCCTGGAGAATTGTTTGAATGCACATAGATAAGCGTCTTTGACTGCCTCATACGGGTTCGCAGCAACTCGGCGGTGGCCGAGGAGACCTTTGTGCGGTCCAGTTGTGAATCTTCGACCCAATCTACGTAAGCAGTGAACCCAAGCTCCTCGAAAATTCGCTTCACACCGAGAATGATCTCTGCGTCCTTGAAAGAATGTGACAGAAAAACGTCGAATGACGATCTGGCTGTAGCTGCGGCCGTCTCTTCCTTTAGAACGATCGATGCGGCTCTATGTCCTCGACTGGCATTCGCAACTCTTTTCAGCTCTGCCTCGGTCAGTAGCACTATTCAAATCCCCCCATGATCTGTTCGCAATCTATGAACTTGACGCCCATTCGATTAAGCGACCCTTGTCTTGTGAAAACTGGCACCATGCTCTCCAGCCGGGTAGCGCAACCTCCACCTTCTCAAAGACCACGTCGGCTGGCAGGAGTGACCGGCCTTGTCACCCACCTACGCGCCCCCGGCACAGCCATGCTCCTCACTTAGAAGGCTGCGGAGACCAGCAATGTCAAACAGGACAGACGATCTCCTAATCTCGATCAGCAACGAACTTAGGACGTAAAAACGCGATGGAGCGATCTCCGAATGTCCGCAGGCGTCGAGGGCCCGGTTGGTCGTCAAGGCCGAGCGGGCCAGCTTGCACTCCCGCTATCCGTCGGCTTGCCAAACCCTCGCTGTAGATTTCGCCCCCTACACGGATGCGCTGACCGCGACTAAGCTCAATCGCCACTGATCGCCAATCCAGGGCGAAAGTTCCCCCCTTGAAGTAGCGGTAGAGGCATTTTTCGGCACTTCGCATCTTAGATATGGACGCCTCCTCAACCAGGCACGATCCGGTTTGACTTCTCGCCGTAACCGTGCTGGGCAAGTGCGTCCGATGGCTGCTTCGATCCGTCTCCTGGAATGATCGGTTCCAGATTGCTCAAGCGCATCGTCCTTCCTCGCCATCAACTGGCGGATAGCGCTCGGCCACCTTTTTCCAGCAATTAGTATACCGCAAATGTCCCTTGAGTTTCGTCGGAATGGGCGCCTTTTGCCGACGAATCTACGGGATCCGCGCCAAACGCCGTTGAAACTTAAACTTTCGGTTTCACCGTTGCCTCAGTGCGGACAAAGGTATCGGTGAATTGGACTTCACTGGTTTCGTGACGACAAGGCTATAGTATTGATCAATGCCCAAGCCTGCCTGCAGCAGTCCCTCCATGAAATCCTGATAGGCGGCCATAGAAGGAGATGCGACCCGCATCAGATAATCGACGCGCCCCCCAATTGCCCAGCAGTCCAGGATTTCCGGGATCTCTTGGATTGCAGTTTCGAAGTGTCGTTGGTCCTCAAGACGATGGCGATCCAGCACGACTTCTACCATCACAAAGATCATGCCGCCAATGAGGGCAGGACTCAGTCGCGCATAGAATCCCTCAATAATCCCTGCGGCCTTGAGTGCTCGGAGCCGCTCCGAACAGGCCGACGCCGAAAGATGAACTCGTTTTGCAAGCTCACTTTTTGAAATCCGACCGTCTGCCTGAATCTCGGAGAGAATCCGGACGTCCCAACTGTCGAGTTGCACGGGGTCGGGTTTCGACTTCATAACCTGTTGCTCTCAAGCAGCGATGACAGCGCCTTGTGCGCCGATCAATTCTATCCATCTTGAATGACCGAATGTAGTAGTGGAACGCATCCGTTCTCGGTCCGAGATGTGCCAGAATGGGGTACGACAATCAGCTGAGGGAGAGCGATCCGCTGAGAAAAGCTGCAGAAGTACTTTGGCTATCGCCCCGACGCCTAACGGGGCAATGATGCCGCTGGAGAGATTAGTCGGCGGCGGCGAAGACCTCCTAATAAATAGATACCCCATTTTCTTGAATCTCCGCTGCCGTACTTGATAGACGTGCGACGGCATTCGAGCCTCGATCGCGTGGACGGCATACTCAATGCAGTATTCAGTGGCACATTCAGCTATTGGGGTGAATTGAAGGCCTTGCTCGTCCGGCTCGCCGAGGCGCAAGGCACCGCAAATGCCGCTCGTCTCACGGCAATTTGACGCTGGAGTCTGGCCGAAATCGCCCAACGGAAAGACTCAAACGCCGATGTTGCGTGCGATGCTGTCGGCCGCCATACGCTTACGCCACTCAAGAGGCCCGGAATTGTGAATGGAGTTTCCCTCAACATCGACGGCCATGATAACAGGCATGTCCTGCACATCGAATTCATAGATGGCTTCCATGCCCAGGTCTTCAAAGGCAACGATCCGCGCCGCCTTAATCGATTTTGAGATCAGGTACGCAGCGCCACCCACTGCAGCAAGGTATGGCGTTTTGTGTCTTACAATCGAGGCGATGGCCGCCGGTCCCCTCTCCGCTTTGCCCACCATCGCGAAAAGGCCGGTTTCGGCGAGCACCTTGTCCGTAAAATCGTCCAAGCGGCTGGAGGTTGTTGGACCGGCGGGTCCAACGATCTCATTTCTCGCTGCCCGGACGGGACCGACGTAGTAGATCACGCGTCCCCGCAGATCGACTGGAAGCGGCTTGCCGGCATCGATCAGTTCGACCATTCGTTTGTGGGCAGCGTCACGGCCCGTCAGCATCTTTCCAGACAGCAGGAGCGTTTCACCGCAGCGCCACGATGCCGTCTCTTCCTTCGTCAGCGTATCTAAATTGACCCGCCGGACGCCGGCTGGGTTCAATTCGTCGGCTTCGATGTCGGGCCATTCGCGCAAATCGGGCGGCTGGAGGCTGATGGGTCCAGACCCGTCCAAAGTAAACTTCAGGTGCCGGTTGGCGGCGCATTGCGGGATGAGCGCCACGGGCTTGGACGCTGCATGAGTAGGATAGGTCGCAACCTTGACGTCAACGACTGTCGTCAGACCACCAAGGCCTTGGGCGCCGATACCAAGCGCGTTGATCCGCTCATAAAGCTCAATCCGCAGCCCCTCCTCTGCGCTTGACGCCCCCCTTGCGATCAGTTCCGCCATATCGATGGGCTCGTTCATGGCCTCCTTGGCCAGCAGCATCGCCTTTTCAGCGCTACCACCGATGCCGACAGAGATCAGTCCAGGTGGACACCACCCGCTGCCAAGGGTCGAAACGGTATTGACCACCCAGTCGGAAACGGAGGCGGTGGGATTGAGGGTGGTAAAACGTGCCTTGTTCTCCGACCCGCCGCCTTTCGCGGCGATGGTGATCTCAATCTGGTTACCTTGCACCAGGTCGACATGGACAACTGCCGGCGTGTTGTCTCGGGTGTTGACCCGTCTAGCGAGGGGATCCGCAACGATCGATGCCCGAAGGGGATTGTCCGGATCGAGATAGGCTTGACGTACGCCCTCATTCACAAGATCAGCGAAACTGGCCGTTGACTTAATGCGGGCATCCATGCCGACCTTTGCGAAGACAACCACAAGTCCGGTGTCCTGACAAATCGGGCGCCGCCCAAAGGCCGCCATGCGGGAGTTCAGCAGAATCTGACCTATGGCATTCTTCGCCGACGGGCTCTGTTCTCGCGTGTATGCGTGAGAAAGAGACCGGATATAATCTGGAGGATGATAGTACGAGATGTACTGAAGGGCGTCGGCGACGCTCCTTGTGATGTCGCTACCGGCCATGGTCCGTGTTCTGTTTCCCACCGGATTTTATCCAAATGAACCGAGGCCATTGACCATTTTCAGAATCTGGAAGCTTCGCACCCCCTGCTCGCCGCCTTCATATCCATAGCCGCTTTGCTTGACTCCTCCATAAGGGGCATCAGCGGAAACCCCTTTCAGGTAATTCACACTAACAGCGCCCGCAGAAAGACCGCCCACAAGCCTCTGTTGCGTATCGGCCGCGCCAGTAAACAAGTAGGCGGCCAGACCGTACTCCGTGGCGTTGGCTTCATCGATCGCCTCTTCGATCGTATCGAAAGGAGCCACGCTGAGAATTGGTCCGAACGGCTCTTCATGAAGTACTCTCGCTTCCTTCGGTACGCCAGTCAGGATGGTTGGCGGCCAGTAAAACCCCGGTCGGTCAAGGGGGGTGCCACCGGTCTCGATTTGGGCGCCGCCCTCTACCGCATCTTTGGTCAGGCGTTGCATGGCCTCGATTCGCCGCGCGTTTGCCATGGGACCCATCTGCGTTGCAGGGTCATCCGGTGGACCGATCCTGATTTTTCGGACCGCCTCCGTCATCCGGAACAGGAATTCCTCATAGCGGGATCGGGCGACAAGAATCCTGCTGGGCGCATTACAACTCTGGCCCGCGCACTCGAATTTGTATTCCGAAATAGCCGGTATCGCCGTTGCCAGGTCGGCATCTTCGCACACAATAACCGGGGAATGTCCACCGAGCTCAAGGATGCAGCGCTGCAGATTATTCGCGGCCAGTGTGGCCAGCTGTTTCCCAACAGCGGTCGACCCCGTGAACGTCAAGACTTTGACAATTGGCGAACTGAGCAGATGCCGTGATATATGCACAGGAACACCGAACACCAGGTTGACCACGCCTTCCGGTATCCCTGCTTGACGCAAAGATTCCACGATATGGACAGCCACGCTTGGCGTCTCTTCGGCCCCTTTGAGGATCACCGGGCAGCCTGCCGCCAGCGCGGGGGCGAGCTTGCGGGCGATGAGAACGGCTGGATAGTTCCACGGCGTAAAGGCAGCGACGACACCGAGGGCCTCCGGGACGATCATCCTGTTCGGACCCAACGGAATCGGGGTCGACAACTCATCGGCATGCCGGCCATTCCATTCCAGCGTTTCGACTGCGCGCGCGTACTCTCCTGTTGCTTCGGCAATCGTCTTTCCCTGTTCGGACGACAGGTCCCTGGCTGCGGCGCCAGCTTTCTCTGCCAGAATGCTGGCGGCAGAGACGAGTATCTCGCCACGCTCTTTGGCGGGTCGTGAGGACCACGCCTTGCGGCTGCGTTCTGCCGAAGCAAGAGCTTCATCCAAGTCTGAAACCGTAGCCGAGGCCACTGAGGCAAATACCTTCTCCGTCGCCGGGTTGATCACCGGCAAAGTGGCTCGGCTACCACCGGCTCGCCATTTGCCATTAATGAAGAGCTCGTAACTCTTGGCGTCGGACATCGCGGGCTCCACTTGACTGAATTCTTGCATACGAGCGCAGTTTCGATATCGAAACTGCTGAACTCGCTTGAGCCAGTTTCATCGCGATGGTCGCGGCGGGTCAAATATCGAATATTGCCGAAATCCATCTGGAATCCAGATCGGGCTGGTCCCAATGGCCGCAAAAGATCATGCCCAGCTTTACAGGTTAGTTTGTCAGGTCGCCTCAGGCGCCACCGCCGCCCAGTCCCCGATTTCAATCAATTTTCTGGCGACCTTCGGAATGAGCTTGCGGACCGCAGAAACGGCCGCAGAACGCTCATCTTTGGGATTTACAGCGAGCACCACGGACCGAGTAATCACCGGATCGACGATCTTGACAGTCCGGACCAGCCCTTGGGAGGCTTCTTTCTGAACCGCAGACGGGGCGAGAATAGAATGCGCTTTTCCCTCTACGACCATGTTGATGATCGTTGAGAGGGAGTCCACTTCAAACCTGACGTCCAGCGCGCAACCGTGTTGTGCGACGACATCAGCCACCGAACGCCTGACATTGTTGTTGCGCATGGGAACCGCCAGGGGGAATGCATGCAGGTCGGCCAGAGATATCGCATCTTCAAACGGTGGCTCGCCGGACGGAACCACCAGACAAAGGTCTTCGCGCGCTAGCACCGTCATTCGCCCCACACTGTCTGCTGTGCGGTACAGAACCGCCAGATTGAAGCGTCCAGCCGCCATCCATTCCTCTAGCGGTCCCGTCATACCCTCGACCATCTTGAGGGACACCTTGGGCAGTTCGTGTCTCACCGCCTCAAGCAGCGGACCGCTCAGGACGCGAGCAGCTCCAGACGGAATGCCAATAGTCACCTCCCCGGCAGGGGAAGCGGCTGTGTTGGTCAATTCCACCTCGGTAAGTCGAATTTCTTTGAGAATTGCCCGCGCCCGCTCGAGCAGTTTGGCTCCTGACGCCGTCACGCTCACGCCGGTCCTGTCGCGTATCAGCAGCTGAGTGCCGAAGCCTTCCTCCAATTGGCGCACATGCAGACTCAGCGCACTCTGGGCGACATTCAGAAAGCCAGCGGCCTTGGTGAAACTGCCTGCTTCGACCACGCCAACGAAGTATCTTAACTGCCTGATTTCCACGGGTACTCTTCCGAGGGCGAACTCCAATTTATGTAATCTATCTCGAAATGCGATGGCGCGACAGCAATAATTGTGCCAGGGCGCACTAAGTCTGCTCTAAACCAGCCGCAGAAGGCTCAAACACCCAAGTCGGTTCCGGACCCCAGGCGGTAATTTCTTGGGCCCTTCGGATCACCGGTGGATCGATCATCTTTCCATCCAAGGCGAAAGCGCCTCGGCCCTGCCCTGCCGCATCTTTTTCCGCCGCGAGAACACGACGGGCCCACTCGATCTCCTGTGCGCTCGGCGAGAAGGCCTCATTGAAGATGGCCACTTGTGCCGGGTGGATCGCCAAAGCTCCGGCAAAGCCAAGCCGCCGCGCATGCGCCGCGGTTTCACGAAGTCTATGGGTGTCCGAGAACTCGCCAACGCTTCCAATAAAGCCCAAAGGGAGCAATCCGGCCGCGCGGGCAGCGAACAGCACGGCAAGGTTCGGGGCCAGGAGCAGATCAAATTCCGGGGCACCGCCGACAGCGGCACTGAAGTCTTCAGGACCAAGCGCCATTGCGACCATCCTTGGATGCGCCGACGCAATGGCCGCGAGTCTTTGCAAGGCGCCTGGGGTCTCGATCTGGGCAAGGAACCGGATGCCTCCCGGCGGAAGATTTCTTTCCCGTTCAAGTTCCGAAACCGCATTCGCGACCTCTAATACCCACTCCGCCGATTCCGTCTTCGGGAGAACCAGTGCGTTAACACCTGCCATCACCGCTGCATCGAGATCGGCCGCCAAAGCGCGCAAACCATGATTCACGCGGACCAAAACAGATGCGTTCTTCCGGCCTACCTTTGCAACGCATTCAGGAAGCTGCCGCCGTGCCGTTCCCTTCTGATCCTGGGGAACGGAGTCCTCGAGGTCGAGTATGACGCCATCTGCCCCGCGCTCATGGGCAGCCTCCACAAAGAGCGGGACGTGAGCGGGTACAAAGAGCAGGGATCTCCAGCGTGGTACAGACATCGCGCCTTCAACGGCCGGAAAGGTGTCCTTGATCATGGAGTCGCCCCTGTGATCAATGTTAGCGAGCGTGACGGCGATGGGCTTGCTGGATGGCCGATGCGCTGAGATGATCCGAGATAGACAGGCTCTTCATATACCGCGAGCAGACTCACCTTACTCAAACGCGCGCTCACGCTGACGCGGCTCTTTCGCGCAAAAGCCCTCGAACCTCCTCGCGGACAGCCTGGGTATGAGCGCCTAGAGCCGGAACTGGACGCAGCGAGGAGCGCTCAGAGTTGAAGATCGCTGCTGGCGCTATTGTATCTACAATTCCTTTCGGTGTGCCAACCCCAACCCTCCGAACGTGAGGATGATTTGAAATATCCGCGACTTCATTCAGGCGACCATACGCCAAACCGGCCGCCTCAAGCTCCTGCATTGCTTCGTGGCAGGACAATTCGGAAAACCGCCGTTCAATGATCTCATCAAGTTCCGCGCGGTGACCGAGGCGCTCCATGTTGTCAGCAAAACCGGGAGTGCGTGTGAGCTCCGGCTGCCTAAGAAATTTCTCGCAAAAATTTACCCATTCACGGTCGTTCTGAACAGAAAAGATGACGTCTTTGCCGTCGGCGCACCGATAGGCGCCATACGGCGCGAGCGACGGGTGTTTCACGCCGGCGCGTGCCGTGTGGTAGCCGCTGTAGTCGTTTTGCAAAACCGGAACATTCATCCAGTCGGCGACGGCATCGAACAGAGACACCTGGATGCTGGTGCCTTCACCGGTGACTTCGCGGTGATAGAGGGCCTGAAGAATGGCGCTATGTGCTGTCATGCCCGCCGAAATGTCGCAAACCGAAACCCCTACACGCGCAGGCCCTTGTTGGTTGCCGGTGATCGCGCATAGACCTGTTTCGGCCTGGACGATGAGGTCATAAGCCTTCAAATGCGAATACGGCCCTGTGTTCCCGAATCCAGAGATGTCGCAGGTGATCAGCCGCGGAAAACGTCGACGGAGATCCCCAGACGCGAAACCCAGTTTTTCGATGCTGCCCGGTTTCAGATTTTGGATATAGACGTCTGCACTAGCAACGAGTGTGTCGAGAACCTCGCGGTCCGCCTCCAACCTCAGGTCTAGACAAACCGACTCCTTGCCCCGGTTGAGCCAGACGAAGTAAGCGCTCTGCCCCCGAACCAACTTGTCGTAGCTTCGGGCAAAGTCACCTTCCGGCCGTTCAATCTTGATCACTCGGGCGCCGGCATCCGCAAGGCGAGATGACGCATAAGGCGCTGCCACGGCCTGCTCCACCGCAACGACGGTGATCCCCTCAAGGCTATTCTGCATTGCCGACACACCGCCCCTTTTCAACTAACATTTTTACTTGCTCGACGGTTCAGGATGGCGAGCAACCGGTTCTGTTCGTTCCCAACGATGGAAAATGCCTCGTCGACACCCATCCCGGGCTTTGCGAGCATCATGTCTGCCTGGGTCGCCACCGATATGTGGACAGAAGCTTGGGCAGAGAGATCTGTCTCGGTACAGCTTCCTCCAACGTACGCGCCTACCTTGTTCTCCTTGCACAGGAGCACGGCATGTGCCGTGTCAGCCAATGAGCCAACATCGGGCGTCTTGATTTGAATGAGATGCGCGGCTCTCGCTTCGGCAAAGAGCCGAATATCCTCAAGCGTGTTGCACCTCTCATCGACGACAATTCGAGCAGTGGAACCTCGGCTGTCCAAAATGGATACGATCTCGGCGTAGTTCTCAATTTGAGCTTGCGTCGAACCAAAGTCCGCCGGGGACTCGATGTTGATCGTAAAACCCGGAACGGTATCGACAACCCTGCAGATAAAATCGGCGATCCGTTGCGGCTCCAGGCCGATTTCTTGACCGATCCAGCCATAGACATCGAAATGCAGCACGGGATTATACCCGGGACGGCCGATCTCGCGCGTACGCTTCGCGACCCACTTCACGAACTCCATGAAGGTCTGACCGTCTACGCCGAATTTCTGCCGTGAGTTGATCAGACCGTGGGGAAGCACATCCACCGCCTTCAAAATCATCTTGTCGACATTGACTTCGCGAGCATCGCCGCTCTGGCAGTAAATCGGGACCCGGCGCGTCGGCAGCGGTAAGTTGAATTCAGCGCATACAACCTCTGCCATTGTGGCGCGCTGGAGGTAGGCCGCGGCTCGAAGCAGCGCCTGGCTGACGCCGTACTCAATCGCGAGTGATAGCCGCTGCTGTTCGAATGGCTCGAAAACCTTCGCGCAGGCATCAAGATAAAGAGACGCATCGACATCGAGAAGCCGTGGTGCCACGACGCGCGACGTCAAATCCGAGATTTGATTAGTTTCAAACACAGGATCGCGTCCGCCAGCACCAGAGTACTGAACGCCCATCATGTCGCCCCAAACAACGGTGTCGTCCGTGAGAACAAGCCCGACGCTCAGCGAAGATGCCGGAATGCGAAGCGACGTGAACCCAGGCGTTATCGGTTCGCCGACATAGATGAAGCCGTCCTGGGTTGCGCCGGACCTAATGGCAGCTTGATCGTCATAGAAGAATGCGCCGTTGCCAGACGCAAGGAGGACGTCTTTGATCTGCACTTCGTTTCGCTCGGTTTGTTCAAGACGCAATTGTAGGCTGGCTCACTATGCGTCACCTGCCAGCCCCGCCGCCAATATAAAGTCGGAGGCGGTACCATCTGTTTTCCAGATGAAGGAGCTCGCTAGCGAGGAGGCCGACATCGCCTAACGCAATCAATGTGGGGCCAACTTCAACAGTCATCTTTCTTGCCGATGCGAAGCGCCCATTGGCTTTGGCGGATTCGCATGCCCAGCCCCTCGCCAAGCTCTTGCCATTCAGCACCGTGGCCAAAACATTTTTCGCGCTTCTAACGTCGCAGGGCCTTTCCTGGCCGGCGCTGAGCCAGACGTTCCGTGCGTGGCTTTCTTCTGCGCCGAGTCGAGAAGACATTCAGTAGCGCTGACGCTGGACCACGCGAGATCCGGTCTATGCGCGCAAGCCTCCGCAAGTTGCCGACGATCCTGAGCACCGACAATGTAGTGCGCTTTGTGGGCAACGGTGCCCTTATTGAAGTCGCGCACTGCGCTGACCACCGCCCTATGGCGCGGGGTTGCGCGCTCGGAGGCGGTGAGTCTCAAGGCGGCGGATGTCGACAGCGATCGGATGGTGACCTACGCCTCCACTGCAAGGCCGCCAAAGGATCTCACGGTCATGCTGTCGCCGCAGTTTCTCGGGTTCTTGCGGACTGGAAACTGGCAGGCCCGCTGAACTGTCAGCTCCGTCTTTTTTGCCTCTGATGCTGAACCCTCAGCTTAGGCAATGCCGACTCCGAAATATCGCGTGTGGGCGACGTCGAGGATGCGATTGATCAAGCTCGAGTAGCTGTGTCCAGCAGCGATCCCGGCTAGGACAAATTCGGAGCTCATACTGAGCCCTGGCATTGAGTTGATCTCCAATACGAAAGGTCGGCCGGAGCGGTCGATCCGGATGTCGAGGCGGGCATAATCTCGGCATTGGCAGGCACGGAAGGTCGCAACCGAAATGTTCCGCAGCAAAATCGCGAGGCTGCTCTCAATTTGCGTCGGGCAAATCGTCGTAGGCTGCTCGGCCGGGAGGTGTTTCGCTTCCCAGGTCAAAAGGCCAATCTCGCGTTCACCGAAGTCGATCTCAGCGAAGGGCAACACCTCGGGTTGCCCGTTTCCCAGTAGCGCGACATGGATTTCTCGCCCGTCGATGTATTCTTCCACGAGCGCATCCTGCGCATATTCCGTGACAATCAATTCCACTGCTTGCCTCAGTTGACCGGGCTCATGTACGAGTTGCAAACCAAAGCTGTTGTCCTCGTGACGCGGCTTGACTACCACTGGGAATCGGAGATTGCCGGCACTCTCGGTGCTGTCGCGCATGACACAAAAATTTGGCGTGGGCACGCCGCAGCTGCGCATGAGTGTCTTACTGATGACCTTGTCGTCCGTCAGCCCGTGTCCGAGTGGGCTCGACCCAGTGTATGGAACGCCCGCCATCTCAAGCATGGCTGGGACGTGGGTGAAACGGTACTCGCCCTGAATCCCCTCTGCCAAGTTGAAGACGGCTCCGGAAGGGCGGCCTTGCGGGTCGGATGGCATGAATCGTTCGAGCCTGTCGAGGAGTCCTTTGTCGCCTTCACATAACAGCGTCTCGTGACCACTGTCTTGTAGTGCCGCCACCACCCTATGGGCTGTCGCACCACTTTGCGGCCAAGGGTGCGGGGACTCTGGATAAGGCTGACCGAACCGGTTGATTACGCCAGTAAAATCACGGTTCCGGACGACTGCTATCCGCATGGGCTTCCCCTTTGCTGACTTGGCTTCTATCACGTTCATTTGCCCGACTTGCCTTGCTTGAAGGAACGGCCAGCCGCGGACCTTGCATGAAGTCTCCAGCAACTGGCGTGCCAAGGAAGGAAGCCACGTGTTTCAAGCCGCGCGGGCCGGAATACTGTACCTCAATGTATCAGATCGCACATAGAGGTCTTCAATGAGACAAGCTGAACACCTATGCGTGGATGTCGCGAGATTCGACCAAACCCTGGGCCTGGGGTAGCTGATGGGATGCGTCCGTGCTGTTGGGTATGGTCGGCTTATTAGCGCACGCCGCGAGGCCCGTCGCTTGCCTGTGTGATCGTTTTCATGCGTTCGTCTAATGCAGTAGCGAAGACACTTCTTGGTTAACTGTCGGGCGAATTGAGAAACTGCCCCCCGCATTGCCTCACGTTGATTGTTACCGAGGGTCGCCGTCCCGACGGGATGAAGCCCTGTTGTCATCCTGGTTCGGAGGCTGGGTGGCGGGGCGGGTTAGCGGCGACAAGGTTGGAATTGGTTGAAGCGATTGTCGAGCGATATCGATCGAGCTGCCGGGCCGACAAACGACGGATTTGGACGAGCTCGTCGCAGTTACCGGCCACAATCGCAACATGCGATCCGGGTGCTGCGACCTCGCGCCGTCGGTCCCACGCCCACCGGACAATATCTGCTTTATCGCCCCGAAGTTGGGAGGCGCGGGTGGCATTGTGGAGGCGTCCGATCGCCTTTGCTCGATTGCCATTTTGCTGCCGGCTCTTGAGCGGCATGGCCGGCTCGATCTGGATGGCGAATTTGGCGACAAGCTGCTGACGATCAGTGCTGCGACGATCGATCGCCTGCTTCCGGAAGTTCGTGCGGTATCGCCGGGGACAGCGCCCTCGCGCCGGACTGAGTTCTGGGGTGCGTCGGTCGCTTCCGGTGCGCAGCTTCGGCGACTGGAACGATCCGCCGCCCGGATATGTCGAGGGCGGCTTCGTTGCTCCCGGCAGCTGTGTGCAAATGATGGTCTTGACCGATATCGCCACAGGCTGGACCGAGTGCGTGCCGGTCCGGACGCGAGAAAGTGGTCTTGTCATCGCTGCCGTCGTGCGGGCCAGGTCGTTGTTCCCCTTTCCGCTTCAAGGCGTGGACTTTGACAATGATTTGCCTTCATGAATGAACTCGTGGTCTCCTGGTGCAGAAGTCGAGGATTGGAAGTGACGCGTTCCCGTGCTATCGGAAGAATGATCAGGCATGGGTCGAGCAGAAGAACGGTGCCATCGTTCGTCCTGGTCGGCTATGGTAGGTTCGTGGGCGCGGAAGCCACGGTGACGATTGTTCGTCACTATGACGCAGTGCGGCTGCACGGCAATCTCATCCAGCCCTCATTCAAGCTGCGAGAGAAGACCCGTATCGGCGCGCGTGTGATCATCTATCATCCGCCAGCGCCGCGGTCGAGCGTGTATTGGCCCATCCCGAGGTGGCGGAGGTCGTGACGTTGCCTCCAGTTTCTATCCAGTTTTGAGTTCGTTTCCGGCATTTGATTGCCTTGATGGGCGGTGGAGCGACGGGGGCTGGCGCGGAGCTTTTCGCATTGCGCAGCGCGAGCGACCGTCGCGGATTGAAGGTCTGTGCGAACTCGTTCGGCGTCGCCATCCGATCTGCGAATGAGGCCGCACGCTGTTATACAACTCGGCGACGGAACACCCACGGAACCGGCCGGAGCGCGAGCTTCTCTATCCATGGCATCCTTGGGCGGGTCGCCAGGTCCATATTCATGAAGTGATCGACAAGAACGAAGCAGAGGTTTTCCGCTGTAGTCTTTCTGGCCGGGTATCGGATCGCTGGCTGGAGGTTCCCGGGTGGATGTTCGATCGGAGCCTCAGCGCGAGCTGGCGCATCACGACTGCTCCGCACGTCTACCTTGCCGCGCTGGGCACCCTGGCGAAACTGCTCCACGACACGGGGACCCCATCGCAATCGCCGGAGATGGGCGCAGCATTGGGATGTCACGCAAATCGGGGAGATGTCCATGCCGCGCCAGCCCACGACATACCAGTTCGATCTGTTCTCGAAGCCGAACGACGCCGACGCAGTGCAGACGCCGCAATGGCAGGCGCTGCCGGCCGAGGCGCGCCGATCAGTGACGAAGCTGATGGTCAGCCTGATGCTCGGACATGTCGACGGCGAGGGTGCCGCAAAACGGGAGGGCGCGGATCATGATGCATGAGAAGATTGGGCCGCATCATCTGGAGCGCAAAGCGATCCTGTATGTGCGGCAGTCGTCAGCCCATCAGGTCCTGCACAATCGTGAGAGCAGTATGCTTCAATATGCGATGCGCGACCACCTGACGGTCCTTGGCTGGTCTCGCGTAGAGACGATCGATGACGATCTCGGCCGTTCCGCCGCCGGCGGCGTGGTACGCGCCGGCTTCGATCGGATGATCGCCGAGGTCTGTCTCGGCAAGGTCGGGGCGGTTGCGGCACGGGAGGTGTCGCGGTTTGCCCGCAACAGCCGCGACTGGCAGCAGCTTATCGAGATGTGTCGTGTCGTCGATACCGTGCTGATCGACCAGGAGACAGTCTATGCGCCGCGTCAGGGCAATGATCGGCTGCTGCTGGGATTGAAGGGCAGTCTCAACGAGTATGAACTCGATCTTCTGCGCCAGCGTTCGCTGTCGGCTCGCGACGAGAAGGCCCGCCGCGGCGAACTCGTCGTCGCAGCCCCTGTCGGCTTCGTGAAGGTCGGCGATCGACTTGAGAAGGAACCTGATCGGCGTGTGCAGGAGGCCATCACCCTTGTGTTTGATAAGGTGGCGGAACTCGGTAGTGCCCGCCAGGCCCTGCTCTGGTTCCTTGAACATGGGCTGGATTTGCCTGCCAAGCGCAACAATGGCGATGTGGTCTGGCGCAGACCAAGCTACGCGACCATCCACCGAATGATCGAGAACCCGATCTACGGCGGCGCCTATGCCTATGGTAAGACTCGTGCTGCGTCGGGGTATGATGCAACAGCCATTCGCTCGCGCAGCCGCCATAAGGCGCGAGATGAATGGCTGGCGCTGATCCCCGGTGCACACGAAGGCTACGTCGGCTGGGAAAGGGCGGAAGCGATCCGCAAGATGGTGAGCGACAACGTGCCCACGAGCCGGCATCACGGGGCGCCAAGCATGGACGCTCTGCTCGCCGGGCTTGTCCGCTGCCGGCGCTGCGGCCGCAAGCTCACGGTGCGGTACACGGGCACCAAGCACAACATTGCGCGCTATTCTTGCTGGCGGGGTCTGCTCGACAATGGCGAGCCGCGATGCATCGCCTTTGGCGGACTGCGCGTCGATGATGCGATTGAGGAGGCGCTCCTGCGAGTCGTGGAGCCGGTAGCGATTGCTGCCGCTGCCGAAGCTGAGGCGCAAGCTGCCAATCGTCGTGACCAGGTCCGGGACGCCGTCAGTCGGGATCTTGAGGCTGCCCGCTACGCTGCCGACCGGGCCTTCCGGCAATATGACGCGGGCGATCCCGAGAACCGGCTGGTCGCGGCGGAACTGGAAGCGGGTTGGAACCAGGCACTCATCCGTGTTGGTGAGATCGAGAACAAGATCACCGCGCATGATGCCGCGACGCCGAGGCCATCACCTGTGTTGGCAACGGGCATCACGGCGCTGGCCACAGACCTTCGGGCTGTCTGGTCGGCGCCAACAACAATAAAGCACTTTGTTGGTCTGGATGTTTCCCTCGACCCTACATCGGTATGCGTTCTTGACGAAGCCGGCGCCGTGGTGTGGCGTGGCAAGATTGCCTCAACACCGGAAGCTTTGACTGAAGCGATTCGCAAGGCGCGCGCGCCTGGCGCGCCGGAGAGGCAGCAAGAAAGCCCGAGTGGCGGTCGCCCGCAAATTGGCTGTGATCATGCACCGAATCGGGATCGACGGCAGCGAATTCCGCCGGCAGCCCTCGTGCTGCAGAGGCTGATGAACGTCGATCAAACAGGGTTCACGACCAAAAGCCTGCGGACGGTGCAAATAGCCGTGAAAGCCTGGCGTGAGGAGACAGCCGTTGAAATCATCACGCGAGATACCCATTCGACCTTCTTGTTCTAGAACTCGGCTGATGAAGTTTAGAGGGCAGATAACGTCTTGAGCAGCCGCCACCGAGGCGAGTCAGCAGCTCTGCTGCGTTAAGACCAGCGGCGGCCGCAAAGTCGTCTGGCGTAAAATCTTTACCTAACAGTTCTACAAATCCACCCGGCGCGCAAAGCGCCTCCGGAACGTCTGTTACATCTATCGTCGTGTATTCCATGGATATTGTTCCTATTACAGGGACCGAATATCCAGCAAGTCTAACGGATATCTTGTTTGCGCAGGCCCATGGAAGGCCATGCTTGAAGCCGATCCCGACGATTGCTATGCGGCTAGGTCGAACTGTCCGGAACGTCGCGCCGTAGCCAACAGCCTCCCGGCTGGCCAAATAGCGCACATCGAGTATTTTGGCTCGGAGGCTTGCAACGGCCATCAGCGGATTGGGTTGAATGCCAGCGTCGTTAAGTCCGTACAATGCTGCGCCCACTCGTACCATGTCGAAATGATAGCATTTACCTAACCAAACACCGGCCGAGGCAGCGAGGCTTCCTATTGTGGGCCCAAGCATATCGTAGATCGCCTCAAAGCGATTCCTTTGAAACGCATTAGTCGGGTCCGTAGAGCATTCGCTGCACGCGAGGTGGCTGAGTACGACCGAGGGCGGACACTGGTCGAAGATGCCTGCAGCATGCGCGCGACGCACGTCGGGAAAAGCTAGCCCGAGACGGGAGAATCCGGTTTCCACGTTCAGAAAGTATGTTTGTGTCCGCGTTGCACGAATAACCTCCAATTCAGCGCAATTGTTTACAACGGGTATGAGGCCTTCGGATCGATAGTACTGGTGAAATTTCGCAAATTCATCACAAAAAACCGCAATAGCCCTATCTACCTGGTTTGACCTCAGAAGCAAAGCTTCGTCTAAATTAGCGACGAAGAGCAGCTCGCAGCCGGCATCGATTAGCGCCCCTGCAACCTCTACAGCGCCAAGCCCGTAAGCGTCGCTTTTGACGACTGCGGCCACCTTTACGTACGGCCCAACGAGACCCCCGATGGTACGGAAATTTGCTTGGATCGCCTCAAGATTGATCTCAAATATAACATTTGCAGGCCGTACTAGTGGAAACATCTTCTGCTCTCCAGCTAACTCGTAGACTGCGATGCGGCCTTAGCGGTCACGCCACAAAATCAGAACCGCGCACAGATACATCAGAGCAAAATTGCGGTAATTGCGCACTAAGTCAATACGGCTAACGTAAAATCGCCTTTAAGAAAACTTCTTAAAAAGTTAACATTTACGTTGTTCTTTTATTTTCGGTAAATGTTAAATGACTGTGGATTGTTACTTGCGATTATTATGGCCATGTATTGTAGATGACTAGATGCATTCTTGCTGAAATGTTCTCGTGATTGGGAGTTATTGCTGATCGAGATGTTCTCGCTGTTCAAAACGACCCATTTGCAGAGATGTGTAGGAGGCGTTTTGGGGCCGGTCTTGCGAGACAACACGGACTTGCGAGATAGCACGGTCCTGAGACTTGCTGAATCCCGTGAAGAGAACAACACGTCGGATAGGCCGAGCCACGGTGCGCGTTGCGGAAGTTACGCGTAAACACTAGGTCTCGCGCTGGCATGTCTATGACTGGCGCAAGCAGCTTCGGAGCAACGGCCGGCGCTAGAGCCAGTGAACAGAGCGTCGACGAGTACGCGAGGTGCGCGGGCCGATTCGTCACGTTTTCTCGCCGAGCGTTTGTTGTCCCGCTGTCGCCAACCCCGGCTGAGATCGTCCAACCGCAGAATTTGGATTACCAGCGATCGCTATCCTTTCATCGCGGCCTGTCCGATTCATTGGTCAAGCCGCTGCTTTGCTGCACGCCTCATCTGGGCGCGCTCTGCAAACTTGGGCAATACGCGCGTCATGATTTGTGCCCAATCGAAGCCTCTCTGTCTCCGAAACAAGTGCCCTGGTACGAGATGTCAAGCGACACGAGGAATTGACCCCTTTACCGACACGAGGAACTGACCCCTTCATTGGTTTGCGGTTTCGTTGCTTTCGGATGCCGGTCGGGTTTTCTGCAGAAGGCCGGACCGGCGCTTTTCGCGGAGACGGTAGCTGTCGCCGCGGATGGTAATCACCGTGGAGTGGTGTAGCAGGCGGTCCAGGATCGCCGTGGCCACAACGGGATCGCCAAAAACGCTCCCCCATTCGCCCACGGAGCGATTGGAGGTGATCAGGATCGATCCCTTCTCGTAACGCCGCGACACAAGCTGGAAGAACAGGTGGGCGGCGTTGGCCTCGAAGGGCAAATAGCCCAGTTCGTCGATGATCAATAATTTCGGCCGTGACAAGGTCGTCAACTGCTTGTCGAGCGAGCCGTCGGCATGAGCCTTGGCCAACATCGCCACCAGTGTGGCCGCCGTGATGAACTGCACGTTGTAATTCTGGCAGATCGCCTCGCGGCCGAGGGCCACGGCCAGATGCGTCTTGCCCGTGCCGGGTGGGCCGAGGAACAAAAGCGTGTCGCCGTGCGCGATCCAGCGACAGGTCGCCAGTTCCCTGATCTGCTCCTGATCCAGTGAAGGCTGCGCCTCGTAGTCGAAGCCGTCCAGTTCGCGCACGAAAGGGAACTGGGCGATCTTGCTCGACATGGAGATGCGCCGCTCGTCGCGCCGGCGATCTCGCGTGACACAAGGAAGCTCAGGGCTTCCCGTAACGTCATCTTTGAGCGAGCAGCTTCGTCCAGCAACGTGTCGAGCTGATCGCGGATCGCCGTCAGCTTCAGTCGATCGAGCGTTGCGATGAGCATGTCATGATCCACGGTCGTCATCACCAGGCCCCTCCGACAACCGCCTCGTATTCCGCGAGCGGCCGCAGCAAGGCCGGCGCGATCTCAATGGGATCTGCGCGGACCGGCCCGTCAAAGCCGGCAACGCCAACAAAATGCGCCCGATCCACGATCCGTTGTCCTCTCCCCCGGCAAAGGGCGTGGTCTGCGACGACCTGGCCCGCATGACGGATGATCACGCGGCCGGCCAGAACGACGACCTGGACGCTCTCGCCAATCAGGCGCCAGGGGACCGAGTAGCTGTTCGTGTCGAGATCGATTGCGCAGTCGGCCTGGACCTTGCGGACCAGATCCCGCAACTGTCCGAACGGGGCACGGCCGGCCAGCGGGCGTAGCGCACGAGCTTCAGCGGCAAAGCGTTCCACCGGCGCGACACCGGTCGTGCCGTGTTCACGTTGATCGGCAACCTCGCGCGTCCACCGGTCCAGATGCGCCTCGAACGCTGCCCAGCTCTCGAACCGGCGTCCGGCGATCGCGTTCTTCTTGACGTAGCCGAGCCCGCGTTCGTCCTTTCCTTTCGTGCGTGCTCGATAGGGAGCACAGGCCCGCGGCGTGAAGCTCCAATACCGGGCGAAGGCATGTAGCCGCGCGTTGAATCTCACCTCGCGCGTCACCGCGTCATGGTGTTCGACCAGCGCCTTCGCATTGTCGATCAGGACTTCCCCTGGAACGCCCCCGAACCGCAGGAAAGCGCCTTCCATTCCTTCGAACCAGTCTGCCTGGCGCTGACGCTGCGAGGCCCGGATACATCCGACGCGAATAGCCAAGCGTTCCGACAAACACATGGATCCGCACCCGCTCGCCGCCGATCCATACCCGCGTGTCGCCGAAGTCGATCTGCATCTGATGACCCGGCGCTGTCTCGAAGCGCACCGTCGCTCGCTTCTGCGCCTTCAGTTCCCGACGCCAATGCTGCACCCGGCGTTCTACCGACCGCAGGCTTATAATGATCCCATGTTCACCCGCCAGTTCCTGGCGAATGACGTCCGCGTTGCCCTCATGCCGGAAGAAGCGTTCCCGCAACCAGTTATCGAGCCCGTCGAGCGCCGACACGCGCGGCCGGCCTCGATACGTAATGACACCACCCTCGCGAAGGTAGCGACGTACCGTATTGCGCGCGCAGCCGAATTCCTTGGCGATCCGCTTCGCGCCCCAGCCACATTGATGCAGGCGCACCATCGACATCACTTCCTCCGCCTGCAGCATCGTCTCTCCCTGCATCGTTCTCGACAATGCAGGTGTCACCGAAATCTCGATCGCCATCTATGGGTCCTCTCAAAAGAGAGGGGTCAGTTCTTTGTGCGTTAGGGGGTCAATTGTGCATGTCGCCCGACACGAGACAGCGGTGGTCTTGGTGTCGGAACTACCGGATGCCCTCGTCGGGTCTCGTCAACGAGGTTCAGAGCGTGCATCAACAGCAGCAATCCCAGGAATCGGTCAAACAAAGCGGCAGTCCGCTTCAGGTTCACCGCCGCTGCAGTGAGCTCGGTTTGGATATTTATATTGGCGAGACCCTGTCGGATCGCTCGGGCGGTTATCGGACCAACGCCGGGGATTGTTGCCCCGCCCCACGTCTTCATCCTCTCGGCACGCGTGCAATCTCGGCATCGAGCTGCTTGATCCTTTCCTCCAGCTCAGCGTATAGACCAGATGGTGAGGGCCAGGCGGGCTTCGGGCAGGTCGCACTCAGGTTTCCATCAGCTTGGCGGTGGTGAGAAGGGGCTGGGCAATGACCAGTCAATATTCTGCGAGATGGCCGCGCAAGGCGTTGATCGTCTGGGTGCGCTGCCGCACCAGCAGAGCCCGGACCCGCACTCGCCTGCTTATCCTCACTGTTCACGGCGACAAAGCGCATGGTCGGCCGCTGCGCGGCCTCGCAGATAGCCTCGGCATCGGCGGCCTACGAAAGGCTTCAAATAGGATGGCGGCATCAGACGAACGGAGTGCCCGAGCTTGTCGATCTCGCGCGCCCAGTGATGCGCCCAGCACAGGCCTCCATGGCGACCAAGCAGGCCGGCTGCCCAGCGAGAAACGCAAGCACCTTGTCGCGTCGCAGTTGCTTACGGATAACTATGGCGCCCGCCGCATCCGCTCCATGCGCCTGAATCACATTCTTCACTAGGTCCAACCCGGTGTTAACTTCATTGTGGACGCTCCCTCTCTTAAGGGCTGTCAAACACCACCATTCTGGCACATCGATGCCGTCGAGGGGCGTCAAGCCCATCACTATCTGCCGCGGACGGTCAGCACGCGTTGGCCATGTCGACGTCATCTGCAAGCCTGGATCATTCTTGATTCTAGAAACGGCGTTGCGCCGGCCGCCGAATTCGCCGCAGGCTGCTGAGCAAACACCTGCTAGACCCCGAAGCGGACACGCCGTTCGAACCTGGTCATCGGCAACCGATATTGCATGCCTGCCTTCTTATTAAACGAAGGCGTTCAGAGTTCTTGGCGGTCAGAACGCTATGCAGGGAAACGGAAGGGAGGAGAGTTCACGGATCCCGACCATCTACCGGACGGGGTTGTACGACTCGGGACGCGTTACGAGAATTGGGCCGCATACTCTTCATCGAGCGACGTGGCCTTCTTTCGCAGTAAGCGCACAGTCTCCCGTGACCCGCCGAGGCCAGCCATCTGAAGACGCGACGGCACGGGTCGAGACATTATATTGGCGAATCGAAGACAGGTTGGTGCATACTGCAGAGCGAAGAAACGTAAACTCGGCGCCAAGTCGCTGAATACTCACACTAGGCTGAACAATGAGCAACCCGCCACATCTTACGTTTGACCCCGACAAGCCCGGCACGAGCAAAGGGCATCTTGTTGTTCCAAAAGGCGCCGACTGCGAAGCTCTTTCGCTTCCGGTTTTCAGCCTGAACAAAGGTGATGGACCTCGTCTCCTTATCACTGGTGGATGTCACGGCAATGAATTGGAGGGGCCACTTGTTGCGCAACGGCTTATTGCATGGCTGCCCGAAGCGCAAATCTGTGGGAGGATTATCATCGTTCCCGTTCTCAATCCGCCGGCCGTGCAGGCTTTCAGTCGCAATACGCCGATCGATGGATTGAACCTCAACCGAGTGTTTCCGGGCCGTGCCGAGGGGTCGCTAACCGAACGAATCGCGGATGCCGTTTCCCGCCTGTTGTTGCCGATGGCCGACACCGTATTTGATCTGCACAGCTTCGGACCAATCTGGGACTTTCCACCATCGACGACGACGCATCCCATTGCAGATCCCGCTCTCATGATCAAGACAATCAGAATGGCAGAGGCGTTCAAATTACCTATGACGTTGGTCTGGGATCATCCAGATACGCCCGGAATGTTTGATATCTCGGCCCACAACCAAGGTAAGGTATTCGTCTGTGTTGAACTGGGCGGCGGCATTATCGGCGATGAAGCTCTCGCGATCTACGACGCTGGAGTACGCAACGCACTCATCTCGCTGGGAGTCGTCGAGGGAAAAGCCGAGTATCCGACCTTCCGTCGACGGAGGTCCGGCCAGACACTTCATACGCGGCGCCCAGCCGATGAACTGAAATCGCCTCTGCCGGGTATCTTCGAACCTCGTTGCTCGATGTTGGGCGAAGTGAAGCAGGGAGATCTCATTGGCATCCTGCATCCGATGGACTCTTCGTCGGCAAATTCCAGTGATATCCGGTCGCCTGGCCCTTCCATCGTCTGCGGTGTTCGATCCGGGGGCTATGTCGAAGTCGGCGAATGGTTAGCGCTCTTGGCGCGACCGCTGAATCGTTGAAATCAAGTTCGCCGAAATCGTGCCTTCTGGTAACCGCTGTTCTCAGGCCACGGCTTTGAGCGGCATGGGTCTGTAGGCCCAAGGCAGCAGATCTGGCTTAGTGGATGGCCGGCGACGATCCGGGCGATCACGTCAGCGAGGTAGGTGTGAGGCTCGACGCCGTTTAGCTTGCATGTTTATGCCGACCGGCGAACTATGCCGAGTGAGCAAGTTTTTACCAACACTTTCCTCAACATAGCGGTAGCTGGATCGGCATAGCTTAGGCTCTCTCCGTCGCAATTGACGCGAAGGAGAGGACACATGAACGCAAGTGACTATCTGCAACGCAGCACGCTCTATCGGAAGCTGATCCACGGGCCATATGGCGAGTTTGCACGCGTTTATGCGGGCAGATTGTCGGACGAAGGCTTCGGTCGGCAATGCACCTGGCGATCGCTAAGCCGATTTCGTGAGCTGAGAGACTGGCATGTCGGTAACGGGCACGATCTCCGGGATTTGAGCGAAGTTCATGTCGAGCGGTTTCTGGAGCACCGTTCCAAACACTGGAGCATCGATTCGGGCGACCGATCGGCGCTTCGGCGCTTGCTTGCCGCGTTACGGCAAGACGGTTTGATACCAACCGCCCTTCCGATTGAGCGCACGGAGTACGAGCAGATTGTTGATGTGTTCGCGGCTTACCTCACGAATGAGAAAGGGCTCGCCGACTCGACGGTGGAAGGCCACAAGCTGCTCTCACGCCGATTTCTGCAGGAGGTCTGTCCGGCTGGCGCAGATGGGTTTGCGGCGCTCACCCCGGAGATCGTCATCGGTTATGTCGAGCGACATGCTCTCGATGGCTCCGCCGACAGCGGCAAGGCGATGTGCGGGGTGGTGCGCGCCTTCCTGCGCTATTTGCATCTGAAGGGCTTCATTTCGGTGGCCTTGGCCGATTGTGTGCCGTCGATCCGTCGCTGGCGGCTTGCTGGCCTACCAACCTTCCTGTCACCACAGAAGGTTCAGGTGGTTCTCGATCGCCTGCGATCGGACCACGGCAATGGGGCTTCGCGACTATGCGGTTTTGATGGCGCTGGCCAAGCTGGGCTTGCGCGCCAGCGAGGTTGCCGCGCTCAGTCTTGATGATATCGATTGGCAGTCGGGCAGTGTCCTCGTCCATGGCAAGGGACGGCGGCAAGCGATGATGCCGCTACGCCACGACGTCGGTGCGGCTATCGTCGCCTACATCCGGCATGGGCGACCGGCTTCACCGTGTCGCCGGTTATTTCTACGAATGCTTGCTCCGCACGTCGGCTTTGCCTCAGGCTGTGCCATCATGATGATCGCGAAGGAGGCCCTCGAGCGGGCGGGTATTCACGGCTATGCGCACCACGGCGCGCACCTCTTCCGCCACAGCCTTGCGACCGACCTGCTGCGGTCGGGGGCCAGCTTTGCCGAGATCGGCCAGTTGCTTCGTCACCGGAGCATCGACAGCACAGGAATCTATGCCAAGCTCGACATCGAGAAGCTGCGCGAACTGAGCCTGCCCTGGCCGGGAGGTATCCAATGAGCCGGCTTCGAACAGCGCTCGAGCGCTATGTGGGCATGCGCCAGGGATTGGGATACAAGTATCATGGCCCCGCTCGACGGTTGTCGGATTTCGTCACCTTCATGGAGGCTCGCGGCGCCGAGACCATCACCACGGGCTGGCAATGAAGTGGGTGACGTTGATCGGCCGACAACCGAGTTGGTCCATCCGCCTGACCGATGTGCGCTGCTTCGCTCAGCACCTCGCTCATTTCGATCCCCTGACGGAAGTGCCACCTCAAGACGCTGTGTCGCCGGCGCGGCGGGCCAAGCCCTACATCTATACCGATGCTGAGATCACGGCGCTTTTGGCGGCGGCACTGTCGCTGCCGCCGGCCAACGCCCTGCGTCGCTGGACATATCATTGTCTGTTCGGATTGATAGCGGTCGCCGGGCTACGCCATTTCGAAGCGCTCGACCTGCGCCGGGACGACGTCGATCTGGACCAAGGTATCCTCACCATTCGAGAGACGAAGTTCGGCAAGTCGCGGCTGGTCCCGCTCCATGCCACGACGGTCGCCGTGCTGTCGGACTATGCCGCGCGACGCGACGCGCATCTCGTCGCGCCTTGTAGCCCCTATTTCTTTGTCGCCGAGCAGGACGGCAGATTGCTGCACCAATACGTGCACCGGGTGTTCTGGCAGCTGTCGCGTAGATCGGCCTGCGGCAGCGGGGGCAGCGCAATGGTCCGCGGGTTCACGATCTTCGTCACCATTTCGCCGTCCAGGCCCTGACCAACTGGTATCGCGCGGGCGAAGATGTCGAGCGGGAACTGCCGGTCCTCTCGACCTTTCTCGGCCACGCCAATGTTCGCGACACCTACTGGTATCTATCCGCCGCGCCGGAGCTAATGACCCATGCCGCGCGACTGCTGGATAAGCGGTGGGAGGCTCGCTCATGAGTGCCCCGAATGATCTGGCCGTGCTGATCGAGCGGTGGTTCACCGATCGGCTCATGCGACATCAAGGCGTAAGCTCCAACACCATCGCCTCCTATCGCGACACCTTCCGGCTCCTGTTTGCATTCGCGCAGACACGCCTTGGCAGGTCTCCGTCACAGTTGACACTGCGGGATTTGGACGCGCCTTTCATCGGCGCATTCCTGGAAGACCTCGAGACACTGCGATCCGCCTCAGTAAGGACCAGTAATCTCCGCCTCACGGCCATTCGGTCTTTCTTCAGATATGCATCGTTCGAGGAGCCGGCCCATAGCGCCCAGATTCAACGCGTGCTCGCGATCACGAGCAAGCGATGCGACAAGCGACAGCTTCAGTTTCTCACCAGCCCGAGATTGAAGCGATCCTGGCCTGTCCGGATCGCAGCACATGGCTGGGACGGCGTGATTACACTCTGCTGTTGCTGGCCGCGCAAACGGGGTTGCGGGTCTCGGAGATCATCGATCTCGACCGGGACTCGGTGATGCTGGGGCACGGTGCCCACGTGCGACGCCTTGGCAAGGGCCGCAAGGAGCGAAGTACGCCGCTCACCAAGGTTGCACAGCAAGCCCTTCGGGGCTGGCTCAACGAGCCCAGGAAGCGGGGCGCAACGGCTCTCTTTCCGAACACGCACGGCGGCAAAACTGAGCGCCGACGGCGTGCAGGCGCTGCTGAACAAATATGTCGCCAAGGCTCGCGAACACTGCGTCACCCTCCGCTCGAAGCGGGTGTCGCCCCATGTTTTGAGGCACAGCGCTGCCATGCAGCTGCTGCAGGCGGGCATCGATTGTTCGGTCATCGCCTTATGGCTGGGCCATGAGGCGATGGAAACGACGCTGACCTATATTCACGCATATCTTGAGCTGAAGGAATCCGCACTTGCCAAGCTGAAGCCATACGAACGCGCAAAGGCGGAACGATTTCGGCCAAACGACCAGCTTCTTGAGCTCCTGAACGCCCTTTGAGCATGAGAACTATGCCGAGTGTCAACGACGGGTTCTTGGTCGAAACGGCGGGCAAAGCGCATCATACCGCCATGATCGGACGAGGCGCTCGGCATAGTTCGCCGGTCGGCATAAACCTGCTTATGCCGCGCGCGGCATAAGCAGGTTTCGATCAGCGAAGCGATCGTTGCCCAGTGCTCGGCGCCGCCGTCCGAGCCGGCGAAGAGCGCATGGCGCGCTCGACGACGTTGGAGTCGATCTCGATCGTACCGTTGTCGAGGAATCGTGTCAGATCTTGCCAGCGCGAGAGCGCATAGCGGATAGCTTCCGCCAGCCTTGGTCCTCTGGCTGATAAGAGTGAGTTGCTGCCTAAGCCACGGCTCAAGGGCATTGATGACGGGACGGCTTCTCTCCTGCCGGACCGCGCGGCGTTCGTCGGCGGAACGACCGCGGATATCGCTCTCAACGTGGTAGAGTTGGGCGATGCGGGCGAGCGCCTCCGTCGCGATCGGCGCGGGGCCGGACTGCGCGAGCTCATAGAAGCGGCGACGCACATGCGACCAGCAAAAGGCCAAGCTCACGGCGTTGCGTTCGGCCAATGCCTTGTAACCCGCGATCCGTCGACCTGCAGGGTTCCGACAAAGCTCTGAAGATGCCGGATCGGCTGTTCGGCCTTGCGGTCCGGAGCGTAGAGATAGGCGACGCCGGGTAGGTCCATTCCGCCCCAAGCTCGGTCGCAGTGGTCTCGTCCGCCAAGAGCTTGTCTGAAGCCTTCAGCCGCTCGAACAGCCGCTCATGCACAGGGCGAAGCAGGAAGCTGCCTTGCCCGGGGAAGGTGGTCGGCATACTTCGACACCAGAACATGAGCCACCGTGGCCTCTGTAGGAATGCCGCCTTCGACAAGACGTGCCGGCGTAAGAAGCCGTACCCGCTCCGCAGTCGCGGAGCGACAAGGAGAGTGTGTGCCGACAGCGTGACTTGATCGCGTCTGTGGCGCTGGTGATGTGTCCACAACAAGCTCCGACTGCGTCAGCATGGGGGTAGCTGCTTGCAGCCCCCTCCATCGGACAAAGGAGCTTGTGATGACCCAACTTCGCCAGCGCATGAGCGAGGACATGCAGGTGCGCAACTTCGCGCTCAACACCCAGCTGTCGTATCTCCAACAGGTGTCGCTGTTCGCCCGCCATTTCGGCAAGTCGCCGGACTTGCTCGGGCGCGAGGACATTCGGACCTATCAGGTTTATCTGACCAACGAGAAGAAGCTGTCGCCCGGTTCGATCCACCCAGCAATTGCGGCGCTGCGCTTTCTATACAGTGTGACGCTCGAGAGGGACTGGGCGCCTGAAGAGGTCCTGCCGCTTCCCAAGAAGCCGCAGAAGCTGCCGATCATCCTCAGTGCCGAGGAAGTTCAGCGGTTCCTCGGCTGCGTCCTCGACGTCAAACACCACGCATCCTGACCACTTGCTATGCCGCCGGCTTGCGCATCTCGGAAGCGGTTCAGCTAAAGCCCACGGGCATCGACAGCCAGAGAATGGTCATCCGCGTCGAGCAGGGCAAAGGCCAGAAGGACCGCTACGTGATGCTGTCGCCCAAGCTGCTGGAGATCCTGCGTGACTATTGGAAGCTGCGGCGGCCAAAGGCGTGGCTCTTCCCCGGCGATCGTGCCGGCCAGCCGATCACCAGGGGTGCGGTGGGACAGGCCTGCGCGAAAGCGTGCGACCTCTCCGGCTTGTCCAAACCGGTCACGCCGCACAGTTTGCGGCACGCCTTCGCCGTCCATCTGTTGGAGGCCGGCGCCGACGTGCGCACCATTCAACTGCTGCTCGGTCACCGCAGCCTCGCGACCACCGCCCATTACCTGCGGATTGCCACCAACAAGGTCTGCGCCACATCGAGCCCCTTCGAGCTCTTACCGCGTCCGGCGCCCACCGTGCCGCCGGCCGCCCAGCCTCAGTACTTCTGAGCTCGCGCCGATGGACCGCTCGGGGCCGGAAGTGGCGGATATCTTCCGCCGCTAAGCGAAGCCTATCGCGAGCAGCATGACGCGTCGCTGTCGACCGCCCAGCGCCGCGTCATGACGGCGATCGAACTGTGCCGGACCGCCGCGCTCGGCGGGCATGTCGAAGCATGCGATCAATGCGGCCACCGGCGCATCGCCTTCAACAGCTGCCGCGACAGGCATTGCCCCGCTGCCAATCGCTGGCTCGCGCAAATGGCTGGAGGACCGTCGCGCCGAGCTCCTCGACACGCAATACTTTTACGTCGTCTTCACGCTGCCCGGCGACATTGCCGCCATCGCCTATCACAACAAGGCGCTCGTCTACGGCCTGCTCTTCCGTGCCGCCGCCGAGACCCTGCGCACCATCGCCGCCGATTCCAAGCACCTGGGCGCCGAGATCGGCTTCTTCGCCGTGCTGCACAGCTGGGGCCAGAACCTGCTTCATCATCCGCATCTGCACTGCGTCGTCGCCGGCGGCGGCCTGTCTGCCGACGGTCGTCGGTGGATCGCCTGCAAGCCCGGCTTCTTCTTGCCGGTCCGGGTGCTCTCACGCCTGTTCCGACGATTGTTTCTGGAGCACCTGGAGAAAGCCTTCGACGCCGGGCAGTTGCAGTTTTTCTCTGGCCTGCAGCACCTGAGCGAGCGCGACGCCTTCCGGCGCTATTTGGCGCCGCTACGAAAGGCTGAGTGGGTCGTCTTTGCCAAACCGCCCTTCGCCGGACCTGCCCAGGTGCTCGACTATGTCGGCCGCTATACGCACCGCGTCGCCACCTCCAACAACCGTCTCGTCGACATCGAGGACAACGCTGTTCGTTTCCGCTGGAAGGACTATCGGCACGGCAATCGGCAAAAGGTCATGACCGTCGCGTCCGACGAGTTCATTCGCCGCTTCTTGGTGCACGTCCTGCCCGAGGGCTTCCATCGCATCCGCTACTACGGCTTTCTCGGCAATCGCTACCGCGCGCAAAAGCTCGCCCACTGCCGCGACCTGCTCGGCATGCCGGTTCCAGAGCCGTCGGATGGCTCATCCGAAAGGGATTACCGCGAGCGCTATGAGGATCTCACCGGTCATTCCCTCAGGCAATGCCCCGCCTATCGTCAAGGCCAGATGATCATCGTCGGTATCTTCGACGGCGCCACTGGACCCCCGCCATACTGGGACACCTCATGAAAGAACCGCTCCGCTTTCGCAATCACCGCATCGCACGAGCCGTTCGGCCGGAAACCGAGTCGGTCCCGCGAAGCTGCGCGCCGTCACCCCCGGCTGCCTTTGCCGGGCAAGGCGCGACGCCGGTCCTCACTTTGCCGAACCCATATCCGTGCCGCTTTCGGCGCACAACGCGACCCCTTGCGATAGCCGCGCCACGACCGCATCCGCGCGCACGCCACGCCTGTTCATAGGCATGGCCTCAATTGAACGCCCATAGCCGCCACCCGTGCCGGCGGCTTAGTCCAACACGTTTTTAGCTCACCGTCGCGATCCACCTCAGCGCGCTTTCGCCACCCGCCTTTCTGCGCGACGCCAAGCTAAAAAACGCTCTGCATTATGTGGCGCGCCACATAACCGTTCTCCGGCGCGGTCTACGTCTTCCGGGCGAAGCGCGCCGACCGGATCAAGCTCGTCTACTTCGACGGCACCGGCGTGTGCCTGCTGGCTGTCCAGCAGGTCGCCAATCACCTTGAATCCTAATTCAGCCGTTGCAACAAAGCCGTCAGCATTCACTTCGCCAGCACGCTGACAAGTGCTGCGGCCCGACTTCGATAGCCGGCGGCTCCTCTTCCCGGCAGCGGTCGAATGCCAGCGGGCAGCGAGGATGGAACCTGCAGCCCCTCGGCACGCGGGCGGCGCTTGGAACCTCCCCTTGCAGGGCCGGCAGCTTGCCGCGATCTGCGTTGCCGCCAATCTGCGGCGTCGCGTTGCGCAAGGCGACGGTATACGGATGGCGGGGGTTGAATGTGATCTCGTCGGCGCTGCCGATCTCGACCAATTTTCCAAGATACAAGACTGCTATCCGGTCGGCGATCGACCAGGCGAGCGGAAGATCGTGGGTGATGAATAGCAGCGCCATATTGTGCTTGTCGCGCAGGTCAACCAGGACCTGAAGAATCTGCGCGCGTATCGAGACATCAAGCATCGAGACAGGTTCATCAGCAACGATGAGCTCCGGCCTGACGGCAAGCGCTCCAGCAATCACGACCCGCTGGCGCTGCCCGCCAGACAGTTCGTGCGGGAAGCGGGCGAAGAAATCACCGGGAGGGTTGAGGCCGGCCGCTGCAAGCGCTTCACTCACCCGGTCGGCGAGTTGACTGGCGTTGTCGACCAGTCGCAGTGACCGCAATGGCTCCGCCACGACATCGAACACGGTGTGCCGCGGGTTAAGCGCCTGATAAGCGTCCTGGAAGATCATCTGCACGCGATGCCGGTAAGGACGCAGGGCTGAAGAGCCACGCACCGAGGTCATATCCTCGCCCTCGAACAACAACCTGCCGCCTGTTGGCTGGGCAAGCTTGGTAATGACGCGGCCTACCGTCGTCTTACCGCTTCCCGATTCTCCGACTAAGGCGACGATCTCACCCCGTCCGATGTTGAGGTCAATCCCATCCACCGCGCGTACGGCGCCCGCAGGTCGGCCCAGGACACGGTCGAACAGCCCGCCCTGGATAGGAAAATGGACCTGCATGCTCTCAAGACGCAGTATATCGGCGGTGTCAGGCATGGACTGCAACCTTGTCTTCTTGCGAGGACCGGTGAAGGTGACAGGCCACACGTCCCTGTCCGCACTCATCGAAACTAGGGACTTCGGTCACGCAAACCGCCATGGCCGACGGGCAACGCGGATGGAAGGCGCAGCCCGATGGCCGATTCATCAAGTTGGGGGGATCGCCGGGTATTGGCCGAATAATCCGTTTGCCGCTCGCCGGGTTCGGGATCGAGTCGATCAGCAGTCTGGTGTAGGGGTGCTTGGGCTGGGCGAAGATATCGGCGACAGTGCCGTCCTCGACGATGCGACCCGCGTACATGATCATCACGCGGTCACAAGCCTCAGCCACCACGGAAAGATCGTGGGTGATCAAAATGAGGGCAAGGTTAAGTCGCGATCGCAACTCACCCAGCAGCTTCAGGATCTGAGCTTGAGTGATGACGTCGAGCGCCGTGGTCGGCTCATCGCCAATGACGATCGAGGGGCGACATGCCAGCGCCATGGCAATCATCACCCTTTGACGCATACCCCCCGACAATTCGTGCGGATAGGCGCTTCCGCGATCCGCCGGAATGCCGACAAGCTCGAGCAGTTCTCTTGCCCGCGCGGTCGCCTCGCCACGCGACATGCCGAGCTTCAGCATGCATGGCTCGGCTATTTGTTTGAGGATGCGGTGAACAGGATTAAGCGCATTCATCGCGCCCTGGAAGACAACGGACGTTTCACTCCAACGATGTGGCCGCATCGCCGCATCGTCATCGATCGGCAGTCGCTTCCCGCGATATCGTACCTCGCCCTCGTTGACCCGCGCGTTGGGTGAAAGCAGACTCGCGATCGCCATTGCAGTCGTAGTCTTCCCGCTGCCCGATTCACCGACGAGGCCAACCGCCTCTCCGGCCCGCAGCGCGAAGCTCACGCGGTCGATCGCACGCGATGAAACGCCCTTGAGCCCATAATCGACAGAGAGCCTGTCGACCTCCAGAAGCGGTACGTTGTCCTGGGACGAGTTTGTCATGGGATCACCCTGCGCCGTGGGTTAAAGGTGTCGTCGAGGGCATTGCCGATCAGGACGAAGCTAAGCGAAACCGTAAGGACGCATACTCCTGGGGCACCAAGGTCCCACCAGGCTCCGGCGCTAGCGGCTCCAGCGCGTTGAGCGAGCGCAAGCAAAGTGCCCCATGAAGGCTGCAACGGATCGCCTAGCCCGAGGAACGAGAGCGATGTCTCGACATAGATTGCGCCGGCGACGACCAGCGCGCCGTTGGCCGCGATTTGCGGCAGCAGGTTGGGCAGGATGTGCTTTACCATGATGACGATATTGCTGCTGCCCACAACCCGCGCGCGATCAACGAATGTTCGCTCCTTAAGCGACAGCGTTTGGCTGCGAACGATCCGTGCAACAAAAGCCCAGCTCGTCATTCCGATAACGACAATGATCACGAAAAGAGAAGGACGAAAGCCTAGGATGTCTCCCCCGCGCCCCATCACCTCGAGCACCACGGGTGTGATGACCAGTGCCAGCACGAAGGACGGCATGACCAAAAAGAAATCCGTCAGGCGCATCAGCCATACGTCAACCCTGCCACCGTAGTAGCCAGCGGTGATACCAACCGAAGTGCCGACGACGAGGCTGATGACGGTCGCCAGCAGCGCGATCGTGAGCGAGATCCGGGCACCATGGACGACCAGATTGAGCACGTCCCGCCCCACCTCGTCCGTCCCCAGCAGATGCTCGCCTGATGGGGGAACGAGGAAATCGCCCGTTGCGTTGATTGCAGTTTGGAGCGGTCCCACAAGGGTATTTGGGGCGGCAGCCAGCACAAGAAAGAAGACCAGACATACGAGGCCCGCCTGAGCACCGCCGTGGCCAAGAAATTGACACAGAAAGCTTTTTATCGCTCGCGTCCGGCCTCGCGGGGAATATCGAACTGTACTTTCGCTCATTGGCGGACTCGCGGGTCAAGAAGGCCATAGGCGAGATCGGCTACGAGGTTTGCAACAACGATCGACGCACCAAGCAACAGGAATATGCCTTGAAGGACAGGGTAGTCGCGTGCATTCAGCGCTTCCACGGTCAGCCCTCCGATGCCCGGCCAGGCGAATACGGCTTCGACGGTGATGGCACCGGCGACCACGTAGCCAAGATTAAGGGCAATCAGGGTTACGGCCGGCAGCATTGCATTGCGAAATGCATGACGCATTAGCATCTGACCGTTGGTCAGCCCCTTGGCCCGCGCGGTTACCATGTAGTCCTCGGTGACAACGTCACTCATCGCGGCACGTGCGACTACAACGTACTGGCCGATCAGCCCAAGCGCCACCGCAGCGACCGGCAGCGCGAGATGCCGCAAGTAATCGAGCAACCAATCAAGGGAACCGCTGACAGCGCCAGGCGAATGTGCACCATAGCCCGGCAACCAACCCAATGCCGTGCTGAAGATCACAACCAGGAGCATGCCCAGCCAGAACGCCGGCGTAGAATAGAGCGCCAGTGAAGTGCCGGTGGTGATATGGTCGATGGCTCCTCCTCTGCGCCAACCCGCATAAAGGCCAAGCATGACACCGCATAGGATGGCGATGACCTGGGCTAGACCGACTAGGGCGACGGTGGCTGGCAAGCGCTCCAAAATCAGGTCAGCGACACGCCTACCCCTGAACTTAAAGCTGTAGCCCAGATCACCTTGCATAGTTGCCGACAAGTAGTCGACCACCTGATCAGGGAACATCGGCCGGTCAAGGCCCCAGCTTTGGCGCTGTGCCTCAATCTGCTCAGGGGTCACGCTGATGCGTGCCCCACCAAGCAGAAGCGACGAAGGATCGCCCGGGATGACTCTGAATAGGATAAAATTCAGAATCGCCACCATCAGAAGTGTCATGGCCGCCCTTATCAGGATAAGCCCGAGATGCCGGCTTGCCCGGCCTCCTTGTCCACGACCCACTTTAGGCCGACCTCAAGCGATCAAAAGGATAATAACTCCACAGTGATATGTCCTCCCCCCATCCCTCAAAGCAATCCTTGCGATAGGCTTCGAGCAAGAAGGGGTAACACAACGTTATATAAGGCGCTTCGGTGTAAACCAGCCGTGCGGCCTGATCTACCAGCTCCTGGCCCTTCTTTAGGTCCAAGGTGACCTCGACCTCCGACAAGATCGCGTCGAACTTTTCATTACTCCAGAACGCTCTGTTTGCGTGAGCCCCGCTGCTAAATCCACGCAGCAGATCATCGGGGGTAGGTGACGGCCAAGCTGCGGCGACGAGTAGATCCCAGCCGCCGCTATCCGCTGACGTTTCAGTACGGGCGCTCAACGCGCCGGCTTCGAGTTGGGTTACTGATACGGGAATTCCGATTTGCCCGAGCCAGCCAGCAATAAGCTGCACGGCCGCCATTGGAATCTCAAGCTTGCCCGAGACGGTGCCAGTAATGAGCTCAAGCTGGAATCTTTTTCCGTCCTTGTCCTCTCGAATTCCGTCGCCATTCGAGTCTAGATATCCTGCATCATCAAGCCGGCGACCGGCTTCGGCCAAATCGAAATGGCGCCTAACGTCGTTCAGATCAGAGTAGTAGTCAGCTGCGGATGGCGGCACCAGTCCAACACCGGGCTCGGCGAGCCCGCGGAAGGCTCGATCGACAATAGCCTTCTGGTCAATTGCGTAGCCAATCGCATCACGAAACGCCGGGTCCTGAAGGGCCTTGCTACTGCCGGCTCCCTTACCGGACGCGGTGTTAAAGGCAAGATAATTTACCTGCTCACACCGCGTTTCCACGACTTTGATTGCAGGATTCTTGGAAAGGTCAGCCGACTGCGCCGCCGTCAGACTGATACCAAAATCGAGGCTGCCGCTCTTCAGACCTTGAGCAATAGGATCGGCTGTATTGAAGAAGCTCATGATCATGCCGGCCGTAGATGGCCTGCCCGAACGGAAGTGCGGGTTTGGCGTGAAGCGGACGAACTGGCCCTGCTGAAATTCCTGAACAATCAACGGCCCCGTTCCCACCAGCGGCGGATCATTGCGGAAGGTGCTGCGTGCATCCGCATAGCTGACGTCCTTCCAAATGTGTTGAGGGACGATCATAGTAAAATTATCAATCGGCCATCGAGTGGGGGTCTTAGTCACGATTCGAAGCGTCTCGTCGTCGATGGCCGTGATGGACTCGACTTTCTGCATGTCAGCAGTGCTGTTTTCGCCGACATTGAGTTCGTCGGGCTTGCCGATGGACCCGAGCAGGTAGTTGTAGGTAAATGCAGCGTCCCTAGCCGTGGCAGGCTGGCCGTCCGACCACTTCATACCTGGCCAAATCTTAAAGGTCCACGTGAGGTTGTCGTCAGCAACCGACCACTCTTTGGCAAATCCTCGTCGGTCGGGGTGGCGCTGGGCATCCACGCAGACCAGAAAATCATATGTGCAGACCAATGGCTGCCAGGAGGCCCATGACGCAAATGGGTTCATCGTGTCGGGGGACAAGATTCCGCCAAACCGGACGACATGATCGTCGCATGAAGACGAAGCGAAGACCTTAGTGCTCAACATCCAAGGCGCCGCCGACATCGCTAGCATTGCCTTCATGACTACTCGACGACTAGATATGTACGTGTTCATTCTTACCTCCACCACCCCATGACACGGGCATCCCAGCCTACACTGTTGATGTCGTAGCCTTTGTCCTATTACTGGGTTGCGGCCTCGGAATTGGCAAACATAGAAACGATATCGCAACCATCTAGAATCTAGATGATAGTTGGCATCCGTGTTCGATGACGGCCGAGGCAAGCCGGTAGAATGGTCTAGGGCCGGATTATGTTGAATCCGCTTGAAATCGCGAATGGGCGTGCCGCCAATCTCTATGCTTTGGCATTGCCTGCCAAAAGCATTGGCGCCCGTTGGAGCTGATGCCGATTCTGTCGCGAGTTCAGAGTTCTTGGCGCGATCGTTTTGGTGCCTGATGACACCATTGAGGACCTCTCCATCTCCGCAAGTCCGATCCTGCCGCTCCACGTCCGACCAGCTCATCTGGCTCGTCGTAGTCGAGCGCGCCGGACCCAATACTCCAGATGCCGCGTGGCCATGTCGTCGGGAGTTCAGGTGTCTTTGACAGGGTAAAAGCCAAAAACCAGCCGACCGCAATCACCCGCGCGTTGCCGTTCGCATCGCTAGCACCTGCGGGCAATATCAGCGCGCGCCTGCTCAAGGGCGAACAGAGCTTTTCCAAGCTCGGGCCCTCGCGCCGCAGGAACAGCCACACCGCTCGTGCGAGGCTTTGACCCCGCGCGCTGCCAACTCGTCCTTCAGTCGATGCAGCGCGTCAGTTCAGAACTCTGATTGGCCGATTGATCTGCTCAACGATAAAGGCACGATGCGGCTGCTCCTGGCAGAGCGGCCTCGATCCGCAGCGCCTGGTCTTCGTCAAACGAAACCTGGATCATGACCAACGCTCCGGTCCGAGATTGAGACCAAGGGTAAGCGGCTACGCGTCTTGGCTCCGCACGGCCACTGGCGCCCGCTTACCTTCCTCGGCGCGTGTTTAGTCCCGGCATTTGCCGGAGCGGATTAAGCTTAAAGCGTTCGGGCTGTGCGGCCGGTCTGTGGACTAGCCTCACGTGATGTTTTCGAGTACTAGGCTCTATCGATGGTTCGTGGGACTTTGCCAAGTATTTCAGCCCCCTGCTCCGTTATCAAAACGCTTTCGCTGCAACCGATCTGATAGCCATTCTCGTCGAAGAGAATAATCGGCAGGTGGAACGTCATATTGACGTCCAGGATATCTTCAGTCCTTGGTTCTATGCTGATGTTGCCGCGTTCGTTCCAATACACTCCAATTTGGTAGCCGGTCCTGCTGCGAAGAGCGTGCGGGTGCGTGGATCGTTGAACCACGCTGCGGATAGCCGCATTCACGGCGCCGGTCGTGGCACCCGGTTTCATGATGGCGATACCCGCGTCCAAAGCCTCCGACGAAATTTCGTACAGCGCTTCGAGCCCGGGATGGCGCCCCACGACAGCGGACCGGCACAATGGGGCGACATAGTCATTTTTTGTCCCGCTGACTTCGATAAAGGCCCCCTCGTTTATCCCGATCGGATACTTGTCCGGCTCCTGATGCGGCACCCGCAGGCGTTCGCCGAAGACCATATGCAAATGTTCGGGTTGTATGTCCTCCCCACCGGCGGTTGAAACCCGATTGCGGATCTTTGCGGCAACCTCGCTTTCGGTGACCCCCTCCAGAAGCGATTCCTGGAATGTGATGATAGCGAGATCCGTCATGGCGGCCGCTTCGCGCACAGCCGTAATTTCGATTTCGTCCTTCACGGCCGCGATTGACGCGACCAGCCTGCCCGCATCAACGATCTTCACATTGGGCAAGGCCGCTTGTAGCGCGGTCACGTCCGCCGGGGCTAGGCCCCAGCAATCGAGTTCCATCCCGACTCGCTTATGGTCAAGGCCATGTCGCCGCAGAACATCAGCGCAAACCGTGCGCCACTCATATCCCTCGGTGAAGGGCACTATCTTGTCGATACAGCTATTTGCCCTGACATTCCCCTCATCGAACTCCCGGACGATAAAGGTCGGCGCCCGCCCCGTTGATAGTATGAGCGGGAACGGCCTGAAATAAGATCCCTGGCCGGAATAGCCAGTCAGATAGCGAAGGTGGCTTCTGGCGGTTACCATGAGGCCATCAAGGCCAGCGCGTTCCACAGCTTCGAGTACGCGCTCTTGCCGCTTCTCATATTCGGATCTCGGATATATTGTTCCGGTGCCGGGGATTGCTATCTGCTTCACATTCATGATCTTCTCCGCGCATCAATTGTCGTTGTTCAGTTGGAGTGGTGCTCGCGATGCGGCGTGCGGCACCTGCGCCAAGCGAAAAGCCCCGGCAGCATCAGCCAAACCACCGTAGTCTCAGGTTTACCAAGTCGTTTCCGCACCTCCAACATAGAGGCTGAATCTCGAATCGCATTCAGCTCCTGCTCAACGGCTCAAGCATCGGTCTCCAAAGCTATGACCGCCGGCAACAACTGTGGCCGGATGACATTCGATCATGCGCGCGTTAGTGCCAGCCTCCTTGTCAGCCTGTTCGGGCATATTAAGGCCACAGGCTTGCGCGCTTCCATCTGGCCGAGTCTCCGCCGACCGTGGGGAGACCGTTTAAATCGCGGAGTTCAGAAGTGCGGGCTGCTCTCTTAGCTTCGATCGCCACCACGTGACATAGAGGACCATTAGCCAGAGCACAGGCAATAGCATCAGCAGCGTTGCCACTGCGGCAATCGTCGGGTCGATCTGGTGGCGTATGTTCTCCCACATCTTCAGCGGCAGGGTACGAATCGAGAGGCCCCCGATGAGGGACGTGATGACGACCTCGTCGAAGGAGTGGAGGAACGCGAACACGGCGCCGCCGATGATGCCCGGCCGAACCAGCGGCAGCGTCACCCGCCTAAACGTCTGGAAAGGCCCCGCACGCATGCTCTTGGCCGCGTCCTCAAGCCGTCTGTCAAAATTCGCCAGGGTGGCGGAGACGATCACGACGACATAGCCGATCGCGCCGATGCTATGACCCAGGACGATTCCGGTGTTCGAGCCTAGCAGTCCGAGTTTGACCAGCCCGAGATAGGTTGCGATACCGACGACGATGACCGGAAAAGTTATCGGCGTCAGGATCAGCATGGTCAGGAAGCCGCGCAGCCGCGGAAAGGTCGTGCGGGTGAGCCCATAGGCCGCAAGCGTGCCCACAATGGTCGACAGGATGGCCACGGCAACGGCGATCTGGATGCTGGTCCAGGCAGCGTCTCTCCAGGATGGATCGCCGAAGAAGGAGCGGTACCACTGCAGGGAAAGGCCCGAGGGAGGAAATTCCAGAAACGTCCCGGCGCTAAATGACATAATGACGACCACGAGCCCGGGAAACAGCAGGTAGAACATGACGAGTAGGACGAATACCGTGCCGACGATCTTCGGCCAGTGGCTGTCGCCGCCGGCCCGGTAGAGCTGATCTATCCAGCGCTTCGCCCTAATGGGAGTGAGAAGCTCATTGACCCAGCGCTTCAGCGCACCGAAAGGCGACCGTCGGCTCAGCCAAGGCTTACGCGCCGGCTGCCCCGCGCTGCCCTGCCTATGGGAGAGATCAAGCCCGAACATGGATAGCATGATCACCGCCACCGCCAAGAGGACGAAGGCCGATGCGGCGATGCGCGCTATATTGAAGGAGGTCGAAACCTGCGACGCAATGAAGGTCGACAGCATGGCATCCGGCAGCCCCCCGAGAGCCGCCGGAGTGATGTAGAAGCCGAGGCAGAGCACAAAGACCAGCACCGCGCCGCTGCGCACGCCCGGCATGCTGAGCTGGAAAAATACCCGCCAGAAAGCGGTGAGTGGCCGCGCGCCCATGCTGCGTGCCGCCGCCATCAGTGACTTATCGATGCCCATCATGACGCTGACAAGTGGCAGGATCATCATTGGCAGCATAATGTGCACCATGCCAATATAGACTGCCGTTCGGTTGTAGATGAGCGGGAGCGGACTGGAGATTAACCCGAGGTCGAGCAACATATGGTTGATCAAGCCGCGGTCGCCTAGAATGACGATCCATGCATAAGTGCGCGCCAAGGCGCTGGTCAGGTAGGGGATGATGACGAGCACGACGAGCGCCACGCGCAGGTGCTTCGGGGCGGCGACGATGAGATAGGCCGTGGGATAGCCGATGATGACGCAGATGCCCGTGGCGACGATGCTTATCTCGATCGTCTGCAAGAGCACGCGAACATTCGCTGGGTGACTGAAAAACGCCTGATAGTTGGCTAGCGAAAAAGCTGGTGCATTGACGCTTGTAAAAAAGAGCAGAATGATTGGTATGCCGAAGACGACGAAAAGGATCGTGAAGGCCGGAACGGTAAGGCCGATGGGCATACGGCCCACTGTCTGAAACATCTTCATCCGGATTTCCTAGCGCCTATAATGAGACGAAACGAACGTCGCACCGCAGCCAGTGGATGCGCACCTCCGAGCCCAGCCGGAACGTTTGCTGTTCCGAGGCGACATGCTCGCGCACGATCAGGACAGTGCTCCCGACGCGCACATGGTATTTGCGCAACGGGCCACAATAGATCATTTCATCGACGATGCCGCTGACGGACTGCCACTGATCCGCATTGGCCCGCTTTGGTGCATTGGGGAGGCTAATACAAATACGCTCCGGCCGGATCATAGCCACGGTACCGAACGGCTGCGCGGCATCGGATTCGACAGTGAAACCAGGATTTTCGAGGATGTTTGCCTCGCCCAGAAACTTTGCCACGAAGCACGTCGCTGGCCGGTCGTAGAGGGCCTCGGGCGCGTCGGTCTGCTCGATCCGACCGGCGCGCATGACGACGATGCGGTCCGACAGGGTGAGCGCCTCCTCCTGGTCGTGCGTGACACAGATGGTGGTGATGCCAAACTCTTTGTGCAGGCTCTTCATCTCGACCTGCATCTGCTCGCGAAGGTTGCGGTCGAGTGCGCCGAGCGGCTCGTCGAGCAAGAGAAACGGCGGATCGGCAATCAGCGCTCGGGCAAGCGCCACGCGCTGCTGCTGGCCCCCGCTCAATTGCGACGGCATGCGGCCTCCAAAGTCCTCAAGATGCACGCGCTCAAGCATGCGGTCGACCCGAGCTGCCCTCTCGGCAGCCTTCATGCCGCGCATTTCGAGGGGAAATTCAAGGTTCCGACGCACCGTAAGGTGGGGAAAAAGAGCATAGCTTTGAAAGACAATGCCCTGGTCGCGCCGGTAGGACGGCACTGCAGCGACGGAGTTTCCAGCGATCAAGATGTCGCCCTCATTGGGCGCTACGAACCCGGCAAGCAGCATCAACGCTGTGGTCTTGCCCGAACCGCTCGGGCCGAGAATTGTCAGGAACTCGCCGCGACGGACAGTCAGTGACAGGTCTTTGACCGCGGCGACCCGCCCGTACATCTTGGTAACCTTGCGAAATTCAATCTGTGCGGGGACCGCGCTTTGCTCCAATGCGTTAACCTCAGTAAGTGAGACCGGATTTCTGATATACACAGTCACTGTTGATACTCCAGAAAGACCCAACTGCGTACACCATCGACTGATTGGGGGCGCATCAGCGTCGCAAAATAGCGGTGTCGGCTGCAGCGAAGTTGCAAAATGACTAAATCGCTAGCAAGGGGCAACCAGCTTCACGAAATGAAGGAGTCCGACACTCGTGGCTCATCAAGACATTCAGGTCGGCAAGCTGACGACTGGATCGTAGCCGCCTTGCCGATTCTAAAGCTGGCTAGAGCAGAATCCACTCGTTCCAGCGCTGAGTGAGCCGCTCTGCATTCGACAAGCCATCCGCTCCAACATCGGAGTACCAATTCCCGTTGACCCGAATACTATTTCTCAAGTAGTCAGGATGACTGGCAAGCTTGCGTCCAACCTCCTCGGGAATTAGATTATGGGCATTTAGATTTGTCGGGCCGATGGGAAAGATTTGCACAAACGTCGCTTGGCGGTCCGCGCGGGTGGAAAATTCAATGAACTTTTGCGCGTTTTGTGCATTCGGAGCACCCTTGGGAATTACTCGATAGTCCCAAGTTACCTTGGGCTGACTGCGACTGATCTCGATGGGCGCACCCTGATCTACCAATAGGACTGCTCGTCCATCATACGATTGCAGAAGGTCGGCAGCCTTATCATGCATCATCTGCTGAATCTCGGAGCCACTCGTCCACCACTTGCGGACATGCGGCTTTATCTTGTCCAAACTGACAAAAATGCGGTCGATATCCATCGGATAGAGCGCATCTGCAGAAACTCCATCTGCAAGCAGGGCTTCTTCCCAGGGGCCTTCATTCCCGTATATGCCCGACTGTAGCGCGCGAACACCCGGAAACCGGTTCACATCCCAGAACTCAGCCCAGGTGTTGGGGCGCGGTTTGCCTGAAGGAAACTTATCCGTATTATATACCATATTGACTGAGTACATCACGAAGGCAACGCCGAACGGTTCCTTTCCAAAGTCCACGATACCATCGAGTTCCTCTTTTTTGTATATCGAATAATCGATCTGCTCTAAGAGACCTTTTTTGTGTGCAGGAGACGCCGTGCCGTTGCCCATGGTAACCACATCGACTGAAACGTTATTCGTGGTCACCATCAGCTCAAGTTGCGCGAGAGACATATCGTCGGTGATCGGGTTTACTCGAATCCCGGTTTCGGCCTCGAACGGTTCCACATATGCCTTTATATTGGCCTTGCCGTAGTCGCCGCCGCCTACCATCACCGTTAACTCGCCCGATGATTGAGCCGACGCCTGGCTAGCCACGGAAGACAGTGCGCCGACCGTGAGAGCGGATGACGTCGCCTGCAGGAAACGTCTGCGGTTGATCCAGTAGTTCATTGTTGTTCCCCTTCTTTTTCTTGCATAGTAGTAGGCGCAGTTTCAAACCAATCCTGGACCGCAGGCAGCTATTGACGGCGCGGCGCCGAAGTCAGCATACAGCGCAACCTGTCCAAGAAAAGGCTGTGTTGGATGATCAACTGCGGGCCGGCTCGGGGTCAAATACAGTGTTATTATGATACCATCTAGCAGCGAGATGGTTCCGCACAGGCAGCGCGCCATCGGCACACTGCGCTACCCCTGACGCGCTGGTCTCGCGCGGCCTATTAATGCGGGAAGCGGGCTCCAGATTTGACCGTTCACTGAGCTCGGGCCTCATCGCTCAGCAAGGTCAAAACGGAGAGACGATCCGGATCGGCTTCTCCAACGAGGTTCCTTGGGCCTATCCGGGTGAGAACAACGAGCCGCTTGGCTTGGTCAATGCGATGCTGGACATTCTAAAGAAGATAGGCACCATGTGACTGGCTCCATCGTGCTAGCCTGGAGGCCGGTCGCTTGGAATCTATCACCGGCGGCATGTTCATCGTGCCCGAACGCTGCCGCAACGGGCTGTAATCCGCTAGCCAAGGTCGCGGCAGTGCTGATCGTGCGGAATGGCAGTCCGGAAGGACTGCATTCCTGCGAAGATGTGGGGGGGCAAAGGTCTCACCTTCGTCACCTGGCGCCGGCTGATTGTGATGGCGAAGGCGAAAAAATCGGCATCCCTAACGACAAGATCATCCAGGTGGCCGGCAGGCGGAGATCTCCAGGCCATGACGGTCGGACACGCCGACACTATCAGCGGCAACTACTTCTATATAATAAAAACGCTTGCCGATAAGGATGACAGTATCGAGCCGGCCGATTCATACGCGCCACCTTCCAAGTCCGACTACGCCGCCATCCTCATCCCCAAACGAGCAGGCTTCGGTCAACGCCTTCAACGTCGCGCTGAAGGACTGTCTCGGCTCCGAGGAGATGGTGGCATCGCTCGGCAAAAACGGCTTCAGCAAGGCGAGCCTGCCGGACGGAACTAGGACCGCCGAGCTCTGCAAGGGTAGAAGCAAAGCTGAGATGTGACACTTACGCGCCTCCGCCCTCCCCGGCCTGGCCGGAAAACGGTGAGGCGGGAAGGAAAATGAACATAGGCTTTAGCGTCGTCGCGTTGGAAAAGAGCGTTTGACCACCCTGATTTCCTTTCGGATTCCTGACTCTCCAAAACGATCAGCGCGCCAGCCTCGTACATCAGGCGAATGCTGGCTGCCATGGCGCGCTCCTGCATTTCATCAGTTGCAGCCGCTTGCTCAAACGCTCGTCCGCAAACCTAAATTCGGAAGCTCATGATCGAGCCATGCGAGCTTGCTCATGAGATGACGCGCAACCGGATCCTTCCAGCTGTGGAAACTTCGCGTCCGAGATGACACCTTTCCGCCACGGATGGCCTTCCTCCGCCAGCCGCGCAACGACGCTTCTGCGCCCCGACAAACTTGGACTTCTTCCCCGTCTTTGCGACACCGATCTCACAAGTAAACAATGCCGGTTCGGAACGGTCCGAAAAGTGAATTGCAACGTTCCGCTTATCCACCGAACGCCATTGCTATTGGCGCCCCGCGCGCCGCGATAGCCGCTGTTACTTCGCCCCAAAAAACGCAACATGGAACATATTCAGACGACGGACGCGAGCGTCAGCCTACATAGGTCCGTGATATCGTAGATGGGCAGTCCTATGCTACGGCGGATCGCGGGTGTAACCACCGGGAACCCGGTACATTCGAACAACACTCCCGCGATTGCTGGGTGGACAGCGCGGAGTTGCGCGATGCAGGCACTGACCTCTTTCTCAGTGTCGGCAACGTCCGTCGGGATTGGTGGACGCATCAACGCGTTTTGCAGATGCTTGCCGCCTTCGATGCCGCCGATAATCACCCTCGCCCGATCGACCGGATCCGCAATCCCGAGCAGATCTTCGCCGCAATGCCTCGAGTCGGCGGTTATGACGGCGAGCTTGGCAGTATACGGCAACTGCCGGAGCAACGTCGGAAGTAAGAGGAGGCTCGACATCGCCACGGGGACATTTACCGCCGCGGCCACCGCTGCCTGGTGCCGGATAAAGAAGCCGCAGTCTGCGCTTATTGCGATCGCGCCTCGTTCCACTAAGCGCCTGGCAGCTGCTACGCAGGCTGGCTCAAGTGACGCATCGCCGCGAATAACAACGTCAGCCCAACCACCAGCTACTATCTCCGTGATAATCGGAAAATTGTATATAGCCGGGTCGAGTATCGACCCGCGCGGAGGCGCCGGCGGAATAGCACCTTGCGGTAGCCCCTCTTCTAGACTGATTAATCCAATAGATCGTGCGCTTTGCGAGGCCATAGATGATGCTCCTAAAGCTCTGTTCAAACTCAACTTCCGAAGATCTCGTCGATCAACTGAGTATGCGTACCGACATCCCGCATCCGGAATTTCGGTCGCCAATCGTGAGGGGCTGACCTAAGGTCGAATCTGCCGCCGATCTGTGCCTTAAGGCACGGTTAGCCTCCTCCACGCCAAGCGGCAAATACAGCATGTGTATAGCCATCATCTAAATGCGAGATGGACCGGATGGCGCCACCGGAACACCGCTTATGGACTACGTGGGCCGTAGTCAAAGCAGTCAAAGCGGGGGCGTCGAACACGCAGCGATGTCACCAACACATGGCGCTGTCATGGAAGGCGCGGACCCGGCTTTCCTGGCGATCAGTACTAGGCGTCAGGGTATTAGGGTAAGCGCGAAGCTGAGGCCGTTCAGCGCTGGTAGTTCCAGGGCATGAGGGCATCGATGCCGCTGTTTGGCCAGCCATGGGCGATGCGCTCGAGGGACTCGGTGAGCCAGGCGTGCGGATCGACCTGGTTCATCTTGGCGGTTCATGCCGACCGGCGAACTATGCCGAGTGTCAACCATGGGTTCTTGGTCGAAACGGCGGGCAAAGCGCATCATACCGCCATGATCGGACGAGGCGCTCGGCATAGTTCGCCGGTCGGCATAAACCTTCAAACTCAACGGTGTCGAACCGCTCCATTCCTCGCCAGGATCGTCAACGGCCACCCTGACCGAGGGCCTGCTGCCTTGGCGTACATCCCGGCTCCCGAGCTCAACGCCGTGGCCTGAGAACAAGCTCATTCCCCGGCGAGAAGTGCGACGAGTTGTTGGCGACGTTGTCGCACAGCAGTGCTCGGCCTCCCAAAGCTCGTCAAGGCTTTGGCAGTCGGCGTCATCCTGCTCAGCCCTGCCGGCGACGCAGCAACGGTGTCCCCGTTCAAATGCAAGCAGCGCAACAAGGCGCAAGTCGGCTCACGAGCCAGTCGCGGTCGGCCCAGTGCGCCGCCGCCATTCATTGAGCGTATAGCCTTAACGTTGAGCGCGGATCTGCGGTGCTGGATATAAGCCCGGCAAGTACAAGCGCATGCCATAATGTGACTTGATTGGCTGTCATAACTAGCCGACCCGAAATTTTCTCAAAAGATTCCAAATGTTCCAAGGAGTTGATTCCGGTACACGGAATGAGAATCGGGTCATCGGAAATCGGCATTAAGGAGGCGAACTCTGCCAGTTCTGCTCCACAGTCGACATCATTGCCTTGTCCACTCTGCGTATACATATTCCGGATTTTTCCAACGCTTACACCTGCCTCAGAGAGAAACGTGACCAACAGCTTCGTGGTTTGAGAATCATACAACGATAGAATATCCACACGCTTCGCACCAAGGGCCGCCAGTGCAGCCAAAAAAGCCATCGCCGTGCTTGAAGCGGGCGCTTGGGCACTTTCAGAAAGGAACTGAATCTGGCGCTTTGCATGCTGCAGTCCTTTAAAGAAACTGGCGCTTGTGCAGGCCCAGATGACCGAACCGCATCCCATGTTCCCTAACTTGCGTGCAGCCGGCGACAGCACATCTTCCGCAGTAGCGCGCTCGCAGGATTCAAATTCCGTGGCAGCAGATATATCCTTACCACCAAGTGAGCGAACAGAAATGTACTCCGTGTTCTCGAAGTTGCGGTCAGCGAGCCATTTGTTCATAAATCTGTCGTCAATTATTTCATAGGGGATCGTACCATCAGAAGGAACAATAGCGCCGATCTTTCTAGTGGGATTCTGTTTTTGCATTTCACTTGCCTTTTTAAAGTTTGCTGCAGCGGATAGGGATGAGTCCCATCTATTTTTTTCCCTCACAAGCCATGATACTGCACTCGACACTTAAGACCCGAAAAACCTCTAGGCCGCTACTTGGATTTCGTTCGCTGCTCATATCCGCCAAGGCGCCTGGCAAACCATGCGCGTTCACGCGCTAACGCGGTGACGGCGCACGTATCTTTAGCGATTTACGCGTCGCCCAAAGGGCACCATTCCTTCTTTTTACAGCGGCATGCGCTCGGATTAAATGGCGTTTAGTCAGTGGCGTGGGAGCGAAACAGCTTCACGATCGGCGGCTTTTGGGGCACGAAATGTTCGTTCCCTTATGAGTGCATTAGGATATATAGCGTGGTACTTGGCCCATCGCTCGGCTTCTATTCTGAATTGCGGAGCTATTTCTGCGTGCAACTCAGTGCAGGGAATGCTATGATCATCGATGATCTTACCATTGTTCTCAATCGCGGTTTCAGTCCGAACGAATTCCTCCGCCTGCAGCTAATGAATTCCACGGGAATTCATCGCTATTTACTAATGGTCGCGTAGCGATCTGTGTCAAATTCAGTTTTTGTATTGATGCCATCTCGATTGCAGATCCAGCGCGGCTTGAGTTCAGTATCGGCAAATCCGACTCGTCACATGGCTCATGCTGTGCTGCTAACTATTGGCTCGTAAGGGCGACCTTAAGAGCGCAGCCTGGCTCCGTGCCATGCTCCTGCAAGGCGGTTTTCGCTGGAGGCGTACGCTATGCAAGGCTTGCTTGCGAGTTGTATATGCGCGCAATCAGCGTGGTCGCGTTTCTGCGACAGACCGTTAGGGACCTCGCCATGTATTGTTAATCCGGAACTGCGCGCGGTGCAGGTATGAGCGTACCTGCTGCCTCTTGAGCATATTTGATACCAGGCATGCGAGTTTGCCTAACTATATCCTAGCGGATCACTCAGATGAGCGCCCCTAATTGATGATAGCTTGAGCCTTCCGTCGGGTGGATCGCCTAATTCGTCGCGCTCCACTGGAAAGCTCGACGCCTCACCTGAGATGGCCCGCATGGCGGTGATGAATACAAGCGCATCGAATCTGCAACCAGATTATAGTCCTGGGCTGGCACCTAATACGTAAGCGTGAAGCGGACCCCATCTGGCGCGACATGAGATGATGGGCGAGAAATGATGACACTGAAGAAGCCGAGGAGCTTGCAGTGTCAATTTCTATGTCTGCGCCTATGCCTAATGATAGAACTTTTCATGTCCTTGAGGCGGTTGCGAACCGGCTGGACGCAAGCCCGCAGCGTCCGCGGCGGCGCTGGTCGGCGGTGGCGCGCCGGCACGGCTGGTTGAGGAGTCTCTGAAGCCGGGTGCGAACGTGTCGGCGATTGCGCGCCAGGCTGGACTGGCGAGTTCGCAGCTGTTTGGCTGGCGGCGCAATGCGATCAAGAGCGGTGCGGTCAGGCCGCAGCGGGATACGGCTCGGCTTTGTCGAGGTCACCCCGACAGCATCTGCGTCGGTGGAGATCGAGCTGGGTGGCGTGGTCATTCGCGCCGGTGCCGATATCAATGAGGAGCAGCTGGTGCGGATCATCCGGGCGGTTCGCAAGGCATGATCCCGGCTGGCGTGAAGGTGTTGGTCGCCAGTCATCCCGTCGATTTTAGAAAAGGTCCCGACGGCCTTCTGGCCCTGGAGCGCGATCCCGGCTCGGATCCGTTCTTATGGGTCGGGCGAGATTATGTGGCGGAGCCGCCCTGACCGCTTTCGCGGCCGGCCAAACCCAGCTTGCCTCCGCCACATAATATTCAAATGAAGTTCAGCAGTTGCAGAACGGCGTCGTTCGGTCGGAAACGCACGCCGGGATCGTCGGTGACCCCCGCCTTCTCGAGTCCTTTGCGCATCATCTCGACATCCGCGGCGGCATAGCGGTGGGTTGTGGCGACCTGTGCGTGCCAGCCAGGCTTGGATCGTTAAAAGGTCCACGCCGGACTGGAGAAGCCTCCTGGCGAGGGAGTGCCGGAAGATGTGCGGCGATATGGGCTTGTCGGCCAAGGCAGGCCTGATAGCCACGGCCTCGGCGGCCGCACGTCGCACGATATGGGTGGCTCCGAACCGAGTCAGGCGCTCGTTGCGGGCGCCGACGAATATCGGTCGCGGCTCGTGATGGGCGATCCCGCGCTCACTCAACAAGGTTGTCAGCGCGCGCGCCAGGTCCTTAGGAATGGGGACGACGCGGTCTCTGCGCCCCTTGCCGCGCAGCAGCACTTGCGGGTGAGAGCCCTCCAACTGAAGGTCGTTTGCGTTGACGCCTTTGGCTTCTGGGACCCGGGCGCCGGTCCGTGCCAGGAAGAGCAGAAAGGCTCGGTCGCGCCGACCACGGGGCGTCTTCGGATCGGGCGCCGCGATGAGGGTGTCCACTTCGGCCTTGGTGAGGTGGTGCGTTACCCCGATGTGCGACCGTTTAATGGGAATCGACAGCGCGCGTTGGGCCACACCGAGGCATAAGAACGGATCGGCCTCGATCGTCTTGCGCACCAGCGCCGTGTCGCCACCATGACCTTGACCGCACCAGTCGGCCCCGACACGACATTGCCCTCAGAGCGCGTATCACTGCTTCGACCGTCTTGGCATGGGCACCGGGCCATTGCATCACGACGCCGTCGATCTCGAGCTCGATCACACCAGCGTCTCGAGCCGGGTCCCGCTTTCTTGGCTGTGGCCGATGCTTCGCCGCAGGCTTCGGAGGCGCTGCCGTCACCACCGCCGGCACGAACATGGATACCGATATCGCTGCCTCCCCCATCGGCCGGCGAGCAGCCCGACGCCAGGTGAACAATTGCTGCGGGGAAGTCCATACCGGTTACCGCGATGGAGTTTCGCGAAAGGAGCCTTGAACGTGGATGGGCCGTCAGGCGTAAAGACCGTATGTCCGCCTCTTTCGTGAGGTGGCTCGCCCTACACTGCCCGTCCGAAGGTTACTTCTCTATTCGGCGTGTTGAAGCCAAGCGCTTTTCGAGCTTTCCGCTTCGCCGGCATCTGAGGTCGTTCGCAGGGTCTTGCTTCTCTGCGGGATCGGCGGTCGCCCGTCGCCTTGATGGGATCAGAAGAATGAGGCGGAACAACATCGGATGGGTCCTGATCGTTGTGATGCGACCGGTACTGCAATCCTCGCGAACTCACCTCATTCATCGTCCCGCGAAGGACGCTCTACGAACGCACCTCGATTACCATCACCACTAACCTGGCATTCGGCGAGTGGCCGAGCGTCTTCGCCGGCGACGCGAAGATGACCACCGCGCTGCTCGATCGCCTTACGCATCATTGCGAGATCATCGAGACCGGAAACGAATTCTGGCGCTTCAAAAAGCCGCTCTCAAAGCTAAAACCGAAAAGCCAATCACCCGCGTCCGATCAGGCTGTGCAACCCTGACCAGCTTCGCCTGATCGGGCGCTCACCGCCGTGCCCTTCACCACCCACCGAGGTCCCCCTTTTGCGCGAAAACATGGGGTCCGATTCCACGGTCATTGGCAGAATCAGCGTGCTCCTGTGACGAGGATCGGCTCGACCCGCCCGAGATGGGGTATTCGGCTTGAGCCTTATCGTCGGGCGACAATGCATGGCGGATAGGTTGAAGGTGCTGCGCTTCGAGCTGATGGTTAAGCGTGGTCTGCATGCCCGCAGCCACGAGCAGAACAGCGCTCGATGTCCGCTGTCAAGATTAGGCGCGCGGAAGATCGTCCGGTCCATCGAACCGCTCGCAATAACGATCGCGCGCATGGGAGGAGACGGAACTGGCGGGCGTCGGTCGATTTGCCGGCCAAAAACCGTCTGACGGGCACTCCCCTGCCGCGTCCGCCCATGCGCGAGATAAAAGCCGCCGTATGCGGCAGGAGGCTACGATCTGATCGCCCGACCGCGGCAAACGTCATGCCGGGCCGATGCCGTGACCTCCGCCGACGGCTGACGCGCAGCTCGGCGCTGGGCTTCGGATAAGGATCGGCCTTTCGCTCGCCGCAACGCGCGCCGGGTGCAGCGAAATGACCGCGAGAACCCTTGTTATCACACGCGGATTGTGCGGCCGCCGGGCTTGGCTTGGCCGGCGCAGCTGACGATCTGATCAGCCGGGGCAGACGCTTGCTTACTCCGCTCAGCCGCTCGGCCGTCGGAGTTGGTCGAGCGCCCAGGCCATGCGAAATGCCGCTTGGTCGGCTATGCCAGCCCCATGTGAGGCACCGCTGTGGCCGCCCACAGTCCGCACGCGGAAGACAAGCTCAGGGTCGCGATCGGCTGCACAAAACCGACGCTGCGCTACATAGCGAGCGGGCTGGTGATAGAGCACCGCGCCGTCGTAGAGCGCGGCGTCGACATACGTCGGCGGGCAGGGGCGATCGGCGCTGAGGTTGTAGTATGGGTCGTAGCTCCGCATGAACTCATATTCGTGGGCAACGTGGGGATCTCCGTACTCCACCGTTTCCACTAGTGCGCACGGCATCGTAAAATCCATTTCGGTATCAATGATGTCGGAAAGCGGAACCTCAGCGAGCACTGCGCGGAACAAGTCGGGACGTAAGAGGGCCGCGCCAAGCACGGTACCCCCACCAGCGCTCTTTCCCTCAATGACAATACCGTCGCGGGTGGCGAACCCCTGCTCAACGAGCCCCTCGGCAGCGGCAATCAGATCTGTGTGGGTGATACGTTTTCGATCGCGGGTAGCTGCCTCGTGCCATGGACGTCCGAGCTCGCCGCCCCCTCGTACGTGCGCGATGCCGAAAGCAACTCCGCGATCGAGCAGGCTCAAACGCTGGGTCATGGATGAGGGCCAAGGGAAAAACGAGGGCCATCTCGGTTTTCCGTAACAGCCGTATACATTCAATAATACCGGCCCCGGGCTCGTTCGATCACGCCGCGCGACCAACGAAATCGGGACCTGAACGCCGTCTTCCGCCTCCGCCATGACGACTGTCGCGATATATTGAGTAGGGTCATATCCCGCGACACGGGCCTGGTACAAGACTGCCGATCGGTCATTGGCGAGATCATGCTCGACGACGGTATCGGGCGTCCCGAATGAGCTAACCGAGTAGATCAACTTCGAACTTCGGAACGGATGCCGTGCGACCGAATAGTGACCATCTGGCGATAGCCCGACCGTAAGGCTGCAACTCGGCTCGTCGGGAGCGATCGTGGCTTCGACCCGCCCGCTTCCGTTCCGCGAGACCAAGCGAGGACGAAGGCCCTCTCGCTCCAGGACAACCAGGTGGTTTTCGAGCACGTGGATCTCATCGAGCATCACGCCCGCTCGATGTGGAATGACCTCCTCCCAGCACGCCGGTGACGGGTCATCTATCGGCGCACGGACAAGCCGCCAGTACGGTCCAGCGTCGTCCACACGAAACAGAAAACTCTCGCCCCAATGCTCGGCAAAGACCTCGTGCCCGAGTTTACGCCCCACGATCCGGCGCCACTTGCCTCCCGGCTCGTCAGCGGGAAGACACCACACCTCTGCAGCGCCGCGTTGAACGCAACAGGACTCGTCCAAGGTAGCATGTAAGTCGAGGAACAACCAGGCGCCGCTATCAGAACGCCGCACCATCAAATCCAGTCGCTCGTTGGCCTCCTCGAACACCACCTCAGACCTGCAGGCCTCGACGTCCAAGCGGACAATCTGATCGCACTGCCGCCGGTCAGCCCGCACCCGTGTAAAAAGCAGCGTGTGATTATCGGCGGCCCAGACAACCTGCCTGGCGCGACCCGAGCCGCGCCAGACCTCGCGGCCGTCGGTCATGTCCCGCACTCTCAACTCGTAGTGCTCGTTACCGATGAGATCGAAGCTAAACGCTACGTAACGCCCGTCGTCGCTCGGCTCGAACACACCGAGCGAATAGAAGATCTCGGCCCCGGGAATCGCGTTGGGGTCGAAGACAAGCTCGGCCGAGCCGCCGGTCGCCGGCCGGCGCCACCACGCCGGGTGAGACAGGTCCTGCTCGTGTCTTTGGAAGTACTCGAAAGGCCCAACTTGGAATGGTGGCGGCGTGCCCTCGCAAAGCTGACGCCCTTCGATCTCAGCGATGAGCTCCGCCTTGAGCCCTGTCAGGTGAGCTGTCGCTTGCTCCGCGTAGCTGTTCTCGGCTGCCAGATACGCGAGGACATCGGGATTGTCCCGGTCGCAAAGCCATCTGTACCGGTCAATCGTGACGTCGTCATGAAGGACCCGGATCCGCGGCTCGGCACGGAGAAGCGGTGGCTGAAGGCGCTTATCTCCCATCAGACGGCTCTCACGTGAAAAACAAGAGCAAGGCTTCCTGCGGCAGTCCGCGAACAACTTAGTTTGTGCATTAACTTTCCTCCCAGACAATTAGCGGCAAACCGCTCAGCGATCCATGCGCGAGATCGCCAGCATCTTTCTCTTTCCGATTTTCGGCGGTGTCGCGTGCGGCGCGCAACATTGCCTGCTGTCAGACGGAGACAAAGCGCATGGCAAGCATTCATACGGTTCTCAGTTATTCTTCAATTCTCTCTCAATTTCACCGCCGGTTAGCCCGCAACACAGGCTATGGCCTCATATACCTAGGAGCTCGCAGCAGCTCCCTTGCCTTGCCACTGGTTAGACTTGCAAGGTCATCTCTGAATTGACAAGCATAGAATGAAGATCCCAGCTATCGAGAATCCAGATGATCAATGCTCACCTCGGTGGCAAGGCAGGCCGGTGCACATATCTGGAAGACTAACTGTGGTGCGAGGTCAAAGTGCGTTGGCAGAGGCGTTTAATGCTGACGAGGATCTCGTCGGCGGATTTGATCCAGGCATTGCAGCTTTCAGGCTGTTGGTGCTGGCAAAGGTGCCCCGTTGGAGACAGCGCCGCGTCCGGATCAAGAACCAGCATTCCACCAGGTTTAGCCAAGAAGCGCTTGTCGGGGTGAAGTGCAGATCCCAGCGCGGCCGCTTCGTTAACCAGTCATGCACCAGCGTCTTGTAGCGTGAGGCATTGTCGAATACCAGAGCCGTCGGGGATCAACCGTATCTATCGGCTCTACCGTAAGGAAGGGCTGAACGTGCGCAAGCGTCGTGCGCGCCGGGCGGTCGGCACACGAGCCCCGACCCTGGTCGAGGCTCGGCCGAATGCACGCTGGTCGCTGGATTTCGTCCATGACCAGTTCGCCTGCGGGCGGCGCTTCCGCGTGCTGAACATCGTCGGTGACGTGACGCGCAGCCGGGCATGATCGTGTCTGACCACGGGACGGAGTTCACCTCGAACGCAATCCTGGCCTGATCGAAGGACCATCGCGTCGAGTGGCACTACATTAAGCGGGGCCCTGACCGCACCTTCTTTGCGCCGGCGTGACGAGGCACCCTTGACGATCCGATTTGGAGGATCGTTTGTCTCCAGACTTGACCATAGACTTGAGCCAGCGGGCGCGGATCCTGGAGGAGACGTTCACGCCGGGTGCGGTGGTGTCGGCGGTGGCGCGCCGGCACGGCTGGTTGAAGAGTCTCTGAGGCCGGTGCGAACGTGTCGGCGATCGCGCGCCAGGCTGGACTGGCGAGTTCGCAGCTGTTTGGCTGGCGGCGGAATGCGATCAAGAGCGGTGCGGTCAGGCCGCAGCGGGATACGGCTCGGCTCGGCTTTGTCGAGGTCACCCCGACAGCGTCTGCGTCGGTGGAGATCGAGCTGGGTGGCGTGGTCATTCGCGCCGGTGCCGATATCAATGAGGAGCAGCTGGTGCGGATCATCCGGGCGGTTCGCAAGGCATGATCCCGGCTGGCGTGAAGGTGTTGGTCGCCAGTCATCCCGTCGA
>NZ_SRTV01000005.1:0-47406 GCF_004792025.1 Mesorhizobium sp. M8A.F.Ca.ET.181.01.1.1 | reverse complement strand
GCTGGGTGGCGTGGTCATTCGCGCCGGTGCCGATATCAATGAGGAGCAGCTGGTGCGGATCATCCGGGCGGTTCGCAAGGCATGATCCCGGCTGGCGTGAAGGTGTTGGTCGCCAGTCATCCCGTCGAACTTAGAAAAGTCCCGACGGCCTTCTGGCCCTGGTGCGCGATGCCGGCTCGGATCGGCCTCGATCGTCTTGCGCACCAGCGCCGTGTCGCCACCATGACGTTGACCGCACCAGTCGGCCCGGACACGACGTTGCCCTCAGCGCGCGTATCACTGCTTCGACCGTCTTGGCATTGGCACCGGGCCATTGCATCACGACGCCGTCGATCTCGAACTCGATCACGCCTGCGTCTCGGGTGGCTTTCCATTTCCGCTGCTTCGATGGATGCCCAGCTACAGGTCCCGGCGCCGCCACAACCGCCGGCAGGAAGGCAGGAGAATCTTGCTGCACCGAAGCTGCCTGTTTGCGCGGTTCGCGGCGCCAGGCGAAGACCGCTGTGGCTGGGACCATAACGGGCGACCTCGGAAGTGATTACTTTCGGCCCCGCGTTCTCCGCGATGATCGATGATCCGCGCTTTGTCATCGCACAGATCACCGGCGCCGGCCGCCCGCACCGGTGATCACCTCGAAACGTCGAGGCTGCCGCTCCGAGTCAAGTAAGGTCAAGTCAAGACACCTGCCGATCTCCGACTCCAATGCAGAACCGGCAACCTCACAGATCGACACCACTCCCGAAAATGGCCCGTAAACACGGCCAAAGCCTGGGGTCAATACCCATTTCAGAATCGCGGCAAAGTCGCCGTCGCCGCTCAAGTGCGCGGTGTGCAGGGCTACACGGGCGATCGTAGTGACGCTGTACACTTTGTCGATACGCCAGATCAAGCGACCGCGGCGCCAGGCCCTTGCGGCGCCATTTAGCGATGTTCGCCGGTACATCGACATTCGCCCACCGCCGATACCCGATCACGGCTGGCCCTTGCGCATCCTATCCTCGTGAGCCCCACGTCCACAGTCCGGAAAACGTTTATTATCGAGTTCCGGATCGCACACTCAGTTATGCACGATAGAGCGTGTGAGGAGTGCTGCTCAGGATTTCCGACCCTTGCTCTGTCACAACAACGTGTTCACTGGTTCCAAACACGTAGCCATTTTCGCCGCACAGAATGATTGGCATGTGCAAGGTCATATTGGGCTCGAGAATGTCTTTTGCGCCAGGTTCAAGACTTATATAACCACGCTCCACCCAATTAATACCGGTTTGATAGCCAACCCGGTGGTTAAGAAGCCCGGGGCGGCCATGTCGTTCGAGTACCTTTCTGCCTGCCGCATCAACTTCGCCGGCCGTGGCGCCAGGCCTGATCACAGAAATGGCCGCCTCAAGTACTTCAATCGAAAGGTCGTGCAGGCTTTCAGTCTCGGGGTGGCGGCCGAGTACGGCGCTTCGAACAAGCCCACAGTGGTACCCGCTTTGAACTCCGCCCATTTCCATAAACGCAGGCTCATTGTTCCTGATTGCATTGTTTTTGGCACTGCCGTGCGGTAGCTTAGTTCGTTCGCCAAAGAGCAATGTTGAGGAACTCGCGCTTGCGGGTACCGTACCCCCGGCTTGCTCGACTTCGCTTTCTATATTCGCCGCCACTTCCGCCTCTGAAATGCCTTCCCGAAGAGACCGCTGGAAAACTTTAACGGCTAGGTCTGTCATTTTCATTGCGGAACGCATGACTTCTAGTTCCATCTTCGTCTTAACGGCTGCGACTGTCGCCACTAGACGAGACGCGTCAACAAATTTCAAATCTGGAAGTTCCGCCTGAAGCGCGTTAACGTCCGCCGGTGCAAGATTCCAACAACCAAGCTCAAGGCCAATCCTACCCTTCAAGCCGAATTTTCGAATGGCATCGGCGCATACTTGAGCGAACTCTGTTTGTTCTCTGTAGTGGACGATATCCTCCACCCAGCTGGCTAGGCGGACACTTCTTAAATCAAATTCTCGGACGACTAAGGTTGGCTTTTGCCCCGGCACAAGAATCAATGGAAACGGCATGAAGATTGCGCCGCGCCCGTCGTATCCGCTAAGATACTGAAGGTTACCGTGCGCGGTGACCAATAAAGCATCAAGGTTTGCGCGTTCCATCGCCTCAAATACTCTCTGAAGGCGGCATTCGTACTCGGCACTTGGGAAAATAAGGCCTACCAGAGGAACTGACGATGTACTAGTCATTTGGTCACCTCAAATTGTTCTAAAGCTCATCCACCCGCTAGACGGAGGTTTGCCGCGAATCCGCACACTCGGATACCATCCGCCGCTTGATCGGGAGGATCCCTTTCACACCCGCTCCGGTCAAATGCATTTTCCATATTGCAGTCATCTGGGCACGCGATGGCCTCACAAGCGGGGGCGTTTTATCTACGATCCTTAACACCATGTTCCAGTGCCGGCCGCAAGCTCGACGCGCTGACCAACAGCTCTTCGTTCCAAGGCTAGCCGTGCCCTTAGGTTCCGTTGGAGCAATACGGCGCAAACTGCAGTCCGTCCACGATGTGGGCCGGCGGGTCTACGATGTCGGCCGGCGAGTGGCGCCTAGGTGTTTGGTCCCGGCATTTGATGGGTGGGATCGAATCGGAACCGTTCAGGCTCTTTTGCCCAGATTTTGCAGATGAACTCGTGGGGTGTGAGGCCCTTGAGGGTCTTAAGCCGGCGCGCGAAATTGTAAGCTAAGATGAAGTCGGCGAGATGCCGGCGCAGTTGATCGTGATCGTCATAGTGGAAGCGCTTGACGGTGGCGTCCTTGATGGTCCGATTCATCCGCTCGACCTCGCCGTTCGTCCAGGGATGGTTGATCTTTGTGAGCCGGTGCTCGATGCCATGTTCGTCGCAGATGCCGTCGAAGATGTGCTGAAGGGCATGCCGGTCGCAGGTCCGGTTGGTGAACTGAATGCCGTTGTCGGTCAGATGGTATGGATGGCATAGGGCACAGTCGGGATCAGGTTGCGAAGGAATTGGGCCACCGCCATCTTGCCCGCCGTCGGGTGCAATTCCGCATAGGCGAATTTCGACGTCCGATCGATGGCCACGAAAAGGCGCAGCTTGCCCTCGGCGGTCTGCACCTCGGCGAGGTCGATATGGAAATAGCCGAGCGGATAGGCGTTGAACTTCTTCCTGGCCGGCTTGTCGGCGTCCTGCGGCAGCCGCGAAATGCCATGGCGCTGAAGGCAGCGATGCAACGACGAGCGCGTCAGATGCGGGATCGAGGGCTGTAGGGCATAGAGGCAATCATCCAGCGCCAGCAACGTGTGCTTGCGAAAGGCGACGATCACCGCTTCCTCTTCGAGCGACAGCACTGTCGATCTTGGTTTCTTCGGGCCGGTGGGAAGCGGCGGTCGAGGTCCGGTTCCTCCACTTTCTAACGGTCTTCTGATCGATGCCGTAGCGCTTGGCCAGCGCTCTCAGGCTCTCTTGACTATGCTGTATCGCTTGACGGACTGCCTCTGTCGTCGTGGCGCGGCGGTGTAGAACCTGTCCCATAGCGCATCCTTTGATTCGGACGGCAATGATGCGCCATTAAAGTCCGGGATCAAACACCTAGGTTCTCCGCAACACGTCCAGCGGGCAGAAGCTGCCTGCCGGGAAAGCGCTCGGCCACCGTCTACACGCGGCCGCTGCCTCAACCTCCCGGCCCGCCAACGCGATCCGACGCCGACAATCACCATCTTCACTCCGTACGCACTTCGTTTGCAACTCCAGCCTCAGGCCGATTGCGCCGTCACGACGGTCCCACGTGGGCAGCTGATGGAAAGCACCAGGGTCTCCACTTGACGGGAACGTGACGCGCAGCGCTATCGACCGAGGTCACGGCAACCGCCATCAAGCGTGAGCACGAACCGCCAAGAAACTTCGGTGACCTGCTGTATCCGAGAAGCCGGCAAGCTCGATTAATACCAGCTCACCGTCACTTCACGAAAGATGGCTTCTGAAAGCCTCAGAGTTAAGTACGAGGACCTGCTGAACAGCTATTGGATGGAATTTAACACTTGCTGCCGGCGTTGGGCGGCAGCGAATGATTTTGTCGGGGTCGGCGGTCCAGGTGAAAGCTTTGGTCCCATTTGGCTGCAGGCCGTGCGCCTGCGGTCCAGTGCGTCGTCTTACCGGAGGATCGGCGAGCATGAACCCACCACGCGCTCGGCAATCTGAGCCCGATCTGCGCAATGGGCGAAAGCCTGTCTTGTCACGAAGTAGCCCCTCGAAGCCTGCAGTAGCGAAGCGCTCCTGCCACACCAAGGCAACCAAACGCCCATGGTCAAACAGCGAGACGGTGAGAGATATTCCGGCGCGCATACGCATCGCATGCCCGCAGGGGAAAGGGAATTCCGATCCGGACATGTCAGGCAAGGCAAGAACCCCTAGCTTACCTGAACAGGCGCGTCGCACTCGAGACCCGCCGACTAGTGCAGTGTCCTCCGTCGTCAGGGAATTTGAGACAACTGGAGCGCTGATTTAGCGGAGGCTCTGGCGCGTCTCGGTTGTCATTTTGGCGGCTCTGGGTGTCGCAGGGCCGTTGTTCGATTGGACTTTCGTTTGATCCTTTCCCTTTGCAACAGAATGGTCTGGCCTCGGGCGAAGTAAATGTCGGCCGGGGTGAGGTTGTCGAGGCTCTCGTGGTAGCTGCCGGTGATTGTAGTGCTCGACGAAGGAGGCGATCCGGCTTCGAGATCGCCGGGCAGCAAGTAATTTTCGAATAGAATGCGGTTCTTCAGCGTCTGGTGCCATCGCTCGATCTTGCCCTGGGTCTGCGGATGGCTGGGCGCGCCGCGGGTGCGCTCGAAGTTTTGATCCGAGAGCCAATCGGCCAAGCCGCCGCCATGTAGCACGGGCCGTTGTCGGAGACTAGCCGCGGCCGCTGACACACCGTCGCCCGATCGCAGCCCGATGCCGTGAGCGCCAGGTCAGCGTGTCGGTGACCTCCACCCTCATGGTCGTGCATAGCTTCCAGGCGATGATATAGTGGGAGAAGTCGTCCAGAATGGTGGAGAGATAGAACCAGCCCCAGCCGATGACCTTCAGATAGGTGAAGTCGGTCTGCCACAGCTGTTCGGCGCAGTTGTCTTGTCATGGAACTCGTCGGCAGCCTTGATGAGGTGAAGGCCGGGCTGGTGATCAGATCGTGGGCCTTACCGAAGCCTCCGAGACAAAATAGCTTTCTGTGTCGGTGAACGTTACCGCCAGTTCGCGTGGCGACAGCTCCGGCCTGTCTAGGGCGAATTCGACGATCTGCTCCCGCACCTCGTCGGGAATGCGGTTCCAATCGGTGGAAGGTGGCGCGGGGAATGCCGAGCTTGTCCAGTGTGAGGCGTGCCAGCGGGTGCGACTGCTCGACGACCCGGATGATCTCGAGCTTCTCGGAGGCGAGGTATCTCATTCGTCGTCGCTCCCATCCGCGATCATGCTTTTTTGAGCAGCCGCAGTTCAAGCGCCTGCTCCGCGACGACCTCCTTCAGATCACGGGTCTCGCGGCGCAGCACCTTGACCTCTTCGCTGGTGGCGGCACGCGCCGTGTCACCTGCCAGCCGTTTCTTGGCGGCCTCGAGGAATTCCTTCGACCAGTTGTAATAAAGGCTCTCGGCAATTTCTTCGCGCCGGCACAGCGCGATCGATTCCTCGCCGCGCAGACCTTCCAGCACGATGCGGATCTTATCTTCCGCTCCATACTGCTTGCGGGTGGCCCGGCGCATGTCCTTGATGACCGTCTCTGCTGTTTCGGTGTCTCGGCTTTCTGTCTCATCTTCGCTCCTTGAAGGGCTACGATGAGCCAGAAATCCTCCTCTCTCAGTTAAGCCGATATTGCCTCATTGGTGCTGACACCGGACACACAAAAGAAATCTCGGTCGTTCTGTGCGAGTAGGAGCCCGGCGCAGAGTGCTTCCGCAAACATGCTTCTCTTCATCAATCCGTTCTTCAACCAACGACCATTCACCAGTCTCATAAGGCGGAACAATTCGTCTGCATGTCAGTGTTCGCAGGAGAACGGCTTGGTAGGCTGTAACTGCGCTGCCAATCGACGATTTTACAGGGCTAATTTTGATAAGATTGAACGCCCGATCCGGAGTTTTAGATGAAAGGTTCTGCAACCGCTGCATTGGAGGGCCTCAAACGCCCGAACCTGCTGCAACGAGGCGCGTATGTGAATGGCGCTTGGCTCTGGAAGCCGGAAACCCTCCCGGTGGTGGATCCCGCTACTAGCGAAGAATTGGCTCAGGTGGCAGCCTGCGAAATGTCTGATGTAGATAACGCGGTGCATTTCGCGCGAAGCGCATTCCTGCGGTGGCGCGACTTGCTTCCTTCAGAACGGGGCGCATACCTCCGGAAGTGGGCGACAGGATTGCGCGAAAACGCGGAAGATCTGGCCGTCATCATGACCGCCGAGCAGGGCAAACCCGTCACGGAGGCTCGCGGCGAAATCTCATACGCTGCGGGCTTTCTGGACTGGTTTGCAGCGGAGGGCGAGCGAGCGTACGGCGAAACCATCCCCAGCCATATAGTTGGAAGCCGGCTCGCCGTGCAGATGCAGCCCATCGGAGTGACCGTTGCTATCACACCATGGAACTTTCCATCGGCAATGATCACTAGAAAAGCTGGAGCGGCATTGGCCGCTGGCTGCACCATGATTGTAAAGCCCGCTCCAGAAACCCCCTTGTCAGCTCTCGCGCTTGCCCGTCTTGCCGAAGACGCAGGAATCCCCGCCGGCGTGTTTCAGGTGATAACCGGCGAAGCTCCCCCAATTGCCAAGCGGCTGTTGGAACATACCGATGTGCGCGCGTTCTCCTTTACGGGCTCGACCGAGGTCGGCCGAATCCTGCTTGAGCAATCCGCAAGGACTATAAAGAAAGCTTCGCTCGAGCTGGGCGGCAATGCTCCGTTCATTCTTTTCGACGACGTGCCGATGGAAGCTGCGGTCGCAGGCTGCATGGCAGCAAAGTTCGCTACATCCGGCCAGGACTGTTTGGCAGCAAACAGGATTTACGTTCAGCAGGGAGTCTACGACCGATTCGTAGAAGAATTCGGCAAGGCCACCAGCAAACTGAAAGTCGGACACGGATTGGAGCTCGACGTCGACATCGGTCCAATGACCAAGGCATCTGGTGCCGAAAAATGCAGGCGGCAGATCTCCGAGGCCCTTTCAGCAGGGGCTCGAATGATAGTCGGCGCACAGGATACCGCTCTTGATGGGAACTTCGTGATGCCGACAGTGCTCGCCGATGTGACCGACGACATGCGGGTTGCAAAAGAAGAAACGTTCGGGCCAGTGGCTGCAATTCTGCCCTTCGACAACGAAGCGGAGGTGCTCGCGCGCGCGAACAACTCTGAGATGGGTCTTGCGGCGTATGTTTACACCCGAGATCTTAACCGCGCGATGCGGCTTACCGACCGGCTCGAATACGGCATGGTGGCGGTCAACACCCCAAAATTTACGGGAGCGGCCATCCCCTTCGGCGGATGGAAACAATCCGGACTCGGCCGGGAAGGCTCAAAACATGGCATTACCGAATATCTGGAACCCAAATACACCTGCTTCGGAAACCTTGCAGCATAAGAGGATGCGTTGATGGCTATCAACATTAAAGAAGTAAGCGAGAAGGACAGGAACTCTGTCCTGCATCCTTTCACGCAGCTCAGGGATTTCGCTAGCGGCAAGCTTGGTGATCCAACGATCATCGAAACGGGCAAAGGCATCCGCATCCAGGATGCGCATGGAAACCAGTTTATCGACGGCTTCGCTGGCCTATACTGCGTTAACGTCGGCTACGGCCGCACCGAAGTCGCAGAGGCGGTCTCCCGCCAAGCTCACCGTCTCGCCTATTACCATTCCTACGCCGCGCACACGACCGACGAACTTGCTATCCTGTCTGACCGTCTCGTGAAAATGGGGCCAGGTAAGATGAGCAAGATTTTTTATGGCATGTCCGGCTCGGACGCCAACGAGACGCAGGCCAAACTGGTCTGGTACTACAACAATCTTCGGGGCAAGCCGAACAAGAAAAAGATCATCTCGCGCGAGCGCGGTTATCACGGCTGCAGCGTCGTGTCGGGGTCCATGACCGGCATGAGCTTTTACCACGACCACATGGATCTGCCGCTCCCGCAGATTGTTCACACCGGTGTTCCACACCCGGGCGAGACCGAGCGCGAATTCTCCGTTCGCCGCGCCGCCGAGCTGGATCAGCTGATCGAACGCCTGGACCCGGACAATGTTGGCGCCTTCATCGGCGAGCCGGTGCTCGGCAGGGCGGCATCACGCCTCCGCCGGAAGGTTACTGGGAAGCGATACAGACGGTCCTCAAAAAGCATGATGTGCTGCTCATTGCTGATGAAGTCATCACCGGTTTCGGCCGGATCGGCTAAATGTTCGGCTCCCAGCACTATGGCATCGAGCCAGATCTGATCACGATCGCGAAAGGTTTGACGTCGGCCTACTTCCCGCTCTCCGCGGCAATCGTCGGTGAAAAGGTCTACAAGGTTCTGGAAGATGGAGCCGACAGAGTCGGTGCATTCTCCCACGGCTATACCTACTCAGGTCATCCGATCGGAGCGGCGGCGGCGAACGCGGTTCTCGACATTGTCGAGAAGGAAGACCTACCCGGCAATGCTCGCAACGTTGGCGCATTCTTCCAGGCGCAATTGAAGGAAAGATTCGCGCAGTTGCCGATCGTCGGCGAAGTGCGCGGCGTCGGTCTTATGGGCGCAATCGAATTTGTCGCCGATCGGCACAAACGCAAAGGTTTTGATCCGACGCTCAAGGTTGGTGCCAGAATTTCGAAGGCTGCCCGTGACCGTGGTCTTATCGCTCGTGCCATGCCGCTCGGGGACATTTTGGGCATTGCTCCGCCGTTGATAGCAACCAAGGCAGAAGTCGAAGAGATCGCTGCAATCGCCGAAAGCGCAGTGCGCTCGGTGATGGACGAACTCGTCCGGGATGGCCACATCCTCTGAAACACGCTTCGAGGTCTCCTGCAGTATCAATGCGAGGCCGGAGAAGCCTTGCACATGTCTATATAACCAGTGGCCACCCACACCTCCACGCCGTTCGAGACTGGATAGACCGCTCCAGCACATCAAGGAACCGGCCGAGCGCGTAGGTGTCGATACTCTCGATCCACAGCCGACGGATGCCGCCAGGCTCCATTTTTCCATGCTGCTCTTCATCGCCCGGACGGAACATATGCGCTGGCTTCGCCAAAACGACCTCCACGGTAACAAGCTGCGGCACGGACGGCACGGAGATCTGGCAGAGCTCCTTGCGACCGGAAAAGCTGGCACTGGAGGCTCGCCCGATCGCGCGATCGCCGAAACACTGGCCCCAGCCCTCGAAAGTCGCCGCGACCAGCCGCTCAACCTGATGCTTCGTCACAGGGCTACTCCGAGTGCTTTGCACTGCCTTCAGCCAACTCAGCAAGCCAGCCGTCACTGTACCTCACCGTGAGGACACGAAAGGACGGGTCAGAAGGAAGAGCACGGCGAAGATGAAGCGAAGGCCGAGTTCCGAGAGTAGCGGCGAGAGACATTCCGCTGAACCTCGCAGAAGATGATCCAGCCGCGGCCTTCGCCCCGCATTGTGGCCGCCTCGACAAAGTCGATCGTATTGATGTCGGCGGGGCGGCGCGTGACAGCCGGTTGACTGCGCCGGTCTGGAGTTCGGCAGCAACATCGGCTATCACAACCAATCCAGGCCGCGCTCGATCTCGATCGCAAAAATCAGCTTACCTTCGTGCGTAACCCGACCCTGCCCCTCCGGCGGTCTTGCATCGCCGAACCGCTCGATCTCGCACCGGTTTCTTAACTTTCCAGCGCATCTCGGATGGCGCGAATCGCCCCGAACGCATCAAAGGGAAGGGCTTTGGGGGCCTGGTAAACTTGGTCAGGCCACTGTGCCCGCTTCACCGGTGATTGGCCAGGCTGGTGTGAGAGCTTCACCGCCGCGAAGTCTGCTTGAGGATCAATATAGATCACCTGGCCACCATACCCCCACGCGATGTAGGCGCCTCTCTCTTGGTCTTCAATCCAGAAAGTATTGTGATAAGCGCCATTGGGCAGGTCTGAACTGGCATCGGCATAAGAACCGTTCGGCGCGAACAAGTCGAACAGAAGAGGCTTAGGGCGTCTTATCGCCTCGATCCATTCAGATGGAACGATCTGCCTGCCGTTGAGCCTGCCGCCGCGAAGATGCAGCAGCGCGAAGCGCGCGAAATCACGGAGTGTGGCTTGAAATCCACCGGACGACATTGAAAAACGAGACTTGTCTACGATTTGGCAGGCGTCTTCCTCCGCCCCCATCGGACTCCACAATTCGCTGCTGTACAGTTCCGGGAGAAACTTGCCTGATACGCGCTGCATGATTAGCCCTAGCACGTCGATGTTGGGGTCAAAGTACTTGAACCGCGCGCCGTGCGGCGCCTCCTGCTCGGTTATCCGCAGAATGGCCTGCCATATGTCGGCGGGTGCGTCAGGATGTCCCTCCGGGGGGCCGAAGTATCCTGTTGCTACAACGTAATTAAAGTAATCGTTGTTTGGCACGTACCACAAACCCTTGAGAGTGGCGCCCGCAGTCATGTCCAGCAAGTGCTGCACCGTGGCCCCGCGATAGGCGGTCGCCTGCAGTTCCGGCAGATACCGTGTTACCAGACTTTCAGGATCAATAAGCCCACGGTGCACTAGAATCCCGAACACCGTCCCGGTGATGGACTTGGAACCCGATCTAGCGATGTGTTGAGAATGCGGTTCCATGCCATTCATGTATGTTTCGAACACGATCTCGCCCTGGTGCAAAACCAGAAACCCGTCAGTATAGTCCCTCTCGAGGTATTCGCGGATCGTGGCGCGTTGGCCGTCGCTGGACTCAACTTCGATATCACCGATATCCCCCCTGATCCGGCTTGGAAGCGGCAGGACCGGTCCTGGCCCGCGCCAAACCCGGGCGGTTCGCGTAGATTCGCTTACGTGCGAGTATGTCCATTTGCTATAAGGCCAAAAAGACCACTCGTCGGGTGGGATCATAGGCGCACCCAGCGTCGCATCGGGCCGCCATAACTCGGGATTGGTCTGTGAGGTTCCGGCAACGCGGCGGTTGATATCTTCGAATTCCTGAGACACCGGAATGCTCCTTTGACTTCGGCCAATGCCATCACGACCTGGCGGCAGATCGCTAACTCTCTGAATTTCAGCCCTCATCAGGCCTATACTTGATCAAGGCGACACCGCCCGTGAAGAAGGTTTCACTTGGGAACGGACCTACAAGCACTTATCGGGATCACGCGCATGTTCGCCAGCTGCTGCTGTGTTGGACGAAGCAGCGTTTGCAGGTGCGTTAACATTGCGCGTCTACTGGCCTGGCAGCGAACCGGGCCGCGATCGGAACACCCCCAAGTTGTTCTCGATTGGCCCAGCCCGGTATCATCAGAAGCCTGCGTCTGTTTTAGCGGACGTAAAGCTGACGTTTGTAGTTCGTCAAAATCTCGCAGCCAGTTTCGGTCACGCGAACAGTCTCGCTGGTGCCGACGTCCGCAAAGCCGAAAGCCTTGACCATCGAGGGGATATGGAAGACCATATTGGGCTTGAGGATCCGCGTTTCCCCTCGCTTAAACGACAGGATGTGCCCTTCGCCCCAATCCGGCGGGTAGCTGATGCCGATGGAATACCCCGTACGCTTGAAGCGGCCTTCATAGCCTCCATCGTTGACAGTCTGCGACCAGATACTCCACACCTCACCGAGGGGGCGATCAGGACGTATGCCGTCGAGCATGTTTTCCAGCGCCCTTCGTGACACGTCCTCCATTTTCTCGAGTTCACGGTTGGATGGACTGACCACGGAAGCCCGCATAATCGCGGCGCTATAGCGTCGAACGGTGCCGGACAGTTCGAGGAAGACAGGATCACCCGGCTGAATCTGCCGGCCCGACCACGTGCCATGCGCATAGCTCGTGCGCACGCCCGAAGTCACAAACGGCGGGTAGCCGGGGTATTCACTTCCCTTGAGCGTGACTACGCGCTGGATTTCGGCGGCGATTTCATTCTCGTTCACGCCGGCCCTTATCTGGTTGATGCCCGCTTCGATGCCGGCCTCGGCAATCCGCGCTGCCTGCCGGATATAGTCTATTTCGGCATCGGATTTGACGACGCGGACCGCCTCGACAATCATCGAGCCATCTTCGAAACGGACGTCAGGGAGAAGGGTCTTGAGCGCTTCGTAATCGGCGATCGAGAAGAACCAAGACTTTTTCTCGAACCCTACCTTCGCCTTGGCAAAACCCAGGTTACGCAGCGTTTCCGCGAGCAGCTCGAGCGGGGCCTCGTGGTCCATGTAGCTGGTACTGTTATCTATCCACGAATAGGCCCGGACATTCACCTCTTCAATGCCACGGGTGATATGGAGGGGCTCCCCTTGCAGCGGGATAAGCAGATACTGGGCGGAGGCATAACCGAGCGTGTTGTAACCGCTTAAGTAAAGCATGTTCTCGGGGATGGTCACCACGAGGATGTCCAGATCCCGGGCTGCAATGCTTTCGCGTACCGCCTTGAGCCTTCTTTGATACTCCTGGATAGTAAAAGCCAAGTCTTTTTCTACCTTTATGGTGTCTATGCCGGAAACTTTCATAGGAGCCCTTCGAAACAAAGAGGCGCGCCACGCGCTGGACGGTGTATCGTAGCACCTGACCTGCGCATAACGTTGCCGTCGTTTCCAAGTTCGCGCAGGAAACCTGCGTTGATCTGGCCTTGATTGCTCAAAAGCCTCCGTCCTCGTCGACATTGCTGTTCCATCGACAGCCATCCCAACAATCCAAACCTCTGGAAAATGGCGGCGGGTCGGGCGAAATCTGCGCGAAGGTTGTGCCCGCGTCAGGAGCCTGGACTTCGCCGACTTAGATCACTTCACTTTCGGCAGCCTCGGCGCGCGTGCGGGCCGTCGGAGTGTTCTGCCAGTTGAGATGGCAGGCTTGTGATCGGGTAAGAATGCGGCTGCCGTCACCGCTGACGTCGGGTCCCCTGTCCGAGGCGCTGACGTCGCGGGCCTCCCGATGCAAAGTGCCTGCGCGCACGATTGGCTGCCCCCTCCCGGCTCGAAAGTCTGCACGCAATTCGCATCTATGCAGAAAATCCTCAACATGGGTGAGAAATAGGGGGAATTTCCCATGGTCTGACGGATATGATCAATCCTGCACAGACGAAGCTAGTTCCCCGCTGCCGCCAGCCGCGTTCGCGCCTGGAGTCTGTCCGCGGCGTTTGGACCAAGGTAAACCGCAATTGACGAGCTCCATGATTATGAACGGCAGTCCCCTTCCATTAGACAGCATCAGGGACGATTTCCCAGCGACGCAAGACTTTATTTACATGGATGTTGCCAACCAAGGATTGATATCTCGTACCACAAGAATGTCGTTCGAGGATCATCTGAATAACAGATTGCACGGGATAAACGATGAGCTTAGCCAATTGGCGGCCATCGAGAAGACACGCGCCAGATTTGCTAGATTTGTTGGTGCGGATAAAGATGAAATTGCCATCACAAAGAACGCGTCAGAGAGTATCAACATAATCGCCAACGCGATTGACTGGCGAGCCGGCGACAGCGTTGTCTTATGCCCTCAACTTGAGCATGCTAACAACATCCTGCCATGGCTCCAGGTGAAAGCTCTACATGATGTTGATCTGAAATTGGTGGAGCCGGATAATGGTGCCATTCCCGTAGATGCGATTGTCAATGCCCTTAATTCCAGGACTCGCGTTGTGGCGCTTTCGACCGCAACAATGGTTCCTGGTTTTCGGACAGTCACGCAACCCGTCGCGGAGGCGTGCAGGCGTCATGGCGCCTTCCTTTTGGCGGACGGGACTCAGTCGGTCGGAATTCTCCATACTGATGTCAACCGGTTGGGAGTAGATGGTTTGGCCGTCTCGACTGTGAAGGGATTGATGGGCCTCTACGGATCGGGGTTTCTCTACTGCCGCCGGGAGTGGGCAGATCAGCTAAAGCCAGCTTACCTCGCTCGCTTTAGCGTCGATCTCGGGAACGCACCAGAGTCGGCTCCCATTCTCAACGCCGCCAGGCTGCGGGCTGGAGCGCCTCGTTTTGATATCGGGCATTACAATTTCCCAGGCATGATTGCCGCGCACGCATCCTTGGGGCAACTGCTGGAGATCGGAACAGAAGCAATCGACAAGCACGTGACATCTTTGGCAACTCGACTGGCTTCAGGGCTGCTAGAAGCCGGACTGCCTGTCTGTGGCGGGCCTCCTGGCGACCACACTGGGAGTATTGTGGCGATTGGCGACATGGCTGCACTCGGCGGAACGCAAGAAGTCGCCGCCTACATACCGTCGCTGCACAGCTATCTTGCGGAAAACAAGGTCGTTGCATCAACGCGACGAGGGCTCCTTCGGTTCTCGCTTCATCTTTACAACAGCGAAGAAGAAGTCGGCCAAGTTATCGATATAGTCAAGAAATGGTCGAATTAGCTGCGCCAGATTACAACCGGATAGGAGAATTTATGTCATCGCAAAGCGCGGATACGGTGGCACTTCTTCAAGACCTTGTCAAAATTGAAAGCGTCAACCCTTCGCTTTCACCCAGGGGCAGCGGAGAACAGCGGGTCGCCGAATATCTTGAAGGGTTTTGCCGGGACCGAAACCTGCCTTATGAACTCCAGCACGTTGTCGACGGGCGCTCGAACTTCTTGACCTGGATCTCAGGCAAAGACCCTGGTCGGCGCCTTCTTTTCGTGGCCCATATGGACACGGTGCCCACTGATAATTGGGCTTCCGATCCATTTTCTCCCGAATTGAAGGACAATCGACTCTACGGCAGGGGGAGTTGCGACACAAAAGGTTCCCTCTCTGCAATGATGATCGCCCTGAGTACCCTAGGTGACCGTCAGCCGAATGCCACAATTGTCGTTGCCGCTAGCATTGATGAAGAGTACCGCAAGATCGGCGCTCGCGCCATCGCTCTCTCCGGCAAGTCGTATGATGCCGCCGTTGTTGGCGAACCAACCGAGCTCGAGCTTGTAGTCGCCCACAAAGGGTCAGTCCGCTGGCAAATCGAGGTTCAGGGTGTCCCTGCTCACACTTCGAAGCCGCACCTAGGAGTCAATGCAATCTCAGGCATGGCAAAGGTGATATTGGCGCTCAACGAACACGGCGAGAATCTCGCTTCGCGCACCCAACCTTTGGTCAGCCCTCCCACTTTGACGATAAGTCTGATTGAGGGTGGCTTGGAATTGACGACGGTTCCTCCATCGTGCCGCATCTGGGTGGATCGGCGCCTCGTTCCAGGGGAGCGACCAGAGCAGGCATTGGCAGAAGTGGAGAACATACTGCAAGGTTTGCGGGATCGCGAAGACATCAAGGTCCGATCATTACTGCCCGCGCTTGAAGATCCTGCTCCGGACAGTGCCGAGTCAAGCAAGATAGCTTCTGTGGCAGCGCAGGCGTGTGCCGATATTGCCGGCACGGGCACGTACATTGGAGTGCCGTACGGCACGGATGCTAGTCAGCTATCTTTGGCCGGCATTCCCTGCATTGTGCTAGGACCAGGAAGCATTGATCGCGCTCACACAAACAATGAGTTCATTGAATTGGATCAGCTTGAAATGTGCGTTCAGATATATAGACAAATAATGCTCAGTTATTAGATTCGAAACTGCAGAGATAGCACGGATGCTTACGCGGCACGTCGTGAGAGAGAGCCGTGGTCCGGCTCGACCACTCTCAATCGGGAAGGGATCATCGCTATGAATGATCATTGTCGAAAAGTTCTGGTGATGGCCAGTAGCAAGGGTCTTGGCTTGGCCATCGCAAAACGATTAGCTAAAAATCGCTCGGAAGTCGTTATCTGTGGTCGTAACAAGGCTGCATTAGACCAAGCCGTAGGTGATCTACAGAAAATTGAGGGATGCGCTGGCGCTCATGGCATAATTGCAGATTTATCCCGGCGATCAGATGTCGACATGTTGTTGCAACGCACTTTGGAGCTCCTCGGGAGCATTGATTGCCTCGTCGTAAATTCCGGTCATATGCCGCACGGAACTATCGAAGACCTAAGCGACGATGATTGGGATCATTCCTACGAGACGCTTCTCATGAGTGCAGTAAGGGTGTCGCGAGCGGCAGCCGCTGCGATGAAAGCGTCTGGTCGTGGGGGCGATATCGTCTATGTTACCTCGGGAGGCGTGCACGAGGCGACAGGTCACCTACTGCTGTCGAACGTCATGCGTGCCGGCATAGCAGTATTAGCTAAGCACCTCGCAGATACACTTGCGGGAAGTGGCGTTCGCGTGAACGTTGTCGCGCCTGGTTATTTTGACACAGGCAGAGTTCACAAGAGAATTGAGGCGTTGATGGTCGACGAAGGTCTCAATCGAGATGCCGCTATCAAACGTGTGGCCAATACCAATCCCTTGGGGCGTATCGGAACTGCCGACGAACTCGCGGAGCTAGTTGGATTCATCGTCGGTGACCGAGCAAGATACCTGAATGGCACGACAATAGTGATTGATGGCGGGGGCAGTCGCCTTGTGATGTAGCTGTAGGTGGATGTTGGTGCATCCGTGCATCCCTCGCCGCATCCGACCTCAGCGCACAGGCCAGCCGAAAGAGGGCGAATTTTTTTCTGCCCCAATGCCCCTAATGAGCTATGCAGCCGATTATGGCTGGCTGCTTGAGAGCTTGGATTTGAATGGCACCGCAAAGATGGACTTACAGCGGCGAGCTTCCAGCCGCACGTCAGACTCGGAGACACTCACTCTACGGTAAACGGAAGGGTCAAGGCTGGCCACATGTCTGACCTTGACGAGCCGAAGGCTCGCTAGTAGGGAGCAGGACGCAAGCAACGCCAATGATCCTGAGCTATGCGCCTGATCTGCCCTACATGGCTTGATTAACGTGAAGCAATGATTTCCCGGCGAATGCGCTTCGGCCGAATAGACTGCTGCTGTTGATTGCGCCGGCTCACATTGCACCATCACGCCGCCGAGCGGCGCGTCCCAGCTACCCGGCGCGAGCAAAGCAGAATGTCAGTTCACCACTGCAACCGACCCTCGTTCCAGGAGCACGGCTTTCGAATCGCCGTTGCGTGAGTGCCAGTCCGACCGCTCATCTTAGAAGACTCTCAGCGGAGTTCGATTCCCTACAGCGCGAGGGTCAGGCGGCCGCGATAGGCAGCAGAACATACGAGGGGAACTCTTCGCAGTGATGCACGCTGTTGTGGGCGACTTCCCACTTCGTTTCGTCCCAATTGTTGCCGCCCGTATTCAGATTTCGATCGAAGCGAGGAAACGAGGAGCTGGATATCTCGAGCCGAATTCGATGACCGGGCGGGAACCAGTTGCTCGTGGCATCCAGGTCAACCTGTACTTGGTAGACGTTGCCCGGCTCCATCAGAACTGACCGGTCGAAGCCTTCGCGAAACCGAACGCGCAGTATCCCGTCGACGACGTCAACGGCACGCCCGTCCGGATGCACGTCAAGTAGTCTGGCCACAAAGTCTGTATCCCGGGCGGAAGATGAGACGAAAAGGACGGCTTTGACGAAACCGCTGACTTCAACTCCCTCTTCAAGGAGGTCAGACGTAAAACACAGAACGTCCTGGCGGAGTTCTACTTCCTGATAGTCACGAGGGCCCATCGTCGTCCCCCTTGAGTTTCCGCCATGAACCCCCAAAAACGGCACCGGATTGCCAGAGTCATAGACAAAACTATCGGCTGGCTCGTCCTCGGCAGGTGGGTTGAGTTCAAGTGCGCCATCGCCGAGGCGAGTGTTGGAATTTCCACCGCTTCGCAAGAACCAACGCTGTAGTTCCACACCGGCAGGTGGCCATTCTGAAGCCGCACGCCACTCGTTGCGACCCATGACATAGTATCGGACGCGGGGCATCGCCTCGATGCGGTCGGGCATTTCCTTCAGCCAACCGTCGAACCAGTCCAGGTAGATTTGCCAGCAATCTAAGCGTGCATCGCCCAACTCACGCTCACCGATGACTGTCGGGGCCTCAAGTGTCGCGGTCTTGCAGTGGGTGGCTGGCGAGAGAATGATGTGCTGGTGATCACGAGCCGCAGCGCTCGTCCCCCGAGCGCTGAAGAGGCGCCGCGTGTAGAGGGCGTCGGCGGCACCGACGTCATACCACGAGTTCACAAATAGGGCTGGGAGGTCAATTGCCGAGTCCTCGCGAAGGAAACCAAACCTGTCGAACCAGGGATCCCCAGGGTCCCGTGAAACCCAGTCCTCCCAATCCGTGGGCGGTGACCCGATGATCTTGAGGATGTCGATGATCGGCAGCGTTGCGAATGCGCGCTGGTACTCTTCGTCGGCTTTCGCTTGCGGCCGGGAACGATCCTTGCCATGGCTCTGATGGAAGTGGGGTACCCACATGCTCAACACTAGCGCGCCGCCAAGACGCGACCCGCAAAGGCGCAAATCCCCCAGTCGCTGTCGATCGCCAGATAGCGTGCCGCCCGCCCCCTCTATGATCGCACAGCGATGAGCGGGATGGCATAGCTGAGCGGTAAGCACCTGGGTGATTCCGAGCGCGGAGCATCCGTACGTGCCGACCCGCCCCGTCGACCATGGCTGGGAGGCGATCCAGGAGAGAGTATCGTAGCCGTCCTTCGCGTCATGCTCGAGGAGCGCGAAATGACCGCCAGAATCAAAGAGCCCACGAAGTTCCTGCACAATCACGGCGTAACCCTGAGCCGCGAACATCATGGCTACAGGGCGTGTGGGTTCGGGCATACGATATGCGGCCTTGCCGTACTTCGTTCGGATCAAAATCGAAGCGAGTTTGCCCGTGTACCCGAGAGGGCGGTAGACATCCGTCGCAAGTTCCACGCCGTCGCGCATAGGAACTCGCAACCCAGTTTGTAGAACCACTTCATAACGGGGTTCTAAAGGTTTCGACATATGGTGCTCGCAACAAGTCATTATTTGGCTCTCCACAAGAAGCTGCTCGCGTCAGCTGGCATTTACGCAGCGGAGTGACCGCTTCGACTGCTGCTACCGTGCGTTCGTACTTCGACCATACGTTATTGATGCAGTAGATCGGTGTTTTCCTACGGCCGGGCGCGTCTCCGCCACGGACACACGGGACGACGTTCTCGCATTCGGGCTTCACCATCGTTCGGAAGTTAAATCGTCCATCTCAGTCGGCTGCATTTGGGAAAGCCAGAGAGGAAAAAAGCGTCGCGTTACGTCTTTGGTCGATTTGGGAGCTTGGGTAGCGAGCTGGGGATTCACCCCGATCAGCGTGCGCCGGCAGGCGCTCTTGCCTGCCCCAGTCGGGTGACCTGCCTGGAATTCGCTGCCAAGTCGAGAATTCCCGCCGCCTACCTGGCCTCTCCTCAACACGCCGGAGTGCGTTCAACGCCAATATGGTGCGGCCAGAGATCAGTTCCCCCCGCTTGCCATGCGGCGCCCCTTTATGGCGCTTTCCAACCAGCCAAGCTCCATCTCGGGAACTGAAGAGAGCAGAAGGTCAGTATATGCGTCGAAGGGCGGGGTGAGCACTTCGGTCTTGGAGCCATAGCGCACGACCCTTCCTTGATACATCACTGCGATGGAATCGGCGATCGCCTTCACCGTCGCGAGATCGTGGGTTATGAACAGATACGCTACGTCCTCGATCTTCTGCAGACGCAGCAGCAGCTTGAGGATGCCATCAGCCACGAGCGGGTCGAGAGCGCTGGTCACCTCGTCGCAGATGATAAGTTTCGGCCTGGCGGCGAGCGCGCGAGCGATACAGACGCGCTGTTTCTGGCCGCCCGAGAGTTCGGCAGGATAGCGATCGACGAAACCCTTGCCCATCTCGATCTCGTCGAGCAGTTCCGCCACGCGATGATCGCGCTCACGACCGCGCATCCCGAAATAGAATTCGAGCGGACGGCCGATAATGGTGCCAACTGTCTGGCGCGGATTCATCGCCACGTCAGCCATTTGGTAAATCAGTTGCAGTTCGCGCAGATCGTCCGTCGAGCGCTCCGCAAGCCTCGGCGTGAGCGTGCGGCCGGCAAAGGTGATCATGCCGGATGTGGGCGGCAGCAGACCGGTGATGGCGCGCGCAAGCGTGGACTTACCCGAGCCGGACTCGCCCACCACGGCCAGCGTCTGACCGGGATGGACCTCGATTGAAACTTCCTGCAGCACCTTTACATGACCGCCGTAAGCCGCGGTGATATTCCTCACCTCGAGCACCGGACAGGCTGCCGGCCTCTTTTCCTGATGCTCGATCGAACGTACCGACACCAGCGCCTTGGTGTACTCCGTCCGCGGTGCCTCGATGATCTGCCGCGTCTCGCCATGCTCGACCATTTTGCCGTGGCGAAGCACCATGATCTCGTCCGAGACTTGGGCAACGACCGAAAGGTCATGCGTAATATAAAGGGCCGCGACGCCAGTATCACGGATCGCATCCTTTATTGCAGCGAGCACATCGATCTGTGTCGTCACGTCGAGCGCCGTGGTGGGCTCGTCAAAGACGATAAGGTCGGGCTCGGAGCATAGCGCCATGGCTGTCATGACGCGCTGCAATTGACCGCCCGAAACCTGGTGCGGGTAACGACGGCCGATGGTTTCCGGGTTGGGTAGGCCGAGGTTTTTGAACAGTGCTATGGCGCGCCTCTCCGCATCGGCTCGGGTCGCGATACGGTGCAGCAACGCGGACTCTATGACTTGCTCCATCAAACGAAGTGCCGGGTTGAACGCTGCGGCAGCCGACTGCGCGACATAACAGACCTTGTTGCCGCGCACTTTGCGCAATCCCTGGACGCCCCGTGCTAGAATGTTGCGCCCGTTGAGGAGGACTTCGCCCCCGGTGATGCGCACGCCGCCTCGCCCATATCCCATCGAGGCCAAACCAATAGTCGATTTGCCGGCGCCGGACTCGCCGATCAGGCCCAAGACGCGGCCTTTCTCCAGCTTTAGCGAAACGTCGTCCACAATGACGGTATTCTGCGGATCGCCCCCCGGCGAGTAGGAGGTTGCTTCGATCCGCAGTTTCCTGATTTCGAGCAAGGAGCAGCTTTCGTCATGAGGTCGTTTCATTGCCGCCTTAGGCATTGCCGCGCCCTCCCCTGAGAGAGGTGGTCCGGTTAAGGATCCAATCCGCGACGAGATTGACTGAGATGGCGAGTGCTGCGATGGCCCCGGCTGGGATAAGGGCAGCGGAAATACCGAAAACAATGCCATCTTTGTTCTCTTTCACCATTCCGCCCCAGTCGGCTTGTGGCGGCTGCACACCAAGCCCAAGGAAGGACAGGGCAGACAGGAAGAGCACGGCGAAGATGAAGCGCAGGCCGAGTTCGGAGACTAGCGGCGACAGCGCATTGGGCAAAATCTCGCGGAAAATGATCCAGGCGCGGTCTTCGCCCCGCAATTTGGCCGCCTCGACGAAGTCCATTGCGTTGATGTCGGCGGCGACCGCGCGTGACAGCCGGTAAACGCGGGTAGAGTCCAATGTACCCATGACTAATATCAGTGTCACCACGTTGGATGGGAGCACCGACAGCACGACAAGACCGAAGATCAGCGTCGGGATCGACATCAACAGATCCACGAACCGCGACATCGTCATGTCGAACCAGCCACCGACGACGGCTGCGGTGAAGCCGAGTATCGACCCTAGCGTAAAGGAAAGCGCGGTAGCGGCGGCCGCTATCAAGATCGTAGTGCGGGCGCCATAAATCATGCGCGAGAGCAGATCCCTTCCGAGATTGTCAGTGCCGAACCAGTGCTCGCCGGACATGGGCATCCAAACGTCCCCGACGATCTCGCCCAGTGGATGCGGTGAGATCAGCGGCGCGAAAGTCGCCGCGAAGAGGAACAATCCGATGAAGAACAGGCCGATCGCGGCACCGATGGGTATGCGACGCCGGCCTTTGGCGTGTGGGGCTGACGAGACGCTCATTTGGGATGCCTCAGCCGCGGGTTGGCGATGATTGCGGCGACGTCAGCGATGATGTTCAGGCCAATATAAACGGCCGCGAAGATCAGGCCGACGGCCTGCACGACCGGCACGTCGCGCTTCGAGACATGGTCAACAAGATACTGCCCCATGCCGGGGTAAACGAAGATCACCTCGACGACGACGACGCCGACGATCAGGAAGGCTAGGTTGAGCATTACCACATTGATCACCGGCGCGATGGCGTTCGGGAATGCATGGCGACGGATAATCTCGATCTGCCGCAGCCCCTTGAGCTCGGCCGTCTCTATATAGGCCGACTGCATGACGTTCAGGATCGCGGCGCGCGTCATACGCATCATGTGGGCGAGCACGACGAGCGTGAGCACCGTCGCAGGGAGGGCGATGGCCTCCATGCGCTCCAGGAACGGCATGCCAACGTAGACAGTGGAGATACCCGGAAGCCACTGCAGCTTCACGGCGAAGAAATAAACCAGGAGGTAGCCGATGAAGAATTCGGGAAGCGAGGTTGAGGTAAGCGCGAAGCCGGAGATCAGCTTGTCAATTACGCCGTTGCGATAGCGCACCGCCAGCAGCCCGAGGATGATAGCGAGCGGGACAGCCACAGTCGCCGCGCAGAAGGCCAGAAAGAGTGTATTCCACAGCCGGGGCAGCAACGTCGCGGTAATCTCCTGTCGCGAAGTGAGCGCGGTGCCGAGATCGCCAGTCAGCACACCGCCCAACCAGCGGAAATAGCGGATGTACGCTGGATCGTTAAGGCCCAGCTCGGCCCGCAGGTTGGCGAGCGCTTCCGGGGTCGCAGACTGGCCGAGAATGGCTTGCGAGACGTCGCCTGGCAGGATCTGCGTGCCGGCAAAGATTAGAATCGAGACAAGGAAAAGGAGCAGGATTCCAAGCGTGATGCGCTGGGTGATCAGTCTTACAATGGGGGACATCGCCGACAACCGCATTACGCCGTCAGCCAGCATTTGGATAGCGCGGAGTCATTCATGGGATTGGTGTGCTCGCCGCCATGGCCACGGTGGTTGAGATAGTCGAGTTTAAGTGACATGAGACGTTCCTCACTACTGTTCCCCTAAGGCCGACAAGGCGGCCGCGTATGGTGAACGTATCAACCTAAATGAGCGCGAAACGCGCTAATTTGCCTTTACCGACGCAGGAAACCGCCGTTTACTCGCTGCCCACGACCAAAAGGCGACGACTAATGGGGGGTGACAAATCCTCGCCTTATGGCCATCAACAGCAGTGGCTGCAGGCACCCTATAACGAGGGCCATCGAGTCTCAGGGCGCCAGGCTGCGCAAGGAAGTCGCGAAGCTGAAGGCGGAGCGCGACATCCTAAAAAAGGCCGCAGCCTACTTCGCGAGGGAAGTGACATGAGGTTCGCTTTCATCGCGAGGCACCGGGGCATCTGGCCGTGGCATGGCGTGCAGTGCGCTGGATGTGTCCCGCTCGGGCTTCCATGCCTGGCTCAACCGCAGCCCCAGCGTTCGCTCCCGGCATGATGAGATCCTCGTTTCCAGGATCGGCCGAAGCTTCAAGAGCAGCGACCGCACTTACGGCGCGCGTCGGGTCTGGCACGACGTTCTGGCAGAGGGGCTTTCCTGCGGACTGCATCGCATCGAACGGCTGATGCGGGAGAACGGGCTGCGGGTCCGGCCTCGGCGCCGCGGACTGCCGAAGGACACCGGAGAGCGAGCGGCGGTGTCGGAGAACCTACTCGACCGCGCCTTCGAGGCATCGGCCCCGAACCAGAAGTGGATTGCGGACTTCACCTACATCTGGACCGCCGAAGGATGGCTCTACGTTGCCGCCGTCGTTGATCTGTTCTCCAGGCGTGTCGTCGGCTGGGCGATGAAGGCCGAGATGACGGCGCAGCTCGTCACCGACGCTCTCATCATGGCGATCTGGAGGAGAGGCAAGCCGGACAGCCTGCTGCACCACTCCGACCAAGGATCGCAATATACGAGCGAGCAGTTCCAGCGACTGATGGCCGACCACGGCATCACCTGTTCAATGAGCCGGTCGGGCAACGTCTGGAACAACGCTGCGATGGAGAGCTTCTTCTCGTCGCTCAAGACCGAGCGGACAGCCCGCAAGGTCTACAGGATGAGGGATGACGCCAGGGCGGATGTGTTCGATTACATCGAGCGCTTCTATAACCCTCGGCGAAGGCACTCGATGCTAGGCTACCTGAGCCCCGTCGAGTTCGAGGAACAAGCTATGCTAGCTTAACCTCGTGTCCGAAAAACCGGCAGCAGGCCACTCCGCGGCAACCGCTTTGCCACTGTAATGCCGATATTGAGCACGCTACCTGCCTTGCGGCGGGGCATCGCGGGATGGGAATAGCGGCCCTCGAACGTGAGGGTAATTGGCGCGCTTATCCCCAACAAGCAGCTCGGCGAGGGGGGTCACCTACATCGCGTCACCAACAAGATCTTATGAGCTGTCCCTGTTCGGATCATGCGAACTATGCCTAGCCGATGAGAGAGTTGCCGGATAGCGTCCGAGCTGAAGGTTAACGACGCCGACGAACTAGGCCTTTAGCCAGCATTTGGTAAAAGCCAAGCTGTTCATCAGAGCGTCGTGCCAAGCGACATAGCCGCCAACCTTGTCGGAAATAGCGTCGACGGCCTGGTTGAACATTGGCACGATCACGCCTCCCTCATCGCGAACAATGATGGCTATCTCGCGATAGAGGTTCTTCCGCTTATCCTGATCGAGTTCAGCGCGCGCTTCGATGAGAAGCTTGTCGAACTTCTCGTTAGAGAAGTGGGTGTCGTTCCATTCGGCCGTTGACAGATACGTGGTCGAGTACATCTGGTCCTGCGTCGCTCGGCCTGACCAGTAAGTATTGCAGAAGGGTTGTTTGTTCCAGACCTCCGACCAGAAGCCGTCGTCTGGCACGCGCTGGATCTCAAGGGCGATGCCGGCTTTGGCACAGCTCTGCTGGTAGAGTTGTGCAGCATCGACCGCTCCAGGGAAGCCGGCGTTGGCGACCCGAAGGAGGATTGGGCCGTTGTGACCAGATTTTTTGTAATAATGCTTGGCTTGGTCGGTATCGAATTCGCGCTGGGGGATGTCTTCGGGAAACAGGCTGTATGCGTTGTTGACCGGGAAGTCATTGCCGAGCGTGCCGTAGCCGCGCAGGATTTTATCGAGCATCTCCTGACGGTCGATTGCAAGCTTTAATGCCATTCTCAGATCGTTGTTGTCGAAGGGCGCGGTGTCGCAGAACATGTTGAAGCAATAGTAGCCGGGACCCGAGACGGCCTCCACTATCAAGTTGGGCGCCCGCTTGATTAGATCGATGACCTTGGGCTCGACCTTGTCGATTATATGCACCTGGCCGGCCTGCAGCGCGGAGATACGAGCCGTCGCGTCATTGATGGCGAGGAGCTCAACCTGGTCGGCAAAACCCATCTTATCTGGCTGCCAGAAATTGGCGAAACGCTCGCCGCCGTACCGAACGCCGGGCTCGTTGACGCTCGCCTTGTACGGCCCAGCGCTGATGCCTTCGGCTGGATTGTCCTTCCCCCCATTCGGCTGAATAATGAGGTGATAGTCGGTCATAAGGTAAGGGAAGTCAGCATTGGCATCCTTCAACGTTACGACTACTTCGTCACCATTCGCGTTGATGGTGTCGATGCTCTTCAGCACGCCGAGCGCGCCGGACTTCGACTTCGGGTCAGAGTGACGCTCGAGAGTCGCCGCCACATCCTTCGCTGTCACGGCCTTGCCGTTGTGGAACTCGAGCCCCTTGCGGATCTTCATCGTCCAGGTTTTGGCGTCCTTGCTGGCCTCAACGCTTTCAGCTATGCGGTTCTCCAGTCCGCCGTCTGGCACCATCGCAACGAGATACTCGCCCCAGCAGGCGCCGAAAATCGATGACAAAGTCGAGAACGTCGCCGGATCGAGACTATCGGTCGCGCTACCTCCAGAAAGGCCGCCCTTAAGGATACCGCCGCGTACGGGCCCCTCCGCTCGCGCAGCGCTAGTAAGGAGCGAATTCGCAAACGTCGCCGAGACGCCGAGCGCCGTTGCGCGGCCAAGAAATTCACGCCGGCTCAGCCGGCCCGCAGCGACGCGGAGGCTGAGATAATCGAGTTCCTGCGACATTTGGATGCTCCTCGGTAATATCGTTCCCTTAGGGCCGGACGACGCGGCCACTATTTAGAGTACCATTGGTACCAGCATCAATGTGTCGCTTTGCATGTATCGCTCGTCTGTCCGAGCACAAAATCGGCGTTTTGGCCCCCAATCGCGCAGGATCCGTCACATGACCTTGCCGCTCGAAGGGGGAGTGTTCAGCAGGGCACGACGTGATCATGACCCTACCTAGATGACCCGCCCGCGCTTCTCGGTCACATTCGAATGGCGGGCGTGCGGTCCTGTGCCTCCGCAGCGCGCGCGTTGAAGGTGTGGCAGCCAACCCCGCCGGACTCTTAGGAAACGCGGCTTCGCGCGTCGAGGTGCCGGCCACTTGAGCCGCGCCACAGCGCGGCGCAGTGACCCGGTCGGTTTAAGCGCGGACTGCTGAGCTCATGCGGATCTAGGCCGTCCGTGGCTACAGGATGAGGCCCACGTCCTCAATCAAGACCCATGAAGCCGACGCGGCCAGCGTCGAGGAGAGCGTCGACACGTTTCATGTGCTCCTAATGTCGAAATCCTGATGCCGTTGCCCAGCGCGTGGCGCTGGGCAACCGGCATCAGGCCGTAAGTCACGCCGTTCAGGCTTCGAGCCAGCATTCCGCCAATGCGGAGGCGTTGCTAAAATCCCGCGCAGGATGCTTCACGAATCCCTTCACGCCCGGCCCTGTCGCATCGATGAACTGGTTGAAGAACGGTGCGATCACGCCGCCCTCGTCGCGAACGATGATGGCCATCTCGCGATAGAGGTTCTTGCGCTTGTCCTGGTCGAGTTCGGCGCGCGCCTCGATGAGAAGCTTGTCGAACTTCTCGTTAGCGAAGCGCGTGTCATTCCACGCCGCCGTCGACAGATAGGCGACCGAGTAAGCCTGGTCCTGCGTCGCGCGACCGGTCCAAAAGGAAGTCGCGAACGGCTGCTTTAACCAGACCTCGGACCAGTAGCCATCGCTCGGCTCGCGCTTGACCTCGATAGTGATGCCGGCTTTGGTGCAGCTCTGCTGGTAGAGCTGGGCGGCGTCGACGGCGCCGGGGAAGGCAACATCGGAGGTCCTGAGCAGGATTGGCCCGCTGTGGCCCGACTTCTGATAGTGGAACTTGGCTTTGTCCGGATCGAAGGCCCGCTGCTCAATATCGTCGGAAAATAGCGGGTAGGCTTCGTTGATTGGGAAGTCGTTACCCACCGAGCCGTAGCCGCGCAGGATCTTGTCGAGCATCTGCTCGCGGTCCATGGCGAGCTTGAGCGCCATCCTGAGATCGTTGTTGTCGAAGGGAGGCGTGTCGCAGAACATGTTAAAGCAATAGTAGCCGCGCCCCGAAACGTTCTGGACGGTCACGCCGGGGATACGTTTGACCAGGTCGACGACCTTCGGCTCTACGCGGTCGATCATGTGGACCTGGTTGCTTCGCAAGGCCGAAATGCGCGCCGTGGCGTCGTTGATGACGGTTATCTCGATCTGATCGGCATGGCCGCGCTTGTCGCCCTGCCAGTAGTTCTTGAATCTTTCGCCCCCGTGCCGTACGCCGGGCTCGTTGACCGTGACCTTGTAGGGGCCGGCGCCGATGCCGGCGGCCGGATCGTCCTTGCCCCCGTTTGGCTGAATGACGAGATGATAATCGGTCATCATATAAGGGAAATCAGCATTGCCGCCCTTCAGCGTCACCACGACCTCGTCGCCATTCGCCTTAATCGTGTCGATGGTCCCTAGCAAGCCCAGCGCGCCGGATTTTGATTTCGCGTCGGAGTGACGCTCAAGTGTCGCCACCACATCTTGCGCTGTAACGGTCTTGCCGTTGTGGAACTCGACACCCTTGCGGATCTTCATCGTCCAGGTCCTGGCGTCCTTGGACGAACCGACTTCCTCGGCGAGACGGCTTTCGACGCCACCGTCGGGGGTCAGTTCCATCAGCAACTCGCCCCAACATTTGCTGAAGGCAATCGCGACCGAGGCTGAGAAGGCCCCTGGGTCGAGGCTGTCGGTCGCCGCACCGCCCTGGAGGCCGGCTTTCAGAATGCCGCCCCTTTGCGGCACCTGCGCCTTCGCGCCGCCGGCAAGAAGCGAGTTGGCGAAGGCGGCGCTCACGCCGAGCGCCGTCGCACGGCCGAGAAATTCACGCCGGCTCAGCCCGCCCGCAGCGACGCGGAGGCTAAGATAGTCAAGTTCCTGCGACATTTGGATGCTCCTCATTTCAGACATGTTCCCTTGGGGCCGGACAATGCGGCCTCTATTTTGAGTACAGTACCAGCACCAATGTGCCGCATTGAACGAACTGTCCTTCTAACGCCGCAGGAAATCGGCGTTTAAGGCGTCATTCGCGCACGATCGCCCAGATGACCGGTCTGAAACACGGGGAATTGAGCGGAGTTATCACAACCGTAAGCGCCGGACATTCGACGTGAGCCGACGTGATCGGGCAACCAGGAAAAGCGTAAAGCCGCCTTCCAGGCCGGCCGACGGGCTCACTCCTTGAGCCGTCGCCTTGGATGCATGAATTTCGTGGTGGACGTCTTGAGTAGCAGACGACTGCGGGGCCGGCTTCAAACACGCAACCGTCGCCCCGTATACGTCGAGTTGAATGTCTTCAGCACCTTCAAGTCCGTCCGATCGACCTTCGGTTAAGCGGCTTTCTGAATACGATATGCTTTTCCAGCGAAGACCACGCCGTGCTGAGGCCGCGAACGGTTGCGCTTGGCTTCGTCTGCGAGCAACATCGCAAGCGCGCAGCCAGTGCGGCCGAGATCCAGCATTGATTTCGCACGTTCGTGACTACTTACCGCCAACAAGCAGCTCGAATAGCGGTGCCAACGTGGGCCGCCTATCAAGGTCCTCGACGAATTCCCCAATCGACTCGAGCTGTGTATCGGAGAACGGCAACATGGACGTTTCGGCGCAAGCTTTGAGTTTACGCATGCCATCGGCGAGCGAAGCCGGATTGTCCGGATGGCCGAATGGCTTGTCAATCCGAATGAAATGTTCTGCGCCGCCCCTTAGCTTCACAGTAACTGCTGTCGGCGAATTTTGATGCAGACCGTGAGTACGATCGATCTCTGGATCAACTTCAATCTTCGTGACAGCCATGATGCGGCGCACAGCCGGATCCTCAAATGCTTCCGGATGGAAATCGTTGATTCCTACTCTGCCGTGTTGGGCCGCGACAGAGATGACGTAAGGCAGGCTGAAGCGCGCGACGACCGGGTCCTTTGGGTTCCACTTTTGGTCGCGCGGCTGTACCACATAACTCTCAGCGACGAGACGGTTCACCCCGAGCTCAAGTGAGACAATATCCTCCCCCTTGAAGCCGTGCTTGTCGCGCAATTGCTTCAGTCCATCGATCCCGGGATGCATAGCCCTGCAAGCCGGCCAAGCTTTGAAGCTGATCTCAGTGTTCACATAATCCTCACCAAGCTTCTCCATAAGCAAATCGACGTCGTAGCTCGGTTCGAAGGCTCTGTAGAAGCCATACTTACCAAAGAACGGCTCCCGCGGACCGTTGAAACCCACCATAGCAGACAGGGCCGATTCCACCCCCGAACGCGCCCGCAATCCTTGTTGCAGCGCCACAGTGTGCGCGCCTTCCTCATACATCTGTACTTCCCCGGCGGCGTGGGCGTAAGCGATGCCGAATGCATTACGGGTTTTCTCTTCATCGAGCCGCAGCAATTTTGTGCTAACCGCGGTGGTGCCCCACACTGCGACAATATTATCGCGGCCGGTTTTCAAAGAATGGCTCGTCACGCTACGCGCAAGACGCATGTGCAGATCCATAGCCGTCGCTAATGCGATGAGCAATTCGCTCCCGGTAATCGAAGGATCGCGTTCCGCGAGCGCCAGCGCCGGCGGCACATTGTAAGCGCTGGCGTGGCAGCCGTTGATACAAAGCTCGTAGGTATCATCAAAGTCGATGGCTCTAGCTGTGGTGGCGTTGACAAGGACCGCCAAGCAGGCAGGAAGCTTTTCTCCAGAAACCCAGACGGTGCATTCTGCCTTGCCGCCGGACAAGCTGCCCAGCCGACGAGCGAAGTGCGCGATCTGGTCATCCGATCCGCCGATCGCGCTGGCAAGCGTGTCGAGAATGGAAAGTTTCGCGCGTTCAATCGACTCCTTAGGTATTGTCTCTTTGTGCGTTTCAATAACGTGCCTGATGAGTTGCGCCGTCAAATCCATCGTCAAAACTCCTGCCCTAATTAACAGAATACCGGCAAACATGTAGGTACAACTGCCCTGCCCCCGGTCGAGATTGCCATGGCATGCGTTGCCAATCAGCTTTGATTGAGCGACCCTCAGTTTGTTCTGCATATCTCTTCCTCAGAAACAGATGGCGCACCCGCGCAAGGGCGTTGCAGTATTCGCCCCCGCAGCCACCTGGGATCGAACAGTTGCTAGTTTCCCTTAGTTGGTGATTTAGCAGTCCAGTGCCGGATGAGTCTGTTCACTGCTTCGCTCTGGTCGATCTGGACGTCATGCCCCGCATTGTTCAGCAGGTGGAAATCCGAATTCTTGATCAGCTTTGCCAGCTTTATACCGCGGTCAGGCGGCACTGTGGGGTCGTTCTTGGACCAGATAATCAATGTCTCGGCCCGAAGCCGATCAAGGTACGGGAACACATGGGTTTGCTGCAGCACAACATACAGACGGAGATTGGTTTCTTCTTCGGGCAGGCTCTGGAGAATCTCGTATTGCCCGCGCGCCGCGGCCCGCCGATAGGCCTCTCTCTTAGCCTCTTCCACATCCTGCCCATAGGCGCGGGTGCTCTTTCGCCAGGCGGCGACGTATTCCTCTTCGCTCGGCATCGGACTGGAATTGTCGTAAGCTTCCGTATAGGCCTGCCACCAAGTTTCGTCGCGGTCGTCCCCATAGGCCGGAGAGACGGAACTGGCTGTCAGCAATACAAGCCTCGAGACAAGATCCGGACGCAGGATCGCGACCCGCGCGGCGACGAATGACCCTTCTGAATGACCGACGAGGGTGATCTGCTTCAACCCCAGCGCTTCGATGAAGCCAATCACGTGGTCTACACGACCAAGGCGATTTACGAATTTTTGATCGGCGGGATAATCGGTCCCGCCACACTGCAGTTGATCTACCGCGATAACCCTGAACTGATCGGATAGGTCGTTGAGCTGACGCACAAAGGAACTTTTTCCGTCTGCGCCGAAGCCGGCACCGTGCAGGGATACGATAGGCTCGCCTATTCCGCTCTCATAGTATGAGGTCCCGATACCACTGACTGAAATGCTGCGTTCAGAGATCATCTTTTTCCTTGACGTAAGACGAGCCGCAGGCCTTGAAGCGCTGTGCGGAAACTGCAGCCTGCCAGCGAGCGCCCCAACCCTACCAAGCCCGCGGTCACCATGCTGCGCAAAGTTTTACTTTGTCGCGCAGGAAACCGGCGTTTTTGGGGCGCTGTCCCTCCACTGGACAGACCAAAGGAACGGAAAAACAGGTACTGGATTGTGGCACCGCCATGTGCTGGCCGTATTTGCCTAGAGTTCTGCAAATTCGCTGAGCGAGTAGTGCTGGTTGCGGGTAACAGCATCGCAGCACCGCATCGGATGTCGCGCCGCCAGGATGCGGTGGAAGTCGAAGCCGCCGAGCGCAACTGTGAACTGCGGCCTCGAGGCAGCCGAGGAGGAGCCCAAGTGGCACCGACCCACCCATTTCCGGCCCAGGCATCACACGGCATCACCTATCACCGTAACCTCCTTCGCCACTGCCATCTAAGATGATCGGGGCAACATAAAAAAACTTCGATCCATTGGCGTGGATCGGTCCGATGACGGGCGCATCTCAAGAAATCGATACCATGCCTCTTCCGATGCGCCGAGGGCGATGATGGCCTCACCCGTAGCAGCCGGGCCGTTCCCAATCACGCGGTCGTATTGGGCGTCCGCGCCCTGCCAGGCGACCCGGAGACAGCCAGCGCATAACGGATATATGGAATCGGTATGAGCGAGACATCGCAGAAGTTGGGCTAATATTGGCAAGAACGTGCAGTTTTCCTGCGAGGAGCCCCCAATGTTGCATACCCCGCCGCCAGACTTGGACCGAATTGATCGGAAACTCCTCATTGCCGTACAGCGTAATAATCGCCTTACCACAGAGGAATTGGGCGAACTTGCAGGCCTTTCGGCAACCGCATGCCAGCGGCGATTGAAGCGACTTCGAGATGCGCGCGTAATTCAGGCAGATGTTGCTGTAATCTCGCCAGAAGCGATCGGCAGGCCCATGCTCATGCTAGCCTCTATCACTTTAGAGCGCGATCGCGCTGACATCATCGATCGTTTCAAACAAGCGATCCGGCGCACGCCCGAGATTATGAACGGATATTACGTGACAGGTGAGGCCGATTTTGTTCTCGCAATTTCGGTGCGTGATATGGTCGAGTACGAGGCATTTACCCGTCGCTTTTTTCATGAGCACCCCGATATCAAGGGCTTTAAAACCATGGTCGTAATGGATCGAATTAAGGCATCATTGGCTCTACCAATTGACGAATAGAATGGAAGCGCGCCAGTAGCACACCTGCGCCCTCCGAAGATCGGCAACCACCTCGCGAGTAGGTGCGTTGCAGGCGATCACAAATAGTCAGTTAGCCAGCGGCCCGCCGGTGCTCCAGCCACTTCAAGTGTTGGTCGATGAACTCGGGCCGCCAGTGATAAACTCGCCCGACCAGCGCCCGAGCTCGACATAACGTCGAACCATCTGCTCAACAAATGATATGATGTGCCGTGCGGCGGGCGGCAGTATTGTCCCATATGCGGTTGTTAGCGCCAATTCAAAGCTTAGCGAAGACCGCTCAATCGCCGCGACAGATAGATTCGGGCCTTCGAGATCTTCCCACAAGCACGCACGACTAAAAATCCCGTAGCCTTCATCCAGTGCAATCATTCGCTTAATGAGAGGTATCGAGTCGATCTCGTACTTGAATGTCAATTCCACCTGTTGGTCGTGTGCGGCTGCCTCCAGGCGTCGCCGCGTGTAACTCGGCGGCGCCGGAATAATCAGCGGAAGGCCCTCCAATTCAGACAACAAGACCCTCTCACCGAAGGGCCAATTCTTTGTTGATCCAACCAAATAAACCTTTTCTTTGAAAAGGAATTCGGGACTCAGATGGCGATAACTATCGACATCGTAAGCGAAGCCTAGATCTATCTGCTTGCTCTGGATCCAGTTCGCGGTTTGAAAGGTGAACCCCTCGATCAATTTCAGCTTAACACGGGGGAATTGTTGACGGCAGCCTAAAATAAGCTCCGCCATGAAGGTTGGACCCAGGTTGGGCAGAACTCCCACGCGAATGACGCCGGAGGGACTCCCTTCATCGATCCGAGCTTGAAGGCAAGCGTTGTCTAGCCGCAGCAAGACATTCGCAACTTCGTCGCGGAGCTTGGCGGCAGTTTCCGTCAACCTCACTCCGCGGCCATCGCGAATGAACAATTGCACCCCGAGCGTTTCCTCCAGGCGACGCATTTGCCTGGATAAAGCGGGTTGCGCTATGCGCAACTCGACCGCAGCTCGGCTGATGCTGCCAAGTTCGGACACTCGGATGAAATGCCTGAGGGCGCGAAGCTCGATCTGATTATCCACGTGTTCGGCCCGCTCACTTGAGACGACTTGGCACCCCGATCAGACGTGTCAGCTCTGAACCTTGCCCAAGCCTCAACGTCGAAACTAAGCTACTACCGCACCGCCCCGCAATAGGCCGACCCAAGCTGGCTCCACGCCTCGCATGACTTGTCTTCAATCGAGAATGAAAGATCAATTCCAAGGCGGGTGTCACATTCGTGGGGCTTCCCTCAGCGTATTGCCGAACTCTCGGCACACTACCCGCTAGCCCAGCCGTTGCAGATCCTTCGCATAAAAATACACAATCTTTGCAACCGCAAATCGTCGGCGATGGTACTTTCACTTCTGAGGTCAGGCTAAGCCGAACGGGCTGATGCCAATTTTTTGCTCCTGCAGGTCGCAGGAACACAACGTAGGAGACAGCCAATGGCAAGGAAAGCGCTCATCCTGATCGAAGGTCATAGGGGTAATGGTCAGCTCTATGTCCAAGCGGCTCAGCGTCTTGGCTTACATCCGATTACACTGTCGGCTGATCCGACTCAGTACGAATATCTTGCAGCGGAAAACCTTCAGACAATCCGTGTCGATATAGACAATCTCGATGCGCTAATCCAGGAATGTTCCCGGCTGCATGCCACATTTGGCATTGCCGGCATCACCGGCTTTGCGGGCGACGACGAGTCGGTCTCTGCCACAGTTGGTAAGCTCTGCCGGTGTTTTGATCTACCGGGTCCCGATCCCGCGTCGATTGAACAATGCTACGACAAATTCGTTCAACGTCAGCTCCTCGCAGAGGCCGGCGTTGCAATACCTGCTTATCGCCTGGCAGCGAATGCGACGGACGTAGAAAGCTCTGCCGCGGAGATCGGCCTTCCCGTGATTGTTAAGCCAGCCGTAGGCAGTGGCAGCATGGGTGTCCGATTGTGCCGCAGCCCCGATGAGCTGGCCGAACATACGGCCTATCTGTTGGAGGGGAAGCACATATGGCGGTCTCCGCCAAGAGTGCTGGTCGAAGAATTCGCAGAAGGCCCTGCGTATGTCGCTGCAGTGATGGGACATGAGGTCGTGGGGATTGTCGCCGCTGACTACCATCCGCCACCGCACTTCGTCTATCGAGAGTGCACTTTTCCGGCCCCGCTAACTGATGAGGAGCATGAGCGTATGGCCGATGTTTCGCTGAGCTGTTTGCCAGCTCTCGGCCTTGACTGGGGGCCAAAAAGTGTTGAACTCCGGTTGACCAAACGTGGCCCAGTCGTCATTGAAGTCAATCCGCGTCTTAGTGGTGCGCCCACTCCTCTACTGATTAAGCTTGCTCACGGTGTCGATCTCATTACCGAGCACATCAAGCTTGTCATCGGCGATGAACCGAACTTGCGCAAAAGAGACTCGCGGACTGCGGTTGGGCGATTTCTTGTTGCTGATAGCGATGGCACCCTCGATTGGACCGATGGCGCTGGCCGGGCAGCTGCTTTACCAGGTGTCGCAGAGATAAGATTGTATGTTAAGTCTAAGGCGCCAATCGTAAGGAAAGGCGATTACCGAGACTGCATCGGGCATGTCGTCGCCGCTTCACCCACCTATGCTCAGACGGAAGCGATAGTCCAGCGTGCCGTCGCCTCAATTGGTTGGTCGATAACGCCATTGCCCACTGTTGACGAACGGGAAAAGGCATAGGAGCGCGGATAGGATTCTTCGAGACCCCGCCCGGCGAGCAGGCGCAGGTCGACTTTGCCTCACATGTCGTCTTCACCGACGAACCAACGACACCGAGGATCATCTGGCTATTTGCGTATTTCGCAAAAGCCGGACAGGGGTTCCGCTAATTCCCGGACAGTGGTTTCGCTAATGTCGGGACAGTCTGGCGGCGTCGGTCCTTGGGTGCCTTGTTGCGTTCATGGATGATTGATTTCGCCGTTTTCGGCGCCGGTCAAGAGGGGCGCGGCCTTTTGCTTTCGCATGCTGTCGCCCTGGAGCACGATGCGGTGGGCGTTGTGCACGATCCGGTCGAGAATGGCGTCGGCGACGGTGGGGTCTGCGATCAGGTCATGCCATCTTGCCACCGGGACCTGGGCGGTGATCAGGGTGGATTTGCGGCGATAGCGTTCCTCGACGATTTCGAACAGATGGAAGCGCTGTTGGTCGGTGAGGCTGTGGGTTCCGAAGTCATCGAGGATGAGCAGTTGCGCGCGGGTGAGTTTGTCGATGAGGCGTGGGAAGCGGCCATCGAGACGAGCGAGCGCCAAATCCTCGAACAGGCGCGGCACGCGCACATAGAGCACGGAATGATCGAGCCGTGCCGCTTGCCGTCCGAAGGCGCAGGCCAGCCACGACTTGCCGGTTCCGGTCTGGCCGGTGACGATCAGGTTTTCATGCGCTTTCAGCCATTCGCCCTGGGCGAGCGCCATGGTGCTGCGCCGGTCGAGTCCGCGCGGCGCGGCAAAGTCGATGTCCTCGATGCAGGCTTCGGGAAAGCGCAGCCTGGCTGAGGCGAGCCGGTTCCGGACGCGCTTGTCGGCCCGCATGGCGACCTCCCGGTCGAGCATCAGGCCGAGCCACTCGTCACGGCTGAGCTCGTTGGCGTTGTTGCGTTCGGCCAGTTCGCGCCAGGCGGCAGCCATGCCGGCCAGACCGAGGGCCTGCATCTGGTCGAGGGTGGGGTTCGTCAGCATTCTTTCTTCCTTTCCTTCACTGGTAATAGGTGGAGCCGCGGATGTTGGCGTGCTGGGGTGTCGGCTTTGCCGGTTCTGCGGAGCTGGCCCGGTCGAGGCCGGCTTTGAGGATGGCGGTGACGGAGGAGTAGGCGATCGCGTTGATCAGCAGCGCCCGCTCGCAGGCGGCATCGAGACGCTCCGGCCCATAGCGCGGCGCCAGCGACAGGATGCCCATGGCCGAGCGGTATCCCTGTTCCGGATGCGGCCGCTCGCGCATCATGCGCTCGACCAGGATGGCGGCGTTGGGGCCGATCCTGGCCGCCCTGCTGATCAGGCTGGCCGGCGTGGTGTTGGCGTAGCGCTGGTGCGCCTTGGGCATGTGTTCGTTGACGGTGACATGGCCGGAACGCTGCGAGCGACGGACATGGCTGGCGACACGCTGGTGATCGTGGAAGATCTCGACCACTCGATGCGTGAGCCGCACCTCGACGGTGCGCCCGATCAGCCGGTGCGGCACCGAGTAAAACGTCTTGTCGACCTCGACATGGTAGTCAGGATGGACCTTCGCCGACTTCCACTCGGCGTATTCGAACGGTGCCGCCGGCAGCGGCTTCAAGGCAGCCGCTCGATCTCCCCGAACAGTTCGCGGCGGCTTTGGCCGACATGGCGCATCGGCCGGTTGTTCAGCTCCTCGAGCAGTTCGGCGATCACCGCGTTGAGCTCGGCGATCGAGAAGAAGGATCGGTTCCTCAGCCGCGCCAGAATCCAGCGCTCGACAATCAGCACCGCGCCTTCGACCTTGGCCTTGTCGCGCGGCTTGCGGCTGCGGGTCGGCAGGATAGTGGTGTCGTAGTGCCCATCGCGGCAAAGGTCGCGTTCAGCGTCGGCTCGAACCACAGCGCCTTGACGACACCGGCCTTCAGGTTGTCGCACACGATCGCTCTGGTGACGCCGCCGAAGAAGGCGAGCGCTCGCACCTGGCCCTCGATCCAGTCCGGCAGCTTCTGGCTGGAGCTGGCAAAGGCGAAGGTCAGATTGGAGGCGCCCAGCACCGCGACAAAAATCTGCGCCGGGTAAATGATGCCGGTCGCCGGATCGATCACCGGCACCGTCTGCCCGGCATAGTCCGTCTGCATCACCGCGCCCGCCGCATGCCGGTTGCGGAATGTCGCGCTCGTCCGGCGCTCGAAAGCGGCGAAGTGCTCGCAGAACCAGGTGTAGCCGTAGCCGTCGGGGTGGGCGGCGCGATACTCCTGCCACAACAGCGTCAGCGTCACCCCCTTGCGCTTCAACTCCCTGGCGATCAGCGCAAAGTTCGGTTCGCTTAGGTCTTGCGGCGGACGACCGGCACGGCCAAACAGCAGCCGCTCAAGTGTCGCGTCGCGGCGGCAAAGGCCAGCATGACAGCCCGGCCTCCCGCGCCCGTAGCAAATAGGTCGATACTGTCGTCTTGCTGATCTTCAGCCGTTCCGACACTTCACGCACCGAAAGACCCTGCTCATGGGTCAGGCGCAACATCGCTTGGATGTCCCTCACGCTCGTTCGTCTCGCTTGCTTCCGTCTCGGCATGGCCCCTCTCAACATCATCGTGAGAGGCCAAACTGCCAGAACGGCGCAGCCAAGAACCGACCGCTAAATCCGCTTCCGAAAACTGTCCGGGATTTAGCGGAATCGCTGTCCGCGAATTACTGAAATCACTGTCCGGGATTTAGCGAAAAGGGTGTCCGGGAATTACCGAAACACGCAGCTATTCTCTCTGGTGCTCGGCTTCAGCCGCTTGATTTGGCCCGCTTCGACAGGATCTGCTGCTGCTTATACGTTGCCATGCCGCTGCTTTCGAGGCGTTGAGCGGCGCTCCTCGTGACGTGCTCGACGGTCTTATGGATACGGCGGTGATCGGCGAAGGCGAAATCGGCGGCTTCATAGCTGACGAACCTTCGCCGAAGACGATGGCGAATTATGTCCTGGCCATGAACCACTCGCGCGGGGCGCGTTTCCATTCCTCGGCGGCGTGGTTGAGAACCAGTATAGCAGGTTCATTGCGGGCATTGGGACATGACCGCGTTGGGTTCGACGCCTCGTGGCGTTTGTAACCGGTATGACCCATGACGGCGCCATCCGATCCCCGCTGGAGATGAGCGATTTTCGGGGATGGTGCGACCATCCGGGACAGGAGCGCCGGGAGCACGTACGGGCAGACCGATCAATTCGATGAGCTGCGACTCGCGTTCCCTGCGACTTGCCCGGTTGCGCCCAGAGCGCGGATCCGTAGGTGTGCCGTCCGTTGGCTCCCGACTGTTTGAGGAGAGGGAGCCGATCAGATGTGTGATTGGAATGGATATCCACCGCACCTTTGCGGAGGTGGTAGTTTGGGAAGACGGCCGGCTGCGCCATCACGGAGGGGTCGACATGACCCGCTCGGGACTAAAAGGGGTTGGCCGCAGTTTGCGACGCATGGCGGTAGTGCGGGTTCTGTCGCCCTATTTCGGCCGGGTGATTGTGGCCAACCCGATGCAGGTGAAGGCGATCGCCCATGCCAGTATCAGGACCGGCAAGATCGATGCCGGCGTTCTGGCGCAGCTCCATGCCAGCGGCTTTCTGCTTGAGGTCTGGGTTCCCGATGAGCGGGCCGAGCGGCTTCGCGGTCTGGTCGCGCGGTGCAACCAGGCCGGTGCGGCATCGGACGCGCGTGAAGAACGAGATGCATCTTGCAGGCGCACCTCGTGCCAAAGTGCCGCTCGCGCCTGGCTCGAGCGGCAGGTGCTTCCTGACAACGAGCGGGGCCGCGATCGTCACACATCCGCGAGATCGATCGCCTGGCCGAAGATCTGGCTGACCTCGATCGCGACATCGCCTGGGAAGCGGTTGATGATGTGCAAGCCGGCGGCTTCAGACGACGACCGGCTCAATGCGATCTCGCGAGCGGTATCATCGCCGCCGTGGGCGACATCGGCGGTTCCGGCAACCGCAGAGGCTGGTGAGCTACTTCGGCCTCAATCCGCGCGTGCGCCAATCCGGTCTTGGCTTTGGCGCAATATGGGCGGATCAGCAAGCATGGGCGTTCCCATGCCCGCGCCATGCTGGTCGAGGCGCCCGGTCTGCGGCGAAGCGCCTGGTCTGCGGCGAAGGCGCCCGGACCGCTCAGAGCCTTCTTTCTGCGCATCCGCAACAAGCGTGGCCATCAGGTCGCAGCCGTGGCGGTCGCCCGCAAGCTCACGATGTTGATGAGGCATCTGCTGACGAAAGAGCAGGACTACTTCTGGGCTCGCGCGGCGCTGGTGGCAGCAAAGCAGAGGCAGCTCGCTCTCAAGGCTGGCGCGCCGGGCGACCGCGGTCTCGGTCGTCGCGGTTCGGCTCACGCCTACAACGTGAAGAGTTTGCGAAACAGCGATAAAGCCGTGGCCGAGAATGCCGAGCGTGCCTACGAGCTATGCTTCGGCGTTGGGCGGCCACGCGGGCCGAAGCGCGCACGGACAGACACGCGAGCCTGGAAATTTTGAGCTCAGGTTCTGGTTCTCGCGTCCACGCCAATCCCTGCACTTCAATAATCTCACTGGTCCCGCGCAGTTGGGCACGCATTACACTGCACTCGAACGTTGGGCCGGAAAGATCGACTTAATCTCGAGGAATGCTGCCAGCCCCTCAGGTCCGAGTTCCCGACCAAGGCCGCTTTCCTTGACACCGCCGAATGGCGCGTCGATGTGAAGCGCGTAACGGTTGATGCCGACAACACCAGCCTCCACTCGGCGCGCAATCGCCATGCCCCGCTCAGGGTCGGACGTGAACACCGCACCACCCAGGCCATACGTAGTGCCGTTGCAGATCGCGATCGCCTCCTCCTCGTTGTGGTACGGGATCACAGACACCACCGGCCCGAAGATCTCCTCCTGCGCGATCCGCATAGATGTGTCGACATCACGGAAGACCGTTGGCTCGAGATAATATCCGACGTCAAGTCCCTGCGGACGCCGACCGCCGGTAACGACCTTCGCGCCCTGCACGCATCCAGATGCAATGTACTCCTCGACGCGAACACGCTGCCGCTTCGCCACCAGTGGCCCGACCTGCGTCGCTGGATTGAGCGGGTGGCCCACGACTAGCCCAGCCACCTTGTTCGCAATTCCTTCGACGACTTCGTCGTACCGTGCGCGCGGAGCAAGGACGCGGGTCAGGGCGTGACAGATCTGACCGCTGAACGGGATGCACGCCGGCGCGACTAAGGGGAGAAACGTGTCAAGATCGACATCCTCGAGCAGCAACGCCGCCGACTTGCCGCCAAGCTCGAGCGTAACGCGCGCGAAGCGCTTGGCACAGGCCAGTGCAACCTGGCGACCAGCGTGCGTTGAACCGGTAAATGACACTTTGTCGACACCCGGATGCGACGCAACCAATGCTCCTGTTTCGCGCGCACCGAACACGATATTGACGACGCCGGGGGGAATGCCTGCCTCGCCTAAGGCTTCAGCGAGCAGGTATGAGTCCAGTGATGCTTCCGGTGCGGGCTTAACGACCGTCGTACAACCAGCGGCCAACGCTGGTGCCAGCTTCCATGCGATTGCGCCCTGAGGGCCGTTCCACGGTACAATCAATCCGGCAACACCTACCGGCTCCCTCCGAATGACAGTTCGCAACTCGTGTCCTATGCGCTCGGATTCGACTTCTAGTTGATCGGCAAGCTCGGCATAGTAGCGGTAAAATTTCGATGTGCCGCTCCCATTGGATTGCACGGAGCTTACCAGGGGCATCCCGATCTGCGCCGTGACAACGGCGCCCAGCTGCTCGGCGCGATCCTCGATTGCACGCGCGAGTCTGCGCAAATAATGGGCTCGCTGCGACGGCGGCAGCTGAGGCCACCCGGAGTTCCGGAACGCCGCACGTGCGGCATCCACTGCCGCAGAAACGTCGTGCTTGTCGCCATTGGGGATTGTCGCAAATTCCAGCTCATCCGCCGGGTTCACGACCGGAATCCTAGCCGACGAATGGGCCGGCCGGAGCTCGCCGTCGACATAGATATCGGTGTGCTCGCCTGTCATCAAGCTGATTGGCGTGGTCATTGCTTTGCCTTTCGTCACATAGGCTGATCCTTCCAAAGGGCTCAACCAGTTGTCCACTCAGCACCGCTGCTACGCGTCGACCTTGGTGGCGGGAGCCGCTCGGCGGGTTTCCTGCATGCTCGTCAGCAACCAGACGCCGGCGGATTAGTGGACGACTCGCACGGCCAGCCGATTGGTTGATTGCTGTGGCACGAACTCGGCCAGGGCGATCGACAGCTTCGGCTCATTCGATCATTTTGTTGAATCACACTCAAACGCATTCTGGAGCTCGATCGGGGCATTACTAGGATCGGGGGATGCCCGCGACGAGTTCCAACCTTGCGGCCCGCCCCCTACACCTCCGGGCCAAACTCAATCCCTGCCCAAACCAAGGCCAGCGTTAAGGAACCAAGTGCCACGCGGACAGCGGGCGCTCGTGGGCAGACGCCCGTCTCAGGGCCAAAGGTTTTGCAGCACTCTTGGAGTGGCAGCCTTGGCACGCTTGACCTCTGCTCTGGACAAACGGTCGACAAATTGGGCCAGCACTAAGCGGGCAACCACTTCCGGATCGACCGCCGGGTCTCGCTGGACGCCGACGTGGATCCGTTCGAGAAATGAATTCCGGTTTCTGGCGTTGGCGCGCCGGCCGGGATTCCAACCCTCGTAGTAGAAGCCGCGAAGCAAAGCTGGCAACCGTGCGCCCATGTAAACGGCGTGGTCGCGATCCAGGCAGTCGCGCAGAGCGTGCAGCGTCGCAATCAGAGCTTGGTAGACCCGCTCGCGATCATGCCAGCGAAGTCTCCACATCAGATCGCTGATCCAATTCTGAGTTACTTCTAATGCGTTGTTGAAATCATGCCTCGCGCACATTGGCTTTTCTCATTTCCTTGAAGGTTGCCAGGATCTCGAATGCGCCTCATCGGCCTTGAAGTTGACCTGGTCAGGCGAGACTAGCGCTGCAAAGACGAGGACCACAAAAATGGCTTCCGTCCGTGGCGAGCGAAGCGATGCCTGACAGATGACCCCCTTGGAAAAGAGGCCTTCCGGTAGCGAAGTAGTTCCAGAGGCCAAGCTGGAGTTCGTGCTCGTGCGGGCACGGCTCGACCCAGACAAACACTCCCTTTGGTTATAATTATCTCCTTGCATCCAGATTAATCGCTCAGTTTCCGCGTCAGAAATCCTCGCCTCAGCGCAGCGCTAGGATCTCGATCGGCGCAATCTAAACAATTTGGCAGTCCCAGCGTGCCTAATTCCAAGGGCCTAGAGGCCGCCGCGTTACGCGACGGCGGCACTCAGAGAGTTCTTCTAGGGCTCACGTCAGGGTGTGCTACATCGTCGCCGCAGTTTGCTCCCGTTTCATAAAGCCGAACACCTACTGCAACTCACGTGCGCGCCCGGCCCCATTCCCCTTTTCCCATATTGACTCGTAGTTTCGCAGCATCATCTCCGCGACACCAAAGGTGTGATTGCCTTGCCGCGAAGCCAGGCGAGCATCGATGTCGGGATAGATAAAGAAGGGCAGGGAAATTCGTTCGGCCGGACCACTGTGCACGACCTGATGCGGCGTACTCTTGAACCGGTTATCGCTCAACACCTGAAGCATGTCGCCCAGATTGACAACGAGACTATCGGGGAGGCTCGGCGCCGGTATCCAACGCCCGTGGAACCACACCTGCAAGGATCGCGTGGGGAGTTCCTCCTGCAGCAGCAGCGTGAAAAAACCATTGTCGGTATGCTTAGCGGCCGCGCCACCGGTAGACGGATATCGGATCACGCGTTGCAGAACCGTCGGCGGGCTGAAATGGCGTTGGAACCAGCCTTTTTCCATATCGAGCAGGTCGGCCAGCGCGTTCCCGAGCGGCGGGACGACGCCATTAAGCACGGTGGCCTGCAAAGCTAGGAGGCTCCGCGCGAAACCTGGAGCTAAGGCGTCGTCCGGAAGGCGTGTGCGTCCGGCAAATGGACGCCGGTCGCTTTCATTCTCGATACCGAGGTCGAACATTTCCTTTGGGTCCGGTCCGGCCTCGGGATGCAGCATTTCACCGTGCAACGGACTGTATCCACGGGCGGTGGTGGGGTGGACGTTTTGAAAGGCGTGACCATAGCGTTCCTTCGTAGCCAGGGGCAACGCGAAGAAGCGCCGGGAAGCATCGATCGCTTGTGTAATCTGTTCTTTCGGGATTCCGTGCTCGATAAGGTAGAAGAATCCGTACTCCTCGCAGGCCGTGCATAATCGCTGTTGCTCTTCACGTCGCGTTGCATCGGATGACAGTTTCGCCAATGAGATTTGCGGTAGCGTAGTCATAGTCGCTCCTCCGTCGGTGCTGTGCCCCTGTGGGGCTACTTAAGCCAAAAGCTTGTTTTACATTCACAGATCTATTCTCTGTCGAAGCGAATATCCTCTAGATTACCCACCGGCGCAACAGAAAATATGTTAAGAATATGCGAAATTACTGTACAATTGGACTTAACGGTCCCTGAACATCCGTAGCAGGCGAGGTTTGTGACCGCCCTCGAGTTCAAGAAGGGACGATGAGCACTTTCCTGCAAATGCGAAAGCCTGTTGGATGATCTGCGCGAGATCTGCCCAAATTCACGCTGGCCAGGGTGTGGACGCCGTACACCCAGCCCGTATCGCCTTGCGATGTTGATACAGGCGAATGACCGCCACGTTCCAGTGCGTTGGCAATGCGCAACAGCAAGCATCAGTATGCATGTTGATAGGGACGGAATTGCCAAGCTTGTGTGGGTGAAAGCAACGGCAAGTTCTACCTCTTCGGGACTTGTCTGGCATTTGGCAGCTCATAAACCTCGATTCGCTTGGCCAAAAACGAATCCGGCCACAAGAAGTTTTTTGATCACCTTTTCGCTGGTGATTCCCGGTTTTCTTTTAAAATTGCGTCAGCCATCTTCTCAGCCACCATGATCGTTGGAATGTTTGTATTGGCCCGGGGGCAGAACGGCATCACCGAAGCATCGGCAATCCTCAAACCCGAAACGCCCCGAACCCGGCCCGACGGATCAGTCACCGCAGCAGGGTCGGAGGCTTGCCCTATCTTGCAGCTCGAAGTCGGGTGCCAATTGCCGGTCACATTCTGTCGGACAAATCGGTCGAGATGCTCCTCGTTTTTGATAAGATCTGCAATGCTATGACCATCGGTTATGACATGACTAATGAGGGCGCGGCGCAAGCGTGGAGAACTGTCCATAAGCAAAGCAAGCACCGAGGTGAGTCCGTAATTAACGCAATTGACCTTACTGACCTGCTTCGCTCGTGCATTCCAAGCTGAGGGAAAAGGGTCAAGCGCGACCGCCGACAGGGAATCCTGCTTCAGTAGGCGGGCCATGAAACAGAAGCCGTGCTTCAGTCGATCGGCGTCCCGCTTGTCGCTCAACCAGTTGAAATCTACCTGCGGCTCTACGGTATGAGAGCGATCCTTGAGCACGATCGTTCCTGTCGAGTAAACTCGGTTGACCCACAAATAGAGGGAGCCGAGGCGCTTGCCCAGCGGGTGCCAGGCCGACTTCGCAACTCCCGATATTGCCATGTCCGTCGACGGGCACCCATTGTAGCCCGACGAGTAACGGGCGTGCATCTGGATGTGGCCGCTCACATTGGGCGCCATGCGATCGCTTGGTTTCAAATACGCAGAAACGGCGATCCCTGGATGTTCTTGAAGGTTCTGGCCCACACCTCTTACATCTGCCACAACCGGAATACCGAGATTTGTCAGTTGCTCGGCCGGGCCGACCCCGGAGCGCATCAATATGGTGGGGGAGTGGACAGCTCCGGCGCAGAGGATCACACTTGAAGCGAGATACGACTGCTGGCCGAAGTTGTTTTCCGTCTCGACCCCCGTGACGGTGCGGCCTGAAAAGGCCAGACGCACAACCGTCGTTGCCGGCAAGATTGTCAAATTGCGTCGAGAGCGGACGCTCTCGGACAAGTAGGCCATCGCAGCGGAAACGCGGTGGCCGTTTCGGTTGGTCAAGGGAACGACGGAGTAGCCGTCACCAAAACCACCATTGAAGTCCGGCCTGAAATGAATACCCTCATTTTCATACGCTCTCGATACCGCTCGGATAAAGCCGGACCAGTCTGATCGCCGCACCCGTCTTATCGGCAGCGGACCAGCCTTGCCGTGAAATTCGCCGCCGAAATCCAGATCGCATTCGAGGCGACGGAAGTAGGGTAGAACCTCCTCCCAACTCCAGCCCGCTGCACCGCTCGAGGCCCAGTCATTGTAGTCTTCGGGACCACCGCGGTTGGCCACCTGGGCATTGATGCTGGAGCCGCCGCCCATCACCCGGGCCTGCTCGTAATGAATGGGCTTGCGGCCATCCCGGACTGTGGTCGCGTCGAGTAAAGGCCATTGATAATCAGGATTGAAGTAAGCACGTGTTGGATTGCCTTCCAAGATGTCATCAGGGACGGCATTCGGGGGCGTATCAGGACCGGCTTCGATGAGCAGTACGCGATGTCCATCGGCGGAGAGCCTGCTCGCTACGACGGATCCAGAGGAACCGCCACCGATCACGATATAATCGAAAACCACACAAGCCTCCCCCTATTCACATGATGCTCAGACGAGGGATAACGGGCAATATTAGGCCCCCCCAGCAGAGGATCACTCGTCAGGCAGCTAAATACGTCATGGTGCCGTAGGAAATCCACACTACACCCTAGTAGTTGGTAAGAGGCCGAGAATCAGCTAGGATGACAAGCGGAATGAATGTCGAGACGGCCGCGTGAGCAATTTCGTCAAGTTTAGCCGCTATCTTGCAGTCATCGCACCGATGCGACCTAGCCGATCTTCTTCCAGCTCGCGCCGGCACGTTACGCCACCCCTGGCGAGACCGTGTGCGGCCCGCCTTTAACGGCGTGGCGCTCGGACGAGCGACGATCCCGAAGGATATCCTATGTTCCGTGCGCTTGCTGTTCGTCATGCTAAAAGTCATTCCCGCCTATAAGCGGACGCGTCAACTACTAGATGCCGTAGTATCAGTGCTTTCCCGCAAGCTCTAGAAGTCACCGTGTGTTCAGCGCACTGAAGGGTGCATCGGCATGCAGAGCAACGTCACGACCCTAGAGCTTGCGAGGTGCATCTGTGCGGCAGACGAGTTGGGGCGCAAGATGGGCCTTCACATTACCATGGGCGAAGATTTTGAAGAGTACGTTGGGATCACCAGCAGACTTCCCGGGAAGTCACCGACGTATCCAAGCTTCCGTCCCGACTGTTCTTATCTTCCGCCTGGAAAGGCCTTTTGGATCGTCGGGCGTGATCAGTATGGAAGAGTAGCGCATGTACAAGCAATGCGTCTATATCATCTATCCAACACAGACGTTGCTGAGCACCTTGGGTCGTTGAGAGCCTGGTTCGCGGATCCTACCTTCATAGCCGGGTCTGGTTCCTCGTCTCGCTGCGATGCGCCCACTGGCCGCAGCATGACTGGGCTGGTCGCCTATCATGGCGACATCTGGTTGCGCGAGGACTTCAGAGGCCGCGGTCTCTCTACCTTTATCGGTCGCATTGCATTTGGACTAGCCTGGGCTAAATGGTCGCCGGACTTCATCTATGCGCTGGTTGCCGATTGGCACATCCAAAAGGGCGTTGTCGATCAGTATGGGTATCTACATCAGGAGCCACACGGATCAGTCCTGCACTTGCCCGCGCACGGGATAGATGACGACGATTGGCTCGTTTGGCTGACGCGAGACGAACTGTTGAAGACGGTTCGTGCCTCATCAGTGCAGGCGCCCGGTGAGAATACTGTGGCGAAAGCCGACTCTCGATCATGGACCGTATCGCCAGACTGATCTGAGCCGGAATCAGATGCCGTATGAACGTCTCATCGGCCAGGTGAATGGAGGTTTCAAATACTACACATTCGAGAGCCTCTAACACGCGTGAGCCTCAGCGCTTGAGCGTAAGCGGTGTCCTCAGGCCACAGCCCTGAGCGCGGGAGCCCGGATGTAGGCCCACGGCAGGAGATCGTCGATCTGGCTGTTGGGGTGGCCGTTGACGATCCTGGTGAGGACGTCGGCGAGGTAGCC
>NZ_SRTV01000059.1:0-418 GCF_004792025.1 Mesorhizobium sp. M8A.F.Ca.ET.181.01.1.1 | reverse complement strand
GCGCCTGCCAGATGCGCTCGATCGAACGGTCGGCTCGATACTCGTGGATCTGCGCGTCGACACGGTCCGCCGTGCGGCGTAGCGCAAGCTCGCGCAGCGCGATCAGATTGCCTTTGCGAAAGAAATTGCGCACCGCGCGCTCGGCCTGCTGCGCGAGGTACACCTTGCCGTCGCGCATGCGATCGAGCAGTTCCTCGGCGGGCAGATCGACCAGCGTGACTTCGTCGGCGCGATCGAACACGCGGTCGGGCACGGTCTCCCACACGCGAATGCCGGTAATTTGCCCCACCACGTCGTTCAGACTTTCCAGATGCTGAACGTTGACCGTGGTGTACACGTCGATGCCGGCGTCGAGCAGTTCATAGACGTCCTGCCAGCGCTTCAGATGCCGCGCGCCCTGCACGTTCGAATGCGCGAG
>NZ_SRTV01000058.1:0-418 GCF_004792025.1 Mesorhizobium sp. M8A.F.Ca.ET.181.01.1.1 | reverse complement strand
GGTCAATCCCGCTCGTCATGCTGCTGTTGTGGTTTTTCCTTATCGTGCCGCAGTTACTGAAGGCGCTGTTCAGCCTGCCTTCAACAGTGGACTTGCGGCTCGTTTCTGCACTGACAGCGTATTCGTTAGTCGAGGCAGCGTTCTTCTGCGAAATCATTCGCGCAGGCATTGCAAGCCTGCCGCGCGGGCAGCTTCAGGCCGGATACGCGCTGGGCATGACATCGCGCCAGACAATGCGCTACGTGATCCTGCCGCAGGCGTTTCGCGCGATGGTACCGCTCGCACTCACACAATGCATCGTGATCTTTCAGGACACATCGCTCGTTTATGTCATCGCGCTTGGCGATTTCTTCCGGCGCGTAACCGCGATCGGCGAGCGCGACGGCACGATCGTGCCCATGCTGCTCGTCGCCGGCGC
>NZ_SRTV01000057.1:0-419 GCF_004792025.1 Mesorhizobium sp. M8A.F.Ca.ET.181.01.1.1 | reverse complement strand
TATCGCCGACAAGGCGACGAACATCAAGACAACCAATAGCGTGATGCGATGACGGATAGTCATGTGAACCCCGGGTTCTGGCCTTCGCGTCTGCCCTCGTTGGAGCAGCGCGCTTTTTCGTGCGATATGTTTTCGTGCGATATGGCTCGCGCGTGGAATTGCTTCTTGAATCGTGCTTGCAGCACTGCTGCAGTATTGCTCGCACGTGTTACCAAGCGATGACGACAGACTTTCCGCCCATGTTTGAAGGCGCGAATTTATTTCTCAAGTTTTAGGCGGCGCTGCCGTTAATTGACGGCCGCTAATTTCTGCGTTGTCACCATTCCAACAAACTGCGCGTCCAGACTGGAATCTTTATCTGGCAAAGTGGAGCGATACAATGAACGTCAGCGTGCGCAGCTATCTTTCTCCGACACTCG
>NZ_SRTV01000056.1:0-423 GCF_004792025.1 Mesorhizobium sp. M8A.F.Ca.ET.181.01.1.1 | reverse complement strand
GCGCTGGCCGGATTGTATTCGTAGGAATCGGCCGTGCGCGTGCCAGTGCCGCTGACCAAAAATGCCATGTCGTTGAGCGCGGCCCAGCCCGAGCGGTTGACGATCTCCTGCACGATCGCCGAGAGGTCAGGCGTGCGCTCGGCAGCGCCATGCTCGCCCACAATGGTCCACGGGTCCGGCGTCCAGGCCGTGGAGGCTGTCGTCCTCGGAAGCGCGGACACGTTGAAGCTGGCGGCCGTAAAGGGGCTGGCGTCGTCAACATTATCGCCTTGAATGAGCAGCGACGCCGCGCCGGTCTTCACCTCATTGGCCTGGAACTGGATATAGGCGCTGGTGATGATCGCGCCCTTCGGGAGGTCGATGCTGGTGAAGCGGAGGCCGACCGTCTGGCGGGTGCTGCCGTCATAGCCCAGTTCCAGATCG
>NZ_SRTV01000055.1:0-424 GCF_004792025.1 Mesorhizobium sp. M8A.F.Ca.ET.181.01.1.1 | reverse complement strand
GCATTGCTTGCCGTCGGTGAGGCGCCATGCTGGCCGACATCCGCGAAAATAACCGCCGCGTGGTTTCCGGCAAAGGAGCGCGGCTTCGCTACCGGCGTGTGGGATTCGTCGTCCAAATGGGGACCGGCTATCGCGCCTGCCGTGCTGGTCGCGCTGATGGTCGCGTTCGGCTGGCGCTCCCTGTTTCATGTCACCGGCGCGTTCGGCATTGCATTCGCGCTGCTGTTCCTGATGTTGTATCGCAATCCGGCGCAGAGCAAGCGTCTTTCTCAAGACGAGCGCGAATACATCGAGGCGGGCGGCGGCGGCCATGAAAGATCATTGGCTGAGTCGTCGTTGCGGTGGCGCTCGCTTTTCACGCGACGCAGCGTGTGGGGCATGATTCTCGGCTACTTCTGCACCATCTGGCTGTGGAATATCTTCC
>NZ_SRTV01000054.1:0-433 GCF_004792025.1 Mesorhizobium sp. M8A.F.Ca.ET.181.01.1.1 | reverse complement strand
GTACCGTGGGCACGATCCCCAAGGCTGCGCAGCAGAAGGCAGCGTTGATCTCTGCCACGAGTTCCTCGAACGCATATTTTCTGGAGCCCGAAGGGCCGGAGCAGTCACGGGCCAAGCGTGAACTGTGACCGGTGGCATGACCGAGCTCATGCAAGGCTGTGCGGTGCCAGTTGATCGGCTCGAAATAAGCTTGGGGCGGAGGCACCTGTATATAATCGCGGGCAGGCACATAGAACGCCCTGTCGCCACCAATACGGAAGTCGATACCGGTGGCCTTGATCAGAGCCTCGACCCGCGGTTCGATCAAGCTAGCCACCGGCAGCGGAGCCGAAACCGCGACTTCATCAGGCAGTCCTTCACATTGCTCGATATTGAAAACGGTGAAGCGCTTGAGGAAAGGGATCGCCTGGGCATCCTCGCCTGTCTCGCGAGC
>NZ_SRTV01000053.1:0-435 GCF_004792025.1 Mesorhizobium sp. M8A.F.Ca.ET.181.01.1.1 | reverse complement strand
GCCGCCGATCTGGTTGAGCACGCCGTCCTTCCGGAAGCGTTCCAGATAGGCCTCGGCCTTCCTCAGATTGTCGTCCAGTGCCGCCATGATTTCTTTCCCGTTCTAGGTCACTTGCCACGCAGGCGCGGATGGATGGCGTTCTTCTTCCAACTCAGCTCGGCGTCGATCTCGCGGATCTCCAGCGACAGCGCGAAATGCGGTGTGGCGAACAGAGACGAAAGATGATCGGTGACAGCCGCGAAGATCGCCTCGCCGGCGCTTTTCTTTTCCGCCGCGCTGCGGCCCTTGCCGATGCGGAAATTCATGTCGATGAAGCCGTTCTCCGGCAGAAGATCGGCGATCGCATAGGCGTCGGCGCGGAAGGCGCGCACCCTGACCGCGCCCGGTTCGAACAGCCCGGTTTCAAGGATCGTGCGCGAGACCAGCGCGCAAAGC
>NZ_SRTV01000052.1:0-435 GCF_004792025.1 Mesorhizobium sp. M8A.F.Ca.ET.181.01.1.1 | reverse complement strand
CGCGCCTACGGGTGGGCGTAACCCATGCGCCCGCACCCCAAACCCCAACCCTTCCCACTCGACACGCTCACCGTGAACCGCGCCAACCCCGAGCATCTCTCGCGCCAGCTCTATCACGGCCTCGTCGCCATCATCCGCAGCCGCGCGCTGCCGCCGGGCTCCGAACTGCCCTCCACCCGCGCGCTGGCCGCCGAGCTCGGCCTTGGCCGCAACACCATCGTCGCTGCCTACGACCAGCTCGTCACCGAAGGCTATCTCGCCAACCGCCAGGGCGCCCGCCCGGTCATCGTCGACCTACCCGAAGGCCCTCGCGAGACATTCGCCGAAGCCCCGCCCGTGCCGCTGCGGTCACCCTCGCTGCGCGGCCAGCAGCTGCTCAGCCAGCCCTACCATCACGGCAGACCTGGGCATGTCGCCTTCCACCCCGGCATGCCG
>NZ_SRTV01000051.1:0-446 GCF_004792025.1 Mesorhizobium sp. M8A.F.Ca.ET.181.01.1.1 | reverse complement strand
GGACGGTCCTTTTACCGATTTCAACGGCAGCGTCGAAGAAGTGAACTACGAAAAGTCGCGCGTCCGTGTTTCCGTTACCATCTTCGGCCGGGCAACGCCGGTCGAGCTGGAATTCGGTCAAGTCGAGAAGTTGTAATCTCAGAATTCTACGCAGCGCGCCAATGGGCGCGTTTCGTACTTCGCGCTTACGGTCCGCGTAATGGCCGTTGAGGAGCGCAAGTAGTCGGAGCTTCGGCGAACGCGCGCTACTACTCACTGAGTGTCCGCTGGTAATGCGGCGCTCCAAAGAGGTTTTCAACATGGCAAAGAAAATCATCGGCTTTATCAAGCTGCAGATTCCTGCAGGTAAAGCCAACCCGTCGCCGCCGGTCGGTCCGGCACTGGGCCAGCGCGGCCTGAACATCATGGAGTTCTGCAAGGCGTTCAACGCGCAGACTCAAGCATTG
>NZ_SRTV01000050.1:0-449 GCF_004792025.1 Mesorhizobium sp. M8A.F.Ca.ET.181.01.1.1 | reverse complement strand
TTTCCATGGTCTGCAGCAGTATTTCTATGGCTTCCTGACCATAGTCGCGTTCGTTTTCCGGACGGTACAGGTAATACGCTTCGTCGATGAACAGCACGCCGCCCATTGCGCGCTTGAGCACGTCACGCGTTTTCGGCGCGGTATGACCGATGTACTGGCCGACCAGATCGTCGCGCGTCACGGAGACCAGATGATTGCGGCGAATGTAGCCGAGCCGGTGCAACACCTCGGCCATGCGCAACGCGACCGTGGTCTTGCCCGTGCCGGGATTGCCGGAGAAACACATGTGCAACGTCGGTGCGCCGCTTGCAAGGCCGAGCGATTCGCGCGCGCGCTCGACAAGCAGATGCGCGGCGATCTCACGAATTCGCGTCTTGACCGGCGCGAGGCCCACAAGGTCGCGGTCGAGTTCCGCGAGCACCTCGCCGATGCCCGAGTCGCGATACAAC
>NZ_SRTV01000004.1:543137-585100 GCF_004792025.1 Mesorhizobium sp. M8A.F.Ca.ET.181.01.1.1 | reverse complement strand
CGACGATGAACTTGCGCTTCGGCGTGGCGAAGAAGCGGTAGGCGACGTCGATTGTGATGCCTTGCTCGCGCTCGGCCTCGAGGCCGTCGACCAGCAGCGCGAAGTCGATGTCGTCGCCCGTCGTGCCGTGCTTTCGCGAATCGCGTTCGAGCGCGGCGAGCTGGTCCTCGAAAATCTGCTTGGTGTCGGACAACAGCCGACCGATCAACGTCGACTTACCATCATCGACCGAACCGCAGGTCAGGAAGCGCAGCAGCGACTTCTTCTCTTGCGCGGCCAGATAGTCGCGGACGCCGTCCGTTGGAGCGAGGCTCTTTGCCATGATGTGGCGCATGGTCAGAAATACCCCTCGCGCTTCTTCTTCTCCATCGAACCGGCTTCATCGCGGTCGATCAGCCGACCCTGCCGTTCGGACGTGCGTGCCGTCAGCATCTCGCCAACGATGGCTTCGAGTGTGTCGGCGTCGGATTCGATGGCGCCGGTCAGCGGATAACAGCCAAGCGTACGGAACCGCACCAGGCGGTCCTCCACGACCTCGCCCGGGAGCAGCTTCATGCGATCATCGTCCTTGAGGATCAACATGCCATTGCGTTCGACGACTGGCCGCCGCTTGGCGAAATAGAGCGGCACGATCGGAATGTTTTCCTGCAGAATGTACTGCCAGATGTCGAGCTCGGTCCAATTCGACAAGGGGAAGACGCGGATCGATTCACCCTGCGCGATACGCGTGTTGAAAATCTTCCACATTTCGGGCCGCTGGTTCTTCGGATCCCACACATGCTGGGCATTGCGGAAGGAGAAGATGCGCTCCTTGGCGCGCGACTTTTCCTCGTCGCGACGGGCGCCGCCAAAGGCGGCATCGAAGCCGTATTTGTCGAGCGCCTGGCGCAACGCCACGGTCTTCATCACATGGGTGTGGGTGTTCGAACCGTGATCGAACGGATTGATGTTGTCGCGCACGCCGTCTTCGTTGACATGAACCAGAAGGTCAAAACCCAGCTTCTGGGCCATCTGATCGCGAAATGCGATCATCTCGCGAAATTTCCAGGTGGTGTCGACGTGAAGAAAGGGGAATGGCGGCTTGGCCGGATAGAACGCCTTCATCGCCAGATGCATCAGCACCGACGAATCCTTGCCGACGGAATAAAGCATGACCGGCTTGGTGAAGGCAGCCGCGACCTCGCGGAATATGTGGATGGACTCGGCTTCAAGCCGCTGCAGATGCGTAAGCGCTGATATCATGGACCGTGAGCGTTCTCTCGTGCCTTGCAACAGAAGATCCTACGTCAAAACATCGAGCCTTTTACGCCCGGTTCAAGCTTCGCTTCTGGACAAAGTGTTTCGTGCGGGCGTTCTAGCAGATCGTAACGGCCCAGAACAATGCAGGAGGAGCCCGGCAGCGGTTCGTTCGGGAATGAATTTTCCATGCTTGTGGCAAAACCCGGAAATTTCTGCTTGTACGGCCTCCGGTCGGGAAAAGGCAGGAAAAATATTGCCTGTGAGAGAGTTGTGCGGGGACGCTGCAGGAGTCAACGGTCCCCAACTGCCGGATTTCGGCGGCGATCGATCCGGGCGCACTATCGAAACAGCGACCCAGCCGCTATACGCTTTTCGAGAGCGGGCAAGTGCGTGATGGAGCATGGGCAATTTCGAAGCGAGCACATTCGGTTTCACCAAACATGATGTGCCGCATAAAATTTCTCAAGAATAGCAGGTCCGAAAATTGAACCGGCTTTCATTCATAAGGCAGCAGTTCACGCCTTCGCGGATCAATATCTACTTCTCCATTCTCTGTTTCTTTTCTCCCCCGGTCCTGGGGTCGGTGGTCAGCTTCGTGTTCAATGGCGGTGGCCTGTGGTCCGTCCTGTTGATCGCCTTGAAGAGAAGACGCTTCAATGTCGACCGGGCGATGATGGCGCTGACGATCGCGATCTGTGCCTATTGCGCAAGCAACGTCCTGGCGTCCCTCGTCAACCACGCGATCGTCACGGACGCGCGGCATCTTGTTCCGCTGATCACCTTTCTGTTTTTTCCCATCTCCTATTCGACCTGGAGCATTACGCAAAAGACAACGCTCGTCCGCATCATTGTGGTGGCCAGCATGGCTGCCTGTTTTGGAGCGCTGCTGCTGGCGGTCTATCAGCAATATCGGCTTGGCATACGCGCCGAGGGCGGGGCCGGGAATGCGATCGTGTTCGCTGAGGTCCTCTGCCTTGCAGTGGTGACCTGCGTGGCCGCTGCCCTGTCTGGCATAGAGAGATACAGGATCGCCCTTATCTGCGCTGCACTCGGCGGAACGATCGCCATCATCTACTCCGGTACCCGCATCGTCTGGCTGGCACTGCTGATTACCGGTATCGCCGTTCTGCTGATCAACCAGCAGAAGCTGAGAGGGAGAAATGCCGTTCGCGTGCTTTTGCTGCTGGCCGCGATCGCAGCCACGATCGCGGTTTTCGGGTCCCAGACGATAGCGGGGCGTGTCGCATTTCTGCACTCGGACTGGGATGCGCTGACCCATGGTGACCACACGACAGCTTTGGGATCGCGCGTCGCCCTTTGGGATATCGGGCTGAAGGCATTTCGGGAGATGCCATTTTTCGGACATGGCGTGGGTGCCACCCGGCTCTTGATCAAGCAGGGTTTTCAGGATCAGTTCGGGATGGATGAAGGTTTCAATCATTTCCACAACGGCTTCCTGACCGCCTTGGTGCAAGCGGGAATCCTGGGTGCGGTGACGCTGGCGGCGATCTTCGTGGTTGCCGCCAGAAATGCCGCCCGGGTCCTTCGCGACAGCGCCGATCCGGTTGAGCGGTTCGGCGCCACCATGATCGTCGCCCTCGTGATCACCTATCTGACCGCCGGAATGACGGGCATCCTGATCGGCCATGACATTCTGGACTCGGTTTTTATGATCTTCCTGGTGTCGGGAACATATCTTGCCTGTGGCCGCCAAGCTGCGTTGGTGGAAGACCAAGCCCTTCCACCGCTGGTGGAAAGGCAAGCCCTTCCACCAGCGGTGGAAAGCCTGGCCCCCCCGCCAGTCGTCCAGTAACCGGTGCGGGCAAGACAATGAAAGTCCTGGTTACGGGCGCGACGGGCTTCATCGGCCGCCAGGTGGTCCATCGGCTTCGTCAGGCCGGTGTCGAGCTTCGCCTCGCCTCCCGCCAGCCGGAGAGACTTGATGCGGGCTCCGACGCCATGCCGATGCCGGCGTTCGATGCACCTGCCCCGGCTTTCCTGGCGCTGACCAGGGATGTTACGGATATCGTCCATTGCGCGGGTCTGAACAATGACCAGGGCAACGCCACCGAAGGCGACTTTCTGGCAGCCAATGCGCAATTGAGCGCGCGCCTGGCGCATGCCGCCGCCGCGCAGGCAAGCGGACGGTTCATCCATCTTTCCTCGATCCGGGCCGTGATCGGTGCGCGTGCCAGCGCAACGATCGACGAAGACACAGTCCCCGAACCGCAGGACGCCTACGGGCGCTCGAAACGCGAAGCAGAAATTGCCGTATTGGGCGCCTATGCCTCGCACGGCCGTGCCGACGCCGCCATATTGCGGCTGCCTCCGGTCTACGGGATCGGCATGAAAGGGAACCTAGCGACGCTGATGCGGCTCGCCGATACGGCTCTGCCGATGCCGACAGGCGCGCTGACGGCAAACCGCTCGCTGCTGTCATCGCAATCGGCGGCGGGGGCGGTGTGGCATCTGCTTTGCCATTCGCAGCCGCTTCGTCCGATCTATACCGCCAGCGACGTGCCGCCGGTTTCCGTCGCTGCCATCATCGGTGCCTTTCGCCGCGGTTTCGGCAGACCGAAGCGCCTGGTGACAATGCCGGCCGGACCGATGCGGGCGGCCGCCATACTGCTCGGCAAGCGGACGTTCTGGGACAGCCTGACCGCGACCCAGATATGCGACCCTTCGCTCCTTGCCTCGGAAGGCTGGGCGCCTGAAACCGAGACATTGGAGCGGCTGGCCGAGATGGCGCGGCTCCGAAGGCCCCGGCTTCCTGTTTGACCCTGATCCGAGGACCGGTTTCTGCTTCCGGAGCATGGCCTGCTCAGCCGCGATAGAGTGTCCCAAACAGGATGCGAAGGTCGAGCCAGAACGAGGCGGTCCTGAGATAGATGGCATCGGTGTCGGCCAGAAGTCGCGGGTTCGACATGTCGATGCCCCTGATCTGGGCCAAGCCCGTCATTCCGGGCAGAGCCTGCAAAACCCCCAGCCGCCTGCGGCATTCGATCAGTTCCGTCTGGGTCGGCAGGCAGGGACGCGGCCCGACCAGGCTCATTTCGCCGCAAAGGACGTTCCAGAGCTGCGGCAACTCGTCGAGCTTGAATTTCCGCAAGCTCTTTCCAACCGATGTCACGGCGCTCGCGGGGGTTTCATGCGAGGGCAAGGATGGCGTTCCCTGGTACATCGTCCTTAATTTGTGGCAGCGAAAAAGCGCGCCTTCGCGGCCAATCCGCGTTTGGGAAAAAATCACCGGACCGGGCGATGATGCGCGGACGGCAAGAATGGCGAGCAACAGGATGGGAGAGGTTGCCACCAGCAGCACAGCCGCACCGGCGAGATCGAAGATTTTCTTGGCTGTCGTCATGAGTGGCCGATGGGCTCCCTGCCAGGGCTTCACGCGGCAACCGCGAGCGAGCCCATCAATCCGGTCGACGTAGCATGAGGTCGCCTTGCTGACCAAGCGCGCCAAGCGGTCTCCCGATATTCAGATACGACCCAGCACAAAGGCGAGATAGAGCCCAAGGCTCCCGGCAAAAGTCTGTCGATAGACGCGGCTTTTGCGCAGCGCGCCCAGGCGTTGGAAAAGGCTACCTTGCCGACCGTTCGCGAACAGGTCGAGGCATGCCAGCGCGTCCTTCGTAAGGAGATCGCGATTGACGGCGAGGCCGGCAAGATTGAGATCGGTCCAGTCCGCGAACTGGCCCTTGAACAGGCGGCCGAGCCGCGAGATCCGTGCCCGCCACGATACATTGGCGCCGACCAGATTCGCCGCATGCTGGCGGTAGCGTACCAGTGGCCGCGGATCGTAGCGGACGACACCGCCGGCACCAGTGACAATCAGATAGGCCCACCAATCGTGGCTGACGAAACCGGTGCGGGTGGAGGCCCTGGCCAACAGATCGCGCGCGGCGCGGTTGAGCAGGATGGTGTTGCCGCCGGCAATGCTCTGGACGAGCGCGTTGCGGAAGGACGGCGGACGGCTGAACAGCGGCGAATGGCCGACCAGACTCCCGGTTTCGGTCATGGTCGCGGTTCGCGAGCAGGACATCAGCGGTTGCGCCGCGTCAAATGGCTGCATCCAGCCAAGGGCGCTTTCCAGCCTGTCGGGCTCCCAGACATCGTCCTGGTCGCTGAAGGCGTAGCAATCCGCATCGATGCGCGGGTCGAGGATCATCGACCGGAAATTGGCGGCAAAGCCCTGCCGCGGCCCTTCCACGAGATTTATCCGGCCTTTTGTCCAACGGGGCTTCCAGGCTTCGATGATGGCAACCGTGCCATCGACGGAGCCGTCGTCGGATATCCAAAGGTCGATCAGAGGATGCGACTGCGCGAACAGCGACCGCAGCTGCTCGTCGATGAAGGCGGCGCCATCCTTCGTGGCCATCAGGACGGCAATACGCAGATCTGTCTTATCCACCGATGTCAAACGCCTTGCCGCGCGAGGAAACCGCTGCGCACTTTTCCTGGAATTGCTCATCTTTGCCTTCACGCAATTCCGGACGGAAAACCGCTGCGCACTTTTCCTGGAATTGCTTTAGCTCGCCTGCCCGGCCGTCTTCGGGACCGCGTCGTGCTGCGCGTTCGCCCTTGTCTTCGTCGTGCGGTCGAGATCGGCCAGGATGGTGAGCGAGGCCGCCTTGTCCTGGCTCTTCATGGATTGCTGCAGCGCTGCAAGCGCTGCCTGGACATCCGACCACTGCGCGACATCGGTGCTCAGGCCAAAAATCTTGGCGATGCTGAGCTCGACCAGTTCCTCGTCTTCGCCGTGAAGGGTCTCGTGCAGCTTTTCACCCGGCCGGATGCCCGTGAAGCGGATCGGGATGTCCGTATAGGGGCTTTTTCCCGCCATGCGGATCATCGTTTCGGCCACTTCGAGGATCGGCACGGGCTTGCCCATGTCGAGCATGTAGACGGCGTAGTCCTGGCCGGCCGGCCGCGACGCGGCATCGGCGGCCGACATGATGACGAGATCGACGGCCTCGGCGACCGTCATGAAATAGCGCGTCATGCGCCGGTCGGTTATGGTGACCGGCCCGCCGGCCTCGATCTGGGCCTGGAATATGGTCGCCACCGAGCCATTGCTGCCGAAGACGTTGCCGAAGCGCACCGCGATGAACTTGGTGGCGGGGCGGCGCCCGCCCGGCTCGCCGGCCGGTGTCCCATGCAAGGCGCTGACGATCTGTTCGGCGGCTCGCTTGGTCATGCCAAGCACGGACGTCGGATCGACGGCCTTGTCGCTCGAGACCATGACGAATTGCGCCACGCCGCACCTGGCGGCGACTTCGGCGCAGACAAGCGTGCCGAAGACATTGGTCTGGATGGCCGATTCCCAGTTCTCCTCCAGCAGCGGAACGTGCTTCAACGCGGCGGCATGGAAGAGGATGTCGGGTTTGAACTCGGTGACGACACGCGTCATCTGGCGCCGGTCCGCGACATCGACGATGCGGACCTTGAGGCGGTCATGGTGCTTCTCGTCGATATACTGGCTCAACTGAAAGATGCCGAATTCGGAATTGTCGGCGACCAGCACGGCGTCGGCCCCAAGCTCCAGCGACCGCTTGACCAGCGTTCGGCCGATGGAGCCGGCGCCTCCCGTGACCAGGACGCGCTTGCCGCCGACGAAGGCGCCGATGCGCTCGATGTCGGACGCCACCGTCGGGCGGCGCAGGATCGTCTCCATCTCGACGGCATCGAGAACGAGCTTTCCCTCCTGGCCCAGCTGCGAAAGCCCCGCGAACTGCACGACCCCGATGTCGCCGTGACGCGCGACGCGGACAAGCTCCGAATATTCCTCGATCTCATGCTCGGCGCCGCTGCCGAAGATCAGGAGATCGAGGCTCTTGGTGCCGGTCGCATAATCCTCCAGCACATCGATCAGGCGCGGCCGGGTCGCCACCACGGGAACCCCTTGAATGCGCGTGCCGAGCGGTGCGCCGTGCTCGGTGGCCATGATGCCGACGATGGAATGGTCGGCGGGCTGCGCCGTGCGCGTGAAACGAATGATCAGGTCGGCCTCGCTCAGCCTCCCGACGAACAGGGCCTGTTTGGCGCGCGCCGTGTCGGCCTTGCCGTTCAGAACACCCCAGCTCGCGCCGTCACGCAGAAAGCGGTAGAACAGCCGGGGCGCCGAGATGATGGTGAAGGAGACGAGCAAAAAGACGATGAACTGGCGCTCGTTGAGGCCCGCGACAGGCTGGAAGAAGCGCACGACCAGCGAGACGGCGTAAAGCACGAATGTCAGGATCGCGCAGCTCTTCAGGATGTTGAAGAAATCAGGCGTCGAGGCGAAGCGCCAGACCGTGGTGTAGAGGCCGCAATATCTGAACAGAAGATGGCTGATGAGAACGATGCCGGCCCAGGTGACAAGGCCCTCCGTGGAGAGCGCGCCGAACGAAAGATCCGACCGCGACAGGACAAGGCTGAGCGCCACGGCGACCAGGACCATGACCACGTCCTGGACCATGATGAAGGCGCGCCGCACCTGTGGCCTGAGCCCGAACACAGCTTCCAGGGAAGTATTCATTAGGCAGTACTAAACTCCAGGCTGTCGGCATGACTACCCGCAAAGTGTCAGCACGAGAACCATTCGTGACCGTCACACTTCCAAGTAGCATTTCCGGCCCCCGCCTGCTGTATCGCATACTGCGGGCCGCGGGGCATAGCCAGATGTTTTTTTTGGGTTGGCATTCCCACGCAAGTCATTGTCTGTGTATTGCCTATCGGATCGCAGAGAATGAGGAACGTGCACTGCGCGTGGTCGGGGTTGAGGACTGGGATGCACGCTGCTAAGGCAGGCTAAGGCCGCGTGTCGCAAACGGGATGAACGATGCCACCTAAAATTATCTGGATGCTGTGGCTGCAAGGCATCGAAACAGCGCCACAGATCGTGAAAGCATGTGTGAACTCTTGGGAGAGAATGAACCCCGGCTGGACGATCCAAATCCTGGCCAAAGGGAATTTGGCCGACTTTTTGCCCGATGTTAGCGATCCAAATTCGCTTCTCTCCAGATCGCTTTCAGATGCGGCATATAGTGATATCGTGCGTATCGAGCTTCTGTGCAGATATGGCGGAGTGTGGGTCGACGCTACCTGCTATTGTCTGCAGCCTCTCGATGAGTGGCTTGATAGCGTCATGTCAGAAGGTTTCTTTGCCTTCGAGCGGCCTGCCCCTTCCCGAATGCTATCTTCATGGTTTTTGGCTGCCAGCCAGTCCTCCTACCTAACTTATGAATGGCGCCGGCTGGTCCATCAACACTGGCAGAACCGAGCAGTTGACCCGGACTATTTCTGGTTCCATCACCTATTTGGCCAAGCTTATCAAAATAGCAGAAAATTTCGCGTGTTGTGGGACCAAGTGCCGAAAATATCAGCCGGCGGCCCACATATATTCGCACCTTATGAGACGCGATTGCTTGGCGCGATTTCAGAAGAAGACAGAGAGATCGTATCTCTTGCCAAGATTCCGATCTTGAAGCTTACGCACAAAGTTGACCACAGTGCCGTTCGCGAAGGAAGCATCTACCAATTTCTTTGCAACTTCGGCAGGCACCCATCCGGCCGTTACATCCCACATCCGAGCGGCCGACACGCCACAGTCACTGACACGGCGGCCAAAGCGCCGCCTATCCTTTTGTGCTGGTATGGATCGCTGAAAGACAATGGAACTATCGGCGACCTATTCGCAGTGCAGAGTGTTGCTGCCCGTATGAAAGCGTTGGGGTTGAATTTCAGGCATCTAACAGCGAGTACCGCGTTTGAAATTTCCGGCGAAAGGGTGGCGCTAGACGAAATCGCCGAGGGCGACTACGCCACGTTGGTTTTTGTTTGCGGTCCGGTCATCAGAGATCATCCGATTGTAGAGACGATAATTCGTCGATTTCCGTCGATTAGCAAAATCGGGATCAGCATAAGCCTCTTTGGCCGAGACCATATCAACTACGTGCAGCCGTTTGACGTCGTGTTGGCTAGAGAAGGAGGCGGTCGGCGCTTTGAGGACGTCGCCATTCTCGCGCCTTCGCGGGTCACTCCAAAGCGAGCGCGTGAACCAAATGAACCGCTTGTTGTCGGATTGGTGCTCCGCGGCGAGCAAGGCGAGTATGGACCCCAGAGCTCACTTCACGATCGCACTAGCGCTCTTACGGCGCGGGTGCTCGACAGCTTGGCCACAAAATATCAAGTGAGAACGCTTGAGATAGAGCACCACTTGACCCGCTCTGGTCGCGCACCTGTCGAAATTGAGGCTCTATACTCGTCTTGTGATCTCGTGCTCACATCTCGTTTTCATGGCGCAGTTCTGGCGATGCGCAATGAGGTTCCCTTCATCGCGATCGATCAGATTCGCGGAGGTGGGAAGCTGACAAACCTCCTTTCCACCTCTGGATGGCCATTTGTCTATCGGATTGAGCACGCGAAGGAGGATGAAGTCACGGGCGCTGCCTTGAACCTCATTGAGGGGGGCAAACGTGACCTGCTTCTAGATGTTATCGAACACACCAAATCCAGGGCCGTCGAGACACTCAACGCTCTGGAAGTTCTGCTGACGACACCGCCACCTGCGGCGTTACGTCCAAGTTGGCGTAGCCGATTGCTGCAAGGTCTGGCTCGTTGGCGACACGGATGAGAATGCCTTCGATAATTTTGTGAAGCATACGCAACTCGTCGTTGACCAAACCTCGCACACCGGCACTTGCGAGATATACTCCCGGCAACATGACACAGTTAAAAGTAAAACTTATTGTCATTTCAGAACCAGATCTGACGAATCTGGTTCTTTCTCCTTTTACTCTGTGCGTGTCCGAGCCCGCCAACACTAAGCCTGTCACATTTTTGAACAGAAACTCAAAGCCGACCTCGCTTGCATCGGACGAAAAAAACACGGTATATTCCAAGACATACCGCTTTCCCATTTGCAGTACATTCACCCCCTCACCACTGAGAGTCAGAACGCGAAGGTCTCGAATTCGGGCACCCCGTTCTTCGAGATAAACTGCGGACTTCGACTTGAGGTTGGGATCATGATAATCTGCATACTGGCTGACGGTGTCGCTCGGTTCGGCCTCGATCGGTAAAGCGACGACTGCATCGGAGGCTTCTCCGGCAGGCGAAGCGGCGGGCCTTTCAGGATCGGGGGCGGAAGGCTTGTTTTCGAAATTGTCAGTAACTGCTGCCCTGGTGGTCGGCGAAACGGCACGGAGCGCCTTAATCCCGGTGCGAATTTCTGTCGCCACCTCCGTGCTGGCGCTGACCAACCGTTGATATTGCGCCACCACTGCTTTTGGCCGACCTTCCAGGATAAGTTCGCCTCCATCCATAAGCATCGCCCGCGTGCACAGCTGAACGATGGTCGACGCACCGTGGCTGACAAAAAGAATGGTGCCGCCCTTATCCTTGATTTGCTCGATGCGGGCGAAACATTTGCGCTGGAATGCCTCGTCGCCCACAGCGAGCGCCTCATCCACCACCAAGATGTCGGGATCAACATTGATTGCGGTGGCGAAGGCCAACCGTACATACATACCCGACGAATAGGTCTTCACCGGCTGGTCTATGAAGGGGCCTATATCGGCGAAACGAGCGATATCGTCGAAACGCCATTCCATTTCCTTGCGCGGCACGCCGAGGATCGAGGCATTGAGAAAGACGTTTTCGCGGCCGGTGAATTCGGGATTGAACCCAGCGCCAAGCTCCAGCAGCGCGGCGATGCGGCCATTGACCTCGACCGAGCCGCTGGTTGGCTGCAGCGTGCCACAGATGATCTGCAGCAGTGTCGATTTGCCGGAGCCATTACGGCCGATGATACCGATAGTTTCGCCGCGTCCTATCTCAAAGGAGACTCCGGATAGGGCGGCGAAATCCCGGAAATAACGGCGTGGCGGACGCCCGATCAGCCGCTCCAACCGTGGCACGAGCATCTGCTTGAAGCGATCCTCGGGGCGGTTGAACATGACGTAGTGTTTAGACACATCGCGCACGCGAATAGCGACGTCCGACGCACCGATCTTGTCAGAGGACATCTGCAAATCCCCGGCGTGTCTTTTGGAAAAATTGATAGCCGAGAAACGCGACCGCAATCGCCGCGAGCAAATAGCTGCCAAGCGCCAACCAATCCGGCTCTATATCAAAAAGCACTACGTCACGGAAACTCTCGACGGGAATCGCTAGCGGATTCAGTGAGAGCCATGGCTGTAGCCATATGGGCAGCGAGGTCCTCTGGAAGAAAACCGGCGAGAGGAACATGGTTGCGGTCACAAGAGGCGCTACGATCTGGCTCATATCACGGAAATAGACGCCAATTGACGCCAATATCCAGGCGATGCCGAGAACCATGACGACCAGTGGCGCGAAAACCAATGGCGCCAAAACGACTGTAGCCGGAATATAGCCAAAAACGATAAACGCGAAGACCAGCAGCACCAGCAGACTGACTGCTGCATGAAACAACGCCGCGCCCGCAGAAACCAAGGGCAGGATCTGAATCGGAAACACGATCTTTTTGACGTAGTTGGCGTTAGCAACGATCAACCCGGGTGCCAGCGAGACCACTTCCGCAAAGAACTGGAAAACGATCAATCCGCAGAAAAGGACAACCGCATACTCTCCTGTCGAATCAGTGGCGCCTTGCTGACCGGGAATAGTCCAGCGCGACTTCATCACCACACCAAAGACGAATGTGTAGACAGCCAACATGAACAGCGGATTGAGCAGCGACCACGCCAACCCGAACGCGGAGCCACGATAACGGCCGGTAACTTCTCGGCGAACGAGGGGGAATATCAACCCGCGTAAATTTGGGAACATCTTGCGTCAACGACCGTAGTTAAAAGCCACCGGCTCGCCTTCATGAGGGCTCAAGCACAAGGACGTCCTGTCCATCAAGCCGATTTTCGAAAGCCCCGGACCAACCACCACGGATCACAGACGTTCGCAGCCTGAACCCCGCAATGTTAATCATTTCCAACCATTTATCCAATGTGTAGGCGACCGCACCAAGTGGAAAAGTCAGATTATTAATTCTGCAACCGTCCGAAATTTGGTGCTCAAAACGAAGATCAAATATCGTCAAATTAGTTTCTCGTGCTTTATCCAAAATCAAATCATCGAATATGAAAGTGGTGGCATAGACAAGGCCATCTTTCTTAATCGACCTCTTGAACTCTTTCAGATAGTGTATTATATCATCCTCAAACATATGGGTAAAAACAGAGAATAGAAATATTCGATCCACAGATTCGTTTGATACTGGGAGATAAATTTCTTTTGTCGTGATAGTCCCATGAGGATTGTGAAGTTGATCCTTAACGTCAAAATGAACAAATTCGCAATTTGGCGACCGCTTGGAAATATGGTCAGCACACCACTCTATAGACGGTCGAATTATGTCGACCCCCATATAAGCCCCCGAAGTCAAAAACGAACTGAGTGGGATTGCATCGCGCCCAATACCGCAACCTATCTCAAGAAGCTTCTGATCTGGCTCGATAGCTACATGTTTCCTCAAAGACAAAAAATGCTTATCCGATATTTCTTCGAATGTCTCAGGGCCACCGCCCGTCAACATCATAAGATGAATGGGAATCTCGTACCCCCGAAAATTAAATGTATCCACTTTGACTCCATTCATAGCGATGATCGCAATCTGCCTGCAAGCTCGGCAGCGTCGTATCTACTTCCGACAAGGGGGATTTCCTGTATCTCTTTTCGCTTCACCACGCGTCCGACATTCTCTTCAGCTGCCTGGGCGCACTTCTCAAGTGCGGCCGCGACCGCATCGGGCGTTACGTGATCAAGCCCTATTAGGTTCGGACTTCTCGCGGAGATGTTCTTTGTATCATAATTATTGGAGATGGTGATAAGTCCGGCATGAGCCATTTCCAGCGGGGGGTAGCTAGGATGCGGGGATATCATCAGAGATATCCCGACACTCGCTCGACTTAGATATGCAGCATATTCTTCAAGGCTGACCTTGCCAGGAACGGCACTATTTTGCACCGGCCACACTTTTGCCATCTCAAAATCTTCCCCAAGGAAGACTACCTGCCACTTGCTGGCACTGGTAGGATTTCGCTGTTGCCATAGCGACAGGCCGTCAACGATTATTTCAAAGCAATTTCTAGCCGCACTGGGCCTCCCATAGCACAGGATGATCCGCTCTTTGGGGACAGGCCTAATTTTGTGCTCGATCGTCTCATTGATGCGGAAAGGAACGACGATCTGGTCTGTCCACCCAAATCTGCGATTCATAAACGAGGACAGCTCCTCAGAATTCACCAGAGCGACAACATTCTCAGCCAAATTATATGTAGACTCTGCAATCGCCCACCTTGAGGACCATTGGACAAAATTCGACTCGTAATCTTGTATGAAATACACCGCACCCGAGCTGTGCCCAAATGCCATTTTCTGAAAACTTGCTATTGAAGTCCGAAGATATTCGGACCACCAAGCCGTCGATACAAATATATCATCCCTACGAACATCCAGGCCGAGAGCTCGATCAAAAGCATCAAAAATTACAGCATGGCCCCCTAAAGGATCCAGCGCATATTCTGGAAAATTCTCTAAATGATTTCTTTCTACCGGAGAATCCAGGACCACGATCCTCTTGTCAAAATCAGACAATTTAGACGATATTTCCTCGAATATCTTTAAGGCGGTGGATATGCCGCCAAAAATCCACACCGGATCTATAGTGGGCAGAAGCAAGTTAATTCTGGGCTTCGCGTTACTCGACTTCGTCATCCTCAAAGGACGAAGCTCGCCGTAGCTTCTACTCAGGGAAAACTCGGACCGTCCTGGCTCATCAAAAAGTGGTACATAAATTTTCTCCAGCAGCTTGACGTCGATTGGCTTCTTCAACGCCAGAAGCGCCTCCGATGGAGAGTCAATACCACTCTGAATCTTTAGCCAATGAAATCCGGCGCATTCCGCAAAATGTAGATAGCTGCGCTCGATCGCATGCGCCAAAGTACCGTCGACTTGACCGTCCTCTTCGGGAAAATCGTCGAACGTCAGCCCTAGATCTAGAAGAGGCCTGATGGCGGCCGACCGCCCCCAAAACATGGAGCCAGAAGGAAACTCCAGGACACTGTCCTTGCTAAGGTCCCATTTGGCGCGCCGCAAAAGGGTTTTTGCCGCTTCGAAGTCGAACCCCCAATTAAGCATAGCTCGAACAGGGCCAAAGTGCTGAGGGTATATTATCCCAACATTTTTGTCAGACATGAAAAGTGAAAAAATAGATCGAACAATGTCCTTCGACCCAATAAGATTACCTATCAGATAAGACCGCCAATTCTCTAGATCAGACAGATGCGGTGATTTTTTTGTGTGCAAGTGAAGAAAAAAATCATGCTTAACGTAGATATCGCGAAAACCAACAATCTTTGGGGCGACATCTCTTCCTTTGTTTTCGAAAACTCTAATTTCTACGTTGCTCACTCCACGACTTGAGCACATGGAGCTTATAATTTGCTTTTTTTCTTCATCTGTTGTTGAAACGTACAGTTTGAAGTCTGCCTCAATGTTTTCCAGCGCCGTAAGAATTTCTGGGAACAATTCCACGTAAAATGCGTGAACTACAACGGCGATATTCTTCGGCAGCACGACCTTTGATGCCCAGGCCAGCGGCATCCGAATCGCGATATCCCGTTCGGGCAGAGGTCGTCTAGCGTTTGTTGCACCAATTTCATTTGTGAAATGAAAGGAAGACACAGTTCCAGATATATCCGTCTTTTGGTACCGCTTGGCATCCCGCCTTCTCGCGATAAACTTTCTTGTTCTCTCCAAAACAGAAATGATCCCGTCGTCCCTCAAAACAACGATCACACGATTTAGCAAATAGCGGGCACTTTTCATCTTACGCAGGCCACTCGCTACGACAAACCGCTCGGCCGAAAGCCCCACTGTTTTTGCCACACGAAACGGGGCCATCAGCTTCCACGATCTGCTTTTCTTCATCTCTGAAATTGTTTCAATTGCATGCAGCAACTTGTTTTGCTCATCCGAGATAATCAAGTTTTTCTGCGCAATTTCAGAATCTCTTGCGACGATATCAGCGCGCAGCTTGGCAACTACCGCTTGCCGGGTTTCAGCTTCCACATTTTCTCGATCCATCGTCCTCTGAGACTCTTGCAGTGCCTTCCCCAGATCCCTTGAGAATTTGGCCTCCAACGCGATGCCCTTCGCACGCATCCTTTCGACCTCGGCCCCCATCTTTTCATTTTCTAGAGAGAGTTGATCCGCTAGCGTTTGCGCTTCCGCTTGCACCATTGACATCGCTTTGATGCGCACATTCATTTCAGGGAAGGATGCATCGCCAAAGATTGAGCTTGCACGGTCAAACGCGACTCGTACGGCATCAAGCCGCGCCATCGCCGCTTCGTCATTGCCGCTCTTACCAAGATCCGTCAGCGCCCCGTACGCCTCCTTGACCCAGTCGGCGATGCGCGGATCAGCATCAAGAAGGTCCGGGCTGGCCGTGAAGTGCTGATGGTCCGCCGAGAAGTGCGTGGACAACAATGCCTGCCATTCGATGCCTGATCGTGGCCAGTCGATTTTAAGAACGTTGGTGATCTCCTCGATTCGCGCACGCCAATCGCCAAGCATGGCCTCATAAGAAACAAAGATGCGGGGATAGTTCCTGGTGGCGCGCTCCGCCTCCAGTTCATGGCGCAACCAAAGAAGAGAGCTGAAACCTGTCGTAAATCCGTCCCTGTTGGCCAAGGAAGCAACCACAGCCAGCGGATTGCGCTCGATCAGCACGTACCGCACGTCGATGCGCATGCGTTTCAGTATGTCCGCGTAAAGCGGTACGAAGCGCGAGATACGGGGCTCCTTGAGGACGAACAGCGGCGCACTGCCATATTCCTCGTCAATCAATCGGGCTATTTCGGCTTTGTAAAAACGCAGCCGCGCCGCGCCTAAATCGCTTGGGTCAAAGGCGCGCCAATCATCCCAGCTACTTCCTGCCTCGGCCAACATCTGGTCGTGCAGTTCGATAAGGCGCTCCGGCTCCCAATGCCCAGCCGGGTTCGAGGGATTGGCGCCAAGCATGTTTTTCGGCAGTTCGGCGCCGAGCAGACTGATCGCCCTTGTCAGCGCGCTGGTGCCCGAGCGGTGCATGCCGAGCACCATGATGCAGGTGCGCTTCGTCGCGGGGTCTTTTGCAGCCGCCGGCTTCGCCTTGGCGCGGGCTTTTGCTGGCCTGCCTTCGGCCGGCTGCGGGTCAGGCGTCGCGCCTTGCAGATTTTCGGGTGATGGGTGCTTGTTCATGCGCTCAATATCTGTCTCGTCTCGCCCGCCACCAGCCCGCGCACCACCTCTTCCGTCGACTCCCGCCAGTCCGGCGCCGTCCATGCGAAAACGCCCGCGAATTTCGCGCTCGATAGCCGGGAATTGGCGGGGCGGCGCGCCTTGGTCGGGTAGTCCATCGTCGTGATATCCCGTACCCGCGCCCAGGGACCACCAGACTTCAAGCTTGTGTCGAGGATATGACGGGCAAAGCCGCTCCAGTTGGTCTCGCCCGTGCCGGCCAGATGATGGGTGCCGAACGCGGCGACGTCGTTGTTGCGGTGCAGCATGGCGGCCGCATGCAGGATCGCGTCGGCGATATCCAGTGCGGATGTGGGATTTCCCCATTGATCTGATACCACCGAAATCTCGTCGCGGTCGGCGGCGAGCCTCAGCATGGTTTTCACGAAATTCTTTCCGAACGGGCTGTAGACCCAGGCGGTGCGCAGGATCAGGTGGCGCGGATTGGCGGCGGCCACCGCCTGCTCGCCGGCGAGCTTGGAGGCACCGTAGACACCGAGCGGCGCCGTCGGGTCGGTCTCGACATAGGCGTGGGGAGCGCTGCCGTCGAAGACATAATCGGTCGAAAGATGGATGATTGGAACGCCGAGCCGCGCCGCGGCCTCGGCCACCTTGCCCGCGCCGGTCGCGTTCACCGCAAAGGCCAGATCGGGCTCGTCCTCGGCCTGGTCGACGGCCGTGTAAGCGGCGGCCGACACGACGATGTCAGGCTTGGCGGCGGTGATGGCATCGATGACGGTATCGGGTCTTGCCAGGTCGAGCTCCGGGCGGCCGATGGCAACGACCTCGACGCCCGCGCGCGCCTGGCCGGCCTCGAGCAGGCTCGCCGCGACCTGGCCGTCGCGTCCGGTGACGAGGAGCCTCACGCGCCCACCTTGCGCGCTTCGCCCAGTCTTTCGCCGGCATAGCGCTGCTCGCGGATCGGTCCCCACCACCATTTGTTGTCGAGGAACCAGTCCACGGTCCTGGCAAGGCCGCTGTCGAAATTCTCCCTGGGCGTCCAGCCGAGTTCACGGCTTATCTTGGTGGCGTCGATGGCGTAGCGGCGGTCGTGGCCGGGACGGTCGGTGACAAAGGAGATCAGCTCGCGATAGCGCCTGCCGCCCGCGCGCGGACGCCTGGTGTCGAGCAGGTCGCAGATCGTCTCGACGACGGCGAGGTTGGTGCGTTCCGAATTGCCGCCGACATTGTAGCTCTCGCCCGGATGCCCCTTCGTGGCGACGAGTTCCAGGGCGCGCGCGTGATCCTCGACGAACAGCCAGTCGCGCACATTGGCGCCGGCGCCATAGACCGGCAGCGGCTTTTCATCGAGCGCGTTGAGGATGACGAGCGGGATCAGCTTCTCGGGGAAATGATAGGGGCCGTAATTGTTCGAACAGTTGGAAAGCACGACCGGCAGGCCGTAGGTCTCGTGCCAGGCGCGCACCAGATGGTCCGAAGCCGCTTTCGAGGCGGAATAGGGCGAGGACGGCGCATAGGGCGTCTCCTCGACGAACATGCCGCCGTCGAAAGGCAGGTCGCCGAACACCTCGTCGGTGGAGACGTGATGGAAGCGGAAGCGGCCTTTCCTGTCATCGGACAGGCCGCGCCAGTATTCGAGCGCGGCATTGAGGATCTTGTAGGTGCCGACGATGTTGGTCTCGATGAAGGCGCCCGGTCCATCGATCGAGCGGTCGACATGGCTCTCGGCGGCGAGGTTCATGACGATGTCGATATCGTCGCGGCGCAGTATGTCGAGCACCGCCCTTTCGTCACAGATATCGGCCTGGGCGAAGCTGTAATTGTGGGCATTCTCGATCGGCCGCAGCGAGGCCAGGTTGCCCGCATAGGTCAGCTTGTCGAGATTGGTCACCCGGTAGGCCGGATTGGCGCACAGATGCCGGCATACCGCCGAACCGATGAAGCCGGCACCGCCCGTCACCAGAAAATTCATCCCGCCGTCCTTATGCCCCACATGCTCCATCAGGCGAACACCTCGGCCGTAGCCAGCGTCGGCGCCTTGAGGTCCTTGTCCGAAAGCTGGAACCCGTCGGCCAGCGACGGCCATTCTATGCCGATGGCGGGATCGTCGAAACGGATCGACCGATCATGCTCGGGCGAATAGGTGTCGGTCACCTTGTACAGCACCTCGGTGTCGGGCACGAGCGTGACGAAGCCATGCGCGAAGCCCTTCGGCACCAGGATCTGGTTGCCTTTTTCGGCCGACACTTCGAGGGCGACCCATTTTCCGAAGGTTTTCGAGGCGCGGCGGATATCGACAGCGATGTCGAGAATGCTGCCGCGGATGACCCGCAGCAGCTTGTCCTGGGCACGCGGCGCAAGCTGGTAGTGAAGCCCGCGCAGGACGCCCGGGGCAGCGGAATAGGAATGGTTGTCCTGCACGAAAGTCAGGTCGATGCCGGCCTGCGAAAAGCGCTCGGCATTGTAGGTTTCCATGAAGAAACCGCGTGCGTCGCCATGGCGCTTCGGGACGATTTCCAGCACCCCGTCGATGCCCAGGGATCTCACCTCCAGCATCTTAACCCTCCGAAAGATCGACGACGCGCCGGCGCAGATAGGCGGCGTACTCGTTCTTTCCCAGCCGGCTTGCGCGATCCAGCACCATGTCCGCCGTCAGCCATCCCTGTTCGAAGGCGATTTCCTCTGGACAGGCGACCTTGATGCCCTGGCGATGCTCGATCGTACGCACGAAGGACGAGGCTTCGTGCAGGCTGTCATGCGTACCGGTGTCGAGCCAGGCATAGCCGCGTCCCAGCCGGTGAACATGGAGCTGGCCGCGCTCGAGATAGACATTGTTGATGGCCGTGATCTCGATCTCGCCGCGCGCCGAAGGACGGATGGTCGGGGCGATGTCGACGACGTTATTGTCGTAGAAATAGAGACCGGTGACGGCCCAGTTGGACTTCGGCTTTTGCGGCTTTTCCTCGATCGTCAGCGCGGTTCCGGTCGCCTTGTCGAAAGACACCACGCCATAGCGTTCGGGATCCTCGACATGGTAGGCGAACACCGAGGCGCCCCTCTGGCGCGATGCCGCGACGCGGCAAAGCTGCGATAGCCCGTCGCCAAAATAGATGTTGTCGCCCAGGATCATCGACACGCTGTCCTTGCCGATGAAATCGCGGCCGATGATGAAGGCTTCCGCGAGTCCATTGGGCTGCGGCTGCTCGGCGTAAGACAGGGCCAGCCCGAACTCCGACCCGTCGCCGAGCAAACCACGAAAAGCCGGCAGATCACGGGGCGTCGAAATGATCAGAATCTCTCGTATTCCCGCGAGCATCAGCACGCTCAGCGGATAATAGATCATCGGCTTGTCGTAAATGGGAAGAATTTGCTTAGAGACTGCTAATGTTAGTGGATAAAGACGCGTTCCACTGCCTCCAGCAAGGATAATTCCTTTCAAGAAGCTCTCCTCGACATGCCAAAGCCCCCCGGCCCTGTGTGCCTGTGCTTAGGTTTCATGCATTGGCTTGTCAATGCGGCATACGACAAACGCGTCGGCCATGTTGGATAGCGGCCATCAAGGCCGAGGCCTGACCACTGATCGCACTTTCCGTCTTGTCGAGGACGGGACAGCGGTCATTGCGCAGGGTGGACGTTCCACCATTCAGGCCGCGGCCATGATCACATGTGCCTGGATTTTGGCGGCAACTTCGCCACTGCCATGTCTGTCGGCAATGGCTGATGCCGCGTAGTCGGTCGCGGCGTCCAGTTTTCCAGCGTCCCTGGCCTCGATTTCGGTGCGAAGGACGGTGCCCTGACAATAAGCGACGGCCGGAAGCCGTGGCGAGGATGCGCGGCTTTGTTCGGCTCTGGTCTCGATCGCGACATCGGAGAAACCCGCGTCCTCCAGGTCGCGACGGATCAGCGCCTTGTCGTGATAGCCGTGCGGCGTGCGTGCCAGGAAGCGCGGCGGATCGTCGGGAAAAATCCGCGCGAGGGCATTGGTCACGTCATCGGCGAACACATTCTCCTCGATGCGATCCCATACGTTGAACAGGAACCGGCCTCCCGGCTTCAGGACCCGCCTAGCTTCGCGGTAGGCGGAGGCGCGGTTTGGAAAGAACATCGCACCGAACTGACAACAGACGAGATCGAAGGCCGCATCCTCGAACGGCAGCGCCATCGCATCCGCCTGGCGCCATGTGATGCGGCTGTCGGGTGTCTGTCGCGAGGCGGCGTAGTCGAGCATCGGCTGGTTCAGGTCGGTCACGACATAGCTTGCGCCAGGGGCCAGTCTTGGCGCCAATGCGCGGGTGACGACCCCGGTGCCCGCGGCGATTTCCAGGACAGCCCCCGGCGACAGGGCCGCGGCTCGGCGCGCGATATCCGCGGCGAACGGCTCGAAAATCAAAGGCACCATGTAACGGTCGTAGTTTTCAGGAATCGAGCCGGCGAACAGTTTGTCCGTTTCCAACATGGCAATCCCCACCGTCTGATGACTTGGGGAGACTAGCACATATTTTTGTTCCTGGTCTTTTTCGACCGAGAGCAGGTCTTTACGTGGCCAAGAACGCGTTCATCACGCTCAACGCGGCCCAAAATAACCCAGGTACCACTCGACGAACCGCCCTACCCCCTCCGTGACGGAGGTCCGGGGGCGGTAGCCGACCGCCGCTTGCAGTGCCGAAGTGTCGGCGAAGGTGTCGGGCACGTCGCCGGCCTGCAGCGGCAGGAGTTCGATCACGGCCTTGCGGCCAAGCGCGTTTTCCAGCGCCTCGACATAGGCGGTCAGCTTCACCGGATTGTTGTTGCCGATGTTGAAGATGCGCCAGGGCGCGCTGCTGGTCGCCGAATCCGGATGGCTGGAATCCCAGGCCGGGTTGGCCGCGGCGGGGCTGTCGCTGGCGCGGATCACGCCTTCGGCGATGTCCTCGACATAGGTGAAGTCGCGCGTGTGGTTGCCGTTGTTGAACAGCTTGATCGGCTCGCCGGCCAGGATGCTCCTGGTGAACAGGAACAGCGCCATGTCCGGGCGCCCCCAGGGACCGTACACGGTGAAGAAACGCAGCCCCGTGGTGGGCAGGCCGAACAGATGGCTGTAGCTGTGCGCCATCAGTTCGTTGGCGCGCTTGGTGGCGGCGTAGAACTGCAAGGGATGGTCGGCCGGGCGATGCTCGGAAAACGGCATGTCGGTGTTGGCGCCATAGACACTGGAGGTGCTGGCATAGGTCAGGTGCCCGACACGGCTGCCGCGGCAGGCCTCGAGCATGTTGGTGAAAGCAACGATGTTGCTTTCGACATAGGCGTGGGGGTTTTCCAGGCTGTAGCGCACGCCTGCCTGCGCGGCCAGGTGGATCACCCGGTCGAAGGCGTGGTCGGCAAAGCAGCCGTCGACCACGCTGCGGTCGGCGAGATTGCCACGGATGAAATGATAGCCGGCATTGGTGCCGCGACCCGCCTCGGCCAGCAGCCGCAGCCGCGCCTCCTTGATCTCAGGGTCGTAGTAGTCGTTGATGCTGTCGATGCCGACAACCTCGTCACCGCGCTCCAGGAGCCGCCTGGCGACATGATAGCCTATGAAGCCGGCAGCGCCGGTGACCAGAACCTTCATCAGAAACGCCCGTCCGTGACATGGCTGGGAAACAGGCCCGAGCTCATCGCAGGCCAAGCTCCGGCCCGAAGTGATCCGGGCCGGATGTTCTCAAATCAGGAGCGCTTCAGCAATGACCAGACGGCCGGCACGAGGCTGGCCGCGAGAGCCACCTTGATCAGGTCGCCGACGATGAACGGCACGACGCCGAACTGCCAGGATTTTTCCGGGCCGATGAGCAGCGCCAGCCAGGCAAAACCCATTGCCATCATCACCACTTCGGCAACCAGCATGGCGTTGAAGAGCTTGATCGGATGACGGTCCCAGCCGCGGTCGGCGGCCCAGCCGACAATCGCCGCCATGACCACGAAGCCGGCGAGATAGCCGCCGGTCGAACCGAGCATATAGGCGATGCCGACGCCTTTTTCCGGCGTGCCCTGGAAGACCGGGAAGCCCATCGCGCCTTCCGCCATGTAGAGCAGCAAAGTGGCGACGCCGAGCCGCATGCCGAAGTCGGCGGCGATCAGGAAGACGGCGAGCGTCTGCATCGAGATATCGACAGGCCCGAGCACTACCCTGGTCTTGGCCGAAAGGGTCAACAGCAGTGTCCCGGCAATCGCCAGGAAAAACTGCGTCGCCAGCCGCGCGGCACCGTCTTGCGGCAAGGCCAGAAAAACAAGCGGGCGCGTCGTCGTTGCGGTTGTCATGATCTTCCCCAATTCAATCTTGCCGCGAACCAGAAATCGCGGTCTTGCGTTTTCCTATATTGGCTTGCGTGCTATGCGGCAATCGGTTTTGCCGTTCCGGGAACAATGTGCCGACATGGCTCTCAAATTCGATACCAGCTTCGACCCCGCTTATGGCCAAGGCGTAAGCGTGGCCCCCGACGTGCAACGTGTCACGGCCCGCAATCCCAGTCCCTTCACCTTTCATGGCACCAACAGCTATGTCGTGGGACGTGACACGCTGGCGGTGATCGATCCCGGGCCGGATGACGAGGGGCATCTGCGGACCTTGCTCGACGTGATCGCCGGACGGCCGGTCAGCCACATTTTCGTCAGCCACACGCATCGCGACCATTCCCCGCTGGCGGCCCGGTTGAAGGAGCGCACCGGCGCCCAGGTGCTGGCGGAGGGACCGCACCGGCCGGCGAGACCCTTGCATATCGGCGAAACCAATGCGCTCGACGCCAGCGCCGACACCGCTTTCATCCCCGACATCGCGTTGCCGGACGGCGAACTGGTCAGCGGCGACGGCTGGACGATCCGAACGGTGCTGACGCCCGGCCACACCGCCAATCACGCGGCATTCGCGCTGGAAGGCACCGGAATCCTGTTTTCAGCCGATCATGTCATGAGCTGGGCAACCTCCATCGTCGCGCCGCCGGACGGGGCAATGGCCGATTACATGGCATCGCTCGACCGGCTGATCGAGCGCGGCGATCGCCTGCTGCTGCCTGGCCATGGCGGACCAGTGACTGCGCCGCGCGCTTACATGCGCGGACTGAAGACGCATCGCAAGATGCGCGAACGGGCCATACTGGAGCGGATCAGAGCCGGCGACAGGACAATTCCCGACATGGTCAGGGCGATCTACAGGGATACCGATCCACGGCTGCACGGCGCCGCCGGCCTGTCGGTGCTTGCCCATCTGGAGGATTTGGTGGCGCGCGGCGTCGTGGCGACAAACGCCGCCCCAGCCATAGATGGCATTTTCACGCCGGGCCGATAGGTCTGCCCCACCCAAGCGTTCACCCTACCGTCGTCGCAGGCGCGAATTCGCGCGGAAATGGCTACTCGGCCGGCGCCGCGCCGACCTGGCCGGCGACTTCCTGATCCAGTTCCGCCAGGAAATCGGTGATGCGCGCGGCATTGTCGCCAAGGTCATGGCGGCCGTAACGCGAGGCCGAGCGCATGTCGACGATGACCGTGTCGCCGTCATCCATGACGCGAATGGCGACGTCGGCGGGAAGGCCGAGAAAGAAGCTCGAGGCAATGGCGGTGATGGTCACCTCTGTCTGTCCGGCGAGTTCGGGATAAGGCTCCGAAAGGTCCCAGCCGCGCCGGTCGAGCACGGTTTCAACGGCGTTGACGATGGTCTCAAATGGCAGGTCGTAGCTGCGTGCGGTGACCAATGGATAGCTGTCGGTCTGCAAACTCTGCTCACCCGGCGTCGGCGGAGACAGCACGTTCATGTCCTTGGTCCGGTCACCGACATCGAGCGCGGGCGGTTCATCGAAATCGGTCGAGATGTCCCGCAGCGGCGGATAGATCGTCGCCCAGTAGGCGGCAACGCCATAGGGGGTGAGCACCAGCAGCGCCAGCACGGCGCCGACGGTGAGATCGCGGCCACCACGGTCACCAAAATTCCACAGCCTCGCAAAGGCCAGGCCGGCAAACAACAGCGCCAGCGCCGCCAGCAGGGCGACAATGCCCAACACCCACAGGAACACCGGCGTTTGAACGAGGCCGAAGCGATGGCCGACAAAGTTCGTCAGCAAAAGCACCGCCGAAAAGGCGGCCGTGCGCCGCGACCAGCTGGCAGCCTTCGACGTTTGCCGTTCGGGAATGCTAACCATCATTCTCTGCTGCCCCAACCCGGACGGAGGTTTAGTGCCTTTTTGCGGCGGCTTGAAGCCGAAACACGCAACATCCCCTCAATCCGTCGGCAAGCGATAGTCCCTGAACTGCTGACGCAAGGTGATCTTCTGGATCTTGCCGGTGGCGGTGTGCGGTATCTCACCGACGAAAGCGACGTCGTCCGGCATCCACCATTTGGCCACCTTGCCATCCATGAAATCGAGAATCTCGGCCTTGGTCGGTTCCTTGCCCGGCTTGGCGACGACGACCAGCAAGGGCCGCTCGCCCCATTTCGAATGCTGGACGCCGATGGCCGCCGCTTCCGCTACATCGGGGTGGCCGACGGCCAGATTCTCCAGGTCGATGGTCGAAATCCATTCGCCGCCGGACTTGATGACGTCCTTGGCGCGGTCGGTGATCTGCATGTAGCCCCCGGCATCGATATGAGCGACGTCTCCGGTATCGAACCAGCCATCCTCATCGAACTGCTCCGCGCCCACACCGCCATAATAGGCGCGAGCGACTGCCGGACCGCGTACCTTGAGCCGGCCAAACGTCTTGCCGTCCCAAGGCTGCGCGTTGTCGTCGTCGTCGGTCACCTTCATTTCGACGCCGAAGGGCGGGTAACCCTGCTTGCTCTGGACGTCGAGCCGAGCCTCGCCGTCAAGGCCTGCATAGTCCGGCTTCAAGGTGCACAGCGTGCCGAGCGGCGACATTTCGGTCATGCCCCAGGCGTGGATGACCTGGACACCGTAATTGTTCTGGAACTTCGTCATGATCGCGCGCGGGCACGACGAGCCGCCGATCACGACCTTGTTGAGATGGGGAAGTGTCTTGCCGGTCTCCTCCAGATATTGGAGCAACATCATCCACACGGTCGGCACGGCGGCGCTGAATGTGACCTTCTCCTGGTCGAGCAACTCATAGATCGAGGCACCGTCCATCTTGCAGCCAGGCATGACCAGCTTGGAGCCCATCATCGGGCCGCTCTGGCCAAGGCCCCAGGCATTGGCGTGGAACATCGGCACCACCGGCAGGATCGTGTCGCGCGCCGACAGGCCCATGGCGTCGGGCATGGCCGCGATCATGGCATGAAGCACGTTCGAGCGATGGCTGTAGACGACGCCCTTGGGGTCACCCGTCGTGCCGGACGTATAGCACATGCCGGCGGCGGTGCCTTCGTCGAAGGTCTTCCAGGTGAAGTCGCCATCGACCTCATCGAGCCAGTCCTCGTAGGCTACGACACCGGGCAAGGTCGTTTGCGGCATGTGCGCCTTGTCGGTGAGCACGATCACCTTCTTCAGCGATTTGACGGCACCAGCGATCTTCTCGAGCAACGGGATGAAGGTGATGTCGACGAAAACGGCCTTGTCCTCGGCGTGGTTCATGATCCAGACGATCTGTTCTGGAAACAGGCGCGGATTGAGGGTGTGGTAGATAGCGCCGATGCCCATGATGCCATACCAGGCCTCGATGTGGCGGGCGGTGTTCCAGGCCAGCGTCGCGATGCGGTCGCCCAAGGCAAAACCGTCGCGCTCCAAGCGCTGGGCGACCTTGAGGGAACGACGATGGATGTCGGCGTAGGTGGTGCGCACGATCGGCCCCTCGATCGAACGCGACACGATCTCGCGCACACCATGCTGCCGTTCAGCGTTGTCGATCAGCTTGTGGCACAGCAGCGGCCATTCCTGCATCAATCCCAGCATGCCGTTCCCTCCCTCACGCTTTTCGCCCCCGAGCTTTTCGCTTCACCCTTTTGATCGCATTGTGAAGCGAACCCGGGAATTGTCCAGCCATCCAGGAGCGCAGCGGACGAAAGTCGGAGTTCGACCCGTATTGGCAAACGATTGAATCCGGACGCTTTTTGAGTCCATTTGGCTGGTCCTGCCGCCATTCGAATGTCAGGGGCTTCAAATACGTTACATCGAGGTAGACTCCGGTGATCGGACCGACAGCAAAAAGCGCCACAATCCGGCCATCGTCGGTGTTAAGTTTCGTTAACGGGCAAAGGGGTGCGATTGGCGACTGAAAGAGGTTCGCATGGACACGCTCGACGATAAGGTTCTCGAGAGTACACTTGCCGAAAGCCTGGCCGATCTGGTGCCGGACGAAAAGACTGTTTCCGAAGACGAGTTCGTCGAAGTTGTCGGCGGCGCGCTCGAAGCGGTCGGCGGCACGCTGCTGTTCAAGATGTGCGTCCAGAACGAAGGGGAAGGCCAGCACGTCGCGGCGGCATCCGTCGGCGATGGCGGCAATCGCCAGTTCCTCCTGCTCACCTTGCCAACCGGCGGCGGGGCGCTGAAAGTCGAGACCATTTCGAGAAGCAGCAACCCGGTGGCGGGAATCGCGGCCGCCTATGCCGGGCTGATGGACGCCTTCAAAACCGCCGCCTGAATTTCCGCGGCAATGCGAAGGCTATCTTGCGCCACGCACGAGCGCATGGCGTCTGTTTTGTTTGCGACTACGGGCTTGCGCAATCCGGCCTTCCACCACACTTAAGGTCGGGGCAAGAGGAACCAGCATGGACAAGATCGCCAACCCGGCACCCGGCTTTCAGCGCAATCCCGACAAGATCATCACGATAGAGCCCTATTCCGGCACCGTCACGGTCCGCGCCGGCGATACAGTCATCGCTTCGTCCGCGAAGGCGAAGGTGCTGACGGAGGCCCCCTACCCCGCCGCCTTCTACATTCCGTTCGCCGACATCGATTTCGACAAGCTCAGCCGAACGGACCACTCGACCCACTGCCCCTACAAGGGTGACGCCAGCTATTGGAGCGTGCTGCCGGCGGGCGAAGCGGGCAAGGATGCGATGTGGGCCTACCGCCAACCATTCGACGAGATGACCGACATCCGCGACCACGGCGCGTTCTACGCCAGCAAGGTCACCATCGAAGCCAAGCCGGACTGAACGCTTCAGCCCGAAGGCACTTGAGAGTGCATTGAGGTTCAGATCCGACCCTCGCCGCCGACGAGAGGGCTGGCACCCTCTCCCGGCGGTCCATTCTCGACCCTTCGGCAACGAAAGTCATAAGACAAGCAATTCCAGGAAAAGTGCGCAGCGGTTTTCCCGGGGGAAGCGCGTAGCGCTTCCCCCGGGAATTGCGTAAAAACAAGAAGTTAGAGTGGGTCAGACATTCTATCGAACACTGAACCGCTCTCGATCGGTTTTGAACCGTTCTACTCGGTGGTGCCGTGATTGCCCGTCCCGTCGGCGTCGTCGAGCCGCACGAAGGTCATGCCCTTGTCCTTGAGCGCCAGCAGGCCCTGGACAACGCCCTCGCCTGCGGCATGGGTCGGCTGGTTGATATGAGCGATGATGACGTCGCCATCCTTGGCCGCGGCGATACGCTTGGCCGTCTCCTTGACGCCGAGCAGCGAGCCGCCATCGCCATTGATCGAGAAGCCGGCAATCTTGAAGCCGAGCTTGCGGATCATTGCAATGGCCGAGGGGCTATATTCGGCGGTTGCGCCGCGGAACCATTTCGGCGCCGGCTCGCCGGTCCCGGCAAGTGCGGCGGCGCCCGACTCGACCTCGGCCGCTACCGCTTCGGGACTGCCGGCGCTGCGTATGCCATAGATTTTCTGTGGCGTGTCGACCGCCGGAACATGGCGGCCGCCGTGATTTTCCAGTTCGAACAGGTCGGGATGCGCCCGCATGATCGCGACGGCCTCGGCGTTGCGCTTCAGCCAGATGCCGGTGACGAAAATGGTGGCCGGTATCCTGTTGTCCACCAGCGCCGAGAGAATGCGCGTGTCGGTCTTGCCGCCGCAGGCATCGAGCGTGAGCGCGACGCGACCGGTTCCGCTTGCAGCCGGCTTGATGTGCAGCGTGGGTTCGACCAGCGGCGCGGCATGGGCGCTGGATAGCAGCGCCATCGACATGGCGATCATGCAGAGATTTTTTTGCAGCAGACGCATCGAACCCGAATTCCTGACCGGCGATTTCAAGCCGGTAACCCAAAACCCGCATGAAGGCGGAAATCGGGACGATGGATAGCAGAAAAACGCCTGGCGCGGCAATTTGACCGACTGAGAACGAGCTGTTGGACGACAGCCTTGCCGATCGATCACCGCTCAGACAGCGCGTTCCTGTTTCATCTCGGTGCGCGCCAGAACCTCGCGCGCCGCTTCGACGACCGGCTTCACCTCCAGGCGCCAAACGCAGCACGCCTTGCTGGGGTCGGTCCGGCGGCACAGATCCTTGGCCACGCAATCACATGGCATTGACGGCCGAAGCGCGATGCTGGGCACGCCGACAGGTCCCCAGCGCGACGGATTGGTCAGGCCGAAAAGGCCGACAACCGGGGTACCCGCGGCAGCGGCCATGTGCATCGGGCCGCTTTCGTTGCCAAGAAACATCCGGGCCTGTTCCAGGACCGCCAGCAGGCTCTCGAGCGACAGCTCTCCAACCAGGTCGACCACCTGCGTCGCCGTCCCGGCGACGATCCGCGCGGCGGTTTCACGTTCGTCTGGCCCCCCGACCAGGACGACACCCAGTCCGGTTTCGGCCGCGATCTCGTCAATCGCCTCCGCGAACCGTTCGGGCTGCCATTGCCGGCCCTTGAAACTGGCGCCCGCATGCACGGCGATGAAGGCGTTCGGGTGGATATGGTGCCTGCCCAGGAGCGCCAAGGCTTTCTCGGCCTCGAATGGCAGCGGCTTGATGCTCGGTACCGTGGCGTGCAGATCGATGCCGAGTGCTTCAAGAGGGGAGAGATAGCGATAGACAAAATGCTGGCCGCCAAACCCGAATGGCTTGGCAAACACATTGGCGGGCTGCCGCTCCAACAGCTTCAGCGGCCTCTCGGAAGGATTGTAGCCGACGCGTGTCCTGGCGTTGACCAACCCGCTGACGAGCCGAGAGGTCTTGGAATCGGTCAGGTCGATCGTCAGGTCGAAGCGAAAGCCACGCAGCGCCCGCACCACGGCATAGAGCTCTTTTGCGCGTTGCAGCAGGGTACCCCGCATGCTGGCCCGCCTGAACGCAACCACCTCGGAAGCGATGCCATGCGCAACCACGAAGCTCTCGAAATGCGCTTCGCAGAGGAACACGATCCTGGAGTCAGGGAATTCGAGCCGCAGGTTCCTGGCGAGTGTCGAGGCGAGGACGATATCGCCTACAAACTTCGTTTGAATGATCAGGATCGAGCGGAACGGAGCGGGTGATATCTGCAACATCTGTTTCCGGAAGCAATTGGCGGTCATCCGTAAATTGGTCGAGAACAGTGTCGAGATTACGCTATGTCGCCAGCACGTTCACGTGAATTTTCATACAAACCTTAAGCTCCGTACCAGTCTATCCACGCCCCGTCTTCGCCGCATGCACCGCGGCCTGCGCGGCCGCCAGCCTGGCGATCGGCACGCGGTAGGGTGAGCAGGAGACGTAGTCGAGCCCGACCTCCTCGCAGAAGCGGATCGACGAGGGATCACCGCCATGCTCGCCGCAAATGCCAAGCTTGATGCCGGGCCGCGTCGCCCTGCCCTTTTGCGCCGCCATGCGTACCAGTTCACCGACACCGTCAATGTCGAGCGAGACGAACGGATCCTGCTCGATGATGCCCTTCTGGCGGTAGGTTTCCAGGAAGGACGCCGCATCGTCGCGCGAGATGCCGAAGGTGGTCTGGGTGAGGTCGTTGGTGCCGAAGGAAAAGAACTCGGCCGACTCGGCGATGACATGGGCGCGGATCGCCGCGCGGGGGAGCTCAATCATGGTTCCAGTGAGGTAGTCGATCTTGACGCCGCTCTCATCCATGACGCTCTTGGCGACCGCATCGATGCGCGCCTTCACATAATCGAGTTCCTTCACCAGGCCGACCAGCGGCACCATGATCTCGGGCACCACCAGCGCGCCGGCTTTCTTGCCGGCCTCGACAGCGGCCTCGAAAATGGCGCGCGCCTGCATCTCGGCGATCTCCGGGTAAGAGACGGCGAGCCGACAGCCGCGATGGCCGAGCATCGGATTGAATTCGTGCAGCGCCTCGGTGCGCTGCCGGAGCTTGTCGGGCGACACGTTCATGGCGACCGCGACCTCGGCGAGTTCGGCTTCGGTCTTGGGCAGGAATTCGTGCAGCGGCGGATCGAGCAGGCGGATCGTCACCGGCAGGCCGGCCATGATTTCGAACAGTTCCAGAAAATCCGAGCGCTGCATGGGCAGAAGCTTGGCCAGCGCGGCGCGCCGGTCCTTCTCGGTGTCGGCCAGGATCATCTCGCGCATGGCGACGATGCGCGCGCCGTCGAAGAACATGTGTTCGGTCCGGCAAAGCCCGATGCCTTCGGCGCCGAAGGAGCGCGCCATGCGGGCATCGAGAGGCGTTTCGGCGTTGGTGCGCACCTTCATGCGGCGAACCGCGTCCGCCCACTCCATGATGGCCGCGAAATCGCCTGACAATTCCGGCTGCAGCATCGCCACGGAGCCCTTGAGCACCTGGCCGTTACCGCCGTCGATGGTGATGATGTCGCCCTTGCGGAAGGTCTGGCCCATCGAGAGCAGCGTGCCGGCCCTGTAGTCGACGCGCAGCGAGCCGGCGCCGGACACACAAGGCTTGCCCATGCCGCGCGCGACAACCGCCGCGTGGCTGGTCATGCCGCCGCGCGTGGTCAGGATACCTTCGGCCGCGTGCATGCCGTGGATATCTTCCGGACTGGTCTCTATGCGCACCAGGATCGCCTTGCGCCCTTGCGTCTTCAGGTCCTCGGCATCGCCGGAGGAAAAGACGATCTCACCGGTGGCGGCCCCGGGGGACGCCGGCAGGCCGACGCCAATGACGTCGCGCGCGGCTTTCGGGTCGATGGTCGGGTGCAGCAACTGGTCAAGCGAAGCCGGATCAATGCGCGTGACCGCTTCCTCCTTGGTGATCAGTCCGTCCCTGGCCATTTCGACGGCAATCCTGAGCGCCGCCTTGGCGGTACGCTTGCCGGAACGGGTCTGCAGCATCCACAACTTGCCGCGCTCGATGGTGAATTCGAGATCCTGCATGTCGCGATAGTGCTTTTCCAGGCTGTCGGAAATGGTGACGAACGACTGGAAGGCGTCCGGCATCAGCTTCTGCAGTGACGGCTTGTCGGAACCCGCCGCGATGCGCGCCGCCTCGGTGATGTTCTGCGGCGTGCGGATGCCGGCAACGACATCCTCGCCCTGCGCGTTGACCAGGAACTCGCCATAGAGCTGCTTTTCGCCGGTCGACGGGTTGCGGGTGAAGGCAACGCCGGTCGCCGAGGTCTCGCCCATATTGCCGAACACCATGGCCTGAACATTGACCGCCGTGCCCCAGCTTTCGGGAATCTCGTGCAGGCGCCGGTAGGTGATGGCGCGGTTGTTCATCCAGCTCGAAAACACCGCGCCGATCGCGCCCCAGAGCTGCTCGTGCGGATCCTGCGGGAACGGCCGGCCGAGCTCTTCCTCGACCTTGGCTTTGTAGAGCGCGATGACGCCTTGCCATTCGATGGCCGTCAGCTCGGTGTCGAGTTCATGGCCGAGGCTGGCTTTCTGGTCTTCCAGGATTTCCTCGAACACCTCGTGATCGAGGCCCATGACGACATCGGAATACATCTGGATGAAACGGCGGTAGCTGTCATAGGCAAAGCGCGCATCGCCGGAATCGGAGGCCAGGGCCTCGACCGTCTCGTCGTTCAATCCGAGATTGAGCACCGTGTCCATCATGCCGGGCATCGACGCCCGGGCGCCGGAACGCACCGAAACCAGGAGCAGCTTCGAAGGGTCGCCGAACCGGCGGCCGGTCAGCCGGCCGATATGGTCGAGCGCGACAGCGACGTCGGCTTCCAATCCCGCCGGGTAGGTACGGCCATTGGCATAGTAGGCATTGCAGACCTCGGTGGTGATCGTAAAACCCGGCGGCACCGGCAGGCCCAGGCTGCACATCTCGGCCAGATTGGCGCCCTTGCCGCCCAGCAGATTCTTGTCGCCGGCACGGCCTTCCGCCGCACCATCGCCAAAGGTGAAAACCCATTTGGTCATGCTTTGCTCTCCGGTTGCAGGAGATTGGAAAGATTGGCGAAACGGAAAGCTCCGCCCGTGTCCGACTTTGGAGCGATATGATGCTGCAGTGCGAAAGGCAAGCGCCGGCCAAAGCCGTCGGGTCGCTACAATCGATTAAGAAAAAGCCATGCCCCCGGATGCGTCAAAAAGACTTGCCACCTCAATGTTCGATATCTAGAACATAAAGGGAACAAAGAGGTGTCCCATGAAACGGCCTGGAAAACTGGACTATCTGGAAATGCCGGCGACCGGCGGCACGCTGGACCGGCTGAAGGGCTTCTACAGCGCTGCCTTTGGATGGTCGTTCACCGACTATGGACCAACCTATTCGGCCTTTGCCGAGGGGCTGGAAGGAGGTTTTCAGGCTGATGCAGGGGAAGCGCCGGCCAAGCCGCTGCCTGTGCTTTACAGTGAGAATCTGGAAGAAACCCTTCGCGCGGTCGAAAGCGCCGGCGGAACGATCGTCAAGCCGATATTCCCATTCCCCGGCGGCCGACGCTTCCACTTCGTCGACCCAGCCGGCAACGAGTTGGCCGTGTGGTCCGTATAGTCCGCTTGTGGATCATCTGGAGGCAATCGCACTGCTGGTCAGGCGAGTGCCTTCGCGGCTGCTCATAAGCATTGTGCTTTTCGGCTGCTCTGCTAATAACGCGCCGCACAGCGACTCTGACGGCTATTGGGGCGTCGCCAAGTGGTAAGGCATCGGTTTTTGGTACCGACATTCCCAGGTTCGAATCCTGGCGCCCCAGCCAAGCGCAGCACGCACCGAATCGGCCCTGCTCAAAAACGCCGCGCCAAGCGCACTTTATTTGCAGGCATGCGTACTCATCAGGATATTGTCAGAACAAGCGTCCTGTTGGCCATCTCCGTATCCTGTCTCGGTGTTTCAAGTTTCAATACCGGCACTTGGTCCCCACCAGCGTCTCAAATGTGTGCCATTTTTGCTACATTCTTTGGCCGTCTGTCTGGATTCTGTGATTTAGTCACAGCTTAATAATGAAACGCTCACGGTAATTTGCAAGATAGTCAACAAGGCCAGGCGCCAAGCCCGGCTGGGGCGCTCTTAACAAAGCGCGGGGAAACGTGGGTGGGAAAATGAAGACGACAGGTCTGTCGACCAAGGTCATGAGCGTTGGTCTCTTGATGACGGCTACCATGCTGAGTTGCTGGAGCGCGCATGCACTGACACTCAAGGAGGCCATGGCGGTTGCGGTGGAATCCAATCCGGAAATCGGCCAGGCCATCGAAAACCGTGAGGCGATCGAGTTCGAACTGAGACAGGCAAAAGGGCTTTATCTCCCAAGCGTCGATGTCGAGGCATCCGCTGGTGCTCGCCGTCTGGACAACTCCTCCCGCCGCGCGCTCTCCATCGAGCACGACGCTCTTTATCCCGCGGAGACCGACCTGACAGTTTCGCAAACGCTTTATGATAGTGGCGCAAGGCGAGCCGAACTCAACCGTCAGGCCTCGCGGGTCGATGGCGCCTCGTTCCGCGTGCTGGAGCGATCCGAGTTCATCGGGCTGTCGGTTGTCCAGGATTACCTGGAATACATGCTTCAGGCCTCGATCGTGGCAGAGGCAAAGAAGAATCTGGGCTTTCACCAAGCGATTCTCCACGACATCAGGGAAGGCATAGCAGGCGGCGGGTTGAACGAAGCCGACCGGCAACAGGCGGAGGAGCGCTTGTTCGCGGCCAAGGCCCGCATGCAGGAAGCCGCCGAGGAACTCGAGGCCTCGAGGATCCGCTTCTTCAAGACCGTTGGGAAGCCGCTGACCAATGCATCGCGGCCAGGCGATGTTTCCTCTGCGCTGCCAAGGTCGCTGGACGACGCACTGGGCATTGCGCGGGAGAACAATCCGCGCGTCCACATGGCCAATAGCGATATTTCCGCCGCCGCCTCGCAGGTTGACGCCGCGCGGGCGAAATACGGCCCTTCGGTCGTCGCCGAAGGCGTTGCCCGGGCCGGATACGACATTGACGGCGACAATGGAGACACGTCCGATCTGCAAGCACGGGTGGTGCTGCGGTGGAATCTGTACCGGGGCGGCATCGACAAAGCCAATGAGCAGGAGCAGATCCGCCGCGCCAGCGAGCAGCGGCTTGGGCTGCATCAGGTTCTGCGGGAGATCGAAGAAGCCGTTCGCACGTCGTGGGATCGCCGCTTCCGGCAAGCCGATCTGGCAAAGACCCTGAAGCTGCAAGCCGCTACCAACGAGAAGCTGGTTGCTTCTTATCGCGAGCAGTTCAAGGTCGGACAGCGCTCGCTGCTCGATGTGCTGGATGCGCAGAATACGCGGTTCAACACAGCGACGCTGGCGGACACCGCGTCCTACGCATCGCTCTTTGCGCAATATCGGCTTCTGGCAGCGACCGGGCAGTTGCTGAAAACGATGGACATCCATCCGCCGAAGCAGGCCACGGCCTACGCCAAAGATGAATTTGCGGTTCCGGAGACCGCGGACACCGAAACCTATGCACGGACCCCGTCGGAACAGACGAACGATATACCCTTCGACATCCTTGCCCCGGTCAGGAAGAAGTGAGCCGGTGTAAGGGAGGTTGAGGGTCCTGGCGGGCGGATCGTGAATCAGCAGCCACATATTCTGTCGCCCAAGGAGGCGTTCAAGGCCTGCTTTTCGGCGATTGCGGCCTATCTCGGCAGGCCGAGTGCGGAGACCGTGCTGTTTGCCGGGGTGCCGATTTCGGACACGCGCATCGAGGTCACCGAGATCCGGCATCTTGCCGAACGCATCGGTCTCGAGACCCACGAATTCAATCATCGCGACTTCCTGCGCGGTCGCGTCGATCTTCCGGCAATTATCTTCCGTGTCAGCCAGTTGCCGATCGCCCTGCTGGCCGAAATCGATGGCGACGGGTATCTCACGGCGCCGCAGGAAGACGGGCGCACGACTATCGGCAAATCCGAGCTGGCCGCGAGTTACATCAGTGGCGGCGTATCCTTCTCGATCACCTATGCCAACGCCACCGAAGGCATGAAGGTCGGGTCGGCGCAGCAGATCGAACGGCGCCATTGGCTGACGGGAACGATGGGCGCTTTCTGGCGCACCTATTCGAAGGTCGTGCTGTCGGCGATTTTCATCAACCTGCTGGCCATCGCCTCGCCGATCTTCACCATGAACGTCTATGACCGTATATTGCCGAACAAGGCGATATCGACGCTCTGGGTGTTGGCGATCGGTATCGGTGCCGTCATTCTCTTCGACCTGCTCCTGAAGACGGCCCGCGCCTCGCTCATCGACTATGCCGGGCGCAAGGCGGACCTGCGGATATCGTATCTGCTGTTCGAGAAGGTGCTGAATTCATCCTTGTCCGCGCGACCTGGCTCGACCGGCGAATATGCCAACCGTGTCACTCAATATGAGTTCGTCAGGGAGTTTTTCACCTCCAACACCATCAGCGTCTTCATCGACACGGCCTTTGTCTTCATCTTCCTGCTGGTCATCTACGCGATCGGCGATTGGTTGGTCATCATACCGGCCCTGGCATTTGTGGCGTCGGTAATCGTCGGCCTCGTCACGCAACATCGCATCGGCAAACGGGTCGCCGCCTCGATGAACGAAGCATCCCAGCGCCAGGCCTTGCTGGTCGAGTCCATCTCCACGCTGGAAACAATCAAGTCGCTGCGCGCCGAAGCCTATTTGCTGAGGAAGTGGGGCGAGCATTCGAAGAATGCGGCCAACACCTCCGAGAAGATCAAGCAGCTCTCGGCCGCGGCCGGCAACATCACCCAGGCCATCCAGCAGCTTGTGACGGTCGCCCTGGTCGTGGCCGGAGCCTATGCCTTTTCGGAAGGGCATGTATCGACAGGAGCCATTATCGGAACGGTGATGCTGGCGAGCCGGGCCGTGGCTCCGCTCGGCCAGATCGCGATCACCTTGTCGAGATTTCGCCAGGCCATGCTCTCCTTGAGAATGGTGAATTCCATCATGTCCCAACCGGAGGACCGGCCGGACACGGTGGGCTTTGTCAATCGCCCGATCCGCAATGGAGCGATGACGTTCAAGAATGTCGGCTTCGTCTATCCCGGATCGGAAAACGAGGTTCTGTCCGGCCTGAACTTCTCGGTGAAACCGGGCGAACGCATCGGCATCATCGGCCGCATCGGGTCGGGCAAGACGACGATGGGACGCCTGATCGGCAGGCTTTTCCTGCCGAGCTCGGGCGAGCTGCTGCTGGATGGCATCGACATCCGCCAGTATCACCCGTCGGAGGTGCGCGCCGCCGTCGGCATCGTCGCGCAAGCTGGCGATCTGTTTTCGGGCACCGTGAAGGAGAACCTGCTCATGGCATCTCCGGAGGCGACCGACGAGCAGATCATCGAAGCTGCAAAAGCCGCCGGCGTCGACGAGTTCGTCTCTCGCCATCCACGCGGCTACGACATGAATGTCGGCGAGCGAGGCACCAATCTTTCCGGCGGGCAGAGACAGACGGTGGCGATTGCCCGGCTGCTTTTGACCAAGCCGAAGATCGTCTTTCTGGATGAACCGTCCGGCTCGATGGACCTGGCTTCGGAACGACAGCTGATCAAGCAACTGAAGACCGCTTTTGACCGCAACACGACGCTGATCGTCTCGACGCATCGCTTCAGCATGCTCGAACTGGCCGATCGCCTTATTGTTGTCGAACAAGGAAGGATCGTTGCTGACGGGCCAAAAGAACAAGTCATTCAGGCGCTGCAGAGAACCAATTCCTGAATGAACAAATTATATCGGGCTAAACCCGATATAATAACGGGGCGTAGGAAATGCTTGCCAGAGAAGACCGCCCGCCGCTTTTCGCGACGGCGTCCATATTCATCATAGCGGCGCTCTTCGTCGCCTTTGTCGCCTGGTCATCATTCGCCGAGGTCGACGAGATCGCGCGTGGCGATGGCAAGGTCATACCGGCCTCCAAGACCCAGGTCATCCAGGCCAGCGAGCCGGGCGTCGTTCAGGAAATCGCCGTGAAGGTGGGGCAGGTCGTCAGGAAGAACGACCTTATCATTCGTCTCGACAATACTTTGAACACGTCCAGCCTCGGCGAACAGCAAGCCAAGGCGCGAGCCCTGCAGACACGCATCGCCAGGCTCAAATACGAACAGAGCGGCAGCATCAGCGGATCGTTTCCATGTCCGCAGGACATTCAGGCGGTGGCGCCGGAAATCTGCGACAACGAGCAAAATCTCCTCGTTGCCCGACGCGAAAACTTCGACAACAAGCTGTCGGTGCTCAAGTCGCGCCTCGACCAGCGCGAAAAGGAACTCGACGAAGCGAACGCCAATCTCGACCGATTGACAAAAAACCTGGCTGTGAGCGACCAACAGGCGACGCTGGTCGAGGCGATGGTCAAGAAGGGTCTGATGGCAAGGACCGAGCAGCTCAAGGTCGAGCAGGAGCAAACCGAACTCAACGGCCAATTGAACCTGGCCGGCGAGACGATAAAGAAAGCCAAGTCGGCGATCACCGAGGCGCAGCTCCAGGTCGAGGAACTCGGGCTGCAATTGAAGCAGGAAGCACTCGATGACCTGACGCAGGCCTTGGCCGATCTTTCGGTGGTGGACGAAACCATTCGCGGCGCGACCGACAAGGTCGCGCGAACGGATATCCGCTCGCCGGTGGACGGTATCGTCAACACGATGGAACTGAACACCGTCGGCGCCTTCGTCCAGCCCGGTACTGTCGTAGCCGGCATCGTGCCTACTTCCGAGACATTGCTGGTAGAAGCACGTGTTTCGCCCCGCGATGTCGCCTTTATCCGCCCCGATCAGGATGCCTTGATAAAAGTCACGGCTTACGACTTCTCGATCTTTGGCGGCATCGAAGGCAAGGTTTCCAACATTACCGCGGACAGCCTGGTCGATCAGAAGACGGGCGAACCCTATTATCAGGTGCGTGTTGCAACCGAGAAATCGACACTGGTGCGAGACGGAAAGGCATATTCGATCATCCCCGGCATGATCTGTTCCGTGGATATCAAGACCGGGCGCAAGACGATCCTGAGCTACCTGCTGAAGCCGATCAACAAGGCACGTCAGGAGGCAATGAGTGAGCGATAACGCCATCTCTCCCCGGACCTTGAAAGACCGTTTGCTTCTGCCGCTCCCGACAGAAGATTTCGAGCTCGAGTTCCGCGTCGTGGCGCGCGGCGGCGTAAGGCGCGGCATCCGTCTTGAGCGGGCTTTCTGGGTTTCGCTGAAGCAGATGGCCGAGAGCCGCAAATGCACGATCGGCATGCTGGTCGACGAGATCGCCGAAAGTCACGCGGAAAAAGGAAACCTGACCTCGGCAATTCGGGTCGCCTGCATACGCGAATCGGGGAACGAGAACCTGAACCTGCGCAAGCTTGCGTCGATCAGGACGGTAAACGCCATTCTGCTTGCCTGTCCGTCGCCGGCTTTCGCCTTGGCATCGACGAAGAAGATCGTGACGTTCAATGCGTCGTTCCAGCAACTGGTCAAACGGCAGTTGCCGACAGCATTCGACCAGGACACGCGGCAGGACCTGAAGCTGGCGCTGGATCTCAACGTGGCGGATATATTCGCGCGCCTTGACACCAATGGCGACGTTGCCGTTGCGAGCGGATTTGTGATCGGTGCCGGCGAGCGCCGCTACCGGGGCCAGCTGAACGTGGTGCGCGCCCCGGTGCAGGACCTGGAATTGCTGATGGCTTTTGTCTTCAACGGATAGAGCGGCTCATCCTTTCGCGGAAACCGTTCCATCTCCTTGTTTTCACGGCAATTCCCAATGGCAAAGCGCTGCGCACTTTTCCCGGAATTGCTCTCGGCATTGAGCCGGGACAGGAAGCGACCACCTTGCCTTTACTTGACTTCCAGCAGCGCGCCTTCGCCAGGCGCGACGGTTTCGAAACCGCCCTTGACGTCGGCCATCTGCGCGGCCCCCGGTTTGGACCCGTGGATCCATGCCCGGTCGGTGCTGAACGAATACAGTGGCTGGTAGTCCGGGAGCGCGCTGTCCTTGAGCACCGTGTTGTTGAGACTGTCGAGAATGTAAGCGCCGCCTGCAGTGCTCACCGAAAGCACGGCGTGGAAGAAACCTCGCTTGCGGTCCTGGAGAACGACGAGCGACATGCTGCGTGCCGGAATGCCGGCCCTCAGCAACGCCGTCATCTTGAGGATGGCGAAGTCCTCGCAGTCACCGGCGCGATTGGCGAGGATTTCCGAAGGTTTCGCCCAGTAGTCGAGCTTGCCGTAAACGACGCTGTCCTTCTTGTAGGCGATCAGGTGGTTGATGCCGCTGTTGATGAATGACAGTTTTTCGACAAAGCCCTTGCCTTGGGCGGCCGAGACCATGGCCGCGAAGGCCGGGCTCTTGTGGTCACAGGGACTGCCCACGGTGCAACCGGTTATGGCCTGGTAGACCGGTGCCCAGCGCGCCGAAACGGGAAAATTGCGCATGGACAATGCAACCGACCCGAACACGCCCGGGATAATCGACGCAGTCTGCATCGGGTCGACCCCCCTGCCTTCTTGCGCGGTCGAGGCGCTGGAGCCGTCTTGCGCTGGAACGGGACTGTAGCCGTTCAGGACAAGGCTGATCTGGTAGGGGGCGGCCGGCTGCCAGGGCTGGTACCTTTGCAGCGAAATACCGCCGAGACCATGCGGCGCCTGGACCGTCCCAAGCAGCGCTGTTTCGGGCAGGAAATCCCTGACGACCGGCCCGGCAAGGGCTGGTTGCGCCGAGCCGGCCATCCCCACTGCCAGCAGAAGCAGCTTGAGCTTGCTCTTCCCCGGAGCATTCTTTTGTTTTTTCATGACGCCCACCTTTGACCGTGGACGCTACCAATCTTGTCTCAAATTACTGGAAAGGAAGGTGGATAACTTTCCTGTATAATCGTTTTGCTAATTTGAGTAAAATTTTACACGTATTTATACTTCTATTTACCGGATTGTTCGCATCGCTCGCGGCGAAGCGCCATGCGTCCAAGACAACATATAACTGATTATATGTTCACAGTTTACCAAGCGTAAAAAAAGTTATCGCAGGCATATCCAAATATATAGAATGGATTGATGGACCGTTGCAAAGTCGAGGCGCCACCTGTCTCTTTCCGGGAAATGCCGGAGGGGTTTAAGCTATGGCGACCAGTATTGAATTGGACAACGTTTCGAACTCGTGGGACGAGCATTCCGTCTCCAACGATCACCAGGACCTGACAGCGCCGATCCAGTTGGTGGCGCAGGCCGCACCGGCCGAGCAGGCGGCGGCACCGGCCCAAACGGCGCCGGCTTCGGCCGAACCCGTGCCCGTCGATGTCGGCGGCGGTGCGCCAGCGGCTGCTCCGCCAGCGGCAAATGCCCCACACGAATACGTCGCCGACGCAAGCAACGTCGTCAGACTTCCCGCCAATGTCTCGATCGACAACATCAAGGTCGACGGGCACAACCTCGTGCTCGAGCAGGCGGACGGCTCGGTCATCGTCATCAAGGACGGCGCCCTGAATGTGCCGACCTTCATCATCGGCGAAGTCGAAGTGCCGCGCGTGGCCTTGATCGCCGCGCTGGAAGCGAGCCATGTCGATGTCGCGTTTGGCACGGATGGTTCCATCTCGGCGGGCCCGGGAGGTTCGGCCTCGAGCGCCGGCGGCAATTTCGAACAGCCTGCCGGCGGGATCGGCGACGGCTTCGGCCTTTCGGCATTGCTGCCGCCGACTGACCTGCATTTTGGGCAGCTGGATCATCGCGAGCTGTTCCCTTCCTTGGTCGACAGGGGCGTCTCCGTGGTGGCCATGTCCCTGACCGACCCTGGCCAGGCGGCCAGCGAAACCGGCCTCGATGGCGGCTCGCAACAATCGCCGGGCAGCGACGCACCAAGCAACTCCGAAACCTCCGGCGTCGGCACGATCAGCATCGACGCACCCGATGGCATCGGCTCGATCGTCATCAACGGCACCACCGTGACCGGCGTTAACCAGCAAATCGCGGGCGAGTTCGGCTACATCACGATCCTGTCGTTCGATCCTGGCACGGGTGCCATCCAGTATGACTACACGGTCACCGAGTCGGTTACCCATCCCGTTCACACGACCGGATACGACGCCAACGACACGGTTCCCGACACTTTCAGCATCACCGTCACGGATGTCGACGGCGACACCGCGAGCACGACCTTTGCCGTTGCCATCATCGATGACGTGCCGACGGCGGTTGCCGACACGGACAGCGTCTCGGAAGGCGGCACGGCGAGCGGCAACGTGATTACCGGCGTCGGCAGCGACGGCAATGCGGCCGGCGCCGACACCAAGGGTGCCGACGGCGCCGCGGTGAGCGGCGTGACGGGTTCTGGGGCAACGACG
>NZ_SRTV01000004.1:0-542693 GCF_004792025.1 Mesorhizobium sp. M8A.F.Ca.ET.181.01.1.1 | reverse complement strand
ATCAACGGCATCGACGCCATCCATATCGACCTGGTCGCATCGTCGCTGCCAATCCTGGCTGGCACCAACGGCTCGGCGACAGTCAATGTGACGCTGCTCGACAATTTCCCGCATCCCGACGCGGGTGGAGAGAATGTCATCAACCTGACCGGCATCAATGTGGTCGCTACCGATTCGGACGGAGACCAGGCGAGCGCGACGGTTCAGGTCAATGTTACTGACGACGTGCCGACGCTAGGCTCCTTCACTTCCGCCACGATCCCCAACGAAATCGGCACCGTAAATGGTACGTTCAACGTCAGCTTCGGGGCCGATGGCCACTCCACTAACAATGCGTTCGACATCACCGGGCCGGTCATCGATGGAATCCATTACACCGAAACCGATCTTGGTGATGGAACGACACGGCTTCTCGCCGAGGACTCAAACGGCACGGATATCTTCGCGCTGACCGTCAAGGCCGATGCGACCTATACCTTTGAGCTGATCACACCCGGCGCGGCGACCACAGAACAGATTTCGTTCGCTCAACTTGGTGCTGGAGGCCCCGGTTTCCGCGAACTGGCCGATGATCCAAATACTCCGGTCAATGAATTGGGTCGGGTCGAATTTCAAAGCAACGGCAACGGAGTCAACGCCAGCAACCAGGGTTTCGGCGTCAGCAATCAATGGACCGACTACGGCGAATGGTTCGAGATGGAGTTCCACAAGCCCGGAGTCGCTGGCAACGATGCCGCGAGCTCCAATCCAGACCTTCTTGAATCCGTTACCATAAACATCCAGCAGATTCAGCAGGGCCCTGTAACAATACGATGGACCGCAACAAATCCAGTAAACGGGGATACAGAAACCCACGACATCACTGTATCCTCAACAGGTCCTCTAACCATCGATCCGACGATTCAATTCAGCGTCCTCAAGATCGAAAATATAGACACTGTAGGAACAGGAAGTTTGCGTATCGGGACGGATGTCAGCGTTTCGCATACCATTCTGCCTCCCGATCAAAGTCTAGATTTCCACATCGTCGCCCGTGATGGTGACGGCGACCTCTCGTCAAGCTCCACCCTCAGCATCAACGTTGAAACAGCTGGGACTGGCGGCAATTTCACGCTTACCGGTACGGCCGGCAACGATGTGATCGCCGCAAGCACGCATACCGACACAATGACAGGAGGAGCCGGCGCCGACACGTTCGTGATCGGGTCGGGTGAATCGACACCCGTCATCGGCGGATCAGGCAATGCAGGCACGATCACCGGATATGACATCATCACCGACTTCGTCGCCGGCACCGACAAGTTGACACTGCCCGGCAGTCTGGTGGCCGCCACCGCGGGCAACGTCAATGGCGGGGACTCCACGTTGACGATCGGCGGTGACACGGTTCAGTCCCATTCGGTCACGAACGGCATCGCCAGTTTCTTTGGAACCGACACCTTTACCGCGCCATTGGCGGTCACGTCCGCCGCAAGCCTGGCGGCGGTTGTCCAGTATCTTAACGCCACAGACATCGGCGACGCCGGGGCGACGCTCGCCTTCACGGCAACGATCTCAGGGGTAAACCACACCTACGTCTATACCCAGACAACCACGAATGCCGGCGTGGGAGCACTGGTCGATCTCCAGGGCGTCACCATATCGAACCTGAACAACCTCATCGGAGGCTCGGTCGACCCCATCATTCTCGACCTGAACCACAATGGGTTCGCCTTCTCCGACGTCAGCCACGGTGTCCAGTTCGACATGAACGGCGATGGCACCAAGGAACAGCTCGCCTGGAACACATCCCATGACGGCATGCTGGCGGTCGACCTCAACCATGACGGCAAGATCGACGATGGCACGGAGCTGTTCACGCCGAACTTCAACGGCGGCCATTTCGACAGCGGCGCGGCAGCGCTGGCTTCGCTCGACAGCAACCATGACGGCGTCATCGACCACAACGACGCGGCGTTCAGCAGCCTGGTGATCTGGCAGGACGCCAATGCCAACGGCATCAGCGACACCGGGGAATTGTCGCACCTCGCCGACAACGGTATCGTCTCCATCAGCACGGCAGCGAACGCGGCTGTCGGCGAAATCGACGGGCAGACCGTGACCGGCAACGGCACTTTCCAGATGGCCGACGGCACGAGCGGCAACTATGTCGAGGTGGAACTCGATACATCGCTGGTTGCCTCGACGCAGCCGTCGGTGGCCATGGACGGCACTTCGGGAGCCGACACGTTCAAGATCGACAATCTCAACATCAAGGATCTGATCGTCGACTACCATGGCGACGAAGGGGATAAGATCGACCTAACGGCGCTTTTCGACAAGGCGCCGGCTGGCAACATCGCCGACTATGTGCATTACAACAGCGCGACCAGCACAGTAAGCGTCGATACCAGCGGCTCGGGCAACGCGGCAAACTTCGTGGATGTGGCCGTACTGCAGAACGCACCCGCAGCCGGTACGATCAACATCCTCTATGACGACGCAACACATACGCAGCAGCATGTCACGATTTAACACTTCTGCGCGCTTGTGCTCCCATGCTATGCATTAGCGGAACATGAAATGGCAATTTGGAGAGGGGCTTACATGAAAATTCGTTCAAGATCGCTGGGCACGGCCGCGGCGCTGCTCTTGGCTGGATCCACCGGCTTTGCCGCCGACATCATCGAAGGTCCGACGGCCGACTATTGCCGCACCGTTGGAACCTCCAATCTCGTGCTGACCGAAAACACGGTCGACCTCACGAAACAGGTCGTGAAGCTGATGGATGAGTCGATCGCCGTCGCCAAGAGCCCGGAATGGATCAACTCGTCGCGGCCGGTCTTCGTCTGGGCATCGGAAGCCAAGGTCGCCTGCGGCATGGCTTACGGCTACCTGAAGACGAACTACAAGGACGAAGACACGCTCAACAAGTGCGAGTGTTTTCACGACCGTATGGTCGAGTACATGAACTGACCGCAACAGCGAGAGCGCGCCGGCAGAAAATGGTATCTGACCGGCAGGTCCACAGCTTGCGAACGTGCGTGGTCGCTTGCGCGCTGGCAATGTCGTTGCTCGGCTGCCAATCGAAAGGCGCGGTGTCAGACGCGCTCGACCCCGCTGCCATCCAGGCCCCCAATCAGCCGGCTGCTGTTGCTGTCGCCAACGCAAGCATGGCAACGCAGTCTCTCGGCACCGGCCCCACAAAAGTCGCCATGCTGCTGCCCCTCTCCGCCTCCGGATCCGCAGGCGAAAACGGCAGAAAGATGCTCGACGCCGCCAAGCTCGCGATGACGGATCTCGGCAACCCGCTGCTGACGCTTACCGTCGAGGACACGAAGGGAGACGCGACCTACTCGCAGCAACTGGCGGTAAAGGCCATAACTTCGGGAGCGAAAGTGGTCATCGGTCCGACCGAACTGCCGGCGGCCCAGCATGTCGCGAAACTGTCGGGCGCAAACCGGCCGGTGGTTCTGGCTCTTGCGGACAATTTTGCCGGTGGCCCGGGCGTCTATGCGGTATGTCTCAGCGAGGCAGACAGCGCCGCTGCAGGCGCCGGCGCGATTGCGGCCAAGGGCGGCAAGAAGTTCGTCCTGCTGGTGCCGGCGGGCGCGAGTGCCGATATCGTCGAAAAGCGGGTTGCCAACAGCCTCAGCGTGTACGGAGCCGCACTTGCGATCACCATACCCTATACGAGCGCCGACAGCGCGACAAAGGCGGTGACGGACATGGGCTCGCTGGTGGACGCCCCCGATGCCGTGGTCGTCGCCAGCGGCGACAGCAATCCGTCGCCAATCCTGATCGCCCTGAAGGCAAAAGGCATTCCCGGAAAATCGACCTCGGTGGTTGGCACGAACCGCTGGCTGGAGTACCCGGCCAGTCCACTATTCGAAGGTGCCTATATCGCGACCCTCGACCAACACGAAACAGGCCCCATTTCGGATCGTTTCAAGACAACCTTCAACTACCAGGCCGACGTCAATGTCGCCTATGCCTATGACATGGTCGCCCTGACCGCGGGCATCGCGAGCGCTGCCGGACCGACCGGCTTCAACAGGCAGGTTTTCGAGAACCCGAACGGATTTCGCGGATCGACCGGCTTGTTCAGGTTCCGCGCGGATGGATCCAGCGAACGCTCGATGCCGTTTTACCGGATTGAAAAAGGTGCGCTCAAACTGGTTGCCAAATCGACGTCCAGCTTCTAGCGAATTGGGCGCGGGCGGTCCGGCGGGACAAGCGGGGCGCCTTCGCGTGATGATCGCGGTCGCAAGCCTCGAGCTTCTCGTCGGCATCCTGCTGCTGGTCAAGGCAGCGACCCTGTTCCCTGTCGAGCGGACCGTCACCGACCCGGCCCCGGACGTCAGCGACGACGTCGCGCAGCACCCGGTTCGATCGATCGTCAATTCAGCCCGCAAGATTGCCGAAGATCTCATCGCACCGCCGCAGGTCGTGGGGTCAGAAGTGGAGCGGGTGGAACCTCGCTTGCCCCTTGGCGACCTCGGCCTCGCGTCACAACCCAAGCCATCGATGCCCAGGGATTGGCGGGAAACACCGCTGTATCATCCGGTGGCCACGTCCTCGGCTGGTTTCGACTCCATGGGGCGGAAACTGTTCATCAGCGGAACCCAGAGCGTCGAAGCCGACAGGATCTGCCTGTTTCACGAGAGTGCCTGGCCTTGTGGACAGCGGGCGCGTGCGGCTTTCAACAACTGGATGCGCGGGCGGGCGCTGAATTGTTTCGTGCCTCCGTCGGTCGACCGCTTCCCTGTCGCGGCGACATGCAGGCTGGGCAAACAGGATGTCGGAGCCTGGCTCGTGTCGAATGGCTGGGCGTTGGCCTTGCCGGGCGGTATCTATGGCAAGGCCGAAGCAACAGCCAGGACGGCGGAGATGGGAATCTTCGGCTCCCCATAGGCGGCAGCAACCGGAGTCGCCGCAAAGGCCGGCATCGCCTCCAGAAAGCTGAGCGATCTATCCCGACGCCTCAAATTGTATTGTTCTTTGAAACCGAAATCCTAACTTGCCGGTCTTATGCTTGGCGATCCAACGGAGATCGATCATGTCCAACGCAGCAGCTGATGTCCCGGCCCATCACGAATGGAGGAGCGTCGGCTGGTTGGCTTTCCTTGGAACCATCGGCAGCCTTTGCGTCTCCCTGAGCCTGAACTATCTGCTGTTGTTCAGCGAGACGCTGACGCCTTTCGGGCGCGGCATGATCACCGCAACGCTTTTGCCTTTGGTGATCTGCCTGCCGCTTTTTGTGTTCATAGGCCGGAACCTGGCAGAGATCCGTCGCTACCGGCGGGAACTCAACAAAGCCGCTACCTTCGATACGCTGACCGGTTGCCTGAACGGCAGGGTCTTCACGTCGCTGATCGAGAGACGGGCAATCAGGCCGTCCGTTCCAGGCGAGCGATCGGGCGCCTTCCTGGTCATTCATCCTGAGCATCTGAACGCCATCAACTTGCGCTTCGGCCTGAGCTGGGGCGACGAAGCCTTGCGTCTCATAGCCTCAACCATCCGGTCTTGCGTGCGCTCGCAAGACGTCATCGGCCGCATAGGCGCGTCGATGTTCGGCGTGTTCCTTCCCGGAACGAGCGAGGCCGAAGCCAGGATGGTTGGCGAGCGTATCCGCGCCAGTGTCTCGCGGGTCTATTTTTCCCCTCAGGGCGCCGTGGAGATCCTGGCCGTGACCGTCGGAGGCGTGGTTTTCGAGGAGGACCTCGACTTCGAGGATATGTTCCGGCCGGCGGAACAGAGCTTGTCGGGCAAAGGCGGTTTTGAGTTGTCGCGTATTCAACGCGCTTCAGCCTGACGTCCTCCAAGACCGGTTCAGTTTGCCGCGACTTTTGCGATTATCGGGAAAGTCGATGCCAAAATCCGTGGCTTATCGCCCGCGATCCCTTCGCTACGATCCTTGGAGATCATCAGACAGGGATAGCCAAGGACATGCTGACGGACAAGCAGGCACGCGAGGCGGTGGAGCAGTACCGCGAGGAGGGATACGCGGTCGTTCGACAATTCGTCGACGGCGACGAGATGGTCCGGCTGAAGAAGGAAACGGATGCCGTCTACGCCGAAGGGCTCAAGCATCACGCTACTTTCCGGGACGGCAATCTCAACTTCCAGATCCTGCCCGAGTCGGATTTCGGCCAACGCTACGTGCTGCAGGCCTACTGGTTTTCCTGGATCAATTCCTATTTCGAGCAATTCCGGCGCAATCCCAATTACCTGAAACTGCTCGAAGGCTTGATCGGGCGTGACATCAAGCAAATCGCCCAGCAGCTGCATTGGAAGCCACCCGGGGCCAATGTCACTGGTTATCGCTTCCATCAGGATCTGCGATTCCGCAACCAGGCCGCCTTCGACAATGTCGCCGATGCGACAGTGACGACGGGCCTCGCCGTCGACCGAGCGACGCTCGACAATGGCTGCCTTCAGGTCGTGCCTGGCAGTCACAAGCTCGGCTATCTCGGCCTGTCCGACGAAGGCAAGGGCGAGTTGATGAAGGGGCTGACCGCCGAGGAAGAATTGCGCAAGGTCGGCATCGACCCGGCGACGATCGTTCCATTGGTCCTGGAGCCTGGCGACCTCGCCATGTGGGGGCTGCTTACCGTGCATGGCTCCTCGCCCAACCTGTCGCAGCACGACCGGGCCTTTGCCCTGTCCAGCTATGTGCGGGCCGACTCGACCCAACGCGGCGAGTGGGCGTTCAAGGATGGTGCCTCGGTGGCGCTCGGCAAGACGCCGGCGCTCTGCAAATACGAGAAGCTCTTCGAGGAGCCGGGACCGATGTACGACACCACCGCCTGGTGGAAATGACACCGCCGAGTTTGCCGTTGGGGGCAAGGGTGGCCTGGCGTTCGCGCCGGGCCTTTGCTGGCGCCGACTGGCGATGCCCCTGCCGCGCCTCAGGCGGTAAAATCCGCCGACAGCTCACGGATCAGGAAATCGACGAAGGCGCGGACCTTGGCGGCGATATAGGTCCGGTGTGGGTAGAGGGCATAGATTGGGCTGGAATCCGGGCGAAACTCGTCGAGCCGTACCTCCAGCCGTCCATCGCGGATTGCCGCATCGACCAGGAGGCTCGGCAGGTTGCCGATGCCGAAGCCGGCGATCGGTGCGTCAAACGGCCCGTCAGGCCCTATGAAGGGCCACGTGCCGAGCCGCTTGGCGAAATTGCTCAAGACGCAGGAATGGCTTGCCAGTTGGTCCGGATGGGTCGGTCGGCCGTTTCTGTCCCAATAATCCGGCGTGGCGCAGACATAGTTGCGGACTTCGCCCAGGCGCCGCGCAATCAGAGCGGAATCGGCCTGGCCGCCGAAACGGATGGCAACATCATAACCCTCCTCGACGATGCCGACGACGTAGCGCGCTGTCAGATCGAATTCGATGGTAGTCAGCGGGTTCTCCTCGAGGAATTTCGGCACCAGCTTGGTGATGCGCGTGTGGCCAAGGACATTGGAGCAGGAAACCCGGATCAGGCCGCGCGTCTCCTTGTGCAGGCCGCGCGTCGAATCCTGCAGTTCCGAAATCTCGTCCAGCAGGCTGCGGGCCCGCGGTGCATAGTCGCGCCCGGCTTCGGTGACGCTGAGGCGCCGGGTCGTGCGGTTGATGAGACGCACGCCAAGATCCTCTTCCAGCTCCTTGATCGTCCGGCTGACCGCCGTCGTCGACATGTTGAGATCGCGCGCCGCCGCCGAGAGGCTGCCCAGCAGGCAGACCCGGTCGAAGACCCGCATGGCCGTCAGAAGATTCATCCTGTTTCCCCCTCGCCGCATCGGCTCGGCCGCTCGCGGTTTCCAACAAAAGACCGTGCCCAGCGCTGTTGCGGCAAGGGCATTCCACCCGATTTGGACGTAAAATCAACAATGGGAGAAACGATATGACATCCAAGCCTCTTCATCCCGCGATCGACGCCTTTGCGCGGGGTGCCAAAAACGGCGCGCTCAGCCGCCGCGAATTCCTGGCGCTGGCCAGCGCCTTCGGCGCCAGCACGGCGGTCGCCTACGGGCTCATCGGCCAGCCGGTTCCGGCCCTGGCCGACGACGCGGCCCAACCCAGAAAGGGCGGAATCGTCCGCGTCGCCATGCAGGTGATGGAGATGGAGGATCCGCGCAGTTTCAAGGTTTCGCAGATGGGCAACATCGCCATGCAGTTTCTCGAGCCGCTGGTGCGCTGGAAGCCGGATTTCACCTTCGAGGCGGTGCTGCTGCAGGGCTGGGAAATCAATACGGATGCCACGGAATATGTGCTCAAGGTACGCCCTGGCGTGAAATGGTCGAATGGCGACGATTTCACCGCCGAGGACGTTGCCTTCAACGTCACGCGCTGGTGCGAGAAGGGGGCCGCCGGCAATTCGATGGCCGGCCGCATGACGTCGCTTATCGATCCCGAAACCAAGGCCGCGCGCGCCGGCGCCATCACGGTTCGTGACGACCACACCGTGGTGCTGAAACTGTCGCAACCCGACATCACCATAATTCCGGCGCTGACTGACTACCCGGCGCTGATCGTGCATCGCACGTTCAATCCGAAACAAGCAGCCCTGTCCGCCAACCCGATCTCCACGGGCCCCTTTGAACTCAAGAAGCTCAATGTCGGTGTCGCGGCCTCCGTGCGCAGGCGGCCTGACGGCTCCTGGTGGGGCGGCGAGGTGTTCCTGGATGGTATCGACTGGATCGACTACGGCACCGACTCGGCCGCCACCGTCTCCGCCTTCGAATCCGGCGAGATCGATCTGAACGGCCAGACTCAATCCTATGACGTCGTCATGCTCGACGGGCTGGGCCTGAAGAAGAGCGAGATCGTCACCGCCGCCACGATCGTCTCGCGCTGCAACGTCAACGCCAAGCCTTATGACGACAAGCGCGTGCGCAATGCCATCCAGCTTGCGGTCGACAACGAGGCGGTGCTGCAACTGGGCGCCAACGGCATGGGCATCGTGGCGCAGAACGATCACGTCGGCCCGATGCATCCCGAACATGCCGAACTGCCGCCGATCAAGCGGGATCCGGCCCGGGCGAAAGCATTGCTCGCGGAAGCCGGCCAGCTCGATTTCGAGTTCGACCTGATCTCGGTCGAAGCCGACTACCGCAAGGAAAGTTCCGACGTGGTGCCCAGCAGATGCGCGACGCCGGCTTCAAGGTGAAGCGTACCGTCATCCCGGAATCGGCGTTCTGGAACGACTGGACGAAATATCCTTTCGCCACGACCAACTGGAATGCCCGCCCGCTCGGCATCCAGACCTATGCTCTCGCCTATCAGAGCGGCTCGGCATGGAACGAGACGGGCTTCGCCGATGCCGCGTTCGATGCCAAGGTTCACAAGGCCAACGCCATCGCCGATCCGGACCAGCGTCGGGCGGTGATGAAGGAATTGCAGGTGATGTTGCAGGAGTCCGGCATCATCGTTCAGCCTTACTGGCGAAAGCTGTTCTGCCATATGAAACCCGCCTTGATGGGCTATCAGATGCATCAGGCCTACGAGCAGGATTTCACCAAGGCCTGGCTCGCCGCCTGATTGCTCATCCGACGGGGCGGTGCATTCCACGGTGCCGCCCTGCCGTTTTTTCACTGCGTGCTTCGCCTCGTGGCGACACTGTCGAGGACCGACGAGGCGCAGTTCAGGTTTCGCTTCGGACACGTCGCACAGATGCGCCCCCACGTGCCTTGCCCCGGCATGTCCGCGCGTATCCGTGGCCGCGTCGCCAGGTCCGCCGGATCGTCAGGCATACGAAGAATCCCGGTGTCTGGGTCTGTCATCGTCAAGCCGCTCCAATTGATGGCGAGAGCTTATCCTTGCCGAAATGAAGCGAAACCGGCTTTGACGGACAACAACCTTCCCTAAAAACGGGAAAATTCGCCTCGCGCACCAGCGGCAGCAGCGCGAGGGCTCGGCGCAACGGGGCGTCGCGACAAAGGAGGTCCGGATGACGGCTGAATAGAGTTCCTACGGGCCGCGGCGCTGTCAGCGTCAGCTTGCTTCGCGCATCGCCTCCGCGGCCTGCAAGTCGACGGAGACCAACTGGCTGACGCCCTGCTCGGCCATGGTCACGCCAAACAGCCGGTCCATGCGCGCCATGGTGATGGGATTGTGGGTGATGATGACGAACCGTGTCTCGGTGGTCTTGGCCATCTCGTCCATGAGATTGCAGAAGCGCTCGACATTGTGATCGTCGAGCGGCGCGTCGACTTCGTCGAGCACGCAGATCGGCGCCGGATTGGTCAGGAACACCGCAAAGATCAGCGACATCGCCGTCAGCGCCTGCTCGCCGCCCGACAGCAGCGTCATGGTCTGCGGCTTCTTGCCGGGCGGGCGGGCAAGAATCTCCAGTCCCGCCTCCAGCGGATCCTCGGATTCGATCAGTTGCAATTCGGCCGTGCCGCCACCGAACAGGTGCGAGAACAACCGCTGGAAATGGCTGTTGACCACATCGAAGGCGGCCAGCAGCCGCTCGCGGCCTTCACGGTTGAGGCTCTGGATTGCTTGCCTGAGCTTGCGGATCGCTTCGATGATGTCCTCGCGCTCCGACACGATGGTCTCCAGGCGCTCGGAAAGCTCCTTCTGCTCTTCCTCGGCGCGCAAATTGACGGCGCCGAGCCGTTCGCGCTCGATTTTCAGCCGATCCAACTGGCGTTCGATCTCGGGCATCTCGGGCATCGGATCGTCGGCTTCCAGGCCGGTGTGGCGGATGACCAGATGCGGCGGCGTGTTCAGCGTTTCCTGGATACGCGCCTCGACTTCCAGCCGGCGCTCGTCCGCCGCCGTCAGCCGTTCCTCGGCACGGGCGCGGGTTTCGCGCGCTTCGGCCAGCGACTGGATGGCTGATGTGGCGGCCTTGTCCAGTTCGGCCTGCCGGTTCTCCGCCTCCTGCAGACGGTCGGCGGCCGCCTTGCGCAAAGTCTCGGCCTCGGTGAGTTGCGACAGCAATGCACGGCGCTTGGCGTCGATCTCGTCGGGCGCATCGGCCAGCCGTTCGCGCTCGGCCTCGGCCTCCGCCTTGCGTTCGCCGAGCGAGGCGATCTGGGTCGAGGCGTTTTCAGCACGCGCCAGCCAGTTGCCGCGCTCGGCGCCGATGGCATCCAGACGCCGAGTGCGTGCCTCGGCTTCGCGCCGCAAGCCTTCATGGACGGCGCGCGCGTCGGCCAGTGCGGCGCGGTCGCGAGAGACATTGGCCGATGATTGTTCGAGCAGCAATTGCAGGTCGCCGAGATCCGGCGCGTCCTGCAACAACATCTCGGCCTCGACGAAAGCCGCCGACGTCTCCTCGTGGCTGTCGACTATGCGGGCACGCGCCTCGTCCAGCGCGGCACGGCGGCTCGACAGTTCACCGCCGGCCTTTTCGGCCTCGGCCAGCGCATTGCGGGCGGCATCCAGCCGATGCTGGGCCTCGCGTCCGGCCTGGCGCGTGGTCCGCTCCGCTTCGCTTGCCTGGCGGAGGGCCTGCTCGGCCTGTGCCAGCGCCTCCTCGGCCTGGCGCAGGACGAGCGTCGCCTGCACCGCTTCGGCATCGAGTTCGGCAAGCCGGTTCTTCTGCGCCAGCCTTTGTGCCGCGGCGGTCGGTGCATCGGCGCTGGCGGTCAGGCCGTCCCAGCGCCACAGCGCGCCCTCACGACTGACCAGGCGCTGGCCGGGAGCCAGAAGCCCCTGCAACCGGCGGCCGTCAGCGGCCTCGACGATGCCGATCTGCGCCAGCCGGCGGGCAAGCTGTGCCGGCGCGCGAACCATGCTGGCAAGGCTCCTGATCCCTTCCGGAAGCGCGGCGTCGCCGGGCTGGATTTCGCTTTCGCCCCAATGCGCCGGCGCGTTGCGGTCGAGCGGCACGTCGAGATCTTCGCCCAGGGCCGCCCCAAGAGCCGTCTCGAAGCCGCGCTCGACGCTGATCTGCTCCAGCACGGAAGGGAAGAGATCGCCGCTGGCCGCGTTCAGGATCTTGGCCAGCGTACGCGCTTCGGTCTCGATCCGCGCCAGTTCCGCCCTGGCGTCCTGGAGCGGCGGACGCGCGGCACTTTCGGCACCACGAGCGTCGATGACCGACTGCTCGGCCTGCTCCGCCGCGGCCTCCGACTCTTCCAGCAACGCCAGCGCCTGTTCGACCAGGATCTGTTTCTCGGCCGGGTCCGGCAGGCCGGCCACCTTGGCGAGGATGTCCGACAATTCGCGGTCGACATCGGCGAGTTGGCGGGCGAAGCGATCGCGCCGCTCGGCGGTTTCGCGCAAAGTGCGTTCGATCTGATGGCGCGAGGCGGCAGCCTCCGCGCGCTCGGCGGTCAGCGCGGCGAGCTTGGCTTCGCTTTGCGCAAGCGTCGAGGCGGCCTGTTCGAATGCCGCGCGGGTGGTGGCCTCGCGCTCCGCGGCACCAGCGTTTTCGGAGTTCAGCGCGGCCTCTTCCGCGCGCAGGCGCTCGAGAACGTCGGCGTTGTCGCGCACCATCCGCTCTTCGCGGGCGATGTCGCCGTCGAGCTGCTGCAACCGGCGCTCGAGTTCGGCCTGACGGGTGCGGATGCGGCCGGCTTCCTCCTCGATCTGCGACCTGGCGATCGACAGCCGCTGGAAGGCGGCTGCAGCCGCGGCTTCCGCGTCGCGCAGGTCAGGCAAGCGATGGGCGGAGATGCCCTGCTCCTTGGCCGCGTTCATCTGCGTGGCGGCGCGGTCGCCAACGAGCGCCGTGGCCGTAGCCAGCGCCGAACGCGCCTCGCCTTCCTGCGTCTTGGCCAGCGTCCAGCGCAGGTGCAAGAGCGTTGCTTCGGCCTTGCGGATGTCGGCGGACAGGTTCTTGAAGCGCGAAGCCTGGCGCGCCTGGCGCTTCAGGCTTTCGATCTGGCTTTCCAGTTCGCCGACGACGTCGTCCAGGCGTTCGAGATTCTGTTCGGCGGCCTTCAGCCTCAGTTCCGCCTCGTGGCGGCGGGTGTGCAAGCCGGAAATGCCGGCCGCCTCTTCGAGCAGGGCGCGACGGGCCTGCGGCTTGGCCTGGATCAGTTCGCCGATACGGCCTTGCCCGACCATCGAAGGCGAGCGTGCACCGGTCGACTGATCGGCGAACAGAAGCTGCACGTCCTTGGCGCGTGCTTCCTTGCCGTTGATGCGGTAGAGGGAGCCCGCCTCGCGCTCGATGCGGCGCGACACCTGCAGCTCGTCGGCATCATTGAAGGCGGATGGCGCCGAGCGGTCGCTGTTGTCGAGGAAAAGCGTGACTTCGGCGGTGTTTCGGGCGGGACGCGTGCCCGAGCCGGAAAAGATCACGTCGTCCATGCCGGACGCGCGCATGTTCTTGTAGGAGCTTTCGCCCATCACCCAGCGCAGCGCCTCGACGAGGTTCGACTTGCCGCACCCGTTCGGCCCGACAATGCCGGTCAGGCCGCGTTCGATGACGAACTCGCCGGGTTCCACGAAGGACTTGAAACCAAGAAGGCGGAGGCGCGAAAACTTCATTCACGCGCCTCATACACCGGTTCCGCAAAAGTGTACCGAAGTTTTGCGATAGGGCGCATGGCGCGCGAACAGATAGAAAGGCAAGCAGCGCCGGAGCGCTGCCGCTTCAGCGCTGAGCCGATGTCAGAGCAGAGGGTCGATGATGGCCGACATTTCCTCAATCGACATCGCCCCTTTGTAGGTCTTACCGTTGATGAAGAAGGTCGGTGTCGAGTCGACCTTGAATTCATTGGCGCCACGCTTCTGGACCGATCTCACATCGTCCAGAAGTTTCTGGTCCGTCAAGCAGGCCTCGAAGGACTCCTGTGTAAAACCGGCAAGCTTGGAGATTTGCAGCAGCGCATCCTTGGTGTTGGACACGCCGACCCAGTTCGCCTGCTGCCGGAACAGGACATCGACCATCGGGAAATAGTTATCCTTGGCGCAGCGTGCCAACATGAAACCCGCCTCGGCGCTCGGATCGAACGGGAATTCGCGCAGGATGTAGCGGGCCTTGCCGGTATCGATGTACTTGGTTTTCAAATCCGGGAAGGTGGTCTCGGCGAAATGCGCACAGTGCGGGCAGGTCATCGAAGCGTATTCGACGATGGTGACCTTGGCGTCGTCCTTGCCGAGCTGCTTGTCGGGCAGCGCACCCGGCTTCAACAATTCGGCCATATCCACCGTGCCTTGCGCCTCCGGCACCTGGACCGCTGCGGGCGTGGCCGGCTTCGCGGGCGTTGCCGGGTCCGCGGGCTTGACATCCGCCGCCTTGGCCTGTTCGCCGGAATCACTGCAGGCCGCGAGCAGGGCCACCGCCGGAATGGCGGCCAGCGAAGTCAGGACGTTTCTGCGAGAGAAGCTTTGGCCAAACGGGGTGCGGCTCATACGAATCACCTGATAAGGGTTGAATTTTGCAATGCAAAGACACGAAAAAGCGAGAGTTGGCGCGAATTAAGGCATCCCTGTCCCCAATCCAATCGCGAAACCTGACAAGGGTGATCACGAATGCGCGAGATTAACGACAAACCTATGACTGTTTCCAGTCAGAACTAGGCTTTCCTTGTGCCCAAAATGGTCGCACCCAGCCTTTCCAGTGAGGCGCGCAGTCCGTCATCCTCGATCAATCCGACTGTATCGGCCAATTTCGCCTTTTCCGCCGCGCTCAGTGGCCTGAGAGCAGGTTTGGGCCGGGCCTTTCCAGAAGTCACCGGCTTCTGCACGATCCTGATGCGGCCTATCGCGATAAAGCCCAGGAAGGCGTTGACCCGGTTGATGATCTCGCCGGTCTCGTGCTGCAGGTGAAGCGCGGCCATGCCTTCGCAGGCGATGACCAGCACGGCCGGCTCGAATGGATCGTCCTCGTGCAGGCGGCGCGGCCACTGGATCTTTTCGGGCCGCGAGTGAATGGCCAGGCGCGGGCCAGCAATCTCTTCCCAGGACTGGACGAGACCGATCGAGATGCCTGCCCGCTTGCGCAGCACCGGGTCGAGGATCTCGGTGGCGAGGTCGCTCACCGGAACGGGATTGCCGAAGGGCCTTTTCCCTGCCATGTGCGTTCTCCAGCCACGACCCAGCAGACACCGGCCAAGCCTACGCAAGATCAATGGCACCAGCAGACCAGACCCGCAAGGCCCAGACCAGCAGAGCCAAGGCCGACGATACGGCGTCACGGCTGGTCGCCTGGTACGACGCGCATCATCGCGAACTGCCGTGGCGCGTGACGCCGCGCGAGCATGCACGCGGCGTGCGGCCCGACCCCTACCGTATCTGGCTGTCCGAGGTCATGCTGCAGCAGACCACCGTCGAAGCGGTGAAATCCTATTTCCGCGCCTTTGTCGAGAAATGGCCCGATGTCGAAGCCTTGGCCGCGGCGCCGACCGAGGATGTGATGAAAGCCTGGGCCGGGCTCGGCTACTATTCCCGCGCCCGCAACCTCAAGGCCTGTGCCGATCTGGTGGCGGCACGCGGCGGCCGGTTTCCCGACACCGAGACCGGACTTCGAGAATTGCCCGGCATCGGCGCCTATACGTCGGCGGCAATAACGGCGATTGCCTTCGACCGCCCGGCGGCCGTTGTCGACGGCAATGTCGAACGCGTCATCTCAAGGCTGTTTTCGATCACGACGCCGCTCAGCGAAGCCAAGGCCGAGATACGGGCCCAGGTCGAGCGCATGGTGCCGGCGACGCGATCGGGAGACTTCGCCCAGGCGATGATGGATCTCGGCGCCACGATCTGCACGCCACGCCGGCCGCGCTGCATGCTGTGCCCGCTGCGCGAGGACTGCAGCGCCGCCATTGCAGACGACCCCGAGAATTTCCCGGTGCGGCTGCCAAAGGCCGACAAACCGCTGCGGCGCGGCGCGGCTTTCGTGGCCGTGCGTGAGGACGGCGCCATTCTTTTGCGCAAGCGGCCGGAAAAAGGGCTGCTCGGCGGCATGACGGAAGTGCCTACCACCGACTGGACAGCGCGGGTGGACGGAGCCACCACGCAAGCGGCGGCGCCCTTTCCCGGCGCCTGGCGGCACGCCGGGTCAATCACGCATGTCTTCACCCATTTCGCGCTCGCACTCGAAGTCTTTCACGCCCACATCAAAGGTGATGCGGTGGCAGGGCACTTCTGGTCGCCCGCTGGCGAGATTTCCGGCGAGGCGCTGCCGACTGTCATGAAAAAGGCAATCGAGGCTGCGATACCCGGCGCGACGAAAAAACCGTCGCCATCAGGTGCAAAGAGACCCCATGACTGAAATCCGCCACATCGTTTTCGACATCGGCAAGGTGCTGATCCACTACGATCCAAACATTCCGTTCAGCCGCCTCATTCCCGATGCCGACGAGAGAAAGTGGTTCTTCGACAATGTCTGTACGCATGACTGGAACCTCGAGCAGGATCGCGGCCGGACGTGGCAAGAGGCCGAGGCGCTGCTCATTTCGGATCATCCAGATCATTCTGAAAACATCCGCAATTTCCGCCGCCACTGGCACGAGATGGTGCCGCATGCCTATGACGACAGCGTCGCCATCATGCTCGGCCTGATCGAAAGCGGCCATGATGTCACCATGCTGACCAACTTCGCCTCCGACACGCTGGCCGAAGCCCGGCAGCGCTTCGATTTTCTCAACCGCCCACGCGGCGTGACAGTGTCGGGCGATATCGGCAAGATCAAGCCCGACTGCGACATCTACGACCATCACGTGGCGGCGTTCGGCCTCGAACCGTCCGCGACACTGTTCATCGACGACAGCCAGAAGAATGTCGACGGCGCCAAGGCGGCCGGCTGGAAAGCGGTGCTGTTCACCGATGCCAGGACGCTTCAAGCGGATCTTGAACGCTTCGGAATAAAGGCGTGATCTCTATCGCTTGGGGCGATCCGTTGAGACTTTGATTCAACGAATAAGCGGCAGGGGATCAGCCCCCTGCCCGCTCCATGCCGAGGCGGGCGATGCGGCGCAGTTCGTCGATCGGGGTAAGTCCGCCGCTGCGCTCATAATGCCAGAAGGTCCAGCCATTGCAGGCGTCCAGCCCCTGCACCTCGGCGCCGATCTTGTGGATCGAGCCGGCGCTGTCGCCGATCGCCACGGTGCCATCGGCGCGAACCTTGGCGGCCCAGCGCTTCTTGGCGTCATAGAGCGTGGCACCGGGCGTCACCAGACCGGTGTCGATCAGGCTGACGAAGGCGACGCGCGGCTCGGCGCGCTTGCCGGTAAGCACGGTGAGATCCGCTTCGTCGAGTGGCCGCACGGCATCGATGCGCTCATTGGCGGCGTCGATATAGGCCTGCTCGCGCTCGATGCCGACGAAGTGGCGACCGAGGCGCTTGGCCACGGCACCCGTCGTGCCGGAGCCGAAGAACGGGTCGAGCACGACGTCCCCCGGCTTGGTCGAGGCCATCATGATACGGGCAAGCAGCGCCTCGGGCTTCTGTGTCGGATGCAGCTTGTCGCCATTGTCGTTCTTCAAGCGCTCGCCGCCGGTGCAGATCGGGAACAGCCAGTCGGAGCGCATCTGGATATCGTCGTTCGACGCCTTCAGCGCTTCGTAGTTGAAGGTATAGCCCTTGCCCTTCTGATCGCGCGAGGCCCAGATCATCGTCTCATGCGCGTTCTGGAACCGGCGGCCGCGGAAATTCGGCATCGGATTGGTCTTGCGCCAGACCACGTCGTTGAGGATCCAGAAGCCGAGATCCTGCATCTTGGCGCCGACCCGGAAGATGTTGTGGTAGGAGCCGATGACCCAGATCGTGCCGTTGGGCTTCAGCACGCGGCGCGCCGCCAGCAGCCAGGCGCGGGTGAAGGCGTCATAGGCTTCGAAGCTCTCGAACTGGTCCCAGTCGTCGTCGACCGCATCGACCTTGGACTGGTCGGGACGATGCAAATCGCCGTCGAGCTGCAGATTGTAGGGGGGATCGGCAAAGATGACGTCGATCGACTTTTCCGGCAGGCGGTCGAGCGCCGCGACACAGTCGCCTTTCAGGATCGTGTCCAGCCATTCGGATTGCTGGGGAGCATGGGAGAGCTCGTCGAGAAGACGCACGGCTGACATTTTTACACCCAAGGCACGCGTTACTGTTTACTCCCCGTTATGGTTACCGATCAGCGTAAATATTCGGTGAAGCTTTATCGATCCGGTGCAGGAGTTTGCGAAGGCGTGCCCATTGGTGTATGCCGCGCCGCTTGAGCCCTGAGCGGCCATTTCTCCATCCTCCATCGTCCGGATCATCATGCCCCAGCCAGACCTTGTCATCTTCGATTGCGACGGCGTGCTCGTCGATTCCGAAATCATCGCCGCACGGGTCGAGGCCGAATTGATCACCCTGGCCGGATATGAAGTCTCGGCGGAGGAGATTGCCGAGACCTATGCGGGCCTGACCTTCAAGGACATACTGATGCGGATCGAGGAGAAGTCCAAGATCCCGTTCCAGGTCTCGTTGATCGATCGCGCCGAGGAACTGGTCGACCGCAAACTGCGCAGCGACGTTCGTGCCATCGAAGGCGTGCGGGAAGCGGTCGCCTCGGTCACGACGCAACGCTGCATCTGCTCCAATTCACGTTCGGAGCGGATCGAGTTCATGCTGGAGAAGGTGCATCTGCTGCCATTCTTCGCCGGACGCATCTTCTCGGCGCTGGAGACGCCGACCGGAAAGACCAAACCGGCCCCGGACGTGTTCCTGCATGCCGCCGAAAAGCTCGGCGCCAACCCGGCGAACACCTTCGTCATCGAGGATTCCGTGCACGGCGTCACCGGCGCCACGGCCGCCGGTATGCGCGTGATCGGTTTTACGGGCGCGAGCCACAGTTATCCCGGCCACGCCGATGCCCTGACCGAGGCCGGCGCCGAAACGGTGATCCGGCGGTGGGCGGAGTTGAAAAGCGTTATCGCGGCGCTGTCGGAGTGGTCTGCGAATGCTTGAGCTGCGTGCGCCCGACCGGACGCACGCCACGCTGAGGGCCGCTCAGTTCGTTGCCGCGGCTTTCTTCTTCTTGCGCTTCGACTTGTCGGTTGTAGCCTTGGGCGCGGTTTCATCATAACCGGCATAGGCCTGATAGTCCGCAGCCGTCGGCGCCGGTACGACGATATTGGAATCGGTGAAGACGAACTGGGTCGCGACCGAGGGATCGGTGACCTGGACCTGATACTGGTGGATTTGCGAATAAAGCACGTCGGTGCCGTGCATCACCGCGGTACGGATCGGCATGGTGATGGTGCCCGGAGTGAATTTCGGCCCTGGTACGATCTTGCCGGCAACCGCGATCGTCATCGTCAGTTGTCCGTCGGCACGGCTGCAATCGCGGGTCACGTCGCTGATCGATGCCTGATAAATGATCCTCGCCGAATCGTCGGGCGGTGTAGCGGCGGCGGCGTCAGCCGCTGCCTGGGCCGCTGCATCCGCAGCGGCGTCGCCGGTCTTCTTGAGCTTCGGCTTGGGCTTCCGGGCCTCGTTGACATAGGTGTTGAAGAACGCCGTGCCATCGCGCACCGTCACCCTTGGGCAGTAGGCGTTCAGCTGGCTGGCCAGCACCTTGGGGTCCTGCGGCGGCGGTGGCGCCGTCGGGTCCTTCTTGCCGAAACCGAGGTTCAAGATGCCATTGTCGCCGGATTGGCAGCCGGCGGCGGCAAGCATAAAGCCCGTGAGCGCGAGACCCGCCAAAAAGCGACCACTTGATATACGAAACGCCATGAAACTGCACTTCCCTCTCGCAAAGCTGGTGACGTATATCAACCGCGCGGCAAAAATGCGACTACAGCCGGTGCAGAAATTAACCACCTTGTGGTGAACGGAAAAACAGGCGGCAAACGGATCTGTGACATGCACTATGTGAGTACCCGCGGGGAAGCGCCCGCGCTTGGATTTTCCGACGCCGTCCTGGCCGGCCTGGCGCGCGATGGCGGGCTTTATGTGCCGCGCGAATGGCCACACTTCTCGTCATCCGAGATCCGCGCCATGCGTGGCCTTGCCTATCCTGACCTTGCAATCCGCCTGCTGACGCCGTTCCTCGGCGGCGAGATCGCCGCACCGGTCTTCGAGCGCCTGGTCCGCGAAGCCTATGCCACCTTCCGCCATGAGGCTGTCTGCCCGCTGGTCCAGACCGGCGCCAACACTTTTGTCCTCGAACTCTTCCATGGGCCGACGCTGGCGTTCAAGGACGTGGCGATGCAATTGCTTGCCCGGCTGATGGACCATGTGCTTGCCGAACGCGGCCAGCATGCCACCATCGTCGGCGCCACGTCGGGCGATACCGGCGGCGCGGCCATAGACGCCTTTGCCGGGCGCAGCCGCACCGACATCTTCATCCTGTTCCCGCATGGCCGCGTCTCGCCGGTGCAGCAGCGGCAGATGACCACGTCGAAGGCTGAAAATGTCCATGCACTGGCGATCGAAGGCAATTTCGACGACTGTCAGGGCCTGCTGAAGGATATGTTCAACGATCACGGCTTTCGCGACCGGGTGTCGCTGTCGGGGGTCAATTCGATCAACTGGGCGCGCATCATGGCCCAGATCGTCTATTATTTCTCCTCGGCATTGTCGCTCGGCGCACCGGACAGGCCGGTCTCCTTTACCGTGCCGACCGGCAATTTCGGCGATATCTTCGCCGGCTACGCCGCCAAGAAGATGGGCCTGCCGATCGACCGGCTGGTCATCGCCACCAACGACAACGACATATTGGCTCGCACCTTCGCGACCGGCGAATACCGCACCAAGGGCGTCTTTGCGACCACCTCGCCGTCGATGGACATCCAGGTTTCCTCGAACTTCGAACGCCTGCTTTTCGAGGCATCAAACCGCGATGCGGCGACGGTGCGGCGCTACATGGCCGGCCTGAAGCAATCGGGCGCTTTCACCATCGAAGCCCGGGAAATTGCCGGGATGCGGTCCGAATTCGATGCCGGCCGCGCCGATATGGACGAGGTCGCCGCCATCATCCGCTCGACGCTCGCGGGCAGCAATTATCTTCTAGATCCGCACACCGCCGCGGCCATGTATGTCGCGGCCGGCAAAGCATCGGGCGCCGTGCCGATGGTGGTGCTGGGCACTGCACATCCGGCGAAATTCCCGGCCGCCGTCGAGGCCGCCAGCGGTGTCTCGCCCGCCCTGCCCGCATGGCTAGGGGGATTGATGACATTTGAGGAAAAATACACGGTACTTCCATCCGACCTGAAAATGGTGGAAGATTACGTCAGCCGCCGTGCGCGGGCGGCGCGTTAGGGAGTACGAGCCATATGGGTGTTGAGGTAAGCCGTCTGTCGAACGGCCTGACAGTCGCCACCGAAACCCTTCCAAGTATCGAATCGGTTGCCTTGGGTGCCTGGGTCAAGTCGGGTGCCCGCAATGAACGCGAAGAAGAGCATGGCATGGCCCATCTGCTCGAACACATGGCGTTCAAGGGGACGAAGCGGCGAAGCGCCTTCGAGATCGCCTCGGAAATCGAGGACGTCGGCGGCGAGATCAATGCCGCCACCAGCGTCGAGACCACCTCCTACTACGCCAGGGTGCTCTCCGACGACGTGCCGCTGGCCGTCGACATCCTGTCCGACATCCTGCAGGAGTCCGAATTCGACCCGCAGGAACTCGAGCGCGAGCAGCACGTCATCCTGCAGGAGATCGGCGCCGCGCACGACACGCCCGACGACATCGTTTTCGACCGTTTCACCGAGACGGCCTTCCGCCACCAGACCATCGGCCGCTCGATCCTGGGCACGCCCGAAACGGTAAAATCCTTCACCTCCAAGCAGTTGCACGATTTCATCGAACGCCAGTATGGCGCCGAGCGGATGGTGATCGTGGCGGCCGGCGACATCAAGCACGACAAGTTCGTGCGCGAGGTCGAAAACCGGCTCGGCGGCTTCCGCAGCAAGGCCGACAGCACCATTCCGCAATACGCGCAATATGTCGGCGGCGATTTCCGTGAGGACCGCGACCTGATGGACGCGCAGATCGTGCTGGGCTTCGAGGGCCGCGCCTATCATGTGCGCGACTTCTACGCCTCGCAGGTGCTGTCGATGATTCTCGGCGGCGGCATGTCATCGCGTCTGTTCCAGGAAGTCCGCGAGAAACGCGGCCTGTGCTATTCGGTCTATGCCTTCCACTGGGGTTTTTCCGATACGGGCATATTCGGCGTCCATGCCGCCACGGGGCAAAGCGACATCGCCAAGCTGGTGCCTGTCATCATTGACGAGTTGCAGAAGGCCGGCGAGAGCATCCTTCAAGAAGAACTCGACCGTGCGCGCGCCCAGTATCGCGCCGGGTTGATCATGTCCGCCGAAAGTCCGGCCAGCCGTGCCTCGCAGATCGCGCGCCAACTGCTGCTTTTCGGCCGTCCGATCGCAAAGGAAGAGTTGATGGAGCGGCTGGCGGCGCTGACGATCGAGCGCCTGACCGACCTGTCGTCGCGGATGTTCTCGACCAAGCCGACGCTTACCGCTGTCGGGCCCGTGGGTACGCTGGCACCATACGAGGCGATCCTCGATTCGCTTCCGGGTACGCAGGCCACGGCCCGCAGGCTCGCCGTCTAAGTCCCAAGCGCCGTGTTCGCGCTCCCTTTCTTTCGCCGTGACCTGCCGGCACTGAAGGGCAACCTCGTCACGCTGCGCGTGCCGTTCACCAGCGATTATCGCGAGTGGTCGGCGGTGCGCGGCGAAAGCCGGACGTTCCTGGAGCCGTGGGAGCCGCGCTGGACCCCCGACGAACTCGACCGCACGGCATGGCGCCTGCGCATCAGCCGCTATCGCGAGGACTATGCACAGGGAACGGCGATCGCCTTCTTCATCTTCGAGAAGTCGAGCGGCAAGCTAGCGGGCGGCATCACGCTCGGCAACATACGTCACGGTGTCTCGCAAAGCGGCCATGTCGGCTACTGGATCGGCGAACGCTTCGGCGGCCGTGGCCTGATGACCGACGCGGTCAAGGTGGTGGCCCGCTTCGCCTTCGATACGCTGAGGTTGCACCGGATCGAAGCCGCCTGTATTCCCGACAATATCAGGTCGATCCGCGTGCTTGAAAAAGCCGGATTCCGGCGCGAAGGACTTCTGCGATCCTATCTCAGGATCAACGGCATCTGGCAGGACCATTACCTCTACGCCCGGATCGCCGACGATCCGCCGGGCGCTGGAACGAAGGACTGATTTTTGACGAATTTCCTGCGAAACGGACCGCTGTTCGCCTTTCTGCTGGCGACGATGCTGACGCTGTGCGCGGCTTCGTCGGCCTTTGCCGTAGAACCCATCAAGATTGCCCGCGACGATGTCGCGCTCGACCTTTCGCGCGCCGTCGAGATCTACCGCAATCAGGGTGAGAACTTCCAGGTGTCGACCGCGCCCGGGCCGGACGGCATCGTGCGGCGCATCGAGGTCGAAGCCAACGACGCCCGCTCGACCGGCGACTGGGCGGTGTTCGCGCTCGCCAACACCACCGACCAGCAGCTCGACAGGCTGATCGTCGCGCCGCATTTCCGGCTGGTCAATTCCGGCATCTTCTGGCCGGATCTCGGCTCGACGCGCATCGCCGCCATCACGCCCAGCGAAGGCTTCGCACTCGACCGCCAGACCAGCCCCGATGCCGACGTGTTCCGGGTGACGCTGAACCCCGGCACGGTGATCACCTTCATCGCCGAGCTTGCCTCGCCGAAGCTGCCGCAGGTCTACCTCTGGGATCCGGAATCCTACAAGGACTCGGTCAATTCCTACACGCTGTTTCGCGGCATCGTCATCGGCATTGCCGGCCTTCTGGCGCTGTTCCTGACCATCCTGTTCGTCGTCAAGGGAACGTCGATGTTCCCGGCGACGGCAGCCCTCGCCTGGGCGGTGCTTGCCTATATCTGCGTCGATTTCGGCTTCCTCAACAAGGTCATCGAGATTTCGCCCGGCAACGAGCAGATGTGGCGAGCCGGAACGGAGGTGGCGCTGGCGGCGACCTTCGTGGTCTTCCTGTTCGCCTATCTCAACCTCAATCGGTGGCACGGCCATTTCAGTTATGGCGCCCTGGTCTGGATTCTAGGCCTGCTGCTGATCGCCGGCGTCGCCATCGTCGATCCGGCGGTCGCCGCCGGCATCGCCCGCATCTCGTTTGCCGCCACGGCGCTGACCGGGCTCGGCCTGATCATCTTCCTCGGCATTCGTGGTTATGACCGCGCCATCATGCTGGTGCCCAGTTGGGTCATGGTGCTGTTATGGCTATGCGGGTCGTGGATGGCGATCACCGGCATGCTCGACAACGACATCGCCCAGCCAGCACTTGGCGGCGGGCTGATCCTGATCATCCTCTTGATCGGCTTCACCGTCATGCAGCATGCCTTTGCAGGCGGTGCGCTGCATCAGGGGCTGTTCTCCGACCTCGAGCGACAGGCGCTGGCCGTCGCGGGGTCGGGCGATACGGTGTGGGACTGGGACGTGCTGCGCGACCGCGTGGTGACCAAACCCGATGTCAGCATCCAGCTCGGCCTTGCTCCCAACAGCCTGGGCGGTGCCGCGCGCAACTGGCTGCCGGTGCTGCACGCCGATGACCGCGACACGTTCCGCACGACGCTCGACGTCGTTCTGGAACATCGCCGCGGCAAGGTGGCGCAGAATTTCCGCCTGCGCGGCGCCGACGGGCACTATCACTGGTTTGCCCTGCGCGCGCGCCCGGTCATCGGGTCGGACGGCGAGGTGATCCGCTGCGTCGGCACCATGGTCGACGTCACCGAACAGAAGAAATCCGAGGAAAGGCTGCTGCACGACGCCGTGCATGACAACCTGACCGGCCTGCCGAACCGCGAATTGTTCATGAACCGGCTGGAGGCGATCATCTCGATCGCCCGTACCGAAGAGAAGGTGCGTCCGACCGTCTTCGTCATCGACATCGACCGCTTCAAGCAGGTCAATGACGGGCTCGGCATCTCGGCCGGCGACACCATCCTGCTCACCATCGCGCGCCGCCTGCACCGGCTGTTGAAGCCGAAGGATTCGCTGTCGCGCTTCGCCGGCGACCAGTTCGCCCTGATGCTGCTGTCCGAGCAGGATCCCGCCCGTATCGCCGGCGTGGCCGATGCCATCAAGCACGCGATCAACAACCCGATCACCTTTGCCAAGCGCGAGATCGTGCTGACCGCCTCGATCGGGCTGATCACCTGGACCTCGGCGCAGACCTCGGCCGAGGACATGGTCAAGGACGCCGAGCTCGCCATGCATCAGGCCAAGCGCTTCGGCGGCGACAGGATCGAGCCATTCCGCCCTGCATTCCGCACCGTCGGTACCGACCGCTTGCAGTTCGAATCCGACCTGCGGCGCGCCATCGAGCGGCGCGAATTCACGCTTGCCTACCAGCCGATCGTGCGGCTCGAGGACGGCAGTGTCGCCGGCTTCGAAGCGTTGCTGCGCTGGGACCATCCACGCCGCGGCATGATCCCGCCGGCCGATTTCATCCCGGTCGCCGAAAGCTGTGGGCTGATCGTGCAGCTTGGCCTGTTCGCCATGCAGCAGGCGGCCGAGGATCTCGCGGGATGGCAAAAGCAGATCGGCGACGCACCGCTGTCGGTCTCGGTCAACCTGTCCAGCCGCCAGCTCATCCGCCGCGACCTGGTCAGCGATGTGCGTTCCGTGATCGCACGCGCCAATTTGAAGCCGCGCTGCTTCCGGCTCGAACTCACCGAGTCCCTGGTCATGGACAATCCCGAACAGACGGCTCATGTGCTGACCAAGCTGAAACAGCTCGGCATTGGCCTGTCGCTGGACGATTTCGGCACCGGCTATTCATCGCTCGCCTATCTGACGCGGTTCCCCTTCGACACCATCAAGATCGACAAGAGCTTCGTCGACGACAGCACGCCCAAGCGCGCCGTGCTGCTCAAATCCATGGTCAACATGGCGCATGAGCTCGGCCTGTCTGTCGTCGCCGAGGGCATCTCCGACGAGCGCGATGCGCTGGAGCTGCGCCAGATGGGCTGCGAATATGTGCAGAGCTTCATGTTCGGCGCGCCGATGCCGGGCGACCAGGTGCTGAAGACGCTGAAGGAGCAGTATCCGCTGACGCAGGCCTAGAGGCCTTGGGCGTCGGCCCGATATGTTACGCGTGGCCGGCGGCGAGGCTGAGATGCGCGAGATCGATGCCGATCGAGGCAAGGATCCGGTCGTATTTACGCTCGATATCGGCGTCGAACAGCAATTCCGGTGTTGCCGGGCAGGTCAGCCAGCCATTCTCGGCGATCTCGGTCTCCAGTTGGCCGGCGCCCCAGCCGGAATAGCCCAGCGCCATCAGCGCACGACGCGGCCCGCGCCCCGACGATATCGCGCGCAATATGTCAACCGTCGCGGTCAGGCAGATGTCGTCGGAAACGGTGAGCGAGGATTCCACGCGGTAGTCACCCGAATGCAGGACGAAGCCCCGGCTGCGGTCGACAGGCCCGCCATTGCGCACGACGAAATCGCGCGCCTGCGCCGGCAGGCGGATCGCCTCCTGCTCGTTCATGATGCCGAGCTGCACCAGAAGGTCCGGAAACAGCATCTGCTGCGTCTGATTGATGATCAGGCCCATCGCGCCTTCATCGCTGTGCGCGCAGATGTAGATGACCGAGCGCGTGAAACGGTCGTCCTTCATGCCAGGCATGGCAATCAGGAACTGATCGTCGAGAAAGCCACGGCGGGCGGCTGTCTTCTTGTGGCGCAACAAATCCATTCCAGGGAGGGTAACGCGTTTCCCGGGCGCCGAAAAGATGCGCCGTACCGGATTCGACCAAAGCCCATATTGCGGGGCCGGTCTTGGCTTGCCCGCAAAGGTCACGCAAATATGATATCAGTACGGCCATGAAATCATTGCGCGGCCACGAACGGACGATCAAATCACCGCCATGCAAAGCTTGAAAATCCTGTTGCTCGGCGCCGCCATCGGATTGGCAACCGCCCTTCCCGCCACCGCCTCCTCATCCGCCTGGTACAACAGCGAAGGCGGCAAGGTACGGCTGGTGACATCAGGCAAGCCGGACGACGCCGGCCGCATCCGAGGTGTCCTCGACATAGCCCTCAAACCCGGCTGGAAGACCTATTGGCGCGACCCGGGTGACGCCGGCGTGCCGCCGCAGCTCGACATTTCGGCCAGCACCAATATCGGCGATGCGACACTGTCGTTTCCCGCGCCGCAGCGTCACGACGATGGCTATGGCAAATGGGCCGGCTACAACTATCCGGTTTCGCTGCCGGTGACGTTCACGCTGTCGACGCCGAACCAGCCGGCCGTCATCGATGCCGACGTCTTTCTCGGCATTTGCGAAACCATCTGCATCCCCGTGCAGACACGGCTGAGCGTCGACCCCGCTGCCGATCCCGACAATGCCGACGACACGGCATTGGTAAAGGCGAGTTTCACGGCATTGCCGGCGGCTGCAAAACCCGACTTTGGCATCAACGTGCTGCCGGGCAATCACGAGACGCTGGTTGTCGAGGCGAGTTTTCCTGGCGATCCGCAGGCGGCGGATTTCTTCGTCGCCGGCGAGCGCGACTATATGTTCGGCACCCCTTCCCGTGCGGAAAAGGACGGCAAGTTGATCTTCACCGTGCCGATCCTCGATCGCCCCTCGACGACGCCGACGGACGGCGGGCTTCATTACACGCTGACGAGTTCGGCGGGCGCGGTCGAAGGGCTGCTGCCTTTCCCTTGATCCAGCTTGCCCGAACGGTTGCAGGAAGCCGCCGAGTTCGCTACCCAAGCACCGTCCTTCCCCAATCCCCAAGCGAGGAACTCATGACCATCTCCGTTGGCGACAAGCTGCCCGAGGCGACCTTCAAGACCATGACCGCCGACGGCGCCAAGGCGATCACGTCGGCCGAGATTTTCCCGGGCAAGAAAGTGGTGCTGTTCGGCGTTCCCGGCGCCTTCACGCCGACCTGCAGCAACAACCATCTGCCCGGCTATCTCGAGAACCATGACGCGATCCTGGCGCGCGGCGTCGACACCATCGCGGTCGTTTCGGTCAACGACGTCCATGTCATGGGCGCCTGGGCGCGCTTCACCGGCGGCGAAGGCAAGATCCTGTTCCTCGCCGACGGCAATGGCGATTTCGCCAAGGCGGTCGGTCTTGACGCGGACTACTCCGGTGGCGGCATGGGCCTGCGCTCGAAGCGGTTTTCGATGATTATCGACGACGGCAAGGTCACCGCGCTCAATGTCGAGACCAAACCCGGCGTCGACGAGTCCGGCGCGGCTCATATTCTCGGCCAGCTCTGAGCTTCGACGGCCGGTCAGGCGGGGGTCGCAACGGCTGGCCTCGCCTAACAAGCGGCTGCGCTCCAGAACTGCCGGCTTTCGGGGGGAATTCCAACGATGTTTGACATCATCTGGCGCGCTATCGCGATCGGCGTCGGCGCCACTGTCCTGATGGATATCTGGGCCTTCTTCCTGCACAAGGCGTTCGGCCAACCACGGCCAAACTGGGGGCCGGTCGGGCGCTGGGTCTGGCATCTGCGTCACAAGGTGTTTCACGACGATATTGGCGATGCCACGCCCTACGCCCATGAGAAGGCGCTGGGCTGGGCTTTCCATTACTTCGTCGGCATTGTCTACGGCATCATCCTGGTGGTGCTGGCGGGCGCGGGCTGGTTGGCGGCCCCGACCTTCCTGCCGGCCTTCATCCTCGGCATCGTCACCATCGGCGCCGGCTGGTTCCTGCTGGCGCCAGGCATGGGCGCCGGCTGGGCGGCGTCAAAGCGGCCTAATCCGATGCTAATCCGCGCCCTCAACCTGGTCTCGCACACCGTGTTCGCACTCGGTCTTTGGGGAACGGCGCTGCTGATCCGCTAAGGATTCAGGGGCTGTTCTACCCTGTCGATCGGCCGCCATCCATGGATGAGGCGGCGGGCGCCGATATCGTAGGCGAAATAGTTGCCGCCGCCCGCCGGCTGATCCGCGTCGCGGCTGATCCGGCTGTCGCTCAGCGACACCAGCAGGAGCGTGCCGACACCGCCATGTCCGACAAAGGCGATATCTCCGGCGCCGCCGGCATCAAGCACGGCCTCGACCTCGCTCACAATGCGCTGCTGCGCGTCGATGGCTCGCTCCCAGCCACGAATGCTTTCGTGCGGATTGGCGAAGAAACGGTCGGCGACCGCCTCGAACTCAGGAGGCGGCAGGAAACCCGTCGCCGACCGGTCGTTCTCATGCATCCGCTCCCTCACCTGCACCGCAAGGTCGAGGTGCCGCCCGAGCACCTCGGCGGTTTCAACGGCCTTGCGTTCGCCCGATGACACCACACGCGCGATCGATGCGATCCACGGCTGGTCCAGCATTGCATGCGCCCTGGCGCGGCCGATGTCGGACAGACCCCAATCCGGTACCGGAATGGTGGCGTCGATCTGAACCTGAGGATGGGTGATGTAGTAGGCGATCGACATGACAGAAACTCTCCGGCCGGTCAGCCCCCTCGAACAGAAGCTCAATAGCTCTGCGTAGAACGACGCGGCTTCGAAGCCAGCGGCTGCTCTGCCTGGCCATCAGGCTTTGGCGCCAGCACTGCCGGCCTGAAAGGCCCCTTCTTGAACGGCGCCATGCCTTCCCGTGCCAGTTCGTCGGCACGCTCGTTCTCGGTGTGGCCGGCATGGCCCTTCACCCAGTTCCAGGTGACCTTGTGGCGTCGGTTGGCCTCGTCCAGCGCCTGCCACAACTCGCCGTTCTTGACCGGCTTCTTGTCGGCGGTCTTCCAGCCGTTCTTCTTCCAGCCATGGATCCATTTGGAAATGCCGTCCATGACGTATTTGCTGTCGGTATGAAGCTCGACCGTGCAAGGCTCCTTCAACGCGTTCAGCGCCGAAATGGCCGCCAGCAATTCCATGCGGTTGTTGGTCGTCTCGGCCTCGCCGCCGGAGAGTTCCTTGGTGGCGCCGTTGAAGCGCAGGATGGCGCCCCAGCCGCCGGGGCCGGGATTGCCGGAACAGGCGCCATCGGTAAAGATTTCAACCTGCTTGCTCATGATGCCCCATATTCGGCCAATCCATATTCCGAAGGAGATCTGATCGCCCGATGGAACCGCATCCTTCTGATGTATTCGGTCGGGTCGCGTTTCATGACGAGCCCGCCATCGGGGACGGTCAGCCAGTCGTAAAGCCGGGTCAGCATGAAGCGCAGCGCCGAGCCGCGCGCCAGCATCGGTAGCGCCGCCTTCTCCTCCGCGCTCAGCGGGCGCACGCTCTGATAACCGGCAAGCAATGCCTTGCCCTTGGTAAGGTTGAAGGAAAAATCCTTCTCGAAGCACCAGGCATTGAGACAGGTGGCGACATCGTAGGCGTAGAGATCGTCACAAGCGAAATAGAAATCGATCAGACCCGAAAGCTTTTCGCCCAGGAAAAAGACATTGTCCGGGAAAAGATCGGCGTGGATTATGCCCTTGGGGAGCCCCTTGGGCCAGTTCTGTTCGAAATCGGCGAAGTCGGCATCGACCTCGGCCGCCAGTCCCGGCTCGACTTCGTCGGCGCGGGCGCGGGCCGCGTCCCAAAGCTTGCGCCAGCCGTCGATGGCGAGCGCGTTGGGGCGGGTCATAGAGAAATCGGCGCCGGCCAGATGCAGCGCGGCCAGCGCCTTGCCAACCTCGGCGCAATGGGTCGCGGCCGGTCGCCGCAGCGAAAGCCCTTCGAGGAAGGTGATGATGACCGCCGGCCGGCCGGCCAGCGTGCCGATGACGCTGCCGTCATGCGCGGTAACCGGCAACGGGCAGGACACCCCCTTGTTGGCGAGGTGGCCCATCAGCCCAAGGAAAAACGGCAGGTCCGCCTTCTCGACCCGCTTTTCATAGAGCGTCAGGATGTAGGAACCGCTGGAGGTGTGCAGCAGGAAGTTCGAATTCTCGGTACCTTCGGCGATGCCCTTATAGGACAGGAGGTCGCCGACCGGATAGTGCTTCAGGAAAGCGCCGAGTTCGCCCTCCGCAACGTCGGTGTACACCGCCATGGCCGTTCACGCGGCCCCGTTGACGAAGGCCATGTCGGCCGGCGTCAGTTCGACATCGCGCAATACCCGCATGACCGGAAAATCCTCTGTTTCGGTGGCCGTGATGGCCAGGTCGATGGTCACATCGAAACGCTGACGGAACGCGTCGATGATCTCGTCGACGATGATCTCCGGCGCCGATGCTCCCGCCGACAGGCCAAGCGTCGAAATGCTGCCGATGTCATTCCACGGAATTTCGGCGGCGCGCTGCACGAGAAGCGACATGGCGGCGCCGGCGCGTTCGGCAACTTCGACGAGGCGGCGCGAATTCGAGGAATTGGGAGCGCCGACGATCAGATAGAGGTCAGCACCGGGGGCCGTGTCCTTTACCGCTTCCTGGCGGTTGGTGGTGGCATAGCAGATCGATTCCGCCGCCGGCGCCTGCAGGTCCGGAAAGCGTTCCTGCAGCGCGCGGATGATACCGGCAGTATCCTCGACCGAGAGCGTTGTCTGGGTGACGAAACCGAGTGCCTCGGGATCGGCCGGCACAAGCCGGGCGGCATCGGCCTCGGTCTCGATCAGCGTTACCGCGCCTTCCGGCAACTGTCCCATGGTGCCGATCACCTCGGGGTGCCCGGCATGGCCGATCAGCAGAACGTGGCGGCCAAGCCGCTGATGCCGCATCGCCTGTTTGTGGACCTTGGAGACCAGCGGACAGGTTGCATCGAGATAGAACAGGTTGCGCGCCTGCGCGTCCGCCGGCACCGACTTGGGCACGCCGTGCGCCGAAAAGACGACGGGCGACTGCCGATGTTCGGCCGGGATTTCGGAAAGTTCCTCGATGAACACGGCGCCAAGGCTTTGCAACCCCTCGACGACGTAGCGGTTGTGCACGATCTCGTGGCGGACATAGACCGGCGCGCCATATTTCTTCAGTGCCAGCACGACAATCTGGATGGCACGGTCGACGCCCGCGCAAAAACCGCGCGGCTGGCAGAGCCGGATCGTCAGAGGAGGCTTGGCGGTTGTGTGAAGCATTAAATCCTGCCGGTTCGTCAGCGCCGAAATGAGGTGCCCACCCCCGCCCTGTCAAGGGTCTGTGTAGAAAGGGGGCGTCGCTCGCGTTCAGTCCTCTTTCGCGGGCCGGCGAAGCCGCAGGACGAGTATGGCGGCAAGCGCGGCGGCGAGCCCGTACCAGGTGACAGCATATTGCAGATGGCTGTTCGGCAGGTCGATGATGGTGACGCCTCCGACCGGCAGGCCGCCGGGGTTAGGCGTCTTGTCGGCATCGATGAAGATCGGCACCAGCTTGAACCCAGCCGGCAGGCCGGCGCTCGCGGCCATGACGTCGCGGTCCTTCCAGTAGAAGATGTTCTTGGCCACGTCATTGTCGGGAAGCATCATCGAGGGCTTTGCCGACAGCGGGTTGCGAGCAAGCCCGGTGACCGTGACCTTGCCCGTTGGCTGTCCCTTGGCACGCTTGGCGGCATCCTTGAGGTCGTAGGGCACAAAGCCACGGTTGATCAGAACGAAACGGCCATCGTCGAGGGCCAGCGGCGTGTAGACGTTGAAGCCGGCATCCCCTTCCCAGGTCGCGTAGAAGTGCCGTTCGCCGGGATGCAGGAAAGTGCCGGTGACCGTGACCGGCGTGTAGTCGACGTCGCCGGTCGAGGCGAATTCCTTCTCGACCTCTGCCAGCGGCAACGGCGCCGAATGGGTGCGCTGGTCGATGGTCTGCAGCAGGCCTTCCTTCCAGTGCAGGCGCTGGACCTGCCAGGTGCCGAGCGCCAGCAGGATGAAGAACAGCACAAGGCCAAGGGCGATCAACAGCGCCGATCTCGGCCGCGAACGGCCGCCGGCCTTGGCGGAAGCTTCGCTCATTCGCCGCGATCCAGCCGACCCTCGGCCGCTTTGTTGCGGTATTGCAGGGTGAGCAGCACGCCCTTGATCAAGCGAAGCGCCGTCAGGCACAGCACCAGGGCGAGCGGGATCCATATCAGCAGATGCAGCCAGAGCGGCGGGCTCAGCGTCACTTCAACCCAGAGCGCCAGCCCGACGATGATGAAGCCGATGATCAGGATGACGAACACCGCCGGCCCGTCGCCGGCATCGGCGTAGGAATAGTCGAGGCCGCAATTGACGCAGCGCTTGCCGACGGTGAGGAAGCCGGAAAACAGCCGCCCCTCGCCGCAGCGCGGGCAACGGCCGTGCAGGCCGGCCGAAATCGGATCGATCGGAGGCCAGATCGCCCTATCTTCACTCATGGTTGTCTTCATTCATGGTCATTGCTCGACATCGATCGGCGTCCCATCGGCCACCATTGCCCAGATTTCGTCCATGTCGGAGTCCGTAACCGCAATGCAGCCGTCGGTCCAGTCGACCAATTGAAGCAGCCAGCCCCACCACGACAATCATAGCGCCGAAAAGAAGAAGGCGGCCACGTTGCCGCGACCGCCTTCCCCAAATCGAAATCCCAAAGGCTGGATCAGTGGCCCTCGATCACCGCGCCGACCGATCCCCAGACGTAGATCGAGGCGAACAGGAACAGCCAGACCACGTCGACGAAGTGCCAGTACCAGGCGGCCGCCTCGAAGCCGAAATGCTGCTTGGGGGTGAAGTCGCCCTTCATCGCGCGGATCAGGCAGACCAGCAGGAAGATGGTGCCGATGATGACATGGAAGCCATGGAAGCCGGTCGCCATGAAGAAGGTGGCGCCGTAGATGGAATCCTTGAAGCCGAACGGCGCGTGCATGTACTCGTAGGCCTGCACCATGGTGAACAGCATGCCGAGGCCGACGGTCAGCACGAGGCCGTTGACCAGCCCCTTGCGGTCGCCATGGATGAGCGAGTGATGCGCCCAGGTGACCGTGGTGCCCGACAGCAGCAGGATGACGGTGTTGTAAAGCGGCAGGTGGAAGGGATCGAGAACCTCCATGCCCTTCGGCGGCCAGACACCACCGGTAAACGTGTGGCGCGCGTAGTTCTGCACCTCACCGGCAAAAAGACTGGCATCGAAATAGGCCCAGAACCAGGCGACGAAAAACATCACCTCCGAGGCGATGAACATGATCATGCCGTAGCGCAGGTGCAGCGACACGACGCGCGTGTGGTGGCCCTCATGCGCTTCCTTGATCGTGTCCGACCACCAGGCGAACATGGTGTACAGCACGATCACGATGCCGATGAAGAACAGCCAAGGATTGGCAATGTTGAAGCCGAAGATCGGGAAGGAACCGCCCTTCAGGTATTCCATGAGGCAGACACCGCCAAAAGCGGTGACAAGCGCCCCGACCGATCCCAGGAAAGGCCACGGGCTCGGGTCGACGAGATGGTAGTCATGGTGTGGTTTTGCGTGCGCGTCTGCCATATCAACCCCCGAGATTTCCTTCGGTATCTGAAACTGTCTTGCTATTGCCCTTGGCCGGCTCCGAGGAGGCGACCGGCTTGTTCTTCTCGACCGGGAACATCGTATAGGACAGCGTGATCGTCTTGATGTCCTTCAGTTCCGGCACGTTCACGATGTCGGGATCCACATAGAACAGGACCGGCATGTCCAGCGTCTCGCCGGGCTTCAGCGTCGTATCGGTGAAGCAGAAGCATTCGACCTTGTTGAAGTAAGGGCCCGCCAGTTCCGGCTGCACGTTGAACGTGGCGCGGCCGGTGACGGGGCGATCGAACTTGTTGGTGGCCTGATAATGTGCCTGCACGGTCTCGCCGATCTTCATGGTCATCGAGCGCTGGACCGGCTGGAACTCCCACGGCACGCCGGCAATGTTGGCATCGAAGCGGACGGTGATCTCGCGGTCAAGCACGCGGCCGGCATACTGCTTCTCGACACGCTGCGTCGTGCCGCCATAACCAGTCGCCTGGCAGAACATCTTGTACAGCGGCACGGCTGCATAGGCCATGCCGATCATGCCGGTGAAGAAGGCGAGGCAGACAGCCGCGACGACGCGGTTGCTGGTCTTGCCCGCCGTCTTTCTGGGCGTCTCGGCGCTCATCACATCTTGCCCGACAAATTGTGGCCGAACTTCACGATCGTCGCGATGTAGAAAATCACGACCAGCAGAGCCAGCGCCACGCCAATCGCAATGGAACGGCTGCGCTGGGCCTTCTTCTGGCGCTCGGTCAGGGTGACCGTCTCGAGTTCTTTCTCGACCATGGTCATGCCCCACCCATGGCAAGCGCGCGTTCGACGACACTGTCGGCCAGATAGGCGGCGAAGATGGCGAAGAGATAGAGCAGCGAATAGGCGAACAGGGCCTTGGCCGGCTTCATGGCGCGGTCATCGTCGGCCATGCCAAGCACTTTCCAGGCATACCAGACGAAACCAGCGCCCAGCAGCAGAGCGGCCACGCCATAGAATGGCGTCGTGTAGCCGAGCAGCCAGGGCAGCACGCCAACTGGGGCCAGCACCAATGCATAGGCGAAAATCTGACGACGGGTCGATGCATGACCTGCGACGTTCGGCATCATCGGGATGCCGGCGCGGCCATAGTCCTCGGACTTGAACAGCGCAAGCGCCCAGAAATGCGGCGGCGTCCAAAGGAAAATGATTAGGAACAGGATGATGCTTTCGAAACTGACCGACCCGGTCACCGCAGCCCAGCCGATCACCGGAGGAATGGCGCCCGCGGCACCGCCGATGACGATGTTCTGCGGCGTCGAGCGTTTCAGCCATATCGTGTACACGACGGCATAGAAGAAGATGGTGAAGGCCAGCAGCGTGGCGGCCAGCCAGTTGACCAGCACGCCGAGCGTCATCACCGACAGGACCGAAAGCACCAGGCCGAAGCTGAGCGCCTCGTGCGGCTGGATACGGCCCGACGGGACCGGGCGGCTGGCGGTCCTGGTCATTACCGCGTCGATGTCGGCGTCGTACCACATGTTGAGGGCACCGGAGGCGCCAGCCCCGATCGCAATTGCCAGGATGGCTATCACCGCCAGCAGCGGATTGATGGTCACCGGTGCGGCGACCAGCCCGACAAAGGCGGTGAACACCACCAGCGACATGACGCGCGGCTTCAGGAGTGCGAAGAAATCGCCCGCCGTCGCTTCCGACATGCGGAAGCCCGCTTCGTCAATGCTGGTTTCGTCGACTAGGGCCATGCGTACTGAAGTCCATTATTCCGTTGGCCAAAACCGCCGGCGGACCGGCGGTTTCGCATTCGAGGGGAAGCCGCCTTACTTGATCTTCGGCAACTGCTCCCACTGGTGGAAGGGCGGCGGCGAAGGCAGCTGCCATTCGAGCGTCGTTGCACCCTCGCCCCACGGATTGGCGCCGGCCACCCGCTTCTTCTGGAAGGCTTCGAACACGCAGTAGAGGAAGATCAGGACGCCGACGGCCGAGATATAAGAACCGATGGACGACACATAGTTCCAGCCCGCAAACGCATCGGGATAGTCGATGGTGCGGCGCGGCATGCCGGCGAGGCCGAGGAAATGCTGCGGGAAGAAGATCAGGTTGACGCCGACGAAGGTGACCCAGAAGTGGGTGTTGGCGATGACGGGCGAGTACATGTAGCCGGTCATCTTCGGGAACCAGTAGTACCAGCCGGCGAAGATGGCGAACACCGCGCCCAGCGACAGCACGTAGTGGAAGTGGGCAATGACGAAATAGGTGTCATGCAGCGACCGGTCGAGGCCGGCATTGGCCAGCTGGACGCCGGTGACGCCGCCGATGGTGAACAGGAAGATGAAGCCCAGCGCCCACAGCATCGGCGTCTTGAACGAGATCGACCCGCCCCACATCGTTGCGATCCAGGAGAAGATCTTCACGCCCGTCGGCACGGCGATGACCATGGTGGCGAAGACGAAATAACGCTGCGTGTCGAGCGACAGGCCGGTCGTGTACATGTGGTGCGCCCAGACGATGAAGCCGACGGCGCCGATCGCGACCATGGCGTAAGCCATGCCGAGGTAACCGAACACTGGCTTCCTCGAGAAGGTCGAGACGATATGGCTGATGATGCCGAAACCCGGCAGGATCAGGATGTAGACTTCCGGATGGCCGAAGAACCAGAACAGGTGCTGGAACAGCAGCGGATCGCCGCCGCCATCGGGAGCGAAGAAGGTGGTGCCGAAATTGCGGTCGGTGAGCAGCATGGTGATGCCGCCGGCCAGAACCGGCAGGGACAGCAGCAACAGGAACGCAGTGACCAGCACCGACCAGGCAAACAGCGGCATCTTGTGCAGCGTCATGCCAGGGGCGCGCATGTTGAAGATCGTGGTGATGAAATTGATGGCACCGAGGATCGAGGAGGCGCCGGCGATGTGGATCGACAGGATCGCCAGATCCATGGCCGGACCGGGCTGACCCGAGGTCGAGAGGGGTGGGTAGAGCGTCCAGCCGCCACCAACGCCGTAGGCGCCCGGCGCACTCGGCACGAACATCGAGGTGAGCAGCAGGATGAAGGCCGGCGGCAGCAGCCAGAACGAAATGTTGTTCATGCGCGGGAACGCCATGTCCGGCGCACCGATCATGATCGGCACCATCCAGTTGGCAAAACCGCCGATCAGCGCCGGCATGACCATGAAGAAGATCATGATCAGGGCGTGCGCGGTGGCGAAGGCATTGTACATGCTTTTGCCGCCGTCGACCGCGGCGTCACCGTTCATGCCGTAGACCATCTGCGCCAGGCCGCTGAAGATCTGGATGCCAGGCTCCTGCAGCTCCATGCGGATGGCGACCGACAGCGCGCCGCCGATGATACCGGCCATGATCGCGAAGATCAGGTAGAGCGTACCGATGTCCTTGTGGTTGGTCGAATAAACCCACCGCACCCAGCCATGATACGGCTTGTGGTCGTGCCCGTCGTGAGCTGCAGCGTCTGCCATGTTCCGCTCCGTTCCCTAAATCTTGCTAAACCGCGGCATCAATTGCCGGCGGCCGCTACCTTGTTCTGGCCATCGACCTCGGCCATGAGCGTCTTGTTGGCGCCCGGCAGATCGGTCTTGGCTGCCGCCAGCCACGTCTTGAACTGCGCATCCGAGACGACACGGATGGCGATCGGCATGAAGGCATGGTCCTTGCCGCAGAGCTGCGAGCACTGGCCATAGTAGAGACCTTCCTTTTCCGCCTTGAACCAGGTCTCGTTGGTACGGCCTGGAATGGCGTCGATCTTGATGCCGAAGGACGGCATGGCGAAGGAGTGGATCACGTCGGTCGCGGTGACGAGCACGCGGGTCATGGTGTTGACCGGCACCACCAGTTCGTTGTCGACGGCGAGCAGGCGCGGATAGACCTTGCGGTCTTCCTTGCCGGCCTTGGCGCGGTCGCCGTCCTGGAGGATCGCGGAGTTGAAGGCGAGCGTGTTGTCGGTCTGGTATTCGTAGTCCCAGTTCCACTGGTTGCCGGTCGCCTTGACTGTCAGCTTGGCCTCTTCCGGCGGCGTATATTGCGCGGTCAAGAGCTGGAACGAGGGAATGGCCAGGCAAAGCAGGATGACGACCGGACCGACGGTCCAGATCACCTCGATCAGCGTGTTGTGGCTGGTCTTGGAGGGAACCGGGTTGGCGCTCGCGCGAAACCTCACGATGCAGTAGGCGAGGAGAAGGAGCACCAGGATGGTGATCGGAACGATGAACCACATCGTGTAGTTTCCGAACCACTCGATCTGCCGCATCATGTCGGTCGCCGGCGCCTGGAAGGTGGTCTCCCACTCCACGGGCTGGTCGGCTTGGGCGGATGTGCCGGCAAAAATCGTGGCGGCGGCACAAGCACTCAGAAACTTGGCACTTGCTAGAAACCTGGCGCCAGCTAGGAAATTTCTCATCGCCCTCTTCGTCTCCCAGTTCCTCGCGGCTGCGCCAACGAGAATAACGAACAATGCCGGGACGGGAATCCCGACAGTCTCAAGGTGGTTCAAACCATACTCTTTTTCCCTCCGCAAGAAAGGAGCGGTCGAAACCGTGCGGCATTTTTGCGCGCAAGCTGACATGGCTCTTCGAAGGCAATGGCGATGGTGGCGAATCGCGTATGTTCGGCGGGCTGTCCGCCCTACGCTGGCGGAGCCCGCAGAGCGTCGTAATTCAGGCGAATTTGACAGGGAAAAGCGCTGTATTGCCTGTTTCGGGACAGTCCGGCCGCGGTCTCGTCCTTTACTTGGCATTGGCGCAGCTTAAAGTGCCGTGATTCGCAATGGAGCCGTCATGAACTCTTGGCTTTCGAGACTGAGGCATACGCGACTGAGACTTTCGAGAACCCTGGCAAACGCCATGTTTCTCGCCGTCCTGTCGGCGGCCGGTCTGTTCGTCGCCGGGCAGGCCAATGCGGCCCAGCCGAGCGGCACGGTCAAGTCGACGCATGGCGCATGGTCGATCATCTGCGACACGCCGGCCGGCGCGACCTCGGAACAATGCGTGATGATGCAGAACGTCGTCGCCGAGGACCGTCCGGAGATGGGGCTTTCGGTCGTCGTGCTGCGCACCGCCGACAACAAGGCCGAGATCCTGCGCGTGCTGGCGCCGCTCGGCGTGCTGTTGCCGAACGGCCTCGGTCTCAACGTCGACGGCAAGGACATCGGCCGCGCCTATTTCGTGCGCTGCTTCCAGGACGGGTGTTATGCCGAGGTCATTCTCGAAAAGCCCCTGCTCGACACGCTGAAGACCGGCACGTCGGCAACGTTCATCGTCTTCCAGACGCCTGAGGAAGGCATCGGCATCCCGGTCGACCTCAAGGGTTTCGCCGAGGGTTTCGCCGCCCTGCCCTGATCGCGGCCTCGCGCTGAACCAGACCTGGACGCGGCTTTTGCCGACCCCGGATGCATGCCTTGCCATCGAGCGGACGATGTCATTCGTCGGCGCTGATCTTCATTGCCGATTGTGCGGGCGCGGCTTCACGCCTACATCGGGGGAAAGCAATCATCCCACGGACGGACGCGCCATGAACAGCCTGATCGGCCAATTCGACATTTCAGACGACCGCATCAAGCAGATCGTCGCCGACACCATCAAGGGCGCCGACGACGGCGAGCTTTTCCTCGAATACAGCGAGAGCGAGGCGCTGATGTTCGACAACGGCCGGCTAAAGACCGCCAATTTCAACACCGACCAGGGCTTTGGCCTGCGTGCGGTCGCCGGCGAAGCCAGCGGCTACGCTCATTCCAGCGACCTGTCCGAGGCGTCGCTGCTGCGCGCGGCCAATGCCGTGTCGACCGTCAAGGGTGGGTATTCCGGCACGCTTGCCGCGGCCCCCGCCCGCACCAACCGCCATCTCTACGGCGACGAGAACCCGATCCCCTCGCCTTCCTTCGAGGCCAAGGGGAAGCTGCTGCAGGAAATCGACGCCTGGCTGCGCGCCGAGGATCCACGCGTGCGCCAGGTGACGGCCTCGATCGCCGCATCCTGGCAGCATATCGAGATCGTGCGCGCCGACGGCCAGGTGGTGCGCGATATCAGGCCGCTGGTCCGCGTCAACGTCTCGGTCGTCGTCGGCGATGGCGACCGCCAGGAGAGCGGCTCCTATGGCATGGGCGGGCGAAAGGCGTTCGGCGACTTCCTGGTCGAGGACAGCTGGAAGCACGCCGCCAGGGAGGCGCTCAGGCAGGCGCTGGTCAACCTCGAGGCGATCCCGGCCCCGGCGGGCACTTTCGACATCGTGCTGTCCAGCGGCTGGCCGGGCGTGATGCTGCACGAAGCCGTTGGGCACGGGCTGGAAGGCGATTTCAATCGCAAGAAGACCTCGGCCTTCGCCGGCCTGATGGGGCAGCAGGTGGCCGCCAAGGGCGTCACCGTCGTCGACGACGGCACCATCGCCGAGCGGCGCGGGTCGCTCACTGTCGACGATGAAGGCACGCCTTCGGCCCGCAACGTTTTGATCGAGGACGGCAAGCTGGTCGGCTACATGCAGGACCGGCAGAACGCGCGTCTGATGGGCATGAAAGCCACCGGCAATGGCCGGCGCGAAGGCTATGCGCACCAGCCGATGCCGCGCATGACCAACACCTACATGACCTCGGGCGACATGGAGCCGGACGAGATCATCGCCTCGGTCAAGAACGGCATCTATGCCGTGTCCTTCGGCGGCGGCCAGGTCGACATCACGTCGGGCAAATTCGTGTTCGGCTGCACCGAGGCTTACATGATCGAGAACGGCAAGGTGACGCAGCCGATCAAGGGCGCGATGCTGATCGGCAACGGACCTGACGCCATGCACCGCGTCTCGATGGTCGGCAACGACATGAAGCTCGACAATGGCATCGGCATGTGCGGCAAGGCCGGCCAGGGCGTGCCGGTCGGCGTCGGCCAGCCGCATCTGAGGATGAACCAGATGACGGTCGGCGGCACCCGGGTTTGAGGCTCGGCGCCGTTCGGAAGAGATCGACGAAGCGCTGACGCGTTTCGACCTGTTCGTGGCGATAGAACTTCGACGAACAGATCGAGCGGCCGGCGACACGGATGGTGCCTGCCTTCGTCGAGCGTATTCTCTCAGCGACAGGCTGATGCCGGCGTTCCCAACCTGAATCCCGGCCGCGACCTTGAAGCGAACACAATCCACATTAAGACATTATTAGGTCTTTGACTGCTTGGGCTGCCTTTTGCGCACGAACGCAGCACCAGTTCCTCGTTGCGGTGGTGGTTTGGCAATGCGGCCTGTCCTGACTTCGTCTTTCCTGCTTGGCTTCGTTTCGTTGATTGGCGCGACAGCACTGCAAGCCAGTCCGGCGGCAGCACAGTCGACGTGGTTCAAGGCGCGATCGACGCAATCTTCTGCCGCCGCCGTGGGTGGAAGCACCGGCGTCCCCTACGGTTGGATCGACTTCTGTCATCGCCGGCCAAAAGAGTGCAAGGTGCCCGCTCTGCCGGCCGCGAATGTCAAGCTGACAGCACGGAACCTCCGCATCCTCAAGCGGATAAATCAGAAGGCGAACAGCGCCATCAAACCCGTCAGCAATTTCGATCACTGGGGCACGATGGCGGACCATTGGGATTACCCGGTTGACGGCAAGGGCGATTGCAAGATCTACGCACTCTACAAACGCAAGCTCCTTCAGGAGGCTGGATTTCCCAGACAGGCGCTGCTGATGACGGTCGTGCGCGACCTCAGCAATGAAGGCCACACCATCCTGACGGTGAAAACCGACAAAGGCGATCTCGTCCTGGACAATATGGTCGACGAAATCAGGCCCTGGAACGCGACCGGCTACTACTTTCTGAAACGTCAGTCGCAGCAGAATCCGAATGTCTGGCAGTCAGTCAACCAGCGAGGCGGCACGCCGAAAACCTGACGGATGCCGCCAAGCGCGTAATCTGAGCGGCCGGAGCGATCGCCTTTGACGGGCTGATGCGCCACACCAGAGGCCCCCTGTCTGGCAACGAGCAAGGATGTTCGCCCCGCGAACGGAAAGGGCGACTCCCGGCCGCGGCAGCCTACTGGTTGCAGGCCGGTTCGCCCTGCTTTCCGCAAGACGGCTTTTTCTTGAGCTGCTGTGGCGGCTGCTCCTGCGGGAGACGCCGCTCTTGCATCTGCTGTCTCGGCTGCGCCCGGAATTCCGGCTTCGGCTCCGATCTCTGCGGCCGGAGCACCTGCTCGTTAGGCCTTTCCTGTCTCAACTGACGCTGCGCATTCTCGTTCGGCCTGATCTTGAGGTTGCGCTGGACGTTAACCTGCGGGCCGGCGGCCCCCTGTTCGCTGTTCTGCAGCCGGCGCAACGTCCTGCCCCTGTCGTTCCTGCTGGCGGAGCCCTGATTCTCGTCGGAGAACACCGCCGGATTGTTCCTGCTGAACCGTTTCTGCACGCCCGGTCCGTTGTCGGTTGGCTCACCGTTGACGGTCGGCAGTCTGCGGAGCTTCCTGCTCCTGTCGTTTCCGCTGGCCGGGCCTTGACCTTGGTTGGAGAACAGCTCCGGATTGTTCTTCCTGAGCCGCTCCTGCACGCCAGGCCGATTTTCGGCCGGAGCACCGTTGACGGTCGGCAGCTTGCGGAACTTCTTGCCGTTCTGCCGAGCTGTGCCCTGCTCTCCGGTAACAGCTGCACCGGCATTTCCAGTCGCCTCTTGGTTGCGGCCAACGATGCCTTGCTTGCCAAGCTGCTTCCTGGACTTGTTGCTGGGCAAATTCTCGTCGTTCAGCGCCGGCCTACCGTTGATGAGCGGCAGCTTTCTACCGTTGGCTCCTGGCAGGGCGTGATCGGTTTCAAGCTTACCGGTCGACAAGGTCTTCGACAGCGGAGTCGCTGCATCAGGTTGCTGGCCCTGTATCACACGTTGGCCAGGCTTCGGCGGCAAGCCGCCCTGTTGCTGATTGGACGGGGCCTGACCGGACATGGCCACTCTCTTTTTCCGCAGCGGCGGCAGCGCGACCCTGGCCGCCAGTGCAGCCGGGCCGGCCCCAACCGTGCCTCCGGCCGTCTTCTGGCCTGTCGTGAGGCCACCCTGAGCATTGTGATTGATGGTCTCGTTTTTGATCGTCGTGTTGATGTTGTTGATGACGGTCGTGTTGTGGATGTTGTTGAAGATGATGTCGTTCGGCGGCGGCACGATGTGACGCGGCGGATTGATAAACACAGGTATCGGCACGAATACCGGTGTCGGCAGGACGAAGACGTCAACCGGCGGCGGAGGCGCTTCCAACACGACGAATTCCGGCGGCGGCGGCGGCAGGAAGATCACCGCGATCGGCGGTGGCGGCTCGAAGTCGAAATCGGGATCGTCGAAATAGAGCACCGGCCTGTCGACGTAGACGATTTCCTCCTCCGGCGGCGGCGGCAAATCATAGTCATAGACGGTGAATTCCTCCGGCGGTTCCAGCGCAGCGTCGAAATGCTCGAGCCGCCAGCGCGCGTCCCAGGCATGCGGACCATGCCGATAGCGTCGCAGATAAGACCAATAGGCTTCCGGGGTGTCCTGCAGCCAGGTCTCACGCCACGTGATCGCCTCGCGCCGCGCGGCGATGATGGCGCGCACGCGCTTGGCCATCGGATCGTGTGGATAAGTGACGAGGAAATCCTCGTAGCCGCGCATCGTGTCGCGATCGAGAGCCGCGACATAGGCGTCATGAGCATTGAAATCGCGGATCGCCCTGGTTCGATTGGACCGGGAGTCGGCCTCCGAGACCTTGGGCGCGGGCGCGTCCGCAGCGCGGTCGAAGAAGACGAAAGGCGTGACGATTTTCGAGGCGTTCCACGGCACTTCCGCACCTTGCGTCACCTCGTTGACACGCAATCGTGTGCGGTCGAACACGTCGTCAAGCGACAATCCGCCTTGGCGTATCATCTCGGCCAGCGCCTGGGCATAGGCACCGTAGGGGCCTTTGCCTTCGGGCGCGACCGTTCCGGGAGCGGCGTTGAAGGCAATCAGCATGTTCGGGTCGGGATCGACCAACGCAAGGCCGCCGGCCAGCGGCTCTTTCCACTTCGGGAAGGGATTTGGCCGCGCCGCGTCAAGCACGACGATGTTGACCTTCGTCGGCAATCCGGCCAGCGATTTGGTGACATCGGAGAGCCGCATCGCCTGAAGCGGCACGTCGGCTGGACTGGCAATCTGGGCATCGATCGGCAAGTAGTAATTCTCGCCTTCGAACTGCACGCCGTGGCCGGCGAGATAGACGAAGACAATCGCGTCGGGACCGGCGGCGGAGACCTTGCCGAGGAAATCGCGCAATGCGCCGCGCAGCGATTCCTGATCGACATCGCGCGCCCCGACCACATCGAACCCGGCCGCCTGCAAGGTCTGCGCGATCAGGCCCGCATCATTGGCGGCGGTCGCGAGCTCGCCGGCCTGATACGCGCCATTGCCGATGACGAACGCCAAGCGCTTTTCACCTTGCGCGAGGGCTCCGGTCGAGGAGCTGACCGCGAAAAAGATAAGAACGATGATGAGGCCGGTGAATTTCTGAAGGGTCTGCATGTCCGTTATCGCCATCGGTTCATATTAGTAACGGCGAATGGGCCGAAATGTTTCCCAAAGATGCGAAATTAGGAACCCGCACAAAGGCGGCTTTAGGGCACAATTTGGTCGAAAGAACAGAGGCTTCAGAAATTTCCTGCGAACCGGCGGTCGTGAACTACCGCCGCCTCTTCGGCCTTTCCAGCAAGGCGACCGCTTCGACGTGAGGAGACCACAGGAACTGGTCGATGGGCGTCACGCTTTTCAAGCTGTAGCCGCCATCGATGAGGATGCGCAGGTCGCGAGCCAGCGTCACCGGATTGCAGGACACCGCGGCAACGAACGGGACATCCGAGCGGGCGATCTGCTTCGACTGATCCTCGGCGCCGGCGCGCGGCGGATCGAAGACAAGGCCGTCGAAGGCGTTCAACTCCTTGAACGTCAGTGGCCGGCGAAACAGGTCGCGGCGTTCGCCCGTCACCCGCTTGATGCCGGTCGCGAAGCGGGAACCCCGGTCGAGCGCCGAGAGTGCGGCCGCATCGCCTTCGACCGCGTGCACCTCCGACTTCGCGGCCAGCCGCAAGGCGAAGCTGCCGCAACCGGCAAAAAGGTCGGCGACCTTTTTCGCACGCTTCAGATGTCCGCCGACGATCTCGGCCATTGTCTGTTCGGCTGCCTCGGTCGCCTGCAGGAAGGCGCCCGGCGGCACGGCGACCGCGACGCTGCCGAACATGACGACAGGCTTCCTCGGCTCGATGACGATCTCGTCGTCGATGGACAATCTGGCAAAGCCCTGCGCAATGACAAAATTGGAAGCGATACGGCGCTGGTGTTCGCCGAGCTTGCCGGGGTCGTGCGCCGCGACGTCGAGGCCCGAAGCCGTCACGGTGACCGCCATCCGGAATGATTTGGTGGTGGCACATATCAATCCGGCCAGCGCCTTCAACGGGCCGAGCGCGGCGACGATCTCCGGCAGCGAGATCGGACATTCGGATATCGAGATGATTTCCGGCGACAGATGGCGATTGAAGCCGAGCAACATGCCTGTTTCAGTGCGCCGGGCGGCAAGCACGACACGGCGGCGCGATCGCGGCGCGCAGGCGACCAGTTCGCCAATCTCGCAATCGATGCCCTTCAATGCGTGCACCACCTTTTCGCGTTTCCACCCGCGATAGGCTTCGGTCTCGAAATGCTGGAGGGCACAACCGCCGCATTCGGTGAAATGGCGGCAGGCAGGGTCGACGCGCAGCGGCGAGGCCTCCAGCACCGCCATCAGCGTGGCGCGATCCCTTTCGCGCGCGGCGGTGACGGTCTCGCCCGGCAGCGTGAAGGGAATGAACAGATCGCCGCTTTCGGTTTCGGCGATGCCGTCGCCCTGCGATCCGAGCTTTCGTATTGTGAAGCGTGCGCTCATCGGTCCTTGATCCCACCGAGCAGGAATTCGCGATTGCCGTCGCCACCTTCGATCGGCGACAGATGCAGGCCGAGCGAGCGCCAGCCGGGAACGGCATCCAGCCAATCCTGCAGCAGGCCCGCGACACGGGCGGCATCGAAGGGGTCCTTCAACAGACCGCCCTTGCCGATCGCCTCGCGACCCGCCTCGAATTGCGGTTTGACCAGAAAGACCGCGCCGGCGCCGGGCCTCGCAAGAGCAAGCGCCGGCGGCAGCGCAAGTTTCAGCGAGATGAAACTGACGTCGGAAACGATGAAATCCGGACTGTGGCCGGCAAGATCGGCGGCGGTGAGATCGCGTGCGTTCAGGCCTTCGATCACGGTTACGCGCGGATCACCGCCGACATCAGGATGCATCTGGCCGTGGCCGACATCGATGGCCGTGACATGGGACGCGCCGCGTTCGAGCAATACCTGGGTGAAACCGCCTGTCGAGGCGCCGATGTCGAGGGCCTCGCGGCCGGCGGGGTCGAGGCCGAAATGGTCTAGCCCGCCGATCAGTTTGAGCGCCGCGCGCGAAACATAGCCTTGCGCCGGATCGTCGATGACAACGAGGCATTGCGGCGAAACGTTCTGGCCGGGCTTGCGGGCAATTGCGCCGTCAACCGTCACCGTGCCACGCTCGACCGCGTCACGGGCGCGCGAACGGCTGGCAAACAGCCCACGCTGGACGAGCAGGTCGTCGAGCCGCTGGCGTGTGCTGGCTGGCAGAGGCGAATTCATCGGCCTTCTCTGGCGAAAGCCCGCGATGAAGGCAAGGACATTACACGGAACAGGGTGACGTCGTGCGTGAACGGCTGGAGCAGCGGGCCAAGCCGCGGCTTGCGCGCATCGCGTCGGGTCCGGCAAAATGGCCGTCGGGGACAGCCTCCATCGGGGAATCCGGGGAGAACGAATGCTGACGGGAACCTGCCACTGCGGCGCGACCCACTGGACCCTGGAGGGCGATCCCGGCCCGGTGACCGCCTGCAACTGCACGCTTTGCCGCCGCTATGGCGCGCTCTGGGCCTATGATTATGTCGACGAGCGCATTCGCGTTTCGGGGCCGACGGCCAGCTATAGGCGCGCCGGAAAGGACACGCCGTCGCTCGAAGTCCTGTTCTGCCCGACCTGCGCCTGTGTGCTGGCCTGGCGCGGCTTGCGCGCCAGCGATTCTGGCCGAATACGCATCGCCGTCAATGTGCGGCTGGCGCCACCCGAAGCCGTTGCCGACCTGCCGATCGACCATTTCGATGGCCTCGACTCTTTCGACGATTTGCCACGCGATGGTCGCTGCGTGCGCGATATGTGGTTTTAGAAGATGGTTCGCGGAACCTGGCGCTCGATAGCCGGAGACAGACCATCGTTCCGGTTGCCCGACGCCTGTTCACGTGGATGCTCGGTCGTAACAGCGGGCTGAGGTGCGGCGTTGGGCACGACCACAAGCTGCGGCATCTGCTTGTAGGAAAAGCCGCCGCGGATACCGCCCATCTTGCCGGCGACAATCCCTGTCGCCGCCTTTTCAAGATTGCGGTCGTAGGGCGTCTCGGCGGCAGCCGGTACCACTATCACGGCCAAGAGGGCCGTGCCGCACAGAAGCGTCTTCATTTTCGTTGTCTCCCTGCCTGGCTGCTGTCTAGCAGGGCGCCGTTGAAAAACGGCCAAGGGACACGGTAAGCGAAAGGCCAAACGGCAGCGTTAACAATGCGTTATGAAATCAAGCCGGCAAACTGAGTCAGACTGTTCAGATTTTGATTCAGGCGCGCTGGGCGCGGACCGTGTGGCCGAGGGCGGTGAAAACGGTGCGCACGATCCCGGCGGCGTCGAGTCCGGCGTCGGCATACATCTTTTCCGGCTTGGCGTGATCGGCGAACACGTCGGGCAGAACCAGCGGGCGTACCTTCAGGCCGCTCTCCAGCAATCCTTCTTGGGCAAGGAGCTGCAGCACATGGCTGGCGAAGCCGCCGATGGCGCCCTCCTCCACGGTGACCAGAACCTCGTGCGAGCGAGCCAGCCTCCGGATCAGATCCTGGTCGAGCGGCTTGGCGAAGCGGGCATCGGCAACCGTGGTGGAAAGCCCGGCCGCGCCGAGTTCCTCGGCGGCGGCAAGGCAATCCTGCAGCCTTGTGCCGAAGGACAGCAGGGCGACCTTGCTGCCTTCCCGGACGATGCGGCCTTTGCCGATGTCGAGAACCGAGCCGCGCTCCGGCATGTCGACGCCGACGCCGTTACCGCGCGGATAGCGGAAGGCTATCGGCCCGTCGTCATAGCCGGCGGCGGTGCGCACCATGTGGCGCAGTTCCGCCTCGTCGGCCGCCGCCATCACCACAAAGCCCGGCAGGCTTGCCAGGAAGGTGGTGTCGAACGCTCCACAATGGGTGGCGCCGTCGGCGCCGACGAAGCCGGCGCGATCGATGGGGAAACGCACGGGCAGTTTCTGGATCGCGACGTCATGGACGACCTGATCGTAGGCGCGCTGCAGGAAGGTCGAATAGATCGCCGCGAACGGCTTGTAGCCTTCCGATGCCAGGCCGGCGGCAAAGGTCACCGCATGCTGCTCGGCGATGCCGACATCGAAGGTCCTTGACGGGAACACCTCGCCGAACAGGTCAAGGCCGGTGCCGCTCGGCATGGCGGCAGTGACGGCAACGATGCGGTCGTCCTCGCGGCCCTCCTGGATCAGGCTTTCGGCGAACACCTTGGTGTAGGCCGGCGCGTTGGCCGGCGCCTTGGCCTGCGCGCCGGTGATGACGTCGAATTTGTTGACGCCGTGATACTTGTCCGCGGCGGCTTCCGCCGGCGCATAGCCCTTGCCCTTCTGGGTGACGACATGGATCAGCACCGGGCCCTTGCCGTTGTCGCGGACATTTTTCAGGACCGGAATCAGATGTTCCAGATTGTGACCGTCGATAGGGCCGATGTGATAGAAGCCGAGTTCCTCAAACAAAGTGCCGCCGGTGACGTAGCCGCGCGCATGCTCGACCGCCCGCGTGATGGCGCGATCGGCCCGCTTGCCGAGATAGGAGGTCAGCTTCTTGCCGAAGTCGCGCAGGCCGACATAGGTCTTGCCGGAAGCCAGTCGCGCCAGATAGGCGCTCATGGCGCCGGTCGGCGGCGCGATCGACATGTCGTTGTCGTTGAGGATGACGATGAGCCGGGCATCGAGCGCGCCGGCATTGTTCATCGCCTCATAAGCCATGCCGGCCGACATTGCGCCGTCGCCGATGACGGAAATGACATTGTTGCGGCCGCCTGAGAGGTCGCGGGCGGCGGCCATGCCCAAGCCGGCCGATATCGACGTCGAGGAATGGGCGGCGCCGAACGGGTCGTATTCGCTCTCGGCCCGGCGGGTGAAGCCCGACAAGCCGCCTTCCTGGCGCAAGGTGCGGATGCGGTCCCGGCGTCCGGTCAGGATCTTGTGCGGATAGGCCTGGTGGCCGACATCCCAGATCAGCCGGTCATCGGGTGTGTTGAAAACATAGTGCAGCGCCACTGTCAGTTCGACCACGCCCAGGCCGGCGCCAAGATGGCCGCCGGTGCGGGACACGGCATCGACCAGTTCGGCGCGCAGCTCGGATGCCAATTGCGGCAATTCGCTCTCGGCCAGCGTGCGCAGGTCGGCCGGGATGCGAATCCTGTCGAGAAGCGGCGTATGCGGCGTTGCGTTCACGGTGGGCCCAGACTTTCTGTTCATCGGCGGGATAGGCCGCCGGCCGGCGAAAGTAAATGCGTGTCGGTGACGCGGACGGCCAGCCTCTCGATCCGCTCAGCCTTCCGGCAGCGGAATGAATTCCTTCTCATCGCCAGGAACGATATCGAAGCGGCCGGTCTTCCATTCCTGCTTGGCCTGCTCGATGCGCTCCTTGGACGAGGAGACGAAATTCCACCAGATGTAGCGCTTCGAACCGAGCGAGGCGCCGCCGAACAGCATGAAATGCGCCCCGGTCAGCGATGATATGACGATCTCGTCGCCGGGGCGGAACACCAGCAGCCGTTCCGCCGGAAAGACGTCGCCCGAAATCGAGACCTCGCCTTCCAGCGTATAGATGGCGCGCTCTTCCGCATCGGCCGGGATTTTGACACTGGCACCGGGCGCCAGCCGCAAATCAGCGTAGAGCGTTTCGGAGTCCGCCCGCACCGGAGACCGCAATCCCTGGAAATCACCGATGACGACGCGCCCGCTGACGCCGTCGGCATCGATCTCGGGAAGCCGAAGCGCCGCTGTGTTCTCGAACACCGGCGCAACCTCTTCCTTGCCATCGGGCAGTGCCAGCCAAGTCTGCAAGCCGGAGATGGACATCGGCGCGCCGCGCAATTCCTGTGGCGTGCGCTCGGAATGGACGATGCCACGGCCCGCGGTCATCAGGTTCACGTCGCCGGGCTGGATCACCATTTCGGTGCCGAGCGAATCGCGATGCCGGATCTTGCCGTCGAACAGATAGGTCACGGTCGACAGGCCGATATGCGGGTGCGGACGGACATCGAGCGCCTGGCCGGCGCGCAGGATGGCCGGGCCCATGCGGTCGAAGAAGATGAACGGCCCGACCAGCCGCCTCTTGGCGGTCGGCAACGCGCGGCGCACTTCGAAGCCGCCAATATCCTTGGCGTTGGGGATGACCATCAACTCGATCTGGTCGCTGGCGAAGGCATCGCCGGCCTCAGGGTCTTTCCCCGGGAAGAAGCTCATGAACTCTCCTGGTCAGCGCTCGGTGGCTGCCTCAGCCGCATCAGGCAAAGCGGATCGCGGCCTTTGCTCTTAGTTTGGCCGCCACCTCTTCGCGATTGCGCGGATGCTGGTGGGTTTCGAGGGAATCAAGCAATTCGCGTGCCGATGCCGCGATGGCTTCGACAGCATGATCGAACGCATGCTGGTTCTGTTTCGACGGCCGCGTCGTTCCACTCAGCTTGCGAACAAACTGGAGTGCCGCGTCGCGGACTTCGTCGTTGGTTGCCGGCGGATCAAAATTGAACAGGGTCTTGATGTTTCTGCACATCGTTTCCAAACCTCCTCTTGTCCGTTTCAATCGGGACGAACTGTATCCTCAATCATGATCGTGTCCAAAAATCGGTAAGACTGCGAGGGCGCCTTAGTCCGCGTCGAGCGGCTCGGTTCCAACCGGCTTGCCATCGCGCGACAGCCTGATCTTCTCGACCTTGTCCTCGGCTGCCTTCAGCAAGCGGTCGCAATGCGCCTTCAGCGCCTCGCCGCGCTCGTAGATCCGGATCGACTGGTCGAGCGGCACGTCGCCGCGCTCCAGATCATCGACGATCTTCTCCAGCGCGTCGAGTGCCTGTTCGAAGCTCATCGCCTTGACGTCTTCGTTGATCTCACCGCTCATCATTCATCCTTTCATCAGTCGCCCGACATGGGCGGCGACCGAAAATGCCAATCCTTGCAGATCGTAGCCACCCTCGAGCAGGCTGACGAGCCGGTTGCCGCCGTGGCGTGCGGCGCGCTGCATCAGTTGGCCGGTCGCCCAGTCGAAATCGTCCTCGGTCAGATTGATCTCGGCCAGCGGGTCGCGGTGGTGCGCGTCGAAGCCGGCCGAAATGATGATCAGGTCGGGGGCGAAATTGTCGAGCGATGGCAGCACGCGCGACAGGAAGGCATCGCGAAACACCTCGCTGCCGGTCTGTGGCGCCAGCGGCGCGTTGACGATGTTGCCGGCACCGGTCTCGTTCTTCGCCCCGGTGCCCGGGTACAACGGCATCTGGTGCGTCGAGCAATAGAGCACCGACGGATCGTCCCAGAAAATATCCTGCGTGCCGTTGCCGTGATGCACGTCCCAGTCGACGACGGCGACACGCTCGGCGCCGTGCCTCTTCTGCGCGTAGCGGGCAGCGATCGCGGCCGTGTTGAAGAAGCAGAAGCCCATTGCCGTGGTCTTTTCGGCATGGTGGCCAGGCGGACGGGCGGCGACGAAGACATTGTCGGCGCGGCCCGCAAAGACGTCGTCGACGGCGGCGTTGGCGGCGCCGATCGCCGTGATCGCGGCCTGCCAGCTCTTCGGGCTGGCGGTGGTGTCGGCGTCGATGTGGGCAATGCCTTCGTGGGGGATGGCGGCGCGGACACGCGCGACGAAATCGGCGGGATGCGCATAGAGGATCGTCGCCTCGTCGCCTTGCGGTGCCTCGACGCGGTCGAGCGCGGCAAAAGCTTCGTCGTCGAGCACGCGCTCGATGGCGCGCAGGCGGTCGGGCCGCTCGGGGTGACCCGGCGGGGTGATGTGTTCGAGAAAGATGGGGTGCGTGTAGAGACGGGTAGCCATCTCCCCTATCTAGTGCCCCGGCGCCGTAATGGCCATGCGCAGCGGCTTGATCGCTGGGGAAAATCACGCCTGCGTCCATTGGCGTCGCTGCGGGGATTGGCGGCGCTGGGGCTTCGGCGTAAGGTTGCCGCCACTGCCTGGTGCCTGCCGGTCTGTTTGTTTTAGCCGCATTCTGCGACGCCAAATGATTTCACTTGGCTGCAAATGCTCCGGCGGGAGAATCGGGAACACGGTTGAATTCCGTGGCGTGCCCAACGCTGTAAGGGGGACCGCGCCGGTAAATGCCACTGTCGATGACGGGAAGGCACCGGACGCGGGTTGATCCCGAGCCAGAAGACCGGCCTGGCAGGCATCGTCATCCGCATGGTCAGGCGGATGACATCAGAGCGATGTGGGTCCTCTTGGACGCGCAAAGTTCGCTCTGAGAATTTGAACTGCTGCAATCGCAAGGGGACAAGCGATGCCGGAAGCCATGACCGCTCCAATGGGCGATGGATTTGATCAGATAGCGCGTGACGCGGTTTATCGCGCCATGTTCACGCGGCGCGATGTCCGCAGCCATTTTACATCGGAGGCGATCGACGATGCAGTGCTGGCGCGGCTGCTGCTTGCCGCCCACCACGCGCCATCGGTCGGCTTCATGCAACCCTGGAATTTCATCGTCATCCGCGATGCCGCGCGACGGGCGAAGGTGCGCGACCTGTTCCTTGCCGCGCGCGAGCAAGAACTGCCGGCAATCGAGGCAGACCGGCAGGCGCTCTACCGCAACCTCAAGCTCGAAGGCATTTGCGAAAGCGCATTCAACATCTGTATCACCTGCGACCGCGAGCGCTCGAAAGGCTCGCCGCTGGGGCGCTGGCACAACCCGGAAATGGATCTCTACAGCACGGTCTGCGCGGTGCAGAATTTCTGGCTGGCCGCGCGCGCTGAAGGCATTGGCGTCGGCTGGGTCAGCATCATCGAGGCGCAAGCGCTGAACAGCCTGCTGTCTATCCCCGATCACGTGACGCCGATCGCCTATCTCTGCGTCGGTCGTGTCTCGGAGTTCGCGCCGAAACCGGACCTCGAAACGCATGGCTGGGGCCGACGCCTGCCGCTGCCCGACCTGATCATGAGCGAGACGTTTTGCGGCCAGGGTGAGGCACCGCTCAAATCGGCGGTGGCGCGCCTCGACACCGTCGCAGGTGCGCCCGCCAGCCCCGCCGATCAGCGCGTCGCGCCGGCCATGTCCCAGCGCGAGCCGCCGAAGGTGGAGAGCGCCTTGTCCTTGAGTTCCCGGAACTTCGACGAGGCTTCGGCCAGCCTGGCGTCCCAGGCGGCATCGGGCACCTGGCCCTCGATGGTCTTGAAATAGACCTGCATCAGGCAGGCAATGGCGAATGGCTCGATGAAGGCCGCCTTGAAAGCCCAGGCAAAGACGATGGCGAGCACGAAAGCCCAGCCGGCGAGTTGCCCGGGCATGACATAAAGAATGGCGGCTGCCGGAGCCAGCATCAGCAGGAAAATCACGAAAGACACGCCCCACATGATGACCGCCAGCCAGACGGCGTTCTTGACCATGGTCTTGCCGTTCTGGGCGTAGAGCACCACGCCTTGCCGCGCCGTCTCGAAGGGCGAGGACGAATTGATGCGGATATTGTAACCGAGAATGATCTCGTCGACATAGGTCAGCGACAGGCGGATCACCGTGTTGAGGAACGAGACCAGGCCGCTCAGGCCCGGAATGGGCAGGAAGGCCGCGATGCCGCCCAGCAGGCCGGTGATGGCGCGGATGGCGCCCTTGACCAACTGGTCGACGACGAAAAGGATGTTCGCCTCGCAAAGCGCTCGGTCACAACCTCTTTCGCGTAGGCGATCTGGTTCTGGCCGTCGGGAACGTCATGTCCGTCGATCAGATGCACCATGACGGCGATATGGCCTGCCTTGACGACGTAGAGGATGTATTCGCGCAGCCAATAGACAGCGATCGAGACGACGCCGAATCCGACCACGCCGCCCCAAAGGGCAAAGGACAACGGTCCGTCGGGATCGGTGGAGATATGGCCGACGCCATAGCCGACCGAGGCACCGGTGCCGGTGGCCATGATGTAGGCCAGTGTGATGCCGAAATAGACGATCATGCGAAAGACAATGAAAGGCCAGGTCCGCATCATGATGGACACCGACCTGCCGATATCGAAATCCCACATGCCCCGAATCCCCCAGAGGTGGCTGTGGAGGATGCGCCCAAACCGGCTATTGTCAATTGCGGGCGGTGGCGGAAGCGCCACGGCGGCTCAGTTTGGCCGTGCTTCCGGTTTCTCGAGCAGGCCTTCGAGCAATTGCTTGAACGCGGCCACAACCTTCCTCGACGTCGCTTCGGGATCGTTCGAGTTGGCGATCCGCTGTGCGGCCTGACTGCTCGCACCGTTGATCAACCGCGCCGCCGTTTCGGGATCGACGCCCGGCACCACCATCCCCTCCTGTTGCAGCGCCGTCAGATGATCGGTCATTGAACCGACGCAGGCATTGGCATTCGACCATTGCGCCGGATCGCCCAGCACGGCCGGGCCATCCCGGAACATGATGCGCTGGATTTCCGGCTCCAGCGCCATTTCGATGTAGGTCGTGCATTCGTCGACGAAATGCTGCCAGCGGGTCGGCGCCCTCGACGCGACCTCATTCACCCGGGCGGCCATTTCCGCGTCGATCTCGGCGATAACCGCCTGCAGCAGCCCCTTCTTGTCGCCGAAATGATGATAGAGGGCACCGCGTGTCAGCCCGGCCGACGCGGTGAAATCGTCCATCGACGCTTCGGCGTAGCCAATGGTGCCGAAAGCCTGGCGGGCCGCCGTGATCAGCTTGGCTCGCGTCTCGGCAATCATCTCCTTGCGGGGTTTGTGCATGGTTCTGGACCTATTCACATACGCCTCGTATGCCAATTGACATACGCTACGTATGAACTATCTGACATTCATACGCATCGTATGTAATTGTCGCTTCATCCTTTGTCGAGGAACCCGCCATGCAAAACCCCTATTCGGAAATCTTTCGCGCCCCCGGAGCCAAAGGCTTTGCGGCCGCCGGCTTCCTGGCGCGCCTGCCGATCGCCATGGCACCGATCGGCATCGTGGCGATGCTGTCTCAGACGCGTGGCGAATACTGGCTGGCCGGCGCGGTCTCGGCGACTTTTGCGCTGGGCAACGCTTTCGTGGCGCCGCAAATATCAAGGCTGGTGGACCGTCTGGGCCAGACACGCATCGTGGTCCCCACCACCATCATCACCGTGATCGCCTTCGCGGTTCTCATCGTGGCAGCCAATCAGGATTGGCCGGTCTGGACGCTGTTCGTCTCGGCACTGGCGGCCGCGGCCATGCCGAGCATGCCGGCAATGGTGCGCGCCCGCTGGACCGAGATTTTCAGAGGACGGCCGCAGATGAATACCGCCTTCGCCTTCGAATCGGCGGCGGACGAGCTGGTCTATATTGCCGGCGCCTCGCTGTCGGTGGGACTGAGTGCGGGCCTCTTTCCTGAAGCCGGCGTCCTGGTCAGCACCGTGCTGCTGGCCATCGGTTCAACGGCTTTCATCCTGCAGCGCTCGACCGAACCGCAGGTGCGGCCGGTGGACCGTGCCACGAGCGGCTCGGCAATAAGGCTGCGGCCGGTGCAGATCATCACCCTTGCCTTGATTTTCATCGGCGCGACCTTCGCGACGACGGAAGTGAGCACGGTGGCCATCACTGGGGAATTCGGCCAGCCGGGCGCCGCCAGCCTTGTCATCGGCGTCTATGCGCTGGGATCGTTCGTGCTCGGCATCATCGTCGGCGCCCTCAACCTGCAAGCACCGCTGCAACGCCAGTTGGCAATCGCGGTCGCCCTTGTCGCGCTTGGCACGCTTTTGCCGCTCACCGCCGGTACGGTGCCGCTGCTGGCGCTGACCGTGTTCATCAGCGGCGTGGCGATCTCGCCGACCTTCATCACCGCCTTCGGCCTGATCGAACGGCATGTGCCGGAAGCGATGCTGACCGAAGGCATCACCTGGGTGATGACCGGCATCGGCATCGGTATGGCGCTCGGTTCCTTCGCCGCCGGCGCGGTGGTGGATGCGTTCGGCGCCCAGAACGGGTTCTGGGTTTCGGTTGCATCAGGCGTTATCGCATTGGTTACGGTGCTGCTCGGCCAGCGCAGCCTCGCCACCCACGAATGCGAGTTGGAAGGATGCGAGGCGGCAATCCCTGCCGAATGACCGCCAGGGTTTGTTGAGCTCAGATAATCTCGGTTTTGGCGATATGAATGCCAAAGCCTTCGAGGCCGACATAGTGGCGCTCGCGTGAGGCGATCAGGTTGATCGAGGAAATGCCGAGATCCTTCAGGATCTGGGCGCCAAGCCCGATCTCGCGCCATTCGCTCTCGCGCCGGCGCGCCTCTTCATGGTCCTCGCGGTCGCCCGACATCGGCCGATTGCGCTCCTGGTGGGCGACGCCGACCGAGCCCTCTCTGAGATAGACGATGACGCCGCGCTTGCGTTCGCCCATCGCCTTCATGATGGCGTCGAGCCGGTGGCTGGTGCCGAACACATCGGTCACCACGTCCTCCGAATGCAGCCGCACCGGCACGTCCTCCCCGTCGCGGATGTCGCCGAAGACGATGGCGACGTGATGCATCGTGTCCCAGGGCAGCGTGTAGGTGAAGACCTGCGCCTTGCCGCCCAGCGTTTCGATGTCGGAGCAGGCGACGCGCTCGACCAGCGTTTCCTTGCGTTGCCGGTAAGCGATCAGATCGGCGACCGAAACCTGCTTCAGGCCGTGTTCCTCCGCGAAAGCCTGTACCTGCGGGCCGCGCTTGACGGTGCCATCGTCGTTGACCAGTTCCGAGATGACGCCGATTGGCGGCAGGCCAGCGAGCTTGCACAGATCCACGGCCGCCTCGGTATGGCCCGAGCGCATCAAGACGCCGCCTTCACGCGCGATGAGCGGGAAGATGTGGCCGGGGCGGACGAAATCCGAAGCGCCGACGTTGCCGTTGGCAAGATTGCGCACGGTCAGCGTGCGGTCGTCGGCTGAAATGCCTGTCGTCGTGCCGTGCTTGAAGTCAACGCTGACGGTGAAGGCGGTGGTGTGGGCCGAATCATTGTCGGCGACCATCGGCGCGAGGTTCAGCCGCTTGGCTTCTTCGCGCGGCATCGGCGTGCAGACGATGCCCGACGTGTTGCGCACGATGAAGGCCATCTTCTCCGACGTGCAGTGGACGGCGGCGACGATCAGGTCGCCCTCGTTCTCACGCCCGTCATCGTCCATGACGACGACGATCTCGCCGCGTTCGAAAGCCCGGATGGCTTCGACGATCTTCTTCTGGTCGTAAGGCATGGAAATGCTCGCTTCGCTCGGAGGAAATAGGCAGTAGGGAAAGGAAACTTTGGCTCTTTCGGGCGGGCAGACTGGCCTAATGCCTAATCCCTACTGCCTATTCCCTTTCCTGTCTGTCCTCGGTGCCGCAGATAGTGGTCGGCGATGGCGCAGGCAACCATGGCCTCGCCGATCGGCACGGCTCGGATGCCGACGCAGGGGTCGTGGCGACCCTTGGTCATCACCTCCACGTCGTTGCCGTCCTTGTCGATGGATTTGCGCGGCGTCAGGATCGACGAGGTCGGCTTGACGGCAAAGCGCGCGACGATCGCCTGCCCGGTGGAGATGCCGCCGAGGATGCCGCCGGCATTGTTGGAGAGGAAGACCGGCTTGCCGTCATTGCCCATGCGCATCTCGTCCGCATTCTGTTCCCCAGTGATACGCGAGGCCTCGAAACCATTGCCGATCTCGACGCCCTTGACGGCGTTGATCGACATCAGGCCGGAGGCGATATCCTGGTCGAGCTTGGCGTAGATCGGCGCGCCGAGGCCGGCAGGCACACCGTCAGCGACGATCTCGATCACCGCGCCGACCGAGGAGCCGGCCTTGCGGATGCCGTCGAGATACTGCGTGAAGACAGGAACGGAAGCCGGATCAGGGGTGAAGAACGGGTTCTCCGCATCGCCGATGAAATTCCAGTTCCAGTTGCCGCGATCGATCGACTTTTCGCCCATCGACACCAGCGCGCCGCGCACCACCATGCCCGGCACCACCTTGCGGGCGAGCGCGCCGGCGGCGACCCTGGCCGCCGTCTCGCGCGCCGAGGAGCGGCCGCCGCCGCGATAGTCGCGTATGCCGTATTTGACGTCATAGGTGTAGTCGGCATGGCCCGGCCGGAACTGGCGGGCGATCTCGCCATAGTCCTTCGAGCGCTGGTCGACATTCTCGATCAGCATCGACACCGGCGTGCCGGTGGTGATCATCGTCGTGCCGTCCTCGTCGAGGACGAAGCCTGAGAGGATCTTCACCTCGTCCGGTTCGCGGCGCTGGGTGACGAAGCGCGACTGGCCCGGGCGGCGCTTGTCGAGCTCGGCCTGGATTTCATCGCGCGTGAAACGGATACCCGGCGGACAGCCATCGACCACGCAGCCGAGCGCCGCGCCATGGCTCTCGCCCCAGGTGGTGACGCGGAAAAGATGGCCAAACGTGTTGTGAGACATGGAAAAGCGCCCTGCCCGGCATCAAAACCGGCTGAAGCCAGCCTTCTATTGGCGTTTTCCACAGTGGTCAAACTGTCATCCCCGCCGTTTAAGTTTTGACACATTCGGCTGGTTTCTGCTTTCTTCCATTCGCCGTTGAGGACCCGCCGCCACCCAGGCCGGCGCAATGACCAAAGAGGACGATAATGCGTACCCTGATTGGCGCTGTTGCCGCCACGCTGTTGCTTTCCACCGCCGCCTTTGCCGGCCAGACCGAAGGCCTGATCAAGAAGGTCGACAAGGATGCGCTGACCCTGACGCTGGACGACGGCAAATCCTACAAGCTGAATGCCGAGACCGATCTCGACGCGCTGAAGCCGGGCATGGACATCGTCATCGCTTTCGATGTGACCGACGGCGAAAACGTCGTCACCGACATGCAGTTGCCGGGAGACGGCGACACGAACTAAAGCGCGTCGCGACGCGCTTTAATTCTTTGTTTTTATGCATGTCGTCTTCCCCAAAACCGAGGTCACTTTTGGGCGACATGCATTAGCAATAGGCCGTCATCAGGCGCCCTAAAGCCATTCCAGGCTCCGGCCTTCAAGTTTGAGCACGCGATCCTGCGGTATCTCCAGGTTCGCGGCTTCGTCCTCGGGCATATCAAGCACGAAGCGAAACAGGGTGCGCATGACGCCGCCATGCGTGACACAAATCGTCTCGCGGTCGATCTCGTCGAACCATGGCTTCACCCGCTCGAGCAGCATCTGGTAGCTCTCGGCACCTTCGCCCGGCGGCTGAAAATTCCATTTGTCGCGAGCACGCGTCATGCTTGCCCCGGGAGACCGCGTCTCGAGCTCGGCAAAAGTAAAACTCTGCCAATCGCCGAAATTGACTTCAATGAGCCTGATATCGGTTCGGTAGGCGAGCGGATCGAGCTTCATGGCGGCGCGGATGCGTTCCATCGTCTCGCGCGTGCGTCTCATCGGACTGGCGACGAAGTCGAATTCCTGGGGATCACCGACGAGTTCGGCCAGCCGATGGCCGTTTCCGGTCGCCTGTTCGCGGCCGAGAGCATTGAGATCGGTGTCGGCCTGGCCCTGAAGCCGGAACTCGGCGTTCCACGCGGTCTGGCCGTGGCGCACGATATAAACCAGCGGGTACATCAGCTCTTCCGGAGATCGGGCCAGGGCCTGGACGCAGGACAGGCGGAGAGAACTAGTCCTTGACCGTCGAAATATCCGGCGCGTCGACCGCCTTCATGCCGACGACGTGATAGCCGGAATCGACATGGTGCACCTCGCCGGTGACGCCACGCGACAGGTCGGACAGGAAATAGACGCCGGAATCGCCGACTTCTTCCTGCGTGACCGTCTGTTTCAGTGGCGAATTGTATTCGTTCCACTTCAGGATGTAGCGGAAATCGCCGATGCCGGAGGCGGCAAGCGTCTTGATCGGGCCGGCGGAAATCGCGTTGACGCGGATTTTCTTGGCGCCAAGATCAACGGCGAGGTAACGCACGCTGGCCTCGAGCGCCGCCTTGGCGACGCCCATGACGTTATAGTGCGGCATCACCTTCTCGGCGCCGTAATAGGTCAGCGTCAGCAGCGAACCGCCCTCGGTCATCAGCGCTTCGGCGCGCTTGGCGATGGTGGTGAAGGAATAGACCGAAATGTCCATGGTGCGCAGGAAATTGTCGCGCGTCGTCTCGACATAGCGGCCGGTCAGTTCGTCCTTGTCGGAAAAAGCGATGGCGTGGACGAGGAAGTCGAGCTTGCCCCAATGCTTGGCGACATTGGCGAAAACCTCGTCCAAACTCGCGGGATCGGTGACGTCGCAATGACCGGCGACAAAGGCGCCCAACTCCGCCGCCAGCGGCTCGACTCGTTTCTTGAAGGCTTCGCCCTGATAGGTCAGTGCGATCTCAGCGCCGTGATCGACGCAGGCCTTGGCAATGCCATAGGCGATCGACCTGTTGTTGGCGACGCCAAGAATAAGGCCGCGCTTGCCGGCCATTAGGCCCTGTCCACCCGCCATGTCAGCGCTCTCCGCAAGGTTTCTGCTTTGTGGAGTGCCTATCGCACAGGCACACAGCCCCTTCAAGCGTTCAAACCAGACAGTTCGGGGGACAAAAGCTCTCGATCAGCCCTTTTGGCCGCGCAACAGCGATTCGAGCGCGCTGTCGCCGCCTTCCGGCAGCATGATGCGCACATGGACATAGAGATCGCCATGGCCGCCGGCTTTCTCGGGCAGGCCCCTGCCCTTGAGCCGCAGGACCTTGTCCGAGCTCGACCAGGCGGGAACATTGACCGCCAGTCTGCCGGTCGGCGTCTCGACCGGCACCTTGGCGCCCAGCACCGCATCGGCCAACGTCACCGGCAGATCAGCATGGAGGTCGCGGCCCTCGATGCGGTAGCGCGGGTGGCGACGGATGTGAATCTTGACCAGCGCGTCGCCGGGCTGGCCCGGCCCCTGCTCACCCTGGCCCTTCAAACGGATGGTTTGGCCATCCTCGACATAGGCCGGCAGCTTGACCGCGACCTTGCGGCCGTCCGGAAACACCGCCGTCACCTTTTCGGCGTTCGCGGCTTCCTCGATGGTAATGTCGAGCGTGACGTTCAAATCGGCCGATGTCGCCGGCTGGCGGCGGTCGCCAGCGCTTGGCCCGCGCGCGCCAGAAAAGGCATCGCCGAAAATCTGGCTGAAGATGTCGCTGTTGCCGTCGAACGGATCGCCACCCGGACGGCCCGAGCGGAACTCGAATCGCGAGCCGCCGGCGCCCTGTTGCTGGCGGCGAAACCCGGCAAAGGGGTCGCCGCCACCGGCCGCGCCTTCAAAACCCTGGAAACGCGGCTTGCCATCGGCGTCGATCTCGCCACGATCGAAAGCGGCGCGGTTCTTCTCGTCGCCGATGACCTCGTAGGCCTGATTGGCCGCGGCAAAACGGTCCTTCGCCTTGGGATCATTCGGATTTTGGTCCGGATGATGCTTCTTGGCGAGTTTCCGATACGCCGATTTTATGTCCTTGGCCGATGCGTTCTTTGCAACGCCCAGGACCTCATAGGGGTCGCGCATGCTTCCTGCCCTGGAAAAGGAGTTGAGTCCATACTTGCCCCCTATATGCGCTCGCATAGGAAGAAATTCCAGTAGCGGTGCGTCATATCAAAGGTGGAAAATCAGAGCGCCTTGAAGCCCTGCATGCGCCAGCCGCCGGCACTGGCGAGACAGAGTTCGCCCTCGAACATGGCAACGCCGTCAAAGCTCTCGCGCGAAGCCTTGAAGCGGCGGCACGTCATGCCGCTGTCCTTCAATTCCGCCAGCTCCGTGATGGAGCCGCGCGAGCCGGTGCCGGCATTCGCCCAGGGCACTGCCTGGCCACCGAGTTGCTCGATGTCGGCGGACGATACCGCATTGCCGATCGTCGTCTGGTCGGAGTCGCGATCCGTATCAGCGGGCTTGGCCGAAGCCGATGTGCTTGAGGTCAGGATCGAGCGGTCGACTTCGGCTTTCTCAAGGCTGAAGCCTCCCGCGCCGCAGCCAGCAAGCGGCAGGACGATTGACACGATCGCAACTTTCGCGCTGGCAGAAGCGATAACGCCCCATTGCCTGCTGTCAAAAGCTTGCGCGATACGCGACAATCGGCAACCTCCCTGATTTCGTGACAATTTGAGAAAAACTATGAGTGATGCAGAGTTAACAAGCGGTGACTTTACCGAGGCCGCCGAGCCGTTTCGCCTTTTTGCCGCATGGCTGGACGACGCCACCAAGAGCGAAATCAACGACGCCAACGGCGTGGCGCTGGCGACCGTCGATGCCGAGGGCATGCCGGACGTACGGATGGTGCTGCTCAAGGGGTTCGATGAAAGCGGCTTTGTGTTCTACACGAATTTCGAGAGTGCCAAGGGCCAGGAGATTCTAGGCAGTATGAAGGCGGCGATGTGTTTCCATTGGAAATCGCTGCGCCGGCAAGTGCGCGTGCGCGGTCCGGTCGAGATCGTCAACAATGCCGAGGCCGACGCCTATTATGCGACGCGCCCGCGCGGCAGCCGCATCGGCGCCTGGGCCTCGAAGCAATCGCGACCGCTGGAAAGCCGCTTCGCGCTGGAAAAGGCGGTCGCCGAATACACAGCGCGTTATGCCATCGGCGATATCCCGCGACCGAAACATTGGTCGGGCTTCCGCATCGTCCCGAAGACCATCGAATTCTGGCACGACAGGCCGTTCCGGCTGCATGACCGAGTGGTCTTCTCGCGCGACGCCGATGGTGGCTGGAGCAAGACAAGGCTGTATCCCTGAAAGGGTAAGGTTCAGCCCTTTTTCCTGGTCATGAATGCCGTGAGGGCGGCGCGCGCCTCGTCGGATTTCAGCCGCTCACGGAAATGCTCGCTCTCTACCCCGATGCGGGCGACGAGGTCGTCGCGTGAGCCACGCATCAGGTCGCGCGCGATCCTCAGCGCCTGCGGCGGCTTGGCCGCGATCTGGCCAGCCGCCGCCAGCACCGAAGCCTCCAGCCCGCCTTCCTCGACGACCTCGTAGATCAGCCCGGCGGCCTTCGCCCGCTCGGCCGAAAAGCCCTCGCCGAGGCCGAGCAGCGCAAACGCAGCTTGCTGGCCGAGGACGCGCGGCGCCAAAAGGCTCGATCCGGCCTCGGGCACGAGGCCGAGATCGACGAAGGGCGTGCGGAACACGGTGCGTGGCGTGGCGAAGGTCAGGTCGCAATGCAGGTTGATCGTGGTGCCGATGCCGACCGCGATGCCGTCGACGCCCGAGACCATCGGTTTCTCGACCCGCGCCAGCGCCATCAGGAAATCCCAGACCTCCGTGCCACCATCGCCGCCAGTGGCCACCACCATGAAGTCGCCGAGGTCGTTGCCGGAGGAGAAGGCGCCGGGCACGCCGAGAAAGACATGGACGCGGATCGCCGGATCGGCGTCGCCTTCGGCAAGGGCCGCCGACATCGCCGCATACATGGCGCGCGTCAGCGCGTTCTTCTTGTCGGGGCGGTTCATGCGGATGATCTGGATCGCGCCCTGGCGCTCGACGAGAATGTGGTCTGTCACGATTGTATCCTCAGTGAATGTCAGGCGGAAATCAGCGCCTTGCCGGCAGCGGCAAGGCTGTCGCCGCCGTCGATGACGCGGTCTTTCAACGCGCCGGCCTCGCCGATAAGATTCTCGGCGAAGAAGCGGCACAGCGCGATGCGGCCCTGATCGGCAAGAGCGCCGCGCGCCAGATAGGCGCCGCCGGCGGCGAGCGAGATCAGCCGCAGATACGGCGTGGCGCCAGCCAGCGCCTTGTCCGTCTGACCATCGGCCGCCAGTTTTTGCAGGAAGCGGGTCGCTTGCGTCAGATCGCCAAGGGCCGCACCCAGAAGATCGGCGGTTCGGCCGAAGCCTTGCAGGTTGGAGGTGCGCACTGCATTGGCGATACCAGCCAGTTCGTCGATAAAGCGATGCACGTGCTCGCCGCCGCCGAGCGGCAGCTTGCGCATCACCAGATCGATCGCCTGGATGCCGTTGGTGCCCTCATAGATCGGCGCGATGCGGGCGTCGCGGTAGAGAGCCGCCGCACCCGTTTCCTCGATGAAGCCCATGCCGCCATGCACCTGGACGCCGAGCGAGGCAACCTCGACGCCGATATCGGTGGAAAAAGCCTTGGCCAGCGGCGTCAAGAGATTGGCGCGGTCGCGCCAATGCCCCGCCTCGTCACCCGACGATACGCGCGCGAGATCGATGGCGTGGGCGCAACTGTAGCTGATGGCGCGGGCGATCTGCGTCAGCGCCTTCATCGTCAGGAGATTGCGTTGCACGTCCGGGTGGTGAACGATCGGCGCCATGCCGGCACCAGCGTAATCCGCCGCCTTACCCTGACGCCGTTCATTGGCGTAGGCGATCGCTTTCTGGGTCGCGGCTTCCGCGACCGCGACACCCTGCATGCCGACGGCCAGACGGGCATTGTTCATCATGGTGAACATGCAGGCGAGGCCCTTGTTCTCCTCGCCGATCAGCCAGCCGATGGCGCCTGGCTTGGCGCCTTGAAAGCCGTCGCCATAGATCATGGTGCAGGTCGGCGAGGCGTGGATGCCGAGCTTGTGCTCGAGGCCGGAACAGAAGACGTCGTTGCGCGCTCCGATCGACCCATCGTCGCCGACCAGGAATTTCGGCACCAGGAACAGCGAGATGCCGCGTGTTCCGGCGGGCGCATCGGGCAGCCGCGCCAGCACCAGATGGACGATGTTGTCGGTGAAATCGTGCTCGCCATAGGTGATGAAAATCTTCTGGCCGAAGATGCGGTAGGTGCCGTCGCCGGCCGGCTCGGCGCGGGCGCGTAGCGCGGCGAGGTCGGAGCCCGCCTGCGGCTCGGTCAGGTTCATCGTGCCCATCCACTCGCCGGAGACGAGCTTTGCGAGGTATTTCGCCTTGAGCTCCTCGGAAGCGTGCTTGTCCAGCGCTTCGACCGCGCCCATGGTCAGCGTCGGGCCGATGCCGAACGCCATGGCGGCCGAATTCCACATTTCGAGCGCGGCGACGCCGAGCATCGTCGGCAGCGCCTGCCCGCCATACTCTTCCGGCCCGGAGAGCGCGTTCCAGCCGCCGTCGATCCAGCGGCGATAGAGTTCTTTCCAGCCCGTCGGGGTGGTGACGACCGCATCCTTCAGCACGGCACCTTGTTCGTCGCCGATCTTGTAAAGCGGGGCCACCTCCTCGGTGGCGAAACGGCCGGCCTCGCCAAGGACGGCATCGACCAGATCCTCGCCGAGATCGCCGAACGCTCCGGCATCGATGGCCGATTTCATGCCGGCCACATGCTTCACGGTGAACGCGATATCCTCGACCGGTGCCCGATACATGCCGCTCGATCCTCCTGATGCATCGGCCTCGCCGACCCTAGAGCCAGTGCCGCAGCAAAACCATCCGCATTTGGGCGGTCTCCCATCTTCTTTTTACGTAAACGTCAAATTTTGTCACGCGGATTTTGCAATCGGGCCGGCCTGTACTAAATTCGACCGATGCCGGATCAAATCGACCGGCGAAAAAACCAGCCGACCGGAACATTCCATGCTTGCCAGACCTGACGCCTATCGCTGTATCGAATGCGGCTTGCCCTACCGGGCAGCCGGGTTTTCCTACTATCACGGCGAGCTGGCAAACGGCGCCGCCTACTGGTCGGATCGCGGCATATTGTGCTCGCCGCGATGCTCGCTTGCCCACCACGGCAAGCGCGTCGCGGAAGGCACATTGCGACAAGAGCCCGCGCCCGACCCGTTTGAATTTCAGCCCCTTATCCGACGGTGACCACAGCTTGGTAGCGACGGCGTTGAAGCTGTTCGCCTGACGCACCGCATCGGCTCGAAAAGTATTCCTTAACCATAGCGGTTCAGCATTCGCCCTTAATCAACGGGGATTCCCTGTTTTGAAAAGGACGGCGCGCTTCCTTCGCCGCACGGCGCTTCTCGCTTTCGCGGCAGCAATGGCGCTGTCGCCCGCGGCAAAGGCTTCGGATTTCTCCGAGCCGTGGAAGAACGCCGACCGCGCCCTGGTCATCGACGCCTACGAATACAATTCCATCGACTGGGCCCAGCTTGCCACCGACAAGCGCATCGTCGCCTTCATCAACAAGGCGTCCGACGGCATGCCGCCACCCTATTTCTGTTCCGGCGGCGACACTGAGGTGAAGCTCTGCAAGACGCTATGGAAGCGCCACGCGGTGACGCGCGAGCTGTTCCAGACACGCAGGGTCGTGGCCAAGGCGCTCGGCATGAAGTGGGGCGCCTATCACCTCGCCCGCCCCGGCAATCCAGTCGAGCAGGCCAACAATTTCCTCGATTTCGCCGACCCCGCGCCGGATGATCTCATGGCCCTCGACATCGAGGGCATCGATCCCACGCAATGGATGTCGCTCGACGACGCCGAGGAGTTCGTGCGCCAGGTGCACCGGCGCATCGGCCGCTTCCCAGTGCTCTACACCAACGGCAAGACCGCCCAGTACATCGCCGACAACCGCTACAAATACCGGCTCTTGTCGCGGCTGCCGCTTTGGTACGCGCGCTACAAACCTGACATCGAAGTGCATTTTCCGATGGGCAACTGGCAGGGCTATGCGCTCTGGCAGTTCTCGGCGCAGGCCAATTGCGGCCGCTTCCGCTGCCCTTATCGGGTCGCCGGCACGCCGAACGATATCGACGTCAACGTGGTGCCGACGAATGCCGCCGCGCTGCGCCAGCAATGGCCATTCGGCGGACTGCTCGACGTGCCTTCCGATTATCTTGCCAGCGTGCCGGTGCCACTCTCGCGGGAAGCCGCCCTGACCGGCAAGGCCACTATCATCTACGCCGATGTGGCGACGCCGCCGACCGTCGAGGAAATAGTCGCGGTGCTCGGTTCGCGCTGGTCGAAATTCCGCGACGGGTTTCGCATGCCTGTCGTGAAGACGGTGCCGCCACGGCCGGGCTTCGGCATCGTCCAGTATGTCGCCTGGAAGCGGGCCGGGCAGCGCTCGCCCGCACAACTCGACGCCGCCTTCGCTGCGGCCGATCCGCTCAGCACCGCTTCGACCGAACTCGATCGCAGCCAGCGGTAGCCGTCGCCCACCGGTCGGAGCTTCAGCCCGCCTTCTCGCGCGCCACGGCCTGCCAGCCGATGTCGCGGCGACAGAATCCGTCCGGCCAATCGATGCGGTCGAGCGCGGCATAGGCTCGCGCCTGCGCCTCGCCAACCGTGGCTCCGGTCGCCGTGACGTTGAGCACGCGGCCGCCATTGGCGACCAGCGCACCGCCATTGATGGCGGTGCCGGCATGGAAAACCTGAACGCCTTCGCCCGCGGCGTCCTCGACGCCGCGAATGACGGAGCCTTTTTCCGGCGTGCCGGGATAACCCCTCGCCGCCATCACCACGGTCAGCGCCGCCTCGTCGCGCCAACGCACCGAGGTATGCGCGAGCTGGCCGTCGACGGCGGCATTGAGCAGGACCAGCAGGTCGTCCCTGAGCCGCATCATCAGCACCTGGCATTCCGGATCGCCGAAGCGGGTGTTGTATTCGATCAGCTTCGGCCCGTTTTGCGTGATCATCAGCCCGGCGAACAGAATGCCGGCGAAAGGCGCGCCAAGCTCGGCCATGCCGCGCATGGTCGGCTCGATGATTTCGCGCATGGTGCGCTCGATCATGTCAGGCGTCATTACAGGGGCCGGCGAATAGGCGCCCATGCCGCCGGTGTTGGGCCCGACATCGCCATCACCGACGCGCTTGTGGTCCTGGGCCGTGCCGAAAGGAAGTGCCGTGGTGCCGTCGCAGAGGCAGAAGAAACTCGCCTCCTCGCCGGTCATGAATTCCTCGATCACCACCTCCGCGCCGGCGGCGCCGAAGGAGCCGTCGAAGCAGGAAGCGAGTGCCGCCTGCGCCTCATCCATTGTCATGGCGACGGTGACGCCTTTGCCGGCGGCGAGCCCATCGGCCTTGATGACGATCGGCGCGCCTGTCTTTTCGACGTAGGCCTTGGCGGAGGCCAGATCGCCGAAACGGCCATAGGCGGCGGTCGGGATGTTGTACCGGGCGCAGAGATCCTTGGTGAAGCCCTTCGAGCCTTCCAACCGCGCGGCGGCCTTCGAAGGCCCGAAGACGCGGATGTTTTCGGCGCGCAGATCATCGGCGATGCCGGCGACGAGCGGCCCTTCCGGGCCAACCACGACGAGGTCGATTTTTTTCTCCCGGCAGAAGGCGGCGACGGCGGCGTGGTCGGCAATATCCAACTTCACCAGCTCGGCCTCTGCGCCGATGCCCGGATTGCCTGGAGCGGCATAGAGCTTGGTCAGCAGCGGCGAGGCGGCGATCTTCCAGGCCAGTGCATGTTCGCGGCCGCCGGAGCCGAGAAGAAGAACGTTCATGGCCACCTCTTGATGCCAACTATCCCATAGAGAGAACAACCCGCTATTGCTCTCTGGACGACGGGTCAAGGCATCAGGGTGGATTGATCGGAATTGCGCACGGGAACGTTATCCCCCTGCGCAATAGGGGCGCCCGCCACCGGCGCCTCTATTCCGGCACTCGCTCAGCCCTGGTGGACCACCGGGAACCAGTCCTCGCGCAGCTTCTGCCCCGGCTGCATGCCATGGCCATGATAGGGTGGCGAGGTGCGGCCGGGCCGCTCGACATAATGGGCATCGTCGCCGACCCAGCGCAGCGACAGCGCCCGGCGCCGTGCCGCTGTCATATTGCCGCGCGCGCCGTGCGCCGTCCTGAAGTCGAACAGGATGGCGTCGCCGGGCTCCATCTCCCATTCGATAACTTTCATCGATGGATCCTGGTCGGGATCCGGCACCGGACGATAATCGCCCTCGGCGGCATAGAAATTGCCGTCGTCCAACCAACGTACCGGCAGGATCATCTTGTCCCATTTGTGCGAGCCGGCGATCAGGCGCAGCGTCGCCTCCTTCACCGGATCGATGGGGATCCAGAAGCTCACGGTCTGCTGGCCATCGACAAAATAATAAGGAATGTCCTGGTGCCACGGCGTCGGTTTCTGCGTACCGGGTTCCTTGACCAGGACATGGTCGTGGAAGAACTGCGCCGTACGCGACTGCATCACCGCGGCTGCTAGTCGCGCCGCCGGCGATTCGCGCACCACCTTGACGAATTCGGGGATGCGTTCCCAGTTGCAGTAATCGTCGAAGAAACTGCCGCGGCCATTGGCGATGTCGGACGCGGTGGCGCTGCGGTTCTGCATGTTGCGCTCGATGCCGGCGGCGATCGTGTCGACCCAGCCCTTGAAGGCGCCGCGGATGCAGACCGCGCCGTCACGCTGGTAGTCGGCGATTGTCCGGGCATCGATGATTTCGGTGTCCGTTGCCCGTGTAGCGGTTTGGGAAGCCATAATGTCCTCCTTTCAGGATGGAGGCGACTATCGCAATGGCCGCTCATTCAGTAAAATAATAACTTCTCATCTGACACATAGGTTTTGACTATTAGTCTCACCCTCACCCAACTCCGCTATCTCATCGCCGTCGCCCGCCATGGCAGTGTCACCGGCGCTGCCCGGGCGCTCAACGTTTCGCAGCCGTCTATTTCGGTGGCCATCGACGCCATCGAAAAGGATTTCGGCCAGAAACTGTTCGTGCGCCAGCGGGGAAGCGGTGTTTCGCTGACCTCCTTCGGCCGTGTCGTGGTGGCGAAGGCCAGGCAGGTTCTTGCCGAGACAGACGAACTCCTGGGCCTGGGGAAGGCCAACTCGGCGGTCGGCGGCGAACTGGTGCTCGGCTGCTTCGAGGATCTGGCGCCCTTTTTCGCGCCGGGCCTCATCCGCGCCTTCTCCGAACGCCATCCAGCGGTCACCGTCATCGTCCGCGACGAGACGTTCGAGACGCTCGGGCGGCGCCTGGCGGACGCGGCCGTCGATCTCGGCCTCAGCTATGATCTCGGCCTGCCGTCGCATTTCGCCCGCATCCTGATGCACGAGCTGCGGCCGCATGCGCTGTTGCCGGCGGGCCATGCGCTGGCCGAGCGTTCCGAGGTCAGCCTTGCGGATCTGGCCGCCTACCCGCTGATCACAACCGACCAGCCACATAGCTGGCAGCATATGCTCGACCTGTTCCGCGGCCGTGGCCTGTCGCCCGTCGCCGACATGCGCACAAGCTCGTTCGAACTCCAGCGCAGCATGGTGGCCAACGGCTTCGGCGTCGCGGTCAGCTATACCCGCCCGCATGGCGACCACAGCTATGACGGCTTGCGTCTGGTGTGCAAACCGCTGTCGGATCCGCTGCCCATGCAGCGCATCATTCTCACCCACGATACGCAGCAGCGCGTGTCGAACGCGGCGCTGGCTTTCATCGAGGTGGCGAAAGTCTGGTTTTCCACACGCGATATCTTCACCTCCTGACGGATGGTTGGGCGCTTCCTGCCTGCTTGCCGCTTGACGGGTTCCGCCGCTGCTGCCACTCCATGCCAATGGAACCTGTCCAGTCGAAAGCGTCCCAGGGCCGCGTCGCCGATGCGCCGAACGGCCATTGGGTCTACCGCGTGCTGCCGCGCGCGATCTGGCCCTATGCCCAGCTTGCGCGATGGGACAGGCCGATCGGCTGGCAGTTGCTGTTGTGGCCATGCTGGTGGTCGGCCGCGCTGGCGGCGAGCGCCTATCCCCGGCCTGGCGACCCGCTGCTTTCGCTGCTGCCGGCGCCCTTGTATCTCGTACTGTTCCTGATTGGCGCCATCGCCATGCGTGGCGCCGGCTGCACCTATAACGACATTGTCGACGAGGACATCGACAACCAGGTCGAACGCACACGCTCGCGCCCGCTGCCGTCCGGCCAGACCACGCGCCGGCGAGCCTGGCTGTTTCTTGTGCTGCAGGCCCTGGTCGGCCTGGTGGTTCTCCTGCAGTTCAACAGCTTTGCCGTCCTGCTCGGCGTCTGCTCGCTGGTGATCGTCGCCGTCTATCCATTCATGAAGCGGATAACCAACTGGCCGCAACTGTTTCTCGGCTTTGCCTTTTCCTGGGGCGCGCTGATGGGATGGGCGGTCGAGTTCGGTGATCTCGATGGCCCCGCCATCATGCTGTATATCGGTTCGATCCTGTGGGTGATCGGCTACGACACGATCTACGCGCACCAGGACAAGGAAGACGACGCCATTGTCGGCGTGCGTTCGACGGCACGGCTGTTCGGCGACAACACCAAGGCGTGGCTCGCGGGGCTTTATGGCGGCATGCTGATCTGCTTCGCCGTCGCCTTCGCCTCGGCGCAGGCCCCGGTGGTGGCGCTGGCGGGACTGATCGCCGCCGGTGCGCATCTTGCCCGGCAGATCGCGGTGCTGGATATCGGCGATCCGGACCAGTGCCTGCGGCTGTTCCGGTCGAACAACCAGGTCGGCTGGCTGATCTTCCTCGGCCTGATCGGTGGTGCGCTGTGGGTGGCGCTGAAGCCGCTGGTTTAGCGGCTTTTTCCTTCTCCCCGTCACTATACGGGGAGAAGGTGGCGGCAGCCGGATGAGGGGCAGCGCCGACCTTGAAGGCGAGGCGAAATGCACGGCGGCGACAGGCCGCTTGCATTCTACCAAAGTTTGAAATGGCCAAATCAGCGGAGGTCGGCGCTGCCCCTCATCGCCCTGCCGGGCACTTCTCCCCGTATAGAGACGGGGAGAAGAAAGCTAATCGCGGGAAATGATTTCCTGGCCGTCGATGACCAGCCTGAGGCCGAGGTCCCCGGTTCTGCGACGGGCAAGGAAGCGCGGGCGGCGCGTGTTGGAAACGCGGCCCTTGCGACGGTCCTGCGGCGGCAGTGTCTTGATGGCGGCGCCGAGCGATTCTTCCAGGGTACGGGCGACGCCGTCCGATTCGATCAGCAGCATCGGCAGACGGTAGGCATCGGCCCAGGCGCGCCAATCGGCGGCGACGTCTTCGAGATCGTCGGCCACCAGCAGCGGCACCGACAGCATCGGATCGTTGTGCAGGAGTTCCAGGGTCACAGTGACATTGCCCTCCGGATCCTCCATCGCACGGGCGGCGACACCGCGAAATGCATTGGCGGGCAGTACGATGATCGCCGGCAGGCCGCTCATCTCGAGCAGGCGGCGGATCACGGCGCCGCGCTGGTCGATGGTGAAGGTTACGTCGCCATAATCGTCGCGCGTCGCGTAGCTCACCACCTGCGGCAGGCGGAATGGGTCGAGACGCATGTTGCGTCCCGCCCAGACTGGCTTGAGTCCGGTGTTCACGTTCATAGAGCGCCTTCCTGTCTGTCTCCTGAGAGCCGGTGTCCGGTTCTCTCCGGGCCAGTTTTCCCGGCCTCGTTATGGGGAAACAGTAGCGCCGGCTCCTTACCGCCGCGCTTAAGAAAGTCGGTTAAATTTTGCTGATCTCAGGGATGGTTATCGGAATGCCACCAGCCACAAGATGTTGAAAGGATCAGATAACCTTACCGGGATTCATGATGCCGGCCGGGTCGAAGGCGGTCTTCACCCTGCGCATCAGATCGATGGCCATCGGCGGCGCGGTGGCGATCAGTTCGTCGCGCTTCAACTGGCCGATGCCGTGCTCTGCCGAGATCGAACCGTGCAGGCTGCGCACCACGTCATGCACGGCCCTGTTCATGGCATGGTAGAGCGCCAGAAACGCCTCGTCGTCGCCGTCGACGGGCCGTGAAATGTTATAATGAAGATTGCCATCGCCCATATGGCCGAAGCAGACCACCCGGGCGCCGGCACTGACCGAGGCCACCGCGCCGGCGGCCTCCGCGATGAAGCGCGGTATCGATGCGATCGGCACCGATATGTCGTGCTTGATCGAAGCGCCTTCCGGCTTCTGCGCCTCGGGCAACAGCTCGCGGAAGTTCCAGAAGGCATCGCCCTGCCCGAGGCTGGCGGCGATGACGGCATCGCCGACGAATTCCTGCTCGAGACCCGCCGAAAGCACATCCTCGATCAGCGCCCGCGAATCCTCCGACGAACGGCCGGATGAAATCTGCATCAGCACATACCAGGGCCAATCCTCGATCAGCGGCCGTGTCACGCCCGGGGCATGCGCCAGCGTGAAATCGTATGGCCGCTTGCCGATCAGTTCGAACGCGGTGAGCGCGGCCCCGGCGCGGTCCATGGCCAGGCTGAACAGGGAAAGGGCGGCCTCGGGCGACGACAGGCCGACGAAGGCGACGTCCCTTCCCTTGGGCTTCGGAAACAGTTTGAGCACGGCGGCGGTGATCACGCCTAGCGTGCCTTCGGCGCCGACGAACAGGTTCTTCAGGTCGTAGCCGGTGTTGTCCTTCTTCAGCTTGCGCAAATCGTCGAAGACCTCGCCGGTCGGCAGCACCACCTCGACGCCGAGGCAGAGCTCGCGCGCATTGCCATAGGCAAGCACGCCGGTGCCGCCGGCATTGGACGAAAGATTGCCGCCGATCTGGCAGGAGCCTTGCGCGGCGAGCGACAGCGGGAACAGCCGGTCGGCGGCGTCGGCCGCTTCCTGCAAGGTCTGCAGGATGACGCCGGCCTCGACCGTGACCGTGTTGGACAGGACATCGATCTCGCGGATGCGGTTCAGCCGCGACAGCGACAGGACGATCTCATGGCCGGATTTGTCAGGCACCTGCGCACCGACCAGCCCGGTGTTGCCGCTTTGCGGCACGATTGGCGTTCCGGTCTCTGTCGCCAGCCGCATGATCCGGCTGACCTCGTCGACGCTGCCCGGCCGCAGCACCAGGGACGTCGCGCCATGCCAGAGGCCGCGTCGCTCGATGAGATAAGGCGCGATGTCCTGCTGGTCGCGCAGCGCATATTTGTCGCCGACGATGGCCACGAAACGATCGATGAGAGCGGGATCGAGTGTCTTGGCGGTTTCGGTCATCCGGGAAAACTACGTTGTGGGCTGTGCGTTGTCACGAGGAGCGGCGGCACGGGAGAGCCGGTCGTTGATCGCCTCGCCGAGCCCGTCAAAGGGAATCTTCTCAACCGCGATGGTGCGCGCGCCGCTACGGTCGAGATCCTGCATGTAGGCGAAGAGATTGCTTGCCGCCTCACGCAGGTCACCTGTTTCGGACAGGTTCAAGAATGCGGCCGCATGATGCCAGCCTTCCGCGCGCTGGTCGCCGAAGGCAAGCAACGCTTCGTCTTCGCCAACCGTGCCGGCATTGAGCCGCACCGCCGCGCCCGGCGCGTAGTGCGAGGCAAGCATGCCCGGCGCCTCGACCCCGGCGGCGCCGCCGCGCAGCAACTCCATGCCGATGGCCGCCTCGATGTCCGCGGCGGCGATGCCGCCTGGCCGAAGCAGGCGCAGTCTTTCGCCTTCGGCCTTGACGATGGTCGATTCCAGCCCGACCGGTGTGGCGCCGCCATCGACCACCAGCTTGATGCGGGCGCCGAGGTCCACCGCAACGGCCTGCGCCGTCGTCGCGCTGATCCTGCCGGATGAATTGGCGCTGGGCGCGGCAAGCGGTCGGCCAAGCCTGGCGATCAGGTCGCCACCAAACCCCCTCGGCATACGCAAGGCGATCGTGTCGAGCCCGGCGGTGACCAGCGGATGAATGCCGTTGCCGGGGCGCTGCGGCAGCACCAGCGTCAGCGGACCCGGCCAGAAGGCAAGCGCGAGTTTCCTCGACAGCGGATCGAACAGCGCGATGCGCTCGGCCATCGCCATGTCGGCGACATGGGCGATCAGCGGATTGAAACGCGGCCGACCCTTGGCTTCGAAAATGCGCGCCACGCCGATGCCGTTGGTGGCGTCGCCGGCCAGTCCATAGACGGTCTCTGTCGGAATGGCGACGACATCGCCGCCCTCAAGCAGCGCCAACGCCGGTTCCATCGCTTCGCCGACGGCAAGTATTTCAGCCACTCTCGTCACCTCGCGGATGCCGGCTGCGTAGTACGACAGCGCCGCCGGGGCAAGCGGGCATAGGCAATTCATCAATTCCTAAAATGCTATCTTTCCATGAAAGCCGGCATCAATCGCCGAGCACTATCGTGCCGCTTCTGGGCAATGGGGAGCTATGTCAGTGTCTGTGCGTATCTGGGGAACGCTTGTCATCACTCTGGCTGCCATGGTTGGCGAGGCTCAGGCCTCGTCGCTGGTCTTTCCCGGCGCGCCGGCCTCGACGCCCTCCGTCGTTGTGCTGAAGGCGACCGACGGCAAGGCGAGCGACGTGGTGTCGGTCGTTGCGCTCGGCGAGCCCGACGTCACCTATGAAAAGGTGGCGGCAATCCCGGACAAGGCCGAGGCGAGGCACCCCTTCCCGCAGAGCCCGACGATCATTCGTGGCGGCGTCGTCGGCGGCGCCTTCCAGACACCCGTGCAAGCCAAGGCGCCGGCTGCGGCAACCGCCCCCGCTACGGCAACCGCACCCGCGGCAGCGACCGCACCCGCGACAGCGACCGCCTCGGCAGCCCCCGCGCCAGCGCACGGAAAAGCGGCGGCAGCCGCGCCACCGCCAGCCAAACAGCCGGCTTCAGGAGCCGGCAAGGTCAAATAGCGACCTGCCAACTGACCGATCAGAATGCTCAACGGCTTGACGGCAGTCCGGCGCCCCGTGCACCATTGTCAGGCGAATTTCTTCCAGACGTATCTCGCTGGCGGCCCTGCGGTCGGCCTTTCGCCAAGCGGCTCCGGCAGATGGGATTGCATCGTTCAAGGCAAGGGGGTTGCTCATGAAAAAATCGAAGACCGTTACAGTGGCTGGGCTTTTGCTGGCGTCATTGCTTGGCGGCGTGGCCCATGCGGACGACATGCTGGGATCCTATGTCGCGCGCATTTCCGATCGCGATCACCAGGCAAGTGACGGCTATGCGCTGGACAGCGCCGCGCAGATGGTGCGGCAGGACCGCGCCAACTGGCACAAATTCCATCGCCGCGACAGCGACGACGAGGGCGACGCCTGGTTCAGGACCAATGACCAGCGGGCCGACCTGCAGCGCATGCTGGAGCGCCCCGGCGCTATGAGTTCCTCAACCAAGCGCGCCATCGTCAATGGCGAACCGCTGATCCAGGTCGACGTCTACGAGAACAGCGTGCGCGTCAGCATTCTGGAGAACTGAAAAGTCGGCGTTCGGGAAAACTAATCAAATCGAAAAAGGGCGACGCGAGAGCGCCGCCCTTTTTCGCGAAATCCGCCTGAAAAATCAGGCCGCTTCTTCCTTGTCGTCGTCGTCTTCTTCGGCCTCGCCGTCTTCGGATTCTTCTTCGCCCTCGGCGTCGTCGCCTTCGGCCTTCACGGCGTCGTCTTCGTCGGAGTCTTCGCCGTCTTCGTCGTCGCCTTCTTCGTCATCGCCATCCTCGTCTTCGTCAGACAGATCGGCGGCTTCTACTGCGGTAGCGGCATGACAGAGAGCGGTTTCGGAAGCGGATTCAATCGCCTCGGCAGGGGCCGAGGTTTCTTCTGTCACTTCGATTTCGTGATCGGAATTCATGGAAGCCTCCGTGGGGTTGGGGAACATGTCCCTTTTGCCACGGAGAGATCATCGTCATATGACTGTGAGCCGGCTCGAACGGCCGGCTGGACGATATTTTCCTCGCCTCTCAACCAGCGATTTTCGAGAAATCCGCGACCTGACCGGTAGCCGTGCGAATGCGCGTGAGCAGCGCAAGGCGGTTGGCGCGCACGGACAGGTCCTCATCATTCACGAGAACATGCTCAAAGAATGAATCAACGGGTTCACGCAACACGCTAAGCGCCAGCATGGCAGCGGAAAAGTCTTGGTTTTGAATCGCTTCGCCGGCTTGCTTCTCGGCCTGATTCACCGCCGCAAACAGCGACTTCTCCGCACCCTGCCGGAACAACGCCGGCTCAACGGTTTCGGCGACCAGCGTTTTCTTCTTCTCCTCGGCGGCCAGGATGTTCGCCGCACGCTTGGTGCCGGCGAGCAAATTCCTGCCGTCCTCGGTGTCGAGGAAGGAGCCGAGCGCTTCGACGCGCCGAACGATCTGAAGCAAGTCGTCGGACTGCGGCGTGATGACGGCGTCGATCAGATCATGCCGTGCGCCCTGGTCGCGGAGATAGACTTTGAGGCGGTCGTGGAAGAACGACAAGAGGTCAGCGATCAATGGCGACAGCGATGCCTCAAGCTCCATCAGACGCTGACCGTCAAAGAACTCTCGCTCCTGATCGGCGGAGCCAAAGGTTTCTGAGTTCGCCTTGGCCAGCCCGCCTTTCAACAAGTTGGAAATCACGCCTGCTTCCGACAACAATCGGCTTGCACCCTTGTAGTCGCGAATGCGCAAGTCGAGCATCGCAACGACGCCACTGCTCTCGGCGCCTTCGCCTTTTTGTTCGTACGCGGCGAGTGCCGAGGAGACCGCGGTCGCGATGGCGATGCCCAGCGAAAGCTTGAGCTTGTTTTCCAGTATGACCCTCACGACGCCGAGCGCAGCGCGACGCAGCGCGTAGGGATCCTTCGATCCAGTCGGCTTTTCGTCGATGGCCCAGAACCCGACCAGCGTATCCAGCTTGTCCGCGAGCGCCACGGCGACCGACACCGGATCGCTCGGCACATAATCGGACGGGCCCTGCGGCTTGTAGTGCTCTTCCGCCGCCGCCGCGACAGAAGAATGATCGCCTTGCAGCAGCGCATATTTGCGGCCCATGGCGCCTTGCAATTCCGGAAATTCGCCGACCACTTCGGTGGTGAGATCGGCCTTGGCCAGGACAGCAGCACGGCGCGCCAGCACTGGATCCGCACCGACGATCGGCGCCAGTTCTTCCGCCAGCCGGGCAATCCGCTCCACCCGCTCGCCCTGCGTGCCGAGCTTGGCATGGAACGTGACATTGAGATGGTCGAGCCGGGCCATGCGCTGGTCGAGCGGCTTCTTCAGATCGAGCCCAAATTTTTTCGCCGATGCTTCCAGTTCGACGAGATCGGGCAGATCGCCCTGGTCGGTCGTCCAGAAATAGAGCGCGTCGGACAGGCGGGCGCGCACCACCTTGCCGTTGCCGTGGGCGATCTCCTTGCCGCCGTCCTTCGCCTCGATGTTGGCGGTGAGGATAAAGCGGTTGGAGAGCGCCTCGCTTTCACCCTGCGGCCGCGTGACAAAGCACTTCTGGTTGGCGCGGATGGTCAGCCGGATCACCTCGGCCGGAATGGCCAGGAAAGCCTCTTCGAACTCGCCCATCAACACGACAGGCCACTCGACCAGCCCGGACACTTCTTCGAGCAAGCCCTCGTCCTCGACCAGGTCGAGCCCGTTGGCGAAGGCGAGGTTGCGGGCATCGGCAAGGATGATCTCCTTGCGCCGGTCGGCATCGAGCACGACCTTGCCCGCTTCCAGCTTGCTCACGTAATCGTCGAAGCGGCGCACCGTGATTTCGCCTGGTGCAAGGAAACGGTGGCCGTAGGTGATGTTGCCGGAACGGATGCCGTCGATCTCGAAATCGACCACGACCGGCTCCTCGGTCTCGGGGCCGAAGGTGCACAGGATCGATTGCAGCGGCCGCACCCAGCGCAGCGATCCCGGCTTGGCCGAGGCCGGTCCCCAGCGCATCGACTTCGGCCAGGGGAAATTGCGGATGATATCAGGCACCAGTCCGGCGATGATCTCTTCGGCCGCCCTGCCCGGCTTCGAAATATGGGCGACGTAGAAGTCGCCCTTCTTCGGGTCGGAATGGACATGCGCTTCGGCGATCGATGACAGCCCGGCCTTGCGCAGGAAGCCCTGGACGGCCTGTTCAGGCGCTGATGTCGACGGCCCCTTGATGTCCTCGTGAATGTCCTTCGAGCGAGCGTTGAGGCCACGGATATCGAGGGTAAGGCGCCGCGGCGTCCAATACTCACGCGCCGCCTCATAGGTCAGTCCCGCCTCGACCAGACCGTCGGTCAGCATCTTTCTCAGATCGCCCGCCGCCTTGCGTTGCATGCGAGCGGGGATTTCCTCGGAGCGAAGTTCTAGAAGCAGGTCAGGCATAGGGTCAGCTCATGCGGGAGAGTGGTCCGCGCGGGGCATAGCAACTCGGCTGGCCGCTGTCACCCTTTCCAGAAATTTTGACCCTCCTGTCGGGATGAGGCGATCCGGCCCGTCCTTGGATCAAAGATTTCCATGAACCTAACGCAGCGCTGAAGCGACCCACGCTCAGGCAGAGAACTATTGGCTGAACGACGATGAAAACGGCATCCAGACTTCTTCAAATCCTCGCGCTCAGCGCCTGCTTCACCGCGCAGGCCCACGGCGCCTTCTCCATGCCGGGCGTGCGGCAGGCGCTGCGGACGATGTCTGGTCCGAGCGGCCAGATCCTGCCGCCGATCAGCGCTTCCCTCGAAATGATCAACGGCGCTTGAGACTCAGGCCGCCGCCAATCCACCGGCCTGCGTTTTCAGGAACGCCTCGCCGCAGGCTTTCGCCAGATTACGCACCCGCAGGATATAACTCTGCCGCTCGGTGACCGAGATCACGCCACGCGCATCGAGCAGGTTGAAGACGTGGCTCGCCTTGATGCACTGGTCGTAGGCTGGAAAGACCATTTTGTGCATCGGCAGATTGTCGTTCGATGCCGGCGCGCCGGCCTCGAGCAACGCCTTGCACTCGGCTTCGGCGTCCTCGAAGTGCCGCAGCAGCATCGCCGTGTTGGCGTATTCGAAATTGTGGCGCGAATATTCCTGCTCGGCCTGCAGGAACACGTCGCCATAGGTGACCTTGTCGGCGCCTTCGCGGCCGTTGAAGTTGAGGTCGTAGACATTGTCGACGCCCTGCACATACATGGCCAGGCGCTCCAGGCCGTAAGTGAGTTCGCCCGCCACCGGCGCGCATTCGATGCCGCAGACCTGCTGGAAATAGGTGAACTGCGACACTTCCATGCCGTCGCACCAGCATTCCCAGCCAAGGCCCCAGGCGCCCAGCGTCGGGCTTTCCCAGTCGTCCTCGACGAAGCGTATGTCGTGCAGCAGAGGGTCGACGCCGATCGCCGCCAGCGAGCCGAGATAGAGCTCCTGCAGGTTTGGCGGATTGGGCTTCAGGATCACCTGGTACTGATAGTAATGCTGCAGCCGGTTGGGGTTCTCGCCATAGCGGCCGTCCTTGGGACGGCGCGAAGGCTGGACGTAGGCCGCGTTCCAGCGCTTTGGCCCGAGTGCGCGCAGCGTCGTTGCCGGATGAAACGTGCCGGCGCCAACCTCCATGTCATAGGGCTGCAGGATGACGCAGCCATAGGCGGCCCAATAATTGTGCAAGGTCAGGATCAGCCCCTGGAACGAGCGGCTGGGGTGCATATGGGCTGGGATTTCAATCGTCACGATGGCCTCGGCGACACAGGCTAGCTTGCGGCCACGTCCTAGAGACACGGCGGCGAAGCGTCAAGCAAGGCGCGTCCGATGCGAGCCGCGGTGAGCATGCCGGACTATGTTGAAACGTTGCCCGGCGACTGGCCCATTGCCCGCCGCCACGGTCCGCGATCCAATTCGACAAAGCATCCGCGTCAAGCACAGCAGGTCGAGCCATGTCCAACCCGATCATCATCCGCCCCGTCACGCGCCACGATTTCGAGCAGTGGCTGCCGCTGTGGGACGGCTACAACGCGTTCTATGGCCGTTCGGGCGAGATGGCGCTGGCGAGCGACATCACCGCAATGACGTGGTCGCGCTTCTTCGACGCCTACGAGCCGGTCCATGCGCTGGTCGCCGAAAGCGGGAGCCAGTTGCTTGGCCTCGTCCACTACCTGTTCCACCGCAGCACGACGGCGATCGCACCGAACTGCTATCTGCAGGACCTTTTCACCAACGAGGCCTCGCGCGGCAAAGGCATCGGCCGGGCGCTGATCGAAGGCGTCTATGAGCGCGCCCGGGCGGCCGGTTCCGGCCGAGTGTACTGGCTGACGCATGAAACCAATCACACGGCGATGAAGCTCTATGACAAGGTCGGCGAACGCTCGGGCTTCGTCGTCTATCGAAAGATGTTCTGAGGACGCTCCAGCGCGTCGCCGCGTCTACTGGGAACGCCATGCGCCTTTCCAACGAAAACGGGGCTCCGAAGAGCCCCGTTCGCATTTCAAAAAGGCGATTTTCACCCCTTCGGGGCGGGAACCGGCTCTGGCTTGACCTTCGGGGTTTCCTGCGCCGTGTTGGACTCGATCGGCGGCAGGCCCTTCATCAGCTTCTGCTGCAAGGTGGCCAGCACATCGGGATCGGGCTTCAGGTCGCGGGCCTGGTTCCACTGGAAAGTCGCTTCCAGCTTGCGGCCGACGCGCCAATAGGCGTCGCCCAGATGGTCGTTCAGAACCGGATCTTCCGGCTTCAGCGAGACCGCGCGTTCCATCTCGCGCACCGCGTCATCGAAGCGGCCGAGGCGGAAATAGGCCCAACCCAGGGAATCGACGATGTAGCCGTCGCTCGGCCTGAGATCGACGGCCTTCTGGATCATCTCCAGGCCTTCCTTCAGGTTGGTGTTCATGTCGACCCAGGAATAGCCGAGATAGTTCAGCACCTGCGGCTGGTCTGGCTGCAACTCCAGCGCCTTGCGGAAATTCGGCTCGGCTTTCGGCCATTCCTTCAGCCGCTCATAGGCGATGCCGCGCTGGTAGAAGATGTTCCAGTTGGCAGCGGTCGGCGTCTTCAGCACCTCGACGGCCTTGTCGTAGAGATTGGCGGCGGAACGGAAATCATCCTTCGAGGAGTAGACACCGCCGAGCGCCAGATAGGCGCGCATGTCGTCGGGATGGGCTTCGACGAAGGCCTTGAGATGCGTGATCGCCTCGTCATGGCGGTCGAGATCGGCAAGGTTGAGGCCAAGCTGCAGGTCCGAAATCTCCTTCAGCGGCGAAGAGTCGGGGATACGCCGATAGAGCGCGATGGCGCCTTCGCCGTCCTTCAACTGTTCGGCGACGGCGGCGAGCTGCACGAGGGCCGCGTCGCTGTCCGGCTTCAGGGCCAAGGCATATTGCAAATAGAGGCGCACGAATGGCTCGCCGCCGCCACGGTTGAGCGCGGTGGCAAGATCGAGCAGGATTTCGGAAGCACCGTCGGACGGACCGGACACGAAGGGCGCGATCTTGTCGCCCTTGCTTATCCTGGCGCGCAAGGCGACGATTTCCAGCTTGCCCGGCGAAAACGCCTCGGCCTGGTCGAGCACCGAGATCGCCTTGGCCTTGTCGCCCTTGCGGGCCAGGAATGAGGCATAGGCCTGCGCGTTGCGCATCCAGGTTTCAGGCGCCGCACCGCCGGCGGCGGTATCCTGCATCGTCGCGGCGTAGATCGCCTCCGCCTTTTCAGGCATGTTGGCGGCATCGGCGACCAGGGCGCGGTGGAAGGATTTGAACAGGCCGAACCAGTCCGGCCCCTGCAGCTTGTCGATCGAAGCCATCGCTTCGCTGGCCTGGCCGGCACCTTGTTCGGCCCAGCCGGACATGACGCCGGAGATCAGCCGGTCAAGATCGGATTCCAGCGACAGCTTGAGCCAGTACTGCGCCTTGGTGAAATCCTTCTTGTGGAAGGAATCGACCGCCAGCGCCAGGCGCGAGAAGCGCTCGACATCGGGCACTTCCTTGAGCTTGTCGGCATAGACCAGCGACTCGTCGAAGCGGCCTTGCGCGATCAGCGACAGCATCAGGCTCTGCTGCAGCGCGGTGTCGCTCGGATTGAAAGCCAAGGCCTGCTTGTAGTACGCGATGGCGCTGTCGAGGTCGTTGTCGCCTTCCGCGATCCGGGCAGCCAGGTAGGCGCCCGAGAACGACGAGATCTTGACCGGTTCGGTTGATTGCTTGGCATAGGCCGGCAAAGCCGAGATCGCCATGCCCGTCACAATTGCCAGCCTTGTCAGCCAGCGCGCACGTCCTTGCTGCATCATATCCCTTTCAGCCAGGCGCCATCTCCGCATCAGCGGGATCGACCCAGGCTCGATCTTTCCGGGCAAAGCATGGCCTTTTTGGGGTCGCGCTTCAATCTACCCGAAATTCACAATCGGGTCACCCGATTAACAAACCATGGCTAAATGGGACAGTTTTGCGCGTCAACAGGCCGTTGCAGCCGCGTATCGCGATAACCACCGCTTGCCACCGCGCCGCACAGCCCGTTCCATTCGCAGCCCACGCAAGCCTTGCGCACGTGGCCGGCCGAAAACGCCTGCCGTAGCCGCATCAGGATCGTGGCATCGAGATCGAGGCGGACGCCGTCACGGATCGGCCGAGCCAGCAGCGCTTCCACGTCATCCCTTGCCTGCCGGTCTCGCCCGGCCGCGCTGTCGCGCAAGCAGTGCGGATCCGGCTCGCCAAGCAACGGGGCGCAGATGTCGTCCGGTCCGGAAACGAGGAGGATGTCCTCGCCCCGGCTCAGGCGCTCCGCGATCCCGTCATAAATGGCGGTGAAAGCGGGACTGTATCCCTTGCCCACATAGGTGAGCAGGCAAAGGAGATGATGGGCGCGAAGCCTGATCGTCACGGCGTCGGCAGGTTCATCTTGCCGCGCGGAAGCGCCATCAGCGTCGCGGCGCCAAGCGCCGACTTCAGCAATCCGCCGACGATGAACGGCACGAAGCCGAGGGTGATGGCCTTCTCGGCGCCGATCATGACGGCAAGCCAGGCCGTTCCGAGCACCAGGCAGGCAAGGTTGCCGAGCAGCATGGCAATAAAGGCGAGCACCACCCTGTTACCGTTCCAGCCGCGTTCGGCCAGCCAGCCGACAAGTGCGCCGACAACCGGGAAGGCAAAGAGATAGCCGCCCGTAGGGCCGACGAAGTGCTGCATGCCGGCAGCTCCCCCGGCCAGGACAGGAAAGCCGACAGCGCCTTCGACCAACCAAGCGGCGATCGTCACCGCGCCAAGCCGCCAGCCATAGAGTGCGCCGATCAACGTCACGGCGAAGGTCTGCATGGTCACCGGAACCGGCACCATCGGCACCTCGATGTAGGAGGATAGCGCCAGGAAGAGCGTGCCAAGCACGACGGCGCCGGCCTGCCAGCCGACCGATCGCTGCTGGAGGCGCAGCGGGCTGAAGGACGGTCTTGCGGACGAGAATGCGAGGTTGGTCATAGGCTTCCCTTCAATCGATCCAAAATTATAGATAATTTCTGCATTCGATCTATTATCGAATCCACATTTTTGGATCTTTAGCAAGCCTGAGCTCGGAAAAGGTCGCTTAACCCACGATCGCGAAAGCTTCGCGCGTGGCGCCGGACGCTGTCCTGATCGGCTTGCGACCAATCCATTGGACATGCCGTCCCAGTGTTGCCGCGGCCGATTCGGCGTTGCCCTGCCGCAAGGCGGCGAGGATCGCCCGGTGGTCCTGATCGGTGCGCGTCTCCCATTCCGAGCGCCATGCCGCGAACAGGAAGCGGGCGCTTGCCGCGTGGAGGTCGTCGATGGTGGCAAGCAGGCGCGGCATGCCGCATGGTGCGAGGATCAGCCGGTGAAAGGCACGATTGGCCTCCTCCCACGACCTGACGTCGCGGGATTTGTCGCCGGCCTTGGTCGCCTCCTCGGCCTGGTCGAGAATGGCCGAAGTCAGGTGCGGCGCGGCGTGGCGCAGTGCCAGCACTTCGAGTGCGGCCCGCATTTCGGCGACTTCCTTGACCTCGCCCAGATCGAAGGCAGCGACGCGCACGCCACGGCGCGGCTCACTGACGGCCAGGCCCTGCGCCTCGAGGCGGCGGAACGCCTCGCGCACGGGGACATGGCTGGTGTTGAATTCCTCGGCGACATGATCCTGCCGCAGCCTCGCCCCCGGCTCGATCGCGCCGGAGATGATGCGGTCCGCCAGTACCTTGCTGATGCGCACCGCTATGGTGTCGTCCGTGCCCTTTGCCATGATTTATAGATAATTTGCGGCAAGGCCGCTTGTCGAGACGGCGGGGGCGAATTCACAGGCGTCTTTCCTCTAGCGCAGCCGGCAGGTGCCCCGTGAAAGCCGGTCTTCTCAGTTCACCCGGCTGATGCAGAAGTCGATGACGTCGACCAGCGCCGATTTCTGCGGCGTCTCTTCCAGCGGCGCCAGCGCGTCGCGGGCGATCTCGCCGAAATGGCGGGCGCGCCCGATGGTGTCGGCAATGGCGCCGTGGCGGGTCATCAGGCCGATCGCCTTTTCCAGTCCGGCGTCATCGGTGACATTGTCCTCGATGGCGCGCTTCCAGAAGGTGCGTTCGGCCTTGCTGCCGCGCCGGTAGGCGAGGATGACCGGCAAGGTGACCTTGCCCTCGCGGAAATCGTCGCCGACATTCTTGCCGAGATCCTTGCTGGTGCCGCCATAGTCCAGCGCGTCGTCGATGAGCTGGAAGGCAAGACCGAGATTCATGCCGTAGGAGCGCAGCGCCGCGCGATCGTTGCGGGTCGCCTGGGCGATGACCGGGCCAACCTCGGCGGCGGCCGAAAACAGCGCGGCGGTCTTGGCCTTGATGACGGCGAAGTGCTCGTCCTCCGTGGTTTCGAGGTTCTTGGCGGCGGCAAGCTGCATCACCTCGCCCTCGGCGATGATCGAAGCGGCGCTCGACAGGATGTCGAGCGCTTCGAGCGAGCCGACATCGACCATCATGCGGAAGGCCTGGCCGAGCAGGAAATCGCCGACCAGCACGCTGGCCTGGTTGCCCCAGATCATGCGGGCGGTCTTCTTGCCGCGCCGCATGCCGCTTTCATCGACGACGTCGTCGTGCAGGAGCGTGGCCGTGTGCATGAACTCGACCGAAGTGGCGAGCTTGACATGGCCTTCGCCGGCATAGCCGAACATCTGCGCCGCGGCCAGCGTCAGCATTGGTCTCAGCCGCTTGCCGCCGGACGAGATCAGGTGGTTGGCAACCTCGGGAATCATCTCGACGTCGGAGCCGGCCTTGGACAGGATCAGCTCGTTGACGCGCCCCATATCGGTCGCCGTCAGATCGATCAGATCCTTGATGGAGGCGGGCTCCCGCTTCCCGTTTTCAATGTTGAGAACGACACCCACGACAATCACTCCCGTCTTGGTATAACGCGTGCGACGGCACCCTTAGTCCCGGCATGGACTCTAGGGCGGCGGACACGGGCACGGCAAGTGGCGAATTGGCGCGGCGGCGGCGACAGCGTGTCAACGCCGGGAAATGCGGGAATGCGGCCGCACGTTTACATGCACGCTGCAACCTGCGAGTTTCTTGCGATGATAGAACTCATCCGCACCAACGACGCCGTCATCATCTCCTTTGTCGAATCGCTGATGCGCGATGCCGGCATCGGCTGCTTCGTCGCCGACCAGAACATGAGCGTGCTCGACGGCTCGCTCGGTATCCTGCCGCGGCGCGTCATGGTCGATGCCGACCAGGCCGACGCCGCGCGCCGCATCCTGACCGATGCCGGCATCGCAAACGAGATCCGGGGGAAATAATGTCGGCCGCGCCAGCCGCCCTTGCCACGGATGCGCCGGCCCATACGGTCGATGCCTTCCACCGCGGCCGGTTCTGGCTGGTGCAGCCCAAGCATGGCGGCCATCGCGCCGGGATGGATGCGATGATGCTGGCCGCGTCCGTGCCATCCTCCTTTGGCGGACGGCTCGCCGATTTCGGAGCCGGCGCCGGTGCTGCCGGTCTGGCGGTGCTGTCGCGCTGTCCGGGCGCCCAGGCTGTGCTGGTCGAACGCGCGCCCGAGATGGCGGCCTTCGCGGCGGCCACGCTTGCCCATCCCGGCAATGCACATCTCAGCGATCGCGCGGCCGTGCTTGTGGCCGATGTCACCGTGTCGGGTCGGGCCCGGGCCGCCGCCGGCCTTGCCGACAATGATTTCGACTTCGTCATCATGAACCCGCCTTTCAACGCCGCACGGGACCGCGCCACTCCCGAGCAGCTAAGAAAGGAAGCCCATGTCATGGAGGACGGGCTGTTCGAAAACTGGATCCGCAGCGCGGCGGCGGTTGTCAGGCCGCGCGGCGGACTTGCCGTCATCGCCCGGCCCGAACAGCTCGGCTCCATTCTCGACGCGATTTCAGGCCGCTTCGGCGAAGCCGAGATGCTCGCCGTGCACCCTCGCCCGGACGCAGCGGCAATCCGCATTGTCGTGCGGGCAGCACTTGGGGCACGGGGAAAGCTCGCCATCCGTCCGCCCCTGATGCTTCACGCGCGATCGGGCAACGGCCCCGACGAGCGCAGCGAAATGATCACCAACGGGCTCGCCTCGCTGTTCGGAGATTGAGCTGTTCGCGGCCCTGCACATTGCCGTTGGCCGGGAAATCCCTACATGCCTGCAACCACCGCCGGAGACCACGTCATCGTGAAACGTCTTTTCAACCGCCTGCTGCCGAAGTCCTGGCGCTCCACCGTCGTCACCGTTCCGGTCATCCGGCTGCACGGCACCATCATGGCCGGCGGCGGCCAGTTCCGGCCGAGCCTGTCGCTTGCTTCCACCGCCGGACTGATCGAAAAAGCGTTTTCCTTCGACGCGCCGGCGGTCGCGATCTCGATCAACTCCCCCGGCGGCTCGCCGGTGCAGTCGCGACTGATCTTCAAGCGCATTCATGACCTTGCGGTCGAGAAGAATAAAAAAGTGCTGGTCTTCGTCGAGGATGTCGCGGCCTCCGGCGGCTACATGATCGCTGTCGCCGGCGACGAGATCTTCGCCGACCCATCGTCCATCGTAGGCTCGATCGGCGTGGTGTCGGCCTCGTTCGGTTTTCCGGAGCTGATGAAGAAGATCGGCATCGAGCGGCGCGTCCACACCGCCGGCCAGAACAAGGCGGTGCTCGACCCGTTCAAGCCGGAGAAGAAGGAAGACGTCGAGCGGCTGAAAGCGCTGCAGCTCGAAGTGCACGAGACTTTCATCGATCTGGTCAAGGAGCGGCGCGGCACGAAGCTCAAGGACGATCCGGATCTGTTCACCGGGCTGTTCTGGACCGGCAAGCGAGGCCTGGAACTCGGCCTCGTGGATGCACTCGGCGACATGCGCACGGTGCTGAAGACCCGCTTCGGGCCGAAGACCCAGCTCAGGCTGGTCTCGGCGCCGCGCGGTTTCCTCGGCCGCTTCGGCCTGTTCGGCTCGAACAAGGGCTTTTCAGCGCCCGATATCGCCGCGGCTGCCGCCAGCGGCGTCATCGATGCGGCGGAAGAGCGCGCATTGTGGGCGCGCTTCGGGCTTTGAAAAAGCCATGAAAGCGTCTAGCATGGTTGCCCGAAAGACCCGACCGGCCGCCCTTACCGGCCCAGCGTGGTAGGAGTTTTGACATGCCGCAGCTCATTTTCTTCGCCGTCGTCGGCGTCGCCGCCTATTTCGGCTACCGCACCTTCCTGCGCGAGGCCGAGCGCGTGACGGCCAAGGTGCGGCGGACCGAAAAACAGGCGGCCAACGGCGCGATGGGAACGCTGGTCAAGGATCCGAAGACCGGCGAATACCGGCTGGCCAAGGACTGACCCTCATTTCACTCGCAATAGAGACTGTGGAATCCGGTCCGCGTGTCCGGACCTGGGCGGCACCCGCCAAGATAAATCTTGCTTTGCACGTCACCGGCAGGCGCCCCGACGGTTACCATCTCATCGAAAGCCTGGCTGTGTTCACGCGCTTTGGCGACAGGATCGAGATCGCGCCGGCTGAAGCCGACGATTTCAGCGTGTCCGGCCGCTATGCGGCGGACGTCCCGCTCGATGGCGGCAATCTGGTGCTGAAGGCACGCGATGCGTTGCGGCAGGCCGCCGGCATTCGGAGCACGCCGCCCGTGACCATCAGGCTCGAAAAGAACCTTCCGGTCGCGTCCGGCGTGGGCGGAGGGTCGAGCGACGCGGCGGCCGTGCTGCGCGGGCTGGCGGAGAGCTGGGGCCTGGACATCGACAGCACCGAGCTGGCGCGGATCGGTCTTTCGCTAGGCGCCGACGTGCCGATGTGCCTGGCGGCAAAGCCGCTGGTGGCGCGCGGCATCGGTGAGGAGCTGTCGATGGTGCCGGATTTTTCGGCGCTGGGTCTGGTGCTGGTCAATCCGGGAACGCCCGTCTCGACAGCGGAAATCTTCGCTTCACTGTCCCGTCGCGACAATGAGCCACTGCCGCCGCTGCCGCGCAGCATCGAGTTTCACAGCCTGCGCAACTGGCTGGAGGAGACCCGCAACGATCTCGAGCAGCCAGCCCTTGCGATGCAGCCCGCCATAGGCAGGGCGCTTTCATGGCTTGATAAGGCTGGATCGGGTTTTTCACGAATGTCCGGATCGGGCGCGACGTGCTTCGGCCTGTTCGAGACCGGCAATGTCGCCAAGCGCGCGGCGGCCGAGATCCGCGGCCGCCAGCCCGATTGGTTCGTCGCGGCAACGCGTAGCATGGCGTCGGAGGCTGAGTGAGATGGCCAGGATTGACGAGAGCCGTGCCTTCATTCCGGTGCGCATCGCGGTGCTGACGGTTTCTGACACACGCAGCCTCGCCGAGGACAAGTCCGGCCAGACGCTGGCCGATCGCATCACCGCGGCCGGCCACATCCTGGCCGGCCGCGACATCGTCACCGACGACCGCGAAAAGATCCGCGACACCGTCCTGGCGTGGTCGCGGGACAAGGCCATCGACGTCGTGATCACCACCGGCGGAACCGGCTTCACTGGCCGCGATGTGACGCCCGAGGCGCTGGAGCCGATTTTCGAAAAGCGCATGGACGGCTTTTCGGAAGTGTTCCACCGCATCTCCTACGACAAAATCGGCACCTCGACGATCCAGAGCCGGGCGACCGGCGGCGTCGTCAACGCCACCTTCGTCTTCGTGCTGCCGGGCTCGCCCGGTGCCTGCAAGGACGCCTGGGACGGCATCATCGAGGCACAGCTCGACTACCGGCACATGCCTTGCAACTTCGTCGAGATCTTGCCGCGCCTGGACGAACATCTGCGGCGCGGCAAATCAGCCCCTTAAAAAGCCTAGGCAAAGTGCTGACTTCACGCCGTGTTCGCCAGGCAGAACAGCGCAGGGCGCCTTCGAACGGCCATTCCAAACCGGATGCCGGAGACAGTATCTTCGTGGGCGATCCCTACCGTTCACGAGAAGGCAGATATGGCCGTGCAAACTGGAACCATGCACACTGGTGGGTGCCATTGCGGCAATATACGCCTGCGATTTTCGACCGAGCTGGATCCATCGCAAATCGAAGTCCGCGCCTGCCAATGCTCGTTCTGCACAAAGCATGGCGCGCGCGCCGTCGCCGATCCTGACGGCAGGCTGATCATCTCGGTCAAGGACGCAAGGCGATTGCGCAAATACCGGTTCGGACTGGAGACCGCCGACTATCTGATTTGCCGAGAATGCGGCGTCTATGCCGCCGCGATCGCCGGGGAAAATGACGAGGCCAGGGCCATCCTGATCGTCAACGCCCTGGACGATCACAGGGCGTTCACCGGAGAATCGGTCCTGGTCGACTTCGACTGGGAAAACAGAGCTGAGCGGCAAGCCAGGCGTCGCCTTCGCTGGATGCCGGTCGAGATGAGCTTCGCCTGACCTGCCTTCAGCGGATGACCGGCTCGCCATGGAAACGACGGCGCGACGGCTTGGAGACGCCGAAGCCAACTTCCATCATCAGCCGTGGCGTGCGTGCCGGCACCGTGCCCATGTGGAAACCGAAGGGGTCTTCGACGAAGCCGAGGCCAGCCTCTCCGGTCAGGGTCACCGGGCTCTGCTCGCCATACACGTCCAGCACATCCTTGGCGGGATGGCCGACGAGAAGGGTGAGCTGATGCCTTATGGCGCGGCGCCTGTGGCTTCCCCTGACATAGACATGCGGACCGGTCTCGGCGTCGACGGGCTTGAGGTAGAAAAAGAATTTCAACATCCGCCAGTCATCGAGATCGAAATGATACTTGCCGAGCGAGGCAAGGTTCTTGTCGGCGTCGGACGCCTCGCCGGTAGGAAAACTCCACCAGACGCGTGTCGTGATCAGTTTCGCCTGGCCGCCGAGATAGTGCGCGGCGATGTCGAGAAGCAGCGGGTCGCGCTGTATGGCGAGTGCCGCCGGGCAGTCGAGGATGCGTTCGAAATAATGGCCGCTCAGCAATGAGCGGCCAAGGCGCTTTTCGGCTTCGGCATGTTCGCCGGGCACGAATTCCGGCGGTCGAAATTGCCGTAGCAGGGCGTGCGCCGGGCGAAGCTGGCAATCTCCTCGTGGATATCAGGCGGCAGGATCAGCCCTGAGAACAACCCGTCCGACCGCAACGCGTCGACGACGGCCTCGCGCTGAACGCCCCTGAACATCGTATCCCGGACATTGTCAGCCGGACGAGTGCGCTTCGCGCCCAGCCAATGCATCCGGCGGCCGGGGATGGTACGCGCCAGAACGAACATCGGCAGCCAGGCAGGGTTTTCGCGCAGGTCCTTCAGATAGGTCGGGATGCCCACGGCGATGCGGCGCAGCAGGCTGCCATTGCGTGCAATGGCCTCGAGACTGGCAGTGCCGGACTTGTCAGTGGTCGAAAGGTTCATGGGGATCCTCAAGGGTATGATGCAGCGCCGACGCAATGTCGGAGCCTGCCGTTCCGGCATGACCCAAACCCAATTCACCCGCCTTGTCGGAAAGTTACCCGCGCGTCAGTTTTTGTGCAACGCACAATGGACAGAGCAGCCGCAAAAAATCACCTCTGCCTCGGCGGCGCCGCCCAGATCTCGGCGTCGAGCTTCTTTGTCGCCAGACCGCGCGCCAACGCCTCGGCGCTGCCGGCATTCTTGGACAGAGATGCCGCCTGCCGCTTGCTGATCACCAGGCCGTCGGCGAGCGCACGGTTTGCCGAAAAGACCCGGGCCAGGAACGGCGGACGGCTGCCCCGCGCCCGCGAGAACCGGGCGGCCATTGTCTGCCTGGCGGTATGGGCGACAACCGCGTCGATCCAGCCCTCCACCAGCCTCGCACCCGGTTCGAGAAACAGCAGCCAATCACCCTTGGCCTGGCGAATGCCGGCGGCGATGCCGCCGCTCCCCACATAGTGGCAGCCAGCATGCTCGGCCACGCGATGCGTGTGGTCGGTGGAGCCGGTGTCGCAGACGACGACATCGCGCACCACGCCCTCGACCGCGCCGCCGATCAGCGTCGCCAGCGTGCGGGCGAGACCCTCCTCGTCATTATGCGTTTCGATGAGAACACTGAGCATCATGAGCCGAATAGCGGAAAGCGCCGACCGACGCCAGTTTTTGCGCCGCACCACAAAAAGTTCTTGCTTTGTTCTCATCAACAAAATAGGAATAATTTCATGAGCAGAGCGATTCGACAGAACATGGACAGTCCCTGGGAGCGGGCGAAGATGGAACCGATCATGCGCGCCGACATTGCAGCCTTCGGAGCAGGACGAGCCGAAATGGCCAACGCGATGATCGAGCAGAGCGGCATGCGGGTCCGTCCGGACCGCAACCGTGGCCGGTCGGCAGGCATCAATCCGTCCGGCCGGTTCGAACCCGTGAGCCGACATGTCTTCGACGACGGCTGGAGTTCGCTGGAGGAACTGCCCCCGTTCAAGACCGAGGTGCAGGTGGAGAAGCCGCGCTCCATCATCACGCGCAACGAATCGCCGGACATCTCCTTCGACCGGTCGATCAATCCCTATCGCGGCTGCGAGCACGGCTGCGTCTATTGCTTCGCGCGGCCGACACACTCGTTCATGGGCCTGTCGCCGGGCCTGGATTTCGAATCCAAGCTGTTCGCCAAGCCGGACGCGGCACGCCTGCTCGACAAGGAGTTGTCGAAGGACGGCTACCAGCCCCGCACCATCGCCATCGGCACCAACACCGATCCCTACCAGCCGATCGAGAAGCAGTACCGGATCATGCGCGAAATCCTCGAAGTGCTGGAGGCACGCGGTCATCCGGTCGGCATCGTCACCAAATCGGCCCTGGTGGTGCGCGACATCGACATTCTGTCGCGCATGGCCGAGCGCGGGCTCGCCAAGGTGGCGCTGTCGGTGACGACGCTCGACCGCATGCTGGCCAGGACGATGGAACCCCGCGCCTCGACGCCGACCAAGCGGCTGGAAGCGATCAGGCAGCTTTCGGATGCCGGTATCCCTGCTTCGGTGATGGTGGCGCCGATCATTCCGGGCCTGACCGACCAGGAGATGGAACGCATCCTCGACTCGGCACACCATGCCGGAGCGCGCGAAGCTGGCTATGTGGTGCTGCGCCTGCCGCTGGAGGTCAGCCCGATCTTCAAGGACTGGCTGCTGCGTCACTATCCCGACCGCTATCGCCACGTCATGTCGTTGATCCGTTCGATGCGCGACGGCAAGGACTACGATTCGGAATGGGGCAAGCGCATGAAGGGCGCCGGTCCCTATGCCTGGCAGATCGGCCGGCGCTTCGAAATCACCGCCAAGCGGCTCGGCCTCAATGCGGAGCGACGCACGCTGCGGACTGACCAGTTCGTCGCCGCCGGCAAGGACCAGGAGCAGTTGATGCTGCTCTGAAAATTGAAAATCGCCGCGGGCTGTTCATGACCGCCGCGGCCAAGAATCCCGTCCGGCCTGCCCCGGCCAGCAGACGGTGCCCTCCCGGTCCGGCGCCCCACCCGACCCGGAGGGACTTGCGGAGAATCGGAGCCGATGCGAACCTCGCCGCAACATGGCTCGCGCGCGTTCTGATTCTCCGCTTCTCTTCGAAATCGTCGAGAAACCCGATTTCTCCTTCGAGACGAAGGCGATGGCCGATGGGTTATGGCCGGTCGCGGGGATGGACGAAGCCGGTCGTGGCCCGCTGGCGGGTCCGGTCGTCGCGGCAGCAGTGGTGCTCGACCCCGCCAACATTCCCGAAGGACTCGACGATTCAAAGCGGCTTAGCCACTTGCAGCGCGAAGCGCTGTTCCTGCGCATCCTCGGTTCCGCGCTCGGCGTCTCGATGGCGTCGATCAGCGCGGAGGGTATCGATGGCAGCAACATCCTCAAGGCGAGCCTCGAAGCGATGCGCCGCGCGCTGGTCGGGCTGCCGGTTCAGGCAAAACTCGCGCTCGCCGACGGGCGCGACGTGCCCCCGGGACTGCCCTGCGAAGGGCGCGCGCTGATCAAGGGCGACCAGCGCTCGCAGTCGATCGCCGCCGCCTCGATCGTCGCCAAGGTCATGCGCGACCGCATGATGTGTGGCTGCGGCAATCATCACGATCGTTACGGCTTCGAAGTCCATATGGGTTACGCCACGGCCCGGCATCGCACGGCGATCGAGGCGCACGGGCCGGTAGCGCGGCTGCACCGCACCTCGTTTGCGCCGTTCAGGCTTGGGGGTGTCGAGGTGGTTGAGGAAGAGAGCTTGGCCGGGCTGGAGTGAGGCGAAAGCGGCGCCGAACTACAGCCGATCTCCCCCTCGTGGGGGAAATGTCCGGCAGGACAGAGGGGCGCTGTCCCGCCGACCTGTCAGTTCATTGCGATCAGATTCGCCCGATACTTCTCAGCCGGTGCGACGGATAAAGAATCGAACGCCGGCGATCCTTCGCGCCCCCCTCTGCCCTGCCGGGCATCTCCCCCACGAGGGGGGAGATTGGCGGCGTCAACACACCGCACAACAAAAAAGCCGCCAGGTTCCCCGGGCGGCTTTTGATTTGCTTGATGTTGTCAGCTCAGTTCAGCTTCGCCTTCACGTCCTGCAGCGCGGACTTGAACAGGTCGGCTCCGGCCTTGGCGTCAACCTTGGCGGCGAGCAATGCGCGTGCCGCCTCGACAGCGATGTCGACGGCGCTGGCGCGCACTTCGCCGATCGCTTCGCGCTCGGCCTGGCCGATCTTCTGTTCGGCAAGCGCGGTGCGCCGGGCGACATAGTCCTCGGTCTTCTTGTGGGCCTCGGCGGCCAGCAGTTCGGCCTCGCGCTTGGCGGCCGCGACAATGTCGGCAGCCTCCTGCTCGGCTTCCTTGCGCTTCTTCTTGTACTGGCCAAGCAATTGCTGGGCCTCGTCGCGCAGCTTGCGTGCCTCGTCGAGCTCACTGCTGATCCTGGCGGCGCGGGCGTCGAGCGCCTTGGCGATCATGCCGGGCACCTTGATGTAGACGGCGATCGCCAGGAAGATGATCAGGGCAATCGTGGCCCAGAGCGTTGCGAGAGATGTAGCGTCCATGATGCGCTCCTCACCGGGCCACGGATTTGACCGCGGCCGCGATCTCGGCCTTGCTGGCCTTGCCGCCAACGAGTGCCTCGACGATCGCCGAAGCGGTATCCTCGGCAATGCTGCCGACTTCCTTCATGGCATTGGCCTTGATGGAAGCAATGCGTGCCTCGGCCTCGCCAAGCTTCCCGTCGAGCGCAGCCTCGATCTTCTTGCGCGCGGTATCGGCTTCCGCCTTGGCCGCATCGTTGGCTTGCTGGCCGATCGAGTTCGCGTTCTTCTTGGCTTCCGCCAGTTCCTGCTCGTAAGCGGCAACGGCGGCGTCTGCCTCGCCCTTCAACTTGGCAGCCTGGTCGAGATCCTGGCTGATGCGGTCGTTGCGGACATCGATGATGCCCCCGACGCGCGGCATCACGACCCGCTTCAGGAAGAGGTAGAACAGCCCGAACGTGATCGCCAGCCACAGAAGCTGCGACGGAAACGTCTCCGGATTGAATGGCGGAAACGTGCCGTGCGCTTCGGCAGGCACGCTGGTGCCGGAATGCGTGTCGCCTCCGGTCGCAGCGTGGCTGGTGTCGGCTGATGGCGCGGACTCTTGCGCGAAGGCAGATGTCACGAACATGGACTATCCCCAGATATCAGGCCCGCCGCTTGCGCGGCCGGCCTGTCCAATCTTCTCAGTACTCAGCCGAACAGGGCCAGCAGCGCGATGAGAAGCGAGAAGATGCCCAAAGCTTCGGTCACGGCGAAGCCGAAAATCAGGCGGCCGAACTGGCCGTCGGCAGCCGAAGGGTTGCGCAGCGCGCCCGAGAGGTAGCTGCCGAAGATGTTGCCCAGGCCGATGCCCGCGCCACCCATGCCCAGGCAAGCGATGCCGGCGCCGATGTACTTTGCTGCTTCTGCGTCCATTTGTTCAACTCCTTTGGATCTGAAAATTCCGTTGCGATTTCATCCGGCACCAATGTTGAAAACTCTTGGCCGGAACTCTTGCCTCAGTGCCCGGGATGCAGGGCGTCGTTGAGATACATGCAGGTCAATACGGCAAAGACGTAGGCCTGCAGGAAGGCGACCAGCAGTTCAAGCGCCGTCAGCGCCACCGCCATAGCCAACGGCAGGATCGAACCCGCCACGCCGACCGCGCCCAGCGCGGAGAGGCTGACGACGAACCCGGAGAAAACCTTGAGCGTGATGTGGCCGGCAAGCATGTTGGCGAACAGACGAACCGAGAGGCTGACCGGGCGCGACACGAAGGAAATGACCTCGATCAGCACCACCAGCGGCAGCAGGAACACCGGCACGCCATGCGGCACGAACAGCTTGAGGAAACCAAGACCATGCTTCATGAAGCCGTAGACCACCACGGTTCCAATCACCAGGGCGGCGAGGCCGAAGGTGACGATGATGTGGCTGGTGACCGTGAAGAAATAGGGAAACAGGCCGAGCAGATTGGCGACCAGCACGAACATGAACAGCGAGAACACGAAGGGGAAGAACTTCATGCCCTGCGTGCCGGCGGCGTCACGCAGCATGTTGCCGACGAATTCATAAGCCATTTCGGAGACCGACTGCAGCCGGCCTGGAACCAGGCTGCGGCTCGACGTCGTCAGGAACAGGAACGCCGCGGCGACAACCACGGTGGCGACCATGAACAGGGCGGAATTGGTGAAAGACAGGTCATAGCCGCCGATCTCGATCGGTATCAGCTTGTTGATATGGAACTGGTGGATCGGATCGACCTTGTCAGCTGCCACGTTCAAACCCCGTCAATGCCGCGTACGGCCAAAATTACCTTGCCGCATGGAAGCGGCTATTTCCAAATGCCGCCTGAAGGGCGGTCATTTGCCGTCGTCCCGGTCACGGCGCGGCTTCGCGCCTTGTCCGAATTCCGCCACAACGCCAGCCGAACGCATGACATTGAGCACGCCGGCGCCAAAACCAAGCAGCAGGAAAACGATCAGACCCCACGGCGATGTCCCCGCCATACGGTCGATGATCCAGCCGATGCCGGCGCCCACGACCACCCCGGCGATAAACTCGCTGGATAGTTTGATCGCCTGACCGTATCCGGTCACTGGTTTCGCGTCGTCTTTCCCCTCGAGCCGGTTCGGCAGCCTTGTCGCAAGCGATGCTCCAAGTTCACGCCGACGTCGCTCAAGATCGTCGTCGCGGATTTCGGCGTCATGCTCTTTGCCGCGGCCGGTTTCTCCGGTTCCGTCTGGCCCTTTTTTCTCGGCCATCGCAACCCCCCTGCCCGGGCAGACCGTCACCGTCCGTCCGCTTCTAAAGTCGCCGGCAACATAGTTAGAGGGTTTGCGCCCGTCAAGCCACGGAGGGAAGTTCCGCGCTGTGTATTTTAAATAGTAAAATCAAAGGATTAGAAAGGTGCGACATCGTGCCCGCGGCGATCGGAGGGATGCGTTGCGCGAATCCCCCGGGCAATGGCTCTCCGATCGACCGTGCGACCGCCCGAAAAGAGAGGCGCCCGGCGGTCGGCTCAGCTCCAGCCGCCACCATAGGTCCGGTAAAAGATATGCAGGCCGATCTTGGTCATCTTCTGCATCGTGCGCGCCCAGCCGGGATGGACATAGTTGGCGTAGTAATGTGTTGACGATCCCACCTCCGGAATGAAGATCTTGCCAGCGGTGACGGCCATGCCGATGTCTTGCGCGGTCTTGTAGGCGACGGGGTTGTCGATGCGCTTCTTTCTGCCGTCGCAAGCGAATGAAAACTGACAGCGGTTGAACCAGCTGTCGTTCTGGTAGACGACGCCGCAGATCGAATTGGGATAGGCGGGATTGCGGACCCGGTTGAGGATAACCTGGGCGACGGCGGCCTGACCGCGCACGGTTTCGCCGCGTGCCTCGAAATAGATGCCGTTGGCCAGGCATTTCTGCTCCGGCTTGGAGAAGACGCTGGCCGGAAGCGGATTCTGGATCCAGGCGTGGTCGCCCTTGGCCATCGGCGGAATGAAGCGGCCGCTGTTGGGCTGCTCGTCCTGAAGCAGGGCTTCAAAGGGTGAAGCCTTGGCGTAGTCCGGCTCGGATTGTGCGTAGGCGGTCGCCAGCACATCGGGGTGGTCGTTGTTGACGAGGGCGGCGAGCATGGCCGGCACGCCGGGATCCGGCTTCTTGTCTTCACGCGCGTGGAATGCGGCGGCGATCAGGATTTCCTTGCCTTTGATCTGAGGCTTGGCGAAGGCCATTTTCAGGTCGCTGTCCATGCTCGGCCGCATCAGCGAAGAGGTCCGCTGGAAGATCGAGCCTGCATTGAAGTTCTTCGGCGGCGCTACCGGAGAGACCTGGACGATGCGGCCCTTCTTGTCGGCGCGCACGACCCGATCCTCGTCGGGCGACCCGCTGACCTTGCCGCCCTTGCCGCGGAACGAGACGGAGCCGATACCGGGAAGGCGAACGCCGGAACCCGAGATCGAGCCGGTGACGTCGGAATCGACGAACGGCATCTCGGCGGCGTGGACCGAGCCGGCGACGGATTTCTCGACATAGGAGTTCCAGCGGGCGGTCGGCGCTTCGAGGCCGGATACAAGGCTTGTCATGTCCTGGTAGGCGGCGACGGTCGGAAAGCCGATCCAGATGCCGAGGCCGATGATGAACGGAGACACAAGGCCGCGTTTCTTCTCACCGGCGGCGGCGGCCAGCCGCGTCAAGACACGTCGATGCACGGAACTCTCTCCAGGAACGCTACTGACCCCACTGGAGAGCAAAATGATGCATTAACCTTGATGGGACGTTAACGGGATCGGTCGGGTTTTCTGAGCCGGCTGGAGGTCGTGGCTTCGAAGTCCGGCGGTTTTGCGGCGGGAGCGCTCAGGCCCGCTTCAGGAAGATCGGCCAGGCAACCAGGGCGCAGGCGGCGGCCGACAGCCAGACGCCGGGCCATGACCAGAGGTGCAGCAGCCCTGGAATGGCCACCGGGACGAGGAAGAAGCCGACGAAGACAAAGCTGTTGGCAAGGCTGAGTGCCGTTCCGACATGGCCGGCACCGGCCAGCGTGGCAAGTTCGGTATAGGCAACGCCGTGCCAGGCGGAGACCGAGATGCCGGCGACGACAAGCACCAAGGGCAGGACGGCGATCAGGAAGGATTGGCTGGCAGGCATTGCGGGAACGGCCAGAACCAGCAACCAGAGCACCACGAAGGCCAGCGCGCTGAGCGCACTGCACAAGCGAAGAAACTGACGGCGGTTGCCGTGGCGGTCGGTAAAGCGGCCGCTCCAGACGCGCATGACCATGGCGCCGACCTGTACAGCGGTGAGGCTCGCGCTGATCGCTGTCGTGCCAAGCCCGGCGAAGTCGTGCAGGAACACCGACGCGAAAGTGAGGACCGCCACCTGCGGAAAGCAGAGCAGGCCGATCGCCGTCGAGATGCGCCAGACCTCGATGTTGCGCAACGGCGCCGGTCCATCCGATAAGACGGCGTGGGCTTCACCCGCCGGCGGCGGTTCGTGCAGCCAACGCCAGGCAAACAGTGCAGAGAGAGCGGATGCCGCTGCCAGAAGCCCGAACACCGCGGCAAACCCGAAAGCCAGGGCAAGCGATGGCAGGACGAGCGCGCCGAGGCCGCCGCCGAGCGGCACCGCCGTCTGCCTGATGCTCATGGCAAAACCGCGCTCATTCTCCCTGAACCAGGCCATGATAGCGCGGCCGCTCGAACCATTGACACTGCCGCCGAGCAGCCCCGTGATGAGCAGGCTTGCCGCCAGCAGCATGACATCGGGAATGCCTGATCTTGTCGGCACGACCAGCATCGCCATGACCAGGAGCCAGGCCGCCGTCGCGCCAAGCCCGAGCAGAAGCACGCGGCGATCCCCCCAGCGGTCGGTGAGCAGGCCCCATGGCAATTCGCTGAGCGCAACCCCCAGCCCAAGCAGGCCAAGCGCCAGGCCGAGTTCGGCATTGCTCAGGTGATAGCTCTGGCGAAGCACGACCGCCGTTGCCGGTATGCCCGAGAAAGTGGCCGAAAAACCGGCATTCGCGGCAACCCCGATGCCCAGGACCTTCCAGCGGTGGTTGGGGCCGAACACTCTGCCGGCAGGGCTGGCAGCGCTGCCTTGCAGGATTTGTGGTGGCTGTTGATCTGCACAGTCGATGGCGGACATGATTTCATTCCCGTTGCGGGCCGGTGTCTCAGGCCTTGACGGCATCTCTCTATCGCCATAAATCCGTCCTTAAAATAAGGAAGTTTTTGACGATCAATCCTGAAAAACAGGACATTACGATGCAACGGGTGACATTCGACCTCGACGTCCTCAGAAGTTTCGTCACCGGCATGGAGCTGGGCAGCTTCGCCAAGGCCGCCGACCGGCTTGGCCGGTCGACCTCGGCGGTCAGCGCGCAATTGAAGAAACTGGAAGAACAGGCAGCGACGCCGATCTTCCGCAAAGTGGGGCGCGGCCTGGCGCTGACCGAGGCCGGCGAGACCATGCTCGGCTATGCGCGCCGGCTGCTCGATTTGAACGACGAAGCGGCGGCGGCCATCCATGACGTCGAACTGGAAGGCTGGGTGCGGCTCGGTCTGCAGGAGGATTTCGGCGAAGCCGTGCTGCCGGACGTGCTGGGCCGATTTGCCCGAGCCCATCCCAAGGTCAAGATCGAGGCCAGGATCGCGCGCAGCCACGACCTCGCCGAAAGGGTGATGTCAGGCAGCCTCGACATCGCGCTTGCCTGGCACTGTGGCCAGACGCTGCCCTATAGCGAGCATGTCGCCGATGTTCCGATGCGCTGGATCGGTCCGGCCAAGCGCATCGAGACGAGCCTGCGCGACGGCGAGCCACTGCCGCTGGTGGCGCTCGAAGCGCCATGTCTGCTGCGCACGGTCGCGACTGAAACGCTCGACCGCGCCGGGCTGCCCTGGCGCATGGCCTTCTCGAGCCCCAGTCTGGGTGGCATCTGGGCGGCTGTCGCCGCGGGGCTGGGGCTGACGATCCGCACCGACATCGGCTTGCCGGCCAGCGTCAGTGCGATGAAGCCCGAGATCGCCGGCCTGCCGGCGTTGCCCAAGATGGCGCTGTCCCTGCATCGTCGGGATGCCGAAGCCGAGCCCGTGGCGGCCCGCCTTGCCGACATATTACTGGAGGCGGCGCGGCAGGCCCTGCCGGAAAATACGCGGACCGCCGGCTTGCGTGCCGCGGCCTGATCAGCACGAGCGCCGAGGCTCAGCCGCGCTTCTTGGCCCGGCCGGCGAACGGATTGTCCGAGGTGCGCAACGCGATGCGGATCGGCACGCCCGGCATGTCGAAGGCTTCGCGCAGGCTGTTGGAGAGATAGCGGACATAGCTCTGCGGCATCGCGTCCGGCCGCGAGCACTGGACCACGAAACCCGGCGGCCGCGTCTTGGCCTGGGTGACGTATTTGACCTTCAACCGGCGCCCGGCAACGGCGGGCGGCGGGTGATGCGCCAGTATGGCCTCGAGCCAGCGGTTGAGCTTGCCGGTGGAAACACGGCTGTTCCAGACCCTGTGCGTCCTCAGCACCGCATCCATCAGCTTGTCGAGGCCGCGTCCGGTCTCGGCCGAGACCGGCACGGCCTGGATGCCGCGCGCCTGCGGCAGCAGCCGCTCGGTCTTCTCGCGCAGTTCGGCCAACAGCTCCTGCGGGTTATCGATCAGGTCCCATTTGTTGAAGGCGATTACCGGTGCCCGCCCCTCGCGGATGATCAGGTCGGCGATCTGCAGATCCTGCTTCTCGAAGGGAATGGTGGCGTCGAGCACGATGATGACGATCTCGGCGAAACGGATGGCGCGCAGGCCATCCTGCACCGACATCACTTCCAGCTTTTCGTGGATCCTGGCCTTGCGGCGCATGCCGGCCGTGTCGAACAGTTTTATGCGGCGGCCGCGCCAGTCCCAGTCGACGGAGATGGAATCGCGGGTGATGCCCGCCTCCGGTCCGGTCAGCAGCCGTTCCTCGCCGATCAGCGCATTGATCAGCGTCGACTTGCCGGCGTTAGGACGGCCGACGACGGCGATGCGCATCGGCTTGGTATCGTCATAGGCCGGCTCGGCATCCGGATCGGCGATGTCCTCGCCGATCAGCACTTCGTTGATGGCGGCTTCTTCGTCTTCGCTGTCCTCGTCTTCACCGAAGGCGCGCGCCTCTCCAAGCGCTTCGATCACGGCGTCGCGCAGGTCGGGCATGCCCTGGCCGTGCTCGGCCGAAACCGGGATCGGCTCGCCAAGCCCGAGTTCCCAGGCCTCCAGCATGCCGCCTTGCGCGCCCTTCGCCTCGGCCTTGTTGGCAACGAGGACGACCGGTTTGCCGGATTTGCGCACGATCTCGGCAAAGGTCCTGTCATCGGGCAGCAGGCCGGACTTGGCGTCGATGGTGAAGAAGATCAGATCCGCCTCGCGGATGGCGATTTCGGTCTGCGCGCGCATGCGGCCCGGCAAGGTCGAGGCGCCGGCATCCTCAAAGCCCGCTGTGTCGATGACGTCGAAATGCAGATCGTAAAGCTTGGCGGCATGGACACGGCGGTCACGGGTGACGCCCGGCGTGTCGTCGACAAGCGCCAGCTTCCTTCCCACCAGCCGATTGAAAAGAGTCGATTTGCCGACGTTAGGTCTGCCTATGATGGCGACTTTGAAGGTCACGATGCACTGCCCGACCCGCGGATCAGTTCGGACATCAAGGTCGCCCGCTCGCGCGTGTTGCGCGGGGCGCCGTCATCGGAGGCGATCTGGTCGAACAGTTTCAGCGCGTCCTGCGTCTTGCCTTCCTTCCAGGCCGCAAGCCCGAGCGCCTCGCGCGCGCTGTGGCGCAGCGTGTTGGTGTCCGAGGTCAGCGCCTCGACACGGCTGGACACGTCGGCGAAGGAGCCATGGTCGACGAGCAGGAGTGCTGCCCTCAGCCGCGCCATGTCGCGCAGGCCCTGGGGAATGGCGGTGTCGGCGGCGACGTCGTCGAAATCCTTGACGGCTGCGTCGACGTCGCCCTTGTTGGCCTTGACGGTCGCTGCGCGCATGCGGGCGAGCAGCGGATAGGCGCCGTAGCCATCCTTCTCCAGCTGATCGAGCGCGGCCAGCGCGTCGTCGTTCTTGCCGTCATTGGCAAGCTTCAACGCCTGCGAGAAAGCATCGCCGGAGCGGTTGGCGCGCGTCTCGTCCCAATAGCGATAGCCGACGAAGGCGGCGGTACCGAGCACCACCAGGATGGCAATCACAAGCAAGGCCGGGCCGAAACGGTCCCACAGCTTCTGCGCCTGCTCGCGGCGCATCTCGTCATTGACTTCACGGATAAAACTGTCGTCGGACATCGATCAAAACCATTCTTGGCCCCGGGCCGGGGCCGTTCGTGAGCCCGCGTTTTAGCGAAATTTTGTCGGCATGGAAGGGGTTCGACCGGAAAATCGGCTATTCCCGGGGGCAAACGGATGTTTGCCCCGGGGCAAACCCACGAAAACCCAATCGCACCGGCGCCACATTTCGGGGATAGCCGGCTTGCTGACCACCCGGAGCCTGTAAAATTGCCGATGCCCAGTCTGTCCCGTGTTATTGCGTTTTCGCTTGCCTCGCTCGCCGCCGCCGGCGCGGCCCTGGCCGACCCGCCCGCGCCAGCAGAACCAGCGAGGCCGAAGCAGGTCGTCATCATCTCGTTCGACAGTGCCCGCGACATCTCGCAGTGGAAGCGTAGCCGGGCGCTGGCCCAGCGCACCGGGGCGCATTTCACCTATTTTCTGTCCTGTGTCTTCCTGCTGTCGCCCGAGACACGCGGCCAATACGCGGCACCTGGCAAGACCGCGGGCAAATCCAACATCGGCTTTGCCGCCTCCAGGCAGGACGTGGCCGAGCGGCTGGAACAGATCGGTCTCGCCGCCCATGAGGGCCACGACATCGCCAGCCACGCCTGCGGCCATTTCGACGGCAAGGACTGGAGCAAGGCCGACTGGCTGACGGAATTCGCCTCGTTCGAGCACATTCTAGAAAACGCCTATGCCATCAACGGCATTGCGCCCGAACCCGAGGGCTGGCGCGATTTCGCGCATGCGGTGGCGGGTTTCCGGGCGCCCTACCTGTCGGCAAGCAAGGCGCTTTACGAGGCGCTGCCGGCAGCCGGCTATCAGTTCGACGCCAGCGGCGTTTCAAAGGGCCCTGCCCTGCCGCCGACCATCGGCGGCATCACCCGCTTTTCCCTGCCGCTGATTCCGGAAGGGCCGAAATCACGGCCGGTGATCGCCATGGATTACAATCTCTATGTCCGGCATTCCGGCGGCTTCGAGCGGCCAAGCAAGGCCGGCGAATTCGCCGACCGCACCTACCAGGCCTTCCGCGCCGCCTTCAACACGCAATATCAGGGCAAGCGCATTCCGCTGGAACTCGGCTTCCACTTCACACTGATGAATGACGGCGCCTACTGGAACGCACTGGAACGCTTTGCCGGCGAGGTCTGCGTCAAATCAGATGTCGAGTGCATCAGTTTTCGCGATTATGTTTCGCGGCGGGACGGCAGCCAGAAGCAGGCGACGGTTGGCGGCTGAGCTGCCAACCCGTTTCGCATAAATCCCAGACTTCCTAAGCCGGGTCTTCTGCACCCTGCCTTGCCAGATAGCGCTGATCGATGTCCGGCAACGGCTCGCCCAGCAGCGTCGCCTCGAAGGCGCGCAAGCGTTTATGGACCGACTGCAGTTCGACGATGGTCGACCAGGAGGTAAGCAGGAACTGCAGCGAGCCGGTAACCTTGCCGAAGGCGTTGGAGATCTGGTTCAGCGCGCCGAACGTTATCTTGTGCGCGACGAGCGACGGACCCAGGATCAACAGCGAGAAAATGTTGTCGGCCTGCAGGTAGGTGTACCGAACGACGTTGAAATAGATGTAGTGGAAATAGAGCCGGAAATAATTGTGCCGGACATTGGCGAACAGCTCAGCGGTGGTGGCGGGTTGCGCTCTATGCGCATGATCCTCGCCATAGACCAGCTCCTTGCGGTAGGCGGCTTCGACGCGCTGGTTGCGGAACTGCAGTCCCGGAAGCTTCATGCCGGCAATCATCACCGAGATCGTGCCAAACAGGCACCAGGCAAGTGCCGCGACCACCAATGGCTGCGGGATCGCGCCGATGATCGGCAGTTCGCTGATATGGGCCTGCAACTGGATCATCACCGGCAGGAAGGCGATCAAGGTCATGATCGACTGGACGAAACTGGAACCGAGATCCTCCATGATCTGCGAGAACCGCATCGTGTCCTCCTGGATACGCTGCGAGGCGCCCTCGATATGGCGCAGCCTGCTCCAGTTCTCGATAAAGTAGTTGTTCATCGCCGTCCGCCAGCGGAAGATCCAGTGGCTGACGATGAAGGCATTGACCACCTGCACGTTCATGCCGACCAGCGCGAGCCACGAAAAGTCGGCCAGCCCGGTGTAGAATTCGCCGTTGGTCGATTTTCCGGTCCCCGACATCAACCCTTGCACATAGTCGAAGAAGGGGCCGTACCAGGCGTTGACGGCGACGCTGACCTGCACGTTGAAATAGATGAAAAATAGGATGACCGCCGTCATCAAGATCGACCAGCGCTGCCAAGGATGCGGCGAATACCAGCTCCAGAATGCGTAGAAGATGGCCACGCAAAGCGCGAAATAGATGTAAAACCAGAGGAACGGTTTCGACACCAGCACGGCGATGCCGATGATGGGCGCCGCATCGGCGGCTGCCGGCGGAAGGCCCACAAGGCCCCCCAATTGCTCCCCGCCGAAAAACCAGAACAGGATCGCCGCAAGGCTCCAGATGGCGGCCGAAGAGAAGAAAAGCTTCGGCTGCGGGAAGAAGGATACGAACACTGTGGCGAATTCCTCGATCTATGCGCAAATCAGGTGGGTTCGGCGGGCATAAGGTCACACATTAGGGGGAAAGAAAATGCCTGCCCGAGTTCAGGCGCAGAGCAAGACCACAAATCATGGCGATTTTGGCGCGGCCGACCATGTGACGGCGCCGGAGACGACCAGGACGGCCGCGGCGACGATGGAGGCGAGGAAGAAATCGCCCGACGCCTGGGCCAGAAGCCCGGCCGCGATCGGGCCGATGATCTGGCCAAGACCGAAGGAGGCGGTCATCAAGGCAAAGATGCGCCGGGGTGACTTCGGCGCCTGCTGCCGTGCGGCCTGCAGGCCAAGCGCCGTGATGGCAATGAAGGTGCCGCCGAGCAGCACGCCGCCAAGCAGCGGCCCCGTGCGCCCGCCTGCGGCGACGCTCGCGGTAACGCCGACAACTTCGACGAAGCACCCCAACGCATAGGCGGCATAGAGCCCGATCCGCGCCGATATCTTCTGCCAAAGCCAGACCGAAGGGAAACCGGCAAGGCCGGCAACCATCCACACTTCGGCCTCGAAGACGCGGCTGCCGCCGCCTTGGCGGACGATGGCGACGAGGAAGGTCGCCGTCACCACATAGCCGAAACCGAACAGGCCATAGGCGACGATCGCCTTCATCAGCGACAGGTCTTTCGGCAGCGCCGGCTCGTGGACGGCTTCGCCATTGGTGAGCGGACCCTGGTTCGCCAGCAGCGCCACGGCGACGAAGCCGCAAGCCGAAATCGCGCCCGACCACAGCCAGCCCTGCGCCCAGCCGGCATGTTCTGTGACCAGCACGGCCATCATCGCCGCCGACATCGCGATGCCGAGGCCAACGCCGCCGAAATGCCATGCCTGCAGGTCGCCCCGCCCGGCCTCCGCGATATGGCTGAAAACGATGCTGGCCATGAACACCATGACGAAGGCGCTGGCCAGACCGGCCAGAAAACGGATGGCGAGAAAGGCGGCCATGGCATCGGTCAGCCCCATAAGGGCGGCCAGCACGGCGCTGGCACCGAGGGCTGCCAGCATCAGCGAACGCTCGCGTCCGTGCGCCCAGTTGCCCGCCGCCACCAACGCGCCGACGAGGTATCCGAGATAGTTGGCCGAGGCGATCCAGCCGGCATCGGCCGGCGACAGATGCAGTTCCTCCATCATGCCGGGCAGGATCGGCGTGTAGACGAAGCGGCCGATGCCCATGGCGACGGCCATGGCGATCATGCCGGCGAAGGCGTAGCGAAGCGCTGTCGATGGGGCCGATGTCATTGCAGTGCACAATAAATCTGCGCACGGGTGAAACAATCCGCCTTGTGTTGGGCCAGTGCCGGACCGCGCGCTCAGCAGCGCCCGCCGAAACCGGCGTTCAGCGAAACGGTCTCATGCACGGTCCGGCGCGCCGTCAAGCGGAACGGCACATCGCCGAGTTCGCGCTCCGACATCGCGTCAAGCGCGGGATGCGCAAGCGGATCGGTCAGCCAGCTCAGCGTGTCGACGTCGCAGCGCGTGTCATCCGACGAAGTGGCGGCGAACAGGACCTTCAGCGACGACAACATCCTCAGCATTTCCGGTTCCATGGGCCTGTCTCCGTCCAAAAGTCAGCCGTTTCGGTATCTCTTTCAATTGAGATTTCGGCCGGATCGGTTTAGAAAATCTCAAATGGCCATGCTCAACCGCGTTCATCTCAACGGCCTTCGCGCCGTGGAAACCGTCGCCCGTCTCGGCTCGCTCGCGACCGCCGCCAGCGAACTCAACGTTTCCGTCAGCGCCGTCAGCCAGCAGATCAGCCGCACCGAAAAGCAGCTCGGCCAGGCCCTGTTCGAGCGGACGACGAGCGGTCTCGTCCTGACCGAATTCGGCGCCGTCTTCGCGGCCCGCCTTGGCGCCGGATTTCGCGAGCTTGCGCAGGCCGTGGCACTGGCCGACGAGGCAACCCAATGCACATTGGTTGTTTCGGCGGCACCTGCGTTTGCCTCCAAATGGCTTCTGCCACGGCTGTCGCGGCACTTCGACCGGCATCCCAACGTGCTGTTGCGCATCGACGCCTCGGTGCGGCTGGCCAATCTCGATCATTCCGACATCGACATTGCCATCCGGCTTGGCGACGGCAAATGGCCGGGCGGGAAGGCGGAGCTCATTTTGGCGCAGGAAGTCTTCCCGGTCTGCGCACCGGGCATTGCAAGAAAACTGAAGTCGATCGGCGACCTTGCGCGGACCTGCGCCATCACCGACGAGCGGGCGATGATCAACTGGGAAAGCTGGTTCGCCGCTGCCGGCGTTCCACCCGTCAACTTCCAGAAAGGCGCGCGCTTCACCGACCCGATGCTGTGCCTGGAATCGGCGATCGCCGGCCATGGCGTGATGCTGGGCTGGCAATTGCTGACGGCCGATGCGCTGGCCGATGGGCGGCTGGTGGCGCCGTTCGGAATCCGCGCCCAGAGCGGCCTCGGCTACTGGCTGGTGACCTCCGCCACCAAGCCTGAAAGCCGCAAGGTCCGGGACTTCAAAATCTGGATCAAGGAAGAGATCGCGGCGACCATGGCGCAGTTCGGATCGTCGGTCGCGGGGCCCAGTGGCGCGATCGCGGTGGAAAGCGCCGCGGTACCGGTCTATGTTCAATCATAAATCCCACGACGACAGGCAGGATCATGACCACACATTCGCGCGGCGTTTCCGCAACGATCGACCCGGTGAAGCTCGACAGGCTGGCGGAAGTCGCCATCAAGGTCGGGCTGCAATTGCAGCCCGGACAGGACCTGGTGCTGACATCGTCGATCGCGGCGCTGCCGCTGACCAGGCGCATCGTCGAGCACGCCTACAAGGCCGGCGCCGGGCTGGTGACGCCGATCTTCAACGATGACGAGATGACGCTGGCGCGCTACCGCTTCGGCGCCGATGCCGGCTTCGATCGCGCCGCCGGCTGGCTCTATGAAGGCATGGCGAAGGCCTTTTCCAACAATGCCGCCCGGCTCGCCGTACGCGGCGAGGATCCGTCGCTGCTGTCGGCGCAGGATCCGGCCAAGGTGGCGCGCGCCAACAAGGCCAATTCGATGGCCTACCAGCCGGCGCTGGAGAAGATCACCGGCTTCGACATCAACTGGAACATCGTCGCCTATCCGGATCTGGCCTGGGCCAGGCAGGTTTTCCCCGGCGACGCCGACGACGTGGCGGTGGCGAAACTCGCCGACGCCATCTTCGCCGCCTCGCGTGTGGATGTCGAGGACCCGATCGCCAACTGGAAGGCGCACAATGCGGCCTTGCGCGGCCGCACTGAATGGCTGAACGGCCACGATTTCCATTCGCTGCATTTCACTGGACCCGGCACCGACCTGACTGTCGGGCTGGCGGACGGCCATGAGTGGATGGGCGGCGCCTCGACCGCCAAGAACGGCGTCACCTGCAATCCCAACATCCCGACCGAGGAAGTCTTCACCACGCCGCATGCGAGGCGGGTCGAGGGCCATGTTTCCTCGACCAAGCCGTTGTCCTACCAGGGCACGCTGATCGACGACATCTCGGTGCGCTTCGAGGGCGGGCGGATCGTCGAGGCCAAGGCCTCGAAGGGCGAGGACGTGCTGAAGAAAGTGCTCGACACCGACGAAGGCGCGCGCCGCCTCGGCGAAGTGGCGCTGGTGCCGCATTCCTCGCCGATCTCGGCCAGCGGCCTGTTGTTCTTCAACACGCTGTTCGACGAGAACGCCGCCTGCCATATCGCGCTCGGCCAATGCTATTCGAAGTGCTTCGTCGACGGCGCCTCGCTCAGCCAGGACGAAATCGGGGCGCGCGGCGGCAACAAGAGCTTCATCCACATCGACTGGATGATCGGCTCGGACAAGATCGACATCGACGGCATCGCCAAGGATGGCAGCCGCGTGCCGGTGATGCGCAAGGGCGAGTGGGCCCAGGGGCTCTAGCCGGCTGAGATGTGATGGCCTTCGATATTGCAGTCAGGCGCGTCTACGAAGCACCCGAGAAGGCCGATGGCCAGCGGGTGCTGGTGGATCGGATATGGCCGCGCGGCGTCGCCAAGAAGGATGCCGCGTTGACGCTGTGGCTGAAGGAGATCGCGCCGAGCGACGAACTGCGCAAATGGTTCGGGCATGAGCCGGAGCGCTGGGCGGAATTTCAGAAGCGGTATGGTGGCGAGCTGGACCGCAACGAGGAGGCGTTGGCGAGTTTGCGCGCCCTGCTTCGCGACGGCAAGGTAACGCTGCTTTACGGCGCCCATGACGAGGCGCACAACAATGCCGTGGCGCTGGCGAAATACCTGCTTCGTCATCCTCGGGCTTGACCCGAGGATCCATGCCGTGACTTTCATCGAAGGACGCGACGGGGCAGAATTCTCAACCGCTGCAGCACGTTAGCGTCACGGCATGGATCCTAGGGTCTGCGCCGCGTCGCTTCGCTCCTTGCTCCGCCCTAGGATGACGACGGCATAGGGTGCCGCGCTTAACGAACTTTACTTTACAGCCTCCTCATAAACATCCGCCTTGAACCCAACCAGCACCCGATCCCCCACTTCAAGTACCGGCCGCTTGATCATGGTCGGCTTGGCCAACATCAGCTTCTTCGCCTTCTTCTCATCCAGCCCTTCCTTGTCCTTGTCCGGCAGTTCGCGGAAGGTCGTGCTGCCCTTGTTGAGCAGCTTTTCCCAACCGACCTTGCCAACCCAGCCATTCAGTCTGTCAGCCTCGATGCCTTCGGCCCGGTAATCGTGGAAGCGATACGGAACGTCATGGCTCTCCAGCCAGACGCGGGCCTTCTTGATCGTGTCGCAATTGGTGATGCCGTACATGGTAATGGTCAACTCAGGCCTCGGTCGGATGGGGTTGCGAATCCGGCAAAAGCCTAGGCCTGCCCTGCCCGCTTTGCCAGCGCTTTGCTCGGTCGCGGTTTTTGCTCTTGCCAACATTAAGGTTTTTTCCTAAGTATTATTCGAACTCGGGAGCAATGGCCAATGGTCAACCAGCAGACAGCCAGCCAAAGTGTGCCGCCGATCGACAGCATCTTCCGCGCGCTTGCCGACCCGACACGGCGGCTCGTGGTCGAGCGACTCAACAGGAGCCCCGCTTCGGTCAGCGAACTGGCACAGCCTTTCGAGATGGCCCTGCCTTCCTTCATCGACCATCTCAAGATTCTCGAAGGCTGCGGGCTGGTTCGGTCGCAGAAGACCGGCCGGGTCAGGACTTACGAGCTTGCGCCCGAGCCATTGAAGCTCGCCGAAAGCTGGCTGGCTGAGCAGCGCACGCTCTGGGAGCGCCGCCTCGACCAGTTCGACGCCTATGTGATGACACTCAAGGAGCAGGAAACATGAGCTATCCCTTCAAGCCGGATCCCAGGCTGGACCTCGTGCTGGAGCGCGTGCTCGACGCGCCGCGCCAACTGTTGTGGCGCGCCATGACGACGCCGGAGCATGTCAGGCAATGGTTCACACCAAAACCATGGGTGATCACCGACTGCGAGATCGACCTCAGGCCAGGCGGGTTGTTCCGGACACGCATGCAGTCGCGCGACGGCAACGAGGTCAGCGACCGCCATTGCTGCTATCTGGAAATCGTGCCGAACGAGCGGCTGGTGTGGACGGATGCGCTGCTGCCGGGTTACCGGCCGTCAGGTGAACCGTTCATCACTGCTGTGATTTCGCTGCAGCCGGATGGCGGCGGCACGCGCTACACCGCCACCGCCATCCACCGCGACGAGGCGACCCGCGACAACCATGAAGAGATGGGTTTCTTCGACGGCTGAGGCGCGGTAGCCGATCAGCTTGCGCAATATGTGAAGACGATTTGAGCTTCCTGGGTGGCGGCCAGGGCATCGCTGGCCGCCATGTTGATCTCCGCCTTCGCGGCGAAGAGCGCGGACTCCGGAAAGCCAGCTGTGTTTCCGACCTCAGTAGTAAAAACGCTCTTCGGCGATCTTGCCGTTCTTGACCGTGTACAGGCCAACCTCATCCATGGTGACGCGCTGGCCGGTGGCCTTCGGCGTAATGTCGAACGTGAAGCGCAACGCGAACTGGTCGCCGTTGACATAAGGCCCCTCGACGGACCCGCCATGGACTTCGTGGTTCTCTTGCCACCATTGGCTCTTCTGCCTGAGGGCCTCCTTGCCATGGCTGACCGCCATCGGTCCCTCCATGGCCTCGTAGCTGGCGATGTCATCGGCATTGTACTTTTCGGCGGCACCTTGGTTGTTACCCTGCTTGAGCAGTTCGGCGAAATCCTTGGCAATTTCCGCGATGGTCATTTGATGTTCCTCCTGTTCAGACGCACTCGAAGTAGGGGGGTGATCGCCGGCCCGCCACCTTTGCCCGCATGACAGCTGACAAGCTGTGTCAGGACGATCGATATAGCGCGGTTGTGTGACGGCGATTGCAGGAGCGCGGACAGCAGCCTTGGTTGCAGAGGCACGCCAATTCCGCGATGCTGGGTGCATGTGTAACCTCTACAACATCACCACGACACAAGAGGCGGTCCGCCAATGGACGCGCGCACTGCGCGATATCAGCGGCAACCTTGAACCATCCGTCGACATCTATCCCAATCAGCCCGGCCCCGTCGTCCGCAACACGGCAGACGGGAAGCGTGAGCTGGCCAGACTGCTTTGGGGGTTGCCAACGCCACCTGAGCGCATGAAGGGAAAGGCCGACTACGGCACGACCAACGTTCGCAATCCACAATATTCGCACTGGCAACAGTTTGTCGGGGTCGAGCATAGATGCGTCGTGCCGGTCACCAGTTTTGCCGAACCCAGCCCGACACCGAGTGACAAGGACCCAGAAACCGGCATCCAACGCAACTACTGGTTTGCCCGTGACGATAGCCGACCGCTGTTCTTCTTCGCCGGATTCTGGACCCGTTGGCAGGGTATTCGAAAGGTCAAGGACGGACCCGGCGACTTCGAGTTATTCGCCTTCATGACAACCAAGCCAAACGCCCTGATCGCGCCGATCCATGAGAAGGCTATGCCAGTAATCCTGACCACGTCGGAGGAGACCGAGGCCTGGCTTACAGCACCTTGGGCAGAAGCACGGCATTTGCAGCGAACAGCACCAGACAACGCGTTGGTCATCGTCGAGAAGCCAGCCACACAAATCAAGTTTCCACAGCAGGCACCGGCCCAAGGGTCTCTGTTCTAGACTGAAGGGATAGCCGCGTTCCTCATTCCTCGTCTCGCCATATCACACGGCGAACCATGCGGATTTCGACAAGGCGTCTCACACGAATTTTCAAGCGCTCCGCAGCACTCGGCAAAATTATGTCGGCATCAAGTTCGCGAAGCTTGCAGCGCTCGCACCGCATATGCCGTTCGACATCCCAAAAGGGAATGTCACCGACAAGCTTCGCGAGATCGCCAGGCAGATAATGCCGGGTGATGTTGCAGTGCCGGCATCGGACACGAATGAGTTGCCCGACTTCGTGCGCGAGGCATAGGGTTTGCACATTTCGGCGCGGTCGGGTGCTCAATTCCGGCATCAACTAATTTAGGAATGTCTTCCTACATTAGTCAATTCCTACTTAGTTTCCTTGGTCGTTCGTCCACATGTCGATCAGGCCAACCCCACGGCCGTGCGGGCGACCTTGCGCAGTTGAATGAGGCTAGCTGGGCAGCATGGGGCAGTTGGCGCCACGGCGCAGGCTGACGTGCGCCACGTCGCCGGCGCTGAATTGAAACCCCTCGGCCTGGCGGGGCGCGTCGATGACAACGGGCATGCCTTGCCCCAGTTCGGCATGCAGGCGCAACGTGCGGCCATGGAAGACGATGCTGTTGACCCGCGCCGGCGCCGTGCCGGGCGCAGCCTCGGCCGCCGCCAGCAAATCCTCCGGGCGCACGCCGATGGTGCGGACCTCGCCTTCGCCGGGCCACTGGCCGGTTTCGGAAATGGCCTCCAGCGGCAAGGTGCCGGCGGTGAAACGCAGGCGGTGGCCATCCCGGCCGACAAAACGTGATTGCAGGAGATTCATGGTGCCGATGAAGCTCGCCACGAACTTCGTGGCCGGCCGGTCATAGAGGGTCGCCGGCGGCGCGATCTGCTCGATGCGGCCGTTGTTCATGACGACGATACGATCGGAGATCGACAGCGCCTCGGTCTGGTCGTGAGTGACCATGACGAAGGTGGTGCCAAGCCGCGATTGCAGCCGCTTCAATTCGACCTGCATCTGTTCGCGCAGATGCGCGTCGAGCGCCGACAGCGGCTCGTCGAGCAAGAGCACGCGCGGCTCGCAGACAATGGCGCGGGCAAGCGCGACGCGCTGGCGCTGGCCGCCCGACAGTTCCAGGACGCGAGCGCGAAGCTTGTCGGCGAGACCGACCATCTCCAGGGCTTCGCCGACGCGCTTTGCCTGCTCGGCACTGGTGAGTTTTCGCAGGGACAAGCCGAAGCCGACATTTTCGGCGACGTTCATGTGCGGAAACAGCGCGTAGTCCTGAAACACGGTGTTGACCGGCCGCTCGAACGGCCGAAGGGTCGTGATGTCATGACCGTCGAGCAAGACCTCGCCGCTCGACGGGCTTTCGAAGCCGGCAATCACACGCAGGCTGGTGGTCTTGCCACAGCCGGACGGCCCGAGGAGCGTGATGAATTCGCCGCTGACAATGTCGAGATCGACGGTATCGAGTCCGACGATGGCACCTGGAAAAACCTTGGAAACCGCCTGCAGCCGGACGAGTGGATCAGGCGCCATCGCGAACCTCGGACGGCTTCGTGGTGTTGACCCAGAGGATCTGGCACTGCTCCGCGCCGGGATTGCGGAAGGCGTGCAAAAGCGTACTCTTGAAGGCAAAACTGTCGCCGGTCTTCAGCCCGTATTTTGTCGAATCCACCACCAGTTCGACCTCGCCCGAAAGCACGAAGCCGAATTCATGGCCGGCATGGGCGTAGGCTTCCGCCGTGCCGCCACCGGCTTCCACCGTCACCAGCATGCCGGTCAGCGTCGCGCCGGGCGGCGACAGCAGCGCCTTGGCGATGCCTTCGGATTTCACCGGGATCTGACGCCTTTTGTCGGCGCGCACGCAATAGAGATCATTGACCGCATCGTTGCCGTCGGCGATCAGCGCCGACGGCTCGATGTCGAGCGCCGCGGCGAGCGGCCAGATCACCTTGACGCGCAGCGAGGACATGCCGCGCTCGATCTGGCTCAGCGCGCCGATCGACATGCCGGCTTTTGCCGAGAGATCGGCCAATGACAGGCGGCGCTCGAGCCTGAGCGCCCGCACGCGCCGGCCGACGCGAACGTCGGCATCGTCCTTCGGTTTTTCGGCGGCCTCGTCAAGCATGTCCATGTGCAAGTCCTCGTTTGCTTCTTCCTTCTCCCCTTGTGGGAGAAGGTGGATCGGCGCGTAGCGCCGAGACGGTTGAGGGGTGAGTGACAGATCGCCGCCGGCGCCAAGCTGGAGCACCCCTCATCCGTCGCCTTCGGCGACACCTTCTCCCACAAGGGGAGAAGGGAAGGCCGTAGCTTACCCGCCAGCCTTCACCTTCTCGAACATCTTCGCCATATCGTCGTTCTGTTTCATCGGCCCGGTGAAGATCGTGCTCTTCAGCATCACCTCGGGGTCGGACGGCAGTTGCAGCTTCTCCAATTCGTCCTTCGGCACGCCGGCGAAAGCGGTGCCGAGCGAGCTGCCATAGCCGTAGGACTGGATCAGGAATTTGCCGGAGTCAGCGTCGAGCCGGCTGTTGATGAAGTCATAGGCGAGATCGACGTTCTTGGCGTCCTTCAGCATGACGAAACCGCAGGCCCAGGTCAGCATACCCTCCTTCGGCTTCATGAACTCGACCGGCACGCCTTGCTTCTTGAGCGACGTGGCCGATGCATTCCAGGTCATGGCGGCGACCAACTGGCCACTGGCCAGGGCCTGCTCGACCGAGGTCATGTCGGTGGTGTAGCTCGACAGCAGCGGGCGCTGTTCGCGCAGCTTTGCCGCGACCTTGTCCATCTGCTCCGGTGTCATGTCGAAGGGGTTCACGCCTGCCAGAAGAGCCGCGACAATCGGGGTGTCATGCACGGCGTCGATGGTCGCCATACGGCCGGCATATTGCTTGTCCCACAGAAGGTTCCAGCTCGCTTCGGGGTTCTTCACCAGATCGGTGCGGTAGAGGATCGAGGTGTTACCCCAGTCCCATGGCACCATCCAGACCTTGCCGTCGCCAGCCTGCAGGTCGGGCAGGTTCTTGAACACCGGGAAGATCGAATCCCAGTTCTTGATGCGCTTGGTGTCGATCGGCTGCAGCAGGCCTTCCTTGTTCCAGCGCGCCACCTTGTCATAGCAGGGGTGCGCGATGTCGGGCCGGAAGCCGGCCTTGACCTTGGTGAAGGCATCATCGTCGTCGCCGAAGATCGAGGCCTCGACGCCATCGGGGTGCGCGGCAAGGAAGCTCTTGTTGAAATCGGGCAACTCATAGCCCGACCAGGTGAAGTATTGCAGCTTTTCGGCGGCCAGCGTCACGGTCGAAGACAGTGCGAGCGCCAATGCCGCGAGGCCGGCCCGGGCCTTGTGTCCGGTTATAGATCTCAGGTGGAATGCCATTTTCGTTCTCCTCTTCGTTGTTATGGTCAGGCTGGATTGCGGCGCGCGGCGCCGAGCCCGCGATGGCGCAGGATCTCGGCGGTGCCGGCGATGATGAACGATATGGCCAGGATCACCGTCCCGAGCGCCATGACGGTCGGCAGCGATCGGGGGAAGCGCAGCTGGCTCCAGATGTAGAGCGGCAATGTCGGCTCGGTGCCGGCCAGGAAGAAGACGACGATGAATTCGTCGAAGGAGATCAGGAAAGCAAGCATGAAGGCCGACAGCACGGCCGGCAGGCTGAGCGGCAGCATGACGCGCCGGAACGTCGTCCAGTCGGAAGCGCCAAGGTCGAGGGCTGCCTCGCGAACGGTCCTGGGGATGGCGGCGAACCGGCTGCGCATGATGACCACGGTGGTCGGCAACGCGACCAGGATATGGCCGAGAACGATGGCGATGCGCGATGGCCCGAGGCCGATCAGGTTGACAAGGATCAGCAACGATATGCCGACGATGACGCCGGGGATGAGGATCGGAAGCCGTGCGATGGCGCTGATGGTGGCGGCCAAAGGAGAGCGGCCATAGAGATCCATATAGGACACGGTGATGCCGCACAGCGTGGCGCCCGAGGCCGCGATGGCGCCGATGACGAGACTGTTGACGAGCGCACCCGACAGTGCCGGATTGCCGTAGAGCGTGGCATACCATTGCAGCGTGAAGCCCTGCAGCGGAAACGCGGCCTGGATGGAATCGTTGAAGGAAAACAGCGGGATCAGCAGGACCGGCAGATAAAGGAAGATCAGATAGGCAAGCACATAGAGGCCGAGCCAGCGGCCATCCCGTTTCATGCTGGCGCGCCCTGTTTTCATGTGCGGCTGCCAAACCGGCGGTCCGCGCCGCGCGCGACCAGTACCACGAGCAGGATGACCAGCATGACGCAGACCGAAAGGGCTGCGCCGAACGGCCAGTCATTGGCCTTGCCAAACTGCGACTGGATCAGCGAGCCGATCATGGTGCTGGCCGGACCGCCCACCATGGCCGGCGTGACATAGTCGCCGACCGTCGGCACGAAGACGACAAGCGCGGCGGCCAGCACGCCCGGCATCGAATTGGGCAACACGACCCGACGGAAGGAAGTGAACGGCCTCGCGCCCAGATCGGAAGCGGCCTCGATCAACGATTTCGGGATCGTGTCCAGCGCCACATAGATCGGCAGGATGGCGAACGGCGCATAGGCGTGCGCGAGCGTGACGACGACAGCGGCGGGCGTGTTGAGGAAGGTCAGTGTCGGCTCGGACCAGATGCCACTTTCGATCAGCGCCGAATTCAACACCCCATTGTAGGCCAGCACGATCTTCCAGGCGAAGACACGCAGGAGATAGCTGGTCCAGAACGGCAGCGTGACCAGGAACAGCAGCAGGCCGCGCCGCCGGCCGGCGTGAAAGGCAAGATAGTAAGCGACGGGGTAGGCGGTGACGACCGTGGCCAGCGTGACCAGCGCGGCGATGATCAGCGAGCGCAGCGTGACCATCCAGTACAGCGGATCGGAAACCACGGTGATGAAGTTGGCCAGGCTGAAGCCGGCGCCAAGCAGCGACCCGTCATTGCCGCGGAAGGCGAGGAAAAGCACCAGGCCAAGCGCAAACAGGATCAGCAGGAAAGTGACCAGCGCGCCGGGCAGCAACATGGCGAACCGGAAGCCCGATGAAGCCCGGGTCTCTGGCACATGTGCTGCAACTAGGGTCGACATCGACCTGCCCGTCCCAGGATTTTGAAATTGACTAAGGATTTTTCATATTTGTGAAACTGTCAAGCGGATTCAGAGTACTGCGCTGCTGTGAACGGCGATCTCGCATTTGAGGTACAGTTGCCGTCGGCAATAAAACCCGACGCGGATTTCACATTTCTGAAGGGACGGCTTCAATGAAGAACCGGTTATGGCAGCTCGAATTTGCCCCCGGACGGGATAGACCTTTGAGTGGAATCCGGTGAAAGTGCCGCGCCGATCCGGCCAGAATTTTCGATCCATTCGAGGAACCCAACTCATGACCAATCCGACACATCTGCCCTCCGAAGGCCTGTTTGTCGGGCGCGCCAGGAGCGGCGATGTCTCCCATCCCATGGTGGTCACCGTGCGTGACGGCACCGTCTTCGACATCACCTCGAGCGCGGCGCCTACCGTCCGTGACGTCTGCGAGTTGGCGGATCCGGCCGGCCATGTGGGCTCGGCCAAGGGCACTCCCATCGGTTCTGTCAGCGACATCGCGGCCAACAGTTTCGAAGCCACGCGCGATCCGGCAAAACCCTTTCTGCTGTCCCCGGTCGACCTGCAGGCGATCAAGGCATCCGGCGTCACTTTCGTAGTCAGCCTGCTCGAACGGGTGATCGAGGAACAGGCCCGCGGCTCGGCGGAAAAGGCCGACGCCATACGCGCCGACATTGCCGGCCTGATCGGCCACGACCTTTCCAAGCTCAAGCCCGGTTCGCCCGAGGCGATGGAGATCAAAGCCAAGCTGATTTCGCGCGGCGCGTGGTCGCAATATCTGGAAGTGGGCATCGGCCCGGATGCCGAGATCTTCACCAAGTGCCAGCCCATGGCCTCGGTCGGCTTCGGCGCCGATGTCGGCCTCCACCCGGTGTCGACCTGGAACAATCCGGAGCCGGAGATCGCCATGATCGCCGCCTCGAGCAGCAGGATCGTCGGCGCCACCATCGGCAACGACGTCAATCTGCGCGACGTCGAAGGGCGCTCGGCGCTGCTGCTCGGCAAGGCCAAGGACAACAACGCCTCGGCTTCGCTTGGCCCCTTCATCCGGCTGTTCGACGACACGTTCTCCATCGCCGAGGTGAAGCAGGCCGTCGTGCGCCTGAAGGTCGAGGGCGAGGACGGATTTTCGCTGGAGGGGGCGAGTTCGATGGCCGAGATCAGCCGCTCGCCGGAGGAACTGGTTGCCGCGGCCATGGGGCCGCACCACCAGTATCCGGACGGGCTGGCGCTGTATCTCGGCACGATGTTCGTGCCATCGAAGGATCGCGGCGAAAAGGGCAAGGGGTTCACGCACAAGGTCGGCGACATCGTCACCATCTCGTCGGAAAAATTCGGCGCGCTGGTCAACCGCGTGCGGCTGTCGCCTGATTGCCCGCACTGGACCTACGGCGCCAGCCATTTGATGCGCGACCTCGCCAAAGCCGGCCTGCTCTAAGTGGTTCTTCAGGGGCTTTCGCCCCAAGTGACCGCCCAAACATGATCGGGACAGTCCGCCGGGCTGCGCCTCGGCGACAATCATCCGACTGCCTGGAAAAAATCATCCCAACTGATGCGATCTGATGGGGTCGTTGATGGCGCCGTGTCAGGCGCCAACTACATCTGCAGATGGAGGCTTGCCATCCGCCGAAAAAGGGAATGCTCTTAGGCATCCGAGCGGCGCTGGCAAAAGACGCAATCCGGCCGAAGCCGGAACAAGGGACGGATCATCTTCAACCGGGAGGAAATCACATGCTGACGAGACTAAGACTTGTGCTCTACGGCCTGCTGGTCGCGCTGACGGTCATTCCGGCAGCCGCGCAGGCCAAGACGTTCTACTGGATCTCACATGGCGGGCCGGCCGACCCGGTCTGGACCTACTTCCTCGCCGGCGCCAAGCAATGGGCCAAGGACACCGGCAACACCGTCAACACCTCTTTCCACAATGGCGACGTCGCCTCGCAGCAGGAAGCGGTCCGCGCCGCCCTCTCCGCCAAGGCCGACGGCATCGTCACCACCAGCCCCGATCCGGGCAGCCTTGTCGAGATCGTCAAGGAAGCGCGCGCGGCCAACGTCCCGATCATCAACTTCAACACGCCCGATCCCAAGGCCAATTTCAACGCCTATGTCGGCGGCGACAACGTCACCTTCGGCAAGCATTGGGCCCAATATCTGGTCGACAAGGGTCTTGTGAAGAAGGGCGACTTCGTCTGGATGCCGGTCGAGATCCCCGGCGCCACCTATGGCGTGCAGGAAGAGGAAGGCATCAAGAGCGTCTTCGGCCCGCTCGGCATCACCTATGAGGTGACCGAAGCGACGCTTGACCAGGCCGAGGTGATCAACCGCATGGTCGACTACCTCACCGCCCACAAGGGCAAGGTCAACGCCATCATCGGCCTGGGCGACCTCGTCACCGGCTCGATCAAGCGCGTGTTCGACCAGGTCGGCGTCAAGCCGGGCGAAATCCCGGTCGTCGGCTGGGGCAACTCGCTCGACACCACCCAGGAAGTGCTGAACGGCTACGTCAATGCCGGCCAGTGGCAGGACCCGCAGGCGACCAGCTACGTCGCGCTGTCGCTCGCCAACATGGCGGCCAGCGGCATTCCCCCGGGCTTCAACGTCATCACCGGCGCGCTCTACGAGAAGGACACCGCGGCGGTCTACGACAAGATCCTGTCCGGCAAATAATCCGCGATCCCTGGCGCCGCGCATCTCGCGCGGCGCCAGCTATCTTCCTGCGCCGCGGCATGTCCACCCGATGCGGTGGAGGTCGCGGCCCGTTCCAACCATGTCGCGGGTTCCCAGTGGAAAATCATTCGCTCATCCAACGCCTGATCGCGCGGCCGGAATTCGGACCCTTCGTTCTGCTCATCGCCGAGATCGCCGTTTTCTGGGGTTTCAACCACGACTTCCTGTCGCCGCAGAACATCTCCAACACGCTGGCCTTCACCGTCGAGCTCGGCCTGATCGCGCTGGCGATGACGCTGTTGATGACGTCGGGCGAATTCGACCTTTCCGTCGGGTCCCTGTTCGGTTTCTCGCCGGTGCTGATGTGGACGCTGTTCAATGCCGGCGTCACCTCGCTGGAGATGGGCTTCGTCGTCGCGCTGGTGGTTGCCGCTTTGATCGGCCTGGTCAATGGCTGGTTCGTCACGCGGCTCAAGATCCCGTCCTTCCTGGTGACGCTCGGCATGCTGCTGGTGGTGCGCGGCAGCGCGCTTTTCATCACCGACGGGTTTCCGCAGCGCACCTGGAGCGCCGAGGGCAGCTGGCTGGCGGAGGCGCTGGTCGGCGATTTCTTCATCGGCCCGTTCCGCATCTACATGTCGCTGTTCTGGTTCATCGCCGCCGCGATCGCCCTCGGCTATGTCCTGACGCAAAGCCGGACCGGCAACTGGATCCAGGCGGCCGGCGGCAATCCCAACGCGGCGCGCGCCCGTGGCGTCAATGTCAACCGCGTCAAGGTCGGCCTGTTCGTGCTGTCTTCGCTGATGGCGTCGCTTGCCGGCGTCATTTCCTCACTGCGCACATCCGCCGCCAACCCCAACAGCGGCAGCGGCTACGAACTGGAGGTGATCGCCATGGTGGTGATCGGCGGCACGGCGCTGACCGGCGGGCGCGGCACCATCATCGGCACCGTGCTCGGCATCCTGATCCTGCGCGTCATGCGCAACGGCATCGTGCTGATCGGCGTGCCCGGGCTTGCCTACAACATCTTCATCGGCGCGATCATCCTTGGCATGATGGCGTTGCATTCGTGGCTGGAACGCCGGCACCAGGCGGGGACTTGAACCATGGCCGAGCCATTGATCCGCATGCAGAACATCCGCAAGTCCTATGGCCGCGTGCAGGCGCTGGTGGACGCCAATTTCCATGTCAACGAGCGTGAGATCGTCGGCCTGCTGGGCGACAATGGCGCCGGCAAATCGACGCTGATCAAGGTTCTCTCCGGCGCGGTGCCGCTGACCAGCGGCGACATCTTCATCCGCGGCAAGAAGGTCACCTTGCGCAGCACCAGCGATGCCATCGCCCACGGCATCGAGACCATTTATCAGGACTCCGCCCTGGTCACGCAACTGTCGATCGCGCGCAACCTGTTCCTGGGACGTGAGCCGATCAAGCCGCCGCGCTTCCTCAACCGCATGGACCAGGAGGCGATGAACACGGTCGCCCGCGATCTGCTCAAACAGGTCGGCATCTCCAAGAACATCCCGCCGACGACGCCGATCGGCTCGCTCTCCGGCGGCGAGCGCCAGGCGGTCGCGATCGCGCGCGCCATGCATTTCGACAGCGACCTGATCATCCTCGACGAGCCGACCAACAATCTCGGCGTCGCCGAAACACAAGGCGTGCTGAGCTTCGTGCGCAACGCGCGTGATTCTGGCCACTCCTGCATCTTCATCGCGCACAACATCCACCATGTCTTCCAGGTGGTCGACCGCATCGTCGTCATGCGCAGGGGCAAGGTGGTCGCCGACGACATCGATCCGAAGACGACGACCGTGACGGAAGTCGAGCGCATCATCACCGGCATGTCGGAAAAGGACATCCGCGACGCCCTCGCCGATGGCAAGCCGGGGCACTGAGGGAGCATCGGCATATAGGGTCGCGGCATGAAGGCCACCGTCTCCGACATCGCCAGGACCTGCGGGCTGTCGACCGCCACGGTCGACAGGGTGCTCAACAATCGGCCCGGAGCGAGTGCCGCCAACCGGCAACGCGTCATGGAGGCCGCCAAGCAGCTCGGCTATCTGCCTATCGCCGACCAGGTGACGCTTCCCTCGAAGCCCGCAAACCTCGAATTCTTCCTGCCGATCGGCAGCAACGCCTTCATGCAGGATCTGGCAAAGCATATCGAGGACTATGCCTCACGCCTGCCGCTGGTGGCATCCTGCCGGATCCACAATCTCGCCGGCATCTCGCCCAATGCCCTGCAGACAGCGGTCGAAAAATTGTCGCTGCGGGCCAATGGCGTCGGTGTCATCGCGGTCGATCATCCCAGGACACGCAACATCCTGCGCGACATCGTCGAGGCCGGCATCCGCCTGGTGACGCTGGTATCCGATATTCCGGCCGCACCGCGCTCGGCTTATGTCGGCATCGACAACCGCATGGCGGGACGGACGGCGGCCCTTTTGATGGGACGCTTCCTCGGCGGACGCGAGGGGCGGCTGGCGATGGTCGTCGGCTCGCGCTCCTATCGCGGCCATGAAGAGCGCGAGATGGGATTCCGCTCGGTGCTCGGCGAGGAATTTCCCAATCTCACCGTCAGCAGCGCCGTCGAGATCAATGACGAACCCGATGCCAGCTATGCGGAAACCATGAAGGCGTTGCGCAACGAACCGGAACTGCTCGGCATCTATTGCGTCGGCGCCGGGCGCTCCGGCATTGCCAAGGCGATCCGGGAAGCCAGGCCCAACCGCAAGCCGGTGTTCATCTGCCACGACCTGACGAGGGAGACGCGCGGCTATCTCGTCGACGACCTCACCGACGTCGTCATCGACCAGAACGCCAGGTTGATCGCGGAGCAGTCGGTCATCCAACTGCTCGGCTCGATCGCCTCATCGGCGCCCTATCTCACACGCAAATTCATCGAGCCGCGACTGATTTTCCGGGAAAACGTGCCGGTGCAGTGAGGCCCACTTTCCCGAATTCGCGCGGCGCCACGGCGAATCTGCACAGCAGCTATGCACAATTCATTGTTGCCGAATCATTGGGCAATTCGTAGTTTCTGGTTGTCGGCCATCTACTCCTCCCAGATGCGATGCCGACGCTGAATGGGGCGCACCTCCTCCCGCGCCACATTCGAAATCGAGCCCGCTGCCACCTCCTCCCGGCAGCGGGCTTTTTTCGTTCCGATCGGCAGCAATCGCGACGCCGCCACGCCACCTCCTTCCCGGTCACGGAATCGCATGGATCGTTGGCAGTCCGGCAGGTGTCAGTTTGCTGCAGTTCCCCTGAAGGAAACGATCAGCCCTTCCGCCATACGCACGAACTGCGTGCTGGGGCCTTCGGCGCCGACGGTCTGCACGCTGACACGCGCGCCTTCAAACAGCAGCGACAGCGTATCGGCGAGAAGTTCGGCCTGGCCGATACCGGCATCCCGGCAGAGCCCGACCAGGCGTTCGCGCTGGGCTTCCTTGAGCTCCTTGATCACGCGCCTTGCCGGATGATCAGGTTCGGTCAGTTCGGCGGCGGCATTGGCCATGTCGCAGCCGCGGCCATCGGTGTTGAGCATGGCGGCGGCCTTGCGAACCCAGGCATGAAGCTGGGCGAGTTTGTCGCCCGGATGCTCGGCCTCGAACGTTTCCCACATCGCGCCGGCTTTCAAGGCGTTGGCGCGCAGGCATTCGACGATCAGTTCGTCCTTGGACTCGAAGTGACGATAGAGCGTCATCTTGTTCGTGCCGGCAGCCTCGGTGATGGCGTCGACGCCGACGCCCTTGATGCCGTGCTTATGGAACATGTCACGCGCCGTCTCCAGAATCCGATCCCGGGGACGAGAGCGCTCCACGACGCCGTCTGTCATCATGATCTCCTTTCGTTTCCAAAAAACCCTCGGCCACCTCTTGACTAGGGTGTTACCGGTCTGTAACTTCCAGCATGTTACTTACTGGTAACACCTATAGCGTCCGTCGTCAATAACAAGGTCGTGAACTGGTCCTACCAGATCGAGATGGACGAAAAGATTGCCAATCATGCGGCTTCGGCCGGTGAAGAGATGAAAAACGGTTCGTGAGCATGGGCTGCGAATCGACAGACAAGGAGCCGGCCAATGCCACAGCGCCGCGATCTTACCATAGATGAGGCCGTCCGGGATCCGATGATCCGGCTGGTCATGAAAGCAGATGGGGTCGACCCCCGCGCCTTCGAGAACATGTTGCGCTCGCTTGCCGATGGGCAGCGTCGGGGGGTGCCGTTGCTGCGTTCACGGGAAATGTCCCGTGACGGGCATGGCCAGTTGTCCAGGGTCGCCAACGCCTTCGGGCGGGTAAGAGCGGCTGGAGAGGCGTGCGTGTCGTGGTAAACTTCTTCATCCATCGTCCGATCTTCGCCTCTGCGATCGCCATCATCATGGTGCTCGCCGGGACGATTTGTTATTTCCTGCTGCCCGTCTCGCAGTTTCCCGACATCACGCCGCCGCAGGTCGTGGTCAGTGCCCACTATCCGGGCGCCAGCGCGCAAGTGGTGGCAGACACCGTGACGACGCCGCTGGAGCAGCAGATCAACGGCGTGCAAGGCATGACCTACATGTCGTCGACGAGTTCCAATGACGGCTCGTCGACCATCACCATCACCTTCGATGTCGGCTATTCCTTGAGCACTGCCGCTGTCGACGTCCAGAACCGCGTCTCGCAGGCGGCATCCTCGCTGCCGGCGATCGTCAACCAGGGCGGCGTGACGATCAAGAAGCAGAACCCGAACTTCGTGCTGATCGTCAACCTGACCTCGCCCGACCATTCCGTCGACCCGGTGGCGCTCTCCAACCTGGCCTATCTGCAGGTGGTGGATCCGCTGAAGCGGCTGCCTGGCGTCGGCGACGTGCAGATCTTCGGCGAACGGCGCTATTCGATGCGCGTCTGGCTCGACCCGGACAAGCTCGCCAATCTCGGCATCACCGCGGTCGACGTCCAGAACGCCATCGCCGAACAAAACGTGCAGGTGGCGGCCGGCAAGATCGGCCAATCGCCGGCGCCCGCCGGCACCGCCTTCGAGATGCAGGTCAACGCCGTCGGCCGGTTGAGCGATCCGAAGGAATTCGGCGACATCGTCGTGCGTGCCAACACGGATACGGGTTCGCTGGTGCGGCTGCGCGACGTCGCCCGTATCGAGCTTGGCGCCCTGCAATATTCGTCCTCTGCCTTCTTCGGCAAGGACCCGACAGTGGTGCTCGCCGTCTATCAGATGCCCGGCTCCAACGCGCTCGATCTGCAGCAGCGCGTCAAGGACAAGATGCAGGAACTGTCGGCCCGTTTTCCCAAGGGCGTCGACTATGCGATGCATTACGACACGACGCGCTTCGTCTCGGCCTCGATGCATGACGTGCTGATCACGCTCGGCGAAGCCCTGGTGCTCGTCGTGGCGGTGGTGTTCATCTTCCTGCAGAGCTGGCGCACGACCATCATTCCGACCATCGCCATTCCAGTGTCGCTGGTGGCGACGCTCGTCATCATGGAGATGATGGGTTTCTCGCTCAACATGCTCTCGCTGCTCGGCATGGTGCTGGCGATCGGTCTGGTCGTCGACGACGCCATCGTAGTGGTCGAGAATGTGGAGCGACAGTTGGAAGCCGGGCTGAAACCACTGGCGGCGACAAAAGCCGCCATGGCCGAGGTGACAGGTCCGATCATTGCGACCACCGCCGTGCTCATGGCCGTGTTCGTGCCGGTCGCCTTCATTCCCGGTGTCTCCGGAAAGCTCTACAACCAGTTCGCGCTGACGGTGGCGATCTCCGTCGGTATCTCCGCATTCAACTCGCTGACGCTCAGTCCCGCGCTCAGCGCTGCCTTCCTGCGCCATCGCGGGGAGACGCAATTCTTCCTGTTCCGCTGGTTCAACACAGGCTTCGACAGGCTGTCGCATGCCTATGCCCATGGCGTGCGCATCCTTATCCGGCTGCGCTGGATCATGCTTGGCCTGTTCGCGGCCGGCCTGGTCGCCACCTATTTCGTCTGGCAGAAGCTGCCCTCGACCTTCCTTCCGGTCGAGGACCAGGGCTATTTCTTCGTCGTCATCCAGCTGCCCGACGGCGCTTCGCTGGAGCGCACCGATGCGGTGGCACAGAAGGCGCGCGACATCCTGCAGGCGACTCCCGGCGTCGACATCGTCGGCTCGATCAGCGGCCTGAACTTCCTGACCAGCGCGGCGCAGTCGAATTCGGCCGTCGAGTTCGCCATCCTCAAGCCGTGGGAACAGCGTGGTCCCGACCAGAGCGCCTCCAAGTTGGTCGCCGACGTGCGCATGAAGCTGCTGCAGATCCCGGAGGCCTTCGCGCTCTCCTTCGATCCGCCGTCCATCCCCGGCATCGGTACGACAGGCGGCTTCGAATTCGTCGTCGAGGATCTCACCGGCCGCGGCAGCACGGCCCTCAACGACGCCACGCAAGCGGTGATCGCCGAGGCGCGCAAGCAACCGGAAATCAATCCGCAGCAGCTGTTCTCGCCGTTCTCGACCTCGACGCCGCAGTTCAACTACAATCTCGACCGCGCCAAGGCGAAACTGCTCGGCCTCAACCTGCCCGACGTCTTCAACACGCTGCAGATCTATCTCGGCTCGCTCTACGTGAACGACTTCAACCTGTTCGGCCGCACCTTCCGGGTGACCATCCAGGCCGACAAGGATTCTCGTGCGGGTGCCGCCGATATTTCACGGCTCTATGTGCGCAATGCCTCCGGCGGCATGGTGCCGCTCAGCACGCTGGGCAAGCTCGTGCCGTTCGTCGGCCCGGAAACCGTGCCGCACTACAACAACAACGCCTCGGCCACCATCAATGGCGGCGCCGCGCCCGGTTATTCGTCGGGCCAGGCGGTCGCCGCCATGGAGCGGGCAGCGGCGACCGCGCTGCCCAGGGATTTCGGTTTCGAATGGACCGGCATCACCTTCCAGGAACTCAAGGCTGGATCGATCGCGTCGGTTGTGTTTGCCCTCGCCATCGTCTTCGTCTTCCTGATCCTGGCGGCGCAGTACGAGAGCTGGGCGATGCCGTTCATGGTGCTGCTGGCCGTGCCTCTCGCCCTGTTCGGCGCGTTCGCCGCACTTTGGGTGCGTGGCATGCAGATCGACGTCTATTCGCAGATCGGCTTCGTCATGCTGATCGGCCTGGCGGCCAAGAACGCCATTCTGATCGTCGAGTTCGCAAGACGGCGGCGCGAGGAAGGCCTCACCATCGTCGAGGCATCGATGGAGGCCGCCCGGCTGAGACTGCGGCCGATCCTGATGACCGCGTTTGCCTTCATCCTCGGCGTGGTGCCGCTGATGATCGCCACCGGCGCGGGTGCCGCAAGCCGTCAGTCGATCGGCACCACCGTGTTTGGCGGCATGGTCGCGGCGACCATCCTGTCGCTGGTGTTCGTGCCTGTCTTCTACGCGGTCATCGAACAGCTGCGCGAACGGCGCGGCGGCGACGAGCCCGCCTCTCAACACACTGAACCAACGGCCAAACCCGCCTTCCCTCCCCTGGCGGAAGCGGCCGAATAAGATTGGAGAATCATCATGCGTAAATGGAAAATCGCGTTGGGAACGGCTGTCGCGCTGGGTGCGATCTCGGTGGCCAGCGTCCACCTGCTGGACATGGGCAATCTCAGCCTGAATGCCGGCACGGCCGGGGCCGCGCCCGCTCCAGCCGCGTTCGTCATGCCGGTGCCGGTGGCGAGCGTCGTCAAGAAGACGATCCCGATCTACCTCGACTATGCCGCGCGGACCGAGCCGATCCGCAGCATCACGCTGCAGGCGCGCGTCCCTGGCTACCTGCAGGAACAGACGGCGCAAGACGGCGCCGATGTGCGGCAGGGCGACACGCTCTACAAGATCTCGCCCGACGACTTCCAGGCCGCGCTCGATCAGGCGAAGGCCCAGGTGCAGCGCGATACGGCGACGCTCGACTATGCGCGTTCCAATCTCGGCCGCGGTACCGAGCTTGCCAAGAGCGGTTACCTGGACAAGGACAGCTTCGACCAGCGCACCAGCACCTTGCGCGAGGCGCAGGCGTCGCTGGCGCTCAACCAGGCCGCCGTGCGCACGGCCGAGCTCAATTTGAGCTACGCTGAAATCCATGCGCCATTCCCCGGACGCCTGGGCCGCAACCAGGCCTCCGTGGGAACGCTGGTCAGCGTTGCCGGCACCGTGCTCAACACGCTGGTGCAGCTTGATCCGATCTACGTCACCTTCAATCCAAGCGAGACGGATCTGGCGCAGATCGAGGAAGCGCGTGCTGCCGGCCCAATCGAGGTCGAGGTCCTGCTTCCGGGTGAGACCGAAGCCCACCAGAAGGGCGAGCTCACCTTCATCGACAATACGATCGATCACTCGACCGGCACGATCACCACACGCGCCACCATCGGCAACGCCAAGTTCACGCTCTTGCCAGGCCAGTATGTTCGCGTGCGGCTGCACGTCAAACAACAGCCCGACGCGCTGATGGTGCCGCAGGTCGCGCTGGGATCAAGCCAGCTCGGCAAATATCTCTACGTCGTCGGCAAGGGCAATACGGTCGACCAGCGGCTGGTTTCGCTTGGGCCGACCAGCGGCGACATGGTCGCCATCCTCAGCGGCGTCGCCGAAGGCGACCAGGTGATCACAGGCAATCTGCAGAAGATCGGCCCCGGAATGCCGATTTCGCCCCTCCCACAGAAACCGGCTACCTGACTCCCCCGCAGGCCCGGTTTCCGCGCGGCGCCCTCGACCCTTTCTCAGGTCGCGGGCGCCGTTTTCACGAGCAGACCGACCAGAGCGGCGACGTCGGCGCGATCGGCCTTTGCCGGCGGCATGAAGGCGCAATAGGGGTGCCCCAGGCGCACCGAGACGGAAGAAAGCGCAATCAGCCGGCCCGCATCCAGATCGGCCTGGGCCATCACCCGCTGTCCAAGGGCAATGCCGAGGCCCAACCGAGCCGAGGCTATCGCCAGGCTTGAGAGGCCGACGCGGCGCCCCTGCGACGGGTCGGGCGACCGGTTGCCGCCGCATGCCGCGAACCAATCGGCCCAGCTCGGGTGCGAGGCATAGTTCGGCCCCCAATTGGTGTGGATGAACAGGCTCTCATGCAGATCGGTGAGGCCCGTATCGCCATTGCCGTGCCGCTGCCAGAAGTCCGGCGCGCAGACCGGCAGCACATCGTCATGGACCAGGCGGACCATCCGCAGGCCGGGATAGTGATAGTCGCCATAGCTGATGCGCAGGTCGACGTTCTGGCGCATCAGATCGATCGGATCATCCTCGGCACGCACGTCGATCGCCATGTGCGGGAAGGCCTCGAGGAGCACGGCCAGCCTCGGCGCCAGCCACAGTTCGGCCAGCGAGAATGGCACGCTGACGACAAGCCGTGTCCTCAGGCCGCCTTCGAGCATGCGCTGGCCGATGGCGGCAATGTCACCGAGCGCACGCGCCGTCTGCGGATAGATGGCGTGGCCGGCGTCGGTCAGCGCGATGCGATTGCCGGTGCGCACGAACAGTTGCTTGCCGAACCAGGTTTCGAGATTGCGGATCTGCTGGCTGACCGCCGCCGAGGAGACGCCAAGCTCGCTCGCGGCCAGTGTGAAGCTGCCGGCGCGGGCGGCGACCTCGAAGGCCTTGATCGCATTCAACGGCGGCAGCCGGTCCACATCAGCCTCCAGAAGTTTTTCTTGGCCAATCCTAATAATTTTCCACGTTGAGAGAAAGAATTTTTTGCCGTCTTCTGTGCCCAACCTTGGAGCTTCCCGATTGGAGCATACGACATGGAAGACATTCTCGACCTCGACCGCTATCCGCTCGATCGCGAAGGCAGCCCCGAATGGGATCGCCTCGTCGAGCAGTCGCTCGCCGCGCTCGCAGCCGACGGCATGTTCAATCTCGAGGGCTTTCTGCGGCCCGGTATCGCCGAACAAGCGGTGCGGGAAATCAAGCCGGTCATGGACGCGCGGTCCCATGTCCACAAGCGTTTGCACAACATCTACTTCAAGCCCAGCATTCCGGAATTGGCACCCGACCACCCGGCGCTGCGCAAGGTGGAAACCATCAGCCACACCGTCTGCGCCGACCAGATTCCCGGCAGCACGGTGATGGCGATCTACGAATACGAACCGCTGGTGCGTTTCCTCGCCGCGACGATGGGCAAGGCCAGGCTGCATGTCATGCAGGATCCGCTGGCACGCACGAATGTGATGGCCTATCGCGCCGGCGAAGCGCTGAACTGGCACTTCGACCGTTCGGAATTCACCACCACGCTGCTCCTGCAACAGGCGGAGCACGGCGGCGACCTGGAGTATCGCACCGATCTCAGATCGGATGAGGATCCAAACTATGACGGCGTTGCCAGACTGCTCGAAGGGCGCGATCCCGAAGCCAGGGTCCTGCGCATGAAGCCCGGTACGCTGAACGTGTTTCGCGGCAAGAACACCGCGCATCGCGTCACCACGGTCGAAGGCGACCGCGAACGGATGATCGCGGTGTTCTCCTACTATGAGAAGCCGGGCGTGATGTTCAGCGATGAGGAGCGTGTCGGTTTTTATGGCCGCGCGGCTTGATTCAGCCCAGCCGGCCGGGCTGCCAAGCAAAGCTCAGAAATTCGAGCATGGCCTCTTGTTAGATTGTCGACAATCTGATTGTCTTGCCTTCTGTTCTCGCTGGAGTGGCCGGATGGTGAAGACGGAGTTCAGCCCGATTGCCGACACGACGCGCCGTGCCGAAATCGTGGCACTGCTGCGGCGCGCGATCCTGACCGGTCAGCTCGAACCCGGCCAGAAGCTCAACGAGCTCCGGATTTCCGAACAGATGCGGGTCAGCCGCGCGCCGCTGCGCGAGGCGATGCGCGAGCTGGTGCAGGAAGGCATCCTGACCAGCATCCCCTATGCCGGCACCTTCGTCATCAATGTCACCGCCAAGGACATCGACGATGCCTATTCACTCAACAAGGTGCTGGACGAGTTCGCCATCGAGCGGATGTGGAAGCAGCGCGACCAGCGTTTCCTGGACGAGCTTGACCGGCGCCACGAGGCGGTGAAACAGGCGACGCGCGACCGCGACACCACAAGGCAGATCGAAACCGCCCTGCAATTGCATGGCCTGATCCATGAATGGGCCGACAATTCGGTGCTCCTGGAAACCTGGCAAAGGCTGACCAGCCGTTTGCAGATGTACTTCGCCCTGCACCAGCAGGCGCGCAAGGAAGCCGTGCCGGCCGAAAATGTCCATGAGACCTATGTGGCGCTGCTCAAGGGCGACGACATGCGTGCCGCCCAGCGCCATGCCCGCGAGCATATCGACCTCGATTTCGAAGAGCTTCTTGCCTATGCGCGCGGCCTTGAACGGCGCCCGTCGAAAGGCGCCTGATCCCTCCCATCATCGCGGACAATGGATACCCACGTGCAGATCGAAACCATCAAAGCCTATCACGTCGTGCAGCCCTTCGTGGACGGCCCCTACCGCATGTCCAAGGGGCGCGTGGCCGACTGCTTCGACGCCGTGATCGTGTCCATCACCTCCGACAGCGGGTTGACCGGCTGGGGCGAGATGGCGCCGCTCGGCAATTTCTACTCGGCCGCCTTCCCGGCCGGCACGAGAGCCGGCGTGCCGGAGATCGCACCGCACCTCATCGGCCAGGACCCGTGCGGGCTGGCCAGCATCGGCCGGCTGATGGACACCGTGTTCAAGGGCCATCCCTACATCAAATCGGCGTTCGACATGGCCTGCTGGGATCTGGCGGCGCGCGCGGCCGGCGTGCCGCTGGTGACGCTGCTCGGCGGCAAGGAAAGCGACACGGCGGAACTCTACAAGGTCGTCACCCATGGCACGGTCGATCAAATGGCCGCACTTGCCAGGCGCATCGTCAAGGACGGTTTCCACCGGCTGCAGGTCAAGGTCGGCGGCAATGTCCATGACGACATCGAGCGCGTCACGGCGGTCGCCGCCTCGGTACCGAAAGGCACGGTCATCTTCTGCGACGCCAATGCCGGCTGGACACCCTACCAGGCGCGGCAGTTCGCCGATGCCACGCGGGCGATCGACTACACGTTCGAGCAGCCGTGCACGACGATCGACGAGAACATGTCGGTGCGCCGCATGCTCGACAAGCCGATGGTGCTCGACGAATCCGTCACCTCGCTCGAGGCGATGCTGGAAATCCATCGCCTCGGCGCGGCCGACGGCCTGACGCTGAAGATTTCGCGGCTCGGCGGCGTCACCAAGACCCGGCTGATCCGTGACGTCGCCGTCGATCTCGGCTTCATGATCACGGTCGAGGACACCGGCGGCGCCGAGGTCGACACATCCGCCATGGCGCATCTGTCGCTGTCGACGCCGGAGGAGCGGCGGCTGCATGCGATCGCCTTCCATGAATGGGTGACGGTGCGCACCGCGTCGAACGCGCCGCCGGTCACCGGCAGCCGCATGGGCATTCCCGACGGGCCGGGCCTCGGCATCGACGTCGTTCCCGACCTGCTCGGCAAGCCGTTCTTCGAGGTCGGCCGGTGAAGATCCGCAGCATCAAGGCGACGCCGATCAATCTTCGCCTCGAAGCGCCCTATGCCTGGGTGTTCGGCGAACTCGACGGTTTTTCGCCGACCATCGTCGAAGTCGAGACCGAGGACGGCCTTGTCGGGCTGGGCGAAGCGCCGACGCCGGCGGCGGCCGCCATCATCAACGATGGTCTCGCCCAACGGCTGGTCGGCCGCGACGCCTTCGACATCGCCGGCGCCGAGCATGTCAGCCTGCCCTTCTGGACCGGCGTGCAGTCGATCAACGACCGCGCCCGCATCATGGCCTTCGGCGCCATCGAGTTGGCGCTTTGGGACTTACGCGGCAAGGCATGGAACCAGCCGCTCTACCAATTGCTTGGCGGCGCCGTGCGCAAGGACATCCCGTTCACCGACTACTTCTCGCTGCGCGGCAATGGGGCTGGTGTAAAGGGCGAGACGACCCCGGAAGCCGTCGCCGACTATTGCGTCGAACTGCACGAGACGCATGGAACGACGTTCTTCGAAGGCAAGTTCTCGACCGACGACCCGAAAGTCTCGCTGAGAATGGTCGAGCTGATCCGCAAGAAGCTCGGCGACGATGCGATGATCCGCATCGATTCCAACCAGGCTTATTCGCTGGCCACCGCCCGGCGGCTGGCGCGGCCGCTGGAAGATCTCGGCGTGCGCAACTGGGAGGATCCGGTGGCGACGATCGAGGAGATGCGCGAGCTTCGCCGCCATTGTTCGATCCCGTTCTCGACCCACAATATCGACATTGCGCGCGCCATGGACCTCAAGGTGCCGGATGCTTTCGTCGGCAACCCGACGGCGCATGGCGGCATCGGCCGGATGCTGCGGTTCGTCGGTGCCTGCGAGCACGCGGGCATCGATTTCTGGTGCTACAGCGGCGACAGCGGCATCGGCAGCGCGGCCTACCTGCACCTGTGCGCGGCGCTCGGCTGGATCCGGGAGCCGAACCAGTCGCTGTTTCGCATGCAACCGATTGACATCACCGAGCAAGGGCCGTTTTCGCCCGAGAACAATACGGTGCGTGTCCCGGAAGGCCCGGGTCTCGGTGTCACATTGTCGCGGAAAAATCTCGCGGCCTGCCATCGCGACTTCGCCGAGAACGGCCCGTGCAACAAATATCACGACCCGGCCAAGCCCGGGACATATCGCCGTTTGCCGCTGAACTAGGAGTACGAGACGGGAAAGGAGACGGAATAAGAGTCCGCCGCGCGCCGATGGCGACGGCAGGACCGGACGGATGGAAGCATTGCCTCAAGAAAATCTGAGCCGCACGCCGGAAGGATCGGATGGACCCAGAAAAACCGCATGCTACAGTCCCGGTCGACTGACATCGTTGATGGCCGGGACAGGAGAACTCCACGGACTTTCGTCAACTGAAAACACATTCATCAACCATAAGAAACAGGGGAAAGGGTTAAACCCATGATCAAGAACTACCGCATTCTCGACCTGATCCGGCGTAATCGCTCGCCGCTCGAAAATCACTTGATCGACGGGCTCGTCGATGGCCGTGTCAGCCGCCGCGACTTCATCCGCCATGGCAGCCTGCTCGGCCTGTCGCTGCCGCTGCTTGGAGGCATCACCACGGCCGCCGGCTTTGGCGGCATGCCGTCGCTGGCCCGCGCCCAGGGCGCACCCGGCGCCACCATCCGTGTCGCCAGCAGCGTGCCGGCAGCCGCCATCGATCCGGTCACCATTGCCGACGCCGGCGGCCTCCTGGTCATGCAGCAGGTAGCCGAATTCCTCTGCGTCGACGGCCCCGACCTCGTGCTCAAGCCGGCACTGGCCGAAAGCTGGAAGCCGAACGACAACGGCTCGGTGTGGACCTTCAAACTGCGCAAGGGCGTGAAGTTCCACAGCGGCGGCGAGATGAAGGCGGAGGACGTGGTGGCGAGCATCGACCGCCTCGCCGATCCGGCAAACTCGTCCAACGCGCTGTCGGTGTTCACCGGCATCCTGTCGAAGGGCGCCAGCAAGAAGGTCGACGACTACACGGTGGAATTCCACCTCGACGCGCCGAACGGCAACTTTCCCTACATGCTGTCGTCGGACAATTACAACGCCGTCATCGTCCCGGCGAGCTACAAGGGCGACTACGAAAAGAGCTTCGACGGCACCGGGCCGTTCAAGATCGAGAAATACACGCCGAAGGTCGGCGCCTCCTTCGTCCGCAACGAGGACTATTGGGGCGAGAAGGCGCTGCCGGAACGCACCGAATTCACCTTCTTCACCGATGTACAGCCGATGATCCTGGCGCTGCAGGGCGGCCAGGTCGACATCATCAACCAGATGCCGGTGCTGGCCGGCGTGGCCCTGCTCAATGATCCAAGCGTCGACATCATCAGCCTGAAGTCTTCAGCGCATCAGCAACTGCATCTGCGCTGCGACGACGGCCCGCTGAAGGACGCACGCGTGCGCCGCGCCATCGCGCTCAGCATGGATCGCGACAAATTGGTCGCAGGCCTGATGAAGGGGCGTGCCGTGGCCGGCAACGACAGCCCGTTCGCCGCGGTCTACCCCTCGACCGATACGAGCATACCGCAGCGCAAGCAGGACATCGCGCAGGCCAAGCAGCTCATGGAAGCAGCCGGTGCCGGCAAGGGCTTCAAAGTCACGCTGACCACCGAGCGCTACCTCGAAATCCCCGAATACGCCCAGCTCATCCAGAACTGGGTCAAGGAGATCGGCATCGAGCTCGAACTCAACATCCTCGACCAGGGGGCCTATTACGGCGATGCGGTGTTCGGCAAATCGAACTGGCTGGATTCGGTGATGGGCATCACCGACTATGGCCATCGCGGCGTGCCGAATGTCTATCTTGCCGCTCCCTTGAAGAGCGACGGCACCTGGAATGCAGCGCACTTCAAGAACACGGACTACGACGCGCTGGCGACCAGCTATATCGCGGCACTCGATCTCGAAGCCCAGAAGGCCGACGCCGGCAAGATCCAGAAGCTTCTGCTCGAGGAAACCCCGGTCATCTTCGGCTATTTCTACGACTACCTGACGGCAACGGCGAAGGGCGTGGCCGGCGTGCAGCCGACAGCAATGTCGCAGCTGTTCCTCGATAAGGCGTCGAAGGCGTAAGCGAAAAGGGAAAGCCAGTCCTCTAATAGCCAGCTCCTCCGGGGAGCTGGCTTTGCAAGGAGTCTTAGCCATTCTCTCCTTCTTTGCGCGGCGTGTGTCCCTGTCGCTGATCACGCTGTTCCTGCTCAGCATCATGGTGTTCCTGGGCGGCCAGGTTCTGCCAGGCAATGTCGGGCGCGCGATCCTCGGCCCGTTCGCCGACCAGCGCGCGGTGGACGCGCTCAATCACACACTCGGCGTCGATCGCCCGCTGCTTGTCCAGTACTGGAGCTGGATCTCCAACTTCGTCCAGGGCGACATGGGCACCTCCTACATCTTCCGCTCGCCTGTGGCGCCGTTCGTCATCGATGCGCTCGGCAATTCGATGAAGCTGGCGGCCGTCGCCTTCGTGCTGGTGGTGCCGATCGGCATTCTGGGCGGCGTCATTGCGGCGCTCAACCTCAACCGTCCGCTCGACCGCATCATCAGCCTCGGCGGCCTGTCGGTGACGGTGCTGCCCGAGTTCGTCACCGGCATCATCCTGATCCTGATCTTCGGCGTATGGCTGCGCTGGCTGCCGATCTCGGCCGCTTGGCCCAGGAATGCCGGCTTCTTCACCCAGCTCTATTACCTGATCCTGCCATCGCTGCCGCTGTTCCTGGTGCTGTTCGGCTATATCGCGCGCATGGCGCGATCGGGCATGATCGAGGCGCTCGATTCCGACTATACGCGGACGGCCGTGCTCAAGGGCCTGCCGTGGCGCACGGTGATCTGGCGCCATGTGCTGCGCAATGCGCTGTTGCCGACCATCACCGTCATCGCCACCCAGACCGGCTACCTCATCGGCGGGCTGGTCGTGATCGAGACGCTGTTCCGCTACCAGGGCATCGGCTCGCTGATCTTCACCGCGGCGCGCGGCAAGGATTTTCCGATGCTGGAATCCGGGATCCTCACCATCGGCATCGTCTATGCCGTGGCGACCCTGGCCGCCGACTTCCTCTATTCCGTGCTCAATCCGCGCATCCGCCTGGGGTCAGACCAATGAGCGCCGTCCAGACCACCTCACAGGACGACACGCGCAAGTGCGGCCCGCTGGCCGAAGTCTTTTTCTCCCTGCTGCGCTCGCGAACCTTCCTTGTCGGTCTCGCCATCGTGCTGTTCTGGGTTGCCTGCGCACTGTTTGGCGAACACTTCGCGCCCTACGACCCGCTCGCCGACGACATCATCAACGCGCTGGCGCCGCCTTCGCGCGAACACTGGTTCGGCACCGACCAGATTGGCCGCGATGTGTTCTCGCGCGTCATCGTCGGCTCGCGAGACATCCTGACGGTCGCGCCGCTGGCGACCTTGCTGGCGACGGTCGCCGGCACCGCGCTCGGCCTGCTCACCGGCTATTTCCGAGGCATCGTCGACGATATCGTCAGCCGCATCCTGGAAGCCTTCATGGCGATCCCCGTGGTGATCGTGGCACTGCTCGCCATCGTCGCGCTCGGCACCTCCAAGACCACCGTCATCATCGTCATCGGCCTGAGCTTCGCGCCGATCATCGCGCGCACCGTGCGCTCGGCGGTGCTGGCCGAGCGTGAACTCGACTATGTCGCGGCCGCACAGCTCAGGCATGAGAGCGCGCTGCATACGATGTTCGTCGAGATCCTGCCCAACGTCATCCCGCCGATCCTGGTCGAGACCACGGTGCGACTGGGCTATGCCATCTTCGCTGTCGCCACGCTCTCCTTCATGGGCTTCGGCATCCAGCCGCCATCACCCGACTGGGGCCTCTCGATCTCCAGCAATTACGGCATGATCGGCGGCGGCTTCTGGTGGACGGTGCTGTTCGACGCGCTCGCCATCGCCTCGCTGGTGATCGGCGTCAACCTGGCCGCCGACGGTGTGCATGGGGCCTTCAATGACTGAACCCGCCGTGGCAAAAAACGCGCTCGAACTCAGAGACCTGTCGGTTGCCTACCGGGTCGGCGGCCGCAATCGCGCGGTGCTGCGCAATCTCAGCCTCACCATCGCCCAGGGCGAGGCCTACGGGCTGGTCGGAGAATCCGGCTGCGGCAAGTCGACGGTGGCGCTCACCGTGGTGCGCTACCTCCCGCGCAACGGCTCGATATCGGGCGGCGCCATCTCGCTCGACGGCCAGGATGTCATGAAGCTCGACGCCGAGGCACTGCGGCGCGCACGGGCCGAAAGCGTCTCCATGGTCTATCAGGATCCGGGCAAGGCGCTGAACCCGTCGATCCGCATCGGCCGGCAACTGACCGAGATTTTCGAGCTTGGCGGCATAACCGGCCAGGCGGCCACCGATCGCGCCATCGCCATGCTGAACCGGGTGCGCATCTCCGATCCGCCAAGCGTCATGCAGCGCTATCCGCACCAGCTGTCGGGTGGCATGCAGCAGCGCGTGGCGATCGCCATGGCGCTGGCCAACGACCCCTCGATGCTGATCCTCGACGAGCCGACGACTGGGCTGGATGCCACAGTCGAGGCCGAGGTGCTCGACCTCATCGCGCAGCTCAGGCGGGAACTCTCAGCCTCGATCCTGTTCATCAGCCACAACCTCGCCGTCGTCTCCAACATGTGCGACCGGGTCGGCGTGCTCTATGCCGGCATGCTGGTCGAGGAAGGACCAACGGAGGTCGTCTTCAACGATCCGCGCCATCCTTACACTGTCGCGCTGCTGCGCTGCCTGCCGCGCGGCGGCCAGCGCAAGGACCAGGGCCGGCTCGACACCATCCCCGGCTTCCTGCCTGGCATCGGCGCCACCATCAAGGGCTGCGCTTTCGCCGACCGCTGCGCGCTCGCCGACGACCGCTGCCGCACCGAACTGCCGCCGCTCTATGAGTTGAGCGACGAGCGCGGAACCCGGCTGTCGCGCTGCTTCCATCACGACAAGGCGCAGGCCCTGCCCCGCGCGACGCCCGCCGATGTGGCGCCGGCACCAAAACCCGCAGCCGTCCCGGTGCTGCGGGTCGCCGGGCTGAACAAGACCTATGCCAGCCATGGCCAACCCTTGCGCGCCGTCAAGGACGTGTCGCTTGACCTCAGGCCCGGCGAGACGCTCGGGCTGGTTGGCGAATCCGGCTCGGGCAAGACCACCTTCGCCAGGCTGCTGCTCGGGCTCGTGCCGCCCGATGAGGGCGGCACCATCGAACTCGAGGGCAAGGCGCTGGCGCCTAAGTTGGAGAACCGCGGCGACGACCAGGTCAAGGCGATGCAGATCGTCTTCCAGAACCCGGATTCGGCGCTCAACCGTTCGCATTCAATCCGCCATCTCATTGGCCGGGCGCTGAAGCGGCTGGCGGGGCTCAGGGGTGCCGCCCTCGAGGCGCGCCTCAACGATCTCGTCCGCTCGGTGCGGCTTACCGATCGGCATCTGGCCGCCAAACCGCGCCAACTCTCCGGCGGGCTGAAGCAGCGCGTCGCCATTGCTCGCGCCTTCGCCGGCGATCCGCGCATCGTCGTCTGCGACGAGCCGACCTCGGCACTCGATGTCTCCGTCCAGGCGGCGATCCTCAATCTGCTGGCCGATTTGCAGTCGAAGGAAGACGTCAGCTACATCTTCATCTCGCACGACCTCGGCGTGGTGCGGTACCTCTCCGACAAGATCGCCGTGCTCTATCTCGGCCGCATCATGGAACTCGGGCCATCGGAGGACGTTTTCTCCGGGCCGCACCATCCCTATACCGAGGCGCTGCTCTCGGCGGTGCCCAAGCTCGACCAGACCGAGACGGCGCGCATTCGGCTCGACGGCGAAATCCCCAGCGCCACCAACCCGCCCTCGGGCTGCGTCTTCCACACGCGCTGTCCGCGCAAGATCGGCCCCATCTGCGAACAGCAGGAGCCGCCATTGGCCGAGGCGCAGCCGGGACACTCGATCCGCTGCCACATCCCCTATGCGGAACTGAGGCGGCTGCAGAAGACAACGGTGGCCGAACCGGCATAGCGAGACATCGTATCGGGCATTTGCCTGGCCGGTTACACCTGGCCGGCGATGCCCAGGGAACGGTCGCTTTCCGAAAACCCCTGACCTTCCGTCCAATCCCTGGCCAGCGTGCGCAGCCCGGTCAACGCGACGTCGAGCGTGTCCGACGAAACCGGGTTCGAGGGATAGGCGAGATAGATCGGCCGTTGAAATACCGGCGTGTTGTCGATGCGGCGCATTTCGCCGCGCTCGATATGGCCGCTGACGGCGCTGAGCGGCAGATAGGCGGCGGCGTGCTGCGACAGGACATGCTGGAGCCCGATGAAGACCAGCCCCGCCGAGATAGCCGGTTTGACCATGCCGGCGAACGCCCGGTCATGCTCGATGCGGAATTCGAGCCCCCAGTCCATCAGTATGTAGTTTTCGGTCCACGGCTGCGTCTGGGCGGCATGCTGGACGAGCACCACCTGGTCGACGGCGAGCGTCTCGTAGACGATGCCGGGATGCGGTCGCGGCAGATAGAGGATGCAGATGTCGAGCAGGCCTTCGGCCAACTGGTCGATTGCCTGGTCGGGAAAGCTTCCTTCCAGCCGTAGCGCCACGTTCGGCCTTCTGGCGCGCATCCACTCGACCCATGGCGAGGTGATGCGCTCCCACAGATAGGCTGGCGCGGTGAAGCGCAACAGCGTCTCGTAGCCATCGGGAACGGCGATATCCTGCCTGGATTGCTCCCAGGTGCGAGTGATGGAGGAGGCATGCGGCAGGAACTGCCGGCCGGCTGGCGTCAACGTGACGCCGTCGCGGTCACGGACAAAGAGCCGGCGCCCCAACTGCTCCTCAAGCCCCCTTATCCGCGCACTGACGGTGGATTGCGCGAGATTGAGCCGGTTGGCGGCGACAGTGAAGCTGCCATGTTCGGCGACTTCGAGGAAGCTGCGCAGGTTTTCGGTATCCATGCCATCACTCCTCCATCGAAAATTTCGATGGACCCTATCAAAAAATATCGCTTTCCGGTCGCGGTCAACAATGCCCTAAATGGCCGATCTCCCAAGGGCAAGCGAGGAATGCAGCCATGCCAAGGCATTTCATGACGATTGACGCCGCCCGCAAAAACCTGACCGCAATCGAAAATTCCGCTGTCGACGAATTGCTGGCCGGCAGGCTCGACCGGCGCGATTTTCTGCGCCACGGCAGCGTGCTTGGCCTGTCGCTGCCGTTGCTTGGTGGCATTCTGGGAGCGGCGGGTTTCGGGACGCAAAAGGCCCGCGCCGAGGGCAAGCAGGGCGGTACGGTGCGCGCCGGTGTGGCGACGCCGGGCGGCGCCATCGACCCCGTCACCTTCTATGACAGCGGCAGCTACCAGCTGGTTTTCCAGACCGCCGAATTCCTCTGCATCACCCAGCCGGATCTGACCCTGAAACCGGTGCTGGCGGAAAGCTGGTCGCCCAACGAAGACGGCAGCGTGTGGACCTTCAAGCTGCGCAAGGGCGTGAAATTCCACAATGGCGAGGACTTCAAGGCCGAGGACGTGGTGGCGACATTCGATCGGCTGGCCGATCCCAATGGCGCTTCCAACGCGCTGTCGGTGTTCAAGGGCCTGCTTTCGAAAGGCGGCACCCAGAAGGTCGACGACCACACCGTCGCCTTCCATCTCGACGCGCCGAACGGCAGTTTTCCCTACTCGGTATCGATCGACAATTACAACGCTGTCATCCTGCCGGCGAGCTACAAGGGCGACTACGAAAAGACCTTCGAGGGCACCGGGCCGTTCCGGATGGAGACCTACACGCCCAAGGTCGGTGCGACCTTCGTGCGCAACCCCGACTATTGGGGCGAGAAGGCGCTGCCCGACCGTCTCGAATTCAAGTTCTACGGCGACGTGCAGCCGCGCATCCTGGCGCTGCAGGCCGGCGAGGTCGACATTCTCGACGCGGTTCCGCTCGATGTCAGCCAGGTGGTGCTGAACAGCCCCGACATCACGGTGCTGCGCGTCGCCTCGACGGCGCACCGCCAGCTTCACATGCGCTGCGACATGGCGCCTTTCACCGACAAGCGCGTGCGCCAGGCGCTTGCGCTCAGCATCGATCGGTCCAAGCTGGTCGACGGCTTGTGCCGCGGCATGGCGGCCACCGGCAATGACAGCCCGTTCGCGCCGGCCTTCCCCGCCACCGACAAGTCGGTGCCGCAGCGCACCCAGGATATCGCCAAGGCCAAGCAGCTCATGGATGCGGCGGGCCTCGCCAGCGGCTTCGACATCACGCTGACGACGCTGCGCTATTCCGACATTCCGGGCTATGCGCAACTGTTCCAGAATTTCGCCAAGGAGATCGGCGCCCGCATTTCGCTCAACATCGAGGATCAGGACAAATATTACGGCAAGGCGGTGTTTGGCCAGTCGGACTGGCTGGACAGCCAGCTCGGCATCACCGACTACGCTCACCGCAGCGTGCCGAATGTCTTTTTGAAGAGCCCGCTGGTCAGCGACGGCCCGTGGAACGCCGCGCATTTCAAGAGCCCTGCCTATGACGGCATGGTCGCCAGCTACCTCAAGGCGCTCGACATCGGCGCGCAGCGCGCGGCTGCATCCGACATCCAGAAACTGCTGCTCGACGAGACGCCTGTGATCTTCAGCTATTTCCCGGACCTTCTGGTGCCGGTGCGCAAGAATGTCAGCGGCCTGCCGCCGATCGCCGCCGGGTTGCTGCTCGATCGTGTGTCGCTGGGGTAGAGGCTGCCGAGATCATGCTCGAACAGGCAGAGGCCAGATCGGACCGCTCCGGGTTTCGGGCGGTGGGGCTATCCGGCAGCAGGGCCGCGACGAACGATGGGGGGCCATCGTTCCAGCGATTCGACACCGGCAACGCCCGCCGCCCGGAAGCCCTCGCCGGCCATCGGCTCAGCCTCATATCGCCCTAGCCATGCGCCCTCGTCCGGCCACGACAGACAAGAAACGGGAGACTACCATTCGCAAGCCTCATCTGCGCGGTCGCGGACCGCATTTCCCCGTGCTCGACACTATCGTGCAGTACGATTTCGAGCCCGGCTATGTCGCCTTCACCATGCCCTCGCTGAAGCGGTTGCGGGTCCAGGTCGGTTCGATGACCGTTGCCGACACCACCAGGGCACTGGTTCTGTACGAATCCGACCATCTGCCGGTCTACTATTTTCCGATCGAGGACGTGCGCGAGGAATTCCTGCTGCCCTCGAAGACGACGACGGAAGACCCATATAAGGGCGTCGCCACGCACTACTCGCTCAATACAGGCATCACCCTGGTCGAGGATGGCGCATGGCGCTATCTCGATCCCGTCAAGGGTTGCCCGCCGATCTCAGGCTACATGTCGTTCGTGTGGAGCAAGATGGGCCACTGGTTCGAGGAGGACGAGGAGATCTTCGTCCATGCCCGCGATCCGTTCCGCCGCGTCGACTGCCTGCCCTCCTCGCGGCGCGTACAGGTTATCCTCGATGGCGAGCAGGTCGCAGATTCACGGCGCGGCGTGTTCCTGTTCGAGACCGGGCATCCAGTGCGCCATTATCTGCCCATTTCGGACACACGGCTCGATATGTTTGCGCCCAGCCGCTACATCTCACGCTGCCCCTATAAGGGCATCTCCAACTACTATCACGTGACGACAGCCAAGAAGCGCCACGAGAACCTGGTCTGGTACTATCCAGAGCCGGTGCATGAAGCAGAACGCATCAAGGGACTGGTCTGTTTCCACCACGAACTGGTCGACAAGATCCTGGTCGACGGCGTCGAAATCCCTAAGGAGGCCACGGCCGCGTCCGACGGATATTTCTGAGCCTTCACGCTCGACTGGTCAGGACCTGGTTCAGCCTTGCGTTTCGCATTTGCGTCCGTCGGCAGCGGTGCTATTTTTGTGCCGCGGCGGACACCTGCTTATGAGGAAAGCACTCCATCATGCGATTTGGCCCTGGCTTGTCGCCCTGGCGGCGACGCCGATGCCGGTGCTTGCCAAGAACGCTCCCGCCTTCGAGTTGAAGCTCGACATCGATCGGGACGGCAAGAGCGACCGGGCGGTCGTCCAGCAAGAGGCCGGCGGCCCCGCCGATCTCTACATCTATCTGGACTCGGAAAAGCCCGGTCCCTCACGCCAAGCGGATTTCGTCAGGAAAGGGCTGACGGAAGACCGGGTCATCGATCTCGAAAGCAAGGACAAGGGATCGCTGTCGGTTACGTCCTGCTTCGGCTGCGGCGCCAGCAAATCGACGGAAGAGACGCTGACGATCGTGCATCGCCAGGGCAAGTTCCTGGTCGGCGGCTATAGCCGCAATTGGGACTGGAACCAGCAGACGTCGAGCGGCGTCGAGACGACGCTTGGCGAATGCGACATCAACTATCTCACCGGCAAGGGTACCGTCTCCAAGGATTTGGAGGCGGGCAAACCCATCAAGGGCAAGTTCAAACCGGTACCGCTGAAGGACTGGTCCTCTGAAATGCGCCCGAGGGCCTGTGATTTCTGAAGAGGTTGATCGAGAGACGGCATAGCGAATACCCTCACCGCACAGGGAGGGCTAGCAATGGATCTTTTCAAACTGAATGGTGACGTCGCACTGGTCACCGGTGCCGGCAGCGGCATCGGCCAGGCAATCGCGATCGGGCTGGCCGAAGCAGGCGCCGATGTCGCCTGTTTCGGCCATACGTCGAAGGGCGGGCTGGACGAAACCGCCCACCGGATCACGGCACTCGGGCGCAAGGCGCTGGTGCTGGCCGGCACGGTGACGTCGGAGGGTGACCTCGCCACGGCCATCGATCGCATCGAAGCCGAACTCGGTGCGTTGACGGTCGCCGTCAACAATGCCGGCATTGCCGGCTCGGAACCAGCCGAGGCGCTGTCGCTGGACAAATGGCGGAGGGTGCACGAAGTCAATGTCGCCGGCGTGTTCCTGTCCTGCCAGGCCGAAGCGCGCAAGATGCTGGCGCGCGGCAAGGGCTCGATCATCAACATCGCCTCGATGTCGGGCACCATCGTCAATCGCGGGCTGACGCAGGCGCACTACAACTCGTCGAAGGCCGCCGTCATCCATATGTCGAAGAGCCTCGCCATGGAGTGGGCCGATCGCGGGCTGCGCGTCAACGTCGTCAGCCCGGGCTACACGCTGACGCCGATGAACAAGCGGCCGGAGGTTGCGGAAGAGGTGAAGATCTTCAAACGCGACACGCCGATGGGACGAATGGCGGCGCCCGAGGAAATGGTCGGGCCGACGGTGTTCCTGGCCAGCCGGGCGTCGAGCTTCGTTACCGGCCTCGACCTGATCGTCGATGGTGGCTACGTCTGCTGGTAGGCGGCACATCCGGCCGCGATTGCGGCACTTCGCCTGCAGTATGAAATTCGCAGCCGGCCCGGCGTTAGTCGTTGCGCGGCATGAACGTTGGTATATATAATTTCATCCTATGAAACGCGCTGGCGAGACGGGGCTTGCCGGCCAACAGCCGAGATCATGACCTTGATGGCTCGCACCTTGCAGGGCGCCGCAGGACTGGCAAGTGATCCGCGGATTGCTATCGCGGCGATCGATCGGCCATGAGACTGGGCCGCCCCGGCAGCATCCGTCATCATCGAAATCGAGCATCGCCGCGCCGGCCTTGCGCCGCTGGCGACAACAGCCTTGCGCAACAGCCAGCCTTTCCAACACAATCAAGAAAAGACGCAAGAAGGGAACGACCAATAAACGTCACAGCTTGAAGGAGAACCAAGCAATGCCAGTTCGCAGTGTGATTTCGAAATTCTCAATGGGAGCTTTTGCACTTGCCGCGGCAAGTGTCATGACGCCGACAGCGCAGGCAGCGGCACCGGAGTCCAACGACCCGATCAAGATTGCCTTGTTCGACTGGACCAGCGTCAACCTCAACGCCAAGATCCTCGGCGGCATCCTGGAAAAGCTCGGCTATACCGTCGAATATCCGACCGCCGACTATCTTTCCAGCCTGACCACCGGCCTCACCAATGGCGACATCGATGTCGGCCTGGAGTTCTGGGACACCACCGCCGGCGAGGCCATGAAGGCCTCCGACGCCACTGGCCAGACCGAACGGCTCGGCAAGCTCGGCCCAAAAGCCAAGGAAGAGTGGTGGTTTCCCGAATACATGAAGGAAAAGTGCCCGACCTTGCCGGACTGGCACGCGCTGCTCGACGCCACCTGCGCGGCATCGTTCTCGACCGCCGAGACGGCACCGAAAGGGCGCTATCTCGGTGGCCCTGTGACCTGGGAAGGTTTTGACGACGAACGTGTCGCGGCGCTGAAACTGCCCTTCACCGTCATCCATGCCGGCACCGATGCGGCGATGTTCGCCGAACTCGATTCCGCCTATCAGCGCAAGGCGCCGATCATGCTGTGGATCTACTCACCGCATTGGGCGCCTGCAAAATACAAGGGCGAATGGGTGCAATTCCCCGAATACACACCCGAGTGCTACAACGACCCGAAATGGGGCGTGAACCCGGACGCCAAATACGACTGCGGCAAGCCGCATGGCGAGATCTGGAAATATTCCTGGAACGGCATGAAGGACAAATGGCCGGTCGCCTACAAGGTGGCCAAAGCCTACACGATCGACACCGACGAGTTGAACAAGATGAGCGGCGAGATCGATCTCGACGGCAAGACGCCGGAGGATGTCGCCGCTGCCTGGATCGCCGCCCACGAAGCCGACTGGAAAGCCTGGGCGCAGTGATCGCTCCGACTGGAAAGGGAGACCCGGCTGGTACCAGCCGGGTCTCAATTCCTGGTGTTCCAGAAGGACGACTGAATGACGAAAGCTATTGAACAGGCATCGAACGCGACGGGGAAAGATCCCCGGCCGATAAAACTTGCCTGCCGCAATGTCTGGAAACTGTTTGGGACGAACGCCGCCAATTTCATCCGCGAGCGCGACGGCAAGGCCAGCGCAGCCGACATAGCCGGAGCGGGGCTGGTCGGCGCGGTGCGCGCCGTCGACCTCGAAATCCGACAGGGCGAGATCTTCATCATCATGGGCCTGTCAGGGTCCGGCAAGTCGACGCTGGTGCGCTGCATGTCGCGGCTGGTCGAACCGACACATGGCAAGGTCGAATTCGAAGGCAAGGACCTGCTCGAGATTTCCGATGCCGCGCTGATCGAACTCAGGCGCCACCGCATGGGCATGGTGTTCCAGAATTTTGCGCTGCTGCCGCATCTGAACGTGCTCGACAACATCGCCTTCCCGCTCAGCATCCAGGGACAGGATCGTTCGACACGCGAGGCTCGCGCCCGAGAAGTCATCGAACTCGTCGGCCTGCGCGGGCGCGAGCATTTCTATCCGCGCGAATTGTCGGGCGGCCAGCAGCAGCGTGTCGGCATCGCCCGCAGTCTCGCCACCAAGCCGGAAATCTGGTTTCTCGACGAGCCGTTCTCGGCGCTCGATCCATTGATCCGCCGCGAGATGCAGGATGAGCTGATGCGGCTGCAGACCATGCTGCACAAGACCATCGTCTTCATCACCCATGATTTCGACGAGGCGATAGGGCTGGCCGACCGCATCGCCATCATGAAGGACGGCGAAGTCATCCAGATCGGCACGCCGGAGCAACTGGTGGTCAATCCGGCGACCGACTACGTCGCCGAGTTCACCCGTGACGTCGACCGCGCCAAGGTGATTTCGGCACGCAGCCTGATGCGCCCTTGCGATGGCGCCGAACATGGCGGCACGGTGGCGCCGGAGGCCAAGATCGCCAGCTTCTCGGCCAGCATCGTTGCCGCCGGTAAACCGTTCGCCGTGGTCAACGGCACCGGCAAGCCGATCGGCGAGGTGACGCCGCAAGCGGTGATCGATCTTCTGGCCGGCATCGAGCGAGCCGGCGCATGACTGTAACGGCAAGCAGCAGCCAGGCAAGGCCGCCGATTCAACGGTGGCTGGTGATCTGGGTGCTGGCGCTTGCCGCCGTGCTGGTGGTGTTCCTGCTGCAGGACGTCGTCCCTTGGGCTGTCGACTATCCGGCGAGCGCCGTCGTGCCCGTCGCCGACTGGGTCAGCGCGCTGATGGGCTGGATCAAGTCGAACCTGTCCTGGCTGACCCGCTCGGTCACCGCGATGCTCGGCGTGCCGCTCGACTTCGCGCTCAACCTCTTGGCCAAGAATTTCAAGATCGGTCACGGCGCGGACGCTTTCGTGCTGCCGCGTTTGTCCTGGGTTGGCGTCTGTGCGACCGCCTTCATTGCAGGATATGCAGCCGGCGGCAGAAAACTTGGCATGCTGGTTGGCGGCTGTTTCCTCTACATCGCGCTGTTCGGCCAGTGGACCAGCGCCATGCTGACCCTGGCGCTGATCTCGATCGCGGTGCCGTTCTGCATTCTCACCGGGCTATTCGCCGGCATCTGGGCGTGGCGCAAGCCGTGGGCGGAGAGGCTCATCGTCTCCCCTGCCCTCGACCTCATGCAGACGATCCCGACCTTTGCCTACCTGATCCCGATGCTGCTCCTGTTCGGCAACAGCCCGGTCTCGGCGATGATCGCCACCGCCATCTTCGCCACGCCGCCGATGGTGCGGGCAACCATGCTCGGCCTCACGCGGGTGCCCTTGGAGATCGGCGAGTTCAGCGACATGGCCGGCTGCACCGCGCGGCAGAAATTGTGGCGGGTGCTGTTGCCCTCGGCACGGCCGACGCTGATGGTTGGCGTCAACCAGGTGATCATGCTGGCGCTGAATATGGTGATCATCGCCTCGATGATCGGCGCCGGCGGGCTCGGCTACGACGTGCTGCTCGCCCTGCGCGCGCTGAAGGTCGGCGAGGCGATGGAAGCCGGGCTGGCCATCGTCGCGCTCGCCATCGCGCTCGACCGGCTGAGCCAGGCCATCGCCCACAAACAGGCAACAGGCAATGTCCACCGGTCGTCCGCCAGCCCGCGTTTCTGGCGGCGCTACCCCAATCTGACGCTGGCCATTGCGATTCTTGCCGTCACCACGCTGCTCGGCCTGTTCGTGCCGGCTTTCGCGGCCGTGCCGAAGGCGATCACCTTCACCACCGCGCCATTGTGGAAAGCGGCGGTGAACTGGGTGACGATCAACTTCTTCGACATCATCGAAGCGTTTCGGGTGGCGCTTATCCTCAACGTGCTCAATCCGGTGCGCGCCTTCTGCGAAGGATTTCCGTGGCTGGGCGCGGTGTTCCTGCTCGGCCTTGCCGGCTACCAGCTCTCAGGCTTGCGGCTGGCCGCACTTGTCGCGGCACTCACCGCCTTCTGCGCCATCACAGGCCTTTGGGAAAAGACCATGGCGACGGTCTATCTCTGCGGCATCTCGGCCTTCATAGCCTGCCTGATCGGCATTCCGATCGGGCTTGCGGCGGCGCGAAGCGACCGCTTCGAAAAGATCGTCACGCCCGTCATCGACACGCTGCAGGTGTTGCCGTCGTTCTGCTTCATCATTCCGGTGGTGATGCTGTTTCGTGTCGGCGATGTCACCGCAATGATCGCGACGATAGCCTTCGCCGTGGTGCCGGCGATCCGCTACACCAGTCATGGCATCAGGCAGGTGCCGCCGGCACTGATCGAGGCGGCGAAGGTTTCCGGCTGCACGCCGCGCCAGACTTTTTTCCGTGTGCAATTGCCGCTGGCGCTTCCCGAAATCATGCTCGGCGTCAACCAGACGATCCTGATGGCGCTGGCGATGATCATCATCTGCGCCATGGTCGGCACCCGCGACCTCGGCCAGGAAGTGTTCATCGCGCTGTCGAAGGCCGATTCCGGCCGCGGCATTGTCGCCGGCCTCGCCATCGCCTTCATCGGCATCGTCGCCGACAGGCTGTTCAATGCGTGGACGGCGAAGGCACGGGCGAGACTGGGGTAAAACTCAACCGCCGATACCACCAAAAAGGAGAGAAGAGAATGACCAGCAGGGTAGCCAGCTGCACCTGCGGACAATTGCAGATACATTGCCCGCAAGAGCCGACCATGGTGTCGCTTTGCCATTGCCTCGACTGTCAGCGGCGGACCGGCAGTCCGTTTGGCATCGCGGCCTTCTTCGACGCCGCCGCGACCAATATCCGGGGCCTATCGAAGACATTCCAACGCGATTCCGACAGCGGCTTCCCGATCAGCTTCCATTTCTGCGGAGCGTGCGGGTCGACCGTGTTCTGGTATCCGTCACGAAAACCGGAGGCGGTCGCCGTGGCCGTCGGCTGTTTCGCCGATCCGTCCTTCCCGGCGCCGACAAAGTCAGTCTACGACAAGCGCCGCCACGGCTGGGTCGTGGTGCCAGACTGACGCCAAAGCCCGCCTCCTGGGCCACTACTCGGCCGCGACGCCTTTCACCTCGAGATAGCTCTCCATCGAATCGTCCAGCGCCTGCAGCCACGGCGTATGGTGCAGCGGCGCCATGGTGCCGGTCATCAGCGAGCGATAGGAATGATCGCGGAAGCCCATGATGTCATCCGCCTTGTGATGCTCCCATTCCATGAAGGTCTGGTTGACCGCCTCGACGTCGAAGCCGGGATAGTCGGTCTGGTCCATCAATTCCTTGGTGTAGTCGCCCTGGAACCAGATCATCTGCTCGGCGTCCTCAAGCGTCTCCTCGCGGGCGCGCCATTTGGCGCCATGCGCCGCCATCGCCTCGGCCGAGGGCAGCTTGATGCGGCCCATGATGACGTCGCGGGCGAACCAGGCCTGCGCGTCGAACATGTTGAAGGTGTAGAACTGGTCCTGCATGCCGATATAGGACAGCTTCGGGTTCTTCTCCCAGACCACGCCCTCGTAGAGGTCGAGCGGCCACATGCGATTGGCTGTCTTGAGCTTGAGGTCATCGGTCAGGAAGGGGAAGGAATGGAGATAGCCGGTGCACAGGATGATGGCATCGACATCCTTGGTCGTGCCGTCCTTGAAATGCGCCGTCTTGCCGACGACCTTCTGCAGCAGCGGCACCTCTTTCCAATTCTCCGGCCATTTGAAACCCATCGGCTTGGAGCGATAGCTGGAGGTGATCGATTTGGCGCCGTATTTGTAGCATTGCGAACCGATGTCCTCGGCCGAATAGGAGCGGCCGATGATCAGGATATCCTTGCCCTTGAACTCCATCGCGTCGCGGAAATCATGGCTGTGCAGGATGCGGCCGTTGAAGGTCGAGAAGCCCTCGAAATAAGGCACGTTGGGCACGGAGAAGTGCCCGGAGGCAACAACGACATTGTCGAACTCTTCGGAGTACGTCACGTCGTTGGTCCGGTCATGCGCGGTGACAGTGAATTTCTTGGTCTCGTCCGAGAAAGTGACCATGCGCACCGGGCTGTTGAAGCGCACCCATTTGCGCAGGCCCGACTTCTCGACGCGGCCCTTGATGTAGTCCCACAGCACGGCGCGTGGCGGGTAGGAGCCGATCGGCCGGCCGAAATGCTCCTCGAACGTGTAGTCGGCGAATTCCAGGCATTCCTTCGGCCCGTTCGACCAGAGGTAGCGGTACATCGAGCCGTGCACGGGATCGCCATGTTCGTCGAGCCCGGTGCGCCAGGTGTAGTTCCACAGGCCGCCCCAGTCGGACTGCTTTTCGAAGCAGACGATCTCGGGAATCTCGGCGCCCTTGTCGGCAGCCGACTTGAAGGCCCTGAGCTGAGCCAGACCGGACGGCCCGGCTCCAATGACGGCAACACGAGTTTTCATTCCAGGGCCTCCTCTTTTTTGATTTCCCCAGCGAAACAAATTTCACTGACAGGACAGTAATTGGCCCTTCCGTGCTGTCAACAGCGATCTGCGGAAACGGCATTTGCGCACAATCGATTCCTGGCGAATAACCGGCCACGGCCGCACTCAAAGGACCGGCGCATGCGCCACAAGACGGCTTGCCGTTGCGGTTGCGCTGTTGTATCGCCACCTGACATGTTCACCTAGAGTGAAATAAATCCGCGAAGTCCGGGGGGCGACATGGCGAAAGACAGTACCAAGGCCGGGCTTGCCGGCGCCAAACCAAAGCCGCAGCCAAAGGTCTCGGCGGACGGCAAGACCATCCGGGCGCCGCTGACGCAGAACCCGCACGCCATCCGCGATACCCGCGAAAAAGTGCTCGAGGTGGCGATTGGCCGCGAGGTGCGGGCCTTCCGCAAGAAGCTCGGCATCACCGTCGCCGATCTCGCCGTCGCCACCGACATTTCGCTGGGCATGCTGTCCAAGATCGAGAACGGCATCACCTCACCATCGCTGACCACGCTGCAGGCGCTGTCGCGGGCGCTCGGCGTTCCCGTCACCGCCTTCTTCCGCCGTTTCGAGGAAGAACGCAGCGCTGTCTTCGTCAAGGCCGGCCAAGGCCTTGACGTCGAACGCCGCGGCACGCGCGCCGGCCACCAGTACAATCTGCTCGGCCATATCGGTTCCAACACCAGCGGTGTCGTGGTCGAACCCTATCTGATCACGCTGACCGAGGATTCCGACGTGTTCCCGACCTTCCAGCACGAGGGCATGGAGTTCCTCTACATGCTCGAGGGCGAGGTCGTTTACCGGCATGGCAGCAACCTCTATCCGATGAAGCCCGGCGACAGCCTGTTCTTCGACGCCGACGCGCCGCACGGGCCGGAAGAGCTCACGCGGCTGCCGATGCGGTACCTTTCGATTATCTGCTATCCGCAGAATAGCGCGGGTTAGGCACTTGGTTCCTCGCCCCTGTAGTGGGGAGAGGTGGCTCGGCGAAGCCGAGACGGAGAGGGGAGCGCCCTACGAAGGCCCCTCTCCGTCCGCTTCGCGGACACCTCTTCCCCGCCTCTGGCGGGGGCGAGGAACCCAAGTCTTTGGAGGTCAATCCGGCCCAAACCCCTGTGATGTCGCGCTCCCATCATCCAGCTTCGACAGCCACTCGACCAGCGTCGAACGATAGCGCGTCAAGCCCTTGTAGGTGGCGAGTTCCTCCGGCAGGTCGCGTATGACGCGATGCAGGCGCCGCGCCCATTTCGGCTGCGTCACCAGTTCGTCCATCTTGATCAGGTAGCAGCGGATCGGGAAGACGATGCCGTTGGAGCGCGGCAGCCGCCAGAAGCTCTGCAACTCGACCCGCAGGTGCACCTTGTCGCCGACGTTCTCGGGCGTCACCGTTGCCCGGTCCGGGCCCCATTTGTGGTAGTTTTCGGGGCTGGTATCGAGGCGCGGATTGATGGTCATCGTCCAGTTCAGGCGCCTGGCCGGCTTGCCCTGCTGGATATTGGTGAGGAATTTTAGCGCCCTGACGAAAATCCCCTTCTCATGCGCCAGCGGCACCGGCGCGTGCCACTCGAAGAAATTCATGCCGATATCGAAATCGAGCGACCAGTCGGCCTGGGTGGTGACCATGCCGGCATCCATCCACAGATTGCCGTCCCGCTGGTCGAGGATGCAGAAATCGCCCTGGCTCTGGCGGGTGATGTATTCCATCGGCCCGTAAGGCAAAGTCGAGGTGTCGCCGAAGGTGAAGGTGTCATCGATGCCGAGCGGCCGGTTGATCCAGCGCCAGCGATCGCCGTCGCGCTTCAGCGTGAAATGCTCGGGGTAACCCAGCGCCTGCTGCTCCATCAAAAGTTCCAGCAGATCCCAGCCGGCGAGCGTCATGTGCGGCAGCGACTGGCAGCGCAGCGGATCCTCTGCCAGCACCAAAGCGCGGTCCTGCATCTCGGCGACATAGTGTTCGTCGACGTCGATCAGGTTCTCCAGCACCGAGCCCTTCGGGCCGACGACATGCGGCTCGATATTGACGGCATACATGTAGCTGTCTTCGTGGAACGGGAACGGAAACCGCCTGATGTGCTCAGGGCTGTTCCTGAAGGTGAAGTCGTCGCGGAACGTTTCCTTGCGAAAGGTGATGCCCATCAATTCCTCCTAGAGCGGGATGCCCGCTCTATCTCTTTGTTTTAGCCGCATTTCTGCGACGCCAAGTATCCACTTGGCTGCAAAATGCTCTACCGTTCCAGCACCAGCGACCTGCCTTCGAAGCGCGACACGCACGGCATGATCTTCCTGCCGGAACGGTGCTCTTCCTCGCTCAGCCAATGGTCGTTGTGGATGAACTTGCCGTCGCACGAGATGACGTTGGTCTCGCATTGGCCGCAGACGCCGCCACGGCAGAGATAGGGTGGATCGACGCCGGCCGCCTCGATGGCTTCGAGCAGGCTCTGCTGTGAGCCGACGCGGATGGTCTTGCCGCTGACAGCGAGCCTCACGTCGAATGGCAGGCCGGGCTGGGGCGCCGCGAAATGCTCGTAGTGCACGGTCTCCTGCGGCCAGCCGAGCGCGGCGGCGCGGTCGCGCACCCAGTTGATCATGCCGGCAGGGCCACAGACATAGAGATGCGTGCCGAGCGGTTGCGAGGACAACAGCCGGTCGAGATCGATACGCTCCTCAAGGTCATCGTGGTAGAGCCGGACCCGACGGCCGTAGCGTTCCCGGAGCAGGTCGGCATAGGTACCAAGCGAGGCGGTGCGGCAGGTGTAGTGCAGTTCGAAATTGCCGCCTTCGCCAGCCAGTTGCGCGGTCTGCGCCATGAACGGCGTGATGCCGATGCCGCCGGCCAGCATCAGGTGTTTTTTCGCCCTGAGATCAAGCGAGAACAGGTTGACCGGATAGCTTACCACCATCTCCAGCCCCGGCCGGACCTGGTTGTGCATGAACAGCGAGCCGCCACGACCGACATCGTCGCGGCGCACCGAGATGGTGTATTCGCGCGTGTCGAGCGGCGAGCCCATCAGCGAATAGGGATTGAGCCTTGTGCGCTCGCCATCGCGCATCTCGACCACGACATGGGCGCCGCCGGAAAAGGTGGGCAACAACCCGCCGTCACGCCGGCGGAAATGGAAGCGGGTGACCAGGTCATTGACCGGGACAACGTCGCTGACCACGACATCGAGCTTGGTGGTGCCGGTGCTCATCGGAAGATCTCCTCCATTGGAGGAATTTCACTGCGGTCTTCGGCATTGATGCAGACGCCCTGGAACGCGGCAAGGCGCCGGGAATAGTGGTCGCGCACCAGAAGCAGCAGGCCGCAATGCGAACAGGTCGCGGGCTGCGTCGTCACATTTTCGGTAATGCCCTTGCAGTGCACGCACTGCATGCGCCGCGCCAGCGAGCCGCGTTGCTCGGTCTGCATCGAGGTGTGATCGATGCCGGCTTCGAGCGCCACCTGCATGGCCTGGCCGATCAGCCCTTCGGTGCCGGCAAGATAAAGGCGCAAGCCCATATGCGCGTTGGTCAGGGTCTGCTTCAGACGCGGCAGCAGGCTAGCGAAGGACGGCGCAATGTGCAGTTGCGCCGGCTTCAAAGCTTCGAGAGCGGCAACGTATTTGCCGTCGGGACCGGCAATGAAGACGATTTCGGCTCCGTCGAAGAATCCGGCCGGAGCCCTGGCGGCCATGTCTTTTATCGCGAGCGCGCCTTCGGCATCCGCCACGAAAAGATGATGCTTGCCCGGCTGCGGAGACAGGGTCCCGTAAATGGGTCGGCTGATGATGGTCTTGGCTGCCATTCTGTCTTTGTGCCTCGAAACCCCTCGCTGTCGATTATGCCTCAGCCTTTCGCCGTGCGCTTGGTCTTCTTGGGATCGTCGAATGGCAAGGGTTGCGCCGTCGCCTTGATCGATCCGCTCTTGTTGCGGATTTCGAGCTTGGCGTCCTTGACCGCGCAGTCGACGTCGAGCCGGGCGATGCCCATCGATTTCTCGACCAGCGGCGAATACATGGCGCAGGTCACCACGCCGACCTTTTTGCCGTCGCGATAGACCGGCGCGCCTTCATCGGCTGGCTCCTTGCCGTCGAGCAGGACGCCGTAGATCTTGAAGCGCTCCTTGCCTTTCAGGCGATAGTGCTCCTCGGCACCACGGAAACCGGTCTTGCCGGGGCTGACGGTGAATTCGAGGCCGAGTTCCCACAGCGTGTCGCCGGGGCCTTCGTTGTCGAACGGATATTTTTGCGAATTGTCGTAGGGGTAGAACAGCAGGTAGCTCTCGACGCGCAGCATGTCGAGCGTGGTGAAGCGGCATGGAATGATGCCGGCCCCCTTGCCCTCTTCGAGGATCCTGTCCCAGATCGTGCCGGCATCCTGGCCGCGGCAGAAAATCTCGTAGCCGCGCTCGCCGGTGTAGCCGGTGCGCGAGATCATGACAGGGAAGCCGAAGAGCTGCGTCTGCATGTGATGGAAGTAGTTGAGGTCGCGAATGCCCGGCACGTGCTTGGCCAGATAGTCGACCGCCGTCGGCCCCTGCAGCGACAGATCATGCAGATTGTCGTCAAAGCGCAGCGACACGTCCCGGCCCATGGCCGCTCGCTGCAATTCCTCATGGCCGGTGCCCGAGCCGTGCACCACCATCCAGGAATTCGGCCCGGTACGGTAGAGGATACAATCGTCGGTGAATTTTCCCGCTTCGTTCAGCATGCAGGCGTAAGCCGACTTGCCGGGATAGATTTTCTCCACGTCGCGCGTGGTGGCGAGGTCGATCAGGTGCGAGGCGTGCGGCCCTGTGATGTGAACCTTCTTCAGGCCGGAAACATCCATAAGTCCGGCCTTGGTGCGGATGGCGACATATTCCTCATCGGCATCCTTGTCATAGGTCCAGGCGGTGCCCATTCCGCTCCAGTCTTCGAGTTTCGACCCCAGAGCGCGATGGCGATCCGCCAGGGTTGAAAATCTCCAGGATGCCGTCATCCGCTCGTCCTCCGTTCGAAAATCATGCTGTTCCCTGCTCCTTTGCCCGAGGCCGGAGCTTTGGATGGAATATTGACCGCAAACGCGGGAAGCCTGCAATCCCCTTGAAGCAAATAATTTCATTGTCAGGCAAAATTGTTCACTCGAAGCGAGCGGTTAACTCTACGTAAATTCGTCTTGACAAGTCGGGGATTCGAGCGGAACTTATGAAAAAAATTTCACTCTCTTGAAAGAGGGCGGCGGGCGGTGGATTCGGAACCGGGCGTCGGCAAAGAAGGGGAAAACCGATGTCAGACCTGCAGCAGCGCATCGAAGCGCTGTACCGCTCCGATTTGCGCGGATCCGCGCTTCTGATCGTCTGCCTGTGGGCGACGATCCTCTTCGTCCTCCTCATGACTTGGCCATACATTCCGCAGGGCGGCATCAAGGCCGTCGTAGCCATGGCCGCCGCCGCGGTGCTCATCTTCAACACGGCGGCCATCCTGGCGATGGTCAAACACTACAAGGAAGACAAGGAGTTCATCTACGGGCTCGACATCAAGAACGCCGACGCGTCCCGCAACCGCAAGTCCTGAGGGGAGAAACAATGTCCCGCTACACGCCGCCGGAGCAGAGCAAGGCCGCGCAAGTCTTCGACATCGCCGTTGTCGTGGTCGCCATCTTCGTGGCGCTGTGGCTACCGCTGAAGCTTGGTCTTGCCGGGGCCGCAAAATCCATCGATGCACTCGATGCCAAGACCTGGGAAGCGCTCGGGCAGAATCCGACCATGGCCTCGATCTGGGAAAAGCTCGGCTATACGCCGGAGACCGCGCACGACATCATCCAGAACCGGTTCCACTACATCATCGACTGGCCGACACTGATCATCATGGCGGCCGTCCTGATCGGTTATTTCGTGTTCCTGTTCCGGGCATCCGACCGCGAATATCGCGATGTCATCAACGAGAAGTTCGACGACAAATAGAGTTTGGCGACGAAGAATTTGGGGACACGATCATGTGGGTGGCACTCTCTTACGCATGCTGGGGCATCTCGATCGTGCTCGCGCTGTGGATGCTCTACGACTGGTTCAAGATCGATACAAACTACTCCGAGGACGTTCTGACCTCGTCGCGTGAAGGCGAGCTTGAAGCCGCTTCCGAAAAACACCGGATCTGAGTGGGGATTGATCGATGACGGTCGCGCTTGAAAACAACATCACCACCACAATTCACGGCGACCGGGTATCGCTGCTTCGGGTGCTCGGCCCGGCCCATGTCTGGGCGCTCGGTGTCGGCATCGTTCTGGTCGGCGAGTTCACCGGCTGGAATTTCTCGGCCGACAAGGGCGGCGCGCTGGCGGCCCTGATCGTGTGCTGGGTCGTCGGACTGCTCTACACCTCGGTGGCCATGATCGATTCCGAGGTGACGTCGACTGTCGCCGCCGCCGGCGGCCAGTACGCCCAGGCCAAGCACATCGTGGGCCCGCTGATGGCGTTCAACGTCGCGCTGTTCCTGGTCTTTGCCTACACGATGCTGGAAGTGTCTGACGCCATCCTGCTCGGCGACACGATCGTCGCCAAGGCCGGAGTCGAAGGGCTAACCCACAATTCCTTCATCGCCGCGACCATCGTGGTGCTGGCCTGGCTCAACTATCGCGGCGTGCTGATGACGCTCAACGTCAATTTCGTCATCACGGCAATCGCCTATGTCTCGATCGTCGTCCTGTTCTTCTCGGTCAGCCCGTGGACGCAAGGCGCGGTGCTGAAGCTCAACGAACTGGTCACTCCAGGCAACGCGCTGCCCTATGGCTGGATCGGGGTCATTGCCGCCTTCCAGTTCGGCATCTGGTATTATCTCGGCATCGAAGGCACCACGCAGGCGGCCGAAGAGGTGCGCTCGCCCGCACGCTCGCTGCCCTACGGCACGATGGCCGGCATGATCACGCTTCTGATCGCCGCCGCCATGACCTGGTATGTCTGCGCCTCGCTGATGCCCTGGGAATATCTCGGCATCACCTATTATCCGCTGTGGGATGCCGGCAAGCTGACCGGAAGCCCGCTGCTCGAGAACCTTCTGTTCATAGCGACGCTGCTCGCCGCGCTTGCCTCGGCAAACGGCTGCATCAACGACGCGGCGCGCGCCTGGTTCTCGCTCGGCCGCGACCGCTATCTGCCGAGCTGGTTCTCGGCGGTGCATCCGAAATACCGCACGCCCTACCGCTCGATCCTGTTCCTGCTGCCGATCGCGCTGGCCTTCGCCTTCATCGCCGATCTCAACCAGGCGATCACCTTCTCGATCCTGTCGGGGGTCCTGCAGTACACTTTCATGAGCATCAACATCATGATGTTCCGCAAGAAGTGGCCGCTGGGGTCGATCCGCCGCGGCTACACGCACCCCTTCCATCCGCTGCCGGCAATCGTGCTGTTCTGCCTGTGCGTGGTGACCTTCTTCGCCATCTTCCTCGGCTTCGGCTCGCAGTTGATCGCCATGGTCGCTTTCTATTTCCTGATCTCGCTGTGGTTCCACTTCTACCGCTACAAATTCGTGCGGCGTGGCGACCAGTTCACCATGCCGTGGCCGAAACCGCAGGGCTATTGATGGGAGTAGGCCCGCCCAGGATCTGGACGGGCCTTGCACGATAAAATGTCCGAGGTGACATCAGCACTGCTTGCCGGGGCAATTGTCCTGGCTCTCGTCCTTCACTTTGCGTGGCTGGCACGCCGCAGCCGCGACAGGGCCTCGGCCGCGCTCGCCGCCGACGAGGCCAGCATTCGCACCGTCGTCGCGGACGTGGCCAATGTCTCGGAGGGCACGGCCGGCGTCATCACCTGGGAAGGATCGTGGAACGGCCATCATGTCCTGTTGCGCACCATCGTCGACACGCTTGCGACACGAAAGCTGCCGGCGCGCTGGCTGTCGGTGTCCCTTACCGAAAAGGTCGCGGTGCCGGCGGTGTTCGACATGATGATGCGGCCGGGCTCGCCGACGACATTCTCCAATTTCGACCATCTGGACCATACGCTGCCGAAAGCTCCGGGATTTCCGGCCGAAGCGGTGCTGCGGACGGACCGCAGAGGCACGCGTTTTCCGCAAGGCATCATCGCCGGCCATCTCGAACCCTTTGCGGATGGCCGCGCCAAGGAGCTGCTGATCACGCCAAACGGAGTGCGCATCGTGTGGTTGCTGGCCGAGGCCGAGCGGGCACGCTACGGGGTCTTCAGGCAGGCCGCGTTCGGTGACACGCGTATCGATGCGACGCTGATCGAACGGCTGCTCGTATCTCTCTCGAAGCTGCGCGACGCCATCAACCGAAGCGAACGGCAGGCCGCATGAGCACTTCAAACACTTCGCCGGCGCCAGTGAGCCCTTATCTCGTCCTGGGCGCCGCAATCGTGCTGCCGGCAAGCGGGCATGTCATTCTTGGCGTACCGGTGCGCGGACTGCAGTTCCTTTTCTTCATGGTCATTCTGGCCTGGGTGACCGCCAAGATTTCGCCGCCGGATGCCAACTTCGTCGGCCGTCACGCCGGCGGCTTCCTGATCTATGCGCTGTCGATCCTCGACGCCTATAAGATCGCCCGTATCCGCGCCGCCAAATGGGCTCATAATGCCCAGCGCGAGGGCGATGTTACGCAGAGTGGCATTGAGCCGCATACGTAACCAGAGGAAAATTTTTTTCATCCCATTGAATTCAAGGATTTCATTCGGTACATCATCTCTAGTCACAAACGTCGGGAGGCTGACATGTGCGGAATCGTTGGACTTTTCCTGAAGGACAAGGCGCTGGAGCCGAAGCTCGGCGCGATGCTGTCGGAGATGCTGGTATCGCTCAGCGATCGTGGCCCCGACAGCGCCGGCATCGCCATCTATGGCGCGACATCGGGCAACGAGGCCAAGATCACCATCCAGTCGCCGAAGCCTGACCGCGATTTCCGCGGGCTGGACGCCGAACTCGCCAAGGCTCTCGGAGCGCCGGTGAGCATTGCGGTGAAATCGACACACGCGGTGGTCAGGACCACGCCCGACAAGGTCGACGCGGCGCGTGAAGCCCTTCAGTCGCTCAGGCCCGATGTCCGCATCATGGGCGCCGGCGAAGCGGTTGAAATCTACAAGGAAGTCGGCCTGCCGGAGGCCGTCGTCGATCGCTTCGATGTCCGCAAGATGACCGGCACGCATGGCATCGGCCACACCCGCATGGCGACGGAATCGGCCGTGACGACGATGGGCGCGCATCCCTTCTCGACCGGCGCCGACCAGTGCCTGGTGCACAATGGTTCGCTGTCCAACCACAACAATGTCCGCCGCGAGCTGGTGCGCGAAGGCATGAAATTCGAGACCGAGAACGATACCGAGGTCGCCGCTGCCTACCTTTCCTCGCAGATGGCGCACGGCAAGAATCTCGGCGAGGCGCTGGAAGGCACGCTCTCCGACCTCGACGGCTTCTTCACCTTCGTCGTCGGCACCAAGAATGGTTTTGGCGTGGTGCGCGATCCGATCGCCTGCAAGCCCGCCGTGATGGCCGAGACCGACCAGTATGTCGCCTTCGGCTCGGAATATCGGGCACTGACCAAACTGCCCGGCATCGACAATGCGAGGGTCTGGGAACCGGAGCCCGCAACCGTTTATTTCTGGGAGCATTGAGTTCATGCCGGCAACCTCCAAGGCAACGCGCGAAAGCCATGCGCGCGTCTTCGACCTCGACGTCCAGTCGTTGCGGGAACTCAACCAGGCGCTCCATAAGCTGACCGCCGGCTCGAATGAGACGGCATGGGAAGTGCTCAACCCGAAAGGCAACCACTCGGTCGCCGTCGGTGTCGACCAGCCCGTCAGCATCGATGTGCGCGGCAGCGTCGGCTATTATTGCGGCGGCATGAATTCGGGCAGCGCCATCACCGTGCACGGCTCTGCGGGCCCCGGCGTCGGTGAAAACATGATGGCGGGCTCGATAACGGTGAAAGGCGACGCCAGCCAGTATGCCGGCGCCACCGGCAGGGGCGGGCTGCTGGTCATCGAGGGCAATGCCTCGTCGCGCTGCGGCATCTCGATGAAGGGCATCGACATCGTCGTGCACGGCAATATCGGCCACATGTCGGCCTTCATGGCGCAGTCCGGCAATCTCGTGGTTTTGGGCGATGCCGGTGATGCGCTGGGCGATTCCATCTACGAGGCACGGCTTTTCGTGCGCGGCAAGGTCGATAGTCTGGGCGCCGACTGCATCGCCAAGGAGATGCGGCCCGAACATCTGGAATTGCTGCAGGGCCTGCTCGACCGCGCCGGCGTGACTGGGGTAAAGCCGTCGGAGTTCAAGCGCTACGGTTCGGCGCGCACGCTCTACAATTTCAATATCGACAACGCCGACGCGTATTGAGGCAAGATGACGTACCGCAACCCGCCGACGACACCGCGCAAATCCGCGACCTTCGACGACTACACGCTTTCCGAAATCCGCCGCGCCGCGGCGACCGGCATCTACGATATCAGAGGTGCCGGCGCCAAACGCAAGCTGCCGCATTTCGATGACCTCCTGTTCCTCGGCGCCTCGATCTCGCGCTATCCGCTGGAAGGCTATCGCGAGCGTTGCGACACATCCGTGGTGCTGGGGTCGCGGCATGCGAAGAAGCCGATCGAACTGAAAATTCCGATCACCATCGCCGGCATGAGCTTCGGCTCGCTGTCCGGCCCGGCGAAGGAAGCGCTCGGGCGCGGCGCGACGCTGTCCGGCACCTCGACCACGACCGGCGATGGCGGCATGACCGAGGAAGAGCGCGGCCATTCCAAGCAACTGGTCTATCAATACCTGCCGTCGCGCTACGGCATGAACCTGCGCGACCTGCGCCGCGCCGATGCCATCGAGGTGGTCGTCGGCCAGGGCGCCAAGCCGGGTGGCGGCGGCATGCTGCTCGGCCAGAAGATTTCCGACCGTGTCGCCGAAATGCGCACGCTGCCGAAAGGCATCGACCAGCGCTCGGCCTCGCGCCACCCCGACTGGACCGGCCCGGACGATCTCGAGATCAAGATCCTCGAACTGCGCGAAATCACCGACTGGGAAAAACCGATCTACGTCAAGGTCGGCGGCGCCCGCCCCTACTATGACACAGCGCTCGCGGTGAAGGCCGGCGCCGACGTCGTCGTGGTCGACGGCATGCAGGGCGGCACGGCGGCGACGCAGGAAGTGTTCATCGAAAATGTTGGGCAGCCGACGCTCGCCTGCATCAGGCCGGCGGTGCAGGCGCTGCAGGACCTCGGCATGCACCGCAAGGTGCAGCTGATCGTCTCCGGCGGCATCCGCAACGGCGCCGATGTCGCCAAGGCGCTGGCGCTCGGCGTCGACGCGGTGTCGATCGGCACCGCGGCGCTCGTCGCGCTCGGCGACAATGATCCCCGCTGGGAGGCGGAGTACAACGAACTCGGCACCACATCAGGCGCCTATGACGACTGGCACGAGGGCAAGGACCCTGCCGGCATCACCACGCAGGACCCGGAACTGATGAAGCGGGTCGACCCCGTGGCCGCCGGCCGCCGGTTGGCGAACTATCTCAAGGTGATGACGCTGGAGGCGCAGACCATCGCCCGCGCCTGCGGTAAGAACAGCCTGCACAATCTCGAACCCGAGGACCTCGTCGCATTGACGATCGAGGCAGCCGCCATGGCCGGCGTGCCGCTGGCCGGCACCAACTGGATACCGGGGAAGAACGGCTTCTAACACACACCCGAAATACCATAAGCGAGGAACTATAATGGGGAACGATCTCGCCGCTTTCGCCAAAAAGAACGGCGTCAAATATTTCATGATTTCCTACACTGACCTGTTCAGTGGCCAGCGTGCCAAGCTGGTGCCGGCGCAGGCGATCGCCGATATGCAGAAGGATGGTGCGGGCTTTGCCGGGTTCGCCACCTGGCTCGATCTGACGCCGGCGCATCCCGACATGCTGGCGGTGCCGGATCCGGACTCCGTCATCCAGTTGCCGTGGAAACCGGAAGTCGCCTGGGTCGCGGCCAACTGCATCATGGACGACAAGGAGGTCGACCAGGCGCCGCGCAACACGCTGAAGCGGCTGATCGCCGAGGCAGCCGCCGACGGCATGCATGTCAAGACCGGCGTCGAAGCCGAGTTTTTCCTGATCTCGCCTGACGGCAAGGCGATCTCCGACGAATACGACACGGCATCGAAGCCTTGCTACGACCAGCAAGCCGTGATGCGCCGTTACGATGTCATCGCCGAGATCTGCGACCACATGCTGGCGCTCGGCTGGGGCGCCTACCAGAACGACCACGAGGACGCCAACGGCCAGTTCGAGATGAACTGGGCCTTCGACGACGCGCTGCCGACCGCCGACAAGCATTCGTTCTTCAAGTTCATGGTCAAGTCGATCGCGGAAAAGCACGGCCTGCGCGCCACCTTCATGCCCAAGCCCTTCCAGGGCCTGACCGGCAATGGCTGCCATGCCCACATCTCTGTCTGGGACAAATCAGGCAAGACCAATGTCTTCGCCGACAATTCAATGGAGCTTGGCCTGTCGGCCAAGGGCAAGAACTTCCTCGGCGGCATCATGAAGCACGCCTCCGCACTCGCCGCGATCACCAACCCGACGGTCAATTCCTATAAGCGCATCAACGCGCCGCGCACCATTTCGGGTGCGACCTGGGCGCCGAACACGGTGACCTGGACCGGCAACAACCGCACCCACATGGTGCGCGTGCCCGGCCCTGGACGTTTCGAATTGCGCCTGCCGGATGGCGCGGCCAACCCCTATCTCCTGCAGGCGGTCATCATCGCCGCCGGCCTCGACGGCATCCGTTCGAAGGCCGATCCGGGCAAGCGCTACGACATCGACATGTACCAGCACGGCCACACGGTGAAGGGCGCGCCGAAACTGCCGCTCAACCTGCTCGACGCCTTGCGCGAGTTCGACAAGGACAAATCGCTCAAGGCGGCGCTGGGTGAGGAATTCTCGTCGGCATATCTAAAGCTGAAGCACCAGGAATGGAATTCCTATGCCTCGCACTTCACGCAATGGGAGCGCGACCACACGCTGGACATTTGATCGTCCTGGCGGTGCGAGCGACCTCGGAATGAACGTATGAAATACTCGATCTTCTCGCTCGCGCGCGCCGCTCTTTCCGGCCACAAAAACTGGCAACGCACCTGGCGCGACGCTGCGCCGAAGGACCGCTACGACGTGGTGATCATCGGCGGCGGCGGCCATGGGCTCGCCACCGCCTGGTTCCTGGCCAGCGAGTTCGGCATCAAGAATGTCGCGGTGCTGGAAAAGGGCTGGATCGGCTCCGGCAATGCCGGCCGCAACACGACCATCATCCGCTCCAATTACGGCCTGCCCGGCAACACCGGCTTCTACGAATTGTCGATGAAGCTGTGGGAGCGGATGGAGCAGGACCTCAACTACAACGCGATGGTCAGCCAGCGCGGCGTTCTCAACCTCTATCATTCCGACGCGCAGCGCGATGCCTATGCGCGGCGCGGCAACACCATGCGCATCAACGGCATCGATGCCGAACTGCTCGACCAGCCGGCGCTGAAGAAGATGCTGCCGTTCCTGAATTTCGACCATGCGCGCTTCCCGGTGCAAGGCGGGCTGCTGCAACGGCGCGGCGGCACGGCGCGCCACGATGCGGTGGCCTGGGGCTACGCCCACGCTGCCAGTGAACTTGGCGTCGACATCATCCAGAATTGCGAAGTCACCGGCTTTGTCAGGGACGCGAACGGCAAGGTGACCGGCGTCGAGACCTCGCGCGGCAGGATCGGCGCCGGCAAGGTCGGCATGGCGGTTGCCGGCTCTTCCTCGCGCGTCGCTGATATGGCGGGCCTACGCCTGCCTATCGAAAGCCATGTGCTGCAGGCCTTCGTCTCCGAGGCGATCAAGCCGCTCATCCCCGGCGTCATGACGTTTGGCGCCGGACATTTCTATGTCAGCCAGTCCGACAAGGGCGGCCTCGTCTTCGGCGGCGACATCGACGGCTACAATTCCTACGCCCAGCGCGGCAATCTGCCTGTGATGGAGGATGTCTGCGAGGGCGGCATGGCGATCATCCCGATGATCGGCCGCGTGCGGCTGTTGCGCCAGTGGGGCGGCATCATGGACATGTCGATGGACGGCTCGCCGATCATCGACAAGACACCGGTCGACGGGCTCTATCTCAATGCCGGCTGGTGCTATGGCGGCTTCAAGGCGACACCCGGCTCGGGCCTTGTCTTCGCCCATCTGATCGCGCGCGATGAATCGCACAAGGAGGCCGCGCGCTTCCGCCTCGACCGGTTCCGGACCGGTGCGGTGATCGACGAAAAGGGCCAGGGCGCCCAACCGAACCTGCACTGAAGGCGGCTGGAACCATGCGCATTACCTGTCCCTTCTGCGGCGAACGCGACCTCGGCGAATTCACCTATCTCGGCGACGCCAAGCCGGTGCGGCCGGCGGCCGACGCCGGCGAGGACGCCGTCTATGACTATGTCTATCTGCGCGACAATATCGCCGGCGTGATGGACGAGAACTGGTATCACGGCGGCGGCTGCCGGGCCTGGCTGAAGGTCACCCGCAACACGCTGACGCACGAGATTTCGGCCGTTGAGCCGGCAGCGGGCGCCGGGGCGAGGCAGGTTGCGAAATGAGCAATTTTGCTAACGTCGCCGCCCTTCGCCATGAAATGAGAGGCCGGACACCATGACCTCTCATCGCCTCTCTTCCGGCGGTCTCGTCGACCGTTCGGCGCCGCTGAATTTCAGTTTCGACGGCAAGAGCTACTCCGGCTTCAAAGGCGACACGCTTGCCTCGGCACTGGTTGCCAACGGCGTCAAGCTGGTCGGCCGCTCGTTCAAGTATCACCGGCCGCGCGGCATCCTGACAGCGGGGTCGGAAGAGCCCAACGCGTTGGTCGAACTGCGCAGCGGCGCGCGGCGCGAGCCGAACACCAAGGCGACGACGGCCGAACTCTATGAAGGTCTTGAGGCCGCCAGCCAGAACCGCTGGCCGTCGCTCAATTTCGACGTCATGTCGGTCAACCAGCTGTTCGCGCCGATCTTCGTCGCCGGCTTCTACTACAAGACCTTCATGTGGCCGGCGAAGTTCTGGGAAGCGATCTACGAGCCGGCAATCCGACGCGCCGCCGGCCTTGGCCGCGCGGCGGGCATCGCCGATCCCGACCACTACGACAAGGCGTGGGCGCATTGCGATGTGCTGATCGCCGGCTCGGGCCCGACCGGCCTCGCGGCCGCATTGGCCGCAGGCCGCACGGGTGCGCGCGTCATCCTGTGCGAGGAGGATTTTACCCCCGGCGGCCGCCTGCTTGCCGATGGCGGCACGATCGACGGCATGCCGGCGGCCGAATGGCTTTCACGGACGCTGGCTGAACTTGGATCCCTGCCCGACGTGCGCATAATGACGCGCACGACGCTGTTCGGCGTCTATGACGGCGGCACCTATGGCGCGATCGAGCGCGTCAACGACCACGTGCCCTCGCCGCCCGAGCATCAGGTGCGGCAGCGTCTGTGGCGGATCGTGGCCAAGCGCTGCGTCGTCGCCGCAGGCGCGCTCGAACGGCCGATCGTCTTTGCCGGCAACGACGCGCCAGGCGTGATGATGGCGTCCGCCATGCGCAGCTATATCACACGTTACGCGGCGGCCCCGGCCAAGCGCATGGCGCTGTTCACCAACAACGAGGATGGCTGGCGCACGGTCGAGACCGCACTCGGTGCCGGCTTGCAAGTGGCGGCCGTGATCGACGCGCGCGCGGAGATTTCGCCGGCGCATCGTTCGCTTGCCAGCAAGGGCGGCTTTCCCGTTCTGCATGGCTCGGTTAGAGGCATCGATGGCGGCAAGAGTGGCGTGCGCAAGATTTCGGTCTCGCTCCCCGGCGGCGCGCGTGCCGAAGTGGAAGCCGACGGGCTTGCCGTTTCCGGCGGATGGAACCCGACCGTGGGGCTCACCTCCTACCATCGCGGCCGGCCGAAATGGCGCGACGACATCGCCGCCTTCGTGCCTGACGGCGCACCGCCCGGCATGGTCGCAGCGGGCGCCGCAAACGGTGCCTTCGGACTTGGCGCCTGCCTGCGCGAAGGTTTTGCGGCGGGCGTGACGGCGGCACGCGATGCCGGACGTGGCAATGGTTCAGGCTCCACGCCGGTGGCCGATGACGAGGCCTTTTCGCTGACGCCGCTGTGGCATGTCGCCGGCAAGGGCAAGGCCTTTGTCGACCAGCAGCATGACGTCACCGCATCCGACATCGAGTTGGCGCAGCGTGAGGGTTTTGAATCGGTCGAGCACCTGAAGCGCTACACCACGCTTGGCATGGCGACCGACCAGGGCAAGACCTCGAATGTCGCCGGCCTCGCCATCATGGCGGCGGTCACGGGCAGATCCATTCCCGAGACGGGCACCACGATCTACCGGCCGCCTTACGTGCCGGTGGCCATCGGCGCCTTCGCCGGCCATCACCGCGACGAGACTTTTCACGCGACACGGCTGACGCCGTCGCATCACTGGGCCGCCGAGCAGGGTGCGATCTTCGTCGACACCGGTTTATGGAAACGGGCACAGTGGTATCCGCGCGCCGGCGAGAAGGACTGGCTGGAATCGGTGACCCGCGAGGTCAAGGCGGTGCGCGGCGGCGTCGGCTTCTGCGATGTCTCGACGCTGGGCAAGATCGACGTGCATGGCGCGGACGCCGGCGCCTTCCTCGACCGCGTCTACATCAACACCTTCTCCAATCTTGCCGTCGGCAAGGCGCGCTATGGGCTGATGCTGCGCGAGGACGGCATCGTCTATGATGACGGCACGACGTCGCGGCTGGCCGAGGACCACTATTTCCTGACCACCACGACGGCCAAGGCCGGGCTGGTGATGCAGCATCTCGAGTTCTGCCGGCAGGTGCTGTTTCCGGAACTCGATGTCCAGCTTACTTCGGTCTCCGACCAGTGGGCGCAGTTCTCCATTGCCGGACCCAAGACCCGCGATCTGTTGAAAGAGATCGTCGATCCTTCGGAAGACCTCTCCAACGAAGGTTTCCCTTTCATGGGCGCGCGCGAAGTCGCGTTGCGCGGCGGCGTCAAGGCGCGGCTGTTCCGCATCTCCTTCTCCGGCGAAATGGCGTTCGAGATTTCGGTGCCGGCACGCTACGGCGAGGCGATGGCCCGCAATCTGATGATTGCGGGCCATCCGTTCGGTGTGACGCCTTACGGCACCGAGGCGCTCGGCGTCATGCGCATCGAAAAGGGCCATGTCGCCGGACCGGAGCTCTCCGGCACGACAACCGCGGCCGATCTTGGCCTCGGCAAGATGATGTCGACCAAAAAGGATTTCATTGGCCGCGTCATGGCCGGACGCGAGGCGCTGATTGCAGCGGACCGGCAGGTGGTCGTTGGCATCAAGCCGACCGACAAGGCGCGACGGCTACGCTCCGGCGCGCACATCATTCCGAAGGGGCAGACGCCCGGGCCTGATAACGACCAGGGCTATGTCACCTCGATCTGCTTCTCGCCGACATCAGACCACTGGATCGGGCTTGCCCTTGTCGAGCGCGGCCGTGAGCGTATCGGCGAGATCGTGCATGCGCACGATCCGTTGCGCGGCGAAGACTATGACGTCGAGATTTGCAATCCCGTCTTCTACGATCCGGATGGAGGGCGCCAGCGTGGCTGAGTTTTCCTGGGAGACCCGCAGCCCGCTTGATCGCGCACTCGTTGCCGGGCCTCATGGTGCGAGCGGCGATGCCGGCGTGTCGCTGACCGAGATCCGCAATCTCGACCTCGTCCAGGTAATGGCGCGGCGTGGCAAGGCGGCTGAGATGGCCGAGGCGGCCAAGGCTCGCTTTGGCGTTGCTGCTCCGGAAACGCCGAACGCGCTCGGCGCGGCGGATGCCACGTTGATCTGGTCGGGGCCGGATCAGTTCCTTGCCCTGTCGACAGGCGGCAAGCATTCGATCGAGGCCCTTGAGCCCGGCTTTACCGGCTCGGCCTCGCTTTCCGACCAGTCGCATGCGCGGGTGTTGATCAGCATCTCCGGCGCCAAGGCGCGGACCATGCTGGCCAAGCTGTCGTCGATCGACCTGCACCCCGATGTTTTTGGCGTAGGCGCGGCGGCAGCCACGTCGATGGACCACACCAGCGTCACACTGTGGCGCGGCGCGGATCGCGACGGACAGGCGGTGTTCAATCTGCTGGTGTTCGCGACCTTTGCCGAGAGCCTGTGGCACACCATTCTGGACTCGGCCGCGGAGTATGGCGTCGAGATCGGGCATTCCGAGGAATTGGCGTAGCGGCGACGCCCCCTTCCTTCCCCCCTTGTGGGGGAAGGTGGATCGGCGCGATAGCGCCGAGACGGATGAGGGGTGTTCCAGCGGAGTGAGACGTTTGCGTTCCCTGGAACACCCCTCATCCGACCTCGCTTCGCGAGGCCACCTTCTCCCACAAGGGGAGAAGGGAAGATCAGGCGGCGCCTTGCCAAAAGCGACCACCCTGCTATTCTCTCAGCGAAAATAATTTTACACACAGGCAAACTAGTTTCTCGAACCACAAGCTGAGATGAGCCAGTCGCCCTACCCCGCTGTCACTGCCGGACCGCCAAGGCCAAGTCTCATCCTGAGGCCCGGCCAGATCGCGCTGCCGGCGGGGATGGAACGCTACACGATCCAGGGCAATGGCGCGGTGCTGATCGAGGTCGAGGCGGGCGATACGGTCACGGTGCGCAACGTCGAGGGTGGTCAGGCCTGCGAGTTGCTGGCCTGGGATAAGTCGGGCGTCACCGACCCCGGCATTCTCGGCGAGAAATCCAACAGCAATGCCGCCGGCATCAAGGCGTTGCTCGCAGAGGGCGATGACAGCATCGCATCGCTGCGCCGCGGCCTTGAGCGCCGGCAGGTACAACTCGATCAGCCCAGAGCGGTGCGCGTGTTCGGCGGCGCCACGCCGGCCGGCACCGAGCAGAGCTTTTCGGTCCAGCGCGACGGCGCGCTGCTGATCGCGGCGCCTGGCGGGCCTATGCTGGTCGACGGCCACAACACGGCGACGACGCTGACCGTGATCGTGCGCCGCGCCACCATCCGGCTGAAGACGAGAGGGCAGCTTGCCGATCCGCTCGCCGATCCGGTGCTCGATCTCAGGGTGCATTCGGCAACCGCCGAATCCTATTTCGTCAAGGCCGGCGACTATCTGCAGATCATCGATGTCGACGGCCGCCAGTGCACCGACTTCCAATGCTTCTCGGCGCGCAAGCTCGACAAGGGCCTCGACCATCCGCTCGACGTCACGACGACGCGCACGCTGATGGGCGCGAGCTATCCGATGCCCGGCCTGCATTCGAAATATTACGACCAGGACATGGAGCCGCTGGTCGAGGTGGTGCAGGACATGTGCGGCCGGCACGACGCCTTCGCGCTCGCCTGTGCGGCGAAGTATTACGACGACATCGGCTATCCCGGCCACACCAACTGCTCGGAGAATTTCAACCGCGCGCTCACCGGCAAGGGCGTCAATCCCCGCGCCGGCTGGATGGCGATCAACTTCTTCTTCAACACGGCGATTGACGCCCATGGCGTCATGGTGTCGGACGAGCCATGGTCGCGCGCCGGCGACTATGTCCTTCTCAGGGCGCTGACCGACATCGTCTGCGTTTCCTCAGCCTGTCCCGACGACACGACACCGGCCAATGGCTGGGACCTGACCGACATCCACGTGCGGACCTATTCCGGCCAGCACAAATTCTCGCGAGCGATCGCCAGACGCATGACGCCCGATTCGGAACCGAAAATGACCCGCGAGACAGCCTTTCACCAGAGCTTTGCCAAGCACACGCGCGACTTCGTCGAGTACAGGGGCTATTGGCTGGCCAATTCCTTCGCCAAAGAAGGGGCCATCGCCGAATACTGGGCCTGCCGGCAGGACGCGGTAATCATGGACCTGTCGCCGCTGCGCAAATTCGAGGTCACGGGCCCGGATGCCGAAGCGCTGCTGCAATACACGCTGACGCGCGACGTCAAGAAACTCGGCGTCGGCCAGGTCGTCTACTCCGCCATGTGCTACGAGCATGGCGGCATGATCGACGACGGCACGCTGCTCAGGCTCGGCAAGGACAATTTCCGCTGGGTCGGCGGCGACGACCTGTCCGGCGAATGGCTGCGCGAGACGGTGACAAAGCTCGGCCTCAACGTGCTGGTGCGCTCGTCCACCGACCAGATGCACAACATCGCTGTGCAAGGGCCAAAGAGCCGCGACATCCTGAAACAGGTGATCTGGACCTCGCCGCTGCAGCCCTCGATCGAGGAACTCGAATGGTTCCGCTTCGCCGTCGCCAGGATCGGTGGCGGCAATGGCATTCCCATCGTCGTCTCGCGCACCGGCTATACCGGCGAACTCGGCTACGAGGTCTGGTGCCATCCGCGCGACGCCGAAAAGGTGTTCGACGCCATCTGGGAAGCCGGCCAGCCGCACGGTCTGAAGCCGATGGGCCTGCAGGCACTCGACATGGTGCGCATCGAGGCCGGGCTGATCTTCGCCGGTTACGAATTTTCCGACCAGACCGATCCGTTCGAGGCCGGTATCGGCTTTACCGTGCCGCTGAAGAGCAAGACCGACGATTTCATCGGCCGCGAGGCGCTGATCCGGCGCAAGGACCATGCGCAGACCAAGCTGGTCGGCCTCGAGATCGACGCCAATGTCGCCGTCGGCCATGGCGACTGCGTCCATGTCGGCCGCGCCCAGATCGGCGTCGTCACCTCGGGCATGCGCTCGCCGGTGCTGAACAAGAACCTCGCGCTGGCGCGTCTCGACGTCACTCATGCCGCCATCGGCACGGAGGTCGAGATCGGCAAACTCGACGGCCATGCCAAGCGGCTGCCGGCCCGGGTCGTCGCCTTTGCCCACTACGATCCGCAAAAGACCAAACCACGCTCCTGACCTGCCCTTTTTGGGTTCGCAAAGCGCCCGCCGGCCACCCCGCCGGACGCTTTGTCATCAGCGCGCGCAAGCGTGATGTGCACGGTTTCACAAATCGCTTGACGTGACGGCGCGCCGGATCAATCTTCACTCTTAAGAAAAAAATACGACTGAGTGGAAACACTGCGGCCGGAACGGTCATTAGCCGGGGAGCAAGCTTCGCGTAGCCGAGGCATCGCTGGCGGGGAACATCGAAAAAGGGGAACTCATCGACATGAGCACGATAAGTACGGTCCTGGACCAGCCTGCCGAAAGCAAGCTGCTCAGGCATATCGACTGGCGCGGCGCCTTCTGGGTGGCGAGCGGCGTTCCGGCGCTGGTCCTGTTCTCGATCGGCGGCATTGCCGGCACGACGGGAAAGCTGGCCTTCCTGATCTGGACGGTGTCCATGATCATGGGCTTCCTGCAGTCCTTCACCTATGCCGAGATCGCCGGCCTGTTTCCGAACAAGTCCGGCGGCGCCTCGATCTACGGCGCCACGGCGTGGCTGCGCTATTCCAAGTTCATCGCGCCGCTGTCGGTGTGGTGCAACTGGTTCGCCTGGTCGCCGGTGCTGTCGCTCGGCTGCTCGATCGCCGCCGCCTATATCCTCAACGCGCTGGCGCCGGTGCCGATCTTCACCGACACCTCGCCCGAGGTGGTGGCCTACATCGCCGCGCATGCCGGAACGGTTCCCGCAGACGCCATCACCGCGGTGACCGCCGCCGCGACGCCGGCCATCCGTAACTGGACGCTGTGGAGCCACACGCTGGGCCCGGTCTCGTTCACGCTCAACGCCACTTTTTTCATCGGCGCGGTGCTGATGCTGATCATTTTCTCGATCCAGCATCGCGGCATCCTGGGCACCGCCAGCGTGCAGAAATATATCGGCCTGCTGGTCATCATCCCGATGCTGATTGTCGGCGTCGTGCCGATCTTCACCGGTCAGATCGACTGGGCGAACTTCTCGCCGCTGGTGCCGCTGGCGGCTGCCTACGCACCCGAGCCCGGCTCCTGGAACATCGCCGGCTGGACGTTGGCGCTCGGCGGCATGTTCATCGCCGCCTGGTCGACCTATGGGTTTGAGACGGCCGTCTGCTACACGTCGGAGTTCAAGAACCCCGGCACCGATACGTTCAAGGCCATCTTCTATTCCGGCCTGCTCTGCATGCTTTTGTTCATCCTGGTGCCCTTCACCTTCCAGGGCGTGCTGGGCCTGAACGGCATGCTGGCAACGCCGATCGTCGACGGCTCAGGCGTGGCCGACGCGCTGGCCGGCATGGTCGGCGGCGGCAAGATTATCCACAGCCTGCTTGTCATGCTGATGATCCTGGCGCTGGTGCTGTGCATCATGACGGCGATGGCCGGCTCCTCGCGCACGCTCTACCAGGGCTCGGTCGACGGCTGGCTGCCGCGCTATCTCAGCCACGTCAACGAACACGGCGCGCCGACGCGGGCCATGTGGACTGACCTCTGCTTCAACCTGGCGGTTCTGGCGATCGCCTCGGCCGACGCGACGAGCTTCTTCTTCATCCTCGCCGTGTCGAACTGCGGCTACATCATCTTCAACTTCCTCAACCTCAATGCCGGCTGGATCCACCGCATCGACAACGGCCATATCGTACGGCCGTGGAAGGCGCCTAGCTGGCTCTTGGGGATCGGGGCGATCTTCGCCTATGTCAACGCCATCTTCATGGGCGCAGGCGCCAAGGTGTGGAACCCGATGGCCCTGTGGGCCGGCCTGATCACCGCGGCGCTGATCATCCCGGTGTTCTGCTTCCGCCACTACATCCAGGACAAGGGCAAATTCCCGGACCACATGCTGGCCGACCTCGGCATGGCGGGAGCCGACCTCTCGGTCAAGAAGGCGGGCATGCTGCCCTATCTGACGCTGGTCGCCGGCGTGGCGGTCATGCTCATCGCCAATTGGGTATTCGTCATCTGATGATCTGACCGCGGCCCAAGCCACTGCATCAAGGAAAACCGGCCGGTCGCAAATCGACCGGCCGGTTTTTTTCTTATTCCGCCGCCAAAGCCAATTGCGGCCGTTCGATGCCTTCGATCTCTCCTGGCTCAGGGGCCTGCTCGTCGGTCTTCACCTTCTTCGGCTCGCGGCCGAAGAAGAGCGCATAGCCCGCCGGCAGCACCAGGATGGTGAGCACGGTCGCGACCAGAATGCCGCCCATCATGGCATAGGCGAGCGGCCCCCAGAACACGGCGCGCGAGATCGGGATCAGTGCCAGCACCGCGGTCATCGCCGTCAGTACGATCGGCCTGAAGCGGCGCACCGCCGAGCCGATGATCGCTTCGGAACGGTCCATGCCCCTGGCGATGTCCTGGTCGATCTGGTCGACCAGGATGATCGAGTTGCGCATGATGATGCCGAGCAGCGCGATAACGCCGAGGATGGCGACGAAGCCGAATGGCGCGCCGCTGATCAGCAGAGCGGCGGCAGCACCGATGATGCCGAGCGGGCCCGTCGCCAGCACCAGCATCGCCTTGCCGAAGTTCTGCAGCTGGATCATCAGCAGCACGACGATGACGGCCAGCATGATCGGCGCCTTGGCGGCAATCGAAGCCTGGCTTTCAGCCGAATCCTCGGCCCCGCCCTGAATCTCGATCTTGTAACCGGGCGCCAGGCCGTCGCGCAGACCCTGCATGTCCTTGTACATCTTGGTGACGACGTCGTTGGACTGCACGCCGTCGGGCAATGTGGCGCGCACCGAGATGGTCGGCAGGCGGTCGCGGCGCCACTCTATGCCTTGCTCCAGCACAGGCATGACCTTGGCGACCTGCGACAGCGGAACGAAGCCGCCGAAATCGGTCGGGATATAGACCGAGTCGACCGAGGACAGCAGGCTGCGGCTGGCATCCGGCTCGCGGGCGACGATGGACACCGTCTCCTCGCCGTCACGGAAATCGTCGAGCGGCGCGCCGGACATCGCGGCCTGCAGCATCTGGCGGATGCGCTGCGAGGTGACGCCGAGCGCACGGGCGCGATCCTGATCGATGACCAGCTTCATCGCCGGCACCGGCTCCAGCCAGTCGTCATGGACGGCGCCAAGCAGCGGATCCTCGCGGAACTTCGCCTTCACCTGGTCGGCGATGCGGCGCACCTCCTGACGATCCGGACCCATGACGCGCATCTGCACGGGCCAGCCGGTCGGCGGTCCGAGGAACAGGCGGTCGACCTTGGCACGGATCGACGGGAAATCCTGCGCCAGAACCGTGCGCAGCTTGACGATCAGCCGCTCGCGGGCCGGCTCGTCATTGGCCATGACAAGCATCTGGGCGAAATTCGGGTTGCGCAGTTGCTGGTCGAGCGGCAGGAAGAAGCGCGGGGCGCCCTCGCCGATATAGGTGGCGATGAAACGCTTGTCCTTGTCGTCCATCATCTTGGCTTCCAGGGCCTTGGCCTGCGTCTCGACTTCCTTGATCGAGGTGCCTTCCGGCAGCCAGAGGTCGACGAGGATTTCGGGCCGCGACGATTGCGGGAAGAAGTTCTGCGGAATGAACTGGAAGGCCCACAAGCTGGTGCCGAAAGTCACCAGCGTCATCACCAGCACGATGATGCGGTGACGCACCGCCCAGCCGACGGTCGAGCGAAGCCGGCGATAGAAACGCGTGTCGAAGGCGTCGTGGTGGGTGCCGGCATGCTTGCGCTGCTTGAGGATCATATGCCCCAGCCACGGCGTGAAATAGACCGCCACGAACCACGACACGATCAGCGCGATGCCGACGACATAGAACAGGGTGCGCACATATTCGCCAGCCGTCGAGGCGGCGAAGCCGACCGGGATGAAGCCGGCGGTGGTGATCAGCGTGCCGGTCAGCATCGGGAAGGCGGTCGAGGAATAGGCAAAGCTCGCCGCCTCGATCTTGACCAACCCCTCCTCGAGCTTCCGCTCCATCATCTCGACGACGATCATGGCGTCGTCGACGAGCAAGCCGAGCGCGATGATCAGCGCGCCCAGCGAAATGCGCTGCAGGTCGATGCCGATTTCATACATGATGGCGAATGTGGCGGCGAGCACCAGCGGTATGGCGATGGCGATCACCAGGCCCGAGCGCCAGCCGATCGACAGGAACGAGACGACGAGCACGATCAGCAGCGCCTCGCCGAGCGCATGCATGAATTCGGCGACCGCGTCCGTGACGACGCCCGGCTGGTCGGAAATCTGGTCGACCGAAACGCCATAGGGCAGCGCTTCCTCGAAGTGCTTGTAGGTCGCCTCGACATCCTTGCCGACATCGGTGACTTTAAAACCCTTGGCCATGACGACGCCAAGCTGCACGCTGTCGTGACCATTGAAGCGGTATTTGCGCTGGAAGGGATCTTCCAGCCCCGAAGTGACGGTGGCGATGTCGCCCAGTCGGGTCACCTGGCCGCCGGCGCGCAGGCGCAATTCCCTGATGTCGGCGGCCTTGGCGACGTCGCCTTCGACGGAGATGCGCACCGAATTGACGCCGGTATCGACGGAGCCGGCTGGATCGACGTTGTTCTGGCCCTTGATCGCGTTCTGCAGGTCGGTCAGCGTCAGGCCGCGTTCGGCCAGCGCCTTGGACGAGACGTCGATATAGAGTTTTTCCGGCTGGTCGCCGATGATGACGGCCTTTTCGACGCCTGATGTCGTCAACAGCATGTCGCGCGCCTGGATGGCGAACTTCTTCAGCTCCGGATAGGAGAAGCCGTCGCCGCTGATCGAATGCAGCGTGATGAAGGTGTCGCCGAACTCGTCGTTGAAATAGGGGCCGAGCAGGCCCTGCGGCAGGTCGCCCTGGATATCGCCGACCTTCTTGCGCACCTGATAGAAGGCATCCGTCACTTCAGCGGCGTTGGTGTCGCCCTTGATCTGGACGGTGATGATGGCGCTGCCGGCGCGGGTGAAGGAGCGCACGAAGTCGAGATGCGGCGTCTCCTGCAATTTGCGCTCGATCTTGTTGACGACCTGGTCTTCCATCTCCTGGATCGAGGAGCCCGGCCAGATCGCCTGCACGACCATGACGCGGAAGGTGAAATCGGGATCCTCCTTCTGGCCCATGCGCATCAGGCCGAGCGCGCCGGCGATGATGATCAGCCCGAACAGGAAGCGCGCAATGGAGGGATGGCCAATTGCCCAACGAGAGAGATTGAAGGGCCGCTTTTCTTCAGTGGAGGTCGTCATCGGTGCTGGTCCACTTTGCTTGGTTGCCGGCGCCCTTGTGCTTCGAGGAAGGTGCTTCGAAGAAGCGCGGCGCGCGAAACGAAATCATCTGCGTTCGATACTGGTTTCCGGGCGGCGTCGCTCTTCGAGCGGAGAGACACTCATCGCGGTGGGACGCGAGGATCGATGCGGGGGTACATCGGCCTTGACGTCTCGACCTTCGGGCACGCCGCCCGGAAACCTGCGGCCGCGGGAACGCGCGGCCGATCTGTCTGTCGTCAGCGCAGCTTGCTGGCGTCCTCGCCTTCGGCCGAGGCGGACTGCTGTGTGACGCCGCCGGCGAGTTTCACCTTCAGGTCCTCGGTCATGAACTGCGTACCGGCGGCGACCACGATATCGCCCGGTTTCAATCCCTCCGCCACGCGCACGCCGTCGGCGGCGAACTCGGCGACCTTGACTGGACGGGCATGAACCGTGTCGGCGCCGCGATCGACCGTCCAGACGATCGACTGGCTGTCTTTCTCGGCGAGCGCGCTCAGCGGGATAGAGACGAGCTGCTTTTCGTTGGCTGCCGACGCCTCGATATTGGCGGTCATGCCGAGCAGCACGCGCGGGTCGTTGGGCAGGCTGACGCGGACGGCAAAGGTGCGCGACTGCGGATCGGCGCTGCCGGCGACCTCGCGGACCTTGCCGTCGAGCGCCAGAGCGGCATCGGACCAGAAGCCCGCCTTGACGTCCTTGCCCGGCTTGAACTGCGCGATCTCCATTTCCGGAACCGCGATCAGCACTTCCTTTTCGCCATCGACCGCGACGGTGATCACCGGCGTGCCCGAGCCAACCACCTGGCCGACATCGGCGTTGACCGCCGTGACGATGCCGTCCCTGTCGGCCTTGAGGTCGGTATAGCCGACCTGGTTCCTGGCCTGGGCAAGCGTCGAGCGGGCGGAGTCGCGCGTGGCGACGGCCTGGTCAAAGGTCAGCGTCGCCTGTTCGAGCTGCGATTTCGGCGCGAAGTTCTTGGCGAAAAGCTGCTCGGCGCGCTTGCGGGCGAGTTCGACGGTCTCGACCTGACGTTCTGAGGCATCCAGCGCGGCCTGCGCGCTCTTGACCGACAGGTCATAGTCTGAGGGATCGATGCGGGCGAGCACATCGCCAGGCGCCACGTGCTGGCCGATGTCGACGAGACGCTCGGTGATCTTGCCGTTGACCCGGAACCCCAGTGTGCTCTCGGTGCGGGCGCGCACCGATCCGGAATAGGACAGCGTGCGGGTGTCATGCGCCTTCGCGATCTCGACGACCTTGACCGGGCGGATGATGTCCTTCACCTCCGCCTTTTCCTGCGAGCAGCCGGCAAGCCCAAGCGATGCGATGATCAGGCCGGCGGCTGGCAGCTTGCGAAGGATGGAACTGGGCAAAAACATCTTGATACTCCCGACTGGAGGCGGACTGTCGACACCGGCACCGGCTGGCGGCGGCTATTTCAAGGCTCTGATGGCGTAATCGATGAGCTCGTCGGGCATCGCCCGATTGGTCTTGGCGAGGCACTGCGCCACCATCTGCGGATGGCACAGGATGACGGTGGCGGCACCGAAACAGCGCGATGCGGTCACCGGGTCCTGTTTCCTGAACTCGCCGGCCTCGATGCCCTCGCGGATTACCTCGGCGAAGAGATCGTGGATGCTGTCGACATGCTTGTCGATGACGCCCCAGTCGCGCTCGAGGGCGACGATGACCATCTCGTGGACCTTCTGGTCGTCGAGCATGACCTCCATCGTCATCTTGTACTGCGCATGCACGTAACGCCGCAGCCGCTCCTCGGCGCTGATCGGCAGGTGCATGATCTCGTAGGCCATCTTGTAGCTGGCGCCGAGCATCCGGCCACAGACGGCCTGGTGGATTTCGACCTTGGAGGCAAAGAAACGATAGATGTTGGCCGGCGACATGCCGAGTTCGCGGGCAATGTCGGCGACATTGGTCTTGCCGTAGCCATAGTGCCGGAACAGGCGCTCGGCGCAATCGAGAATGCGCGTCACATTTTCCTGGCGGGCGACGTCGGCGACGATGTTGGCGGCTTCGGACATAGCTCTCTGTCAAATAACGAGTGACGAATTTCGATTTTCATCACTCGTAAATCGAAAGGGGCACTCTGTCAACACGGATTCGACGTACGCGTACGATAGGTGACAAATGGTGACATCCCATAGACGTCACAAGACGCCCCCAGGATGCGGGCCTCTGAAAATAATTCTCTCGAAAAGGCCCACGGAGGGCTTCAGGCGACCTTGGCCATTTCCCGCAGCCGGAATTTCTGGATCTTGCCGGTCGAGGTCTTCGGTATTTCGGCGAAGATCACCGCCTTTGGCACCTTGAAGCGGGCGAGCAACACCCGGCAGTGCTCTATCATCTCGGCCTCGCTCGCCTCCTTGCCCGGCTTCAGCTCGACATAGGCGACAGGCACCTCGCCCCACTTGTCGTCATGGCGTGCGACGACGCCGCAGGAGGCGACGGCGGGATGCTTGTAGAGCGCGTCCTCGACCTCGATCGAGGAAATGTTCTCGCCACCGGAGATGATGATGTCCTTGGAGCGGTCCTTGAGCTGGATGTAGCCGTCTGGGTGCATGACCCCGAGATCGCCCGAGTGGAACCAGCCGCCGGCGAAAGCCTCGTCCGTTGCCTTGCGGTTCTTCAGGTAACCCTTCATGACGATGTTGCCGCGGAACATGACCTCGCCGATGGTTTCGCCGTCGGCGGGCGTTTCGGCCATGGTTTCGGGATCCATCACCGTCAGGCCTTCGAGCGCGGCATAGCGCACGCCCTGCCGTGCCTTCTTGCCCGCCCTCGCCCCTTTGTCGAGTGCGTCCCAGCCATTATGCCATTCGTTGACGACAGCCGGACCGTAGGTCTCGGTCAACCCGTAGAGATGGGTGACGGCGAAGCCGGCATCGGCCATGCCCGACAGCACGGCTTCGGGCGGCGGCGCGGCAGCCGTGTTGAAGGTGACCGTCTGCGCAAACGCGCGCTTGTCCTCATCCCTGGCGTTGATCAGCACCGACATGACGACCGGCGCCCCGCACAGATGCGTGACGCCATGGTCGGCAATGGCGTCGTAGATCGGCTTCGGCCGCACCCAGCGCAGGCAGACATGCGTGCCGGCCTGGACGGCCAGCGTCCAGGGAAAACACCAGCCATTGCAGTGGAACATCGGCAAGGTCCAGAGATAGACGGCGTGCTTCGCCATGCCGGCATGGATGGTGTTGGTGTAGGCCATCAGGGCAGCACCACGGTGGTGATAGACGACGCCCTTGGGATTGCCTGTCGTGCCCGACGTGTAGTTGAGCGAGATGGCATCCCATTCGTCGTCGGGCATCGACCAGGCGAACTCCTCGTCGCCATTGGCGACAAAGGCCTCGTAGTCCACCGTGCCGACCCGCTCGCCTTTCGGGTGGGGCGCATCAGCGGCGTAATCGGGATCGTCGTAGTCGATGACCAGCGGCTTGACCTTGGCCAGACCGAGCGCTTCTCGCACGACCCCGGAAAACTCGCGGTCGACGATCAGCACCTTGGTCTCGGCGTGGTCGAGCTGGAAGGCGATGACCGCGGCATCGAGGCGCGTGTTGAGCGAATGCAGCACGGCCTTGGTCATTGGCACGCCGAAATGCGCCTCCAGCATCGGCGGCGTGTTCGACAGCATGACCGTCACCGTATCGCCCTTGCCGATGCCGTGCCTGTGCAGCGCCGAGGCGAGCTTCAGGGAGCGGCGCCAGAAGGCGCGGTAGCTGATGCGCTGCCTGCCGTGAATGATGGCAATATGGTCGGGATAGGTTTTAGCCGCGCGCTCCAGATAGGTGAGCGGCGTCAACGGCTGGTGGTTGGCGGCGTTCCTGTCGAGATCCTGTTCGTAGGGATTGGCCATCCCATCCTCCCCAAAGTCTTTTCGAGCTTTCTAACCCCAGGTTCGTCGTCACGCTATCCCCCTGGATGGCTGAAAATGCTATGCTGCGGCGACTTGCTGGAATGGTGATCTCCATCGAGCCGCGGCGGCAGAAGATCGCTTCCTGTCGATCCAAATTTGACTTTTGTCGAGAGCCGTGACTATTGTCAGCCAAGGAGGTGGCATGGCGATCCGACCGGCAGAACAGCTCATTCACAAGGCGGCCTGGCTTTACTATGCCCATGGGCTTCGGCAGGACGAAGTGGCCAATCAGCTCAACATTTCGCGCGCCTCCGTCGCCATGTATCTGCGCAAGGCGCGCGAGACTGGCATCGTCAACATCTCGACCTCGACGCAGCTCTTCACCGACGACGTCATGGCGCGCAGGCTGGAAGACGCCCTGAAGCTCGACGCCGTCTGGATCGCGCCTGAAAACGCCTATCTCGCCGACCCGTCGACCGATATCGCGGTGCTGGCGGCAAGCGTGTTCCTGGAACTCGTCAGGAAAGGCGACCGCATCGGCGTTGCCTGGGGCCGCACCGTCTACACCATCGCCGACATCATGTCCTATGCCGACCTGCAGGACGTCACCGTGGTGCAGCTCTGCGGCAATCTCGGCGCGCCCTACTCCTACCGGCCCGACCAGTGCACGATGGAAATCGCGCGCCGGCTCAACGCCAAGGGCCTCAACTTCTACGCACCCCTGGTGCTGTCGACCGAGGCACTGGCGCAAGGCCTGCGCGCCGAGCCGGTGATCCGCGACCAGCTTGCTGGGATCAGCGACTGCGATCTTGCGCTCTACTCCATCGGCGCGGTCGATGCCGACAGCCATCTGGTGAAGTGTGGCGCGCTGACGGCAGCCGAGATGGCGGCACTGCGCAAGGAAGGTGCGGCCGGTGTCATCGCCGGGCAGATCATCGATGCCGGTGGCGAGTTGCTCGACTGCAGCTACAACCGGCGGGTCATCTCGGCGGGGCTTGCTTCGCTGCGCGTCATCGGGAAACGGCTCATGGTCGTGCAGGAGGACAGCAAGTTCGAGCCGCTGCTCGCGGCCATCGCCGGCGGCCTCTGCACGCATCTGGTTGTCGGCGCGCATATGGCGCAGCGGCTGCTCGATCATGCCGGAACGTCAGCAGAAAAGGCATCCTGAAAATAAACCCTTTGCCGACGCATTGTCATCAAGGCGTCGCGGCATTCCTGTTTCACCACCTAAAGACAGCAACTGGACGAAGCGAACATGAAGAACCTGTGGAACGACGACGCGGCCGAAAAACTCGTTGCCGACTATGCGAAGAAGGGCGTCGGCCGCGATCTCGCCTTGCGTGTCTACACGACGCGGCTTCTAGGCGGCGTGCCACAGCTGGTCCTGCATGGCGGCGGCAACACCTCCTGCAAGATCAAGGCGACCGACCTCGTCGGCGACGAGTGGGACGTGCTGTGCGTCAAGGGCAGCGGCTGGGACATGGCCGTCATCGAGCCGCAGGGCCTGCCCGCCGTCAAGATGGGCGCGCTGCTCAAGGCGCGCAAGCTGGACAGGCTTTCCGACGAGGACATGGTCGCGCTGCAGCGGGCAAACCTGATCGACCCCGCCTCGCCCAACCCCTCGGTCGAGACGCTGCTGCATGCCTTCCTGCCGCACAAGTTCGTCGATCACACCCACTCGACCGCCATCCTGGCCATTGTCGACCAGGAAGACAGCAAGCCGCTGGTGGCAAAGGTGTTCGGAGCAAAAATGGGCTACGTGCCCTACATCATGCCGGGCTTCGATCTCGCCAAAGCGGCGGCCGATGTCTTCGACGCCGACCCAACGGTAGAAGGCCTGATCCTCGACAAGCACGGCATCTTCACCTTCGGCGACGATGCCAGGCAGGCCTACGACCGGATGATCCACTATGTGAACGTCGCCGAAGACTATGTGGCCAAGCATGCCAAGCCCAAGGTGGCAAAGGCAGCATTGCCGGCAAGGCTGGCGACGCCGGCTTCCATCGCGCCCATGCTGCGCGGCGCGGTCGCGGCGCCACGCGGCGAAGGCCGCTTCGACCGCATGATCAGCGACTTCCGCACCTCCGACGCGATCGTCGACTTCATCAATTCGGCTGACATTGCCGACTATGCCGGGCGTGGCGTGTCGACGCCGGATCTGTCGATCCGCATCAAGACCGGACCGATGGCCGTGCCGGCGCCCGATGCCGACAAGGCCGACGACTACAAGGCCGTCATCAAGAGCCATGTCGACGCCTTCGTCAGCGATTACCGCGCCTATTTCGAGACCAATGACGCGCTCGACGACGTCAAGCGCACCATGCTCGATCCCATGCCGCGACTGACGCTGGTGCCGGGGCTCGGCATGTTCGGTCATGGCCGCACGCTGAAGGATGCCAGGATCGCATCGGACGTCGGCGAGATGTGGATCGAGGCCGTGCGCGGCGCCGAGGCGGTCGGGCGTTTCCACCCGTTGTCCAAGGCGGACCTGTTCCCGCTCGAATACTGGTCGCTGGAACAGGCCAAGCTCGCCTCCAACAAGCCGAAGCCGTTGACCGGACAGGTGGTGCTGATCACCGGCGGCGCCGGCGCGATTGGTGCGGCGACCGCCAAGCTGTTCGCCGACAATGGCGCTCATGCCGTCGTCGTCGATCTCGACGCCGAAAAGGCCACCAATGCCGCCAAAAAAGCCGGCAACAATTCGATCGGTGTTGGCGCCGACATCACCGACCCGGCCCAGATGCGTGCCGCCTTCGACAAGGCGGTCGCCGTCTTCGGCGGCGTCGACATATTGGTGTCCAATGCGGGTGCCGCTTGGGAAGGCCGCATCGGCGAGCTTGACGATGCGCTGCTGCGCAAGAGCTTCGAGCTCAATTTCTTCGCCCACCAGTCGGCGGCGCAGAACGCCGTGCGCATCATGCTGGAACAGGGCACCGGCGGCGCGCTGTTGTTCAACACCTCCAAGCAGGCGGTCAATCCGGGCCCGAAATTCGGCGCTTATGGCGTGCCGAAAGCGGCGACGCTGTTCCTGTCCAGGCAATACGCGCTCGACTACGGCGCCCATGGCATCCGTTCTAATGCCGTCAATGCCGACCGCATCCGCTCCGGCCTTTTGACCGACGCCATGATCGCCAGCCGCTCGGGCGCGCGCGGCGTGTCCGAGAAGGAATACATGTCCGGCAATCTGCTCGGCCAGGAGGTGACGGCGCAGGACGTGGCCCAAGCCTTCCTGCACCACGCTCTGGCCGACCGCACGACCGCCGATGTGACGACGGTCGACGGCGGCAATATCGCCGCGGCGCTGCGCTAGGCATCTCCCGACAGGCAACAAAAAGGGCGGCTCACGGGCCGCCCTTTTCCGTCCTGTACTGGCGAGCCTTACTTCGCGTTCGGGTTCGGCATCCAGGCGGGCATGGCGACGTCGGCATGGGCGAACTGTGGCAGCTTGGCCGACAGGTCTTCCATGTTCTTGATGTCCTTGTCGATCAGCTCCTTCTGCGTGATCAGCGTCGGCGGCACGATGACGTTGTGGCCGGGATCTTCGCCGGCGAGCAGTTGCGCCAGCGCGCGCACCGAGACCTGGCCGACGACGGCCGGGTTGGTCGCCGCGGTCGCGGCCCAGGCACTGTCGGGCTCACGCATCGCAGCGATGTCGGACGTCGAAATGTCGGCCGAATAGATCTTGATCTTCTTGTTCAGGCCCGCTTCGTCGACGGCGATCTTCACGCCCTTGGCGAATTCGTCATAGGGGGCGAACATCACGTTGATGTCGGGGTGCGCCGACAGCACCGAGCGCGCCTGGTTGGCGACGGAGTTGGCGATCGGGTTGTCGAGCGTGCCGAACATGGCGGCCTCCTTGATGCCGGCATATTTCTTCTTCACGTCGACCCAGGTTTCGTTACGGCGGTCGAGCGGCGCAATGCCGGCGACATAGACATAGCCGGCATTCCAGCTTTCGCCATTGTCCTTGACCGCCTGCTCGAGCGCCAGCCGCGCCAGGTCCTTGTCCGACTGTTCGACTTGCGGGATCTTGGGGTTTTCGACATTGACGTCGAAAGCCACCACCTTGATGCCGGCGTCGACGGCACGCTGGGCGGCGTCCTTCATCGATTCCGTCAGGCCGTGCTGGATGATGATGCCCTGCACGCCGAGCGCGATGGCCTGATCAACCATGTCGGACTGAAGCGCGGCGTCCTGGCGGCTGTCGAGCACGCGAAGGTCGATGCCAAGCGCCTTCGACTGCGCCTCGACGCCCGAGAGATAGGCCTGGAAGAAGTCGCCGGTCGAGAGATAACGCACCAGCGCGATCTTGACGCCGGGCTTGTCGAACGGCGCCGGCTTGTCCGCGGCAAATGCCCCCTGCATCAGCATGGTTGCGCCGGCCAGCCCGAGCGCCACTTTCCCCAGAACTCTTCTTGTGATGTTCACCTTGTTTTCCTCCACTTCTGTTGAACCCAAAATCCTGTCCGGCCGAATGCTAGCCCCTGCCCCTGCCCGAAAGGGCAAAGGTGAAGACAAGGGCGACGACCAGAACCACGCCCTTGACGAAATCCTGCGTGTAGTAGGGCGCGTTCATCATCGTCAGGCCTTGCAGCAAGATGCCGACGAACAGCGCGCCGATGGCGGTGCCGAAGGCGTTCGGCTTGGCGGCGCCGAGCACCGCGTAGCCGATCAGCGCCGCGGCAACCGCATCGAGCAGCAGATTATTACCCGAGGCGATGTCGCCGCGTCCAAGCCGGGCGGCGAGCAAAATGCCCCCGATCGAGGCAAAAACTCCTGAAATAACGTAGGCCCAGATCTTGTATGCCTTGACAGGCGCGCCGGCGAGTTCGGCGGCGCGCTCATTGGAGCCGACCGCATACATCATACGACCGAAGCGGGTGTATTCGAGGAAGAACCAGATCAACACCGCCAGCACCAGAAGCACGACGACCGACACCGGAATGAGGTTTGGGATGAAGAAATCGAAGCGGTGGCGGCCGAGCGCCAGGAAGGCATCGGAGAATTTGCCGTTGGCGACCGAGCCGTCGGGCATGGTCATGCCCGTGGCGATCGAGCGGCCCTCGGTCGGGATGCGCTGCAGGCCGACCAGCAGGAACATCATGCCGAGCGTCGCCAAGAGGTCCGGCACGCGCATGTAGACGATCAGCCAGCCATTGATCAGGCCGACAAGGGCGCCGATCAACAGGCAGACGATGACCGCCACGACGGCGTTCTGTTCCAGTACCACCATGACATAGGCCGCCGCCATCATGGCCGAGGTCGCGACCGAGCCGATCGACAGGTCGAAGCCGCCGACCACCAGGGTGGCGGTAACGCCGAGCGCCAGCACGCCGGTGATGGCGACCGACTGGAAGATGAAGACGGCACTTTGCGGCGAGACGAACCCGTCGGCGGCGATCGCGAAATAGGCGACCAATCCGAACAGCAGCACGATGAACCCATAGCGGATGGCATAGTCGCGCAGCGTCATTCGGCGCACCCCAGCGCCGCTGCCGTTTTTACCCAACTCCAACCCATGGTCTCTCCATTCCAATCCATTCACCGCCACCCTCAGGCAGCGCTGTGCAGCGGTCCGCCGGCGACCTCGGCCAAAAGGCGGTCGAGGTCGACATCGGCATTGCGGTGTTCGCCGACGATCGTATGCTCCGACATCACCAGGATGCGATCGGCCGTCTCCAGCGCTTCGTCGAGTTCGGTGACGAACAAGAGCGTGGCACGGCCATTGGTGCTTGCCCTCAGCTTGGCGGCGATGTCGCGCCTTGCCGAAATGTCGACGCCTTGGAACGGCTCATCGAGGATGAACAGCGCGGCATTCTGCGCCATCCAGCGGGCGACCATCACCTTTTGCTGGTTGCCGCCGGACAGCGCCGACATCTCGTCCTTCTCCGAGCGGCAGACGATGCCGAGTTGCTCGATCTGCCGGCGCGCGGTGGCGCGTTCGAGGCGGCGTTTGAGCACGCTGAAATTCGACATACGCTTCAGGAAAGGCAGGCTGACATTGCGCTCGATGTTGAAGCCACCGATGATGCCGCTGCTGGCGCGATCCTTGGCGACGAGAAACACGCCGGCGGCGATCGCGTCGCCCGCCGAGCGCGGCGCGTAAGGCTTGCCGTTCATCGTCATGGTGCCGGCGAGCGGCCGGCGCACACCGAACAACGTTTCGGCAAGAGCGGTCTTGCCGACGCCAACGAGGCCGGTGATGGCGACGACCTCGCCATCGCCAAGCGTCAGCGAGATCGGCCGGGCACCCTGCGCGATGCGCAGCCCCTCGATGGCCAGGACCGCCCTGGCCGAACTCCTGGCGACGATCTGGTCGAGATGGATCTTGCGGCCGAGCATGGCGTTGACCGCGCCTTCATAGTCGAGCGGCTTGGTGTCGAAGGCGCCCGAGACGACACCATCGCGCATCGAGACGATGCGGTCGGCGAGCCGCCTGATATCCGACATGCGGTGCGAGATATAGAGGATCGCCACGCCTTGCTCGCGCAGCCGGTCGACTAGCGCGAACAGCCTGTCGGCTTCGGCACTGGAGAGCGATGAGGTCGGCTCATCGAGGATCAGCACTTTCGGCTGGTGCGCCAGCGCTCGGGCAATCGCCACCATCTGGCGGTCGGCCAGCGACAGATCGCTGACGCGTGCCTTGAGATCGATGGCCAACCCCATGCGATCGGCGACCGCCTTGGCTTCGCGGCGCACGCGGACGGGGTTGAACAGGGTCGGCACGCCTTTGCCGCTCAGCCTGTCGAGCGTGAGATTGGTGGCGACATCGAGGTCGGCGACAACACCGTCATTGATGTTCTGGTGCACGGTGACGACGCCGGCGCGGATCGCTTCCGCCGGCGTGTTCGGTGCGAAGTCCTGGCCGGCGAGCGTCATGGTGCCGCCGCCACGCTCGTAGACGCCGCTGACGATCTTGACGAGGGTGGATTTGCCGGCGCCGTTGGCGCCCATCAGCACGGTCACTTCACCGGCATGAAGGTCCAGCGCGATGCCGCCAAGCACCTCGTTGCGGCCAAAGGATTTCCTCAGTCCCTCTACGCGGAACACGGCATTGCCGACCATGCGTTCCTCCCTGACGACGACGCTATGGTCAATATCGGCAATTGTCAACACGATTGACAATTGCCAGACAGCTTCCTAGCTTGGCCCCGCCGCCAAGGCTCCTTTATGATCGGAGCACACAGGCGGGAGGGACGAGGATGACTGGGAAATTGCCGTTCGAAGCATTGTCGGTGGAGACGCTCGCAACACGTCTCGGCACGAACGAAGCGCTGTGCGCGAAGATCGGCGGGGACGCCAGCGCCTGGAAAGTCCGCGAAGTCGGGGACGGCAATCTGAACCTGGTGTTCATCGTCGAAGGCGCCAGTGGCGGCGCCATCGTCAAGCAGGCCCTGCCCTATGTCCGCCTCGTCGGTGACAGCTGGCCGCTGCCCCTGAAGCGCTCCTTCTTCGAGTATCACGCGTTGACCCGGCAAGAGGCGCGTGCGCCGGGCTCGGTGCCGGCGATCTATTACTTCGACGAGACCCAGGCGCTGATCATCATGGAATATCTGTCGCCGCACATCATCCTGCGGCGGGCGCTGATCGAGGGCCGGCAGTTGCCGAACATTGCCCGGGATATCGGCCTGTTCATGGCCCGCACCCTGTTCCGCGGTTCCGACCTGTCGATGGCGACCAAAGAGCGCAAGGCCGACCTGGCGCTGTTCGCGGACAATGTCGAACTCTGCGACATCACCGAGAATCTCGTATTCTCAGACCCCTATTTCGACGCCAAGATGAACCGCCACACCAGCCCGCAGCTCGACGCGTTGGTTGCCGAGTTGCGGGCCGACCGCGACCTCAAGGTCGAGGCACAGCGGCTGAAGCATATCTTTGCCGCCAATGCCGAGACGCTTCTACATGGCGACCTGCATTCCGGCTCGATCATGGTCACCGACCAGGAAACGCGGATGATCGATCCGGAGTTCGCCTTCTACGGTCCGATGGCCTTCGATGTCGGCATGCTGCTCGCCAATTTCTGGATGTCCTTCTTCTCGCAACGCGGACATGAGCAGAAAGGCAAGCGCGATGCCATGCGCGCCTATCTGCTCGATGTCGTCGTCGAGACCTGGGCGGTGTTTCGCGCCGAGTTCTCGCATCTGTGGCGCACCGAGCGCACCGGCATGCTCTACCAGAAGACCCTGTTCGAGGATCAGGGCGACATACTCGCCGCCGAGCAGGCGCTCGACCATGTGCTGCACCAGATCTGGACCGATTTGCTCGGTTTTGCCGGCATCGAGGTGCACAGACGCATCCTCGGCCTCGCCCACAATGCCGACTTCGAGACCATTGCCGATGAAGACCTACGCGCCAGTTGTGAGGCGAAGGCGCTGAAATTCGGCCGCCACATCGCCGTCAACCGGCACCAGATTCACAGCATTGACGAGGTCAACAACCTGGCCGCGCTGATCGAACAGGAGAACAGCATTTGAACGTCGGCGACCGCCACTATCGGACCATCTGGCTCAGCGGCGACGGCCGCTCGGTGGAGATCATCGACCAGCGCTGGCTGCCGCATGAATTCCGCATCGAGAAGCTCGGCACGGTCGCCGGCGTCGCCACCGCGATCCGCGACATGTGGGTGCGCGGCGCACCGCTGATCGGAGTCACCGCGGCCTATGGCGTCGCCATGCAGATGACGGATGACGCATCCGACGAAGCGCTCGATGCCGTCTGGGAAACACTGCACGAGACACGACCGACGGCGATCAACCTGCGCTGGGCGCTGGACGAGATGCGGCGTTTCCTGCGGCCGTTGCCGCCAGAAAAACGCGCCACGGCCGCCTACCGGCGCGCCAGTGAAATCGCCGACGAGGACGTTGGGCTGAACCGCGCCATTGGCAAGAACGGCCTTGAAATCATCAAGGCGATCGCGGCGCGCAAACAGCCGGGCGAGACGGTCAATATCCTCACCCACTGCAATGCCGGCTGGCTGGCGACCGTCGACTACGGCACAGCCACTTCACCCATCTATCTCGCCGTCGAGGCCGGCATTCCAGTCCATGTCTATGTCGATGAAACACGCCCACGCAACCAGGGTGCCCAACTGACCGCCTGGGAGATGGCCGGCCACGGCGTGCCGCACACGCTGATCGTCGACAATGCCGGCGGCCATCTGATGCAGCGCGGCGCGATCGACATGGTCATCGTCGGCACCGACCGCACGACTGCCGATGGCGATGTCTGCAACAAGATCGGCACCTATCTGAAGGCGCTCGCCGCCGCCGACAATGACGTGCCGTTCTACGTCGCGCTGCCCTCTCCCACCATCGATTGGACAGTGGGCGACGGCCTCGCTGAAATCCCGATCGAGGAGCGCTCGGGCGACGAGGTGTCGCTGGTCTGGGGCAAAACCGCCAAGGGCGAGATCGCCCAGGTGCGTGTGTCGCCCGAAGCGACGCCGGCAAGGAACCCCGCCTTCGACGTGACGCCGGCACGACTGGTGACCGGACTGATCACCGAGCGCGGCATCGCCAAGGCCTCGCGCGAAGGGCTGAGGGCGATGTTCCCCGAGCGGGGATAATCGGTTGCGCGAAGGCGCGCGTTCAGAACCAAACGTTCACGGTCCGGGCCGTGCCGCCTGGCGATCTCCAGCACGCTGACAAAGTGCGGTGAGCACCGCGGGCCGCCGCGAATAATGGCATCCATGGGCGTGTTTTGGCGGCCGGGGACCATGACGCAGGCACTCCAATCGCGGGCAGGCTAATAAGGCACGTTGATCTTCAGCGGATCGACAAGCGCCGTCGCCACCTGTTCGCCAGCCTGCACGTCCCCATCATCACCACACATACAGACCGGCGGTCTGCCGTCGGGCGCGCGGGACATCGTCCAGGATATCGTTGCTCTCCTCGATCTGGCGATGCCGGGCTGGAAAGTGCCGTCGCGACGGGCCGCCTTCTACAGCACGCGACGGCGACGCGGTGAAATCCGATCCGGACGCCCGAGGCGGTCCGCCCGGAATGACAGACGGATGATGATTTCCTCTTGCCAAAACGTGGTAGAGTGATCATACCAGTATATAAGGCAACGATCGGCTAAGCCATCGTTCAAGACCAGGGAGCAAGGGCTAGATGACGACGATCGCGCTGTTCGGTGCCGGCGGCAAAATGGGATACCGCCTTTCGACCAATTTCCGCGGCTCGCCCTACACGATCCGCCATGTCGAGGTCAGCGAGGCTGGGCGTGAGCGGCTGAAGACCGAACTGGGCTTCGATACGGTCAGCGCCGACGAGGCGCTGAAAGGCGCCGACGTGGTGATCCTGGCCGTGCCGGACACTCATATCGGCAAGGTCGCGGCCGGCATCGAGAGCAAGCTTGCGCCGGGCACGATGGTGATCGTGCTCGATGCCGCAGCACCCTTCGCCGGCCATTTGCCCGATCGTCCCGACCTGACCTACTTCGTCACCCATCCCTGCCATCCGCCGATCTTCAACGACGAGACCGACATGGCGGCCAAGAAGGACTATTTCGGCGGCGTCAAGGCAAAGCAGCACATGGTCAGCGCGCTGATGCAGGGACCGGAAGCCGACTATTCCAAGGGCGAGGCCATCGCCAAGATCATCTGGGCGCCGGTGATGCGCTCGCACCGCGTTTCCGTCGAACAGATGGCGCTGCTCGAGCCAGGCCTTTCGGAAACCGTGTGCGCCTCGCTGCTGGTCGTCATGAAGGAAGCGGTCGACGAGGTCGTGGCGCGCGGCGTCGACCAGCAGGCGGCGCTCGATTTCCTGCTTGGCCACATGAACGTGCTCGGCGCCGTCATCTTCGGTGAGACCCAGGGCGTGTTCTCCGATGCATGCAATAAGGCGATCGAGTTCGGCAAGCCGGTGCTGATGCGCGACGACTGGAAGCGCGTCTTCGAGCCGGAAGAGATCGCGGCCAGCATCCAGCGGATTACCTGAACGAGTCATCAGGTACATATCACCTGAATTTGTGGTTGACTCATCATACCAGTTGGCTAAATTGTTGCTGGCTCGGATCGGGCACGCTTCGCTGGGAGTTCGAGCCGGGACGAGTGGAGGATGGCGGGGAACGGGAGCGCGGATCGGCTCTGAAGAAGCCGATCGACGGCTTGAGCCGAAGTGGTCCGCATTCTCCGCGGCCTGACGAATTCAGATGCAGTCGCCTCGACGACCGAGGCACAGATTTTTCAAAGGGAGGACTTCATGAAACTGACACGCAGAATGACGCTTGCCGCCTTCGCAGGTGTGCTGGCAATCGGCACGGCGATGCCCGCCTACGCGGCCGCCCTCATCGCCATCATCACCCCATCGCACGACAATCCGTTCTTCAAGGCGGAAGCCGTCGGCGCCGAAGCCAAGGCCAAGGAACTCGGCTACGAGGCGCTGGTGCTGGTGCATGACGACGACGCCAACAAGCAGTCCCAACTGATCGACACCGCGATCGGCCGCGGCGCCAAGGCGATCATCCTCGACAATGCCGGTGCCGACGCGACCGTCGCCGCTGTGCAGAAGGCCAAGGACGCCGGCATTCCCTCCTTCCTGATCGACCGCGAGATCAACGCCACCGGCGTCGCCGTGGCGCAGATCGTCTCTAACAATTACCAGGGCGCGCAGCTCGGCGCGCAGGAGTTCGTCAAGCTAATGGGCGAGAAGGGCAATTTCGTCGAGCTGGTCGGCAAGGAATCCGACACCAATGCCGGCATCCGCTCCAAGGGCTATCATGATGTCATCGACGACTATCCGGACCTGAAGATGGTCGCGCAGCAGTCGGCCAACTGGAGCCAGACCGAGGCCTATTCCAAGATGGAATCGATCCTCCAGGCCAATCCCGACATCAAGGGCGTCATCTCCGGCAACGACACGATGGCGATGGGCGCCTATGCGGCGCTCGCGGCCGCGAACCGCAAGGATGTCATCGTCGTCGGCTTCGACGGTTCGAACGACGTGCGCGATTCCATCACCTCCGGCGGCATCAAGGCGACCGTGCTGCAGCCGGCCTACGCCCAGGCGCAGATGGCGGTCGAACAGGCCAGCGACTTCATCAAGAACAAGAAGTCGCCCGAGAAGGAAAAGCAGTTGATGGACTGCGTGCTCATCAACGGCGACAATGCCGCCAAGCTCGAAACCTTCGCGCTGAAGAACTGAGCCGGCGCGCTATAATTGCGAGGGGCGGACCCAGGTTCGCCCCTCGCCTCCATTCACGTTCCGGGTGCTTTTGATCGCCATGCCGAAGACATTGACCTGGCTAACTCTCGCCGCGCTCGCTGGCCTTGGCCTGAGCGGCTGCAAGATCCTGCCGACGCCAATGGCGCGGAGCGAAAATAGTGCGCCTGCCTTCAACCCAGACAAGATGGTCGAGGACATCTGGGCCTCGAAGGTCATCCCCTATCTCGTCCAGAAGGCCGGACCGTTGGCCGAAGTCCAGGCGCTGGCGAAAACCGATCCGGCGGCGGCCGGCGCCAAATACGGCAATCCCAGGAAGCAGACGAATTCGCCATGGACCTTCGCGGTCCGAGTCGAGGGCAAGATCATCGCTGCCAACACGCAGTCGCGGGCGGGCACGATGGATATCGACGTGGACGGCGACGGCAAGGCCGATGCGCGCGTCCAGATCGGGCCGGCCATGCGCGGCACGGCGTTGCGGGACAGCCTCGATTTCGTCCAGTTCAACGACTTCACCAACCAGATCGACTTCGCCCAGTTCGGGAAGGCCTTCAACGCCTATGCCGACAAGACCGTGCTGTCCAAACTGCCGCGCGAGGCACTTGAGGGCCGGACCGCCAAGGTGCTCGGCGCCTATACGATCGAAGGCGGCCAGGACCTGCCCCTTGTGACGCCGGCGGAGGCCGAGATCGGGCCGAGGCCATGAGCCCCGCTCACGACGTCATCCTGAAGCTGGAGGACGTCTCGAAGGTCTATGCCGGCACTGTCGCGGTCAAGCAGGCGAACTTCGAGGTGCGCAAGGGTGCCGTCAACGTGCTGGTCGGTGAAAACGGCGCCGGCAAGTCGACGCTGATGAAGATCATCGCCGGCGTCGAGCAGCCGACCGCCGGCCGCATCCTGCTCGAAGGCGAAGAGGTTTCCTTCTCCTCGTCGGGAGATGCGGTGGCGCGCGGCATCGGCATGGTGTTCCAGGAGCTGAACCTGTTCGGCAACATGACCGTCGCAGAGAATATCTTCGCCACCCGCGAGATCAGCAACCGGCTGGGCAAGATCGACAGCAAGGCGCAGGAAAAGCGGGCGGGCGAACTCCTCGACCGGCTCGAGGCCGGCATCCGGCCCGACATGCTGGTCGAGGATTTGCGCATCGGCCAGCAGCAGCTGGTCGAGATCGCCAAGGCGGTTTCGCTCGACGCCAAGATCCTGATCATGGACGAGCCGACCTCGGCGCTGAGCGCGGCTGAAGTCGAAATCCTGTTCAAAGTGATCGCCGACCTCAAGGCGCGCGGCGTCGCCATCGTCTACATCTCGCACCGCCTGGAAGAACTTGTCCGCATCGGCGACACCGTTACCGTGCTGCGCGACGGCCGTATCACCGGCCAGGAGGAGATGAGGAACGTCGACACGCAGTGGATCGTGCGGCAGATGATCGGCTCGGACGCCAAGGATTTCGCCAAAGCCGACGGCCATCAGCCCGGCGCGGAAATCTTCCGCGCCGAGGAGATCTGCCTGCCGCGCGTGACTGGCGGGCTGGCGGTCGACCATGTCTCGCTGGCGCTGCGCGCCGGCGAGATCCTTGGCATATATGGGTTGATGGGCGCCGGGCGCAGCGAGTTGTTCGACTGCATCATGGGCCGTCACGGCCATGCCAGCGGCAAGATCTTCATCGCCGGCAAGCAAGTGAAGGAGCGCGACACGACGCGCCGCATCCAGCGCGGGCTGGCATTGATACCGGAGGACCGTCAGCGCGAGGGGCTGGTGTCGATCCTCTCGGTCGCCAGCAATCTGACGCTGGCGAGCCTGTCGCGCTTCGTACGCCTGTTCCATATCCGGGGCGGCGCCGAGCGGCAGGCCGTTGTGCAGATGGTGCGGGAACTGGCGATCAAGGTCGCCGATCCGGCGCAGGAAGTCTCGTCGCTGTCGGGCGGCAACCAGCAGAAGGTGGTGATTGGCAAGGCGCTGCTCACCGGACCGAAGGTGCTTTTGATGGACGAACCCAGCCGCGGCATCGATGTCGGCGCCAAGGCCGACGTCTTCCGCACCATGCGCAAGCTGTCGCGCGATGGTCTCGGCATCCTGTTCGCCACCTCCGATCTCGACGAGGTGATGGCGCTGTCCGACCGCATCGCGGTGATGAGCAATGGCAGACTGACCGGCATGTTCGACCGCGCCGAGGCGACGGAAGCAGCGATCGTCGCGGCATCGGCGCTGGGCCACGGACCCACCGCACAACTTGCCCCCGCACATGGAGAGCAACGCTGATGACTGACATTCCGGCCAAGGCGGCCGCTCCTTCCGCCTCCAGCGGCTCCGCGTTGCTGACGCTGATGAAGCTTCGGACCTTCATCGCGCTGATCGCGGTGCTGGTGTTCTTCTCGATCGCCGCGCCGAACTTCCTGTCGGCGGCGAACCTGATCCTAATGGCCAAGCATGTCGCGCTCAACGCCTTCCTCGCCATGGGCATGACCTTCGTCATCATCACCGGCGGCATCGACCTTTCGGTCGGCTCGATCGTCGGCCTGTGCGGCATGGTGGCCGGCTATCTCGTGCTGAACGGCATCGACCTGCAGATCGGCTACACCGTCTATTTCAACGTCTTCGAGATCATCCTGATCACGCTTCTGGTCGGCATAACGATCGGCGCCGTCAACGGCCTGCTGATCACCAGGCTCAACGTCGCGCCCTTCATCGCCACGCTGGGCGTGCTCTATGTGGCGCGCGGTTTCGCGCTGCTGTCCTCCGACGGCCGCACCTTTCCCAACCTGGTCGGCAAGCCGGAATTGGGCACCACCGGCTTCGGCTTCCTCGGCGCTGGCCGGCTCCTCGGCCTGCCGGTGTCGATCTGGATCCTGGTCGTGGCGGCGCTGGGGGCCGCCTACCTCGCCCGCTACACCCCGCTCGGTCGCCACATCTTCGCCGTCGGCGGCAATGAGCGCGCAGCCCGGATCTCGGGCGTGCGCGTCAACATGGTCAAGATGTTCGTCTACATGTTTTCCGGCTTCTGCGCCGCGATCGTCGGCCTGATCATCTCGTCGGAGCTGATGGCTTCGCACCCGGCGACGGGCGAGAGCTTCGAACTGAACGCGATCGCGGCAGCGGTGCTCGGCGGCACCTCCATGTCTGGCGGCCGCGGCACGATCGGCGGCACCATCGTCGGCGCCTTCGTCATCGGCATCCTGTCGGACGGGCTGGTGATGATGGGGGTGAGCTCGTTTTGGCAAATGGTGATCAAGGGCCTCGTCATCATCGTCGCCGTCGTCGTCGACCAGGCGCAGCGCCGGCTTCAGCAGCGTGTTACCCTGATGCAGATGGCAAAGGCGGGCTGATCATGGCGGAGTTGCGAGGAGCGCTGATCGGCTGCGGCTTCTTCGCCGTCAACCAGATGCATGCCTGGCGCGACATCGAGGGCGCCTCGATCGTCGCCATCTGCGACCGCGATCCGGAACGGCTGCGCATCGTCGGCGATCAGTTCGGCGTAGCGCGGCGCTATGCGGACGCGGCGGCGATGTTCGCGGCCGAAAAGCTCGACTTCGTAGACATCGCCACCACCGTGGGCAGCCATCGGCCGCTGGTCGAGATGGCGGCCGAGAACCGCGTCCCTGTCATCTGCCAGAAACCCTTCGCGCCGACGCTCGCTGATGCCAAGGCGATGGTGAAGGCCTGCACGGACGCCGGCGTGCCGCTGATGGTGCATGAGAATTTTCGCTGGCAGTCGCCGATCCAGGCGGTGCGCGCCGTGCTCGACAGCGGCGAGATCGGCACGCCGTTCTTCGGACGCATCTCCTTCCGCTCCGGCTATGACGTGTTTTCCGGCCAGCCTTATCTGGCGACGGGCAAACGCTTCATCATTGAGGATCTCGGCATCCACATCCTCGACATCGCCCGTTTCCTGCTCGGCGACGTGACGAGCCTGACCGCGCGGACCACACGCATCAATCCCAAGATCGCCGGCGAGGATGTCGCGACGATGCTCATGGACCACGCCGGCGGCGCGACGTCCGTGGTCGATTGCAGCTATGCCACCAGGCTTGCCACCGAGCCGTTCCCGGAAACACTGGTCGAACTCGACGGCAGCGACGGCACGATCCGGCTGGCGCAGGGCTACCAGCTTACCGTCACCGGCAAGAACGGCACCACGGTCAAGGACGTCTCGCCGCCGCTGCTGCCCTGGGCCTCGCGGCCATGGCACAACATCCAGGAAAGCGTGCTGGCGATCCAGAAGCACTGGGTCGACAGCCTCGTATCCGGCAAGGAGCCGGCAACCTCGGGAGCCGACAATCTGAGGACGTTCGCCCTCGTCGAAGCAGCCTATGCCGGCGCCGAAAGCCGCGCGCCGGTGCAGATCGACGACCTGCTGAAATGACGGCCGACGCTTTCCATCTCTACGGCACCGGGACGGCCGAAGCGGCGCCTATCCTGCTGCAGGCCGGCGCGCTCAGCGCGGAGCTGGTCAACGGCAACCTGCGCACCATCCGCCATGGCGGCACCGAAGTGCTGCGCGCCATCGCCTATGTGGTGCGCGACCGTGACTGGGGCACCTATGAGCCTGTCCTGGAGGACCTGACCATCGACCAGACGGATGACCGTTTCTCCGTCAGCTACGCGGCAAGCTGCCTCGCCCCGGGCGGCGGCCGGCTCGGCTTCCACGCCACGATCGAAGGCACCGCCGACGGCAGGCTGGTCTTCGATGTGACCGCATTGCCGGAGAGCGATTTCGAGACCAACCGATGCGGCTTCTGCATCCTGCATCCGATCGCCGGCCTCGCCGGCAGCGCGGTGACGGTGGAGCACACCGACGGCAGCGTGGAAGAGACGGAACTGCCCGATCTGATCGACCCGTGGCAGCCGTTCAAGGATTTGCGCGCCATCACGCATCAGGTGCGGCCCGGCGTCGTCGCGCAATGCCGGATGGAAGGCGACACATTCGAGATGGAAGACCAGCGCAACTGGTCTGATGCCTCCTACAAGACCTATGTGCGGCCGCTGGCGCTGCCATGGCCCTATGTGCTGCCGGCCAGGCAATCCCTTCGTCAGACCATCAGCCTGAGCATCGCAGGCGACGCCAATCTGCCCGCCTCGGCCGTGCCGGCCGAGCCGGTCCGCGTCGAGCTTGGGCAAGCCGGCGCGAAGCTGCCTGACATCGGCGTCGTCATCTATCCCGAGGATGTGGAGGCGGCACTTGCCGATTTACCGCTGCTGGGAAGGCTCGGTCCCCGGCAGCTGATTTTCCATTTCGATCCGACGCGCGGCCACGGTCTCGACGCGCTGCGCGCCCATGCCCGACTCGCCGCCGCCTATCCCGCTTCGACGACGCTGGAATGCGTGGCCGCCTGCACCGGCGACCTCGACGCCGAACTTTCCGACGTCGCCAATATGGTGCGCCAGGTAGGCCTGCGGGTCGACGCCATCGCGGTATCGCCCGCGGTCGACCGCCAGTCGACGCCGCCGGGCAGCCCCTGGCCGGCATGTCCGCCGCTGGAGGACGTCTATGCCGCGGCGCGCCGCGCCTTTCCCGATATTCGCCTCGGCGGCGGCATGTTCAGTTATTTCACCGAACTCAACCGCAAGCGCGTTCCGGCCGGGCTGCTCGATTTCGTCACGCACTGCACCTGCCCGCTCGTGCATGCCGCCGACGATCTCAGCGTCATGCAATCGCTGGAGGCGCTGCCCTTCATCACGCGGTCCACCCGGGCGATCTTCGGCGCAAAACCATACCGGATCGGCCCGTCGACGATCGCCATGCGCCAAAACCCCTATGGCGGCGCGACCAAGGACAATCCGCGGGGCCAGCGCGTCGCGATGGCCAACAGCGATCCGCGCCACAACGGCCAGTTCGCCGCCGCGTGGACGATCGGCTATGCCGCGCGCGTCGCGCCTGCGGGACTGGAGATGCTGACACTGTCCAGCTTCGCCGGACCGTTCGGCGTGGTTGCCGGATCAGGCGAACCCGTCGCGCAAGGAACGCAGCGGCCGATCCTCCGGGCCATCGAAGGGCTTTGTGAGTTGGCTGGACTGACGCATGTTTCCGCTACGACCAGTGACGAGACGCGAGTTCTGGCGCTGGCCGGCCGCGCTGCCTCCAGGGAAACCATCGTCTGGCTGGCGAACCTGACGGCGAATAATGTCCCGATCGATGTTTCGACGCTTGGCCAGGACCATCTCGTGATGTCGCCCTACGCCATTATGCGTGTCGGCTAGAGCGTCACTTCTCGGAATTCATCACATAGAGAGCACGCGAGCGTTCGAGGTGTTTGATCATCGCCTTCTCGGCACCGTCGGCATCCCTGTGCTCTATGCGGTCGATGATCTCTTCATGCTCCGTTAGCGTGTATTTTTCCTTGCCGGTCCAGATCAGCATTTCGGTGTGGTATTCCTTCAGCCAGCCCAGCGTGGCTTCGCTGACGGCGACATAGATCGGATTGCCTGAAATGGACGCGATCTGGGTGTGGAACTTCATATCGGCGGAGATGAAAGCTTCGGAATCGCCGCGCGCGGCGCGCTGCTCGGCCACGGTTGCCTTCAGCAGTTGCACATCCTGCGATGTGGCTTTTTCCGCGGCTTCCCTGACCATGCCGCGCTCGAAGAAGATGCGCGCGGTCTTCAAGTGCTCCAGCGTGTCCCTGGACGAGGACAGGATGATCTTGGCCGCGCCGTCGACCTGCTTGATGATCGACTTGGCGGTCAGTTGCAGCACCTTGGCGCGCTCGCCATGCGAGATGGCGACCAGCCCCATATTGCTCAGCGCCTGCATGGCTTCACGGATCGCCGGCCGGCCGACCTCGAAGCGCTCCATCAACTCGCGCTCGGACGGCATGTCGTCGCCGGGCTGCAGTTCGCCGCTGGTGATCAGCCGCTTCAGCCTTGCAAAGACTTCGTCGGAAAGTTTGCGCCGGACGATCGGCTCCGAACGGTTCATCGTGACGAATCACTCCCTGGCTCGGTTCTTGTTTAGCATTCCCGGCAGGATTACCGGAATGCCCGCACCTGGAGCGGGGACGCTCCAGCTTTTACGCAATTCCGGACAGAAAACCGTTGCACGGTTTTCCTGGAATTGCCCTAGCCCGCCCGCTCTTGCCGAGACTCGGATATTTCTTGCAATACTTATGTACTCATTATACCAGATTTCCTGCGCGACAAAACTTTTTTCGAACCCTTTTCGAGCGGCCGGTCGAACATGATCACACTTACCTATCGCATCGAAACCCCTGGCAGCATCGAGGCGCTGGCGGCCAAGATCGCCAGCGACCAGTCGACCGGCACCTTCGTCGCGCTGCCGGGCGAGACCGAGGAGTTGAAGGCGCGCGTGGCGGCGCGCGTGCTGGCGATCCGGCATCTGCCCGATGCTGAGCAACCATCGCTGCCCGGGTCCGGCAGCGGGCCATTCCGGCGCGCCGATGTTGACATCGGCTTCCCATTCGACGCGATCGGCACCGACCTGTCGGCGCTGATGACCATCGCCATCGGCGGCACCTATTCGATCAGGGGCCTGTCCGGCATCCGCGTCATCGACATGAAGCTGCCGGAACAATACCGGGGCGCCCATCCGGGCCCGCAGTTCGGCTTGACCGGCAGCCGCAGGCTGACCGGGGTCGAGGGCCGACCGATCATCGGCACCATCGTCAAGCCGGCGCTGGGGCTCAGGCCGCATGAGACGGCCGAAATGGTGGGCGAACTGATCGAGGCCGGCGTCGATTTCATCAAGGACGACGAGAAGTTGATGAGCCCGGCCTATTCGCCGCTGGGCGAGCGGGTGAAGGCGATTATGCCGCTGATCCTCGACCAAGAGCAGAAGACCGGCAAGAAGGTGATGTACGCCTTCGGCATCTCGCATGCCGATCCCGACGAGATGATGCGCAACCACGATCTCGTGCTCGAAGCCGGCGGCAATTGCGCCGTCGTCAACATCAATTCCATCGGCTTCGGCGGCATGGCATATCTGAGAAAGCGTTCCGGGCTGGTGCTGCATGCCCACCGCAATGGCTGGGATATCCTCACACGCCATCCCGGCCTCGGCATGGATTTCAGCGTCTGGCAGCAATTCTGGCGGCTGCTCGGCGTCGACCAGTTCCAGATCAACGGCATCGGCTCGAAATATTGGGAGCCGGACGATTCTTTCATCCGCTCCTTCAAGGCGGTGACGACGCCGCTGTTCTCATCAGACGATTGCGCGCTGCCCGTGGCCTGCTCCGGCCAGTGGGGCGGCCAGGCGCCCGAAACCTATCGGCGCACTGGCCGCACGCTCGATCTCCTCTACCTCTGCGGCGGCGGCATCGTCAGCCATCCGGACGGGCCCGGCGCCGGCGTACGGGCCGTGCTGCAGGCCTGGCAGGCGGCGGTCGAGGGCATCGCGCTGACGGACTATGCCCGCGATCACGTCGAACTGGCCCGATCGATCGAGAAATTCGGCGACGGCAGGGCGGCATGAGCATGGCCGTGCAAAACCTGCTCCTCAGTTATTACGGCGACGACCTCACCGGGTCGACCGACGTCATGGAGGCGCTCGAACTCGGCGGCGTGCCGACCGTGCTGTTCATGCGCCAGCCCGACCAGTCCCTGCTGGCGCGATTTTCGCATTGCCGCGCGGTTGGCCTGGCGGGCATCAGCCGAAGCGAAACGCCGCAATGGATGGAGGAAAACCTGACGCCGGCCTTCGAATGGCTGAAAGGCCTCGGGGCGGCGGTCTGCCATTACAAGATCTGTTCGACCTTCGATTCCAGCCCGGCGGTCGGCAGCATCGGCCGCGCCACCGAGATCGGCAGGCGCATTTTCGAGGCGGCAAGCGTGCCGATGGTGGTCGGCGCGCCACAGCTCAAGCGCTACACTGCCTTCGGCAACCTCTTCGCGGCGTTCCGCGGCGCATATTTCCGCATCGACCGGCATCCGGTGATGAGCAGGCATCCGGTGACGCCGATGGACGAGGCCGACTTGCTCGTCCACCTTTCGCGCCAGACCAGCCTTAGTTCCGGCCTAGTCGACCTGGCAACGTTGCAGGCGGACGATCTCGCGCAGACGGTCGACCAAGTCCTGCAAGACAAGGATATCGTCCTGTTCGACGTCGACAGCCACCAGACGCAGAAACGCGTCGGCGAACAACTCTGGCGTATCCACGGGAAGGGCCATGGTTTCGTCGTCGGATCCTCGGGCGCCGAATATGCCTTGCTGGCCGAATGGGCGGCCAAGGGCATCGTATCGGGGCATGCCGCATTCGCACCGCCCGGCCCCGTGGATCGGCTCGCCGTGGTGTCGGGTAGCGTCTCCCCTACCACGGAAAAACAGATCCGCCACGCGCTTGCTCACGGGTTCGACGGCGTCGAGATGGATGCGATGCGACTGGTCTGCGAAGGCGCCGGCGAAGCGACCGAGCAGGCGGTCGCGGCCGGGTTGGCGAGCCTGGCCAAGGGCCGCAGCGTCATCCTCTACTCCGCGCTTGGTCCACAGGCCGATCGCGGTGCTGAGATCGACCGGATCGAGGGCGCCCGGAACACACTCGGACGGGCGCTGGGAACCATCCTGCGCAGGCTGATTGCCGAGCAGAAACTCAAGCGCGCCGTGATTGCCGGCGGCGACACCTCCAGCCACGCGCTCGGACAATTGGCCATCGACGCGCTGACCGTGCGCATGCCGTTGCCGCAGTCACCGGGGTCGCCGCTCTGCGTCGCCCATGGCGGCGGCGCGATAGACGGCCTTGAGATCGCGCTGAAGGGCGGCCAGGTCGGCACCGACGCCTATTTCGAGACCATCCGGCTGGGGAGCTAATACAGCGGCTTGCCCAGGTGTTTCGGCGTCGGCCACTGCGCCGTGATGCCGGGCTGCACCGGCCGTTCGAGGTAAGTCGCCAGAACCACGTAGCTGCGCGTCGAAGTGACTCCGGGTGTCTCGTAGAGACGCAACAGCAGGCCTTCGAGTGCCTTGGTGTCCTCGGTACGCACCTTGAGCAATACGCAGGTATCGCCGGCGACGGTATGGATCTCCTCGACCTCGGGATATTCCGAGATCGCCATCAGTTCCGGGGTCTTGCCCCAGCCACTGGTGTCGATGTGGACAAAGGTGAGCAGCGGCTTCCGCACCGCGTTGGGATCGATGATGGCGGCCGTGTTGCGGATGGCGCCGCTGCGCCGGAGCCGCTTGACCCGCTCATGCGCTGCCGGCGGCGACAGGCCGACGCGATCGCCAAGCTCGGCATAGGTGACCGTCGCGTCGTCGGCCAGAACGCCTAATATTTTTCGGTCGGTCGCGTCGACATCCCGGGCCGCCGGCCTGTTCCGCGGAATGCCATCTGTTTCTTCATCCATATCGATATTCCCGATTGCCACGGAATCTGATGCGGCCATTATGATGATATGTCGAACAACGATCAAGCCGCAGCCTTGGGCGCGGACACCAGACCGCCCATCCCGGCCCTCGCCTATCTGCTGACCGGATGCATCGCCGTGATCGGCTCGAATTCGCTGGTGCTGGGCCCGATCGCTCCGGCGGTGTCCGTATCGTTCTCGACCAGCGTTCCCATGGTGATGATGGCAGCGGCTGCCTTCGGCCTCGGCACGTCGGCGAGCGCCGTGTTCCTGGCACGCCATATCGACCGGGTCGGCGCGCGCCGGATGCTGCAGGCGGCCCTGCTGCTGCTGGCATTGGCCTTGGTCGCCAGCGCCGCCGCGCCTACCGTGACAGCGCTGGTTGCGGCACAGCTTGTCGCCGGCATTGCCGCCGGCGTCGCCATGCCGGCAATCTACGCCAGTGCCGCGGCCATCGCTCCGCCCGGCCGCGAAAGCGGCACGATCGGCGTGGTGCTGACCGGATGGACGCTCAGCATGGTGGCCGGCGTTTCCCTGTCGGCGGTGCTTGCCGATCTCGTTCACTGGCGTGCCGTCTTCGCCGCTGTCGCCGTGCTGGCCGCGCTGGCGCTCGGCGGCCTCACCGCATCGTCGCTGCCGGATGTCAGGAAGGCCGGACCGGCGCCCGCCCCGCTCGCAGCGCTGAACATTCCCGGCATTGTGCCGCTTCTGATTGCCTGCGGCGCCTTCATGACCGCCTTCTACGGTGTCTATGGCTATCTTGGCGATCACCTTCACAGCGGACTTGGGCAGCCGGTCAGCGCCAACGGCCTGGCCGCCCTCGCATACGGGGCGGGCTTCGGCACGGCGGCGCTCTTCGACGGCATCATCGATCGCCTTGGCGCAAGGCGTGTCATGCCTTTCGCCTATCTGCTCGTCGCCATGGTCTACGTGGCGATCGCCGCAACCAGCGGCAGCTATGGCCTGACGCTCGCCATGGTCGCGGCCTGGGGGCTCGCCAATCATTTCGGGCTGAACGTGCTGGTGATGCGCCTGTCGGCGCTCGATCCGTCACGGCGGGGCACGATCATGGGCCTGAACAGCGCGGTGACCTACCTCGCGGTGTTTGTCGGCACCACCGGCTTCGGGCCGCTCTATTCCGACTTCGGCTTTGCCGCCTGCGCGATGGTCGCGGCGGTGCTCATGCTGATTGCCGCCTCGGCCGCAGCGTGGCAGCCGGTAGAGCCAGCGTCTCATCGCATTGCTCCAGTCGACAGAACGTGATCGGCCACCAGCCCTTGGCGCGTTGACAGCGGCACCCCTGCCCTTCCATACAAAGCCGTTAATGTTCTCAGGGCGGGGTGAAAGTCCCCACCGGCGGTAAGGACTCCCAGTCGCGCATGAGGCCTTTCCGAAAACCGTTTCCGGTTTTCGGGGTCATGCGCGGGACCCAAGCCCGCGAGCGCCTTCCAGCAGTTGGAAGGGTCAGCAGATCCGGTGTGATTCCGGAGCCGACGGTTAAAGTCCGGATGGAAGAGAACGAAACGGAAAACGAACCGCCCCGGCGGGTCGGATTTCGTATCGTGCGTCCTGATTCTGGTTCGAAACGGAAGGATGGACCCATGAATCAGCATTCCCACAAAGACTATGAAACAATCCGCATCGCCGTCATCAGGGCGCGCTGGCACGCCGACATTGTCGACCAGTGCGTGAAGGCGTTCGAGGCCGAACTGGCCGAGATCGGCAGCGGGCGCTTTGCCGTCGACATCTTCGACGTGCCCGGCGCCTATGAAATCCCGCTGCATGCCAAGACGCTCGCCGGCACCGGCCGCTACGCCGCGATCCTCGGCACTGCGTTCGTCGTCAATGGCGGCATCTACCGGCACGACTTCGTCGCCAGCGCCGTCATAGACGGCATGATGAACGTGCAACTTTCGACCGGGGTGCCGGTGCTTTCGGCGGTGCTCACGCCGCACAATTTTCACGACAGCGCCGAGCATCACCGCTTCTTCTTCGAGCACTTCTCGGTCAAGGGCAAGGAAGCGGCCAACGCCTGCGTGCAGATTCTCGCGGCGCGGGAAAAGATCGCGGCATGAAATCTTCCCGGCCGGGTGGAAATCGCGATAACACCCGGTAGTATTTGCGAAAATACCGAGTTCGGGAGGATGCCGGTGCAGACCAAGAAGATCATCAATGACGGCAACCGCGCCGTCGACGAAATGCTCGAAGGGATCCTGGCCGCGCATCCTCGCCATCTCGCAAGCGTGGACGGCAGCCCGCGCTCGATCATCGCCCGCGACGGGCCACGGCCCGGCAAGGTCGGGCTGGTGATCGGCGGCGGTTCCGGCCACGAGCCGACCTTTCTCGGCTTTGTCGGCAAGGGGCTGGCGGACGCGGCGGCAATCGGCAACGTCTTTGCCTCGCCTCCACCGGATCCGATCCTGGAATGCGCCAAGGCGGTCAGCGGCGGCACTGGCGTCTTGTTCATGTACGGCAACTATGCCGGTGACGTGATGAATTTCGACATGGCGGCCGAGATGGCCGGGATGGACGACATCGATGTGCGCACGGTGCTCACCACCGACGACGTCGCCTCGGCGCCGCGCGACCAGCGGCACAAGCGCCGTGGTGTCGCCGGCAATTTCTTTATCTTCAAGGCTGCCGGAGCCGCCTGCGACCGGATGCTGTCCCTGGACGAGGTCGAGCGCATCGCGCGCAAGGCCAACGACCACACCTTCACCATGGGCGTGGCGCTGTCGCCCTGCTCGCTGCCGCAGACACGGCGGCCGAATTTCGAGATCGGCGCGGACGAGATGGAGATCGGCATGGGCATCCATGGCGAACCCGGCATCGCGCGCGGCAAGCTCGGGACCGCCGACGAAATTACCGACGAGATGCTCGACAAGATTTTCGCCGAGATGGCGCCGAAGCGCGGCGACAAGGTCGCGGTGCTGGTCAATTCACTGGGCTCGACGCCGCTGATGGAACTCTACATCATGAACCGACGGGTCAAGCAGAGATTGGACGCAATCGGCGTTTCCATCCATGCGACCTGGGTCGGCAATTACTGCACGTCCCTGGAAATGGCCGGTGCTTCGGTGACGCTTTTCCATCTCGACGAAGAATTGCAGGCGGTGCTCGACCACCCCTGCGACTGCGCCATGTTCCGTGCCGGCTGAGGAGCGCCCATGACCATCGGTGCCTCCGACCTGAAAAGAATGTTCGACGCGATCGCGGTGGCGATCGAGGCCGACAGGGACCGGCTTTGCCAGCTCGACGGCGTCATCGGCGACGCCGACCACGGTATTGCCATGGCGCTCGGGTTCAACGCCGTGCGCGATGCGCTGGCATCGCTCGACCTTGCGGCGACCGAGCCGACCGCGCTCCTCAACACGGCGGCGAAATCGTTCCTCAATGCCGTCGGCGCGTCCTGCGGCCCGCTCTATGCCACGGCCTTCATGCGTGCAGCCGTCGCAGTCAAGGGCAAGGCGACGCTGGCGGATGCCGAATTCATCGCCCTGCTGCAGGCCATGGCGCAAGGCATCAAGGATCGCGGCAAGGCCGAGATCGGCGAAAAGACCATGGTCGATGCCTGGCAACCGGCGGCGGAAGCGGCTGGCGCCAGCAATGCAGGGGGAAAGAGCCTTGCCGACAGTCTGCAGGCAGCCCTTGCCGCTGCCGAGCGCGGTGCTGAATCGACCAAGGACATGATCGCCGCCAAGGGCCGCTCGTCGCGGCTCGGCGAACGGTCGCTCGGGCACATGGACCCGGGCGCGGCCTCAGCCGTCACCGTCATCGGCGCGATGACGCGGAGCCTGGCTTAGGCCTTCGCCGCGTCGAGCTTGTTGATCGCCTGGACGTTGCCGGCCGACGGCCCCTTCTCGTCGAACTCCGAGGCCAGCCACGTATCGACAATGGCCTTGGCCAGTTCCGGCCCGATGACGCGCGCGCCCATGGTGATGATCTGGGCATTGTTGGATTTCGCCGCGCGCTCGGCCGAGTAGGTGTCGTGGGTAAGCGCGGCGCGGATGCCCGGCACCTTGTTGGCCGAGATCGAGACGCCGATGCCGGTGCCGCAGAACAGGATGCCACGGTCGTTCTCGCCTTCGACGATCGTCTGGGCGAGTTTCTGCGACAGGTCGGCATAGAAGCCGGCCTGGCTGAGATCGCTGACGGTGAGGCCGGGCTTGGTCGCCAGATGCGCGGCGATGACGTCGAGCAGCGGCTTGCCGGCGCTGTCGGCTCCGATGGCTATTTTCATGGTGATGTCCTTTCTGACTGAATGCGTTTTCGATTGGTTCAGATCGCGGCCGAGGCGCTGCGCAGGATGTCGATATAGCCTTCCGCCTGCCAGGCGGAGCGGCCGATGAACAGGCCGTCAATGTTGGGCTGGCCGATCAGCTCGGCGGCATTGCCGGGATTGACGCTGCCGCCATAGAGCACCGGCGGCACGGACGGCAGCACGCCGGCGGCGACCTGCTTGATCAGCGCCTGCTGCTTGTCGGCATAGTCGGAACTGGCCGGGATGCCCTTGTCGCCGATCGCCCAGACCGGCTCGTAGGCGAACAGGATTTCTGCTCCCCTCGCCTCGTCGTCGAGGAATTGCAATGCACCCTCGACCTGAGCGGTCAGCACCGCATCGGCCTTGCCGCTTTCGCGCTCGGCCAGCGTTTCGCCGACACAGATCAGCGGTATCAGTCCATGCCTGACCGCCGCCGCCGTCTTCAGCCCGACCGTGCGGTCGGTCTCGCCGAAATGTTCGCGCCGCTCGCTGTGGCCGAGTTCGACCAGGTCGAGGCCGCAATCGTTCAGCATTACCGGCGAGATCTCGCCGGTCCAGGCGCCGGCATCGACCCAATGCATGTTCTGCGCGCCGACCTTGATGCGCGTTGCCGACAGCGCCCGCTTGACCTCGCGCACCGCCGTGAAGGGCGGGATGACGAAAGGCTGGATGCGATCGTCGAAACCCGGCACGAAGCCGGCCAGTGCCCCGGCAAAATCAAGCGCCTCGGCCAGCGTCTTGTTCATCTTCCAGCTTGTACCGACCCAGTAAACCACGCGTACTCTCCTTGACCCTCAATCCTTGTCGGCGACGACCGTCAGCGAAACCCCCGCCGCATCCAGCGTCGCGCGCATCCCGGGCTCTGGCTCGCGCCCGGTGAAGACGGCGTCGAATGCGCTGAGATCGGTCAGGAAATGCAGTGCGCTGCGGCCAAACTTGCCGTGATCGACCAGCAGGTATTTGCGGGTCGCCGCGGCCATCATCAGCCGCTTGGCCTGCACCACTTCCTGATCTTGATGGAAGGCGGAGGCGCCATGGATGGCGGATGAGGACAGGAAGGCGACGTCGGCGCGCAGCGACCGCAGCGACGCCTCTGCGAGCAGGCCGAAGAAGCCATGGAATTTCTTCGAGTACTGGCCGCCGAGCGCGATCAGGTTGATGCCTCCGGCACCGGCCAGATCCTGGATGACGGCGAAGTTGTTGGTGATCACCGTCAGCGGCCTGAGATCGGCGAGATGCCGCGCGATGCCGCCCGCCGTCGAGCCGTCGTCGATGATGACCGTCTGGCCGGGTTCGATCACGGCCACGGCGGCCGCCGCAAGGCGCTGCTTTTCCCCGATCGCCTGCTTCTGCCGGTAGCGAAAATCGCTTTCAAACAGGCTGCTCGGCTGGATCGAGGCGCCGCCGCGCACCTTGCGCAGGAAGCCGCTCTCCTCGAGCTCGTCCAGGTCGCGATGCACGGTCATCCTGGAGACGCCAAAACGCGAAGCGAGGTCGTCGACGCTCGCCGCGCCGGCGTCCACCAGGAAATCCATGATGCCTTGCCGTCTGTTGTCGCTCTTCATTCTCGCCGACTCGCCAACGCAGAACTCCGGCTGCTTGATCGAGCCCAGATATAACAGACATCGTCGCGCATGTATCACAATTTTTGTTATAATGAGATATTTCCATGGGATATTTCGCCGGCTTTTATCGCGCCGCTGTAACAAGAATTGCGGCCGGGACGGTCTGTCACGGTTGCGGTTGCGCGGAATTCCGGCCAGAAGCATCGGTGGGCTGAACGATGCGCGGACAGCCCGCAACCACAGGTTTGAAACCAGATACGGGAGACTAATCGTTGGCTCGCATCACACTGAGACAATTGCTCGATCACGCCGCCGAATACGGCTATGGCGTGCCGGCCTTCAACATGAACAACATGGAACAAGGCCTCGCCATCATGGAGGCCGCGGAGGAGACCAAGTCGCCGGTCATCCTGCAGGCAAGCCGCGGCGCGCGCGCCTATGCCAATGACGTGGTGCTGGCCAAGCTGATCGACGCGCTGGTGGAAATCCACCCGGACATCCCGGTCTGCATGCATCTCGACCATGGCAACAACGAAGCCACCTGCGTCACAGCCATCCAATACGGCTTCACCTCGGTGATGATGGACGGTTCGCTCAAGGAAGACGGCAAGTCGCCGGCCGACTATGCCTATAATTCCGGCATCACCAAGCGCGTCGTCGACATGGCGCATTGGGGCGGCGTCTCCGTGGAAGGCGAGATCGGCGTTCTGGGTTCGCTGGAGAGCGGCGGCGGCGAGCAGGAAGACGGCCACGGCGTCGAAGGCGCGATCAGCCACGACCAGCTCTTGACCGATCCGGTGCAGGCCGAACAGTTCGTGCGCGACACCCATGTCGATGCGCTGGCGGTGGCCATGGGCACCAGCCACGGCGCCTATAAATTCTCGCGCAAGCCCGACGGCGCGGTGCTGGCGATGAACGTCATCGAGGAGATCCACCGCCGCCTGCCGAACATGCATCTGGTCATGCACGGATCGTCCTCCGTGCCGGAGGACCTGCAGGAGATCATCAACAAATATGGCGGCCAGATGAAGCCGACCTGGGGCGTGCCGGTGGAAGAGATCCAGCGCGGCATCAAGCATGGCGTGCGCAAGATCAACATCGACACCGATAACCGCATGGCGCTGACCGGCGCGATCCGCAAGGTGCTGACCGAGAACCCGAGCGAGTTCGACCCGCGCAAATACCTGACACCGGCGATGGCGGCGATGAGGAAGCTCTGCAAGGAGCGCTTCGAACAGTTCGGCACCGCCGGCAATGCGCCTAAGATCAAGCCGCTGCCGGTCTCGGAAATGGCCAAGCGCTACAAGTCGGGCAGCCTCGACCCGAAATTTGGCTAAGTTCGATCCATCTGCATTTTACGGGCAGGAGCTCTACCGGCTCCTGTCCATTTCTATCCAGCGTTCGGCAGCAGGTCAGCCCTGCCGGTCTCGATGAAGGGCGCCCAATAGTCGACCGACTCGCGGATCATGGCGACCACCTGATGGTCGACCGGCTCGCGCTCGCGGAACGACAGTTCGAGGCAGATTTCGTTGTCGATGCCGCCGCCGCGCCGCACCGTTTCCAGCAGCTTTTCAGGCGTGATGCGGCCGTCCTGGTTGTGGGCTGCCGTGAACGGCCAGTGGCCGCCTTTGTTCATCGACGATTGCTTGATGTGAATGATCGGCGACTTCAGGGGGAAGGCTTCGGCCCAGGCATAGGGATCGATGTCGGCCGGGTTGGAGGAGGTGACGTCGCCATGGTCGATGTCGACCATCATCTCAAGCGGAATGGCCATTCCGGCCGCATCGATGGCATCCTGCAGCATGCGGCAGTTTTCGATGGTGTGGCCGAACTCGCGGCCGACCGACATCGGCTCCCAGAACAGGTAGGTCAGGCCCGCCGCCCGGGCGTGGTCGGCGACCTCGCGCCAGCAGTCCAGCGCGATGTCGAACAGGCGCGCGCGACGGTCGGGATCGTCGAAGTCGCGATGCGTGAAGATGGCGAACTGCGTGCCCATGCCGCCGGCGCCAAGCTCGGCCGAGACATCGGCGAAGGTCTTGAACCACTCGACATAGTAGCGGCGCACGTCAGCATCGGGATGGCCGAAATGGTTGAGTCGGCCATAGGGGCCCGTCATGCCTGAGGTGACGCGCACGCCGGTGCGGTTCAAGGCGTTGCGGAACAGGCGGACGAATTTGACGATCGTCGCCGCCGGCCAGCCTGGATTGACGAATTCATGCGTGAGCTGAATGTCCCTGATACCGATGCCGTAGGCAATAGTCTCGATCAGATCGTCCGGCTCCGCGAAGCGGTTGACCAGCGGATTGGTGTTGAGGGAGAGCGTGAAGGCCAAGGTCGCTATCCCTTCAACGCCGTCGCCGAACAGGGGCCATGAGCGCCATCAGCCTGCCCTCGCCTGCCGGCTCGCGCACCAATGCTCGAAGGCCGACTTCTCCTCGGCGGACAGATGCAGGCCGTGCTTGGTGCGCCGTTCGAGAATATCGGCCGCGTCTTGCGCCCATTCCTGTTCGAAGAGGTAGTTCGCCTCGCGCTCAAAGAAATCCTTGCCGAAGCACCGGCCCAGGGCGGCGAGCGAACGGGCGCCGCCAACTACGGACGGCGTTCTGGTGCCGTAGAGCCGGCCGTAATGCTTGAGCAGCGATGCCGGCATCCATGGATACTCATTTGCGAGGTCGCCGAGAAACTGCTCGAAGTCGGCATTGGCGATGTCGCCGCCGGGCAAATGCGCCTTCGCTGTCCAGGGCTTGCCCATCTTCGGAAAGAACGGTGCGATCCTGTCCAGCGCATGCTCGGCCAGTTTGCGGAAGGTGGTGATCTTGCCGCCGAAGACGGAGAGCAGCGGCGCCTGCGCCTCCGGCGCGTCGAGCTCGAAAATATAGTCGCGGGTCACCGCACTCGGATTGTCGGCGTTGTCGTCATAGAGCGGCCTGACGCCGGAGAAGGAATAGACCACGTCGTTGCGCGCAAGGCCGCGCTTGAAATAGCGGTTGACCACTCTGATGAGGTAATCGATCTCGCTCTCATCCGCGGTCACGTCCTCGGGCCGGCCTTCGTAGGGAATGTCGGTGGTTCCGATCAGCGCGAGATCGTTCTGGTAGGGATTGATGAAGATGACGCGCTTGTCGCTGTTCTGGACGAGATAGGCCTGCCGGCCCTCCCAGAACTTGGGCACGACGATATGGCTGCCCTTGACCAGGCGGACATTGCGCCTCGAGTTCTGGCCGGCAACGCGGTTGACGATGTCGTTGACCCAGGGACCGGCGGCATTGATCAGCGCGCGCGCCCGCACACTGGTCTTGATACCGGTCCTGACGTCGCGCATTTCGACGACCCAGAGGCCGCCCTCGCGGCGGGCGGCGGTGCAGGCGGTGCGGGTGAAGACCTTCGCTCCCCGTTCGGCCGCGTCGAGCGCGTTGATGACGACGAGGCGGGCATCGTCGACCCAGCAGTCGGAATATTCGAAGCCGCGCTTGAAACTGTCCCTGATCGGCGCGCCCTCGGGCGCGGTGCGCAGGTCAAGCGTGCGGGTGGCGGGCAGCCGCTTGCGGCCGCCGAGATGGTCGTAGAGGAACAGGCCGAGCCGCACCAGCCATGCCGGCCGGTCGTCCGGGCTGTGCGGCAGCACGAAGCGCATCGGCCAGATGATGTGCGGCGCCGATTCCAGCAGGACCTCGCGCTCGATCAGCGCCTCGCGCACCAGGCGGAATTCGTAATATTCGAGATAGCGCAGGCCACCATGGACGAGCTTGCCTGATCTCGAACTGGTGCCTTGGGCGAGATCGTCCTTTTCGCACAGGATGACCGAAAGCCCGCGGCCGGCGGCATCGCGCGCGATGCCGGCGCCGTTGACGCCGCCGCCGATGACGAAAAGGTCGACGATGTCAGGGCCGCCGCTCATCTCGTGTCCATGCCGGGTTTGCGCTCCATCGCCGTCGCTCTCAGCACGGATTGACCGGAGGCAGGCCGGCCAGGTAGCGGCGCACCTCCTCGGCGGCCTGCTCGGCGGCATAGGTCACCGTGCGCACCGAAGCGCCGGCGATATGCGGCGTCAGCGTCACGTTGGGCAGCTGCAGCAATGGCCAGTCCGATGGCACCGGCTCGACCGCGAAGGTTTCCAGCATGGCGCTGGCGATCTGCCCCGAAACAAGCGCCTCGTAGAGCGCGTCATAGTCGACCAGCGGACCGCGCGCGGTGTTGACGAAGATCACGCCAGGCTTCATCCGCCCGATTGTGTCCTTGCCGATCAGGCCGCGTGTCTCCTGCGTCACCCGCGAATGCAGCGTCACCACGTCGGAGCGCGACAGGAGATCGTCGAGCGCAACCAGTTCGACGCCGGCGTTGCGGTCCTCGGCGCTCAACTGCACATAGGGATCGCTGACCAGAACATGGCAGCCGAAGGCGCGCAGCAGGCGCACCACTTTCGTGCCGATATTGCCGTAGCCGACGACGCCGACCGTCATTTCGCCGAGTTCGCGACCGGTGCGGTCGGCACGGTAGAGATCGCCGCGCCATTCCCCCTTGCGCAGGGCTTCGTGGCCGACACGGATCAGCCGCGTTTCGGCCAGGATGGCGCCGATGGTGAACTCAGCCACGGCGGTGGCATTGCGGCCAGGCACGTTGACCACGGTGATGTCCTGCGCCCTGGCCGCTTCCATGTCGATGTTGATCGGCCCGCCGCGCGACACCGCCACCAACTTGAGATCAGGCAGGCGCCGCATCATGCTTTCCGACAAGGGCGCGAGCTGGGTGACGAGGACTTCGGCATCGCCGATGAAATCGACGACCTCGTCGGGATGGCCGAAGTACTCCTTGACCTTGTCGAGGCCGAGTGCCGGATTGCCGAACTCCATGGGCTCGTCGGGCCAAGCCGTCTGCAATGTCCTGATATCGAGGTCGCCGCTGGCGACCTTCTCGATTTTGGCGCGAAACACCTCCGGCAGCATGAAGTTGTCGCCAATGATCGCTATCTTTTTACGCATACTCGACTTCTCAATTTTCCTGCGATGTGGCCATGGCACGCCAGACCGGCCGCAGGGCCTGGTGCGCCAGCATGTAGGACGGAGTCATCCTGTCGTAGATCGCTGCGAGGGCCGGGTCGCTCGGCTCGGCCTCGCCGAGCAACGGCGTCACCCATTCGCCGACGCATTCGTCCATGGAGGCGTATTGGCCGACGCAGACCGCGGCGATCATTGCCGCACCGGCCGCACCGGCCTCCTCACGCGCGCTGGTGCGCGTGTCGGCGCCGATGGCCGCGCCCAGTATCTTGCGGAGCGCCGGGCTTCTGGCGGCGCCGCCGGTCAGGCGGATTTCGCGTGGCAGCGGCCCCATGGCGGCGTAGCAGTCGCGCGCCGCGAAGGCCAAGCCTTCGAAAACGGCGCGCACCAGATCGGCGTAGCCGTGCCGCGAGGAAATGCCGACGAAACCGGCCCTGGCATTGGCATCGACGAACGGTCCCCGCTCGCCGGCTTCCGACACGTAAGGCTGGTAGAGCAGCGAAGCCGGCCGCGAGGCCGCGATCCAGGCGTCGACCAGCGCGATCATCTCGCCATTGCTGCGGGTTATGCCTTGCGAGGCGAGAATGCCCGAGGCAAGCCCGAGCACCCAGTCGATGTTGAGCGTCGCCGCCATGTTGGACTGCATCTGTGCGAACACGCCGGGCGCCGGCATCGCCATGGTGTAGCCGGTCGCCGCCTCGTTGAGCTGCACATCGTCGGGCGTCTCGGCCAGCCGCATATGCATGCCGGTGGAACCGATGATCGAGCAGCCAGGCTTGCGCTCGCGGTCGAGAAGGCCGGCGCCGAGCGCGGTGCAGACGACGTCGACATAACCGAGCACGACAGGTGTCCCGGCGAGCATGCCGGTGACGGCCGCGGCGGCCGGCGACAGTCCGGTGCTGTGCCTGGTGCCGTCGACGATCGGCGGCAGCAGGTGCCTGAGATCGGCGACGCCGAGGACGTCGAGCACATCGTCGCTATAATCGCGGGTGCGGAAGTCGCCGAAGGTGAAAGTCCCTTCGGACGGATCGGTGGCGCGCTCGCCGGTCAGCTTGAAATAGAGCCAGTCCTTGCAGTGAAAGGCGGTGGCCGCCTTGCCGAGCATTTCAGGCATGGTGCGCTTCATGAAGACGAACTGCGAGCCCTGCTGGCAGGCGGCGAGCCCGCTGCCGGTCTTTTCGAAACGGAGCCGGTCATCGGGCCGCGCGCGGATTTCCTCGACGACGCCGGCGGCGCGCGCGTCGAGCCAGAGCCAGCCCTTCGCCACCGGCTCGCCCTTGCCGTCGATCAGCCAAGTGCCGTCGCCCTGCCCGGTGACCGCAATGGCGACGGTCCGGCTGGCGAGATCGGGCACCTTGTCGGCGAGCTGGCGCAGGGTCGTGGCGGCATCGGCCCAGGTGCGCGCCAGATCCTGTTCGGCGCCGCCGCCCGGCAGCGTCTCATAATGGTTCGGCGTCGCCGCCGCCGCGATCTGGCGGCCCTTCGTGTCGAAGGCGATGGACTTGATGACGGAGGTGCCGGCGTCGATGCCGATGAATATGTCGCGCATCACGCGAGCTCCATGCCGTGCGAGATGGCCTTGCCGCTCGCCTGGTCGAAGACGTGCAGGTTTTTCGGATCGATGCTGACATTGATGGGCGCGCCGAGGTCGAGCCGGGTGCGGTCATGCTCGACCAGGACCAGCGAGCCGCCGGCGAAATCGGCTGCGATGTGGGTCTGGTCGCCGAGCCACTGGTTGGCCGAGACCGTGGCCGGGACACCTTCCTTCGAGCGCCGAACCGCGTAGGGCCTGATGCCGATGACCACCCGTTCGCGGCTGAGCAACTGGTCGCGCACCGGAGCGCTGAAGGCGTCCTTGTCATAGTCGAGCGACAGCCCGTCGGGCAGCCGCAGGTTGATGCGGCCGGCGCCGGTCCCGACAAAGGCCTCGAAGACGTTCATCGGCGGCTCGCCGACGAAGGTGCCGGTGAACAGGTTCGCCGGACGCTCCTTGATCCGGTCCGGCGTGTCGAACTGCTGCAGCACGCCGCCCTCCATCACCGCGATGCGGTCGGCGAGCGCATTGGCCTCGGTCTGGTCGTGGGTGACCAGGATCGCGGTCAGGCCGCGCTCCTTGATGAAGTGCTTGATACGGCCGCGCAGCACGGCGCGAAGCTGCGGCTCGAGTTGCCCCATCGGCTCGTCGAGCAGATGCAGGTCGGCTTCCCGGATCAACGCCCGCCCAAGACTGGCACGCTGCTGCTGGCCGCCGGAAATAGAGCTGGGATAGCGCTCCAATATGTCCTCGATCTCCAGCAGCTTGGCGATGCTGGCGACCTTGGCGTCGACCTCGCTCCTGGGCAACCTTGCGGCCTTGAGGGCAAAGGCCATGTTCTCGCGCACCGTCAGCGGCGGATAGAGAGAGTAGCCCTCGAAGGCCATCGCCACATTGCGTTTGACCGGCGGCAAGGTGTGGACCTGGCGACCGGCGACCGCGATCGCGCCGCGCGAGACCTCCTCGAAGCCGGCGATCATGCGCAAGGTCGAGGTCTTGCCGCAGCCGGACGAGCCGAGCAGTGCCACGATCTCGCCCTTGCCGATCTCCATAGTCAGGCTCTTGACGGCGTGAACGCCCCTGTCGATCGGACCATAGAATTTGTCGACGCCTGAAATGGTGAGTGCGCTGGCGCTCATGCCGCTTCTCCGCTGCGCAGATTGACGATGTTCTTGGCGCCGATGCGCTCGCCACTGGCGTGATCGAACAGCAAGGCGCTCTTGCCGTCGACGGCGATATGGGCCTTGCCCTCGCTGCGGCCCGGCGTTCCGGCCGGACGCGAGACCAGGATTTCACGGCCGCGCACGGTGCGCACCAAGGTGACGATCTTCTCGTTGAGCGGCGTCTCGGCCTCGACTGTCACCGGAATGGCGCCGGGCTCGTTGTCGCCAACGAAATGCAGTGCCTCGGGCCGCAGCCCGATGATGCAGTCGCGGCCGATGGCGGTCTCGGGAGCATCGGTGAGATGGACCTGGACATTGGACAGGCCGACATAGACCCCCCTGGCATCCCGCGCGGGCTTGACGTCGAGCAGGTTGATGGTCGGGTCGCCGAACAGCCGCGCGATCTCGATGTTGGCCGGCTCGCGATAGATCTGCTCGGGCGTGCCGAGCTGCCGGATGACGCCTTGCGACATGACCGCGATGCGGTCGCCGAGCGCCATGGCTTCCTTGTAGTCCTGGGTGACGTAGACGACGGTGGCCCCGCGATCGGCGAGCAGCCGCGGCAGTTCGAGCCGCATCTCGAAACGTAGCTTGGCATCGACATTGCGCAAGGGATCATCGAGCAGCAAAAGCGGCGGCGAACCGACAAGGGCACGGGCAAGGGCCGTGCGTTGCTTCTGGCCGTTGGAGAGCGCGCGCGGCTTGTGGGAGAGCACATGGCCGATTTTCAACAGCTTGGCGACGCTCTCGACGCCGGCCTTGATCGCGCCTTGCGAGGAACGCTTGGCCTCCAGCGGCGTGGCGATGTTGTCGAACGCGCTCATATGCGGAAACAGCGCGAAATTCTGGAACGCCATGCCGACGCCACGGAATTCCGCGTCGACATCGGTCATGTCCTCGCCGCCGATGAATATTTTGCCTTCCTCGGGGTCGATGACGCCGGCGACGAGGCGCAGCAGCACCGTCTTGCCGGCGCCGGAAGGCCCGAACAGCACCAGCGTCTCGCCGTCGGCGACGGTCAGCGACAGATTGTCGAGGACGGTCTGACTCTTGTAGCGCTTGACGATATTTCTGAGTTCGAGGCTGGCCATGTCTATCCTTTCACCGCGCCGAGCGACAGGCCTTCGACCAGATAGCGCTGTGCGTAGAGGGCGAGCGCCAGCGTCGGCGTGATCGAGAGCACGATGGCCGCCGAGATCTGGCCGTACTGGATGCCTGACGAGGTGATGAAGGCGAGCGCACCAACAGTCACCGGCTGCTTGTCGGCCGAAGCCAGCACCAGCGCGAAGACGAAATTGTTCCAGGCGAAAATGAAGGCGAGCAGGCCGGCCGCCGCGATGCCCGGACCGGCGAGCGGCAGCGCGATCTTGCGGAAGGTGGCGAACCAGGAATGGCCGCCGATGCGATAGGCGTATTCGATGTCGGCTGGAATGTCCTCGAAATAGCCGCGCACGATCCACAGGATCAGCGGCAGGCAGATCAGCTGGTAGACCCAGATCAGCCCGATATAGGTGTTGGCGAGGCCGAGTTTCTGGAAATAGAGCGTCAGCGGCAACAGCACCAGCAGCGCCGGCGCGAACTTGAACGACAGCAACGTGAAGGCGATGTCCTCCGAGCCACGGAACTTGTGGCGCGCGAAGGCGTAGGCGGCCGGCACGCCGAGCAGCAGCGACACCGCAACCGAGGTCACCGACAGGAACACCGAATTCCAGAGGTTGCGCATGAAGGCGATGTCGAGCGTGCCCGCTGCGGTCATCAGCTTGCCGGTGATCAGCGCCGTGTAATTGGCGAGCGTCGGCTCGAAGATGAGCTGCGGCGGGATGCGCAGGATGGTCTCGTTGGTCTGGAACGACATCATGAAGATCCAGACGATCGGAAACATGAAGAAGATCACGACCAGCGTCAGCGCCGCGCCGCGCAGGATGCGTTCGAGCAAGGAGGTGTGTTCCATGGCCGCCTCCTATGCCTGGCCACGGGCGCGTTCGCGCAGCCGGAGCCAGTTCTTGATGAAGATGTTGGAGAGGAAATACGTGATCGCCCACAGGATGATCATCAGCGCCGCCGAGCGGCCGACATTGGTCGACTGGAAGAAGTTGAGATAGGCCTCGACCTGGAAGACGGTCAGCGTGTCGCCCGGCCCGCCCTGGGTCATCGCGTAGATGATGTCGAACTGCTGGATGGAATCGAGCAGGCGGAACAAAGTCGCCGTCAGGATGTAGGGCGTCAGCATCGGCAGCGTGATGCGGAAGAAGACGAAGCTCCTCGGCACGCCGTCGAGGGCCGCCGCCTCGAAGGGCTGCGTCGGCAGGCTGCGCAGGCCGGCAAGCAGCAGGATCATGATGAAGGGCGTGTAGACCCAGATATCGACCAGCACCACGGTGAACAGCGCCGTCGACGGCGACGAGGCCCAGCGGAAATCCTGCAGCCCGATGAGGCTGGCGAGATAGCTCAGCACGCCGAAGCCGGGATTGGTCATCAGCTTCCACATCAGCGCCGCCAGTGCGGGCGCCGTCATCAGCGGCATCAACAGCATGATCGAGATGAAGTTGTTGAGCGTCGAGCGCTTCTGCAGCAGCAGCGCGATAGCAAGACCCAAAAGCAGTTCCAGCACGACCGTGGTGCCGGCATAGAGCAGCGAGATCTTCAACGTGTTCCAGAACTTCGGATCGGTGAAGAAGGAGATGTAGTTGTCGCCCCAGTTGAACTGCCGCGCCCAAGGCTGGCTCAGCCGGTAGCGTTGGAACGAATAGACCACCGAGGTCAGGAACGGGATGAGGATGCCGATGCAGACCAGCAGAGCCGGCAGGCTGAGCACATAGGGCAGCACCCGCTTGCTGATCCTGAAGCCGGATGGCTTGAGCCTTTGCGATACCACCGCGGTCATCGAGCTGCTCCGTTGTTGCTGTCGCTTCGCCCTGCCGGCCGCCCAAGGGAGCAAGGCGGCCGGTCGGGCGAAATGGCGGTCACCTTTCGGCACCGCATCGCAAACATGAAAAGGTTTGACGAGGGCCGACCCGCCAAGCAGGCCGGCCCTCATTGCGACTTAACCGAGACCGGCTTCCTTGAGCTGGCCGTTGATGCTTTCGGCGAGCTTGTCGAGGCCCTCGTCGACCGGCACTTCCTTGGCCACCATCTTCTGCAGCGTCGCCGCCCATTCGGTGGTGAGGTCGAAGAACAGCGGCTGCGCGGTGAACTTGATCGAGGCGCCCGGCGCCGAGGCGTCGAACATCTCGACATAGCCGGGATAGCTCTTGTTCAGCTTCTCACGGAACATCTCGTCCTTCCACACCGATTGGCGGACCGGATTGACGAAGTCCATCTTGGTAGCGCCGAACAGCCCATGCTCCGGCCCGGAGGCCCATTGCATGAAGTACCAGGTGGCGTCCTTGTCCTTCGAGAAGTTGGACATCGCCAGCGACCAGATCCAGATGTTCGGTGTCGCCGCCTTGGCTGCCGGGTTGGCCTTGAAGCTAGCAAAAGCGAGCTTGCCGGCCATCTTGTTGTCGCCGCCATTCATGAAGTAACCGAGGATGTCGGCGTCGAAGATCATGGCCGAGGCGCCGGCGCCGAGATCGGTGCCGACCTGATACCAGGTATAGGTCGACCAGTCCTTGGGGCCGCTCTCCTGGATCATCTGAACCCATTGCTTGTGGAAAGCCTTGGACTGGGCGGTGTTCATCGCGGCCGACAATTTGCCATCGGCCGAGACGTTCAGGTCCTTCTGATCGAAATTGGCGTAGGCCGACAGGAAGCCGGGATGGATGGTCGCCCAGGAGCGCGAACCGCGTACGCCGATACCATAGACGCCACCACCGACATCCTTGGTGAGCTTGGCGGCCGCGGCCACCATCTCGTCCATGTTGCCGGGGATCTTGACGCCCGCCTTGTCGAACATGGCCTTGTTGTATGTGATGTTGTTCTGCTCGAACCCCCACGGAATGCACCACTGCTTGGCATCATCCGAACCCAACGCGCCGCCCGGCTTGCCATTCCAGGCGCAGGAATTCTTGACGCCGGGCAGGAAGTCGTCCCAGGCATAGTTCGGGTTGGTCTTGGCCGGATCCTTGATCCATTCGTTGAGGTCGGTGATCCAGCCGGCTGGGCCGTAGGTCCAGGTCATGTAGGCGCCGGTCATGAAGGCGTCGTATTCGGGCGAGCTCGCCGACAGTGCCGCCGTCACCTTGTCGAAATAGACGTCTTCGGGGAAGACGTCATAGACGACGTTCATGCCGGTCAGCTTCTTGAAGTTCTCGAGGTCTGCGATCATGGCGTCGGCATAGGGATGCTTGTTGAGCAGGAGCTTGATGGTCTTGCCCTTGTGCGCCTGCCAGTCAAAGTCCGCGGCAAGCGCGCGGGTCTGGCCCAGGTTGAGCAGCGTGCCGGCGGTGCCGGCGGCGAGGCCCATCGCACCCAGGCCCTTGATCAGTCCGCGACGGTCGACTTGTCCGCGCAGGAAGGCGTCTATGAGGTCTTTCTCTTTCTCATGCATTTCGTCTTCTCCTCCACAGGGTAGTTTCAACTGAACTGTTGCCGGCTACCCGACCGGCGTCTCTTCCACGAGCGATCGCGCCGTCCGCTCGTCCGTTATCAGGCCCTTGAGATAGCGCCCCTCCAGCACCGACTTGATGGCACGAACCTTGATCCTGCCGCCGGCGACGGCGACGATCCGGCGGCTGGCGATATCCTCGCGCGCCAGCGCCAGCGCCCGGTTGGAGACGGTCGCCGCCACCGCCTTGCCGGCCTCGTCGAAGAAATGGCCAAGCAATTCGCCGACGCCGCCATTGCGGCGGATCTCTTCCATCTCGCCCTTCTCGATCATGCCGGTGGCGACCAGCGACGCCTCGCGTTCGGCGGTACCGATGCCGGCGAACAACAGATCGGCGGACCGCGCGAGATCGAAGACCTCGTTGATGCCCTTCTGGCCCAGCAGCACGATGCGGTCCTCCGCCGTGTTGGCGAACATCGGAACCGGCATCACATAGGCTTCGGCGCCGGTGCGTTCGGCGAGACGATGGATGACGTCATGCGGATTGGCCGAGAATTTCCGCGTCAGGCCGCCGAGCAGCGAAACGAAGCGGATCCGGTCGGTGGTGGTGCGCGGCAGATATTCGACGCAGGCGGCGAGCGTGCGGCCGTGGCCGACGCCGATCAGCGCCTGCTCGCCGCGCTCGATCTCGCGCTTGAGGAACTGCGCGCCGGCAATGCCGAGCGCCTTGAGCGGCAGGTCCTCGGAATCGAAATCCGGAACCACCTCGCAATAGTCGAGGCCGTAACGGCGGGACAATTCGTCCTCGAGCTCGACGCATTCCGACACTTCACCGTCGATATAGACCTTCACCAGCCCTTCCTGGTTGGCCTTGGTGATGAGGCGGTGGGCCTTGAGGCTGGTCAGCCCCAGCCGCTTGGCAACCTCTGACTGGGTCAGGCCGCCGGCGTAGTGAAGCCATGCGGCGCGCGCCGCCATGCTGGCGTCATCGTCGCGCAAGAGGCCGTTTCCAAAACCAACCACGTTTCCGTCCCGGTGATATTTTTATCAGTTGCTGCAAAATTTTTCACATGGCTCGATCAGAGTCAAGCGACCGCTGCGCGCAATTCACGACATGATGACCAAGGCAGACGTCGGCCGGCCATTTGGCGATGTCAGCGCGTGGTGATGCGAAGCGGCCCTTGCGCCGTGCCTGTCAGCACCGCGGGCGTTTCAACGTTGCTTTTGGTTGCCGCTCTGGCGATGCCAAGCGGGCTTCTGGCGGCGAAGATAGTCGCGCCTCAGGCGTCAGCCATGGTGTCATCGGCCTCGGCGCGGACCAGCTTGATATCGGCCCCGGCAGCCCAGGCGCCGATATCCTCGCGACGCAGTGCCGCGGCCATCATGTCGGGAAACAGATCCGGCGTGCAGGCAAAGACGGGAATGCCGAGTGCCGCAACCGACCCGGCCATTTTGGGGTCATAACCCGGCCTGCCCTGATCGGTCAGCGCCAGGAGCACGACCACATTGACGCCCGAGCGAACGAGTGCCGCCAGCCGCTGCAGCAATTCCTGGCCATTGCCGCCTTCATAGAGGTCGGTGATCAGCACCATATGCGACTTGGTCGGCCGTTCGATGCGGTCGGCGCAATAGGCGACCGCCTGGTTGATGTCGGTGCCGCCACCAAGTTGCACGCCGAACAGCACCTCGACCGGATCGCTGAGCTCCTCGGTCAGGTCGACGATCGCCGTGTCGAAGCAGACCAGCTTGGTCCGCACCACCGGCAAGGAGGCCATCACGGCGGCGAATATCGAGGCATAGATCACCGAACTGGCCATCGACCCGGACTGGTCGACGCACAGCACAACCTCGTCGAGGTCGACCATCCGACGTTGCTGGCGCATGAAGCCGATCAATCTTTCCGGCACGATGGTCTTGTGCTCGGGCTGATAGTGGCGAAGGTTGGCCGAAATGGTGCGCGGCCAATCTATGTCGCGCTGGCGCGGGCGGTTGGTGCGGCGCGAGCGGTCGAGCGCACCGCGTATCGCCTCGGCGGTCTTCTGCTCCAGCCGTTGCATCAGCTTGGCGACGATGTCGGCGATGATCGTGCGGGCGACGTCCTTGGTCTTGGCCGGCATGACCGAACGCAGCGAGATCAGATCGGCGACCAGATTGACATCCGCCTCGATCGCCTTGAGGAATTCCGGCTCCATCAGCATCTGCTTCAAATTGAGCCGTTCGAAGGCATCCTTCTGGACGATCTGCACCACCTGCGCTGGAAAGAACGACCTGATATCGCCCATCCATTGCGCGACTTTCGGCGCCGATCGCCCCAGCCCGCCGCGCCGCTTGCGCGGATCGGCACCAGCATCGCCGGCGCCGTCGCCATAGAGCGCATCGAGTGCCGCCGAAAGCCGCTTGTCGGTCTCGGAAAGCGCTGCCGATGACGGATCATCGGCGCCGATCGCCAGGCGCCAGCGGCGCTCGCGCTCGTCGCCCGCCTGGCCGGATTCGCTCATGTCGATCCCGTCATCCATGGTCATTCTCGCCCCTGAGCAACGGCGCGAGCCGATCGAGATGCCGGCGCCACGCCTCGCCGCCGTCAGGTGTTGGTGTCAGCCCGGCCGGCAGGCGTCTGGCGCGGCCGAGCACCGCTTCGATCAGCCGCCGCCGCTCCATCGAGTCGAGGTGCGAAAAGACCCGGCGCAACAGCGGCAAATGCGCGACGAATGCCTCCTCGTCGAGCGATTTGAGCCAGGCGTCCACCGCACCGCGCAAACCTTCGTCGTAAATGAGCCGCTGGCCGGCGGTGCTGAAGAAGCCCTCGAAGAACCCCGCGGCCTCGGTGACCGCCGTGCCCGGCGACAGGCGCCGCGCGATCAAGCCCGCCGCTGCTGCAGCCGATAGATGGCCGGCCTCGTAGAGCAGATGCGCGGCACATCCCGCCACCAGCGCCGTCGAGCGCAATCCGTCGAGCACGGCCGCCAGCCCATTGCGCCAGGCATCCAGAACGTCCTGTTCCGGTTCGACCAGCTTGATTGCCTCGTCGGCCTTGCGCATGACGCCGACCAATGCGGAGGAAGCCTGCGCATCGAGATCACGGGCGGCATAAGGGAGTGCGATCCCGCCTTCGACAATCAGTCGCGCCAGGAGACCGGACAGGCGGGCGGTTTCGGTCTTGCGGGCTTCGCCATAGCGGATGATGTCAGCGAGCGGCGGAACCGATGCCAGGATTTCGAGGCATTCGCTGCTGTGCGCCGCGCGTTCCTCCAGCGTCGCGAGACCGACGGTCGAGGCTTCCGACAGGTTCGCCGTGATGGCGCCTTGAACGAGTGCCGCCAAGGCGTCGAGGGATGACGCCGCGGAAATCATCTGGATCAGCCGGCCGTTGGCAGCTTTTTCGATGGTCGGGCCATGGACCAGGTTCTCGACCAGGCGAACGGCATATTCCGGCTCCCATGACAGGGTCCAGCGCTCGCGGAAGGTGCCGCGGCTGCGGCCTGCGTCGGTCAGCTTGCCCCAATGCACGCCAAGCACATTCAGCCGGTGCAGCAAGGTCGACCGAAACAGCCCGCTTTCACTGCGCAGGTCGACCGACAATTCGCGCTCCAGCGCCTCGGGCTTCAGCCGCGCTGCCTTCTGGTTGCGCTGCAGGTCCTCGATCAGCGGCGCCAACGGGGTATCGGGCGGAATTTCGCCGACATCCGCACCCAACAGCAGTTCGGCCTCGACCAGCGCCCACAGGATGGCTTCGCCGTTGAACAAGGCGGCGATCGCGGCGTCGCGCAATTCCTCGAAGCCGGGCTTTGGCCGTTCGCGGATCACAGCCAGCGCGCGGGCCAGCCTTTCGGCTTCGATCAGCGAGGCGGTCGAGACCATATGCCCCTTCGCCCTCAGCACGGCGGCGATCATGGCTAGCCACAAGGTCGCCGCGTCATGCCGGCCGCGGGTGCGCCACAGATGCTTGCACCAGCCCGGTGCGACAACGCCGGCGCCATAGCCGAAGCCAAGCGCCAGGCGCGGTCCGGTCCATGGCGCCCAGGTCATCGTGCTCTTGCGCCGGGCTGGCCCTTTCAGGAGAGCCTGATCCTCTTTTTGCGGACGTGTCGCCTGCAGTGCCGGCACATGGAAGGCGCCGCAGACGACAGCGATCGGCCCGTCGAATTCCTTGCGCGCGGCGGCGATCTCAAGCCGCATATGCGCTTCGCGTTTGGCCTCGAATTCGGCAAGCGGACCTTCGCCTTCGCGCAGTGTCGTCATCGCATCGGCTATGGCCGCGAAGATCGGCCCCGGCTCCGGGTTCTGCTCGATGATGTCTGCCCACCAGCTTTCGCCATCCTCGTAGCCGGCGGCTTGTGCCAGCGCGCCGATCGGGTCACGCAGATGCGGCGCCGTTTCGCTCTCGACCTTGGCTTCCGTTTCGTCGGCGGCAGCTTCCTGCGCATCGTCAAGCGGTGCTACCCGGGCTGATGACGGCAGGTCTATGAAGCGCAATGCAGCGCTGTTGCCAGCGGCCCACAGGGCCGCCTGGTATTCCGGCGAGAACTCGGCGAACGGCCAGAAGCTTGTCGAAGCTGGATCGTCTTCGGGATAGCACAGCAGCGCCACCGGCGGCTGCATTTCGGGGCGGGCGAGCAACGGCAGCAGCGCGGAAGCATCCGCGGGCCCCTCGATCAGCACGGCGACCGGTTTCAAATCATGCAACGCCTGCACCAGGCTGTCGGCGGAGCCGGGCCCGTGATGGCGTATGCCGAAATAGGAAACCTCGCCCTGCGCCATGGCGTCAGATCGCTGCGTTCAAGGCCGCGTAATAACCGGCATAGTCGGGCCGCTTCTTCAGCACCGTCTCCAGATATTCCTCCAGCACGAGCTTGTCCTGCACCGGATCTTTCACGATCGCGCCGACGAGGCTGGCGGCCAGGCCTTCGGCGCCGAGATTGCCGCCATCGAACCATGCCGCCTGGCTGAGCCCGCCGACCATGGTCGCGATCGCCTCGGCCGTGGACAGCGACCCGGATGGCGTCTTCAACGTCACCTTGCCGTCCGATGTCGCGCCCGAGCGAAGCTCGCGGAAAATGGTCAGCACGCGAGCGATCTCGTCGCCGACATTCTTCGGTACCGGCAGGTCGAGACCGCCGGCCATCTCGCCGACGCGCTTGGAGACGATCGCCACTTCCTCCGCCATATCTTCGGGCAAGGGCAGCACGACGACGTTGAAGCGGCGCTTCAGCGCCGAGGACAATTCGTTGACGCCTTTGTCACGGTTGTTGGCGGTGGCGATGATGTTGAAGCCGCGTTGTGCGTAGATCGAGGTGTTGAGCTCGGGGATCGGCATCATCTTTTCGGACAGCACGGTGATCAGCGTATCCTGCACGTCCGAACCCATGCGCGTCAGTTCCTCGAGGCGGCAGAGCTTGCCGCCTTGCATGGCGCGATAAAGCGGTGTCGGCACCAGCGCCTCCTCGCTCGGGCCCTTGGCCAGGAGCTGTGCGTAGTTCCAGCCATAGCGGATCTGGTTTTCGTCGGTGCCGGCGGTGCACTGCACGATCAGCGTCGAGTCGCCCATGATGGCGGCGGCGAGATGCTCCGACACCCAGGATTTGGCTGTCCCGGGAACACCAAGCAGCAGCAGGGCGCGGTCGGTTGCGAGCGTCGCCACCGCGGTTTCCATCAATCGGCGACGGCCGACATATTTCGGCGTAATCGGCGTGCCGTCGTCGGCTTTCCCGCCGAGGAGATAGGTCAGCACCGCCTTTGGCGACAGGCTCCAGCCGGCGGGCTTTTGCCGATCGTCGTTACGCGCCAGCGCCTGCAACTCGCCGGCATAGGCCTGCTCGACCGGAAGACGGATGACTGCGTTCATTTGCTGTTCTCCGGATTTGATCATTTTCGAGATTCGGACTGATATTCGGCCAGCGCCGCGTTGAGGCGCAGCAAGCCGAGCGAAGGGGCTGCCGGCGGCATGCCGGCTGTTACCATCTCGTCGATCAGCCGCTTTGCCGTGGCTGACGTGGCAAGAAAGCCAAGCATTTCGAGGACGTTGTCGGCGGTCCGCCTGGCGGCGTCATCGCTTCCGCCAACGGCCGGACGCAGCGCCTGCAGGACCTGCCCAAGGTCGCCCCACTCCACCCAGCCCGCCTCGGCGGCTTCGAGCAGGCTGAGCGAGGCGAGATATGCCGCGTCTTTCAAGATCAGCCGGATGAGGGCCTGTTTTCTTCCGGTATCCAGGCGCGGCATCAACTGGAGCACGAAAAGCGCCGGCTTGCCGCCTTCCGCGACAAGCGTGTCGGCCATGTGCGCCACCGCGCCATCGCTGCCCGAGGCGGCCACCATTCGCGCGAAAAAGATATCGGCATTGTTGTCGGCGCCGAACTGCCAACCGGCGATGAATTCGGTTTCGCCAACGCCAAAGCGTGTGGCGAGATCAACGAGATTGCAGGTGCCGAACAATTCGGCGCGGCGCTGGTCCTGCGCCGGGGATTTTGGTTTCACCGGCGTGTAGGTCGCGCGACGGCGGATGAACCCGGATTTGCCCGCGCTGACGAAGGCAGCAAGTTCGGTGACCGGATCTTCGCCTCCGCCCTCACCTGGAAGGCCGTGCTGACCCAACCTTGCCAACAGCCGGCCAGCGAGTTCGCGCACTTTGCCTGAGCGATCGGCGGAGAGCCCCTTCAGAAACGGCACGTCATCCGGCCCCAGCCCGAAATGCATGAGTTGGATAAGGGCAAGCCTGATCTCCGCAGGCTCGCCGGATCCCTTGGTCTCGATCAGCAGCCTGGCCGAAGCCGGTTCGCGGCGGCGCATCTCGGCCAGTGCCGTACGCCGCGCCGCGGGGTAGAAATCATCCCAGTTTTGCGCCGTCAGCCTGTCTTGGCTGATATGGCTTTGCCCTTCGACGCCCGCCTGCCAGTCGACCCAGGGGGCATAGACATCAGGACTGTCCTGATCCGACGCGGCCGGCATCCAGTCCATTGGATGCAGCACCAGGCCATGGCTGGCGACAAGCGTCACCACCCGTGCCTTGCCCCTTGTGTCGGCCGCCTGTTTGAGTGCGGCTCTGACAAGCGGCCGCAGCCGGTCGGGCAACATCGGCAAAGCGAGTTCTGGTAACTGAGGGCGGCGTTTCAGCGTCGATGGCGCGGCGGGCCGCAAAGCGATTTCAAGCGCCTGCGCGGCGATCGCCAGCAGCCGGCGCTCCTTCTCGTCGGGGTCCGAACCGCCGGCGATTTGCCGCCACGCCACCGGGGCCAGATCGAAGCTCGTTCCGCCGGTGATCCAGCAGTCACGCATCGCCGCCAGGCCGATCTGCTCAAGCTCGTTCACGACAGGTCGAGCCTCCCGAAACTGCTCCGCGCCGCCAGGAGGTCGAGCCGGCTGCCGTTCCAAAGCGCGACCGTGGCCGCGAGATCGATGCCGAGCAGGGTTGGACTGACAGCCTCGTTGATCGGCAGAGCGATGCCGTTCGGGTCGCCAGCCGCCTGCCACCAGGGCGCGCCCCGGTCGTCGAGCAGGATCGCGCCTGGCGGCAGCATGACAGGACAATCGGTGAGCCACGGCGCCGCGTCCTGACAGAAAAGATGCGTGGCGAGCGGATCCGGTTCGCTCGACGCAACAGCAGGCCACTCGCCCGACGAAACCTTACCCTTGCGGTCCATCACCAGGGCACGCAGCGGCTGGCGTGACGGATAGAAGATCAGCCGCGCGTCGAAGCGGTCGCCTGGTGTGAAGGCGTTGGACCGGCGGCCGGCCGAAGCCGGGAAATAATCGAGCAGAAGCGCGAATTGCGGAGCGGCACTCCTGAGATCGAGCAGCCAGGTCGAATGGCTGACGAGGCCATCGCGGCGGGTCTCGATCTTCTCGCCGAGAACCTCCCATGCACTTTCGACCTGGACCGCGTGGGGGCTTGCCAGAACCTGCTCGCGCGTTTCGGAAATCGACACCAGCCGCTTTATTTCGGGATCGTCGGGCGCGGCACGCCAGGCCTTGGCCAGCAGCACCAGCTTGCCAAGTTCGCGGATCGCCGCATCGGGCCGTTCTTCGCTGCGCAGCGACATCAACCGCGACGGAATCTCATCGAGACGGCCGGCAAGGGCCGTCGCCTTCATGTCGACCAGCCGCGCGGCAATCCGGCGGCAACGGTCGCTGCTGTTGTCGACAAATCCGGCAAGACCAAGCCGCAACTGATCCGATATCCACTGGTCCATCTCGTCCAGCGCCGCCGACACCGAAGATCGTGTCTCCTCGGCCCGCTTGCGCTGTGCCGCTTCGCGGCGTTCCACGGCCGCCGTGTCTTCCACCTCGGTGCTCTCGTCGGTCCGCGCGGCTTCACCGATGCTCTTGCCGCTGGCACCCGAGGCCTGTTGCGTGGGCGGCGGCGTGGTCTTCCTGCGGCGGCCAAGCCAATCATTCACCCACTCCGGCGTCGAATCGGCCGGGGTAAAACTGGTCGGCACCGTGGCGGCGATCCACATCAAGGCCAGGCTGTGCTTGCAGGGGAATTTCCGAGACGGGCACGTGCATTTATAGCCATGATCGCCGGTGTCGACGACCACACGATAGGGATTGGAGCCGGATCCCTGACACTCGCCCCACATAAGGGCCAGCGCTTCGTTCTTTTCGAGGCGTGGCCAGTTCGATCGTTTGGTCAGCTTGGAAGCGGCGCTCAGCGATGCCTGGTCAGGGGCAAGCGCCTCGATCGTTTTCAAGTCAAATTCCAAGCCGCGCCTCTGGTCGCCAGAACGAATGCCAGTTGCCAGTATAGATGGCCGTCTGTGACGGATTCTTGTAGCAGCGGCGGACTGGAGATCAATACAGGCGCTGCGTGCCGATTGTCTCTACCAGCCCGCTGCGCACGCAAAAAGGCGATATTGGCGAGACCCGCCAATAAATTCTATTGGAGGATTCGTGTCGGCGCGTGGCCTGGATGGTCACGCGCCATATCGGCATGGACCTCCGCCTCGGCCAGCGAACGATCGAGCCCCGTCGCCACCACCGAGACCCTGAAGCGGCCTTCCATGCTCTTGTCGAAGATGGCGCCGACGATGATGTCGGCGTCCTCGTAGACTTCCTCGCGAATGCGGGTGGCCGCCTCGTCGACCTCGAACAGGGTCATGTCCCTGCCGCCCGATATCGACACCAGGACGCCCTTGGCGCCCTTCATGGACATTTCGTCGAGCAGCGGGTTGGCGATCGCGGCTTCCGCCGCCTTCATCGCACGGCCGTCGCCGGACGCCTCGCCGGTTCCCATCATGGCGCGGCCCATGCCGCGCATCACCGATTTGACGTCGGCGAAGTCGAGGTTGATCAGGCCTTCCTTGACGATGAGGTCGGTGATGCAGCTGACGCCGGAATAAAGCACCCGGTCGGCGATCACGAAAGCGTCGGCGAAGGTGGTCTTGGCATCGGCGATGCGGAACAGGTTCTGGTTGGGAATCACGATCACCGTGTCGGCGGCCTCGCGCAGCCGCTCGATGCCCTCTTCGGCCATCTGCATGCGGCGCCTGCCCTCGAAGGTGAACGGCTTGGTGACGACGCCGACCGTGAGGATGCCGGCCTTGCGCGCCGCCTGGGCGATGATAGGAGCAGCACCGGTTCCGGTGCCGCCGCCCATGCCGGCGGTGACGAAACACATATGGGTGCCGGCCAGATGATCCATGATCTCGTCAAGCGATTCCTCGGCCGCGGCACGCCCAATCTCGGGCAACGAGCCGGCGCCGAGGCCTTCCGTGACGTGCGCGCCAAGCTGGATCAGCCGTGTCGCCTTCGACATGGTCAGCGCCTGGGCATCGGTGTTGGCGGCAATGAACTCGGTTCCCTGAAGCTGTTCCACGATCATGTTGTTGATCGCGTTGCCGCCACCGCCGCCGACGCCGATAACGGTGATCTTGGGTCTCATCTCGGAGATTTCCGGCTTCTTGAACTCGGCCATGCCTGCTTCTCCTTCGCCAATTGCGTGCGCTTCACGACCCACAAGCAGACTGCCCGTAGGACATTGCAATCGAGCGGCATGACGCGAATCAGTCCGTTCGGATGGGTACCCCAAAGAGCCAGAGAGCGGCCGCACGTGCAAGTGTGTGAGGGTCAAGTTTTGTGATGAAGAGGCCGACCTGCGAGAACGCGATTGTCCGGTCCCGGGTGATCGCGATACTGTCGTCGCGGATCAGGCGCCACGACGGATGCCTGGCGATGGCCGGGCGGAGCCCGCCTTTGCCGATCGTCTCAATGGCCAGGACGAGATCTCTGCGGAGTTCGACATCAATCAAAGCTGGAGGGGTATATCTCCCTTCCAGAACCCAAAAAGGCATGAAAGAGTTGTCCAGTTTGCCAGCCATGAGATTGCGTCAGCCGGGATGGCGGCGCGGACTTTCGCGGCGATGAAACGCCCCGTCGATCACGGCGCCATGGCCGTCTCAGGCTACACCGTTCCCTGGCATACAGCGGCCGGAACACCGGTCGCCCTTCATGTCTCGTCGTCGCGGCAGCTACGCGACGTGCACGTCGTGCGGCTCGATACTCCCGCGGCCGAGCCGATGGGCTGGCGCGTCGAGCCGACGGGAAATGCCGTGTCCCACCGCGATTTCGATCACGGATCCTTCCTGAAGATCGCGGCGGCGGAACTGGGCAAGGCCACCGAGATCGAAGGCGTCGCCTTCGAAGTGTATTTGACGCGCAACGATGGCGCCCGCGTGCTGTTCGAGAGCGGAAACCTGCGCCTGGGCTTGCAGGACGGGCGGCTGACGTCAGGCCACGACGGCAAGCCGCTCGAAACCGACGTGGCCTTGCCGGCAAACACCTGGCTCATGGTCGAGATTTCGTCAAACGACGGCGTGACCGTGTTGCGCATCGGCTCGGACGATCTCCTGTCGCCGTTTCGCCTGCATCGTCAATTCGACCTGCCCTGGCGGCCCCTGTCCGGAGACATGGTCTTCGGGACCAGCGCGGCAAACGACCTGAGGTCGCTCAACGCCAAGTTCTCGGCAATCGCGCTGCGAACCGCGGCCGGTCGCATCGCCTGGGCGTTTCCCACCCTGCTGCCGAGCGGCCCGCTCTCTTCGACAGGCGCCGATCGCGTCCTCTTGCTGGAAACGATCAACCAGCCCGCTTTCTGCATGACCTCGCGGCGCTGGGACGGGTCGAGTTTCGACCCCCGCCTGGTGCCGGCGCATTACGACGCCGTGCATTGCCACGACGACGACATGGGCGCGTTGCAGTGGCCCGCCTCCTACCAGTTACAGGTTCCCGCCGAGGCGCCGGCCGGAGTCTATGCCTTCGAGGTCGGTCACGATGAAGGATCGGAGCGCGTCGTCTTCTTCATCACTTCGTCGGTGCGCCGGGCGCCGCTGTTGTTCCTGGTGCCGACGGCCACCTATCTCGCCTATGCCGATGAATTCCTGCCAGCGCATCTCTACGAATGGATGTGCGAGGATCGCGGCCATCGCTTCGCGATCGACAACAATCTGAAGTCGCTCTACGACTACCACAGCGATCTCAGCGGCGTGTCTATCTGTTCCACCAGGAAGCCGAAGGCGACGCTGCGCGACGACTACAATTATCCGCTGTGCGGCTGCCCGCACAATCTGCCGGTCGACCTGCACTTTCTGCGCTTCTGCCACAGCAACGGCATTGCCTTCGATCTCATCACCGACCGCGATCTGCATGAGCGGGGCCTTGCCGGCCTGCAGGATTATCAGGCTGTCATCACCGGCAGCCATCCCGAATATATGTCGGTCGAGATGGAGCATGCGCTGCGCCAGTTCGCGGCGGCGGGCGGCGGCATCGCCTATCTCGGCGGCAATGGCTTTGCCGGCAAGGTCGCATTCAAGGACGATCTGATGGAACTGCGCCGCTCGCCGCTCGAGGCGGGTCGGACCTGGGACGGCCCCATCGCCGAACAGTCACTGTCGATCACCAACCAGCCGGGCGGCGATCTGCGCGCCAGTGGGCGCGGTGAATTCTCGCTGACCGGCGTCGCGATCTCGCTGATGGGTTTTGACGGCGCGCGACCCTTCACACGCACGCCGGAAAGCCATCAACCCTCGGCCGCGTGGTTGTTCGACGGCGTCACCAGCGAGACCTTCGGCGACGAGGGCATCGTGCTTGGCGGCGCCGCCGGCTACGAAGTCGATGCCACCGATCCGCATCTGGGCACGTCCCCCGACACCATGGTCATTGCCCGCGCGACCGGCTTCCCGGACAGCTTCGTCCATGATGCCACCCGTTGGTACGAGGGAGGTGAAAGCGAGCGCGACGGCCGCCGCTGCGCGGAGATGACGCTGCGCCATCTGTCTTCGGGCGGCCTGATCTTCTGCGCGAGTTCGGTCGCCTGGTGCGGCGCCTTGCCGGCGGGCGATGCCATGAACGACGTCGGCCGGATCACCAAGAATTTGCTGACGCATCTGGCGGCGGAAAAGAGCCGGCAGGCCGCGGATCGATAGCCCGGAAAGGAAGGCAACCCACCGCACCGCGCCGGTTGGGGCAGTTGGCTTGCCGCGCAACGACCGAAGCGTCTATCATGCATGATCAATCGGCGGCTTGGGTGTTCCCGCCGTGCCCGGCTCAAGGTTTGTCCGCGGCGCGTGTCGTCAGGTCAATTTCAGAACGCATGAAGCAACGCCCCCGCCAATGGCCGACAGAACACATTTCGGTTTGACCGCCGTCGACACCGTGCCCTTGCACGAGAAGGTCTATCTGGAGCTCGTGCGGGCTTTGATGTCAGGGCAATTCCTGCCCGGCCAGAAGCTGACCTCGCGCAAGCTCGCCAGGGAACTGGGCACCAGCGACATGCCGGTGCGCAGTGCCTTCATGCGGTTGCAGGCCTTGCGGGCGCTGACCCCGATGCCGAACGGCAGCGTCGAGGTGCCGGTGATCTCGGCCGAAAGGTTCTCGCAGTTGACCGCCGTGCGCACGATCCTCGAAGGCCCGGCGACCGAGCTTGCGACAAAACTGATCAACGGCAACAATCTGCGGGCGATCCGACGCCATTGCGCGGAATTGACCCTGGCCGCCCGCAAGGGCGACATCGGCGACTATCTCAGGAAGAACCACGATTTCAAATTCTCGATCTATCGTCATTGCGGCAACGAGCAGATGATCTTCCTGATCGAGACGGTGTGGATGCAGGTCGGCCCGTTTCTCCGAAACCTCGCCATGGGGTTCGAGGACGACCTCTCCTCCATTCTGGACATCGACTATCACGAGGAAGTCGTCGCGGCGATCGAGGCACAGGACGGCGCGCGGGCGCGCGTGGCCATCGTTCGCGACATCGACGAGGGCGCCGCGCATATCCTGCGGCAGGCCAGGTTTCCGGAAGCGAGGAGCTAGACCGGTGTCTCCTGGACCCGTCACCAGATGCCACTTGGCTTTCCCTTGCCTTGCCGCTATGTTGCGATCGCAGATCGCGCAATTGGTTCCTGAAATGCCTCCCGATATCCCGGCTAATGATCTGAAAAAATGAGGGAAATTCTTCCGACTGATGTCGGAGATGTCTTCATGAACTCATCAGCCGTCTTGTCGTGAAATAGGGTGGCCGCCTCAGGCGCGGCACCGCAGGGAACCAGAGGTAACGGAAATTGAGCGATGCAATTGCGGACGTTCTGAGCTGGCTCGAGAGCCGAAACGACATCCAGAGCCTGAGGGCCGCAGTGTGCGACCTCAACGGCATCATGCGGGGAAAGCGCATCCCGGTCGAGCAGGCCCGCAAGGCGCTGGAGGGCAAGCTGCGCATGCCCTATTCGCTGATCGGGCTCGATGTCTGGGGCGAGGACATCGAAGGCAATAGCCTGGTCTTCTCGACCGGCGATGCCGATGGCCTTTGCCAATGGACGGGACGCGGCATTCTGCCGGTGGAATGGACGGCGCATCCGACGGCGCTCGTCCCGCTCTGGCTCGCCGACGAGAGCGGAGCGCCCTATCTCGGCGATCCCCGGCGCGCGCTGGCCCGTATCCTCGACCGTTACAAGGCGCTCGGCCTGACCCCGGTCGCGGCGACAGAACTTGAATTCTATCTGGTTGATCCGCAGTCGCAGCGGCCGGTCGGACCTGTCTCGCCGGTCACCGGGCGGCGTCTCGATTCCGACGCGGCATTGTCGATCGACGAGATCGACGATTTCGAGGCCTTCATCCACGACGTCTACGAGGCCTGCCGGGCGCAAGGCATTCCCGTCGACACGGCGATTGCCGAAAACGGCGTCGGCCAGTTCGAGATCAACCTCAACCATGTCGCGGACGCCCTGCGGGCGGCCGACGATGCGGTGTTGTTCAAACGCACGGTGAAGGGCATTGCCCGCAAGCATGGCTTTGCCGCCTGCTTCATGGCCAAGCCCTATGGCGACCGGGCCGGCAACGGCTTTCACGTCCATTTCAGCCTGGTCGACGCCGACGGTCGCAACGTGTTCGACGACGGCACTGATCAGGGCTCCGAAACCATGCGCAACGCGGTTGGCGGGCTGCTGGCGGCGATGGCCGAGAGCACGCTGGTCTTCGCACCGCACTTCAATTCGTATCGCCGCCTTCGCCCGCGCTCCTATGCACCGACCGCGGTCGCCTGGGGTTACGAGAACCGCATGGTCGCGATCCGCATTCCCGGCGGCCCGACCGGGGCGCGCCGCATCGAGCATCGCGTGTCGGGGGCGGATGCCAATCCCTATCTGGTGCTTGCCGCCATATTGGGAGCAGCCCTGATCGGCATCGAAAGACAGATGTCGCCGGGCGAGCCTACCGGGAGCGATGGCCAAGGCGCGGCGCCAGCCAAGCTACCGCCGGACTGGGCCTCCGCGATCGCCACTTTCGAAGGTGGAACGCATGTGGCGGAGATCTTCCCGGCGATCCTGCGCGACTCTTTTGTCGCCTGCAAACGCCAGGAGTTGAACACCTTTGCCCTCAACGTCAGCGACTTCGAGATCGAGACCTATCTCGAAAGCGTCTGAGTGTTTACGGCGATCATCCGGCCTTCAGCACCGAGACCGCCGCCTCGCTGTTGTGGACATAGTCGTTGGCGTCGGGCTGCCTCTGCACCAACAGGATGAACAACAGGTCGGTTAGTGTGAGCTGCGCGTCGCGCGCGGTGATGGAGGAGGAGCGCGCTCGCTCCTCGTCGGCGATGGTGTAGAGGCGGATGTCGGCGACCCGGCTCAGCGGATTGTCGTGCAGGCCGGTGACGGCGATCACCATTGTTCCGCGCTTGGCTGCAAGTTCGGCGATGCGCAAGGTTTCGATGCTGGCGCCGGAATAGGAGATCGCGAACAGCACGTCGCCAGGCCCGAGCGTCGCGGCATTGGCCATCTGGATGTGGCTGTCGCTGTCGTGCAGCACATTGCGGCCGAGCTTCATCAGCTTGTAGGAGAAGTCGCGCGCCACCAGCGAGGAGGCGCCGACGCCGACCAGATGGATGCGGCGCGCGCCATCCAGCAGTTCCAGCGTCCGCGAGATGACGCGCTCGCTGTTGGCGGCGACGGTCTGCTGCATCGACAGCAGCTTGCTGCCGATCAGCTTCTTCAGGATGACCGGAAAGTTGTCGCCGACCTCGATCGAACCATGGATGACACCGGCCGGCACCTGCCAGTCCTGCGCCTTGGCCTCGCTGACGGCGAGCTTGAGCTCCTGGTAGCTGGCATAGCCGAGCTTCTGGCTGAACTTGACGACACTCGACTGGCTGCGGCCGATCTCGGCCGCGAGCGCCGCCGTCGACAGGCGCAGCATCTGGTCGGGATTGTCGACGATGTACCGGCCGATCTCGCGATCGCCGGGCGCCATGCCGTCGAGCTTCGCATTGATCCTGCTTAGGACGGACACGGGAATTCCTCGCTGTTCAGACTTGCAAGACGAGGAATAAATTATTCCAATTTCGATTGACAGCCAAGAACGCAGAATTAATTCTCAACTCGACCCGGATCAATATCCGGGATTCGGAGCAGGCTTTCCCAGGCAGATCCCGGGCGTGGCCCTCATCATCAAGGTTTCAGTCATGGACAGATTGCGGATCGTCGGCGGACAGAGACTGCAAGGCGCGGTCACCATATCGGGCGCCAAGAATGCCGCTTTGCCGCAGATCGCGGCTTCGCTGCTCAGCCCCTACCCGCTCGAACTGACCAACCTGCCCGATGTGACCGACGTCGAAAACATGCTCGGTGTGGTACGGCTTCACGGCGCCGACGTGACGCGGTCCGCCCATGCCGCGACCATCGACACCAGTGCCGCCGTCTCCAAGGAGACGTCCTACGACACGGTGCGGAAGATGCGGGCGACGGTGCTCGTCCTGGCGCCGTTGCTGGCGCGGTTCGGCCATGCGCGGGTTTCGCTGCCGGGCGGCTGCGCGATCGGCGCGCGGCCGGTCGACATGCATGTCGCCGCACTCGCCGCACTCGGCGCCAGGATCGCCATCGAGAACGGCCTGATCGTTGCCTCAGCGCCGAACGGATTGACCGGCACCCGCATCGTGCTCCCCTCGCCATCGGTCGGAGCGACGGAAACCGCCATGATGGCGGCGACCACGGCCAAGGGCGAAACCGAAATCCTCAACGCCGCGCGCGAACCCGAAGTGGCCGATCTCGCGGCTTGCCTCAACGCCATGGGGGCGCGCATCGAGGGCGCCGGCACGCACCGCATCCTGATTGCGGGCGACACCAGCTGGCACGCCGCCAGGCACGACATCATCCCCGACCGCATCGAGGCCGGCACCTATGCGATCGCCGCGGCGATCACCGGCGGCCAGCTCGAACTCACCCATGCCCGGCTCGAACACATGGCCTCGGTGGTGCAATTGCTGGAGGCGACGGGGGTGAGTGTCTGGCCGGGCGATCGCGGCCTGATCGTGTCGCGCGACCGGCCGCTCAAGGCCGCCGACCTGACGACCGAACCCTATCCCGGTTTTCCGACCGACCTGCAGGCGCAGTTCATGGCGCTGATGTGCTGTGCGGAGGGTGCGTCGCTGCTGCGCGAGACCATCTTCGAGAATCGTTTCATGCATGTGCCCGAACTGATGCGGCTCGGCGCCAACATCAAGCTGCAAGGCACCATGGCGCTGGTGCGCGGCGGCGCGAAGCTCCATGGCGCGCAGGTGATGGCCACCGACCTGCGCGCTTCGGTGTCGCTGGTGCTGGCGGCGCTGGTCAGTGAAGGCGAGACAACAATCAACCGCGTCTATCACCTCGACCGCGGCTATGAGCAACTGGATCGCAAGCTGCGCCTTTGCGGCGCCGACATCGAGCGGCTGGGCGCATGAATACCGAGGCGCATTATTTCCTCGGCGTCGATGGTGGCGGCAGCGGTTGCCGCGCCCGCCTCGAGGACGCGCAAGGCGTGGTGCTGGGACAGGGCCTGTCCGGCCCGGCGACGACGCGGCTCGGTATCGAGGCAGCCTGGGCCTCGATCGCGAAAGCCTTCGGCGCAGCGGTCGAGGAAGCAGGTTTCGCGCCAGCCGAGACCGCCCGGATCCATGCCGGCATCGGCCTTGCCGGTATCGGCCGCAAGGGCGCGCTGGAGGCGCTGCGGGCAATCGCGCATCCCTTTGCCAGCACCGATTTCGTCAGCGACGGCGTCGGCGCCTGCCTTGGCGCGCACTCCGGCAAGGACGGCGCCATCGTCATTGCCGGGACAGGCTCGATCGGCCTTGGCTTTGTCGAGGGCCGCGACCTGCGCGCCGGCGGCTATGGATTTCCGATCTCCGACGAGGGCAGCGGCGCCGACCTCGGACTGAAAGCCGTGCAATTGGCATTGCGCGCCCATGACGGCCGGCACGAACGGACCGCGTTGCTGGCGGAGGTCATGCAGCGCTTCGCCGGCGACCCGATGGAGGCCGTCGCCTGGATGGACCGCGCCAGCGCGACGGACTATGCCGCGCTTGCACCCATGGTGATGCGCCATGCCGACCAGGGCGACCCTGTCGGACGCCGCATCGTGCAAAGCGCCGCCGAACAGATCGACACACTGGTGCGGGTGCTGTTCGAAAAAGGCGCGCCGCGCGTGACCTTGCTCGGCGGCCTCGCCAGCCCCCTCGAACCCTGGCTCTCCCCTGACGTGCGCCGCCGCCTGAAGCCCGCCGACGGCGACGCCGTGTCCGGCGCGATCATTCTTGCCAAGAGGTCGGTTGGCGGAGGATAGGTCGACAAGATAGGAATAAAATATTCCAAAATTCGATTGACGATGTGAATATTGAATTCTAAAAAGTTAACAAAGAAAACTGCGATGACGGACCCAGGATCCGGACGCGCTCCGCCCGTCGAGCGGTGCCGGACGCCGTGCAGCATGATTTTGAAAGCGCTGGAATGACCGAGCAAGGGTTGATGTCTGAGCTGGACCGGCTGGTTTCCGAAGGCCGGAACCCAAGGACCGTCGATATCGACCTGTTGCCGACCATCGACGTCCTGCGCAGGATCAATGACGAGGACAGGCTTGTCCCGGCGGCCGTCGAAAAGGTCATGCCGGAAATCGCCGCCGCGGTGGATCGCATCGTGCTCGCCTTCCAGAAAGGCGCGCGGCTGATCTACATCGGCGCCGGCACCAGCGGCCGGCTTGGCGTGCTCGACGCTTCGGAATGCCCGCCGACCTTCGGCGTACCCGAAGGCATGGTCGTCGGCCTGATCGCCGGTGGATCCGACGCGCTGGTGCGCTCGCTGGAAGGCGCCGAAGATGACCCGAAGATGGGCGCCAAGGCCTTGCAGGACATCGGGCTCACACCCGATGACGTGGTGGTCGGCATCGCGGTCAGCGGGCGCACGCCCTATGTGATCGGCGGCCTGACCTATGCCAAGCAGTTGGGCGCGGCGACGGTCGCGCTGTCCTGCAATCCGGCATCGACCATTGCCGGCATCGCCGACATCGCCATCTCGCCCGTCGTCGGCCCCGAAGTGCTCACCGGCTCGACGCGGCTGAAATCGGGAACCGCGCAGAAGCTGGTGCTCAACATGCTGACCACGGCTTCGATGATCCGCATCGGCAAAAGCTACCAGAATCTGATGGTCGACCTTAACCCGTCGAACCGTAAGCTGGTCGCCCGGGCGATCAGGATCGTCATGCAGACGACCGGCTGCACCGCGCCGCAGGCGCGACAGGCGCTCGACCGGACCGGCAATGACGTCAAGCTGGCGATCCTGGTGACCATTACCGGCCTCGACGTCGAAGCGGCGCGGGCCGCGCTGTTCAAGGCCGGAGGGTTCCTGCGAAAGGCGATCGGCGACGAAGCGGCCTGAGGCCGCCCGGGACATGACGGCTGAAAGCCGCTTTAGACATGACGGCAAGAAGCCGCATGGGACAAGACGGCGTCAAGCCGCATAGACTGGGCCGATATTCCAAAGCATGTGTGCCATGGAAGCGGCCGACGGAAACTGCAAGGCATCGAGTTCAATAGTGGGAGACGAGAATGGTTCATCTTACAAGAAGGCTGCTTTCGGGCATTACCCTTGGCGCGATGCTGGGCATCGCGACGGTTTCGACGCAGGCGGCGACGCTGCACATGGCATGGTCGCAGGACGCCACCGGGCTTGACCCGCACAAGCAGACGGCGTTCTCGTCGCTGCGGCTTTTGGAGCTGATCTACGAGCCGCTGGTGCGGGTCGATGCCAGCCTGCAGATCATCCCCGCCATCGCCAGCTCCTGGGAGTTCTCCAAGGACGGCAAGGAGCTGACCTTCAAGCTCGATCCCAAGGCGAAATTCCAGGACGGCACGGCCGTGACCTCCGCCGACGTGAAGGCCTCCTTCGAGCGCATCCTCGACGAGAAGACGGGTGCCGCCGCCCGCGCCAACTTCCTGTCTATCGCGAGCATCGACACGCCGGATGCGGCGACCGTAGTGTTCCATCTCTCGCAGCCCGACGTGCCGATCCTGACGGCGATGAGCGACGTCAACGCGGCCATCGTTCCGGCGACCGAGATCAAGGCCGGTTCGATCGGCACCAAGGCGGTCGGTTCCGGTCCATTCAAGCTCGACAAATGGGACCCCAACGCCAAGGAAGTTCTGAGCGCCAACAAGGACTGGGCCGGGGGTGCTACCGGCGTCGACGGCATCGAGATCAGCGTACTGCCGGACGAAGCGGCGATCCTCGCCGCCATGCGTACCAAGCAAATCGATTTTGCCCTGCTCAATGATCCGCTCGTCGCCACGCTGGTGCCGAAAGAACCCACCCTGCAGCTCAACCGCGTGCCGGTGCTGGCCTATCACGTTCTGCAGCTCAATCCGTCGCGCAAGCCGATGACGGAGCTCAAGGTGCGCCAGGCGATCTCATGCGCCATCGACCGGCAGGAGGTGCTGGACACCGCTTCGCTCGGCGAAGGCAAAGTCACCGGGCCGCTGACCATCCCGGCGCTCGCCACCGATCCGACCCAGTTGTTCTGCTACAAGCGCGATGTCGAGAAGGCCAAGAAGCTGATGGCCGAGGCCGGCTTTGCCGACGGCTTTTCGGCGACCGTGATCGGGGCCACCGGCGAGCCGCCGACGGCGGCGGCGGAAGCCCAGGTCATCCAGTCGCAGCTCGCTGAAATCGGCGTCAAGCTCGACATCAAGATGATGGAGCTCAACGTCTATGTCGACGCCTGGCTGAAGGGCGATTTCGACATGGCGATCGCGCTCAATGGCGGCCGTGCCGACCCCTACACCATGTACAACCGCTACTGGACCAAGGCTGGCAATCTGCAAAAGGTGTCGAACTACATCGACGACACGCTCGACAGCCAGATGCAGCAGGGCCGCGCCGAGACCGACCCGGCCAAACGCAAGGCGATCTTCGCCGCGTTCGAGAAGCATCTCGCCGAGATGTCGCCCTGGATCTGGCTCTACACGTCCTACAGCTACACGGCGCAGCAGAAGAACATCGCCGGATTCGTGCCGACGCCGACCGGCACGCTGTTCAGCCTGAGCAAGGTTACCATCCAGCAGTAGCCGCCGGAGGCATTGGACGAGAGGACTTCTTCGCGTGGACTATCTCTTGCGACGGCTGGCGACGTTTCCTCTCGTCCTGCTTGGCGTGTCCATCCTGGTCTTCGTCGCGATCAGGATGGTGCCCGGCGATTCGATCACGGCGATGCTGGGCACCGAAGCCGGCCTGCTGACGCCGGCACAGCGGGATTCGCTCGCCGCCTATTTCGGCATCGACCAGCCTTGGTTCATCCAGTACTGGCGCTGGGTCGGTGGCATCCTGCACGGTAATTTCGGCATCTCCGTCACCTATGGCAGGCCGGTTCTCGACGTTATCCTCGAGCGCTTCCCGCTGACGCTCGAACTGGCTCTGCTGTCGATGGTCATCGCGCTCGCCGTCGGCATGCCCGCGGGCATCTACGCGGCCACCCACAATGAGAAGCCGTCCGATCTCGGCGTGCGTATCGTCGCCATGATCGGCCAGTCGACGCCGAGCTTCGTGCTTGGACTGCTGATCATCTACACGCTTTCGGCAGGCTTCGGCGTACTGCCGGCGATGGGGGAATTCGCGCCGCTCTGGCAGGATCCCTTGCGCAATCTCAGCCAGTTGATCCTGCCCGCCATCACGCTCGGCTTCGCCTTCGCGGCGTCCGTCACCCGCATAGCCCGTTCCGCCATGCTCGACGTGCTGAGCGACGATTATGTGCGAACCGCGCGCAGCAAGGGCGCCTCGGCGCGCAGCGTCATCTGGCGGCATGCCTTGCCCAACGCGCTGATCCCGGTCGTGACACTGAGCGGCATCGAGTTCGGCTATCTGCTGGGAGGCGCGGTCATCGTCGAGCAGATCTACGCCCTGCCCGGCCTCGGGCGCATGGTGCTCGACGCCATCCTGCAGCGCGACTACGCGCTGGTGCAGGGAAGCGTGCTGTTCATCGCCTTCAACTTCATGATCGTCAATCTCCTGGTCGACCTCGCCTATGTCGCGCTCGATCCGCGCATCCGGCTTGGGGAACAGTGATGCGCATCCTGCGCGCCGTCTTCCGGCATGGCAGCGGCCGCATCGGCGGCGGCATCGTCTGCGTCTATCTGCTGCTCGCCATCCTTGGCCTGCTCGGGCTGACGCCGCACAATCCGATCACGCAATACCGCATCGACCGTCTGCACGCGCCGAGCGCCGGCTACTGGATGGGCACGGACCTGTTCGGCCGCGACGTCGCCAGCCGGCTGATGGCGGGCATCGGCCAGTCCTTCACGGTCGCCTTCTTCTCGGTTGCCTTCGCCACCCTTGCCGGCACGGTGCTGGGGCTTGCCGCCGCCTGGCTCGGCCGCCGCTGGGACGGCGTGGTGATGCGGGTCATGGATGTGCTGCTGGCCTTCCCGGCGATCCTGCTGGCGCTGCTCATCGTTACCGTTGCCGGGCCGGGCACCTGGACCAGCGTGGTGGCCATCGGCATCGTCTACACGCCGATCTTCACGCGGGTGGTTCGCGGCCCCGCGCTGTCGCTCAAGACACGCGAGTTCGTCGATGCGGCGCGTACCTTCGGCAGCAGTTCGTCCTACATCGTGACGCGGCATCTGCTGCTCAACCTTGTGGCGCCCTTGACCGTGCAGGTGACGCTGGCGCTCGCCTGGGCGCTGCTGACGGAAGCCGGCTTGAGTTTCCTTGGCCTCGGAACGCAGCCGCCCGCCGCCTCGCTCGGCCTGATGCTGAGCGACAGCCGCAATTTGATGGAGACGGCGCCCTGGCTGATGATCTTCCCCGGCCTGGCGATCATGATCAGCATCCTCGGCTTCAACCTGCTGGGCGACGCCTTGCGCGACATTCTCGACCCGAAGATGCGAAGGGCGTTGGCATGACCCCGCTCCTCTCGGTTTTAGACCTGCGCGTCGGCTTCGGCCGCAATCCCCAGGCCAACGAAGTGGTGCGCGGCGTCAGTTTCGATGTCGCCGACGGCGAGACGCTGGCCATTGTCGGCGAGAGCGGCTCGGGCAAATCCGTCACCGCGCTGTCGATCAACCGGCTCGTCGACTTCGGCGGCGGCCGCATCACCGGCGGCTCGATGAAGCTCAAGCGGGCCGATGGGACCATCTTCGAGTTGGCGACCGCAACCGAGCCACAACTGACCGGCATTCGCGGCGCCGAAATCGGCATGATCTTCCAGGAACCGATGACGTCGCTCAACCCGGTGCTGACCATCGGCACGCAGATCGAGGAATCGTTCCGGCTGCATCGCGGGCTGACGGGCCGGCAAGCGACGGCGGCAGCCAGGGACGCGCTCGACCGCGTGCGCATTCCCGATGCCGCGCGACGGCTGAAATACACGCCCAACCAGCTGTCCGGCGGCATGCTGCAAAGGGTGATGATTGCCATTGCGCTCGCCTGCAATCCGCGCCTGCTGATCGCCGACGAGCCGACGACGGCGCTCGACGTGACGGTGCAGGCACAGATCATGGCGCTGCTGGCCGAGCTGAAGCGCGAAAGCGGCATGTCGATGATCTTCATCACGCACGATATCGGCCTGGTCGCCGGCATCGCCGACAAGGTGATGGTGATGCAGAACGGAGAGGCCGTGGAACACGGCGAACTGAACCAGATCCTCGATAGCCCCCAGCATCCCTACACGCAGCATCTGCTGCAGGACGTGCCGCATTTCGCCAGCGGTCGGGCCACGCGCGCGGACGGGCTGCGCGACAAGGGCGCGAACACGCAGCCGGCCTTGAAGGTCGATGGGCTCGTGGTGCGGTTTCCGCTCAAGAGCAGTTTCTTCAGTCGCGCGACCGGCGCGGTGCATGCCGTCGACGGCGTCGACTTCGACCTGATGCAAGGCGAGACGCTGGCCATCGTCGGCGAGAGCGGCTCGGGCAAATCCACCACCGCCAAGGCGGTGTTGGGGCTGGTGCGGTCGACGCGTGGCAATTTCTCCGTCGCCAGCCGAATGGCGTCGGCGGAGCGCAGTGCCAAGCCCGTGCAGATGGTGTTCCAGAACCCCTACGCGTCGCTCAACCCGAGGCTCACCATCGAGAGCATCCTCGCCGAGCCGGTCATCGCCACCGGTGGGCGGGTGGATGCCCAAACACGGGCCAGGATGGCGAGCCTGCTCGAACGCGTCGGCCTGCCCAAGAACAGCCTCGAGCGCTATCCGCATGAATTCTCCGGCGGCCAGCGGCAAAGGCTATGTATTGCCCGCGCACTGATGCTCAACCCGTCCGTGGTCGTTCTCGATGAAGCGGTTTCGGCGCTCGATGTCTCGGTGCAGGCGAAGGTGCTGGAGCTGCTGGTCGACCTGCAGCGCGAGTTTGGGTTGGCTTATCTGTTCATCTCGCACGATATGGCGGTGGTCGAACGGATCGCGCACCGCATCGCCGTCATTTATGCCGGCCAGATCGTCGAGATCGGCGACGCGCAGTCCGTGCTGTCGAAGCCGAGGCATTCCTATACGAAGAAGCTGATATCAGCCGTTCCGGCGATCGATCGTCGGCACGAGCATTTCGAGATCGACACGCGTCAGGTCCCTTCGCTGGTCAGGCCGCAGGGGTATGAACCGGCGCCGGCGAAATGGGAGAAGTTTGGGGCGGATCACAAAGTGAGGATGGAAACCTAGACATGTCAGCGGGACAGCGCCCCCCTCTGCCCTGCCGGGCATCTCCCCCTCTAGGGGGGAGATCGGATGCCGTCACGGCTTTCGCCAATCTCCAACGTCTGAGGGCTGGCGCCGCGCACGAACTGCCAATCTCCCCCCTAGAGGGGGAGATGTCCGGCAGGACAGAGGGGGGCGCCGTAGAGCGCTACTTCTCCGAAGGAGGCCGGCATTGAGCGACCTCGCCCAGATCTTCAATCGCGCATTCGCGCCCTTGGCAACGGCCGTCTCGGCCAAGTGTATCCCCGGCGGCGTGCTCGGCATTGTCGACAAAAGTGGCGAACGCATCGTCCGCGCAATTGGCTCGGCACAGCTCGTGCCCAAGGTCAGGCCGATGCGGGAAAACACCTGGTTCGACCTGGCGTCCCTGACCAAGGTGATCTTCACCACGCCACGCATCCTGGCGCTGGCGCAGGACGGCACCATCGATCTCGACGCGCCGCTGATCACCCTGCTTCCCGACCTTCGCCAGTATGACGCGAACGCCTGGGAGCGGAAGGTGACCTTCCGCCAGTGCCTCGGCCACCAGACGCCCTTCCCTGCCGTCGAGCCGATTTACACCTATGGACGCGATCCCGAACTGCTGCGCGCCTTCATCCTGCAGCGCGAATGGCGCGCCCGTGATCCCGTCTATTCCGACATCAACTTCATCCTGCTCGGCTTCGCGCTGGAGCGGCTGTCGGGCAAGAGCATCCGCGACATGGAGCCCGGGCCGGGTTTTGCCTGGTTCGCTGAACCCGATGCCACCGCCGCGACCGAGGACTGCACCTGGCGCCATCGCGTGCTGTCGGGCGAGGTGCACGACGACAATTGCTCGGCCCTGCAAGGTGCGGGTCATGCCGGCCTGTTCGGCACGGCCGCTTCGGTGCTCGATTTCGCGCAAGCGCTGCTGGACGGCACCGGCGCATCTGAGCGTTCGATCGCGTTGATGCGTACGCCCTTGTCGGCCACCCGCACCCATGGCTGGGAATGCCCTTATGAAGGGTGGTCCGGCGGTGCGCTGTGCGGTCCGGGAACGATCGGCCATACCGGCTTTACCGGCACCGGGCTGTGGATCGACTTCGACAGAGGCAAGGCATGGACCTTGCTCACCAACCGCATTCATCCGACACGTCATTTCGACAGCGGCATCGTTTCGCTGCGGCAGGCGGTCGGCGATCTCATCAACAGGGACTAGGACCATGGAACCAATCTGGGCCGTCGGCCTGATGACCGGCACCGTACTTGACGGCAATATCGACGTGGCGCTGATCAAGACCGACGGCGAGCGGATCGACGATTTCGGTACCTACCGGCTGATGCCCTATCCCCAATCGATCCGCTCCTTGCTGGAAGAGACGCTGACGGCGGCCAGGGCCTGGAATTTCACCGGGCCAGAACCGGCGATCTTCCGCAAGGCCGAAGAGGCGCTGACGCGCGCCCAGTCGGCGGCGGTCAAGGAACTGGTCGAGGGCCACGGCATGACGATGGCCGAGATTGGCGTCGTCGGCTTCCACGGCCAGACCGTGCTGCATCGGGCGCCGCAGGTCGGACGGCTCGGCCAGACCCGGCAGCTCGGCGATGGTGAGCTGATGCATGAGATATTGGGCACCAAGGTTGCCTATGATTTCCGCTCGGCCGACATGCGCGCCGGCGGACAGGGCGCGCCCTTGGCAGCCGCGTATCACACCGCGCTGATGCGCAGCGCCGGCGCCAGTGGCGAAGTGGCCGTGCTCAATCTCGGCGGCGTCGCCAACATCACCTGGTGGGACGGCGCCGACAATGTCATCGCCTTCGACACCGGCCCCGCCAACGCGCCGCTCAACGATTTCATCAAGTCGAAAGGGCTCGGCGAAATGGACCGCGACGGCGCGCTGGGCGGCGCGGGCAAGGTGGATGAAGCCCGGCTCGCCAAGCTGTTGCAGCATCCCTATCTGAGCAAGCCCTATCCGAAATCGCTCGACCGTTTCGATTTCGGCGCCGCCATGGCCGACGGCCTCGATGCCGAGGATGGCGCCGCCCTGCTCACCGCCTTCACGGCCGGCGCCGTAGGCAAGGCGCTCGACCTCCTGCCCAGCCGGCCGAAGAAGCTGGTGGTCAGTGGCGGCGGCCGCCACAACCCGACGATGATGGCCATGCTGGCCAGCCGCGCTGGCGTCGAGGTGGTGCTGGCCGAAAGCCTCGGCTGGAGTGGCGACGCAGTGGAGGCGGAGTGTTTCGCCTTCCTCGCGGTCCGCGTCCTGCGTGGCCTGCCGATCAGTTTCCCGAGCACGACGGGTGCGCCGCAGCCGATGCGCGGCGGCAAACTGGCAGGCTGATCACGCAACCAGCCTTTTCTGCAGGAAGATACGGCTGCGGCCGACGGGGAAATCGGCAAGGGTGCCGAACGGCTGATAGCCCTGGCGCTGGTAGACCTTGTCGGCGTTCGGGTTGAAGGTGTCGATCAACGCGCCGTGGCAGCCGCGCGCCACGGCTTCCTGTTCGGCCGCCTCGAGCATCTGGCCAGCCATGTGCCGGCCGCGCAGCCTTTCATCGACCCACAGCCATTGCACATAGAGCCAGCCCCAGGCGGTATAGCCGGAGATCCCGGCGACGATCGCACCGGCCTCGTCGCGGACGAAAACGGCCAGTGCCTTCCTCTGGGAAGCGCCGACATCGCTATCGTTGAACGCCGTCAGCCGTTCACCGAGAAAGGCGAGTTCTTCCGGGCGGGGATTGGCGGTCGTTTCGAGCGTGGTGTTCATGGCTTTTCCGGATTGCGGGGTTGGAAGCATCAAGAGGGGCGGAAGTCGGATGCGGCGATGCCATAGCGCTTGAGCTTGTCGTAGAACGTCTTGCGCGGCACGCCGAGCGCGTCGATGGCGCCGCGCACGTCGCCGCCATGGTCGCGTAGCGCGTCGCGGATGAGCTGCGCCTCGTACTGCCCAACCCTTTCGGGCAGCGCGGCGGCAGGCCCCGGCCGCGCGGGGCTCGCGCCGGCCTCGTCATCGGGCCCAAGGCCGAGCGCGACACGATCGGCGAAATGCGCCAGTTCACGCACATTGCCCGGCCAGTCGTGCGACTGGAGATAATCGCTCACGGCGGCATTCACCTTGCCGACAGGCCGGCCGAAGCGTTCCGCGGCCTTGCCGAGGAAATGCCCGAACAGCATCGGGATATCGCCGCGCCGCTCGCGCAGGGGCGGGATGCGCAGCGTCACCACGTTGAGGCGGAAATAGAGGTCCTCGCGGAAATCGCCGCGTTGATCCGGCCGGCCGAGATCGACCTTGGTCGCCGCGACGACCCTGAGATCGAGGCGCCGTGTCTCGTTCGAGCCGAGGGGGGTGAGGCTGCGCGTTTCCAGCACCCGCAAGAGCTTGACCTGCAGGGCCGGCGGCATGGATTCGATCTCGTCGAGAAACAGCGTGCCGCCGCTGGAGTGCTCGACGCGGCCGATGCGTCGCCGCTGCGCGCCGGTGAACGCGCCGGCCTCGTGACCGAACAGTTCGCTCTCGATGACGGTCTCCGGCAGGGCGCCGCAGTTCAGCGCCACGAAGGGCTTTGCACGGCGCCTGCCCCATCTGTGCAGGAGGTCGGCCACCACTTCCTTGCCGGTTCCCGTCTCGCCTTCCACCAGCACGTCGACATCCATGTCGGCGATCTGGCGCAAGGTCTCGCGCAATCGGCGGATGGCGGGCGCCTCGCCGATCAACGGCATACCGTCGGCGGCAAGTGCCGCGGCTTCGCGCAGCCGCCGGTTTTCCATCACCAGCCGCCGCTTCTCCGATGCCCGTTTCAGCGCCTCGACCAAGCGCTCCGCCGCATAGGGTTTCGGGATGAAATCGTAGACGCCATCCTTGAGCGCGGCGACCGCAAGATCGACATCGCCATGCCCGGTAACCAGGATCACCGGCAAGTCGGCGTCAACTGCCTTGACGCGGTCGAAGAGCTGCAGACCGTTCATGCCGGGCATGCGGATGTCGCTGACCACCACGCCTTCGAAACTCTCGTCGACAACGCCGAGCGCCGCTTCGGCGGCCTTCAGCGCAATTACTGTGAAACCGGCAAGTTCGAGCAGTTGCGTGGTGGCATGCAGCAGGTCCGCATCGTCATCGACGAGCGCCACCAGCCCTGATCCCTCGGTCATTCGATCCGCCTCAAGTCGATGGTGAAGGATGCGCCGCCGGCGGTGTCGGGGTCGAGCCGCAGCGTGCCGCCCAATTCCTGGGCGATCTCTTGCGAGATCACCAGGCCGAGGCCAAGCCCCTTCTCCTTGGTGGTCTGGAACGGCATGAACAGATTTCCGGCGGCTTCCGGCCCGAGGCCGGGACCATTGTCGCGCACCGAAATCAGCACCCGGTCGTCACGTTCGGCGAGGTCGATCTCGATGCGGGGATCGGGCCGGTCCTTCATGGCGTCCAGCGCGTTCTGCAACAGGTTGACGAGGATCTGCTCCAGCCGGATGCGGCTCGCCATCACCAATGGCGAGGCGGTGCCGTGCGGCTTGACGATGGTGACGCCGGAATCGCGGATGCGGCCGGACAGAAGCGACAGCGCACCTTCGATCGCCTCGCGCACCGGCAGTGGCGATGCCGCAACGCCGGGCCGGCGGGCGAAACTGCGCAAGGTGCTGGTGATGGCGCCGATGCGTTCGGTCATCGAGACGATCGACGTCAGATTGCCGCTCGCCGGTTCGGTCTTGCCGGCGTCGAGAAAGCGGCCGGCATTCTCGGCATAGGTACGGATGGCGGCGACCGGCTGGTTGATTTCATGCGCGACGCCGGCGGCGATCTGGCCGAGGATGGAGAGCCTGTTGGCCTGGGCGAGATCGTCGCGGAGCCGGCGGACCTTGGCCTCGGCGTTTTCGCGCTCGGCGATTTCGCCGGCAAGCGCCGTATTCGATCGCGTCAATTCGGCCGTCCTTGTGCTGACCCGGCTCTCCAGCTCGATGTTCATGCGGGCCAGCGCCTCCTGCCGCAGCCGGCTTGTGCGGCGGCGCCGGGTGAGCACATAGGCAAGCAAGCCCGTCAACAACAGCCCGAGCAGCGTCGTCAGGCGCGCCGTGTTGGCGGCGGCGGTCAGGGCGGCATCGGCGGGCGTCAGCAACCATAGGCGCCAACCGGGGACGGCACCAGGCAAGTCCTGCACCACCTCGACGAACCGGCGCGATTTTCCAGCCTCCTCGATTGTCGCCAGGCCATCACCGGCGCCACGCCGTATCGGCAGCGGTTCGAAGGCTGCGTCCAACTGAAGCTGGGCATGCGCGGCGGCTGCATCCGCGGCGGAGAGCGGCGCCAGCGCATGGAACCGCCAGTCGGGCTGGCTGGTGGCCAGAACGACTCCGCGTTCGTCGGTGACGAAAACGCGAAAGCCGCTTGCGCGCCAATTGGCTTCGACACCGCCGAGTTCGACCTTCAGGACCGCGACGCCAAGCGGTTTGCCGGCATCGTCGACACGGCCGGCGAGGTAGAGTCCCGGCTTGCCGCTGATCGTGCCGAGGCCGTACTGACTGGCAGCGCCCTTGGCCATCGCATCGGTGAAATAGTGGCGAAAATTATAGTCGATGCCGACAAAGCTGTCCGGCTGGCCGGCATTGCTGGCCGATATCGCGATGCCCGCAGTGTCGATGACATAGATGGCCGAGGCCAATGCATCGCCGGCTATCGCCTTCAGCTTGGCGTCGAGAGCCGTTTCCTCGACCTTCCCGGCGCGGCGCAGCGCATCGCGCACCGCATCGTCGCGCGCCAGCACCAGCGGCACGAGACGCTGCTTTTCGATTTCGCCGGTCAAGGTTCCCGCCGCCAGGGGCAAGGCGGCCAGTGCCCCATCGCGCAGCTCGCCGGCCGCCTGGCCCGCGGCGATGCGGCCGGCAATGGCAACCGCGCCGGCCAGCACCGCGAGCGCGATTGCCGCAAGCAGCCAACGCCCATCACGCAGGCGCGCTACCGCTTCGCGCAACAGGTCGCGGCCGGCAAACCCAGGGGTTTCGCTATCGATGCGCTGTCGCGGCGTCGGCCCTCTCCCTTCCCTGCACGGCTTTGGCCCCCAGTCTAATGCGAAATTCCGCCAGGGCAAACAAGACGTGTGCGGAAATCCGCACACGTCTCCGTCGAAAGCGGGGGCAGGAACGGCCGAAACCCGGGGATTCCGGCCTTCCTCCGATTTGGCACGGCGCTTGCAAAAGTTCTTCCAGCGGCGGGCAACCGGAGCGCCGCGATGGGAGAAGTCACGCAGGACGGCGCATGTCCGTCCCTTCCGGCCAGGGAGAGTTCGATGCATATCGCAGACCAATCCGCCGCGCCCGCCGCGCAGCGCAAGCCCCTCTATGCCCAGCTTTACGTCCAGGTGCTGGTGGCGATCACCGTCGGCATCCTGCTTGGCCACTACTATCCGTCGATCGGGGAGAGCATGAAGCCGCTCGGCGACGCCTTCATCAAGCTGGTCAAGATGATCATCGCGCCGGTCATCTTCCTGACGGTCGCAACCGGCATCGCCGGCATGAGCGACCTGCAGAAGGTCGGCCGCGTCGCCGGCAAGGCGATGCTTTACTTCCTCACCTTCTCGACGCTGGCGCTGATCATCGGCCTTGTCGTGGCCAATGTCGTGCAGCCGGGCGCCGGCTTCAACATCGACCCGGCGACGCTCGACGCGTCGACCGTCAACACCTACGCCGCCAAGGCACATGACCAGTCTGTCACCGGCTTCCTGATGAACATCATCCCCGGCACCATCGTCGGCGCCTTCGCCGATGGCGACATCCTGCAGGTGCTGTTCTTCTCGGTGCTGTTCGGCATCGCGCTGGCGCTGGTCGGCGACCGGGGTGCGCCGGTGCTCAACTTCCTGCAGGCACTGATGGCGCCGATGTTCAAGCTGGTCAGCGTGCTGATGAGGGCAGCCCCGATCGGCGCGTTCGGCGCCATGGCCTTCACCATCGGCAAATACGGCATCGGCTCGGTCATCAACCTCGCCATGCTGGTCGGCACTTTCTACGCGACCTCGTTCCTGTTCGTCTTCGTCGTGCTGGGTGCGGTCTGCCGCTACAACGGCTTCTCGATCCTGTCGCTCATCCGCTACATCAAGGAAGAGCTGCTGCTGGTGCTCGGAACATCGTCCTCGGAAGCCGCCCTGCCCTCGCTGATGGAGAAGATGGAAAAGGCCGGCGCCAAGCGCTCGGTGGTCGGGCTGGTCATCCCGACCGGCTATTCCTTCAACCTCGACGGCACCAACATCTACATGACGCTGGCGGCGCTGTTCATCGCCCAGGCGACGAACATCCATCTGTCGATATCGGATCAGATCCTGCTGCTGCTGGTGGCGATGCTATCCTCGAAGGGTGCCGCCGGCATCACCGGGGCCGGCTTCATTACCCTTGCCGCCACGCTTTCGGTGGTTCCCTCCGTGCCGGTCGCCGGCATGGCGCTGATCCTCGGCGTCGACCGCTTCATGTCGGAATGCCGGGCGCTGACCAACTTCGTCGGCAATGCGGTGGCCACGCTGGTCGTGGCGCGCTGGGAAGGCGAGCTCGACGAAGCCAAGCTGGCCCGGGCACTGGCTGGCACGGCCGACGACAGCCTGCCGGCGGACATCGTTCCCGCCGAGTGATCCACGGTTTCATGCCAAGGAGCATGGCCGCAAGCACACCGCTTGCGGCCATTGTCATGTGTCATCGCTGCCAGGCGGCTTTGCCCAGCGGCGCCAGGGCCTTGCCATCGGCAGCGAAAAGATGGCAGCGCGACGGATCGACTTGCCGCGAGACAGGGCCGGGCAGCTTGACCTCAGCCATTGAAGTCCCTCCTCCTCTTCGGATATGTGCTTGGGCCGGCAGGCATGGGAGCCGCCAATGTGCCGCCATCGTCGAACAGGACGAGGCTGGCCGCGCCGACCAGTCCGGCGTGGCGGCCGAGCTGGGCCTGGACCACCGGCACGTCGCGATAGGCGCGCATGGCGCGCTGGCGGATGGTCGCCCCGATGACGGGCGCCATCAGGTCGAGGCCATTGGCGATTCCGCCGCCGACGACCAGCACATCGGGCGAATAGAGATGCAAGAGATTGGTGAAGCCGACGCCCAGCCAGCGGGCCTCCTCCTCGAGCAAGGCCACGGCGAGGTCGTCCTGCAGCCGTGCCGCTTCGACCACGTGACGACCGGTGACCTCGGCGTTTGCCGAGAGGCGGCGCAGCGTCGAGCCGTCCAGGGGCGACGTCGCAGCGTTGGCGCGGCGGCCGAGCGCCGTGCCCGAGGCGATGGCCTCGAAGCAGCCGATGACGCCGCACACGCAGCGCTCGCCCTCGTTGGTAATGGTCATGTGGCCGATCTCGGCGGCAAGGCCGCGGCGGCCGTGCAGGATGCGGCCGTCGGCAACGACACCGCCGCCGATCCCGGTCGAGACGGTGACGAAGACCAGCGAGCGAGCGCCGTGGCCGGCGCCGAAACGCCATTCGCCGAGCGCTGCCGCATTGGCGTCGTTCTCCAGCCGTACCGGCAGGCCGAGCCGGCGCTCGAGTATGTCGGCCAGCGGCACGTCCTGCCAGCCGGCCAGCGTCGGCGGTCCGACCGCGATGCCGGCCAGCGGATCGAGCGGACCCGGCGCGCCGACGCCGACGCCGAGGATCGACAGTGCCGGCGCCTCGGCATGGATGGTCGCGGCCAGCGCCTCGATCTGGCCGATCACCACGTCGGGGCCGGCCTGCGCCTGCGTCGGCACCGCCGCGAAGGCCAGGATCTTGCCGTCACGGTCGACCAGGGCGGCACGAAGCTCCGTGCCGCCAAGATCGATCGCAAGGGCGGCTTCAATGCTCATGCCGCGACCTTCAGCCCATACAGCCAGCCGATGCGGCCGGCGAGATCCTTGTCGCCGAAAGCGAGCGAACCCAGCACCACCGTCTCGGCGCCGGCGGCGCGCAGCAGCGGCACGGTTTCGTGGCGGATGCCGCCGTCGGCGGCGAGCACCACCGCCGTCTCGCGGCCGGCCTTTCGCAGGATGGCGCGGGCCTCGCCCAGCCTGTCGCAGGCTTTCTCCGACAGGCCCTGGCCCTTGACGCCGATCGCGGTGCCGAGAAGCGTGACGAAAGCGACCTCGGAGACGAAAGGCGTCACCGCCTCGACCGGGGTCTCCAGCCTCAGCACGACGCCGGCCTCGGCGCCGAGTTCGCGCGCCAGCCGCACGGCGCGCAGGCCCGCCTCGCCATTCTCGGCATGGACGCTGATCATGTCGGCGCCGGCCTCGATGAACTGACGCGTCTGTTCTTCGACGATTGCCCCATCGACCATCAGATGGACATGGATGGGCTTGGCCGTCAGCTTGGCAATGCGGGCGACGAGATCGGGGAAAAACAGGAAGGACGGCGCGAAATGGCCGTCCGCCACGTCGATGTGATGGAGATCGACATGCGGTTCGATGCGTTTCAAATCGCTTTCGAAATTGGCGAGATTGGCCGACCAGAGCGAGAATTCGGCGATCAGACGATCGCGCGGCAATGCGGCGATGGCGGCCGGGCCTGACAAAGGTTTCGAGATCATGACTGGTCCTGGTTGCTAAAATTTCTGTCGAGGAAGCCGCCGATGGCGGCGCGGATTTCGGCGAAATGGCGATCCTTGTCGGTGGCTTTCGAGCTCACCTCGGCGAAGGCTGCGTTCGGGATGGTTTTGGCGAGTTCGCGGGCGGTCGCCAAGGGATGGACGAGATCGATGCCGCTGCCGATGACGAGCGTGGGCATCGCAAGGCCGGCAGCTTCGGCCCGCGTCACGCCGGGTCCATCATTGGCGATCGCCTGCATCACCTCGGCAAAAACGGTTGCGTTTTCGCGCGCGAAGAAGCTGAGCAGCGAGGCGAGATTGTCCGGCGCCTCGTCGCGAAAGTGGGCAGCGGTCGCGGAGGAGGCGAAGGCCGCGCGCGCCTCAGCCAACGGAAGCCGCCGGATGAGTTCCGCCACTTCGACGTAAGGCTGCATATTCTGGGGGGCCACGTCGAAGGTCCAGGCGGGGCGCACCAGCACGAGACCAGAGACGCGATCCGGGTGGCGGGCCGCCAGGTGCAACGCAATCGCCGCTCCCATCGAGATGCCGCCCGCGACGAAACGCTCCATTCCGGCTGCGTCGGCCGCGTTCATTACATCATCGGCGAACATCGCGATCGAGAACGGACGCTTGCTGCCGGCACTGGCGCCGCCTTGCGCGCGGCATTCGACGGTCAGCCGCCGGCGCGAAGGGCTGTCGGGAAAGTTCAAAGCCACCTGCGCGGCATCGCCGCCGAGACCGTGCTGGAAGACGATGGGAAGGCCCTGCCCCGTATCGAAGACACGGAGCGCTGCATCGTCGCACAGCATGATCGTCGGCGCCGCGCCCATCAGAGCAACCCTCGCAGGAAGGCGGCGACGCCGGCAGCCTCGTCGGCGGACAAGCCGTGCGTGACGAGCGCGCCATCGAAACCCACGCCCTTCAGCCGCGCGACGAAATCCGGGAAGTCGACAACGCCTTGCCCTGCGGTGGCAAAGCGGCCGTCACCGTGCCGGTCCTTGGCATGCGCCATGGCGATGTGGCCGGCGGCTTCATCGATCGCGGCGGCGACGATGGTGCGCGCCTCGTCCGGCGTCGCGTGCTCGAACAGGTTTGCCGGGTCGAGCACGATCTTCAGGTGCTTCGAGCCCATCTCGGCGATCAGGCGCATCGCATCACTCGCCGAAGTGACTATGTTGGCCTGCTCAGGCTCGATGCCGAGATCCACGCCTGCGGTCTCGGCCAGCGCCAGCGCCTTTTCCATCTCGGCGGCCATGTCGGACCAGGCGGCCGGTGTGGCGTTGTCGGGATGATATGCCCACTGGTCGGCTGCATTGCGCGAGCCGGTGCAGAGCGTGACCAACGGGATGGCAAGGGCGGCGGCAGTGTCGATGACCACCCCCAAGCGCCTCAAGCCCTCGTCGCGGACCGTCCTGTCGGGATGCGCCATGTTGTAGGTGCCCGAGAGCGCCGCCAACGAAACGGCAGACGATCGCGCAGCGACACGGATGGCAGCGACGGCATCCGCCGGCACCGCATCCGGCATCGACGGCAGGCCGGCGCAGGCGAGATTGAACTGCGTCGTCTCATATCCGGCCTGCTTGACCGCGGCCAGCACGACGGCCGGGTCGGTGCCGGGAAAAGTCTTGGCGAAGATGCCGAGGCGCATCAGACGGCACCCGAAACCGAGGCGAGCTCAACCCGTTCGCCTGATACAACAGAGCGGGCAATGGCCACCATTGCGCGGATCGAGGCGATGCCGTCCTCGACATTGGCGCCGCGCATCGGCGCGCCAGTGAGCACGGTGTCGGCAAGGCCTTCGAGCTGGCGGCGGAAGAAATGGCCGTCGGCGCCGAGCGGTTTGCGCGAGGTCGCGTCCTTCTCATGGAAGATGTCCACCTCGCTGGCGCGGAAGTACCAGGGGTTGAAGGTCTTGGCGATGACCGAGCCATTCTCGCCATAGAGCTGGAAGCCCTCGTGCCAATCCATGCGCACGGCGACGGTCAGATCGAGATGGCCGAGCGCGCCGCTGGCGAATTCAGTCTCGACAAACCAGCAATAGGCGCCGAAGCGCTCGTTGAGGCGGGCGTGCACGGCGACGATGTCGCCACAGAGGAAGCGGGCCGTGTCGACCAGATGCGATCCGTGCGCCAGCATAAAATATTGCCTGAGATCGGCCTTGGGATTTCCCGCCGGCTTTTTCGCCAGCTTGCTGGTGACGGGCAGCGGCTGCACGGCATCGGTGTTGGTGTAGCGGTGGGTGGAATCGCAATACCAGGCCTTCAGCGCCAGCACCTCGCCCATCTCGTCGCGGACGAAGTCGCGCGCGGCCTCCAGCGCCGGGTCGAAGCGCTTCATGTGGCCGACCTGCAGCACCTTGCCGGAGCGCCTGACCGCCGCCGCGAGCGCCTCGCCTTCCTCCACCGAGGTGCCGATCGGTTTTTCGCAGAGAACATGCTTGCCGGCATCGAGCGCCTTGATCGACATCGGCACGTGATAGGCATCCGACGTGGCGACGATCACCGCTTCCAGCTCCGGATCGGCGAGCATCGCGTCATAGTCGGCATACATCTTCTGCGGTTCGTAGGTGGCGCCCATGCGGGCGAGCAGATCGGGCGCCGCGTCGCAGATAGCGTAGAGGTCGGCATTGCCGGCCTTGACGCAGGATTCCAGATGCGCGAACTGCGCGATCGGGCCGCAGCCGAGCACCCCGATCCTGAGGCGTCTGTCCTGTTTCATGATCATCGCTCAGGCCCCGTAGCCGCGCATTGTCCGGCGGTTGGTCTTGACCGCCGCGGCCGGATCGGCGGCGGCCGTGTCGGATTCTTCTTCCAGCACCAGCCAGCCGTTGAAGTGCGGCGCGGTACCGGCGATTTCGATGACTTGAGGTGTGTCGCAGACGCCTTCGCCCAGCATCGCCCAGGTGCCGCTGGCGTCGACGTCCTTGAGGTGGATGTAGCGGATGCGGTCACGGTAGGTGGTGAGCGTGTCGGCCATGTCCTTGTGGCCGCGCAGGATGTGACCGGTGTCCGGCACCCAGCCGACCAGGTCGGGATCGAGCAAGGCAAAAATCGCGTCGTAGTCGGCGCGGTCGAACAGCAGCGTGTTGTGGTGCGAACTGGGATGCACCGCCACCTGGACGCCAGCCTTGCGGCCGAGCTCGCCGGCCTTGTTGTAGACTTCCGCCGCGATGGCGAATTTGTCGGCGCGCGGTCCGTCGGACACCACGGTCGCCGAGCCCATCGACACCAGCGCGCCGGGAAAGGCGGCGACGAAGTCGATCCAGCGTTTGGCGGTTTCGAGATCGGTGCCGATCTGATCCTTCAGCGTGAAGCCGCTGCGTGAGCCGAAGGCGAAGGAGACGAGCGTCAGCCCGGACGACTTCAGGGCAGCGGCGAACTCGGCCGGCTTGCCGGCATAGCGGCCGATCATGGTGTCGGTGATCTCGATGCCGGCATAGCCGCCATCGCCGATCGCCTTCAGGAGATCGTCGGGGCCGCCGGTAAACCGGTCTCCCAGCATTTCCCAGGTGAAGGTCTGGCAGCCGACTTTGAGGTCTTTCACGTTCATCCTTTCATTCCTTGATACCGCTTACTCTCGATGCCGCCCCGCGATGATGTGGCGCTAGAAGAACAACACGAGTAGCGGAACGGTGATGACGGACGAGGCCGCGGCGATATCGCCTGCCAGCAGACAAGGTCCAATCATCGATTGCAATACGCGGGTCAGTTCTCCTGGGGATGGACATCCTACTTGACCGAGCCCGCGGTCATGCCGGCGAGGAAGTACCTCTGGGCAACAAGGTAGATGAGCAAGAGCGGTAGCGAGCCGAGCACGCTCATCGCCATCATCTGGTTCCATTCGAAGGCGTGCTGCCCCATCAACAGCTGGATGCCGATCGGGACGGTGCGCATGGACGTCGACTTGGTCAGCGTCAGGGCAAAGAGAAATTCGTTCCAGCACAACAGAAAGGTGTAGACCGACGTCGCCACGATACCAGGCAGTGAAATCGGGACGATCACCCGCCAGAGTGCGGTCCAACTGCTACCGCCGTCGACAGCCACTGCTTCATCGAGATCGCGGGGCAAGGTGTTCAGATAGCCCGTCATCAAAAGGATCGCGTAGGGCAGCGTAAACACCAGGTAAGTCAGGATCAGCGCGACATAGGTGTCGAAGATGCCGTACGAGACGACAAGCCCGAAGAAAGGGATCAAAAGTGTGATCGGCGGGATCGTCTGCGTGCTGATGATGATTGTATTCAGGCTGCCCTTGCCGCGGAAGTTGAAGCGGCTGAACCCATAGGCCGCCAGCAAGGCGATCAGCACAGTCAGCACGGTCACCGCTCCCGCCACGAAGTAGCTGTTGAAGAAGAAGCGCAGCTTTACCGGATCGCCAAGGATGGCCTCGTACGCTTCCAGCGTGAAGGCCTTCGGCAGGATGGTTGGCGGCAGGGCAAAGATTTCGGTGTTCGACTTGAACGAGCTGCTCAGCATCCAGTAGATCGGGAAGGCCGCGAAGAACAGCCCTGCCGCAAGAGCGACATGCAGCGCGACGGTGATCAGCTTGTCTTTGCCAGAGTTTCGTTTCCTCATGGTGACTACCGAGCCTTCTGATAACGGATATAGAACAGCGTCAGGCCAAGCGAGATCAGCAGGATGACCACGGCGCTCGCCGACGCCTGTGACAGGTTGTAGCTCGAGAACGCCAGCTTGTAGGTGTAGGTGCTGAGGACCTCGGTCGCGTAGATCGGACCGCCGCCCGTGGTTATCCAGATCAACGGGAAGACCTGCATGGTCCAGATGAAATCGAGCAGCGAGATGCTGATGATGATCGGCATCAGCTGCGGGATGGTGATGAAGATCAGCTTCTGGTAGGCCTTCGCCCCATCGATATCGGCGGCCTCGTAGAAATCCTTGGGAATGCCTTGCAGGCCTGCGAGCAGGCTGACCATGAACAGCGGATAGCCCGCCCAGATGTTGGCGAAGGTGACGGCGTGCAGCGCGGTCTGCGGCGAGGAAAACCACTCGACCTTGGAACCGATGATGCCGATCTGCATGAGAATGCTGTTCACCACGCCATTCGGCTCGAGCAGCAGGCGCCAGATCACGGCGATGATCACCGCGGTAAACAGCCAGGGCAAGATATAGAGCACGCGCAGAATGTTGCGCAGCGTCGGATTGATGCGGTCGCTGTTCAGCATGAGCGCGAAGACCATGCCGATGGTCATGTGGAAAATGACGCTCATGCATGTGAAGTAAAGCGTATGCCAAAGCGACGCCCAGAACACCGGGTCGTCGAAGATCGCCTGGTAGTGCTTCAGTCCGGCAAAGGATGGGTCACGACGCAGCACGGCGCTGTTCTGGAACGAATAGGCAATCACCGTCACCATCGGCAACAGCATCAGAAGGCCGATGATGAGCAGCGAGGGCGACAGATAGAGGTAGGGTGCGACCGCTCGTTTCAGCTTGTGGTGGGAGCGCTTTTGCCGGGTCATGTGCCAACCTTGGGATACGCCTTCAAGAGAAGGTAAGCTTCAAAAACAGGTCCATCTCAAATTGCCGATCCGTTGTTGCCGGGTGGCCTGCCCGAAGCCGGGCCACCCGGTCGAAGATAGCAAAGGGGAACAGGCCGATCAGAATTTCGCCATCCAGCCCTTTTGCGCGGCAGCGGCCGCCTCTTCCGGTGTCTGCTCGCCGGCAAGCATCTTCTGGGCTTGCACGTCGAACTGGGTCATCAGGTCTTCGGCCACCGGCAGGCCCGTGAACTCGTTGGCGAGATAGCCGGTCTTGAAGATCTCGAAGGCCTTGCCGAAAGCCTTGTCGGACGTCACGAAGTCGGGTTTGGCGTTGACGTTGCCCGGGAAGGCGTTTGCAAGCGAGACCAGCTTGGCGTTCACCTTTTCGCTCATCAGATACTGGACGAGTTTCCAGGCCTCCTCCTGATGTTTCGAGGCGGCGGAGATGCCGATGCCCCAGGACGCATAGGGAAGGCCGCGCTTGCCGGTATAGTTTTCCACGACCGGGACCGGGATCAGGTCGAAGTTCAGCTTCGGATTGCGCTTGCGGATGAGGTTCACATGCGCGAGCGAGTCGATCATCATCCCGACGCGGTCGTTGACGAATTCCTCGACCTTTTCCTGCTCGGTCTTGGTGGCGATGCCGGGCGAGATGGTGCCGGCGTCATTGAGCGATTTGACGAAGGACAGCATATCGACCACCGGCTTGCCCTCGAGGGCGGGCTTGCCGTCCGCCATCATCGACTGGCCCGAAGCCCAGACCCACGACATCAGATCGTTCTGGACTCCGCCGGGAGACTGCAGCGACAGCGGCAGCACCCAGCCATACTGGTTCTTGTTGGCGTCGGTCATCTTCTTGGCGGCGTCGAGAAATTCCGCGCGGGTCGACGGCAGCTTGGTCACGCCGGCCTTGGCGGCGAGATCCAGATTGACGAAGACCGGATAGACGAAGGAGGCGACCGGAAACATCACCGCCTTGCCGTCCACCTTGATGATATCGGCGACCTGGCCTTTGTCGAACTTGCTCGCATCCATCATCGGATTCATGTCGGCGAGCGCGTTCTGCGCATTCAGATTGTTCACCCAGGCACCGTCGAGACCGACAACGTCGCTGAGCGTTCCGGTCGCAGCACCAACCGAGATCTGGTCTCGCGTGGTCGCGTAGGGGCCGCTGACCAGCGTCACCTTTATGCCGGGGTTCGCGGCCTCGAACTCATCCATGATTGACCTGAGCGAGCCAGCCGGCAATTCGGGCTCCCACCATTGGGTGAATTCCAGCGTCGTGTCCGCCAGGGCGCCGGTTGCGCCGAGCAACCATGCGGCCGCGGCTATTTTCAGCATTGCGGGTTTAATACGAAACGTCATTTTCTCCTCCTTCTTTGGGGATCGACCGCACAATGCGGACGACCGTCTGGTTATTCAGAAGTCTTCTTACGCAGGCGCCTCACCCTCGCCTGCGGGCCTTGCCGCGGGTCTTCAGATCGCCAGATGCGTCTCGGGATCGAAGAAATGGAGCTTGGCGTCATCCAGGGCCAAGCGGATTTCCGCGCCGGCGCGGACCGTGCTGGCCGGTTCGAATCTCGCCACCGCGTTCGACGCCAGGCCGAAATCCTGCACCGCGTCCGGGTCGCCGGAGTCCACCCGGACCGCATCGATGTTGAGATGGACGATGTGTTCGGATCCGAGTTCTTCGATCGAGGTCACCTTTGCCGGTATCGTCTGATATTTGCGGCCCGATTCGAGGTTGCTGTCATAGAGATCCTCGGGTCGGATCCCGAACACGACCTTGCGTCCCGCATAGGACCTCAAGCCCGGCCTGCGGACGAAGGCCGCATCCTGCAAACGGATGGCCAAGGCGCCGGACGTCAGTTCGTCGCCCCTCAGGGTTGCCTCGAAAAGGTTCATCGAAGGAGACCCGATGAACCCGGCAACGAAAGCGTTCACCGGCGATTCATAGAGTCTCTTGGGGGTGTCAACCTGCTGCAGCACGCCGCCTTTCAACACCGCGACCCTGTCCCCCATCGTCATCGCTTCGGTCTGGTCGTGGGTCACGTATATGGTCGTTACGCCGAGCTGCTTTTGCAGGCTGGTGATTTCGGCGCGCATTTGCACGCGCAGTTTCGCGTCCAGATTGGAAAGGGGTTCGTCCATGAGAAAGGCGGCCGGCTCGCGCACCATGGCGCGGCCCATCGCAACCCGTTGACGCTGTCCGCCCGAAAGGTTCGCGGGTTTGCTGTCCAGCAGAGACGTCAGCTGAAGGGTTTTGGCGATCTCGTCGACGCGCTTCTTGCGCTCGGCCTTTGGCTTGCCGGCCAGCCGCATCGAAAAGGCGATGTTTTCGAACACCGTCATATGCGGGTAGAGCGCGTAGCTCTGGAAGACCATCGCGATGTCGCGGTCCTTGGGCGGCATGTCGACGACGTCGATACCGCCGATCCGAAGGCTGCCGCTGGTGACGTCCTCCAATCCCGCGATCATCCGCAACGCGGTGGATTTGCCGCAACCGGACGGCCCGACGAGTATCAGGAACTCGCCGTCCTCGACCGACAGATTCAGCTGGTCGATTGCGTGAAAATTGTTCCCGTAGGTTTTGCAGATATTCTCAAGAACGACTTCTGCCATCTTCCTCCCTCCACAAGTCCAAGCCACTGATTTTTATGATTATCCTCGGCTTGTGTTCACCTGCGAGATATTTCCTCGGATAGTTCGGGCTCTGTTGCGGTATGGAGCCGCGCATGCTTCAGTTCGACTGCCGACGGCGCGTTCGTCGATGCCAGGAGTGCCTTGACCTGATCGTCGGTCGGAAGCGCCTCACGCCCGCCCCGCCCCGTTATCGAAAGAGCCGCAGCAGCGGCCGCGAATGCGACCCGGCCCGCGGTGTCGGCGCCGCGCGTCAATGCAAGGGCGTAGGCGCCATGAAAGCAGTCGCCGGCGCCGGTCGAGTCGACGACTTCAACCCGGTGCGGAGGCAGGTGCCACAGCCCGGCTTCGTCGCGTCCGCGATAGTAGACGCCCCTGCCGCCATCCGTCAGAACCACGGCGGACCGCGACGGCAACCACAATGCATCGAGTATCTCGGCCGGCGATCGGCGGCGCGTGGCGGTCCGCGCAAAGCCGAGGGGAAGAATGAGATGGTCGCAGAGCGCGATCAGCCTTTCGGTGGCTGGACCGCTGCTCCATTCGACGTCGCCGAGGATCGCAAGGCCGAGGTCGCGAGCCCGCGCCACGACATCCAGCGACCCGATCGCATAACTGTCGACGATCAGCACGGTCGCGCGGCTGAGAACCTCGTCCGGAAAATCCGGAGCGGTGCCCAGCATCGCTTCGTCGTCATAGGCGATGAACCGATCGCCGTCCGAACCGACGGTGATACGCGAGCGCACCGGGCGCGCGTCGACGTGGCGCGGCGCGAACGCGGTTTCTACACCGCTCGCAACGAGATCGCACAGCACGGCGTCGTCGACGGCACTGCCCAGCCATCCGATGAACCCGGCGCTTCCGTCGAGCCGCGCGACGGCGGCAAGCGCCGTCGCGACATTTCCGCCGAAAGTCCGGGCGCTTTGCAGAACCTTCCCCTTGCCCGCCGACAACGGCTGATCGACATAGACGATGTCGTCGATCGAGATCGCTCCGAAGCCGAGGATTGAGGGAACGGTGGGCATGGTTCAGGCACCCGCCTTGGCCAGGGCGTCCTGCGCCGAGAGCCCGTCATGGATGACGCCCCGGAAAGCGGTCGCCGCCTTCTGAGGATCGCCATGCCCCCAGAGATTGCGGCCGACCACGGCGCCGCGCGCGCCGGCACGGATGGCGTCCGCCGTCTGCTGAAGGGCGCCGAGCAGCGTATCGGTCTTCGGGCCGCCGGCGATGACAACCGGGACCGGGCACGTCCGAACGGTCTCGCGGAACGACTCGAAATCGCCGGTGTAACCGATCTTGATCACGTCGACGCCGGACTCGTAGCCGATGCGCGCCGCATAGGCGATCTCGTCGGGGGTGAAGACGATCTTTGCCCCGTCGGTGAAATCGCGAGGGTAGATATGCGCCACAACAGGCATGCCATAACGGGCCGCCGCGTTCACCGAATCTGTCAGCCAGCGAATGTACTTGCCCTCGGTCGCGCCGCGCACCGGAATGGCAACGGCCAGCGCGTCGGCGCCAGCCCGCACCGCGTCCTCGGGCGTCGCAATCAGTTCGCTGATGCGATCGTCCGGGGTGAAGCAGCCGGCCTGGATGACCAGGGAAGCCTTGCCCGCGTATTGCGGCCACAGATGGCGCGCGGTGCCGGGCTGGATGCTGACGTAGTCGGGCTTACCTTCCATGACGCGAGCGAGCGCGCCCGGCAGGTCGGCAAGGCCGCCTTTGCGCACGTCGCCATAGCCGACGAAGTGGTCGACCGCGCCGCCAAAAAGGTTCCCCGATGGATGTGAGAAGAGGCGCGCAAGGCGCACCTTGGTTCCGAGACTCATGACTGCAAAATTCTCCAATCGGTTGATTTCAAAATCCCAAACGCAGTGTTTGCGAAAGAAATCACAAAATCAATCTTTCGAAAGCTTTCGAATTTGCGTATTTTGGGTGTGACGAACCGAGGCCATGGCGATCGCCTGGCGCGTGGAGGCAAGGACGGGGCAATGTTGTCAGAGCAGAGACGCCAAGCGATCCTGGGCGAGGTGCAACGCAGCGGACAGGTTCGCATCAAGGACCTGTCCGACGATTTCGGCGTGTCGGAAGTCACGGTGCGCTCCGACCTCGAAATACTGGACCGCAAGGGACTGCTGACCAAGACCCGTGGCGGTGCGGTGACCCGGACCACCGATTCGACCTCGGCGGCGTTCGCGCGGCGCATGCAAACCAACATCGAGGCAAAGAAACGCATCGCCCGGGCGGCGGTGGAACTGTTCGAGGACAACCAGTCGGTCATCTTCGACGGCGGCTCGACGTTGATGCAGGTTGCCATGCAGTTACCGCCGCTCAGCAATGTCGTGGTCGCGGCCACGGCGATGAATATCGTGCAGCATCTGATGCATCGGCCCGGGCTCGACGTTCACATGATCGGTGGCCGGGTCTATCCAGACACGGTGAGCACGCTGATCACCGATGCCGACACGGCTCTCGGCGGCTTGGTGGCGCATCAGGTCTTTGTCGGAGCGCATGCGATCGACTCCTCACTGGATGTGGTCGACGTGAATGAAGACATGGCGCGAACGAAGCGAAACCTCGTGCGCATGGCCCGGCGCGTGGTTCTGCTCGCGGATTCGAGCAAATGGGGCGTCAGCGGAACCTCCAAGGCTTTTTCGCTGTCGGGTGTCGATGTGGTGATCACCGACGATGGCCTGTCCGGCCCGATACGCAGCCAGCTCGATAGGACCGTGGCCAAGGTGATCTATGCCTGAAGCCGTCGCGATCCACGGCCGCGTGGCCGGGATTCAATGCGCGGCTGACGCACGAGATTCGGGTCGGCGCCCGGCCGATTTTTGCCTGTCATCTTCTCCTCCCAAGCGCCGGCAGCCTCCCGTTATCGCGCCAGCATTTCCGCATGTTCTATAAAAATTTTACGCGCGTCAATATTTAAAATGCTGTATAGCGATTTCGGACGCGATCCGCCACCGTGGCGACGGATCGGGCCGGCGTGAACGCATTGGGAGGTACGACAAAAAATGCAGGCAAAATCAGAAGCCAAACTCGGCATCGGCGTCATCGGATGCGGCAACATCTCGATGACGTATCTGCGCAACGCCGCGCTTTTCGGCGGCATCGAATTGCGCGCCTGCGCCGATCTTTCCGCCGAGATGGCGGCGTTGCGGGCCAAGGAATACGGCATCCGGGCGCTGAGCGTCGATGCTATTTTGGCCGACCCCGAGATAGACCTCATCCTCAACCTGACGATTCCCGCCGCACATTTCGACATTTCGCTTTCCGCTCTTTCCGCCGGCAAGCACGTCTTCACCGAAAAGCCCTTGGCGACTTCGGCCAGCGACGGCCGGCGCCTGGTGGCGGAAGCGGCAAAACGCGGCCTGCTGCTCGGCTCGGCTCCCGATACCTTCCTTGGCGCGGCCGGACGCAAAGCGCGCCGCTTTATGGATGAGGGCGCCATCGGCCGCCCGGTCACCGGCACCGCCTTCATGATGGGACGCGGCATGGAGCATTGGCACCCCAACCCGCAATTCTACTACCAGCCGGGCGGCGGCCCGGTGTTCGACATGGGCCCCTATTATCTGACGATGCTGGTCAACCTGCTCGGTCCGGCCGCGCGCGTCATGGCGATGGCGACGCGTGGCCAGGAGGAACGGCTGATATCGGCCGAAGGGCCGTTCAAGAACACGACGTTCAAGGTCGGCACCCCGACCAATGTGCTGTCGCTGCTCGAATTCCGCTCCGGCGCCACCGTCACCTTCGGCGCATCGTGGGACGTCTTCAGGCATTCCAACCATCCGATCGAACTGCACGGCACGGAAGGCTCGCTGCGCCTGCCCGACCCGGACACATTCGGCGGCACCGTCTCGCTGTCCGAACGCGGCGCGGAGTGGAAGGATTTCGCCAGCGAAGGCGAACTCTACGGCGCCCGCAACTGGCCTTACGCAGCGCCCGACCGCGCCAATTACCGCATGCTCGGCGTCGCCGATCTCGCACGTTCGCTGCAGACGGGAGCAGCGCCGCGCGCGTCCGGCAATCTGGCGCTGCATGTGCTGGAGATCATGGAAGCGATCCTGCGGTCGGGCGAGACGAAAAGCTCGGTCGCCATTGCCGGTGACGTCGTCCAGCCGGCCCTGCTCAGCGAAGACGAGGCGCGCGGCCTGCTCGCCTGACCTCCAGCGGAGATCACGATGACACTTGATCCGGATGCACAGCGTGCCCTCGAAATCGGCCGGGCCGCCGGTGGCGAGCCGTTCGAGAATGGCAGCGTGGCGGCGGCGCGGGCCGCTTATATCGCTTCATTCCCGACCCAGCAGGGCGACCGCGAGCCGGTCGCGGCAACCGAGCAACGGCAGATCGACGGGCCGAACGGCCCGGTGACGATCCGCATCCATCGCGGTATCGGCGCGGCGCGGATGGGGGCGCGCGCCGTGCTCTATCTGCATGGCGGCGGCTGGGTCATCGGCAATCTCGATTCACATGACGAGATCTGCCGTTGGCTGGCCAATCTCGGCAACGCGGTCGTCATCTGTCCCGACTACCGGCTGGCGCCGGAGCACAAGTTTCCCGCCGGGCTCGAGGACTGCGCGGCAGCGCTGCGCTTCATGGCTGGGAATGCCGGAGACCTCGGCATCGATCCAATCCGCATTGCCGTCGCCGGCGACAGTGCCGGCGGCAACCTTGCCGCCGTTCTGGCGCTGCTTGCCCGCGACGGACTGGCGCCGCCGCTTGCCGCCCAGATCCTGATCTATCCCAACACCGATGCCCGCCAGATCGCGGACAGCTACCGGCGTTTCGGTGACGGCTTCGGGCTCACCGCCGCCACCATGGCCTGGTTCCGCGACCGCTATGTGCGAACGCCGGACGATATCGCGGACTGGCGCGTTTCGCCGCTGCTGGTCTCCAGCCTTGCCGGCGCGGCGCCGGCCTTCGTCGCGGTCGCCGGCCACGACATCCTTGCCGACGAAGGCACGGCCTATGCCGAGCGCCTGCGCGCCGACGGAGTGCCGCTGGTGTTGCGGCACTGGCCGGGTCAGATCCATGGCTTCGTCTCCATGGGCCGCCACATCCTGGCCGCGCGGCAAGCGGTGAGCGAGGCGGCGGCCTGGCTTCAGCTGCAGACGCGTGCTCAGGCCGACTGACGCATCACCAGGGTCGCGCCAAGCTTGACATTGCGCGCCAGATCATGGCCGGGCGGATCGGCCTCGTCCAGCAACGCCAGCAGGATCTCGACGCTGCGGCCGGCCATGGCGGCAAAGTCCTGCGCCATGGTGGTCAGCGCGGGACAGGTGTAGCGGCTCAGCGGATGATCATCGTGGGCGGCGACGCGAAAATCGCAATCGGCGCGGCGGCCGATCTTCAGCCCGCGCGAAAAGGCGGCCGACATGACGCCGAAGGCGAGACGGTCATTGGCGCAGAGCAGCGTGCGGGCCGGCAGGCCGCCTTTCTCGAGCGTCCTGTCCATCCATTCGTGACCGATGCGCTCGAAGTCCCAGCTGTAGTCGCCCGCCGCCTTGAGAACGGTGGGCTCCAGGCCTGCGGCGTGCATCGTGTCGACATAGCTCTGCAGGCGTTCGCCCGAATTGTGGTTGACATGCGGAATGTCGACATAGACCGGCGGTTCGCCGGACCGGCAGAGATAATCGACGATCGTCGAGGTGCTCTGGTGATTGTCATTGCCGACGAACGGCGTGTCGCCTTCGATGTAAGTGTCGAAATAGACGATCGGGATGTCCTCGCTCATCCGCTCGAAGACGCCGGGTTCGGAGACCCGTCCCAAAGGAGCGACGATGGCGCCGGCAACCTTCAGCGACATCAGCGTCCTGACCGATTCCGCCTCCAGCTTCGGCGAACCGTGCGATGAAATGACGATCGGCCAAAACCCTTCGTCGCGGCAGCGCAGTTCGATGCGGCTGACCATCTCGGCGTAGAACGGATCGGTGATCGTCGGCACGACGATGCCGACATTGCGGGTGCGCTTGCGGTTGAGATTGCGGGCGAAAACATTCGGCTGATAGTCGGAGGAACGAAGTGCGGCCTCGATGCGCGCCCGTGTCGCCGGCTTCACGCTGGCCGGATCATCGAAATACTTCGACAGGGTCGGCCGCGACACGCCGGACGCCCTGGCGAAATCATCCATCGTCCGGTGGGTCTTCTCCGCCATCTATGTTTCAGCCCCTTTAATCCTCAATGCTGGCCTTCGCGCTCTGCCAGAATCAGTCTTGCGACCGTCGCGATGAGGCAGCATTGCTTGACCGAACTTATTCAGTCAAATTTCCACGTTTCCAGTACAACGCAAAAGTATTGCGCACGCCAAATTATTTATTGACGCTCTGAAAACAACAACTTAGGTTTTGAACTCGCACGGACATGGGGGGAGCGTACGGCAACCAGAGTCCGGCAGATGGTGAGGACATGAAGAAACTGGTTTGCGCCGGCGAGATCCTGGTCGAGATCATGGCCGAGCGGATCGGCCAGAGTTTTCGCGCCGCCGGCCCGCTGGTCGGCCCGTTTCCGTCAGGCGCTCCCGCCATCTTCATCGACCAGGCGGCGCGGCTCGGTCAGCCGGCGGGGCTGATCGCGGCAGTGGGCGACGACGATTTCGGCCATTTGAACATAGAGCGCTTGCGCGCCGACGGCGCCGACATCTCGGCCATCACCGTCCATCGGGGTGCCGCGACCGGAACCGCCTTCGTCACCTATGAGACCGATGGCAGCCGGCACTTCGTCTACAACATCAAGCAAAGTGCCGCCGGGCTGCTCGAGATCGGTGCGGAAGCGCGCGCGCTGCTGGCCGGCGCCGACCATTTTCACGTCATGGGCACATCGCTGTTCTCGCCCGAGGTGATCGAGGTTGTCCGCAGCGGGATCGAAGCCGTCAAGACGCGCGCCGGAACGGTTTCCTTTGACCCCAACATCCGCAAGGAGATGCTCGATCTGCCGGGCATGCGCGACGCCTTGCATTTCGTGCTCTCCAAGACCGATGTTTTTCTGCCGAGCGGGCCGGAACTCTTCACCTTCGCCGAGGCAACCGACGAGGAGAGCGCGGCGCGCGAAATGCTGGACCGCGGCATCTCCGCCGTGGTCGTCAAGAAGGGCGCGCAGGGCGCCGTTCACTACGACCGGTCGGGGCGCATCGCTTCACCCGGCTTCGTCGTCGAGGAAATCGACCCGACCGGCGCCGGAGATTGTTTTGCGGCGGCTTTCGTCGCCTTCTGGCTGCGTGGAGAAGCACCTAGGAGGGCGCTCGAGATCGCCAATGGCTGCGGCGCGCTGGCGGTGACGAAAAAGGGCCCGATGGAAGGCATCGCCTCGCTGGCCACTGTCGAGGCGTTCGTCGCGACCGCCAGGACCGGAGCACCGGCATGAGCCAGGCGACCGACAGGCTGGCCGCCATAGCAAAGCGTCGTACGGCCGGCGAGCGCGCCGGCATTGCCTCGATCTGCTCGGCCCATCCGTTGGTCATCGAAGCGGCGCTGCGCCACGGCAAGGCGCGCGGCGCCGATGTGCTGATCGAGGCCACCTGCAACCAGGTCAACCACGAAGGCGGCTATACTGGCATGACGCCGGGCGATTTCCGCCGCTTCGTCGAGACGATCGCCGGCAAGGCCGGGTTTCCCCTGGACAGGCTTGTGCTCGGCGGCGACCATCTCGGCCCCAATCCCTGGAAGCACCTGCCGGCGCCCGAGGCGATGGAAAAGGCAGCGCGCATGGTGGACGCCTATGCCGAGGCCGGCTTCACCAAGATCCACCTGGACGCCAGCATGGGCTGTGCCGGCGAAGGTGCCGCACCACCCGACGCGACGATCGCCGCGCGCGCCGCCGAACTGGCCGAGGTGGCGGAGGCCGCGGTTGAACGAACAGCCGGCGCCAAGCCTGTCTATGTGATCGGCACGGAAGTGCCGGTGCCGGGCGGTGCCCTGGAAGCGATGGACCATCTGGCTGTGACGACACCGGAAGCGGCTGGCGAGACGGTGCGCATCCACCAGCAGGCCTTCCACCAGCGTGGCCTCGACCATGCCTTCTCGCGGGCGATTGGCGTCGTCGTCCAGCCCGGCGTCGAATTCGGCAATGCCGAGGTCATCACCTACCGGCCCGAACGCGCCCGGGCGCTGGCCGGCACGCTGCGGGACCTGCCGCAATTCGTCTTCGAGGCGCATTCGACCGACTACCAGCCGGTCGCGGCCCTGACGGCACTTGTCGACGATGGCTTCGCCATCCTGAAAGTCGGACCTTGGCTGACCTTCGCGCTGCGCGAAGCGCTCTACGGTTTGAGCCACATCGCCGACATTCTTGCTCCCGACCCGGCTCGGGAAAGCCTGCCGGCGGCGATGGAGCGCGTCATGCTGGAGGCGCCCGGCAACTGGAAGAATTACTATCACGGCAGCGAAGCCGAGCAGCGGAGCGAGCGGCATTTTTCCTACAGTGACCGTATCCGCTACTACTGGCCGGCGCAGGCGGCGCGGCAGGCAGTGGACGCGCTGATGCAGGCGCTGGGCGAGCGCGACATCCCCTCGCCGCTGATCAGCCAGTATCTCGGCCGCCTCGACGGCGCGGTAGCGAGCGGATCCGTCGCCCCAAAGGCCAGGGAACTCCTGATCGCAGCCGTGACGGATGTTCTCGACATCTACGCCAGCGCAACCGGCTGATCCCGACAGTCATGCCCGTGGCACCAGAACGAGGGCACCCGTCGTGCGACGATCCTCCAGATCGCGATGCGCGCGAGCGGCATCGGCAAGATCGTAGTGCGTCGGCGTCTCGACCCTGATCACACCCTGGCGCAGCGCCTGAAAAAACCTGGTGACATGGGTGCCGAGCTTTTCCGACGTGTCGGTGTAGTGGGCATAGTTGGGGCGTGAAACGGTGATCGATTTCGAGGCGAAGCGGCCGATGTCCCAATTGCCTACCGGCCCCGAAGCCTGGCCGAAGCTGACGAGATGGCCGCGCACGGCAAGCGCCGCCAGCGAGCCGGCAAACGTGTCGTTGCCGACCGCGTCGTAGGCGACATTCGCGCCCCTGCCACCAGTCAGCCGCATGACCGCCTCGGCAAAGTTGTCGCGGGAATAGACGATTACATGGTGGGCGCCGAGCCGCTCGACGATGCGCGCCTTGTCGTCGCTCGACACGGTGGCGATGACTGTCGCGCCGAGATGGCGCGCCCACTGTACCAGCAACTGGCCAATGCCGCCTGCCGCCGCATGGATGAGCACGATGTCCCCCGTCTTCACGGCATGAACATCGTGCAGCAGGAAACTCGCGGCGACCCCCTTGAGCAGGCCGGCAGCCGCGGTCTCGTCCGAAATATCGTCGGAAAGACGAACCAGCAGTTCGGGCGCCATGTTGCGCCGCTCGCTGTAGGCGCCGACCGGCGGACAGGCATAGGCGACCCGGTCGCCGATTGAGAAACCCGATACCGCCGGACCAACCGCCTCGATGACGCCGGCGGCTTCCATGCCCGGGACGCCAGGTGGTTGCAGCAGGTCGAAGAACCCGGTGCGGCAGTAGACGTCGATGAAATTGACACCGATCACCGTGTGACGGATCCGCACCTCGTCCGGCGCGGGCAGAGGCAAGGCGAAGTCCCTGAGTTGCAACTCCTCCGGTCCGCCATAGCGCTCGACGACGATCGCGTGGGTCGTTTCGGCATGGCTCGCGGCAGCCCTTGAGGTGACGAGCGGCGCGCTTGCGGATGAGGCCGGCGGGACGATCGCTGGCGATGATCGCGCCTCCAACGGCGCGCCGGCGTTTCGCCGCAGAAGAGCGCGCACGGCGGCGAAGCCGGCCTGATAAATGCCTTCGGTGACCAGCTTGACCAGCTCGTCGCGGCGATGCGCTGGCGGGTTGAACTCGGAGCGCCATTCCCAGAAGGTGGCGTCGCCGTCGGTCACCGGCTTCAGCCGCAGCGAGGCGACATAGCCCATCAGCGGCAGCGGCGCTTCGAGCAGGCAGTAACTCAGCCGCCGGTCCTTGTCGGACAGCGCCAGCAATTGCTCGCGCAATTCGCCGCCGTCGTTCAGCCTGAAATGGCGCACCGAGCCGACGGCATCGACCGGCTCGCTGCCTTCGATCTCGCTGAAGGCGATCGCCGGGTGCCAGCGATCATGGCCGTTGAAATCGCGCAGGATCGCCCAGACCTCGTCGATCGGTGCATCGATGATCGTGCTCTGGCAAACCCTGACCATCGGCCGGCGTCAGCGCCCGAACCGGTGCTTTAACGCGGTGAACGCGGTCTGGAACACGCCATTGCCGATCTGTTGCATGAGTGCCGCCTCGCGATCGTCAGCGCAGTCGAACTCCGCCTGCCATTCGGCGAGCGTCAGATTGCCGTCGGTGATCGGCGTCAACGATAGCGTGGCGACATAGTTCTCCACCGCCATCGGGCTTTCCAGAATCGCATAGCTGCAGGACAGGTCGTAATCCGACAGCGCCAGCAGCCTTTCACGGATGCGACCGCCGTCCTTGAGCGTGAAATTCCTGATGCAGCCGATCTGGTCGGCCTGCGCATTCTGTTCGATGCGGCTTTCGGCGACGAACGGCGCCCAGCCTGCCAGACCGTTGAAATTGCGCACGATCTTCCAGACCTCCGCCGCCGGTGCGGGAATGACCGAAGAGACATAGACCTTGGTCATGCTTGCTGGCCGAGAGTGGAACGATGGAGGCCGAGCTTGGGTGTGCCCTCCCTGTTGATGTCAGCGCCGACCCTCATTGTCCTGCCGGACATTTCTCCCCGTATAGTGACGGGGAGAAAGAGGCTGGCCGCTACCTCGGCGCCCACCTTGCAACGCTGGCTGCTGGCGAAACCGTCGATGACGGCGCCCCTCTCCCCGTCACTATACGGGGAGAGGATGCCGGCAGGCAGGTGAGGGGCAGCGCAGATGTTCACCTCAATGATCGCGGTCGTCATCGTCGTCCTTGGCGCCCTTGCCCTTGCCCTTCTTGTCGCGGGTCAGGCTGGAAATGTCCTTGGCGTCGCGCAGCACGTCGGTCATGCGGCCGAGCGAGCCGCCCTCGATGCCGATCTCCTTCATCAGATTGTCGATCATCGGCGCCTGCACCCGATAACGCAGCGCGGAGTCGATGACCTCGTCGGTGACGTTGCGGTTACCGCCCTGCCCGCCATTGATGCCATCGACATGCAGGATCTTGATGCCGTCGATCTTCTCCATCGGCTTGACGCTTTCGCGGATGATGCCTTCCATGTGGTCGAGCAGCTTGCCGCGCAGGCGGCCGGCGCGTGCCTCGCTGGACAACAGGTTCTCGGCCTCATTGAGCTGGCGGTTGCCGGCGGCGTCGACTTCGTAACGCTGTGCCGCGGCAAGGGCATGGATCTTCTCCGCTTCGGCCGATGCCAGCGCCGCGATCTTCTGCGCTTCCGCCAGACTCTTGGCCGCCTTCATCTCGGCGTCGGCAGCGGATGTGACTCGCAGCGCCTCGCGCTCGGCCTCGCGCTGCGCGCCGATCAGGTCGGTCAGCTTGCGGCGCTCGGCGATTTCACGTTCGCGGGCAGTGAAGGCCTGTTCCTCGGCCTGGATGGCCTTGGCGCGCACGGCTTCGGACGCCGCGATCGCGGAAGAACGCTCCTGCGTCTTCTTGGCGATGTCGATCGCCTTCTGGATTTCGGCGATTTCGATCTTCTGGTCGCGGTCGACGCCAAGCTGGCGGATGTCGCGTTCCTTGATCAGCCGCGCTTCCTCGATGCCGCGCTCGGTGGTGATGCGGGCCCGTTCGACCTCCTCTCCGGCCGAAATCTCGGCCTCCTCGAAGGCCTGCCGCTTGGCGATCTGAAGCGCTTCGAGATGCCGCTCCCTGGCGATCCGCACTTCATCAACCGCACGCTCCTGCGCGATGCGTGCGGTCTCGGTCGCCTGGTTCTCGGAAATTTCGGCGCGGCGCTTCTCAGCTTCCGCCTTCGTCACCTCGAGCGCCTTTTCGGCGAGTGCGATCTGCCGCTCCAGTTCGGCCACCTCGAGCAATTTCTTGCGCTGGATTTCGAGTTCACGCTGCGCGCCTTCGCGTTCGATGCGGGCTTTCTCCAGCGACAATTCGAGTGCGATCTGCTCGCGCTCGGTCAGTTCGCGCATCTTCATCTCGGTCTCGTCGAGCGAGCGGCGGCGGGCGATCTCACGGCGCTGCGTCTCTTCCTCGCTGTTGATGCGCTCCTGCGTGATGTTGCGCTCCTGATTGAGGCGCGATTTCTCGACCGCCTCGCGCGAGGAAAGCTGCGCCTGTTCGGACTCCTGGTCGCGCAATGCGCGCTCTATGGCGAGTTCGGAACGCTGCGCGGCGCGGCGGATCTCGACCTCGCGCTCCTGTTCGAGGCGCGCATATTCGGTGTCGCGGTCAATCTCCAGCACTTTGCGCTGGGTGTCGAGGTTCTGGTTGCGGATATCGACCAGCGTGCGTTGCTCGATCTCGTTGCGCATGCGGCGCCGGGTCTCGATCGATTCGGTCAGTTGCGTCAGGCCCTCGGCGTCGAAGGCGTTGGACGGGTCGAAATATTCAAGACTGGTCTGGTCGAGATCGACGATGGCGACGCTTTCGAGCTCGAGCCCGTTGGCGGCGAGCGACTCCTCCGCCAACCGGCGCACCTTGGCGGCGTAGTCGCCGCGCAGTTCATGCATTTCTTCCAGCGTCATCTGGGCGGCGACGGTGCGCAGCGCGCCGGCGAATTTGCCTTCCAGCAATTCGCGCAGGCTGTCGGGCTGCAGCGTGCGGCGGCCGAGCGTCTGCGCGGCGGCGGCCACCAGTTCGCGATGCGCGCCGACGCGGACGAAGAACTCAGCGATCAGGTCGACGCGCATGCGGTTGCGGGTGATCAGCGCCAGCGCGTCCTCGCGGCGCACCTCGATGCGCAGCACGTTCATGTTGACCGGGGTGATCTCATGCAGCACCGGAATGACGAAAGCGCCGCCATTCACCACCACCTTCTCGCCCATGAAGCCGGTGCGCACGAACGCCGTCTCCTTGGTCGAGCGGCGATAGAGCCAGCGCAAGATGTAGACGGCGATCACGACGACGATCGCCGCAATGATCAGCCACAACAGGAAAGCGCCAAAGGTCTGCGCGTCCATGATCTATCCTCCCCAAGACAATGCGGTCGGCGCGAGGCGACCGGCAGTATTTTCAAACATCCACCCGTCGGGCGGCGAAGTCCAATTCTTCATGCCCGCCTCTGCAGCTTCGGCGTGATGGCGTGGAACGCTGAGATCACCGCGTCGACAAAGGCCGGGTCATTGATGTTGGCCGGCACCCGCTCGACGTTGCGCTGCGGCGTCTGGCGAACGGTCCTCTCGATCGCTTCGAACAAAGCGTTGTCAGCCTCGGGATCATGAAAGGGCTGGCTGGGCGCACCGAGCATGGAAACGCCGCCCTCGGGCAGCAGGAACCGCACCGGGCCGTTCATGGCGTTGAGCCGCGCGCCGATCCATTCGCCGAAGGCGCGGTTCTCGTCACGCGTCGTGCGCATCAGTGTGACGTTGGGATTGTGGATGACGAATTTGCGGCTGCGGAATTTGTCCGGCACGCTGTCGCGCGGGCCGAAATTGACCATGTCGAGCGCGCCGGCCGAGCCGACATAGGGCAGTCCGGTGCGGATCGCCGCGCCAAAGCGATCCTGCGTCGCCGGGAAGACGCCCCCGACAATCATGTCGGCCACTTCGGTCGTGGTGAGATCGATGAAGGCTGACAGCAGCCGGGAATCGCCGAGGTTTTCCATCGCCCGCCCGCCTATGCCGGTGGCGTGGAAGACGAGGCAGTCATAGTCGGCTTCGAGTCGTCTGGTCACCGCCTGCACGGCAGGCGTGGTGACGCCGAACATGGTGATGCCGACCGCCGGCCGCGCCAGCTTGCGCTTGGCTTCCCAGGCCTCGGCATCGGGCAGTTGCGCGACCATGCCGGCCATGGCGTGCGCGGCATTGGAGAGCACCTGTTCGGTAATCGAGTTCAGCCCCTGCACATCGGCCACGGAATGGAACATCATGATGTCGGCGCCGCCGACATATTTGGCGACATCGCCGGCCGCCACCGTCGACACCATCAGCTTGGGAATGCCGACGGGCAGCACGCGCATGCCTGCGGTGGCCAGCGTTGTGCCGCCGGAGCCGCCGGCGGAAATCACGCCGCCGATGCGCGGCTCGCGCTCGATCCAGCGTGCGAAGGCGTCCGCCATGGCGCTGACCGAACCGCCGCGGTCATTGGTGAAGACGGCGGAGGATCCGCGCACATGCATGCCGGCGACCTGCATGGCCGGAACGTCGGCGCTGGTCGGTTTTCCCGAGGTCGACAGGTCGACCGTACGCGCCGGCAGGCCCAGCGCCTTCAGCCGGTCGGCCATGAAGCGCAATTCCTTGCCCTTGGTATCGAAGGTGCCGACAACCAGCACGGTCCTGCCGATGCGCTCGGCAAAGGGGATGGCGAAGATTTTTTTCGGATCGTCCTGCGGGGCGGTTTTGTCGACCGCCGCCTGGCGCAATTCGGTGACCGGGACGTTCCAGCGGTTGGGCAGTTCGACGACCGGTCGGTAGACGCCGTCTTGAGGCATCGGCTCGCCCGATGCGGTGCCGGTACGGTCGACGCGATAGACTTTCGCCAGTTGCTCCCTGGCCTGCGCGGCTTCGGCCAGCGTGACGGGCGCTTCCTCGGCGTGGCGGCCGACGCCAAGCAGCCGCTGCTGCAGTTCGCGGTCGGCGGCCAGCGCCTTGGCGTCCATCAGCCGGTTGATGCGGCCGTTGACCATGATGGCGACCTGGTTCGACACCGAGGTCGCCACGCCGATGTTCTGCTCGATGACCAGCACCGCCATCTCGCCCTCGGCGGCGAGATCGACCAGCATTTTTTCGACCTGGTCAACGATGACCGGCGCCAGCCCTTCGGTCGGCTCGTCCATCACCAACAGCTTGGGATCGCTGAGCAGCGCACGCGAAATCGCCAGCATCTGCTGCTCGCCGCCCGAAAGCTGCGAGCCGCCATTTGTCCGGCGTTCGGCCAGACGCGGAAAGGTCTGGTAGACCCGTTCGACCGTCCAGGAGGCGTCGCGCCTGTTGCCGGCCGCGAGGCGCAGATGCTCGTCGACCGTCAGGCTCGGCCAGACGCGGCGGCCTTGCGGCACATAGCCGACGCCGAGACGGTGAATCTCGTGCGGCTCAAGCGAGGTGATTTCGCGGCCGTCGAGGCGGATCGAGCCGGACTTCGCGCGCTTCAGGCCGACAATGGTGTTGCAGAGCGTCGACTTGCCCATGCCGTTGCGGCCGACCACCGACAGCACGCCGCTTTCCAGCGTCAGCGAAACGCCCTGCAAGGCATGGCTTTCGCCATAAAAGACCTGGAGGTCTTCTATGCGCAGCATTGCCTTGGCGGTCTTCCCGGCACGCTCAGCCATGCTTGCCCCCGAGATAGATCTCCTGGACTTCCGGGTCGGCTTCGATCTCCTGCGGCGTGCCTTCCTTGAACAGGCGGCCATTGTGCATCATCGAGACATATTCCGAGACGCGCAGCGCGACGTCGAGATCGTGCTCGATGATGATGTAGCCGATATGCCTGGGCAGTGCGTTGAGGATGGCGACGAGGTCGCGGCGCTCGGTTGGCGACAGGCCAGCCGCCGGCTCGTCGAAGAGGATGAAGCGCGGCGCACCAGCCAGCGCCAGGGCGATCTCCAGCTGGCGCTGCTGGCCATGGCTCAGCGTCGCCACCAGCGTGTCGCGATAGGTTTCCAGATGCACGGCGTTGAGGATCGATTCCGCCTGCACCATGTTGACGTCCGACGCGGCCGGCCGCAGCAGCGAGAAGCGCCGCCTCGAGACGCCGCGACAGGCAAGGAAGATGGAATCGAGAACCGACAGGCCCTTGAACAATTGCGATATCTGATAGGTGCGCCGCAGGCCGCGCCGGATGCGCTCATGCGGCGGCAGGTCGGTGATGTCCTCGCCGAAGAAGCGTATGCGCCCTGACGTCGGCATGAAGTCGCCGGTCACGGCGTTGAACAGCGTGGTCTTGCCGGCGCCGTTGGAGCCGAGGACCGCGCGCCGTTCTCCGGCCGCGATCCTCATGGTGATGCCCGAGAGCGCCACCAGCGCCCCGAAATGCCGCGCCACGCCATCGAGCTCCAGCGCATAGGCACCGGTGCTCTGGAGGCGGTTTGCTGCGAGGCTTTCGGTCACTGGCGGCTGCATTCGATATTGGCTGTTACGGGCAGCTCGGATTGTCGCGGTTGACCGCGCCGAGCTTCATGAACTCGTCTTCGGGAATGCCGAGCGTCTGGTTGACCTGCGGCACGACCTTGACCAGCTTGTTGAGGAGATTGCCGTCGGCACCTTCGGTGACCTCGGTCAGGAAGATGTCGGCGATGGCGTTGCGGTTCTTGTCGAGCGACACCTTGCCGGTCGGCGTGTCGAAGGAGAGCTTCGACAGCGCGTCGCGCAGCTTCTTGCCGCCGTCGGAGACATCGCCGCCGACCTGGTCGAGGCCGAGCAATGTCGCCTTCATGTCGACATAATAGCCATGGGCGAAGAGCGAGGGCGACGGAAAGGCGCCAGGCTGCTTCTTGTAGGCCTCGACGAACGCCTTCCACGCCGGCGCGTCATTGGTGTCGGCGGTCGGTCCGGCCGATGGCGTGCCCTTGAGCACGTCCTTCAGCTTGCCCTTCGAAGTCAGCACCGTCTGGTCGACGGTGATCGAACCGCCGATCAGCGGCGCGGTGCCGCCGCCCTGCTGGTACTGGGTCAGGAAGTTGACGGCGTCGGCGCCGCCGAGCGCGACATAGATCGCATCGACGTCCTCGGGAATGGCTGCGATGACCGACGAAAAATCCTTGTTGCCGATCGGCACCCACGACTTCGACGGCACATGGCCGCCGGCCTTGCAGAACTCGGCCATGAAGCCGAACACCTGCGTGTAGGGGAAGGAATAGTCCTCGGCGACGGTGGCGACCTTCTTATAGCCCTTGTCCTTGAAGGCATAGGTGCCAAGGCCGGCCATCCACTGCGCGCCGTCGGTGGAGAAACGGAAGAAGTTTTCCGCCGGATTGCGCAAAGTGGTGTCCTGCGCGGCCGACGTACCGTTTATGAAGGTCACGTTCGGCTGCGTCTTGGCGTAGTCCTTGACGGCGATGCCTTCGTCGCCCGAAAGCGGGCCGACCAGCACCTTGACGCCGTCCTGCTCGACCAGCTTGCGCGCCGCGCGCACCGCGCTGTCGGGCGAGGCGTCGGACGAGCCCTTGACGATCTCGATCTTCTTGCCGGCGACCATGCCCTTCATCTCTTCGACCGCGGTCATGGCGCCGCGTTCGCCGTCCTCGCCAAGCACCGTGAACGGTCCCTCGAAGGTGGCGAGCAGGCCGATCTTGACGGTGTCGTCGGCGGCCAGCGCCATCGACGGCGCGGTCAGCCCGGTGAACACCGCGAGCGCCAGTAAGGTACGTCTATGCATCCTCATGTTTTTTCCTCCCGTTGATTTCGTTTTGCAGTGGTTCATTCCATCCCGGTCGCTAGGCGCCGGGACGCAAGGACTCCTGGGCAAGATGTGGCTTGATCCTCCCCCACAACCCAAGAATTCCGTCCGGTGAGACGAAGACGATCACCAGGAACACAAGGCCGATCAGCGTGTTGAACCGCTCAGCGCCGACGATGTCGATGGCGAAGGTCTGCATCAGGACGACGACGAGCGCGCCGAGGAACGGCCCAATCGGATGGCGCAGCCCGCCGATGACGGCGATGATCAAGACATCGATCGCGGCATCGACGCCGATAGTGCCTGGCGAGACGCGGCCGTTGAACCAGACCAGCAGCACGCCCGCCAGACCGGCGATGACGCCGGAGAGCAGCCAGGCGAACACCTTGTGCGCGGTGACATGGTAGCCCAGCGCGCGCATGCGGCGCGGGTTGTCGCGGATCGCCTGCAAGGTCATGCCGAAGGTCGAGCGCGAGCCATAAAGCACCGCCGCGTAGCACAGCGCCGCCAGGCCGAGGCAAAGGTAATAGAAGGGCTTGGCGTCGCGCCAACCGATGCCCCAGAAGGCCGGCGCGCGGATGCCGGCATAGCCGGAATGGCCGTTGAAGATGGCGTAGTTCTGCTGGGCGAAATAGTAGGTCGCGGTGGCGATCGCCAGCGTGATCATGATCGTGTAGATGCCCTCGGTGCGCACCGAGATCCAGCCGATCAGCGCCGATGCCAGCGCCGCCGCGAGCACGGCGAATGGCACCGCCAACCACCACGGCCAGCCGAAACCGAGGATATTGGAATTGTTGTTGCCGAGGATGGCGATGGCATAGGCTGATATGCCGGCAACGGTGATCTGCGCCAGGCTGACCATGCCGCCATAGCCGGCGAGCAGCATCAGCGACAGGCCGAGCATGCCGAAGATCAGCGAATAGCCGCCGATCTGCGTCAGAAAGAAATCGGACGCGACCAATGGATAAAGTACCAGTGCGACGGCAAGGATGATGTTGCCGGCGCCAAGCTTCTCCAGCCAGTTCCGCTGTGTGGTGGTGCTGTCGGTGGCGATGGCGAGGCTCATCTTGCCTTCCCCATGATGCCTTGCGGCCTGACCGCCAGCGTCACCACCATGATGACGAAGGTCAGCACGATGCCATAGGTCGGGAAATAAACGAGGCCGATCTGTTCGGCCAGCCCGATCAGCAGCGCGCCGATGGCCGCGCCAGTGATCGAGCCCATGCCGCCGACGATGACCACGACCAGCGACGCCAGGAGGTAGCGCACGTCCTCGCCGGGCGCGACCGACAGTGCCGACCCTCCGACGACGCCGGCAAAACCGGCAAGACCTGCGCCAACCGCGAAGACGATGGCGAACACCGCGTGCACGTTGACGCCGGAGGCCTGCAGCATGGCGCGGTCGTCGACGCCGGCGCGGATCATCATGCCGACGCGGGTCTTGTGCAGCATCAGCCAGAGGCCGACGCCGATGACGATCGCCGCCGCCAGCACGACGACGCGGTAGAGCGGATAGGTGAGGAAGACCGAGGCGCCGTTGGAACGCACCGCCGTGATGACAGGCAAGGTCAAGGCGCCGTCGAGCCATTCCGGCGTCGTGATCTGGTAAGTGCCGCCGGCCCACACCGCCAGCATCAGGTCGGCGGCGACGATCGAAATGCCGATCGACACCAGGGTCTGCCGCAGGTCGTCGCCTTCGAGGCGACGGAAGACGAAGACCTGCATGACGACGCCGACGATGGCCAGCACCGCGAAGCCGGCGGCGACGCCGAGCAGCCAGTAGCCGGTGCGGTTGGTGACCTCGTAGCCGATATAGGCGCCGAGCAGATAGAGCGAGCCATGTGCGAGATTGACGTTGCGCATCAGGCCGAAGATCAGAGTGAAGCCCGAGGCGACGAGGAAATAGAGGCCGGCCAGCGTAATGCCGTTGAGGATGGCGCTGACGAAAGCCTTCTTCGAGATCAGGATGGCGTTCAGCCAATCGGGCCAGACGGCAAAGACCAGCCATGCGATGACAGCGGCGGCGAGCAGGCCAACAAGGCCCCACGCTTGCCCGCGCGTCATGCCATCGCCCGAGGACAGCCCGGACGACGAGGATGGCTGGTCGAGCAGGCTCATGCCGTCAGCCGCCGGCGCTGCTCGTTCATGCGCGGCGCCTTGTGGAACTTGCCGTCCTTCATGATGGCGAGGATGCGGTTCTTGTCCTGCAGGATGCGCACATCCGAGATCGGATCGCCGTCGATGAGCAGGATATCGGCGAGGTAGCCTTCCTTGATCAGACCGAGCTCGTCGCCCATGTTCATGATCTGGCCGCCATATTTGGTGCCGGCCTGGATCGCTTCCATCGGCGAGAAGCCGAGCATCTCGACGAAGGTCTGAATGTCCTTGGCGTTGGTGCCTTGCGGCGTCCAGGCAAAGCCGTAGTCGCCGCCGATGCACACACGAATGCCGCGCCGATGCATCTTCTTCATCGTGTCGACGCACATTTCGAGTTCGCGCTCATATTCGAGCGAGAGTGGCGAGCCGGGCTTGATGCCCCATTGCTCGGCATGGCGCGCGGTATTGATCAGCCAGGCAATACCGGGCGCAACGAAATGCTTGTCCTTGACCGCCTCGAGCATGTCGAGCGCTTCCTCGTCGGCGAAGGAGGCGTGATAGATGTTCTGGATGCCGTGGCGCACGCACTGCTTGACCGAGCCGGACGAGCGCGCATGCGCCGACAGCACCTTGTTGCGGCAGCGCGCCTCGGAGGCGGCCATGGCAACCTCCTCCTCCGACATCGGCGTTTCCTCGGCGCCCATGCCGGTGATGCTCTCGCCGGACAAATTGAGCTTGATGGAATCGACGCCGTATTTGATCAGCTGGCGGACGGTGCGGCGGATTTCCTCGGGGCCGGAGACGACGAGGCCGAGGTTCAGCCCCTCATGCGGAATGTGCGAGGGCGCTGAATCGCCGAGACCGCCGACCGTGGTGATCTCGGGACCCGCCGCGAGATAGCGTGGTCCGGGGAAACGGCCCTGGTTGATGAATTTCTTGGCCACGACATCGAGGCGCGGCTTGGCAGCGGCAGCGCCCCGGCCGGCGGTGAAGCCGGCGTCGAGCACCAGCTTGGCCATCTCCATGGTGACCAGCATGTGTTCCTCGACCTCCATCATCTGGATGGGATCGATGCCGGGCGCGTTGTTCCAGGACAGGTGCAGATGCGCGTCGATCATGCCGGGCATAAGCGTCGCGCCCATGCCGTCGATGATGGTTGCTCCCCCCGCCGCACCGCCGCTGTAGGAAGACGACGAGGACGAGCCGAAGCGCGACGAACCCTTGGTGATCTGCTTGATGCGGTTGCCCTGCACCAGCACCTCGCCGGTGTAGGGATATTCACCAGTTGCGTCGAGCACGCGCACATTGGTGAACAGCGTGCTGCCCGAGCCGTTGCCGTTCCAGCTGTCGTCTGCCATCACAAGCCTCCCAACTTGCCGAGCGCATAAGTTTACGCCCGATCAGAATTCCTCACCTATCAACCCGTCTCAAAAAATCAGCGAGCTTTTGGGTGCTTTCGCGCGGGCTCTCGACCGTTGCCCAATGTCCGCACCGATCCAGCGACGAGAATATGGCGCCCTTGATTTTATCAGCAAGCGACTGGGCGACGCCGGGCGGATTGACCGTGTCGGCATCGCCGGTGACCAGCAGTGTCGGCGCCGAGATCCGGCGCGCATCGACGGCGGTCGCCTTGGCCAGCGCCTCGCAGGTGCGGGCATAGGATTCGGGATCCTGCCTCGTGATCGATTCCCGCACGAAGGCGACTGCCGCCGGCGAGGTTTCCCTGCTGTGTGCCGAGATCGCGTTGGCGACGATCTGGTCGGCTATGTCGGCCATGCCGCCCGAGCGCGCCAGTTGCGCCCGCTTGCCGAGCCCTTGCCGTGTCGCTTCGGTCGGCTCGGCCAAGGCCCCAAACAGGGCGAGCGACCTAACCAGCGAAGGCTGCGCCGCCGCGATCTGCTGACAGACGATGGTGCCCATCGAATGGCCGACGAAATGGGCTGACGTGACCCCCATGCCGGCCAAGGCGCGGATCACCGCCTCGCTCATGCCTTCGATGGTCAGCGGCTCGATCGGACGCGGCGAACGGCCGGAGCCCGGCAAATCGAGCCGGATGACGCGATAGGCGGACAATGCCGCCATCTGCGGCTGGAACATGTTCGAGGTGCCGCCAAGGCCGTGGATCATCGCCACGGCAGCCCCCTCGCCGACAGTTTCGGCAACGACCTGGCCAACCGTCACCGTCGTCATTGAGCATGCTCCGCGAAGCGGTTTTCCAGCGTGCCGATGCCGTCGATTTCGATGCGCACAACGTCGCCAGCCTTCAGGTATTTCGGTGGATCGAAGCCGATGCCGACGCCGACCGGCGTGCCGGTGGCGATGATGTCGCCGGACTTCAGCGTGATGCCCTGCGACAGGGTGGCGATGATGGTGGGAATATCGAAGATCAGCAGCGATATCCTGGAATCCTGGCGCAGATCCTCGTTGACGAAACACCTTATTCCGGCGGTCGCCAGGTCGAGTTCGTCCCTGGTCACCGCCCAGGGGCCCATCGGGCAGAACGTGTCCTGCGACTTGCCGATCAGCCACTGGCTGTACTTGCCCTGCAGGTCGCGCGCGGTGACGTCATTGACGATGGTGTAGCCCCAGACGTGATCGAGCGCGTTCTCCCTGGAAATGCCGCGTCCACCTTTGCCGATGATGACGGCGAGTTCCGCCTCGTAGTCGATAGCCGTCGAGACGGAGGGATCGATCAGCACGCTGGCATGGTTGGCGACCACCGATTCCGGCACTTTGGAAAAGATGATCGGGTGCTTCGGGATCGCGCCGGCGCCGGCACTGGAATCAAAGCCCGAGCGGGCGAACTCATGCGCGTGCTCGTGATAGTTCTTGCCAACACAGAAAATGTTGCGGCGCGGCTGGGGGATCGGCGCCTCGATCTCGACCTGCGCAAGCGGGATCGGCGACAAGGTACGCGGGATGCCGGCGCCGTTGCGCTCGACCAGCGCCAAGATGCCGGACATGGCCTGGTCGACCGAAAAATCGAAAGGCGCGATGGTCTGGGCATCGAGGTCGACCAGACCGACGCGACGTTCGCCCGATATCGAAAAAGTCGCGACCCGCATCCAGTTCCTCCCTGAACCAATATTGAGCCAATTTTTTGCTCTTTCGCTACACGCTATCGCCGATTGGTTTAGGCCGCAAGTGGAATCTCGGCTGATCGTACCAAAAGTATCCGGCCCCGATAGGCCAGTTTAAGCGGACTCGCACCGGCGCTGCGTAATGGACGGCGGCGCAGGAAGCTGATATGCGTGGTTCAGTATCGGATCAGATAAAAGTTGCCAGGCATGCCAAAGCTCGTCGCCAACGATATCGCCACCGTCCTGAAAAAACGCATCTCCTCGGGCGAGTGGATCGAGAATGGCCGCATGCCGCCGGAACGCGATCTTGCGAGCGAGTTCGGTGTCGCGCGCAACACGGTGCGGCGCGCCGTTTCCTTCCTCGAGGAGGACGGCACGGTGGTGCGCCATGTCGGGCGCGGAACTTTCCTGACCGCCACCAATCCAGCCTCGATGGCGGCGGTTGTCGGCCGGATGGAAGGCACCAGCCCGGCCGATATGATGGAGATCCGGCAGCTGCTGGAACCGGCGGCGGCATCGTTCGCCGCCACCAATGCCAGCGCCATGGAGCTCAACGCGGTGCGCGAGGCGCACAAGATCGCCTGCGAAGCGCAGGACATGCCGACCTTCGAACACTGGGACGCGGAGTTCCATCACCGCATCTTCGCCTGCTCGCGCAACGAATTCCTCAAGGAGATCCACAATCTGATGCGCATCCTGCGCAATCAGGCACCGTGGTTCGAAATGAAGAAGCGCTCCTTTTCCGAGGAGCGCCGCGGCATCTATTGCAGCGAACACCAGACGGTTCTCGACGCGCTGCTGCGCCGCGATCCGGAGAGCGCCAGCCAGGCCATGCTGGCGCATCTGAAAACCGTCGAGCGCAATCTTTTGGGGCGGTGATCGCGCCGGGAAGGCGCGGCAGCGCCTCCCCCGCCCCTAGTATCACTCGCCGCGCATCGTTGCCTGGAAAGTCGGCAGGTGCTTCTTCTGCGCTTCCAGCATGCGTTCGCGGTAGACACCGTAGATGACGTCGGTGTCGTGCAGCGTGACGCCCGCGATCGTCGGCGAGGCAAAGACCGGCAGTTCGATGCCGCGCTTGGCGAGCTGCTCGGCGGTGCGGGCAATCAGCTCATGCGCCAGGATCATGGCGAGCACCGTCGACGAACCGGACACCGGACGACTCCAGCCCTCGACCGGCACGATGGCGTCCTCGATCGGCGAGCAGGTGTCGATGACGAGATCGGCCGCATCCGCCAGCCGCTTGCCGGAGGAATGCGTGGCAGGCTTGTCGAGATTGTTCTTGCTGGTCACCGCGACGACGAAGATGCCGCGTTTTTTCGCGTAGAGCGCGGTGTCGATGCCCGACGAATTGCGGCCGCTATGGCCGAAGATAATGATGGAATCGCCCTTGTTGAGCGGCTGGTGATCGAGGAACTTCTCGGCGTATCTTTCGGTCCGCTCCAGCCACAGAAGCTCGCGCACGCCGCCGGCGCCGAGCACGTTGTGCCACATCACGCGCGGGTCGGTCAGCGGATTGAAGCCGACATAGCTGCCGTAGCGCGGGAACACTTCCTGCACCGGCAGCACCGAATGGCCCGAACCGTAGAGATGGACCAGACCGCCGCCTTCAAGCGAATCGGCGAAGCGGGTGGAGGCCTCGCCGAAGGCCTCTTCGTTGGTTTTCGCTGCCTTGTCGATGAGAGCGGCGAGACGGTGGATGTAGAGATCGGACACGTGGGTACTCCTGTTTAAGTGTCTGCTTGGGAGGGTGGATCAGCTTCGCGGGTTCGAAGGGACGCGCCCGGCGCGCAGTGTCGAGCGGATTTCGTAGCGGTCGCCGCGCATGATGGAGACGGTGAATTCGAAAGGCCCGCGCTCGTCGGTGGTGATGCGTTCGACGATGAAGGCGGGGCTGCCGGCGGGCAGGTCGAGCAGCTCGGCGTCCGCCGCGCCAATGGCACCGACGCGGTAGTTTTCCCGCGCGGCCACCGGCACGATGCCGTAGTGACGCTCGAGCGCTTCGTAGAGCGAGCCTTGCAGCAGGCCGGCGTCGAGGAACCCCGGCACGCGCGCCGCCGAAAGCTGCGCCGTCTGGATGCCGATCGGCTCGTTGTTGCCCAACCTGAGACGCCGGATGCGCACCACCGGATCGCCTTCCTCGATCTCCAGCGCGCCGGCCGCCGCAGCATTGGCCGTCGTCAGGCTGCAATCGAGCAGGCGCGAGCCGGCGACCACGCCCATATTGCCCATTTCCTGGGTGAAGCTGGTCAGCTCGCGCGTGCCGGCCACCAGCGTGGTCGAGCGCACGAAGGTGCCGCGGCCATGCTCGCGCCGCAGCAGCCCGCCTTCCTCCAGATTGCGCAGAGCATGGCGCAAGGTGATGCGGCTGACGCCAAACAGAGCGCACAGCCGGTCTTCCGCCGGGATCTGGTCGCCGGTCGCCCATTCGCCGCTCTTGACGATGGCGCGGATCGCCTCCTCGACCTGATACCAGAGCGGCTCCGGGCGTCTGCGGTCCGGCTGCTGAAAGCTCGCTTCGCTCATCGCACCTGTCTCCACTCTTTCCCGGCGCGACCAGCCAGCGCCGCGCCGACAAGACCGGCACCCGGACCGAACCGGCCGGGCCGGACATCGATGCCACGCAGATGCGCCGGCAACTGACGCCGCAGCGCGGCAAGCAGCGGCGGCCGCATCACCTCCAGCGCCTCGGCCAGTCCCCCCGAAATCAAAACCGCCTGCGGATCGAGAAGCGCCACGGCCCCGGCCAGCGCCGTGCCGAGCCGCCGCGCCGGCACTTCCAGCAAGGTCTGCGCTGCGAGTTCGCCTGCCTGAGCGGCGGCGATCAGTTGGCGGCCATCGGTGAGGCCGATCTGGCCGGCAAGCGCATCGAGCGCCCGGCCCGAGGCGACGCGCTCCAGCCAGCCGCTGCGCTCCTCGCCATGATCCTTGATGTCGGCGCAAGCCCAGCCGAACGAGCAGGCGCCGCCATGCGCGCCGGCAACGATGCGGCCGTTGGCCAGCACCGCCGAGCCGATGCCGGTGCCAATGGCGAGCAGGATCGCATCCGACATGCCTTTTGCCGCACCCTCGACGGCTTCCGCCAGCAGCGCGATCTGCGCGTCGTTGCCGAGCGCCACGGGCAGGCCTGGAAACAGGGCCTGGACGTCGACGCCGTCGAGAAACGGCAGGTTCGGGATCCAGCGGCAGACGACACCTTCGACGAGCCCGGGCACCGCGATGCCGAGCGCCTCGACCGCCCCGGCTCCAGCGCGCAGCGCCTGGATGCGGGCGACGAACGCATCAAGGCTTGCCGGCGCCGGCTCGCGGCTCGGCATGTCCAGCGCGCCGACATCGCCGGTGAAGACGGCGGCGCGCAGATTGGTGCCGCCGAGATCGATGGCCAGAACCCGCGTCATCGGCCGGGCCCCTTGCCGAACGGCGGCGCGAACAGGCCGCTGCCGGCATTCCACGAATGCGACGCCGCCGCGAAGGCTTGTGCGTAACGCGTACCGCGCAGGCAGCCGCGCAACCGGTAGAGCGCGCTGTAGTAATCGACATAGGGAAAGCTGCTCAGGCCCCGCGCCAACTCGTACTCCTTGACCGCCTCGCTCCAGGCCTCGAAGCCGTCGCTGACATCGACGAGATGTTCGGGCCGAAAACCGTCATCATCCTCCCAGTTCTCGCCGAACAGGAGCAGTTGCGGCGTGTGCGCCGGGTTGTCGCTGGCTACCGTCGGCAGGGCGGCGTAGAAGATGCCGGTTTGCGTCAGATGCGCGGCGGCGCGATGGTCCTTGTGCCAGCTGCCGTGCCAATGAGTGATGACGATCTCGGGTTTGAGTTCGCGAATGATGTCGCATACCTCGAGCGCCGTCTCGTCGTCCGACGGCAGGAAGGCGTCGCGCAGGCCGAGGCTGCGCACCTTGACACCAAGCCGCTCGGCGGCCCTGCCCGCTTCCTCTTCCTTCTGCACGCAATAATGCGCGGGGATGAGGCAGGGATGCCCCTGCTCGCCCATGGTCAGGTGCAGGAAGGTCACCGAAGCGCCGCGTTTAACGGCGGCGGCGGCCAGCGGCCCAGCGATCACCTCGGCATCGAAGGCGTGCGCGCCGACGACCAGGATGGAGCTTGCGGCGTAGATCCTGTCTTCGATCATTTCATGCCTCCCCCGGCGCCGACGCCTTCGCGAATCTGGCGGGCGAGCAGACAATACATGATCAGGATGGGCGCCATGGAGATCGCCAGCGAGGCGAAGACCAGGCCCCAGTCGGTGCGGAACTGGCCGACGAAGACGCTGATCGCCAGCGGCACGGTCTTGTAGCGGTCGTCGAAGATGAAGATCAGCGGGAAGAAGAAGTCGTTCCACACAGCGATCGCCGTGAAGATGGCGACGATCGACACCGCCGGCTTCACCATCGGCAGGATAATCTGGAACAGGATGCGGACCTCGCCGGCGCCATCCATGCGCGCCGCCTCGTCGAGTTCGGAGGGCAACACGCGCATGAAGTTGGCGAAGATGAAGACGGCGAAGGGAATGCGGATCGCCGAATAGACGAGGATCAGCCCGGTCAGCGAATCGAGCAGGCCGAGCTTGCGCATCAAGGTGAACAGTTCGACCGAGGCCAGCCTGATCGGCAGCATGATGCCCGACAGGAACAGGCCGAGCATGATGGCATTCCAGCCGAGCCGGTAGCGGCTGAGCGGATAGGCGGCCATCGCCGAGACGACGATGGTGAGAATGACCGCGCCGCCGGTGACGATCAGGCTGTTGATGAAATTGTGGCCGAGATCGGCGCGCGTCCACGCCCGGACGAAATTGTCGAAGGCCCAGCTTTGCGGCAGGCCGAGCCGATTGTCATAGATCTCGGCGGTCGTCTTGAAGCAGGAGACGACGAGGATGTAGAGCGGCAGCAGAACCGCGGCCGTCCAGCAGACCAGCACCGTCCAGCCGGGCAGCCGCGCCAGTCTCGGCGAGAAGGTCCTGTGCGGGATCGCCAGCGCGCTCACAACTGCACCGTGCGGCGATCGAAGAAGCGCAGCATCAGAAGCGTGCCGATGCTGAGGATCAGGAACAGTACGGTGCCCAAGGCCAGCGCCAGCCCGATATCCGTGATGCCGACAGCGCCCTCGGCGCCAAAGGCCAGCCGGTAGAAATAGGTCACCAGCGTGTCGGTCGCGTAGCTCGGATTGCCCTGCACGCCCTGCATGACATAGACGATGTCGAACTGGTTGAAGGTGTTGATAAACGACAGCGTCGTCAGCGTGCCGAGCGCCGGCATCAAAAGCGGCAGCGCGATCGAAAACAGCATGCGTGCATTGCCGGCGCCGTCGAGCTTGGCCGCCTCGAAGATCTGGCCGGAAATCTGCCGCAGGCCGGCCGTGTAGATCAGCACCGGCAAGCCCATCCAGTTCCAGACGTCGACGGCGATCAGCATTCCGAGGGCCGTGTGGCTGTTGCCGAGCACGGTGAGGCTGCCCTCATGCAGGCCAAGCCCGTTCAGCGCCCATTCGACTACGCCGCCGGGCGCCAGGAGCAGCCGCCACAGCGCACCGACGATGACCGGGCTCAGCACCGCCGGAAAGAAAAACACCGACTGGAAGAAGGCCGCGCCCCTGTCGCGCAGGAACAGCAGCCAGGCGAACAAAAGACCGATGCCGTTCTGGAAGACCATGATGCCGAAGAACCAGGCGGTGTTGTGCCAGAGCGCGCCGTAGAGCCGCGCGCCGCTCGGGAAGACGAACAGCCGCGAGAAATTCGACAAACCGGCAAACTCGACCATGCGCAGCCCCTTCCAGATGAAGAAGCTGCCCCACAGCGACATCGCCAGGGGATAGAGGACGAAGAGCGCATAGACGGCCAGCGCCGGCAGGATGAAAAGCACGGCCATGCGCTGCTGCGTGCGTTTCAGGCTGCTTGTACGGTGAAGGTTGGCCATACGTTCTGTCCGGCGAGAGGCCGGCCGCGATGCGACCGGCCCGGCTCCTCACTGCTTCGGCTTGAACCAGGTGGCGACGGCGGCCTGAATATCGGCGGCCAGCTTCTCGGGTGCGATGTTGCCTTCGACCATGTCGATGATCTCCGACTGCAAGACCGAGGAGGCCGTCGGCGACTGCCAGCGAAAGCCGACCAGCGTCAGATAGGGTGTCGAGTTCTTCGACATTTCCATCATCTGCGCCAGCACAGGATCCTTCACCGTCACATCGGTGCGGGCCGGAGGCCAGCCGAGCTCGTCTGCGAACAGCTGGGCGAATTCGGCCGAGGCCATGAAGCCAAGCACCTTGGTGGCGGCCTCCTTGTTCTGACTCTCGGAGACGAGACCGTAGGAGCCGTCCGAGAAGGCCGAGGTATAGAGCTTGGTCCCGGCATCGTCGGCCGGGAATGGGAAGATGGAGAATTTCAGCTTCGGATTCTGCGCCTTGAAACTGCCGTTCTCAAAGGACCCGCCGAGGAACATCGCCGCCTTGCCGCCGATGAACTGCTGCGTGGCCGTGGTGTAGTCGATGCCGGCGAAGCCGTCGGGGAAATAGGGCTTCAGCTCGGCGAAGCGCTTCAGTGCCGCGACATAGCGGGGGTCCTCGAAGGTCGCCTTGCCGGTCATCATCTCGTCGTAGAAGCCGGGGCCGTAGACGGTCGGGCCGATGACGCCGACGCCGATCTCCAGTTCCCAGGCGGAGCCATTGGCGCCGCCGGTGGCGATCGGGGTGATGCCGGCCGCCTTCAGCTTCTCGCAGGCGGCGACGAAATCCTTGTAGGTCTTGGGGATCTCGATGCCTTGCGCGGCAAAGATATCCTGGTTGTAGAACACCCCCATCATCGGCACCGAATAAGGCACGCCGTAGACCTTGCCGTCGGTGCGGCCGCGCGCGCCACCAAGGGCTGCGTCCGGCATGTTCTTCAATTCCGGCACGCTGTCGTCGAGCACGTCGAGATAGCCGGCATCGACGAAGGGCTGCAACTCGCCATAGGCCTTGAGCTGGGCGATATCAGGCCCGCGGCCGCCGCGCAGCGCCGTGCTCAGCCGGTTCTGGTAGTCGGCATCCGGGGTGAACTGGATGTTGACCTTGATGCCGGGGTTCTTGGCCTCGAAGGCGTCGAAGATGCGGCGCATCGCCGCCTCGTCCTCGGTGCGCCAGCTCCACAATGTCACCGTGCTGTCGGCCCTGGCCGGCAGGGTCGTGAAGATGCCCGCGCAGGCGGCGGCAAGGCCGCCGATCAGCCCTAGCGCGGCGCGCCGGTGAATTGAAAGCATGCTCATTGCCAGTTCTCCCGTTTTTCTCTGTCCTTGGCGTCCCGCGACACTTCGATGCCGCGCGAGAGTCATTCGCTCGGCCTAAGTCATTATAACGACATAGCGTTGTTAGCAAGAGGTGTCATTTTCCCTCAGAACGGCATCGTCGAATGATCTGATTCAATCAATTCTAATAACTTATTGTTTTTGAATAACTAAATATCTCACTGTGGTGGCCATGGAAAGATGGTGCCAGTTTCTGCATGCAGCTTTTTCGCAAACGGGCCTTGCGCGATCGCTTCATGTTGTCATAACGTCATCGTGATCGCTATGCTCAAGTGGAGGATGAGGGATGTCGTTTGCCTGGACGTCGAAACTGGCACTGGCCGCGGGTCTTGCCATCCTGCCCGCCAGCGGCTGGGCGCAATCGGTCAACATCTCCTACCTGACGCACTGGTCGCCCGAGACGGTGGCGCTGCTGGAAGCGGCGGCCAAGGATTACGCCAAGACCAATCCCGACATCAGCGTCACCGTGCGCGCCGTTCCTTTCGGCGATCTCCTGACCACGCTTCGCTCCCAAGGCGGCGGTGCGGACGGTCCGACAATCGGTGGCATCTACGATCTCTGGCTGCCGGAACTCGCCCGCGACAAGCTCGTCGCTCCTGCCCCCGATGCGGTGGCGAGCGAGGTCAAGGGCGCCTGGCCGGCGGGCGTCGTCAGCGCCGCTTCGGTCGGCGACAAGCTCTACGGCATACCTAACGAGATCGACGTCTACGCGCTCAACTACAACAAGGCGCTGTTCAAGCAGGCCGGCATCGCCGCTCCGCCAAAGACGTGGGACGAGTTCAAGGACGCGGCGCGGAAACTGACCAACAAGGACGCCGGCCAACAGGGTTTTGGCATGATCAATTCATGGGCCGCGGGCGTCGTCCATCCCTTCGCGTCACTGCTGGTTTCCAATGGCGGCGAGTTGGTTAGGGAGGGCAAGCCGGTGCTGGACAGCAAGCAGGCCGGCGAGACGTTCCAGCTTTATGAAGACCTCATCAAGTCCGGCGCCAGCGTGCCGGCCATGGCGACCGCCGACGCCAACACGACCGGCCCGTTCCTCGACAATTTCGTCTCCGGCAAGACCGGCATGATCATCATGGCCAACTGGTGGGAGAGTGCGCTGAAGACCGGCATGCGCGACAGGTTCACCGACATCGCCACGGCCCCCATCCCCGTCGGCCCGAGCGGCGACAAGCCGCATGCGATCTCCTATTCCTGGATGACCGTGGTCAACGCCAATGCGGGCCAGGCCGAGCAGAAGGCGGCATGGGATTTCCTGGCCTGGCTCAACAATCCGAAGTCCGGCAAGAACGGCGCGTCGGCCATGTCCGACATCCTGATGTCGATGGGCATCCTGCCGTCGCGCACCTCCGACATCGAGGCGCACAAGGACAAGCTCGGCTCGGAATTCCTGTCCGGCTATGTCAGCGTGCTCGCCGGCGCAAAGCCCTTCCCGGTGGTGCCCGGCGGACAGGAATTCTCGGAATCCCTGCAGCAGACGATCGAGGCGTTGCAGTATGGCCAGGTCTCGGCCAAGGATGCGCAGGCGACGGCGCAGGCCGACGCCACCTCGATCCTGGAGCGCGCCGCCAAATAATGATCAGACCGTAATGATCCAGAGGTACCGTGCCTCGGCGGGCATCATGCTTATGCCCGCCGTGACGCTGATCGGCATCTTCATCCTGCTGCCGATGCTGCTCACCGTCTGGCTGTCCTTCCAGGACTGGTCGACGCAGACACCGTTTTCCAGCGCCAGCTTCATCGGCCTTGACAATTTCCGCGAGATCTTCGGGCCGACCTCGGTCGGGCGCGACTTCAAGGGCGCGCTGACCAACACCGCCATTTATACCGCACTGTCCGTCGTCCTGATCCTGCCGCTGTCGGTGGCTTTCGGCCTGATGGTTTACCAGCACGATGTCGCCGGCGGCACGGCGCTGAGGACGGTGCTGTTCTCCACCTATATGGTGCCGATGATCGCGGTGGCGCTGGTCTGGTCGAAACTCTATTCGCCGAGCGAGGGGCCGCTCAACCAGATGCTCGGCCTGATCGGCGTCGGACCGCAGCCCTTCTTGTCGTCGCCGCGCTCGGCGCTGATCTCGATCGTCTTCCTCAACGTCTGGCAGCAGGTCGGCTATTTCACCGTGCTGGCAATCGCAGGGCTAACGCAGATTCCGGGCAGCCTCTACGAGGCGGCGAAGCTCGACGGCGCCAACCGATTCGAGCAGTTCCGCTTCATCACCTTGCCGCTGATGCGGCGCACGCTTTTGTTCAGCGCCGTCATCGCCATCATCAACGCAGTGCAAGTGTTCGAGCCGGTGGCGCTGATCACACAGGGCGGGCCGGTTGGCTCGACCAATGTCTTGACCTATCACATCCGCCGTGTCGGCATCGAACGCGCGCAGGGCGGACTGGGCTCGGCCATGGCTGTCATGCTGATGCTGTCGCTGATCGTCGTTGTCTGTGCGCTCTTCGCACTCGCCAACCGGAAGAACCAGGAATGAGCGCGGGATCGTCGAGCTGGCTTCCGCGCGGACGCCCCTCCGGCCGCAAGGCGCTGCTGGCGACGCTGATGCTGCTGGCCGCCGTCGCATCCGCCTTCCCGCTGGTGTGGATGGTGCTGTCGAGCCTGAAAACGCCGGCCGAGAGCATGCAGGTGCCACCGGTCTGGATACCGCATGCGCCGAGCCTCGAGTCCTATGAAAAGGTTTCGGGTGTGGTCAATGTCGGCCGCTCCATGTGGAACTCGCTGGTGATCGCCTCGATCACAACGGCCGGCGTGCTGGTCACCAGCATGATGGCCGGCTACGCCTTCGCCAAATACCACTTCCCCGGCCGCTCGCTTTTGTTTTCCGTGCTGATCGCCACCATGTTCCTGCCGCCGATCGTGACGCTGATCCCGCTCTATCGTCTTGTCGGCTCGATCGGCCTCAATGCCAGCCTTGCCGGCATCATCGTGCCCAACCTCGCCAATGCCTTCGGCATTTTCCTGATGCGCCAGTTCATCGCCGGGGTGCCCGACGACCTGGTCGACGCCGCGCGCATGGACGGTGCCTCGGAACTTTTGATCCTGTTCAAGATCGTGGCGCCGAGCGTGGCGCCCGCGATCGCCGCACTGGCGCTGTTCGCCTTCGTCTATCACTGGAACAGCTATCTGTGGCCGCTGACGGTGCTGCAGGGCAACGCCGACGCCTATCCGATCGTCATCAGCCTCAGCCGGCTGTTGAGCTACAACAGGGGCGCGGTCAACACCGGACTGGTGATGGCCGGCGCGACGCTGGCCGTGCTGCCGCCTCTCATCCTGTTCGTCTTCCTGCAGCGCTTCTTCGTCGATTCCATCGTCGGCTCGGCGATCAAGGGGTAGCCAAGGCATGATCCCGAAAAGTGGATAGCCGGTTTTCGAATAAGATCATGCTCAAACAGAGATAGAGCCCCATCCCGATCCATCGGGATGGAACAGGCTCTAATAAGGCAGGCCGACATAGTTTTCCGCCAACGCCGTCGACGCTGCGCGCGAGTGCACGAGATAGTCGAGTTCGGCCTCCTGGATGCGCTGGCCGAAGTCGCCGGTATCGGGAAAGCGATGCAGCATGGTCGTCATCCACCAGGAAAAGCGCACCGCCTTCCACACCCGCGCCAATGCCTTTTGCGAATAGGCGTCGATGCCGGCCATGGATTTCTCGCGGTAGAAGTCGCGCAAACCGGCAAAGAGATAGCGCACGTCGCTGGCGGCGAGGTTGAGACCCTTGGCGCCGGTCGGCGGCACGATGTGGGCGGCATCGCCGACCAGGAACAGCCGGCCGAAGCGCATGGGTTCGGCGACGAAGGAGCGCAGCGGTGCGATCGACTTTTCGAAGGACGGTCCGGTGGTGACGCCTGCTGCCGTCCGCTCCGGCAAGCGGCGGCGCAGCTCGTCCCAGAAGCGGTCGTCGGACCATGCCTCGACCCTGTCGTCCTGAGGGCACTGCACATAGTAGCGGCTGCGGTGCGTCGACCGCATCGAGCACAGCGCGAAGCCTCGCTCATGATTGGCATAGACCAGTTCATGATCGGCCGGCGGCACTTCCGCCAGCACGCCCAGCCAGCCGAACGGATATTGCCGCTCGAAGGTTTTCAGCGCCCGCGCTGGTGCCGATTTGCGGGAGACACCGTGATAGCCGTCACAGCCGGCGATAAAGTCGCAGTCGATGCGATGGCTGACGCCATCCCTCTCATAGGTGACGAAAGGCGCGGCACCGTCGAAATCGTGCAGCGCGACATCGGCTGCTTCATAGACGGTGACCAGTCCCGCCGCTTCGCGCTTGTCCATCAAATCATGTGTCACCTCGGTCTGGCCATAGACGGTGACATGCTTGCCACCGGTGAGTGCAGTGAGATCGATGCGGTGCAGCCGTCCGTCGAAAGCAAGCGAGATGCCGGAGTGCGGAAGGCCTTCGGCATGCAGCCTTTCAGCAGCACCAGCCTCCCCAAGCAGGTCGACCGTGCCCTGTTCGAGCACGCCGGCCCGCACGCGGCCAAGCACGTGCTCGCGGCTCGACCGCTCGAGGATGACGGTCTCGACGCCGATGGTGGCGAGCAACTGGCCGAGCAGCAGGCCGGACGGTCCCGAGCCGACGATGACGACCTGGGTGCGCATCAGTGGCCGAGGCTTTCGACCTGCGCGGCCAGTTCGGCGGCAAGGCGCAGGGATGCGGCCGTCGCGACGACCATCTGCGGCAGCAGCAGCCATTCCAGCGTCCAGGCGGAACCCGAACGCTCCTGCTCATGCACCAGCGCCTGATGCATGCCGGAAAGTTGCGTGGCGTTGAAACGAGCAAGCGCCACCAATGCTTCGGCCTTCACCGGGTTCTGCTTGTGCGGCATCGCCGACGAGCCGCCACCGCCCGATAGCTCGATGTCGGTGCCGCCTTGCGCCAGCAGCGCGATGTCCTGGCCGAACTTGCCGAGACTTCCCGTTATCAGCGACATCAGGCCGGCCAAGTCAGCGAGCGCATCGCGCTGGCTCTGCCATTGCGAGGCATCGCCGAGGCCGAGCCTGGCGGCAAGTGCGGCGCGCACCGCCAGCCCCTTGTCGCCAAGCTTTTCCAGAGTGCCGGCGGCGCCGCCGAACTGGAGGACGAGCAGGCGCGTCGACTGTTGCGACAGCCTCTCCTGGTGCCGCTGCAGTGGCGCCCGCCACGCCGTCACGCGATCCGCCACGGTGATCGGGATCGCCGGCTGCATGCGGGTCACCCCGGTCAGCGCCCTACCCCCGAAGCGCTCCTCCAGGGACGCGAGCCTTATGATTGTCTCGGTCAGCAGCAGGCCGAGATGCTCGACGACGGATTTCAGCCGGAGCACAAGGCTGGTGTCGATGACGTCCTGGCTGGTGGCGCCGAAATGGACCGAACCGCCATGCGGTTCGCCGACGGCCAGTTTGATCTGGCGCACCAGCTCCGGGACCACGACGCCATCCTTGGTGACCCCAGCGCGCAGCTTGCCGGTATCCGGCCGGAACGAGGCAATCGCCTTGACGATCGCCGCCGCGGCCTCCCTGGGGATGATGCCGCGGTCGGCCTCGGCTTCGGCCAAGGCACGTTCGAAATCCAGCATCGCGGCAATGTCGGCTTCCACCGAAAAATGCCGCGCCGCCTCCTCGTCGCCGAGCAGGCCCGAAAGCAGCGGATGGTCGAAGGGCGATACGGTCATGTCCTGCTCCGTCCATCAACTGTCGAAGAAGACGGTTTCCTTGTCCCCCTGGAGATGGATATCGAAGATATAGGCGTCGCCCTGGCGCTCGGCGATCAGCGTCGACACGCGAACGCGGTGCTCGATACGCGCCAGGATCGGATCCTCGCCATTGGCTTCTTCCTCGTCGGAAAAATAGAGCCGTGTATGCAGACCGAGGTTGATGCCGCGCGCGACGATCCAGAGCGTGATGTGTGGCGCCATCAGGCGACCGTCGCGGAACGGCACGCGGCCGGGCTTGATGGTCTCGAACGAGCAGAGCCCGGTTTCCATGTCGGTCGGGCAACGGCCCCAGCCGAAGAAGTTCGGATCGGCGGCACCGCGCATCTCCGCGGACGAATTGTAGAGCCCGTCGGCATCCGCCTGCCAGATCTCGATCAGCGCGTCCTTCAACGGCGTGCCGGTGCCGTCGAGCACGCGAATGCGCAACTCGATGCGCTCGCCCTTGGTCCGCTCATTGACCATGGCCGAGCCAAGATCGTCCTCATAGACGCCGCCGATGCCGCAGAAATTCGGCGTCAGCCCGATGTGGACATAGGGTCCGGCGGTCTGCGAAGGGCTCTCTTTCGGCCGGTCGAGCGACTGCGCCATCAATTGCCCTCCGGTCTGTTTTCGAACAGCGTCGAGCGGCGCCCGCGCAGCACGATATCGAATTTGTAGGCAAGCGCGTCCATCGGGATTGTCGATTGCATGTCGAGCGCGGCAATCAGCGCTTCGACGGCCGCCTTGTCGCGAATGCCGCCGACGATCGGACAGCGCCAGATCAGCGGATCGCCCTCGAAATACATCTGCGTGATCAGCCGCTGCGCGAAGCCGTGGCCGAAAACCGAAAAATGGATGTGCGCCGGCCGCCAGTCGTTCGGGCCGTTCGGCCAGGGATAAGGACCGGGCCTGACAGTGCGAAAGGCATAGGCGCCGTCCTCGCCGGTGAGGGTGCGGCCGCATCCGCCGAAATTCGGATCGAGCGGCGCCAGATAGCCGTCCTTCTTATGGCGATAGCGGCCGCCGGCATTGGCCTGCCAGAATTCGAGCAGCGCACCAGGAACGCCAACGCCGCGCTCGTCGAGCACCCGCCCATGGACGATGATGCGCTCGCCGATGGCGCTCTCGCCCGGCCTGGCGAAATTGTGGATCAGGTCGTTGTCGCGTTCACGGATCATGGCATGGCCAAACACCGGGCCGGTCAGTTCCGACAGCGTGTTGTCGAATGACAGCAATGCCTTCTGTGGAGAACGCAGCACAGAACTCTTGTAACTCGGCGTGAACGCCGGCGGGTGCCATTGGCGGTCGCGCTGGAAGAAGGCGCCGGTTTCCGGCGTCTGGTTGGAGCCGGGCTCAGCCATGGGCAGCCTTGTCTGCGTCCATTTCCGCAAACACCTCCTTGGCAATCCTGAAGGCGCGGTTGGCCGCCGGCACGCCGGCATAGATCGCGACATGCAGGAAGGCCTCGCAAATATCCTCGCGCGTCGCACCGGTGTTGGCGGTGGCGCGCACATGCAAGGCGACCTCTTCATCATGGCCGAGTGCGGCCAGCAGCGCCAGCGTGACGATCGAGCGTTCGCGCTTGCTGAAGCCTGGTCTGGCCCACACCGTTCCCCAGGCAGCCTCGGTGATCAGTTCCTGGAAAGGCTGGTCGAAATCGGTGGCAGCGACCTCGGCCCGGTCGACATGCGGATCGCCGAGCACGGCGCGCCGCACCGCAAGGCCGGTGCGATATCTGGTCGCGTTGCCGGGGACTTCATCCATGAGTTTGTGCTCCAGGGGCAAGCGATGCGATGAAATCGCGGATCAGCGCGGTGAGCGCCTCGGGTTGTTCGACGCAGGGAATGTGCCCGGCGTCGCGGATGATCTCGAAACGCGAACCGGGGATAAGAGCCGCCAGCGAGCGGACAAGATCGGGAGGTGTCGAGCCATCCTGGTCGCCGGCGATACAGAGCGTCGGCACGGCGATGCGGCATGCCACGTCGGTGAAATCCGCGTCGCGAACCGCCACGCAAGTCCCGATATAGCCGGCAGGCGATTGCCGGGTCATCATGTTCCAATAGCCGTCAAGCTCGGCCATCCGCGCGGTATGGAAGGTCGGAGTGAACCACACTTTGAGCACGCCATCCGCAACGGCCTGGATGCCCTTGCTTTCGACCGTCGCAATGCGTGTGTTCCAGCTGTCCGTCGTACCGATCTTGTGGGCCGTGTCACACAGGATCATGGCCTCGACGATTTCGGGCCGCCTGGCATATAGCCCTTGCGCGATCATGCCACCGACCGACAGGCCGCACAGCACGACCTTCTCCAACCCGAAATGATCGATGAGCGCCGAGAGATCGTCGACATGATCGTCGATCGACCTGATGTCACCGATGTCGGACAGTCCGTGGCCGCGCTTGTCGTAGACCAGCAAGGGCATTTCCCCCTCAAGCGCCGAGACAGTTTCGTCCCAGATGCGAAAGTCGGTGCCCAGCGAATTGATGAACACCACCGGTGGCGTCCTGCCGTTCGCCTCGACATATCGGTGATGCAGTGTGATGCCGCCAAGGGTGACGAATGGCACGATTTCAATCCTCCATCTCCACATTGCACAAGGCGTTTGGTTCGGTAAAATGATATTTTGCGCCGTTTCATTAACTCAGGGGTTATCAAATTCATGTCCGAGAGCCGCATCCGGTTCCGTCACCTGCAGGCATTCCTGGAAGTCGCGCGACAAGGCAGCGTGGCCCGCGCCGCCGATTTTCTGCATGTCAGCGCGCCGGCGGTGACCAAGACGCTGCGTGAACTGGAAGAAGCGCTCGGTGTCGCCGTCGTCGAGCGTGACGGGCGCGGCATCCGCGTCACGCGGCTTGGCGAGATCTTCCTCGGCCATGCCGGTTCGGCGATAACGGCTCTCAAGCGCGGTGTCGATTCCGTTCGCCAGGACGGCGCCGTCAATCGCCATCCGATCCGTATCGGCGCGCTGCCGACGGTGTCGGCGAAGGTCATGCCGCGAGCCATGAGCCTGTTCCTGCGGGAAAATACCGGCGCCGCACTCAAGATCGTCACCGGCGAAAACGCCGTTCTGCTTGAACAGTTGCGCATCGGCGCGCTCGATCTCGTCGTCGGACGGCTGGCGGCGCCCGAGAACATGACCGGCTTCTTCTTCGAACATCTCTACTCCGAACAAGTGCTGTTCGTGGTGCGGGCCGGACATCCGCTGCTGCAGCCGGGAGCCGACATATTCGCCAGCCTCGACGAATTTCCGGTGCTGATGCCGACCCGGGAATCCGTCATCCGGCCCTTTGTCGATCGCCTGTTCATAACCAACGGCATGACCGCGCCGGCCACCGAGATCGAGACGGTCTCGGATTCGTTCGGCCGCGCCTTCATGCGGCAGAGCAATGCGGTGTGGATCATTTCGGCCGGCGTGGTGGCCAACGAGATCGCGAGCGGCGCTTTCGTCGCCTTGCCGGTCGACACCGACGAGACCAAGGGGCCGGTCGGCCTGACGATGCGCACCGATACCGCCCCCTCGCCCGCCTTTTCCATCCTGCTGCAAACCATTCGCGAGGCGGCAAGGCCAGGCGACTAAGACGCTGAACGGTCGGCACTCCGTCGTCTCAACGAAAATCTGCTAACCCAGAGGTTAATGAAACGCGGCAAAATATCATTTTACCGAACCAAAACGCTGGTGCACTGTGGTGATGGAGGAGCCACAGAGGGAGGAACACATGACCCATTCTATCGGTAGCAGACCGGGCATTTCCGGCATTTCGCGACGCCAGTTCATTGCCACCTCAATGGCCGGTGGCGCCGCACTCGCGCTTGGTGGCAGCAAGGCCTTCGCCCAAGCAGCCGACACGCTGAAGGTCGGCTTCGTCAGCCCGCGCACCGGACCGCTCGGCGGCTTCGGCGAGACCGACGGCTATGTGCTCGACCTCGCCCGCAAGGCGCTGGCCGGCGGCATAGAGCTCGGCGGCAAGAAATACAGTGTGGAAATCCTCGACCAGGACACGCAATCGGACCCCTCGCGTGCGGGCCAGCTCGCCAAGGACCTGATCAACAACCAGGCCATCGACCTGATGCTCGCGGTGTCGACGCCCGAGGTGATCAACCCGGTGGCCGATGCCTGCGAAGCCGCCGGCGTGCCTTGTCTGTCAACGGTCATGCCGTGGGAAGCCTGGTATTTCGGCCGCGGCGCCAAGCCCGGCGCGCCCTCGCCCTTCAAATGGACCTATCATTTCGGCTTCGGGGTCGACGAATTCTTCAGGGCCTACGTCTCGCAGTGGAACCTGATCGAGACCAACAAGAAGGTCGGCGTCATGTATCCGAACGACGCCGACGGCAACGCCATCCGCGCTCATCTGGCGCCGTTGCTGGCCAAGCAGGGTTTTACCATCGTCGACCCGGGCGCCTATGAGACCGGCACCACCGACTATTCCTCGCAGATCGCCCTGTTCAAGCAGGAAGGCGTCGAGATCTTCAACTCGTTCCCGATCCCGCCTGACTTCGCCGCCTTCTGGCGTCAGGCGGCGCAGCAAGGCCTGATCAAGCAGATCAAGATCTGCCAGGTGGCCAAGACCGGCCTGTTCCCATCCGACATCGAGGCACTGGGCGACCTCGGCATGAAGATTTCGAGCGCCGCCTACTGGCACAAGGCCTTTCCATACAAGTCGCCGCTGACCGGCGTCTCGGGGACCGAGCTTGCCGACGGCTACGAGGCGGCGAGCGGCAAGCAATGGACGCAGCAGCTCGGCGCCTCGATGTCGTTGCTCGACGCCGGCTTCGAGGCGCTGAAAGCGAGCTCCAATGCCAAGGACAAGGCGGCTGTGGCCAAGGCGCTGAGCACGCTCAAGACCGAAACCATGATCGGCAAGGTCGACTTCACCGGCGGCCCGGTGGCCAATGTCTCGCCCGGCCCGATCATCGGCACGCAATGGATTGCCGCCAAGGAAGGCAGCAAGTTCCCGCTCGACTACGTCGTGACCGAGAACGCCACCGATCCGAACGTGCCTGTCGAAGCCAAGCTTCTGCCTTACAACCGCTGATGGACCGCTGACGAGGACCGCCTGGTGACCCATCCGCAACAACAGGCTGTTCTCGCCGCCGCCGGCATCCACAAGCGCTTCGGCGCGCTCGTGGTGCTGGAGGCCGTCGACTTCGCCATGGCCGCCGACGAGGCGGTCGGCATTGTCGGCCCGAACGGTGCCGGCAAGACCACGCTGCTCAGCGTGCTTTCAGGCGCCTTTCCGCCAAGCGCCGGCTCGATCTCCTTCAAGGGCGGCGATGTAACGGCGCTGCCGGCGACGGCGCGTTGCCGCCTGGGCCTGGTGCGCACGCATCAGGTGCCTAAACCATTCAGCGGCATGACCACCTTCGAGAATGTCTTCGTCGCCGCCTCGCATGGCGCCGGCCTCGGCCGCGACGAGGCCTATGAGGAAGCGCTGGGCTCGCTGAAACTCTGCGGCATGCTTAACGTCGCCAACCGGCGCGCCGAGACGCTAGGGCTGCTCGATCGCAAGCGGCTGGAACTGGCAAGGGCACTGGCGGCCCGGCCGACGCTGCTCTTGCTGGACGAGATCGGCGGCGGCCTGACCGATGGCGAAGCCGGCGAGCTTGTCGACACGATCAAGGAATTGCGTCGGCGCAAGATCGGCATCGTCTGGATCGAGCACATCGTGCACATCCTGCTGCAGGTGGCCGAGCGGCTGATCTGCATGGATGCGGGCAAGATCATCGCCGATGGCGAGCCGCAAACGGTGATGGCCGACCCGGAGGTCGTGCGCGCCTATCTCGGCGGAGGCCCGAAATGAGCCTGCTGTCGGTCGAGAACCTGGTTGTCCGGCACGGCCTGCTGCAGGCGGTGCGCGGCGTCAGCTTCGGCGTCAAGCGCGGCGAAACGCTGGCGCTGGTCGGCGCCAATGGCGCCGGCAAGACGACGCTGCTCAGGGCCATCGCCGGCGCGCACCAGCCGGCGGCCGGCCGTGTGCTTCTGGATGGCGCCGATCTCACCAGCGTGCCGTCGCACAGACGCGTCGGCATGGGCATAGCGCTGGTGCCGGAAGGGCGAAAACTGTTCGTGCGGATGACGGTCGAGGAGAACCTGCTGCTGGGCAAGACCACTGGGCGGCCGGGCGACTGGAGCGTCGACAGAGTGCTGGACATGTTTCCCAATCTGAAGCCGCGCCGACACGCCAAGACCGGTCATCTCTCCGGCGGCGAGCAGCAGGCGACGGCGATCGGCCGGGCACTGATGAGCAACCCGGATGTGCTGCTGCTCGACGAGGTTTCGCTTGGTCTTTCGCCGCTGATCGTCGACCGTGTCTATGCGGCACTTCAGGGGCTGATCGCTTCGGGCACGACAATCATCCTCGTCGAACAGGACCTCAATCGGGCGCTGTCGGTTTCGGACAAGGTCATCTGCATGCTGGAGGGGCGCATCGCGCTCGAAGGGCCGAGCAGGAGCGTTTCGCGCGACGCGGTGACGAAAGCCTATTTCGGCCTGCACCGGAAGGGCACCGGGAGCGTTCCCGCATGAGCAACCAGATCATCCAGGGCATCCTGCTCGGCGGCTATTACGCGCTGATCGCCTGCGGCCTGTCCTTCATGTTTTCGGTGATGCGCATCATCAACCTCGCCCATGGCAGCCTTGCCGTGTTCGCCGCCTATGCGCTGTGGTTTTTGGCCTCGCGGTTCCACATCCCGCCGTTTCTCGGCCTGCTCATCGTCTTGCCAGTGATGGCCGCGATCGGCTGGGCGTTGCAGCGCTTCCTGCTCGAGCGCAGCGCGCGCGGCGGTGCCCTGCTGCCGATCCTGACCACGTTTGGGCTGGCCATCGTCATCGACAACATGCTGTTCGAACAGTTCGGCGCCGACACCCGTTCGCTGGCGCCCTTCATCGGCAGCCTGTCCTATGATTCCTGGGAATGGCCGGGCAGCATCTATGTCGGCAAGCTTGCGGTGATCATGTTCGCCACCGCCGTCGTCCTGCTTGGCGGGCTGCAGCTGTTCCTGACCCGCACCCGGCTTGGCCGCTCGATCCGCGCTACCTCGGAAGACCCTGACACCGCCGGCCTGGTCGGCGTCGATGCACGGCGTGCCAACGCGGTCGCTGCCGCCATCGCCATGGTCACCGTCGGCCTTGCCGGCGCGTTCCTTGGCATGCGCGCGACCTTCGATCCCTATGCCGGCGCGCCGCAATTGCTGTTCGCCTTCGAGGCGGCGGTGATCGGCGGCGCCGGGTCGCTGTGGGGAACGCTGATCGGCGGCATCGTGCTGGCGCTGGCCCAGACGCTCGGCGCGCAAGTGCATCCGCAGGGATTTCTGATCGGCGGTCATGCCGTGTTCCTTGTCGTGCTGTTCGTGCGGCTTTCGGCATCCGGCCTTGGCCTGCGCGGACTGTTGCACCTGCCTTCCCGGAGCACGCCATGAGCGTCGTTCCGACTTCGCCCATGATCGAGCGTGGTACCGCGACCTCGCGCATCGCGGCTATCGCCGTGGCCATCGTCATCGCGCTGCTCGCCATCGCGCCGCAATTCCTCTCGGCCGGCGCGGTCGACCGCATGACGGCGCTGTTCATCTATGTGATCCTGGCGGCGATGTGGAACGCGCTGGCCGGTTTCGGCGGCCTGGTCTCGGTCGGCCAGCAGGTGTTCTTCGGGCTTGGCGCATATTTCGCCATCCGTCTTGCCGATGCCGGTCTCAATCCTTTCCTGGCGCTCTTTGCATCGGGAATTATCGTCGGCGCGGTTTCCTGGCCGCTGTCGCTCTTCATGCTGCGGCTCAAGAACGGTGAGTTCGCCATCGGCATGTGGGTGATCGCGGCGCTCACCCATCTGCTGGTCAATCTCGACCGGCTGGTGCAGGGCGAAACCGGCACCTCGCTGATCTCGCTCAACGTCTACGATGCCTCGATAAGGCGGGTGACCATCTACTGGCTGGCGCTAGCCTCGATGACGGCCCTGCTCGCTGCCCTCTTCGGCCTGCTGCGCGGCAGCACGGGCGCCGCCATCCGCGCCATTCGCGACAATGAGGATGCGGCCGCTTCGGTCGGCGTGCGCGTCACCGGCACCAAGCGGCTGCTGTTCGTGCTTGCCGCCTTCGGCATCGGCATTGCCGGCGCATTGTGGCTGGCGACCTCCATCACCTTCCAGCCGAAAACCTACTTCAACGTGCAGTGGACAGCCTACATGATCTTCATGGTTCTGGTCGGTGGCATCGGCACGTTCGAGGGCGCCATTCTCGGCGCGCTGGTCTTCTTCCTCATCGAGACCTGGTTCGGCGGCGCCGGCGTCTGGTACCTGATCGGCCTCGGCGCCACCGCCGTGCTGTTTTCGCTTTTCCTGCCGCGCGGCCTGTGGGGAACGATCGAGGAGCGCTTTGGGCTGCGCCTGCTGCCGGTCGGCTACCGCGTCAAGCTGCCGGCGAACGTCGCCGATGGCGGCATGATCCCGTCGCAGCAAGCCACAACATATCAGGAGAAGGCATGAGCATGCTTTTCGGCAAGACCATCCTCATCACCGGGGCTGCCTCCGGCATCGGCGCACGCACGGCGGAGCTTGCCGGCCAGCTCGGCGCCGACGTGATCGGCGCCGATGTGCGCGAGCCGGCCGCAGCGGTTGGCAGTTTCGTCAAGGCCGACATCTCGTCGAAGGCGGGCGTCGATGAGCTCATCGCGCGCCTGCCGCAGCGCATCGATGCACTCTGCAACGTCGCCGGCCTCTCCGGCAACACCGGTGCGGCCTCGACGCTGGCCGTCAACTTCTTCGGTCTGCGTGCGCTCTCGGAAGGGCTTGCGCCCAGCCTTCGCGAAGGCGGCGCCATCGTCAACGTCGCCTCGATCGCCGGTTATGGCTGGCGCGCCAATCTCAACCGCGCCGCCTCGATGGTCGGCATCGAAGGTTTCCCCGATGTCGCCAAAGTGGTCGCCGACCACGCGATGAAGAACGAGGAAGGCTACCCCGTGTCCAAGGAACTGCTGCTCCTGTGGACGATGCGCGCGGCACATCAGGAGCTGTTCAGGAACCGTGGCATCCGCGTCAATGCGGTGAGCCCTGGCCCGGTCGAAACACCGATCCTGAAACAGTTCCGCAGCGTGCTTGGCGATGCCCGCGTCGACAGCGATATCGCCCGGGTCGGACGTACCGGCACTTCGGGTGACATCGCGCCTGTCGTGCTGTTCCTGTGCTCGGACGGCGCGCGCTGGGTCAACGGCGCCAATGTGCCGGTTGACGGTGGCCTCGAAGCATCCATCAATGCCGAAGTGCTCGGCTTCTAATCTGTGAAGCTCCATCGAGAGCGAGGGAAAAAACAATGGATATCGGACTTCTGATCGACGGCGACGAAAAGGCGGCAACAGGCAAGGCTTCCTACGAGCGCATGGACCCATTCACCGGCAAATTGGCGACGCGCGCGGCGGCGGCAAGCGTGGCCGATGCCAACGCCGCCGTCGAAGCAGCCGCCGCTGCTTTTCCCGCCTGGTCGAAGACCGGGCCCGGCGAGCGCCGGGCACTGCTCTCCAGAGCGGCCGATGTGATGGCCACCAAGGTCGGTGAATTCACAAGGCTGATGATGGAAGAGACCGGCGCCACAGGCCCCTGGGCCGGCTTCAATGTCATGCTGGCAGCCAACATGCTGCGCGAGGCTGCGGCCATGACGACGCAGATTTCGGGTGAGATCATTCCGTCCGACAAGCCGGGCACGCTCGCCATGGCGATCCGCCAGCCGGCCGGTGTATGCCTCGGCATCGCACCCTGGAATGCGCCGGTCATTCTCGGGACACGCGCCGTGGCCATGCCGATCGCCTGCGGCAACACCGTGGTGCTGAAAGCCTCCGAAATGTGCCCGGGCACGCATCGGCTGATCGGCCAGGTGCTGGTCGAGGCAGGGCTGCCCAAGGGCGTCATTAACGTCGTCACCAACGATCCTAAAGACGCTGCCGGTATCGTTGAAGCGCTAGTCGCGCATCCCGCGGTGAAACGCGTCAACTTTACCGGCTCGACCAAGGTCGGCCGGATCATCGCCGAGCTCGCCGGCCGGCACCTCAAGCCGGCGCTGCTTGAACTCGGCGGCAAGGCGCCGCTTTTGGTGCTGGATGATGCCGACATCGACGCGGCGGTGAACGCGGCCACCTTCGGCGCCTTCATGCATCAGGGCCAGATCTGCATGTCGACGGAGCGGCTGATCGTCGATGAAAAGATCGCCGACGAGTTCGTCGCCAAGCTCGCCGCCCGCGCCTCGAAGCTGCCGGCGGGCGATCCGCGCGGCCATGTCGTGCTGGGCTCGCTGATCAGCAGCCAGGCGGCCGACAAGATGGAAGAACTTGTCGCCGATGCCGTGGCCAAGGGCGCCAAGCTTGTCGCCGGTGGCAAGCGCAGCGGTACCGTGGTCGAGGCAACGCTGCTCGATCACGTGACGCCGACGATGCGCGTCTATTCGGAAGAATCCTTCGGACCGGTCAAGCCGGTGATCCGCGTCAAGGGCGAGGACGAGGCCGTGCGGGTCGCCAACGACACCGAATATGGCCTGTCGTCAGCCGTCTTCAGCCGCGACATCAAACGTGCGTTTGCCGTCGCCGCCCGCATCGAAGCTGGCATCTGCCATATCAACGGACCGACGGTCGGCGATGAGGCGCAGATGCCGTTCGGCGGCGTCAAGGGCTCCGGCTATGGCCGTTTCGGCGGCAAGGCCTCGATCGCCGAATTCACCGATTTGCGCTGGGTGACGATCGAGGACCCTGGCCAGCATTATCCGTTCTGACCGGACTGCTTTGGACGGCTGACCGTCAAACAGCCAGCGACGGTGTGAAGCGAATACTGGCGGATTGCTTCTGGCCAGGCGCCAGTACGATGCAGCCGGTATGGATCTTCTCGTCATCCATCCGGTTGAAAGCGTCGGTGATGTTGCTGACCGGCTCGGCGCAAAAGAACGGTTCGCCCGGCGGCGTGTAGAGGACGAGGAAATCGAGCGGCGCCTCCGCCTCGATGTCCAGCTGCCGTTCGTGTTCGGGCCAGGAGATCCGGGCGCGGCGCGTCCATCCCGTGAAGACCGTGTCGAAGTCGACCTCCGATACGTCAAAGCCGATGGATGGATCGGCCCCAGCAGGCGGCGGGACATGCCGGATGGGCAGGACCTCCGCATCGGTTTCCCACATGCCTGATACCCGGGCCTGGACATGCGTCCACGGTGTCGACGGGAAATAGGGATGGAGGCCGAAGCCCACCGGCATCGGCGCGTCCGACAGGTTGCGCACCGCAATGGTCATGCAAAGCCTGCCGTCGGCCAGCGAGATCGCTTGCTCGGCTTCATAGCTCCATGGCCAGGTATCGGCGGTGTGCCGACAGCGCAGGACGATCATGCTGGCTTGGTGGCTGACGACCGTCCACGGGTGACGCCAGCCATGGCCATGCTCGTGGTGCGGATCGTCAGGCAGGCTGGGCAATTGGATCGAACGCCCCGCGAATTCGAAGCGGCCACCCCTGATACGGTTGGAGTAGGGAACGAGCGGAAAGCAAGCCATGGCGCCAGCATCGCGACGGCTGATCGCCACTGGATCGGCCGGGCGCAGCCAATCCACGGCCGAACCATCCTGCCACCACCGATACGACGCCAGCGCTCCGCCGGCTGCCGGAGCAATCTCGACCGTCGCGATGCCGTCACTGATCGAGACCAGCTCCGTGCGCTGCGCGACGGCCACAGCGGAATTCTTTGTCATTGGCACTCCCCAATCCCTTGACTCCAATCGCCATGGCGATAAGACATATCATATGAATAGTATGAAGAATAGAAAATCGTTCAGCACGGCACGCACGTCACGGGTTGCCGTGGCGGTTTCCAGCGGCTCCACCGCGCTGCACGCCACCGTTGTCGAGCAGATCGGCTTGCGGATCGTGCAAGGCGACTTCCTCCCCGGCGAGGCCCTGCCCAATGCCGACGATTCCAGCGAGATGCTGGGGGTCAGCCGCACGGTGCTGCGCGAGGCGATCAAGGTGCTGGCCGGCAAGGGGCTGGTCGAATCACGGCCAAAGACCGGCACGCGGGTGCGGCCTCGCGCCGACTGGAATTTCCTCGACCCCGACGTCCTGTCCTGGCGCTATGCCGGCGGTGTCAGCGCCGAGGATGTGCGGGCGTTGTTCGAATTGCGCCGCGCCATCGAGCCGATGTCGGCAGCCCTCGCCGCGCAGCGTGCAACGGAGGCGCAGATCGCCGAGATCCATGCGGCACTGGCCGAAATGGAAGCAGTCAGCGACGATGGCGACCGCTTCGCCAAGCCCGATTTGGTGTTCCACCAGACCATCCTGCGCATGACCGGCAACGAGTTGATCGGCTCGCTGGCGGCGCTGGTCGAGACCGCATTGGTAATGAGCTTTCGCCTTTCCAACGACAATCCGGAAGGCCAGCGCCATTCCTTGCCGCTGCACCGGGAAGTGGCCGAGAAGATTGCCGCCGGCGACGCCGCCGGGGCGCAAAAGGCGCTGCTGGTGCTCATCGACAATGCGGAGGACGACGTGCGCCGCAGCGTCGAGAACCGCAACAAACGCCGCAACGACCGGGGCCAGCAATCGTGACCGAAACCAAACGTAAACTGCGGTCCGAAGCCTGGTTCGGCGGTGAGGGCAAGAATGCCTTCATGCACCGCAGCTGGATGAAGAACCAGGGCATTCCCGCAGACGCTTTCGACGGCCGCCCGGTGATCGGCATCTGCAACACCTGGTCGGAACTGACCCCGTGCAATGCGCATTTGCGGGCGCTGGCAGACCACGTCAAACGTGGCGTCTACGAGGCCGGCGGCCTGCCGCTGGAATTCCCGGTCATGTCGCTGGGCGAAAGCAACATGCGCCCGACCGCCATGCTGTTTCGCAACCTCGCCAGCATGGATGTCGAGGAATCCATCCGTGGCAATCCGATCGATGGCGTCATCCTGCTGGTCGGCTGCGACAAGACCACGCCGGCGCTCTTGATGGGAGCTGCCTCGTGCAACCTGCCGACGATCGCCGTCTCCGGCGGGCCGATGCTCAACGGCAAGTTCCGTGGACAGGATATCGGCTCGGGCACGCATGTCTGGAAATTCGCCGAGGAGGTCAAGGCCGGGCGCATGCCGGTTGCCGACTTCCTCGCCGCCGAGCAGGGCCAGAGCCGGTCGGCGGGCAGCTGCATGACGATGGGCACCGCTTCGACCATGGCAAGCATGGTGGAAGCGCTCGGCATCGGCATGCCGGACAACGCCGCGATCCCCGCCGTGGATTCGCGCCGTGGCGTGCTCGCCCAGCTGGCCGGACGCCAGATCGTCGCTCTCGTCCGCCGCGACGTGACGATTTCGCAGATCCTCACCAGGCAGGCCTTCGAGAACGCCATTCGCGTCAACGGCGCGATCGGCGGTTCGACCAATGCGGTGCTGCATCTGATCGCCATCGCCAACCGGGTTGGTGTCGATCTCAGCCTCGATGACTGGGACCGCCTTGGCCGCGACGTTCCGACCATTGTCGACCTGATGCCGTCGGGCCGGTTCCTGATGGAAGATTTCTACTATGCCGGGGGGCTAGCTGCGGTCATGGCGTCGCTTGATGAAGTGGGGCTTCTTCATCGCGACGCCATGACCGTCAGCGCCAAGACCATCGGTGAATTGATCGACGGGGCGCCCAATTACAACCGTGAGGTCATCCGGCCGCTGAGCGAGCCGCTGACCAAGGAGGGCGGCATTTCGATCCTGCGCGGCAATCTGGCGCCCAACGGAGCGGTCATCAAGCCGTCGGCGGCAACGCCCGAGCTGATGCAGCATCGCGGCAGGGCCGTCGTCTTCGAGAATATCGAGCACTACTACGCCCGCATCGACGATCCGGAACTGGATATCGATGCCTCCTCGGTGATGGTGCTGAAGAACTGCGGGCCGCGCGGCTATCCCGGAATGGCAGAAGTCGGCAACATGCCGCTGCCGGCCAAGCTGCTTAGAGAAGGCGTCTCCGACATGGTGCGCATTTCGGACGCGCGCATGAGCGGCACGGCCTACGGCACGGTGGTGCTGCATGTGGCGCCCGAAGCCGCGGCAGGTGGCACGCTTGCCCTGGTGCGTGACGGCGATCTCATCGAGCTCGACGTTGCCGGCCGTCGTCTCGAGCTTTTGGTGTCGGATGAAGAACTGGCCATCCGCCGCCGCGACTGGAAGCCCCCGACGCCACCGCTGGGCGGCTACCAGAGCCTCTATGTCGAGCGCGTGCTGCAGGCCGACAAGGGCTGCGACTTCGACTTTCTCGTCGGCCGGCGCGATGCCGGCGTCCCCCGGCATTCCCACTAGAGAGGCGCGCGATGACGGATCAGATCGGCAGCTACGCGACCTACCCCAGCCTCAAGGGCCGCAGCGTGTTCATTACCGGTGGCGGCAGCGGCATCGGCGAAAGCCTGGTGCGCCATTTCTGCGCGCAAGGCAGCCGCGTCGCCTTCGCCGATCTGGCCGAGGAGCCTTCACGGCGCCTGGTCGATGCGATCGTGACCGAGGGGCATGCCGCGCCGCTGTTCATTCCCTGCGACCTGCGCAATGTCGAGCAGCTGCAGGCGGCGACCGTGGAGGCGATGCAGCACAACGGCCCGATCCAGGCGCTTTGCAACAATGCCGGCAATGACGACCGCCACCAGACCAAGGATGTGACGGTGGCGTATTGGGACGACCGCATGGCGGTCAATCTGCGCCACCAGTTCTTCGCGGCCCAGGCAGTGCGCCCGCAGATGTGCGCGCAGGGCGGCGGCTCGATCATCAATTTCGGCTCCATCACCTGGATGGTCGGCGATCCCGATTGCCCCGCCTATGTGACCGCCAAGGCGGCGGTGTACGGCATGACGCGGGCGCTGGCCCGCGAACTCGGCCCCGAGCGCATCCGCGTCAACTGCATGGTGCCTGGCTGGGTGATGACCGAGCGCCAGATGAGCCTGTGGCTGAACCCGGCCGGCGAACGCCAGATCGACGAGAGGCAGTGCCTGCCCGACCGGCTGCAGCCTTCCGACATCGCGCGCATGGCGCTGTTCCTCGCCGCCGACGACAGCCGCATGTGCACGAGCCAGCAGTTCATCGTCGATGCTGGCTGGGTGTGACCGGTACAGCCTCAAAGGAAGAAGGGTATTTCATGCGTCTGGTACAGTACACAACGCCCGATGGCGGCAGGCGGGTCGGCCGGGTTTCCGATGACGGCAACCGCCTGCATCCGCTCGACAAAACCAGCACCGTGCTGGAACTCGCCGAAGCGGCGATTGCCCAGGGTGCATCGATCACGGCCCTGGTCGAGAAGCGGACGGGTGCGGCCACGGTCGACTATGGCGAACTGCTGCGCGATGGCCGCGTGCTCGCCCCCGTCGACCACCCGGAGCCGGCACGCTTCCTGGTCACCGGCACCGGCCTGACCCACACCGGAAGTGCCGCCGCGCGCGACAAGATGCATGTGCTGACCCATGGCGAGGACGCCGAGGAATCGGATTCGCTGAAGATCTTCCGCATGGGCCTGGAAGGCGGCAAGCCCGGCGCCGGCAAGATCGGAATCCAGCCCGAATGGTTCTTCAAGGGTGTCGGCACCTGTGTCGTGCCGCCCGGCGCCGATCTGCCCATGCCGGCTTTCGCACGCGCCGGTGCCGAGGAGGCCGAGATCGTCGGGCTCTACCTCAATGGGCCTGATGGCCGCCCCTATCGCATCGGCTATGCGCTCGGCAATGAATATTCCGACCATGTGACGGAGGCCGAGAACTACCTCTATCTCGCCCACTCCAAACTCCGCTCCTGCTCGATCGGCCCGGAGCTTTTGATCGGCGACCTGCCCGAAGAAGTGCGCGGCCATTCCCGCATCCTGCGCGACGGCGCGGTCATCTGGGAACAGGAATTCCTGTCGGGCGAAGCGCACATGTCGCACTCGATCGCCAATCTCGAACATTTCCATTTCCGCTACCCCATGCACCGCAGGGCGGGCGACCTGCACGCCTATTTCTTCGGGGCGGCGGTGATGAGCTACGCCTCCGGTATCAAGACGGCTTCCGGCGACGAGTATGAAATCCAGGCACAGGCATTCGGCAAGCCGCTGCGCAACCGGATGGTGTCGGTGCCGGACGAGGGACTGGTCGCCGTCACCCAGCTGTGACGGCAAAAGCCCCGGAAATTACGGTCCACCAGAACGACAATGGGAGATTAAAAATGGGACTGAAGAAAGCATTTCTGAGATTAGCGACGATCGGGCTCGGCATCGGCCTGATGACATCGGCGGCGCTGGCCGCGAACCTTCGCGTGCTGGCCTGGGACGGCTATGCCGACCCGGACTGGGTGAAGGACTTCACCGCCGCCACCGGCATCGGCGTCGACGTCGTCTTCATCGGCAGCGATGACGAGATCTGGGCCAAGATCAAAGGCAGCGAAGGGCAGGACTTTGATGTCTTCGCCGTCAACACCGCCCAGTTGCAGCGCTACATCAAGGCTGATCTGGTATCGCCGATCGACATCACGAAACTGCCGAACCAGAAGGACGTGCTGCCGCGCTTCCGCGATCTGTCGCAGGTCAGCGGCGACACCAAGGACGGCAAGGTCTACGGCATTCCGTTCTGCTTCGATTCCATCGGGCTGATCTACGACACCGACAAGGTCAAGCCGGCGCCGACCTCGATGTCGGTGCTGTGGGATCCGGCCTACAAGGGCAAGATCCTCGCCTATGACAATGGCGAGCACAATTTCTCCTTCACCGCGCTGACGCTCGGCTACAAGGATCCGTTCAACCTCAATGCGGAGCAGATGGCGGCGGTCAAGGCCAAGCTGGTCGAACTCAAGCGCAATGTGCTGAGCTTCTACACCACCGCCGACGAGGCGCAGCAGATATACCAGAACAATGACGTCGCCCTGATCTGGGCCAATTACGGCCAGCAGCAGGTCAAGGCGTTGCAGAAGATCGGCGCCCATGTCGCCTACGTCAACCCGAGCGAAGGCGCGCTTGCCTGGCTCGACAACTGGGTGATCTCCAAGGGTGTCCGCGACAATGCGGCGGCCGAGAAGTGGATCGACTTCATGCTGAGCAAGAAGATCGGCGGCGAGCTTTCCGAGCGTACCGGCTTCGGCAACACCGTGGTCGAGTCGAGCAGCGCCGGCGGCAACGACAAGCTGGTCTGGCTCAACAATGTCGAGGATCCGCTCAAGCGTTCGGACATGTGGAATGAGGTCAAGGCGACGCCCTGATCTTTTCCGCGCCTGACCTCGAAGGACCCGGCGGTCCGGACGTTCCGGACCGCCGAAGCGTATGCGAGAATATTCCATGAACCAGAACACCGACCTCTTGACGCTGCGGTCCGTCTCGAAATCCTACGGCACGGTTCCCGTGCTGCACGACATCGACCTGTCGATCCGGGACGGTGAGTTCCTCACCGTTCTTGGGCCGTCAGGTTCGGGCAAGACCACGGTCCTGCGGCTGATCGGCGGGCTGGAGCCGCTGACCGCGGGCGAAATCCGGCTGGACGGCCAGGAGATCAGCCGCATGCCGATCAACAAGCGGCCGTTCAACACCGTGTTCCAGGACTATGCGCTGTTCCCGCATATGACGGTTTCCGGCAATGTCGGCTACGGGCTTTCGGTGCGCCATATCAAGCGCAAGGAGATCGCAAGCCGTGTAGCGCAAGCCCTCGAACTGGTGCAGCTCGGACGTTTCGCCGACCGCTTTCCGGCGCAGCTTTCCGGCGGCCAGCGCCAGCGTGTCGCGCTCGCGCGGGCGCTGATCTGCCAGCCGCGCCTGATCCTGCTCGACGAGCCGTTGGCGGCACTCGATCTCGAACTGCGCCGGCAGATGCAGGAGTTCCTGAAATCCATCCAGCGCGAGATCAAGACCACCTTCCTGTTCGTCACCCACGACCAGGAAGAAGCGATCGGCATGGCCGATCGGATCTGCGTCATGCAGGCCGGCCATATCCGCCAGCTCGGCACGCCGCACGAGCTCTACTACAAGCCGAACTGCGAGTTCGTGGCGCGCTTCTTCGGCGAGAACAATCTGGTGGCCGGAAAGCTCGGTCCCGTGCAGGGCGAGCAGCGGCCGATCGAGACCGCGCTTGGCCGCCTGGTCTGCTCGATCAGCGGCCAGCCACATCTCAAGGCCGCCGCCGACGGCGCCAGCGCCTTCGGGGCGTTCCGTCCCGAAGCCTTGCGTCTTGCTGATGCCAATGATGGCGACAACCGCTTTTCCGGTATCATCGCCGATCTGGCCTTTGCCGGCTCGTCGACGGTCGCCACGATCGTGGCGGGGGCGGACAACGACGCGCAACGCCTGCGGTTGCGCATGCCGAGTCGGATCGACGGCAGTATTTTGAAATCAGGCGAGACGGTCTCGCTTTGCTTTGCGCCGCATGAAGGCCATCTGGTGCTGGCATGAGCGGAGCCGGGTCGACACAGGCGGCGGAACGGCGATTGTCGCGGCTGGTGACGGTGCTGGCCTTCGCCTTGCCGGTGATCTTCGTCCTCGTGCCGCTGGCGATCTTCCTCGTCTACAGCTTCTTCAGCGTCGACCAGGGCACGATCGTCCATGCACCGACGCTCGGCAACTATGTCAGGTTCTTCACCGACCCGATCTTTCTGCCGGTGTTCTGGAACACCATCGTGCTGTGCGTGTCGGTGGCGGTGATCTGCATCCTGCTCGCCTATCCCGCCGCCTATTTCCTGACGACGCTGAAAGGACGGTGGCGCTACGCCTTGCTGATGCTGCTCCTGGTGCCGCTGCTGATGAGCTACGTCATCAAGATCTATGCGATCCGCAGCATCCTCGGCCTCAACGGCTTCCTCAACAAGGCGCTCGTGGCGCTCGGCATCCTGGATCAGCCGTCGACGCTTTTTGTCTTCAACATGAACGCTATCCTTTTGACGCTGAGCCTGCTTTTGATCCCCTTCGCCATCCTGCCGATCTTCCTCTCGCTGGAGCGGATTCCGCAGACCTTGCTGCGTGCCTCGGACGATCTGGGCGCCAGCAGCCTGCAGACGTTCCTGCGCATCACCTTGCCGCTCAGCCTGCCCGGCGTCGCCTCGGCGGCGAGTTTCGTCTTCGTGCTGGCGATCGGCGATTTCCTGACGCCGCAGATGGTCGGCGGGATCAGCGGCTTCACCTTCGGCCGCATCCTCTACAGCCAGTTCGGCACCGCCTATAACTGGCCGTTCGGCGCGGCGCTGTCGGTGGCGCTTGCGATCGTGGTGATCGCCGCCATCCTCATCGGTGAACGGTTCGGACGCAGCCGGGGGACGTCGGTATGAGTGCGCTGCCCCGGCCGTCCACCATCTTCCTGGCCGCGATCACGTCACTGGTCGCGGTGCTGCTCTACAGCCCGCTGTTCGTGCCGATCGTGTCGTCGTTCTTCATCGTTTCACATGGCAATGTCGACTGGTCGTCGCCGACCCTTTCGACCTATGTGGCGCTGGCGGGGAACCACGACATCCTGGCCGCCCTGCGCACCACGCTGGTCGTCGGCGTCTGCACCGTAATCCTGTCGGTGGTCAGCGGGACGCTGCTGGCGCTCTACTATCACGGCCGCCGCTCAGGCCGTTCGGTTCTGCAATTCATCATCTTCCTGCCATTCCTGATGCCGCCGATCATCAGCGGCCTGGCGCTGCTGATCTTCTTTCGCGAGATCGGCCTCGAACGCTCGCTGCTGACCGTCGTCATCGGCCACACGGTCTTCGTGCTGGCGATCGTCTATCGCACCGTGCTGATGCGGCTGCAGTCGATGAGCCGCACGCTGGTCGAGGCCTCCTACGATCTCGGTGCCAGCGGCTGGCAGACCTTCTGGCGCGTCATCCTGCCGAACCTGTCGAGCGCCATGGTCGGCGGCGCCATCCTGGCCTTCGCTCTGTCGTTCGACGAGACGATGATCACCATCCTGGTCACCGGCACGCAAAGCACGCTGCCGGTCAGGCTGTGGGCGATGATGCGGCTTGGCTTCTCGCCCGACATCAACGCGCTGGTGGCGCTGATCCTGATGTTCACTGTCCTGCTCTGCGTGCTCGCCGCCCGTTTTCTCATTCCCAGGCAGATGGCGACGGAACGGAATTGAGGTTTAAGCCAGGATGATCATCCGGCAGAAGCAGCCGGGCCGAGATCGAAGACTCGTCCTGGATTGAGGATGTTCTTCGGATCAAGTGCCGACTTCAGCCGCCGCATCGCAGTGATTTCGGCGTCGCTGCGCACCAGATGCAGCCACTGCTTCTTGTCGAGGCCGATGCCATGCTCGGCCGACACGCCGCCTCCGGCCGCCGCCACGCCGCGATAGATGATTCCATAGGCCGCCGCCGGATCCATCGTCAGGACCTGATAGTGCAGGTTGCCGTCGCCGAGATGGCCGAAGACATAGATGTCGGCGCCGGGATCGACGGCATGGATGGCGGCATCCGCTTCCTGCAGGAACGCTCCCATGCGCGCCAGCGGGATGCTGATGTCGACGCCGATCAGGCCCTTGATCGAAAACAGGACGCGGTTGGCGTCTTCGCGCACATCCCACAGCGTGCGGAATTCGCGCGGCGATTGCGAGACGACCACATCGTCAACGACGCCGTCCTCGACCGCCTGCATCAAGACTTCGGCGAAGCGCTCACTGTCGCGATCCGGCTCGCTGCCCTGGATTTCGGCCAGCACATAGACGGGTGAGCCAGCCGGCAGCGGCGCCGGCATGGCCATGCTGGCAACCATGACGTCGTAGAGCGGCGCGAAGTTGACCTCATAGGCGGACAAAAGCGGGCCGAGCTTTTGCCGCAGCAGCGCAAGCAAGGCGATCGCTGCATCGAGCGAAGGCAGCGCGCAGAAGGCGTTCACCTCGGAGGCAGGCTTCGGATGCAACCTGAGCGCGGCGCGGGTGACGACGCCAAGCGTCCCTTCCGCGCCGATGAAGAGCTGGCTTAGATCATAGCCGGAATTGTCCTTGGACAGGCCCTTCAGCGAGGACAGCACACTGCCATCGGCCAGCACCGCTTCCAGCCCCAGCACCTGCGCCCGGTACATGCCATAACGCAGCACGCGGATGCCGCCGGCATTGGTGGCGATGTTGCCGCCGACCGTGGCCGAACCGCGCGCGCCGATATCGACGCCGAACATCAGCCCGGCGTTGTCGGCCGCCTCCTGCACCGCCTGCAGCGTGGCGCCGGCTTCGGCGATAATGCTGGCGGCTTGGATGTCCGGGGCGGCAAGCCCGGTCATCCGCTCCAGCGACAGCACGATCTCGCCCGGCTGCACACGTGTGCCACCGGCCAGTCCGGTGCGCCCGCCCTGGATGACGACCGACTGACCGAGAGCGTTGCAGCCAGCGAGTGCTGCCGCCACACCAACGGTATCGCGCGGACGCAGCACCACTTCGGGCAGCGAGCCAAGCTTGCCGTCGGGATCGTCACGGTAGCGCTGGTCGACATCAGAGCCGGCGAGCACGCCGCCCGCGCCCAGCCGATCGCCAAGCGCGGACAGAAGTCGTTGTGTTTCAGGCGACATCGGGCTCAGGCGCCCGTGTGGCAAAACGCGTCATCCGCATACACCGACCGGACGGCCCGATGGGTACCCTTGTCCAACACGCTCGCATCCTTCAATTGCAGCCGGCCGATCCTATTCGTGATGGCGCGCCGTGCAAGCGATATTGGCCAGGCGATGCCGGCATCAATCGCGAAGAAACGCGGTTGATGCCGGAAGTACTGTCCAGCTCACCGAAGCTTGGCCTGCAGGGCGTTGACATCGTCGGTGGTCATTTCACCGTCGGTGGTCACCTTGCCGTCGACGATCTTCCACAGCCGGAACGGGCCGGTGATGTCGCCGAACTTGTCGAAGGCGACAGGGCCGATGACGCCTTCGTAACGGATCGGCTTGCCATCCTTGATCAGGCCGAGCGCCTTGGCGAACTCCTCCTTGCCGGCATAGATCGGCGTGCCGGCAGGGTCGACCGCCTTGTACATGGCATCCTTGATCTTGGCTGGATCCTCGGAGCCGGCAATGGCGATGGCCAGGCCGACGATGGCGCCGGCATCATAGGAACGGTCGGCCGCCGGGTTCGACGGTTCGATGCCGGAGAATGCCTTGTAGTTCTTTGTGAAATACTCGGTCGAGGCGGTCGGGCTGGTGCCGGAGGACGTGCCATAGGCATCCTTCAGATAATCAGCGCCGACGGAGTCGATGAAGTCAGGGCTGTTCATGCCGTCATTGAGCAGGAACTTCTGCACGCCGCCCTGGGAAATCCAGGTGCGGGCAACGGTGGCGCCATCGACCGGCGTGCTGACGAGATAGAGACCGTCCGGCTCGCCTCCCATCGCCGCGGTGACCTCGGACGCATAGCTCGATTGCTTCTCATTGTAGGGCGTGTCGGAGACGATGGTGCCGCCTAGCGCTTTGTAGGCACGCGAGAATTCTGCCACCATGTTGACGCCGAAGTCGTTGTTGACGTGGATGATCGCCAGCTTCTTGAAGCCCTTGTCGATGGCGTATTTGGCGGCGGCCACGCCCTGCAGCGCATCCGAGGTGATGGTGCGGAAGAAGATGCCGTTGGTCTTGCCGTCGCGACCGAGTGTCGTCAGCGTCGGCGAGGATGACGCCGGCGAGACCTGGACGATCTTGGCCGGAGCGGTGACCGAGGTCAGGATCGGAATCGACACCGAGGAAATGATACCGCCGATGATGACCGGCACCTTCTTGACCTGGACCAGCTGGGTCGCGGCGTCGACCGCGATGTTGCCCTGGCTCTGGCTGTCACGGGTATCGGTGACGAGATCGCAGCCGCGCACCCCGCCGGCATCGTTGATGTCGCGGAAGGCCATTTCGACCGACTTGGCGCCGGCCTGGCCATATTCGCCGGCCGGACCGGTCAGTTCCATGACGAGGCCGACGGTGATCTTGCAGTCGGCGGCCTGCGCAGCACCGGCAATCGTGACAAGAGCAAGCGCGGTGGTGAGTTGGAGTATCGTCTTTCTCATTGTTGTTCCCCTTGAGTTACACGAACTGATTTGACGTCTGGAAAGTCTCAGTGTTCCGGCACCTGCAGCCAGGTTTCATGCAGATGCCGCCATTGAACGCCATTGGGCGCCGATGAACTGGTGGTGAAAACGGCACTAGACTGGCGGCGGCTATGCCTGCCGCCACGCGACTGCGCCTCGACGTAGAGGACGACGATCGTATCGCCATCCTGCCATCCGGGCTTGATGTCCTCGATCGAGATGGCGAAGCCGTCGTCGCAAGTGGCGCGGCTGGAGTGCACATGGTCGATCACGGCATCGCGGTCGAGGATCTGGCCGCCTGGTGCGATCATGGTCAAGCCTTCGCCCATGACGGCTTCGAAGCGGCCGAAATCCACTTTGTCGGCCCGCGCGGCGACGAACCAGTCGACGAAAAAGCGGTGCAGGTCGATGATCTCGGCGCTGGCCTGCGAAAACAGCCTGTCGTCGTCCATGGTTTCACACCCGGCCCGCGTTCAGATTGTAATGCATGATCGAGCCGTGGCGGCCGTGGCGGTCACGCTCCAGCGTGTAGACGTCCCCCTCAAGGCCGGTGCCCCGCGCGATGGCGGCGGCAATCCGTGCCCGGTCATCGGCGTCGAGCACGACATCCATGATCTCCGCATTGGCCAGCGCGTGCGCCTGGTTGCGGGCGCCGACGATGACGGCGGCCACTTGCGGCTGCTCCAGCACCCAGGCGCTGGCTATCGTGGCGATGTCGACGCCGTGGCGGTCGCCGACGACCTTGAGTGCCTGGAGCAGTTGCTGGAACAGGTCCCAGCCGCCGAAATCATCGATGATCAGCTTGTATTTGACCAGCGAGCGGTTTTCGAGCGGCGTGACAGGTTCGGCCACGCCAAGCCATCTGTCGCTAAGGAAGCCGCCGGCTACAGATCCGTAGCACAGGAAACTGACACCGTTTTTCTCGGCAAGTGCCGCGAGGCTGTTCGCCGGACGCTGGTCGAGCACCGAATATTGCAGCTGCTGGCTGACCAGCGGAATGCCGGCGGCCAGGATTTCGGCGAGCCGTGGCGTGTCGAAATTTGTGGTGCCGAGATTGCGCACCTTGCCCTCGCGCCGAAGCTCCTCGAGCCAGCCCATCGTCTCGACGTAGCCGGCCATCGCATAATCCCACCAGTGGAACTGGACGAGATCGAGCCGCTCGGTCTTCAGCCGCCGCAGCGACTGGTCGACGATGCCCCTGATATAATCGCGGCTGATGTTGGCCAGCCGTTCCAGGTCGGGCACCAGCTTGGTGTGCACCTTCATTTTGGCCGCCGCATCGAGGCCGCGTTCATTGGCCAGCCGCAACCGCGCGGCGCCGATCAGTTCCTCGACGCCTGTGTAGATATCGGCGCAGTCATAGGTCCAAATCCCAGCATCGAAGGTGGCGATCAGGTCGGTCACCGCTTGGCTCCGATCAATGGCGCCATGGCCGCCGGCCAGTTGCCAGCCGCCTCGTATGACACGTGAGACGGTATAGCCGGGGCTGAGCTCGAAGGCCTTGGCGGTCATGTCCGGTCATTCTCCTTCGGCAGCGGTACGGCCGTGGTTTCGGCATGGCTGAACCGCCGCTTGGCCAGCCTGACGATCCGCAACCGGCTGGCGCAATTGGGATCGGGACAAGCGATCTCGGCGTCCGAGGTCATCCAGTCGTTCCGGTGGGTCGGGCGCTGTTTCGCCGCCAGCAGCGGCAGCACCGCGGCAAGCGAATAGATCGAAAAACCCTGCCCCGCCGGCATCGACAGCATCTCGCCCTTGAGCTCGAAATAATCGCCGGCCTTGGCGCCGCAGTAGATCGGTTTGCCCTCGGGGATGACCGCCTCGACGCGAAGATCGAAGAGCTCGAAACTGTCGTCGCGTTCAGCCATTCAACCCTCCACCAGGCTAAAGGTGATTTCGCAGGCGCCGTTACGCCGGATCACCCCACACGCGGCGGCGAATTGATCGCGCTCCTCGGCAAGCACCTGCGCCACCACGCTGCCGGCCAGCCAGCCGATCGGGAACAGAAGCCGAGCACCCTGCCAGTAGAACAGGCCGATGTCGAAGATGGCATTGGGATTGCCGCCCCACATGCGTGGCGGCACGTAGGACAGCACGATGTCGCCCGGCTGCGGCGTCAGCGTCGCGTTCTCCGCCGGCAAGGGCTTGGCATAGGTTTGGCCTTCAAGATCGGCGGCGGGAACCGGACAGGAAATCTCCGGTCCCGTCCACATCGCGTGGATGCCGGGGACGACGCGTGGCGTGGCCAGATACGCCGTGAGAAAGGCGGCGTTTTCCGGCGCTTTCCCGGGCAACAGGAGCGCGGTGACGGAAAGCTTCGAACGAGGCTCACTGATCCTGATGGAGGTCATGTCTGGGCTTTCGCGGCGGCGGATTGCAGCTTGTTCCGCAGGAAGGTGAAGGGCCGGCTGATGTCGGCGGCCAGCGCCTCGCGCGCCGCATGCGCGTCCTGCGTGGTCAGCGCCTCGACGATACGGCGGTGATACTGGGCGGTGTCGACCTCGCCGGCTTCTGAGAAGGCGTAGATGGCGACGCGGATGCATGGCCCCGATTGCAGCCACAAGCTCTCGATCATCGGAATCAGCACGGCCGAGCCGCAGGATCGGTAGATCTCGAAGTGAAAGCTCTGGTTGAGCGTCACTTCGCGGTCGACATCCTTCTTGTGTTTCAGCGCCCGCATCTCGTCCCATTCAGCCAGAATGGTTTCGATGGCGGCTATCTGGCGGGGCCCCATGCGCGCCGCGGCCAGCGCGATCGCCTCGCCCTCGATCAGGACGCGGGCACGCAGGAGATCGTCGAGACGTTCCAGCGTGATCGGCGGCACGCGCACTGAGCGGTTGGGCAGCGCCTCCAGCGCCTTCTCCGTGATCAGCCGGCCTAGCGCTTCGCGCACCGGCATCGTCGAGGTGACCAGCGCATCGGCCAGACCGCGGATCGTCAGCACCTGGCTTGGCTCGAACAGGCCGCCGATCAGCGCGCGCCGCAGTTCGGAATAGACGCGATCCTGCACCGTTTCGCGGCCGACCGGCGCGAGCTGGGCCGCGATCGCCTCGTTGTTCTTTCCGACAGCAGCCTTTTGCATGGAATTCCGTTCTCGGCGGGTTTTCGGCTTGCGGATGAAATTAAAGCCGAATAGCGTGATCAAAGCAAGTGTGATCACAAATCATAATCAGGAGGCGGCAACGATCGTCTTCGGCCAGAGGGTTCGATGAGCGAGGTAGCGGAACGCCAAGGGCGGGAGACCCGTGTGCCGGTTCTGACGGCGAGCCAGGTCGTCAGGCGGTTCGGCGGCCTTGTCGCCGTCAACGATGTCTCGTTCGACGTCAAAGCGGGCGAAATCCTTGGCCTGATCGGACCCAATGGCGCCGGCAAGACGACCATGTTCGACTTGCTGGCCGGCAGTATCCTGCCCACCAGTGGCAACATCCTGCTCAACGGCGTGCGCGTCTCCGGCGAAGCCGCTCACCTGCGCATCGGCCGAGGTCTCGGCCGCACCTTCCAGATCCCGCGCCCGCTCCCCAACCTGACGCTGATCGAGAACATCATGCTGGCGGCACAGGGCCAGGCGGGCGAAAGGCTGCTCGCCAACTTCGTCACGCCGTGGCGGGTGGCGGCGCAGGAAAGAGCCGCCCGGGCAAAGGCGCTCGAACTGCTGGAACTGGTCACCCTCACCCACCTCGCGCATGAGCCGGCGCGCGTGCTTTCCGGCGGCCAGCGCAAGCTGCTCGAACTTGCCCGGGTGATGATGGCCGATCCGGCCATCATCCTGCTCGATGAACCAGCGGCCGGCGTCAACGCGACGCTGCTCGAAGTCATCATCGACCGCATCCGCGACATCAATGCGCGCGGCATCACCTTCCTGCTCATCGAGCACAACATCGACATGGTGACACGGCTCTGCCACCGCGTCCTCGTGATGGCGAGCGGCCAGTTGCTCAGCGAAGGCACGGCGGAAGAAGTCGCTCGCGACCCGCGCGTCATCGAGGCCTATCTCGGGGGCGCCGCATGAGCGAGACCGTCCTCGATGTCCACAATCTCGAAGCCGGTTACGAACCCGGCGTGCCGATCGTGCGCGGCGCCTCGATCACGGTCAGAAAAGGTGAAATCGTCGTCGTCCTCGGTCCCAACGGCGCCGGCAAGTCGAGCTTCATCAAGGCGATCGCAGGCCTCGTGCCGATCACCGGCGGTTCAGTGTTCCTGGACGGCCAGGATATCACCACGGCACCGGCCCACACCATGGTGCGGCTTGGCCTCGCCTTCGTGCCGCAGACCGAGAATATCTTTCCGCTGATGTCGGTCGAGGACAATCTCAGGGTTGCCTGCGGCATCCTCGAGCGGCGCGACATCCCGGCCCGCATCGAGGAGATGTATGCCGCCTTCCCCGACCTCGTCCGCCAGCGCCGCACCGCGGCCGGCAATCTGTCCGGAGGACAGCGGCAGATGCTCGCCGTTGCACGTGCGCTGATCGTCCACCCCAAGGTGCTGGTGCTGGACGAACCGTCGGCTGGCCTGTCGCCAAAGTTCGTCTCGGCGGTGTTCGAGATGCTGGCCGGCATCCGCAAGTCCGGAGTCACCATCCTTTTGGTCGAGCAGAACGCCAAGGCAGCGCTTGCCATCGGCGACCGCGCCTATGTTCTGGTCGAAGGCAAGGACCGGCATGAGGGCGTCGCCTCGGAATTGTGGAACGACCCGGTCGTCGCCGAACTCTATCTCGGCCAGCGTCCCCAGCGCCAGCAGGGAGGCGCTGCATGAGCCTGCAGTTCATCGTCGACGGATTGCTGACCGGCTCGATGATCGGCCTCGGTGCCATCGGCGTGACGCTCACCTATTCGATCCTGCGTTTCTCCAACTTCGCCCATGGCGACTTCATGGCCTGGGGCACCTATGCGACGCTGGCCGTGGTTAGCGCCATCGGCGCGACATTCGGCAAGGTGGCGCCAATCGGGCCGCTCTCCTTCGGCTGGCCGCTCCTTGTTGCCCTGGTCGTCGGCATGGCGTTCACCGCACTGCTGGCGCTGCTGCTCGATAAGGTGTTGTTCTCGCGGCTGCGCTCGCAAGGCCAGGCGATCATCGTCGTGATGGCGAGCTTCGGCGCCTCGATGGCGCTGCGGAGCCTGTTGGAGTTCACCTTCACCTCACGGCCAACCTATTTCAGCCGAGCCATCCAGATCGCCATGCCGGTCGGCTTCGGCATCCGCATCACGCCCGACCAGATCGCCTTGCTGGCGCTGACCGCCGTGCTCGTGCTCGGCGTGCATCTGTTGATGACACGTACGCAGACCGGGCGTTCCATGCAGGCGCTGAGCCAGAATGCGGCGCTGGCCCGGATCGTCGGCATCGACGTCGCCAAGGTGGTGCGCGTCACCTGGATCGTCGGCGGCGCGCTTGCCTGCGTTGCCGGGGTGATGATCGGCATTCTGGTGCAGATCCGCCCCTTCATGGGCTTCGATATGCTGCTACCGATGTTCGCCGCCGCCATCCTCGGCGGCATCGGCAGCATCCCGGGCGCGGTGCTCGGCGGCCTGATCATCGGGCTCGCCGAAGCCGGCGCCGTGCAATTGATCGGTGCCGAATGGCGCGCCGCCGTCTCCTTCATCATCCTGATGGCGGTGCTGTTCGTGCGGCCGATCGGCCTTTTCGGAGTTCGGGAAAGATGATCGATCTCGTCGGCTACGGCGCCTTCTTCCTGACCACGGCGCTGATCTTCTCGCTGGTCACGCTGGGGCTCAATCTGCAGTGGGGGCTGACAGGCCTGTTCAATGTCGGGCTCGCCGGCTTCGTTGCCATCGGCGCCTACACATCGGCGCTGCTGACGACACCGGACGACGCCGCGAGGCTGGGCGGTTTCGGCCTGCCGATCGTTGTCGGCTGCGCAGGCGCCATGGTGGTTGGCGGTGTCGCCGCGGCACTTACCGGCATGGCCACATTGCGTCTGCGATCCGACTATCTGGCGATCACCACATTCGGTGTCGCCGTGGTCGTGCAACTGGTCGCGCTCAACGCGCAGAAGTTGACGGGTGGCCCATTCGGCATCGGTTTCATCCCGCGCCCCTTCGGCGGCCTGGCGGAGACGCCACTGCTGTTCAACCTGTCAAACCTTGCCGTCGTCTCGGTGGTGACGCTGATCGCCTATCTCGCCTTGGAGCATCTGTCGCGCAGTCCCTGGGGCCGCGTGCTGAAGGCGCTGCGGGAGGACGAGCGTGCGGCGATCTCGCTCGGCAAGAGCGCGCGTTTCTACCGCGTCCAGGCCTTTGCCGTCGGCGGCGCCATCATGGCGCTGGCCGGGGCATTGCAGGCGCATTTCACCGGCTTCATCGCACCCGACAATTACCTGCCGATCCTGACCTTCCAGGTCTGGGTCATGCTGATCGTCGGCGGCTCCGGCAGCAATCTCGGCGCCGTCGTCGGCAGTGTGCTGGTCTGGGGAATATGGGCCGGATCGGGCACGGCGACCAGCGTGTTCTTCCCGCCCGAGCAGCAGGCGCGCGCCGCCTCGCTGCAAATCGTTGCCATCGGCGTCATGCTCTGCGTCATCCTTCTGATCAGGCCAAACGGCCTGTTCGGCGACAGGCCGCGGCGGGCACGCTTCGGCAAGCGGGCGAAACTGGCCACGGCCAAAAGCAGTTCCAACTCATGAATGCCATGGTCAGGCAGGAGGCGCATGGCGCTTCGCTCTGGCACGCCGTCAGCCACGATCGTCGCCAGCGGCCTGCGCTGAATGGCGACCTCGATGTCGACCTCGCCATTGTCGGCGGCGGTTTTTCCGGGCTTTCAACCGCACTGCACGCCGCCGGAAAAGGACTTTCCGTCGCCGTTCTCGAAGCCGAAATTATCGCCTGGGGCGCGACCGGCCGGAATGCCGGTTTCGTCGTGCCGAACTTCGCCAAGATGGACCCGGACGGCATCCTTGCCCATCTCGGCCCCGAACGCGGCGAACGCCTCATCGATTTTGCCGCCGGCAGCGCCGACCTCGTCTTCGGCCTGATCCGGCAGCACGGCATCGATTGCGACGCGGTGCAGAACGGATGGATCCAGCCGGCGCACTCGCCGGCGGCCCTGGAGAAGGTCAAATCACGCGCGGGACAATGGGCGCAGCGTGGACGGCCTGTCGTCACCCTGGATCGGCAGGATGTCGCAACGCTGACCGGCGCGCGCGGCTATCTCGGCGGCTGGATGGACCGTTCCGGCGGCGTACTCAATCCGGTCGCCTATGCACGCGGATTGGCCGATGCGGCGGAAAAGGCCGGCGCGCGGATTTTCGAACAGGCACGTGTCACGTCGATTGATCGCGTGGCCGACGGCTGGGCGCTGAAAACGCCATCGGGTTCGGTGCGCGCCGCCAGGGTGCTGATCGCCACCAACGCCTATGGCGGGTCGCTCGATCCGTTGCTTCAGCGGACTTATTTTCCGCTGAAGGTTTTCCAGATCGCCACGGCGCCGCTACCGCTCGAAATCCGCACGCGTCTGCTTCCCGGGGGGCAAGGCGTCGGCGACACCAGGCGCAATCTCTTCACCTTCCGCTTCGATGCCGATAACCGGCTGATCAGCGGCGGCATGCATATTCTAAGCGCCGGTGCCGACAGACGCGTACCGCAAACGATCTGGCGCCGGCTCGCCGCCCGTCTCGACCTGCCCGACCTGCCCCCGCTTGTCTATGGCTGGTCGGGAATGGCCGCCGTCGAGCCGGATTTCCTGCCGCACCTCCTGGACCTCGGCCCGGGCCTGATCGCCGGCCGCGCCTGCAATGGACGCGGCATCGCCATGACGACGGCGATGGGCAAGGTACTGGCCGACTGGGCCGCTGGAACCGACGCCCGCGAGTTGCCACTGCCTTTCGCGCCCCCGGCGCCGATTCCGTTTCACGCCCTGCTGCGACACGCACCCAACATGTTGCTCGGCTGGAGCATGCTGCGCGACCGGATGGACGAAACAGCATAGGCCGACCGGGCCTGCCGTCCGATCAGTTTGTCGTGCGAAGATTTTCGGAGAGAACCGCGGCCGCCACGGCGATGTCCTGTTCAAGGGATACACGAACGGCCGGGCCGTTGCGCCGTTCGAGCGCGGCGACGATCCTGTGGTGTGCGTCATTGGACTGCGGAATGTAGCGATCGGCCCGCATCAGGAGCTTCAGATAAGGTCCGACGCGCCCCCAGAGATCGCGGATCATGTTCAGGAGGATCGGCGCGCCGGCGTGCTCATAAATAGCAAAATGGAAGGCCTCGTTCAGGGAAAGATAGGTCGTGGCGTCCTGCGCCTCGATGGCCCGCTGCATCCCGGCGAGCGCGACCTGTATGTCCACCAGCGCGCTCTCGCTCATCCGCGTGGCGGCCATCTCGCCCGCCAACCCCTCGACCGCGATGCGGATGCGCGTCAGTTCCGCGAAGGCGGGCTCCGACAGCAAGGGCACGATGATCGAGCGGTTGTTCTGCATTTCCAGAAGCCGCTCGGCGACCAGCCTTTGCAACGCCTCGCGGATCGGGGTGGTCGAAATGCCAAAGGTTTCCGCGAGCTTGCGGATGACCAGTGTCTGGCCCGGGCTGAAACCGCCTGAAATCAATTCCTGCTTGAGCGCGCCATAGGCGCGGTCGTTGAGGGTTTGATGCTCGAGCTTCAGCATGCGCCCGCTCAGCTCACCATGCCGACAGCGCGCGATCGAGCGTCTCGGCCAGCTGCTCGGCATTGTCCCTGGCAAAGGGCAGTGGCGGCCTGATCTTCAGGACATTGCCGCGCGGACCGCAGGACGAGATCAGCACGCCATCCTCGCGCATGGCTTCAACGGCGGATGAGGTCTTGGCGGCGGCAGTGGCCTCATCCTCCGCCATCAACTCGACCCCGAAATAGAGACCGTTGTGCCTGACATCGGCGACCATGCCGTGGCGGCCTTTCAAGGCGTCCAGCAATTCTCCGGTATAGGTGCCGACCGTGCGCGCGTTCTCGATCAGCCCCTCGCCCTTGATCACGTCGAGCACGGCGATGCCGACAGCGGCCGCGACCGGATTGCCGCCGAAGGTATTGAAGTAGCCGGTGTTCGAACCGAACGAGCTCACAAGCTGCGGCCGCACGATCACCGCGCCCATCGGATGTCCGTCGCCGATCGGCTTGCCCATGGTGACGATGTCAGGTTCGAGGCCATAATTGGCGAAGCCCCACATGCCCCGGCCAAGCCGGCCGAAACCGGACTGGACCTCGTCGGCAATGACGATGCCGCCCGCCTTCCTGACGTGATCGGCCGCCTCGCGCATGACTGCAGCATCAGGGAAGAAGATGCCGTCGCTGGAAAAGGCGGAATCGAGAAGCAGCGCCGCCGGACGGATGTTTCGCGCGCGCATATCCTCGATGGCGGCGGCGACATTTTTGGCGAAATCATGCGCGGCGCGGCCGCCGTCACGGAAGGTGTCCGGCGCCGCCACGGTCCGGTGTTGCGCGGGCACGCCCTTGGCCCCGACCGCCGCCGGCGACAGCTGCGCGGTGGCGATGGTGGCGCCGTGATAGGCGAAGTCGGTGATGATCACACCGGTGTTGCCGCTGGAGTGCTGGGCGATGCGGATGGCGAGATCGTTGGCCTCGCTGCCGGTGCAGGTGAACATGGCATGGCCGAGATGGGGCGGCAGCGTGCCGAGCAGCTTTTCGGCGTAATCGAGGATGATCTCGCTGAGGTAGCGCGTGTGCGTGTTGAGCGTGGCGGCCTGCCCCGACAATGCCTCGACGACGCGCGGATGGCAGTGTCCGACCGAGGCGACGTTGTTATAGGCGTCGAGGTATTTTCGGCCCTGGGCATCGTAGAGCCAGACACCGCTGCCACGCACCAGATGGATTGGGTTGCGGTAGAAGGCGCGATAGGTTGGCCCGAGCAATCTGGCGCGGCGTTCGAGCAGCGCGTGCTCTTGTGCGGAAACTCCGGTATCGGCGGAGGCACTTGCGGGCGGGGACTGGGACACGGGCATCTACTCCGGCTTGGAATGGTCGAGAAAATAGCGGCGGGCGTCAGCGGACGATAGACCGTCCAGCCGTTCAAGCGAGGTCCAGACCTCGGTGATGAGGCGAAGCACATAGTCGCGCTTGGCCGGAAACCGTTCGGCCTGCCAGCTGGCAATGTTGGCGATGAGCGCAAGCCGCGCACGAATGAGGTGGAAGAGGATGCCAAGCTCTTCGATTTCGAGCGGCTGCACCGACTGATAGCCGGCGACGAAGCGGGCCGCGGGCGCCAGAGGGTGACCTTCAGCCGGCCAGCGGTAGACGGCACCGATGGCGAGGTCGCAGATCAGCGGCGAATGGATCATGTCGCCGAAATCGAGGATGCCGTTGACCACCTCCGGCCGCGCGGCATCCATCACCACATTGTAGGAGTTCATGTCGTTGTGGGCGATCTGGGCGCGCAGGCCGGGGATCACCGGCGCCGCATGTTCCTCGAAGGCGTCGATGACGCGCTCGACCATGGCGCGATGGCCGGCATCGGCGATGTGCGCCAGCATGGGCCGCGTCTTGGCGACCTTGCGAATGTCCCACAAAAGGTCGCTGCCGGCGGCCGGATGGAAGAAGCCGCGCAGTGCCCGGCCAAGCCGGGCGAGGAAGATGCCAAGATTGCGGTCCTGCGCCGCTGACGTGGGCGAGCGCGAAAGCAGCTGGCCGGGCAGATAGCTGACCAGCCGGACGATGCGCGGCGGCGATCCGCCGACGCCTACCATGAACTGTGCTTCGCCTTCGACGCTCTTGCGCACGGAAGGAACTGGCAAGGAAGGGTCGACCGTCAGTATGTGGTCGAGCGCCTTGTTCTGGAAATCGGTGAAGCCGGCCTCTTCAGCCGGATGCGAGACCTTCAGGACGAACTCGCCCTCGCCTTCGGTCTGGATATGGAAATTATGGTCGCGTTCGCCCGGCAGCGGGCGCGCGCTGCCGGTGAGCCCATAGTGCCGGCGCAACAGGGCAAGCGCCTCGGCGATCGAGACATCAGGCGCATCCTCCGCAAGCGTCTCGCCGAAGGCATCCGATACGGCTGCGTTCATGGCCTGACCTCGGCATTTATGGGTTCAAGACCGCACCAGTCGGCGATGAAGAGCGCAATGGTCTGCGTGACCTTGCGCACGGAGTCGAGATCGACGGCCTCGTCATAGCCATGCGGCATGCGGCAGATCGGGCCGTAGACGATTGCGGGCGTGTCGGCATAAAGGCCGAAGAAGCGCGCATCGGTGGTGGCCGAGGTGACGTGTTCCGTCAGCGGCTCACCCCACACGGCGGTGTGGCTGCGCCGCAGCACGGCTTCCATCTCGTCGGCCCCCTCAAGTACGTAACCCTCGGCCATGAAGCCGTTATAGGTCATCCTTGGCGGACGATTGGCGAGGAACGGATCAGCGCGCGCCGCATTCGCGATGCAAGCTTCCAACTCGGCCCTGGCGTCCTCGAGCTTCTGGCCGGGATAGGTCGCGACACGCATCTCGAAGACGCAACGCGCCGGAACGCTGGACGTCCACTCGCCGCCTTCGATCTTGCCGAGATTGAAGCGGATCGGGTGCGGGTGATCGCAGAAATGCCTGTCGTCGACCTTCCTCGCATTCCAGACGATTTCGAGTTGCTTCAGCGCCTGGATGATGAGGAAGGCCTTTTCGATGGCATTGGCGCCGGCCGAGAAGGCGCCCGACGCGTGCTGCGGATCGCCATCGACTTCGACCCTGAACCAGATCGGGCCGACCTGCGCCCGCATCAGCCTTGGCTCCAGCGGTTCGGGAATGAAGGCGGCGTCGGCGCGGTAGCCGCGCTGCAGGCAAGCGAGCGCGCCATTGCCGGTGCACTCCTCCTCGACGACCGACTGCAGGAACACTTTCGCGGCCGGCTGATAGCCAAGGCTGCGCAAGGCGGCCAGCGCATAGAGGCAGGCCGACAGGCCAGCCTTCATGTCGCCGGCGCCGCGGCCATGCATCCAGCCATCCTCGATCACCGGATCGTAGGGGTCGCGGACCCAGCGATCGAGCGGTCCCGTCGGCACGACATCGATATGCCCGTTGAGGATCAGCGAGCGGCCGGTGGCGTTTTTCGGCGTGTGAGTGGCGACGACGTTGAATGCGTCGTCATAGGAAACCGCAACGGGAGAGAATCCGGGCAGGTCGCGGATCGCGTCGACATCGACACGCCACATATCGACCGCATAGCCATCGGCTTCATAAGCCGCCGCCATGAAGGATTGCGCGGCATGCTCCCCGCCGCGTTGGGAGGGAAAGCGCACGAGATCGGCCATAAAGGCGAGCTGACGGTCGAACCCATCGTCGACCGCCCGCAAAATGGCCTCATCCGCAATTCGCTCAGGCATGATATTCCGCTTTCCTGTGAATGGTGTATCATATCTCATATGCCATCTCTGGAAAAGGCAAGAAGACAGGCCGGCCAAAATTATGGCCCACCCCTGCAGCCTCTTGGCAGGCGGCCGCAGAATTGGCATCAGCTTCCTGACATGCCGGTAGGCTGCGCGACGGAAGATCGAGGACAATGCAAGTCACCGAAGGCACATTGCCGGATGAAATCACCGATCTCGCGTCCGGCTACCGGCGTATCCCGGCCGGCAAGATCGTCAATGCCGTGACATGGATGGAAGCGCGCGCGCCGGTGCAGGGTCTCGGGCATCCGCTGGCGATGACCCGCGTCACCAACCTCGAGCCCGCCTTCTACCGTTCGGTCTTTCTCGAGATTGGCGCTCCCTGGCTGTGGGATCGCGCCGCCGAAATGTCGGACGCCGACATCGCGGAGCATTTCGCCGACCCGCGCCAGCATCTCTATTACGGTCACGATGAACGCGGCAGCCATGTCGGCATGGCCGAATTCACGCTCGCCGACAGCAACGAGATCGAAATCACCTATTTCGGTCTCTTCCCTTCCTTGACCGGCCGAGGCCTTGGCAAGCGGCTGATGGCGGGTGCGCTCGATCAGGCATGGCCCCTAAAGCCGGGGCGTATCTGGCTGCACACCAGCAGCATCGATCATCACAGCGTCATCGGCTTCTACCGGGCTTGCGGGTTTGAACCCTTCGCGGCCGGCTTCGAGATCACCGACGATCCGCGGATCAAGGGAACCTTGCCGCGCGATTGCGCGCCGCAAATTCCGCTGATCGAAACGGAATGGGTGCCCCGCGCCAGATGAGACCGTCTTCTCAACCCGCGGGCCAGGCATCGCCCCACCACCGCCGTTGGGTACGGCGTGAGAGCATCCTGTCGAGGTTGGAGCGGCATGTCGACACGCGCATCGTGCTGTTCGCCGCACCCGCCGGCTTCGGCAAATCGACGACGATGGCGCAATGGGCAGCCGAGGTCACGCGCCACGGCCGGCTGACGGCATGGCTGTCCTGCGAAGCGACGGACAATGACGAAGGCGCCTTCCTGTCGCATCTGGTTGGGGCGCTGCGCCATCTCGTGCAGAACCCAGCCGAGCTCGATCTCGCCTTCCAGTCGAGCCCGATCCCGCAGCTTGACGTGGTGTTGGCGGCCCTTGTGGCGGGTCTTGCGGCACGCCATGCCGACATCACTCTGTTCTTCGACGACTATCACGCTATCGAAGCACCGGCGGTGAAGCGGTTCATGGAGCGCCTGACGCGGCAGGCCCCCGCCAACGTTGCCTTCGTCATCGGTTCGCGCAACCTGCCCGACCTGCAGCTCGGCAAGCTCAGGGTGCTCGGCGATGTCTTTGAAATCGGCCCGGACGATCTGCGTTTCGCCTCGTCCGAAGCCGAAGCCTTCTTCAACGACAAGCTTGGCCTCTCCATCGGCAGTGGCACGGTGGAGACCTTGTGCTCGCGCACCGAAGGCTGGGCCGCAGGCCTGCAGCTCGCCTCGCTGTCGCTCAGCGCCGCCCATGCGCCCGAAACCGTCATCGGCAATTTCACCGGAGCCAACCGCAACGTCGCCGACTTCCTGATGGGGGAAGTGTTCCTGGAACTGCCGCCGGCGCTGGCGAAGTTCCTGCTCTACTCCTCGATCTTCGAACGTTTCAGCGCCGAGGCCTGCCGGGCGGTGATACGCGCGGCGGACGCCGAGGCTGCTATCACCGAGATCGAGACCCGCAACCTGTTCCTCGTGCCGCTCGACGAGGAGCGGCGCTGGTTCCGCTATCATCATCTGTTCCATGACTTTCTCAGCCGCGAGATGGAACGGCGCGAACCGGAGATGATCGCCCCGCTGCATCTGGCGGCTTCGGAATGGTTCGGCGAACGCAAGATGCTGACCGAGGCCATCGGCCATGCGCTCGCCGCCGGCGACCAGGCCCGCGCGGCGGTGTTCGTCGAGAACAACGCGCTCGAACTCATCGCCCAGTGCCAGTTGCTCTATGTGCGCCAGCTGCTGGCGCTGCTGCCGAGGAAACTGATCGACCAGCGCATCCGGCTGCAGCTTGTCGTGCTGTGGTTGGCAGTGCACTCGAGCCAGCCCGAGATTGCCCAGCAGACGCTCGCCAACGCGCGCAAGCTGGTCGAGACCGGGCCGACTGACAGCAATGACCCGGGCACGCTGACCGGCACCACGATCGAGGCCGAACTCGAGGTCCTTGCCGCTGCGGTCCACAGCACGCTGGAACAGTTCGAGGACGCACGCGACACCGCGCTGGCCGCGCTGCGCATCATCGCGCCCGATGCCTGGTTCATGGAAGGCGCGACCGCGAACGTCATCGGCTATAATCTCCATGCGCTGGGCGACCTCGAAGGGGCACGCGCGGCGGTGGACGCTGCACGCAAGGCGCATGAGCGAAGCGGCAGCCTGCTCGGCGTCACCATCGCCAATTGCTACATGGCCGTCATCGAGCGATCGGCCGGCCGGCTGCCGGCCGCCGAACGGCTGCTGCGCAACGCGATCATCGAAGCCAGGACGCGGATCGGCGCGAACTCCTATGCCGAGGCGCTCGCCGGAACGCTGCTTGCCGAACTCGCCTACGAGACCAACGCGTCCGGCGAAGCACTGGCGCTGGTCGAGAATCTCGGGCCGCTGATCGAGGGTGCCGCGGTCATTGTCTATCCCCTGGCCAGCGTGCCGACCTATGCCCGCGTGCTGCAGCTGACCGGCCGGGGCGACGCGGCCCTGGACATGCTGGAGCGCGTCTACCAGCGCGTGCGCGGCTCCGTCTACCGCCGCCTCGCTTCGGTGCTGGTGCATGATCGCATCCGGCTGCTGCTCGACCAGAACCGCGTCGCCGAGGCACGCGCATTGCTGAGCCAGCATCGCGGCGAAAGCGCCGAGACCGTCCCAACTGTCGCCAACGAATTCGAGTTCTTCGCCGAAGGCCGGCTGCTGACGGCGGAGAAATCCTACGCAGGGGCGGCGGCGATTTTCGACACGCTGCTGGAGCGAACGAAAGGCAGCGGGCGCATGCGCCGTCACATACTGGCGCAGATCCTGCGCGCCAAGAGCGCCGGCCATGACCAGCGCGAGGCCGACCGGCATCTGCTCGAAGCACTGCGCCTTGCCCAGCCCTCCGGCTTCATCCGCTCCTTCGTCGACGAGGGCAGGCCCGTCGTCGAGGGATTGATGCGGCTGCGCGCGGCACAGGCAAAGACCGACCCGGCATTGTCGGCCTATGCAACGCGCATCATCGATGCCGCGCAGACACTGCCCGTCGCGGCGCGTAAGCCAGCCATGCCGGTTGCCGAGAAGGAACAGCTCACCCAGCGCGAGTCCGAGCTGCTGCACTGCTTGTCGGAAGGCATGTCCAACCGCGATATCGCCGTTGCGCTGTCGGTGAGCGAAACGACGGTGAAGTGGCATTTGAAGAACATTTTCGGCAAGCTCTCCGTATCCAACCGCGTCCAGGCCGTGCGCGCCGCGCAGGCCGCCGCAAACCTCCGCACCCCTCCGAAAGGAGGGGCATAGATTACAGACATGGCCCCCTCTTTAGGGTCGGGCCAGGCGATTGTTAGCCTGCTAGCGTCATCTGGTTTTCAGAGGATGCCGCGGATGGCGACAGGCTACGTCTTTCACGAACAGCTGATGTGGCATGACACCGGCTCCAGCGCCGACATGATGCCGCCCGGCCGCTTCGTGGAGCCTGGCCGGCATCTGGAATCGCCTGGGTCGAAGCGCCGGCTCAACAACCTCATCCAGGTCAGCGGCCTGTCACGTCATCTGGTGCCGATCATCGCCGAGCCAGTGACGGTCGAGGACCTGCTGCGCGTGCACACGCAGCGCCATATCGACGATATCCGAATGCTCAGCGAACGCGGATCCGGTTTCGCCGGACCGCAAGCGCCGATCGGCCTCAACAGCTTCGATATTGCCCTGCTGTCCGCCGGTACCACCTATGCGGCGATGCGCGCGGTGCTGACCGGCCGCGTCGACAATTCCTATGCGCTGGCGCGTCCCCCAGGGCACCATGCCGAACCCGATCAGGCCATGGGCAACTGCCTGTTCTCCAACATTGGCGTGTCGGTGCGCCGGCTTCAGCATGAAGGCCTGCTCGGCCGCGCCGCGGTGGTCGACTGGGACGTGCATCATGGCAACGGCACCGAGACAGTGTTTTATTCCGACCCGTCGGTGCTGACGATTTCCCTGCACCAAGACAATCTCTATCCGACCGGGCGCGGCGCGCTGGCCGACAACGGCAAGGGCGAAGGCGAAGGCTACAACATCAACATCCCGCTGCCGGCCGGCAGCGGCACCGGCGCCTATGAAGCGAGCTTCGACCGCGTCGTCGCCCCGGCGCTGCGCGCCTACAAACCGGACCTCGTCATCGTCGCTTCCGGCTTCGACGCGTCGGGCTTCGACCCGCTCGGCCGCATGATGCTCAACAGCGAATGCTTCCGGCGCCTTGCCGCGCGCATGGTGGCACTGGCCGCCGAAGTCTCGAACGGCCGCCTGATGATGACGCATGAAGGCGGCTACTCCGAAGGCTACGTGCCGTTCTGCGGTCATGCCGTCATCGAGACGCTGGCCAATCATCGCACCGAAGTGGTCGATCCCCTGTCGGATCATATCGACGAATGGGCCGGGCAGGATCTGCAGCCACACCAAGCCAAGGTAATCGACGCCGCCGAAGGCCTGCTCGCGGGCCTGCGCCAACGCCTCGCCAGCGCGGCCTGACGCGATGGACTTTGTCGTCACCACACTGCTCAACGCGTTGACGCTGATCAGCATCCTGATGCTGGTCGGGCTCGGGCTGGCGATCAGCTTCGGCCTGATGAACGTGACCAATCTGGCGCATGGCGAGTTCGTCACTGTCGGTGCCTTCGCGGTCTATTTCGTCCAGAGCATCGGCGGCTCCTTCTGGCTGGGGCTGCTTGCTGCCCCGATAGCCGGCGCGGTGGTCGGCTGGATCCTGGAATTCGCCATCATCCGCCACCTTTACTCGCGGCCGGTCTCGACCGTGCTCGCCACCTGGGGTGTCAGCCTGATCCTGCAGCAAGGGCTGGAGCTGACATTCGGGCTTGGCGCCAAGCCGGTGACGCCGCCGATCGAGGGTACGTTGGACCTGTTCTTCACTGTCTATCCGGCCTACCGGCTGATCCTGATCGGCATCGCCATGCTGACTTTGCTCGGCGTGGTCCTGCTGATCAGCCGCACATCCTTCGGGCTCGACATCCGCACCGTCATCCAGAACCGGGAAATGGCCGAGGGCGTTGGCATCAACACGCGCCGCACCTACGCCATCGCCTTCACCTTCGGCGCGGCAATCGCGGGCCTGGCCGGCGGGTTGGTCGCGCCGCTGGCGATCGTACTGCCGCAGATGGGGGTGAACTATCTCGCCAACGCCTTCTTCGTCGTCATCGTCGGCGGTGTCGGCTCGATCGGCGGCCTCGTCGCCGGCAGCGTCTTCGTCGGCGGGCTGACCAGCATCCTCAACTACCAGATCTCGCCATCGCTGGCGCAGGCGATCGTGCTGCTCGCGGCCATCGTTGCCGTGCGGCTGCGGCCAAACGGCCTGTTCAACGGAGCGTCGCGATGATCGCCCGGGACCGCAACTGGCTGCTGGTCTTTGCCGTCTGCGCCGCACTCGCCGTCATCTATCCCTTCTTTGCCGACGGCTACCAGCTGACAGTGATCCGCGATGCGCTGATCTTCGGCCTGTTCGCCGCCAGCCTCGACTTCTTCTGGGGCCGCACTGGCATTCTGTGCTTCGGCCACGCCGCCTTCTTCGGCATCGGCGGCTACATCATGGCGCTCATCACGCTCAACGACGCCATTCCCCTCGGCAGCCTGCTCGGCATCCTGGGCGCGGTGGCCGGGGCTGCCTTCGTCGCCGCCATCATCGGCTACTTCCTGTTCTTCGGCGGCATCCGCGGCAGCTATTTCACCATCGTCACCCTCGCCATGGGTGTCATCTGTCAGCAGGCCGCGGTCTCCTGGAGTTCGGTCACCGGCGGCGACAGCGGCCTGATCGGCATACCGCCGATCGCGTTCGATGTCGGCGGCCTGCATGTCGACCTCAGCCAGGACCTGCCGAGCTATATCTTCGTCGCGGCCATCGTCGCTGTGGCCGTGCTGGTGCTGTGGTCGATCAGCCGTGGCCGCTGGGGCACCGTGCTGACCGCAATCCAGGACAATGAGGTCCGGGCGGCAGCACTTGGTCACAATGCGCCCTTGCGGCTGCTTGTCACTTTCGTCCTGTCCGCGGCGATCGCCGGTCTTGCCGGCGCGCTCTATGTCTGCATGGCGGGGCTTGTGGCGCCAGATCTCTCCGGCCTGCTGCTGTCGACCGAAGTCATCGTCTGGGTGGCGGTCGGCGGGCGCGGCACGCTGCTTGGTCCGGTGCTCGGCGCCATTGCCATCCAGCGCGCACAGCAGACCATCAGCAGCCTCAATCCGAGCCTGTGGCCGCTGCTGCTCGGCTGCGTCTTCGTCATCATCGTCTTTGTGCTACCGGACGGCATCCTGTCGATCTACGCGCGGCTGAAGACCCTGTCCAAAGGCCGGAGGCACGCGCGATGAGCGACGTCCTGCTCCAGGCCGAAAATGTCGGCATCCGCTTTGGCGGCCTGCAGGCGCTGGAAGGGTTGAACCTGACGGTGCGCGACAAGGAGCTATGCTGCATCATCGGGCCAAACGGTGCCGGCAAGAGCACATTCCTCAACCTGCTGACCGGCACGCTTCGCCCGACCAGCGGCAGCGTCCGTTTCCTCGGCCACGACATTGCCGGTCTGCCGCTGCACCGCATCGCCCGGCTCGGCATCGCCCGCAAGTTCCAGATTCCGTCGGTTTTCCCCAGCCTCTCGGTTGAGGACAATCTCAAGGTCGCACGGTGGGGCGCCCCCTCGCCGGCTCGCCCGATCGGTGAATTGATGGAGCTGGTCGCGCTGACCAATGGTGCCGCCACGCTGGCCGGCGAACTCGCGCATGGCCAAAAGCAATGGTTGGAAATCGGCATGGCGCTGGCGATCGAGCCGCGGCTGCTGCTGCTCGACGAGCCGACGGCCGGCATGACGCCCCAGGAGACGCTTGCCACAGCCGAAATGCTGCTGCGCCTGAAGGGTGAGTTTTCCATCGTCGCCGTCGAGCACGACATCCGCTTCGTGCGGGCGCTGAACTGCGAGACGCTGGTGCTGCATCAGGGGCGCCGGCTGCGAAGCGGTCCCTTCCACGACATCGAGGCCGACGAGATGGTCCGCGACGTCTATCTGGGGAGGCGCTGACGATGCTGCGGACACTTGCCGTCTCCGCCGGCTACGGCCTGCTTCCGGTGCTGAACGGCATCGATATGAGCGTGGCACCGGGCGAAGTCGTCGGCCTGCTTGGCCGCAACGGCGCCGGCAAGACGACGCTGCTGCGCGTCATCGCCGGCGCCTTGAAGGCGAGCGGCGGCGCGGTGGTTCTCGGCGACCAGGATCTGACCAACGCGCCGGCCTTCCGCCGGGCGCGGGCGGGCATCGCGCATGTGCCGCAGGGGCGTGGCATCTTCAACCAGCTCACCGTGCGGCAGAACCTGGAGGTCGGCACCCGCGCCGCCAGGGACCGCGGCGACGGCGGCATTCCGGCCGACATTTTCGGCTACTTTCCGATCCTGCGCGAACGCGAGGCGCAAATCGCCGGCACGCTCTCGGGCGGTCAGCAGCAGATGCTGGCGATCGGGCGGGCGCTGTGCGGCCTGCCGTCGGTGCTGCTGCTCGACGAGCCCTCGGAAGGCATTCAGCCCAACATCGTGCAGTCGATCGCCGAGCTGGTGCCCCGCATCGCGCGCGAGCGCGGCATCGCCATCGTTCTGGTCGAACAAAATCTCGATCTCGTTCTCAAGGCCGCCGATCGCTGCCTGGTGATGGAGAAAGGCAGGATCGTGCACGAGGGCACGCCGGAAGCATTCGCCGACGAGACCCTGCTGAAGGACCTCTTGGCTTTGTAAGGCGTGCATGGGGCGCGCCTGGACTGGAAGGGAACACAACAATGATAAGCAGAAGAACTATTCTGAAATCCGGCGGCGCCGCGGCCGCCTTCGCCATGGTCGGCGCACCGTCGATCCTGCGCGCCGCCGATACGGTCAAGGTCGGGCTGTCGATCCCGATCACCGGGTTGCAAGCGATCCTCGGCGAGACGCTGCTCAATTGCTACAAGCTCGCCGCCGCCGAACTCAACGCCGCCAACGGTATTGGCGGCCGCCAGGTCGAGCTGTTCATCGAGGACAACCAGACCACGACCAAGGGCTCGATCGACAAGGCGCGCAAGCTCCTCAACGAGGACAAGGTCGACGTGATCATGGGAACGATCATTTCGCCCGAGCGCAGCGCCACGCTGTCAGTGACCGCGAAGGCCAAGAAGCTGTTCTTCTACCCGACGAATTTCGAGGGCGGCGAGTGCAACCGCTACTTCGTCGCCACCGGCCCGATCCCGATGCAGCAGGTCGATCCGATGATGCCATGGGTGGCCGACAACCTCGGCAAGACGATTTACATCATGGCCTCCGACTATGCCTGGCCGCAGAAGATGACCGAGGCGATCACCTTGGCTTACGAAAAGGCCGGCGGCAAGATCATCGGCGCCGACTACTATCCGTTCGGTACCACCGATTTCGGCCCGGCGTTCCAGAAGATCAAGTCGCTGAAGCCCGATGTCGTCTGGTCGATGGTGGTCGGCAACGACGCCGTCACCCAGCTCAAGCAGTACCGCAGCTTCGACATCAAGCAGCCGCTGATCGCGCCGCTCGACGAGGTCTTCAACAAGGACGCGCTGCCGCCCGGTGTCGCCGCCGGCACCTACGCGCCGCAGCCCTACTGGATGGCGCTCGACAATCCGGTCAACAAGAAGTTCATCGCGAGCTTCCGCGAAAAGTTCGGCCAGGAGAAGATGGTCAACGGCATCGGCGAAGCCGGCTACAACGGCCTGCATCTCTACGCTCTGGCCGCCGAGAGAGCGGGCTCGCTGAAGGACGACGATGTGCTGAAGGCGCTGCCGACGATCGAGTTCGACGCACCGCAAGGCAAGATCCGCGTCGATGCCTCGAACAACCACACGCTTTGCCATTCCTATGTCGGCAAGGCGGCGGCGGACGGCATCGGCTACGAGATCGCCAAGGATTTCGGCACCATCGCGCCGGTGACGCCTTACTGCAAGCTGTAGGCCTCAACCGATCCTGACGGCGGTGTTGCCGCTGCCGTCAGGTCGCCTTTGGCGCTGGCAGGCGCTCGCGCAATTCATTGACAAGCACCCTGGTGTTTTCGGAGTAGTCGATAGGCACGACGACGAGGTGCACCCCGCCGCCGGTGAAGGCCTGTTCCAGCGTCGGTTGCAGGTCGGCGATCGCGCCGACCCTGGTCCCCTTGGCGCCATAGGCCTCGGCGTATTTGACGAAGTCGGGATTGCCGAAGGTCATGCCGAAATCCGGGAACTCGTCGACCGCCTGCTTCCAGCGGATCATGCCATAAGCATGGTCTTCCAGCAGCAGGACGACGAGGTTGAGCTTGAGCCTGACGGCGGTCTCCAATTCCTGGCTGTTCATCATGAAGCCGCCGTCGCCGCAAATGGCCATGACACGGCGCTGGGGATAGAGCAAAGCCGCCATCATCGCCGACGGCAGGCCAGCGCCCATGGTGGCGAGCGCATTGTCGAGCAGCAGCGTGTTTGCCATGCGCGTGCGGTAGTTGCGCGCGAACCAGATCTTGTACATGCCGTTATCGAGCGCGAGGATCCCCTCGGCCGGCATCACGGCGCGCACGTCGTGCACGATGCGCTGTGGCGTGAAGCGGTCTTCGGTGGCGCGCGCGGCGATGCGGCTCAGAATGCCTTCGCGCAGCGGCAGCAGAGCTTGCGCGTTGTGGATCTTGCCTTCGACGCGGTCCGCCAGCAGCGCCAGCGACGGACCGAGGTCGCCGACGATCTCGGCCTGCGGAAAATAGACCTGCTCGACGTCGGCTGAGTGGTAGCCGACATGGATGACCTTCGGTCCGTTGGCGCCCATGATGAAGGGCGGTTTCTCGACCGTGTCGTGGCCGATGGTGATGATCAGATCGGCCTGCTCGATGGCTTCGTGCACATAGTCGCGTTCCGAGAGTGCCGCCGTTCCCATGTAGAGTTCGGTGCCGCCGGGCACGGTGCCCTTGCCCATCTGAGTGGTGAAGTAGGGGATCTGCGTGCGCAGCACGAATTGGGCGATGTCAGGGGTGACGCGCGGGCGCGACGCCGCCGCGCCGAACATCAGCAGCGGACGCTTGGCCTCGATGATCATGCGGGCGGCGCGATCGAGCGCGTCCGCGCTGGCTATGGGGAGGTCGACCGGGTGTGTCGGCACCAGCGCGACCGGCTCGCACTGCGCCGCCGCGATGTCTTCCGGCAGCTCCAGATGCACGGGGCCGGGGCGCTCCTCCTGCGCGACGCGGAAAGCTTCGCGCACCAGCGAAGGGATCATCCTGGGCGAGACGATCTGGCGCGACAGCTTGGTCAGCGGCTTCATCGCCGCGACGATGTCGACGATCTGGAAGCGCGCCTGCCGCGACGACAGGATGCCCTTCTGGCCGGTGAGCATGATCATCGGCATGGCGCCGAGCAGCGCATAGGCCGCACCGGTCGTCAGGTTGAGCGCGCCGGGGCCAAGCGTGGTGATGCACACACCCGGCTTGCCGGTGAGCCTGCCATAGGTGGCGGCCATGAAAGCGGCCGCCTGCTCGTGGCGGGTCAGGATGAGCTGGATCGACGAGCCGCGGATGGACTCGACGATGTCGAGATTCTCTTCGCCCGGAATGCCGAAAATCCGATCGACCCCTTCATTCTCGAGGGCAGCCACGAACAGATCCGAACCCTTGGTCATCAACCGTCTCTCCTGCGATGCGCGCATTCCGCCAGCCATCTTCATATGGCACCGGAACGCGACGCCTCAAAGAGGGCTAGTCGTCTGCTGGCGATCACGCCATCATTTTCGGCAAGCCGGCCGCCAATGCGTCGACGGCCAGCCGGACCTTGAGCGGCAGATGCGGCGTCTGCAGCCAGAGCGCATGACAGTCGTAGGGATAGCGCGGCTGGTCCGGCAATAGTGCCACCAGCGCGTCGGCCTGGATTCGTTCGCGAACCAGCCAATGAGGCAGCCACGCGAGGCCCATGCCGCCGACGGCGGCATCGGCGATGGCATCGAGATCGTCGAGCCGCAGCCGGCCGTTTGGCATGAGTTCGAGCGCGGCTTGTCCCTCGCGCGGAAACAGCCAGGGCTGAGCGATCATACCGAGCCGGCGGTAGACAATCGCCTGATGACCGGCGAGGTCCTCGATCCGCCGTGGTTCGCCATGAATTTCCAGATAGGAAGGCGCGGCACAGACGACCATGTCCTGGCGTGCAACGCGGCGCGCAATCACGCCGGCCTTGTCGTCCAGTTCACCGGTCCGAATGGCGAGGTCGTAGCCATCCTCGGCGAGATCGGCGAAGCGGTCGCTCAGCGACAGGTCGAGCTCCAGCATCGGATACCGCCGCGCCAATTGCAGCAATAGAGGGGTCACGCAGTGGCGGCCGAAATGCGCCGGCATGGTGACGCGCAATTTTCCCCGCGGTTCCGAGAGCTGATCAGCAGCAAGCGCGTCGGCGGCTTCGGCCTCGGCCAGCACCAGCCGGCACCGCTCATAATAGGCGCGGCCGAAATCGGTCAGGCTCTGGCGGCGCGTGGTCCGGTTGATAAGACGCACGCCAAGCCTGTCCTCAAGAAACCGGACATGCTTGCCGACCATCGGTCCGGATAGATCGAGCACGGTGGCCGCCGCCGCGAACGAACCGAGATCAACGGCCCTGACGAACACGGCCATGCTTTCAAGCCTATCCATTTTCGAAACTCCTGGTTTCTACTGCACAATATAAACAGCCATTTATCGCCAAAGGGCTTCGCCTCATAGCTCATTCGGTTCAGATATTTTGGAGTGAGCAAAATGACCCGTATCGTCCGCTTCCACCAGCATGGTGGTCCCGAGGTCCTGCGCATCGAGGAGGTCGATCTTCCCCCGCCGGGCCAGGATGAGGTTCAAATCCGCGTCAAGGCACTCGGCCTCAACCGCGCCGAGGCGCTGCTGCGCGCGGGCAGCTATATCGAGACACCCGTGCTGCCCTCCGGGCTTGGGCTGGAAGCGGCAGGCGTCATCGAGACAATTGGCGAAGGCGTGACCGGGCTGAGCCCCGGCGATGCCGTCAGTGTCATCCCGCCGCAATCGATGGTTCGCTGGCCGGCTTATGGCGAGCTTGTCACCTTTCCCGCCGGGCTCATCGTCAAACACCCGCCGTCCCTCGACTGGGGGACGGCGGCGGCGATCTGGATGCCGTACCTCACCGCCTATGGTGCGTTGATCGAGATCGCCAAGCTGGGTGGACAAGACTTCGTCGTCATCACCGCCGCCTCCAGCAGCGTCGGGCTCGCCGCGATCCAGATCGCCAACAGGGTTGGTGCGACAGCGATCGCGGTGACGCGGACGTCAGCGAAGAGGCAAGCACTTCTCGACGCCGGCGCAGCGTATGTGGTGGTGCTCGAGGAAGAGGAACTGGCGGAAAGACTGGGCCAGATCGCCGGGCCGCAAGGCGTACGCGTCGTGTTCGATCCGATCGCCGGGCCGATCTTCGAGCCGTTGACCGCGTCCATGTCGTCGGGCGGCATTTTGATCGAATACGGTGGCCTCAGCCGCGAGCCGACGCCGTTCCCGTTGCCTGCGGTGCTAGGAAAGACACTGACGTTGCACGGTTATCTCGTCCACGAGATCACCGGAAATCCGGAGAAGTTGGAGGGTGCCAAGGCGTTCATCCTCCAAGGGCTTGAGGACGGCACGCTGAGGCCGATCATCGACAGAACGTTTCCCTTCGACCAGATCGTCGAGGCGCATTGCTATCTCGAATCGAACGAGCAGTTCGGCAAGATCGTCATGACGGTTTGAGCAGCAATCATTCTCACCGGCAATATTACCCCTTGAAGGCGCCGCCCCGCATTCCTAAATCCCGAATGCGGGCCGGGCCCCTCTGACTGTCGCTTTTCGGCGACCGTGATGTCGGACCGCTATAACGGGCCCCTTTCCATTCTTTTCGGTCGAGCGGGCTCATTCCTTCATTGGTTCGGAGCCCCTGATGACATCATCTCTGCTTGGTATGGTTTGCCCCTCCTGCCGCGTCGCGCTCGTAATGAGCGAACGCCAGGGGATCGAGATCGACTATTGTCCGCAGTGCCGCGGCGTCTGGCTCGATCGTGGCGAACTCGACAAGATCATCGAGCGCTCCGGCAGGGATGCGCCGCCCGCGCCGCAACCACAGCCGGCAGCATTCTCCCAGCCGCACCATGGCCGGGACCGCGATGACGACTATTCCCGCTCGCATGGCCAACGCTATCCGAAGCGGAAGAAGTCGTTCTTCGAAGAGTTGTTCGACTGATCGCATGACGCCCGCCACCCGGCCGACGTTTTGCTGAAATTTCCGAAACCACATCGATAAAGGTCACCCCGATGACTTCCCGCACAAGCCGATTTGCCGCCCTCTTCGCTGGACTGTTCCTCGCCTTCTCCATGGTCGCGATCGATCATGCCGAGGCGCGGCGCGGCAGCAGCTTCGGCAGTCGCGGCACGCGCACCTTCCAGTCGGCACCGCCGACCAGGACTGCGCCGGCGCCGACCGCGCCGGTCGAGCGTTCGATGACACCCAACACCGGGGTCAACAATGCTGCCCGGCAGCCGCAGGCCGGCCCGCAGAGGCCTGGCTTCATGAGCGGCTTCGGCGGAACGATGATGCGCGGCCTGCTGCTCGGCGGCCTGATCGGACTGCTCGTGGGCCAGGGCTTCGGCGGCCTCGCCGGCATGTTCGGATTCCTGCTCCAGGCCCTGCTCATCGGTGGCGCCATCATGCTGGCCATCCGGTTCTTCCGGTCGCAATCTGCGCGTGGTCCCGCGCCCGCGCTCGCCGGCATGGGCAATGCCCAGGCTTCGCGGTTCGAGAACCGCGCAACGGCACAGAAGGAGACCGGAACCGGGGGTTCCTTCACGATTCCCGGCTTTGGCGGCGGTTCGGGCGGGGGCCATGAGGCCACCGGATCCGAGGAGATCACGCTGGCCCAGACGGACCTCGACGCCTTCCAGCAGTTGTTGACCGAGGTCCAGGAAGCATTCGGCCGCGAAGACCATGCCGCATTGCGCCGGTCGGTGACGCCCGAGATGGTGTCCTATCTGTCGGAAGAACTGGCCGACAATGCCCAGAAAGGTCTCAGAAACGAAGTGTCCGATGTCACCCTGCTGCAGGCCGACATCGCGGAAAGCTGGCGCGAGGATGACCGCGACTACGCCACGGCCGCATTGCGCTACGAGTCTCGCGACGTGACGCGCGAACGGGCGAGCGGCAAGGTCGTCGACGGTGACGAGGATCATCCGACAGAGGCGACAGAGTTGTGGACGTTCACGCGCCAGAATGGCTCGACCTGGAAGCTCTCGGCAATACAAGAGGCTTGAGTCCGGCGAGCCTGCTGGCGATCAACCCACGATCTTGACGCACATCGGCGTGCCGATCTCGATGGCGCGTCCGGTTTCGGTCAGCATGCCGGTGCTGGCATCGCGGGCAAAGATCGAGATGCGGTCGGCGTTCTGGTTGGCCGAGAACAGATGACCGCCCGACGGTGTCAGCGCAAGGTTGCGCGGCGTGGCACCCCCGCAAGGAACATAGCCGACAAGGCGCAAGCCGCCGGTCTCCTGATCGACCGCCATGATGACGATGCTGTCGTGGCCGCGGTTGCCGCCATAGACAAAACGGCCATCCGGCGAGATCTGGATATCGGCGCAGTGGTTGGTCTCACGCGCCTCGTCCGGCACCGCCGGCTTGATGTCGATGATCGACAACCTGCCGGTCGCATTGTCGAGTGCCATCGAGACAATCGTCGAATCCAACTCGTTCATGACAAAGACGAAGCGGCCGTTCGGGTGCAGGGCGATGTGACGCGGACCGGCACCCGCTGGCAGTGCGGATTCGGCGAGCTTCACCAGACCCCCGTCCTGACCGATCCGGTAGGAGACCAGCCGGTCGATGCCGAGGTCGGCGACGATTGCCGTTCCACCGGCAATGGTTTCGTTGACGCTGTGCGCATGCGACCGCTCCTGCCGCGCCGCATTCGTTCCGGTGCCCTTGTGCGACACGCTGGCCAGCGGCGCGGACAGCGCACCGTCCTTGTCAAAAGCATAGATCGCCACCGCCCGATCCGGGCCACCCTGCCCGGCGCCATAGTTGGCAACCAGGAGTTTCGTCCCGTCACGGGTAATGCTGTTGTGGGCGGTGATGCTGCCAAGGGCGGGCTGCTTGTTCAGATAGCTCAGCCTGTTCGAGGCCCGATCGAAGCTGTAGGCGGAGACAGTTCCCTCCCGCCAGGTAGACACTTCCGAGTTGGCATAGAGGCGCGAACCATCGGGGGTGACGGACAGGAAGCTCGGGTTGTCGATGTCGTTGGTCTCAGCCAGCTTTTGAACAGCCAGCGTCCTTTCATCAAAACTGTAAACACCAAGACCAACACCGCGGGCGCCCTGAAAATACGGCGCCTCGCGGTTCAGACTGCCGACAAACACCAGACAGGCATTCCAGACACCGCGCATGATTTCCTCCAGCCTGCCCGCGCTGCCGCGCGCCAAAACCGGTCAAAATTTCGCCTGTCCTCGCTTGCAACGCAACCCCATATGTGAAAATAGTATTTACAAAAGAAGATTGACGGGAGGAGACGTCGTGCAGTCAGGCGCCTTGATGCGTGCTCGAATGATAGACCGGGCGTTCTCGCGAGATCGGTGGATTGCGCCATGAACGATTTCGCGCCAACCGTCGGCGTTGCCTCGACGCACCCTGCGAACATGCCTGCCGATCATGCCGCCCTGCCGGTGTGGAACGCCGAGAACTGGTTCTACGAGGACTGGCCGGTCGGCCAGAAAATCCGCTCGTTGCGCCGCACCATGGCCGAGGGCGACAGCCACCTCTTCAACACACTGGTCCTCGACATCCACCCCTATGTGCAGGACCAGATGTTTGCCGAGAGCGAGGGCATTTTCGGCAAACGGCTGATTGCCGGCGCGTTCGTCTTCTCGGCGGGCCTCGGGCTGGTCGCCACCAACTGTGTCAACGCCTTCTCCTATGGCTACGACAAGCTGCGCTTCATAAAGCCCGTCTTCATTGGTGACACGATTTATTCGATCCGCTCCAACCTCGGCAAAAAGCCCCGCTACAAGGAGATGGGGCTGATCCGCGCCAGCTACGAGGTCTTCAAGGGTGAAGGCGAACTCGTTTTGTATTGCGAGCATTTGCAGACGGTGAAATACCGCAACCCTGCCGATTTCGTCGGCAAGACGGAGAAATGAAGATGCCGGCAGCAGCCGAATTGCCGCTTGCCGGCCTCGTCGTCGTCGACATGAGCCAGTTCCTGTCCGGGCCGTACTGCTCGCTCAGGCTGCTCGATCTCGGCGCCCGCGTCATCAAGATCGAACGTCCTGACGGGGGCGACCTGTCGCGCCGGCTCTATCTCAGCGACACCGAGATCGGCGGCGATTCCACCATCTTCCATGCCATCAACCGGGCCAAGGAAAGCCTGGCCATCGATTTGAAGAACGAGGCGGACCTCAAGGCATTGCGCGGGCTGCTGGCCAAGGCCGATGTGCTGATTCAGAATTTCCGGCCGGGTGTCATCGAACGGCTCGGCCTCGACTACGAGGCCGTCCGCCAGATCAATCCGCGCCTGGTCTATGCCTCGATCAGCGGCTATGGCGAGGAAGGTCCCTGGGTCAAGCGGCCCGGCCAGGACCTGCTGGCGCAGTCGCGCTCCGGCGTGATGTGGCTGAACGGCGACGAGGACCAGGGGCCGGTGCCGTTCGGCCTCGCCATCGGCGACATGCTGGCGGGCGCGGCCTGCGCGCAAGGCATATTGGCCGCGTTGGTTCGGCGCGGCATCACCGGCCAGGGAAGCCATATCGAAACCAGCTTGTTGGAAGCGCTGGTCGACTTCCAGTTCGAGGTGCTGACCACGCATCTCAATGACGGCCGCCGCCTGCCCAGACGCTCAAGTTTCCGCAGCGCGCATGCCTATCTGTCGGCGCCTTACGGCGTCTATCCGGCCAAGGATGGCTACCTCGCCATCGCCATGACGCCGATCCCCAAGCTGGCCGACCTTTTGTCGCTCGGAGAACTGGCCCCCTATCGCGACAGACCGGCATCGTGGTTCACCGCGCGCGACGACATCAAGGCAATCATCGCGCGGAGAATTGCCACCAAGACCATCGACGAATGGCTTGATATCCTCGAACCAGCCGACATCTGGTGCGCCAAGGTGCTGACCTGGCCCGAGATGCTGGCAAGCGAAGGCTTCCAGTCGCTCGACATGCTGCAGACGGTGACGCGCGAGGATGATGTTTCCATCCTCACCACCAGTTCGCCGCTCAGGGTCGATGGGATCAGAGCCAAGGTCGACCGCGCGGCGCCGCGCATCGGCGAACACAGTGCGAAAATCCGCGCGGAGTTCGATCTGTGAGCGTGCATAAACTCAAGGGCATGACCTGGAGCCACCCGCGCGGCTACGATCCGATGGTCGCGTGTTCATCCCGGTGGGAGCAGAAAACCGGCGTTGCCGTCGAATGGGACAAGCGCTCGCTGCAGGATTTCGAATCTTTCCCGGTCGAGGAATTGGCGCGGGCCTATGATTTGATCGTCATCGACCATCCGCATGTCGGCCAGATCACGGCGGAGCGCTGCCTTGAACCGCTCGATGTCGCCGGCCGCGAGGCCGAGCGCGCGGCGCTCGCCTCCGGCAGCGTCGGCCAGTCCTATCCGAGCTACAGCTGGCAAGGCCGGCAATGGGCGTTTCCGATCGACGCGGCGGCGCAGGTGCAGGCCTGGCGGCCGGATGCGCTCGATGCGCCGGCAGCGACGTGGGGCGAGGTGTTCGATCTCGCCCGCCAGGGCCGTGTGCTGCTGCCGCTGCGGCCACCGCATTGCCTGATGACCTTCTACACGCTGGCCGGCAACCTCGGACGTCCTTGCGGGACCGACCCGTCCCACGATCTCATCGCTATCGAGACAGGCAGCGAAGTCTTCGAGAGGATGCGCGAGATCGCGGCGCTGCTCGACCCGGCCTGTTTCGACATGGACCCGATCGCCGTTTCGGAGCGCATGGCGGAGGCCGGCTCCCGCATTGTCTGCGCACCGCTGATCTACGGCTATGTCTCTTATGCGGCGTCGGGTTTTCGCGCGAACAGGCTGGCCTTTGCCGACATCCCGGTCATTGGTTCCGATGGTCCGATCGGCTCGGCACTCGGCGGCACGGGCATAGCCGTTTCAGATTTCTCTGAGGCTAAAGAGGCGGCGATCGATTTCGCCTATTGGGTCGCCAGCTGCGATGTCCAGCGCGGCATCTATGCCGCCGCCGGCGGCCAGCCGGGCCACGCGGCTGCCTGGGAGGACCAGGCTGTCAATGAAGCGACCGGCAGCTTCTATCGGGACACGCGCGCAACGCTGGAGGGCGCCTGGGTGCGGCCGCGCCATGACGGCTACATGGCGTTCCAGCAGGCGGCGTCCGACCGCATCAATTCCGGGCTGACCTCCGGCCATCCGGCCGGCCAGGTCGTCGCCGATCTCATCAGCCTGTTCCGGGCCAGTACCCAGGCGCCCACCTGAGGGACCTGAACTGCATCGTTACTTCAACCGCCATAGCCTGCGGGCATTGCCCGACAGCAGCCCGTCGCGCTCCGAAATGCCGCAGCCCGAAAGCAGCGCATGGGTCGCCGCCACCCAGGTCGACAGACCCCCGCCAAGCGTGCAGACCGGCCAGTCGCTGCCCCAGACGACACGGTCCCAGCCAAACGCACCGATCGTGTGTTCGACATAAGGCCGCAGCGTCTCAACGGTCCAACTGCCGGGATCGGCATAGGCGACCACGCCTGAAACCTTGGCCATGACGTTCGGACGCCGCGCGATCTCGCTCATATGTTCGCGCCAGGGATGCTCGGCGTTGCCCTTGATGTCGGGGACGCCGCAATGATCGAGCACGAACTGGACATCGGGAGCCAGATCGGCGAGCGCGATCGCCCTGGGGATCTGGTGCGGCAGCACGACGAGGTCGAAGGTCAGGCCGGTGCCGCCAAGCCGCTTGATGTTGTCGCGGAACAATGCCCCTTCCGAAAGCTCATCCGGCACGACGTGAAGGACGCGGCGGAAACCCTTGACGAAGGGGTTCGCACGCTGGCGTTCGAGATAGGCAGGAAAGTCACCCTCTTCCGGTCGGCAGGATGCGATCACCCCGGCCAACATGCTGCCGGACTGCCGCGACAGGCCTTCGACACGGGCGGTTTCCGCCTCTATGTCGGCCGGATCGACATCGACCTCCATATGCAGCACGCGCCCGACACCGACACGCTGGGCCTCCACCGCATATTCCTCATAGGAGAAATCGCGGTTCAGCGCCGGCACGCCGGCAAGCCAGGGATAGCGCAGGGCCGAGCGATCGATGAGATGCAGATGGGTGTCGATGATCATGGCGAGGCTCCTCCGATAGCTTTTTTCAGATCATCTCACGGAGGAATTCTTCATTCAAATAAGAATTCACGCCGCTGAGCCGACAGCCGACCCGGCCAGATGCGACAGCTTTTCGCAGGTTGCCAGCAACAGCTCGATGGTCCGTGTGATATCGGGCGCGGACGGCGCATTGACCACCGTGATGTAGGGGATGGATAGCGCCGCGATGGCCTTGCCGTCGGAACCGCGCACCGGGGCCGAGAGGTTGAAGACGCCTGCCGTCTGCATGGAAGCCATCATCTCGTAGCCGCGGTCGCGGATCTGGTCGAGACGGGCGAAGAACTCGGCCGGCTGCGCCGTCTTGTCAGTGCTGCGGACGTGCTCGGAAATCATCATCTGGCGCTCTTCCGGCGAACGGAAGGCGAGCAGGACGTGGCCCGAACCGGTGTCGAACAGGCTGATGTGGGAACCGACGCGGATCGAGATGCCCCAGTAATTCGGCGCTTCCTGCTGGCCGATCACCACGGCGGAACCGCGATCAAAAACAACGAGTTGGTTGGCCTGCTGCGAGGTCTCGGCAAGCTCGCGCATCAGCGGCGTCGCATAGGAAACCAACCGCCGCACCGGCGCGTGCAACTGGGCCAGGCCAAACAGCTTCAGTGTCAGCGAATAGCGGTCGCCATCGAGCCGCGTGACGTAGCCGCGCCGCACCAGCCGGTCCAGCATGCGGTAGAATTCATTGGGGCTGCGGTCGAGCTTCTTGGCGATTTCGGCCTGGGTCAGGCCTCCGTCGACGCCGGCCAGCAGTTCGAGGATGTCGAGCCCCTTGTCGAGCGCCGGCGCGCGGTAGCGCTCGTCTTCGCTGTCGTCCATGGCTCATCCCTCCAGTGAATTCAGCTCTTCATATACGCAGGAACGCAGCCGGCGGAAACAAATTTCGCCTTGACGTACGTATGAATGTTTTGTTTGTATATGAATGTAGCATCTTTTGTCACGTGACGAGTTGCGGGCGCCACCGAGGCGCACCCAGGGAGGATATCGATGAACAGACTGCTTTCCGGCGTGTGCGCCGGCGCATTGGTGCTTGCGTCAGGCGCAGGCGCAGCCCTTGCCGGCGACCTGCCCGGCAAGTTCGAGGGCGTGACCGTCGACGTGAAGCTGATCGGCGGCCAGCAATATGAAAAGCTCTACGAGCGCATACCCGAATGGGAGAAGGCGACGGGCGCCAAGGTCAACATCCTGACCAAGAAGAACGGCTTCGACATCGACAAGGAATTGAAGTCCGACATCGCCTCGGGCAGCACCAATTGGTGCGTCGGCTGGAACCACTCCTCGTTCGCGCCGCAATATACGGGCCTCTACACCGACCTCAGCAAACTGCTGCCGAAGTCGGAGATCGACGCCTTCGTACCCTCGACCATCAAGGCGGCAACCATCGACGGCAAGCTGGAGATGCTGCCGCGCGCGCAGTTCGACGTTTCGGCCCTCTACTACCAGAAGAGCCTGTACGAGAACGCCGACAACAAGACCAAGTTCAAGGCGAAATACGGCTATGACCTGGTGCCGCCGGACACCTGGAAGGAAGTCACCGACCAGGCCGAGTTCTTCGCCAATCCGCCCAATTTCTACGGCACGCAATTCGCCGGCAAGGAAGAGGCGATCAACGGCCGCTTCTACGAGATGGTTGTCGCCGAGGGCGGCGAATATCTCGACAAGGACGGCAAGCCCGTCTTCAATTCCGAGGCTGGCATCCGGGCACTCGACTGGTTCGTCAACCTCTACAAGGCCAAGGCCGTTCCGGCCGGCACCACCAACTATCTCTGGGACGATCTCGGCCAGGGCTTTGCCTCCGGCACCGTCGCCATCAATTTGGACTGGCCGGGCTGGGCAGGCTTCTTCAACGATCCGAAGTCGTCGAAGGTCGCCGGCAATGTCGGCGTCAAGGTCGCGCCGAAAGGCTCCGCCGGAGTACGCACCGGCTGGTCGGGCTTCCATGGATTCTCGGTGACCGAGAACTGCCCGAACAAGGAGGCTGCCGCATCGCTGGTGTGGTGGCTGACCAACGAGGACAGCCAGAAGTTCGAGGCCGCCGCCGGCCCGCTGCCGACCCGCAGCGCGGTCTGGGACTGGGACCTGCAGCAGGCGGCCAACGATCCCTACAAGAAGGAGGTTCTGTCGGCTTTCCAGGAAGAAGCCAAGCACGCCTTTGCCGTGCCGCAGACGCCCGAGTGGATCGAGATTTCGAACGCCGTCTATCCCGAGCTGCAGGCCGCGATCCTCGGCGACAAGACCTCCAAGCAGGCACTGGATGAAGCCGCCGCCAAGGCGACGCAGATCCTGCAGGACGCCGGCAAACTCTAACCAATGCTCCAAAGGCCGCCTCTCCCATCGTGAATGGGGGAGGCGATCGCGTCTTGCCGGTACTGTTCACCGGATCGGGCCTCGGCCCAACATTGCATGCCAGACACCAAAGGACCCCGATGAAGGGCTTCAAGCCATCCGCGCCATTCCTGCTGCTGCTTCCGGCTATCATCGTGCTGGCGGCGGTCGTCGTGGTGCCGTTGCTGCTCTCGCTCTATTCCAGCTTCACGCCGTTCCGGCTGACCAAGCCCGAGACGTTTTTCGTCTTCGTCGGTTTCCGCAACTATCTTTTGATCCTAGGCAACACCGATTTCTGGTGGGCGTTCGGGCGCACGGTTCTGCTGCTGACGATCGCGCTCAATCTCGAAATGCTGCTTGGCCTCGGCCTGGCGATGCTGGTCGAGAAGGCGACGCGCGGGCAGCGCATCCTGCGCACTCTGATGATGTTTCCGATGATGTTCTCGCCGATCCTCGTCGGCTTCCAGTTCAAGTTCATGTTCAACGACAATATCGGCCTGGTGAACAACGCCCTGCAGTCGCTTGGCATCACCAGGGATGCCATCCCCTGGCTGATCGAAGGCCATCTCGCCTTCATCGCCATCTCGATTGCCGAGATCTGGTCCTCGACGGCGATCTTCGCCATCCTGATCCTCGCCGGGCTGCTCGCCATGCCCAAGGAGCCGATCGAGGCGGCGCGCGTCGATGGCTGCACCCCGTGGCAGACATTCCGCTATGTGACGTGGCCTTTCGTCATGCCCTTCGCCTACATCGCCATGACCATCCGCTCGCTCGACGTCGCGCGCGCCTATGACATCGTCAAGATCATGACCGACGGCGGGCCAGCGGGCCGCACTGAACTGCTCTGGACGCTGGTGGCCCGCACCGCCTACAGCGATGGACGCATGGGCATGGCCAACGCCATGGCCTATTTCTCGATCCTGCTGTCGATCGCCTTCACCGTCTATTTCTTCAACAAGCTCGCCGCGGCGCGCACGCAGATCGGCGCTGAGTGGTGAAGGGCGGAGTGGTGAAAATGGACGAGAATTCTTCCGCCCGCCTGAAGCGCCGGCTCTTTGGTATCGTCTATCGCGTCGGCCTGTTCCTGGCGATGCTGACCATCTGCCTGCCCGGCCTCTGGATCGTGCTGTCGTCGCTGCGGCCGACGGTCGAGATCATGGCCAAGCCGCCGGTGTGGATCCCGCAGGATATCTCGTTCGACGCCTATGTCGCGATGTTCTCAGGCATCGGCAAGGGCGGCATCCCGGTCATCGAATATTTCCGCAACTCGCTGATCATCTCCGTGACCTCGACGGTGATCGCGGTCGCCATCGGCATGGCCGGCGGCTATGCCTTCGCGCGTTACCGCTTCCGCGGCAAATCCGGCGTTTTCCTCGGACTGATGCTGACGCGCACGGTGCCGGGCATCGCGCTGTCGCTGCCGCTGTTCTTCCTCTATGTGCGGCTCGGCATCATCGACACGCATTTCGGCCTGATCCTCGCCTATGTCGCGCTCAACGTGCCTTTCACCATCTGGCTGATCGACGGCTTCTTCCGCCAGGTGCCGAAGGACCTTGCGGAAGCGGCGCAAATCGACGGCTGCACGCGCTGGCAGGCCTTCTGGCAAGTCGAGTTTCCGCTTGCCGGCCCGGGCATTGCGTCGGCGGCAATCTTTGCCTTCCTGACCTGCTGGAACGAGTTCGCACTGGCCTCGCAACTGACCCGCTCGGTCAGCGCCAAGACGCTGCCGGTCGGCCTGCTCGACTACACGGCCGAGTTCACCATCGACTGGCGTGGCATGTGCGCGCTCGCCGTGGTGATGATCATTCCGGCGCTCACCCTCACTTACATTGTCCAGAAACACCTTGTCGGCGGCCTGACCTCCGGCGCGGTGAAAGGCTGACCCCATGGCAACGGTTTCCCTCAAAAAACTGACCAAGCGCTACGGCAATATCGGGATCGTGCATGGCATCGATCTCGATATTACCGACCGCGAATTCATCGCGCTGGTCGGCCCGTCCGGCTGCGGCAAGTCGACGACGCTGCGCATGATCGCCGGGCTGGAAGAGATCAGCGCCGGCTCGATCGAGATCGGCGGGCGCGTCGTCAACGATTTGCCGCCGCGCTCGCGCAACATCTCCATGGTGTTCCAGTCCTACGCGCTCTACCCGCATATGACGGTGCGCGAGAATCTAGGCTTTTCGCTCAAGATCGCCGGGGCAGCCAAGGAAGACATGGACCGCCGCGTTGCCGAGGCTTCGGCCATCCTCGGCCTCGACACACTCCTAGACCGCCGCCCGTCGCAACTCTCCGGTGGCCAGCGCCAGCGCGTCGCCATGGGTCGCGCCATCGTGCGCGATCCCGATGTCTTCCTGTTCGACGAGCCGCTCTCCAACCTCGACGCCAAACTGCGCACGCAGATGCGCACCGAGATCAAGAAGCTGCACGCCAAGGTGCAATCGACGGTGATCTACGTCACCCACGACCAGGTCGAGGCGATGACGCTTGCCGACCGCATCGTCATCATGCGCGACGGCCACATCGAACAGGTCGGCACGCCCGACGAAGTATTCCGGCGGCCGGCGACACGCTTCGTCGCCGGCTTCATCGGCTCGCCGCCGATGAACCTGCACGAGGCGACGGTCGACAATGGCCGACTGGTTTTCGCCAGCGGCGAAAAGCTGCCTTTGCCCGCCCGGTTCAAGGCCAACGTCGCCACCGGCGACAAGGTCGTGTTCGGGCTGCGGCCCGACGACATCTATCCGACCGGCCATGGCATCAGCTCCGGTGGTGCCGCCGACGTGCATCAGATCGAACTGCCGATCACCGTCACCGAACCGCTCGGCAACGAGACGCTGGTGTTCGTCGAGTTCAACGGCAGCGACTGGGTCTCGCGCATGTTGAACCCGCGACCGCTGAAGCCGGGCGAACAAGTGGCGATGAGCCTCGACCTGTCACAGGCGCATCTGTTTGCCGCCGACACCGGCAAGACTTTGCGGACATGACGGACATGGCCAAGATCGAAAAGATAGAGTTGCGGATGGTGGACCTTGTGCCCAAGGTCAAGCGCACCGACGCTATCCAAAGTTTCGTCAGCCAGGAAACGCCAATCGTGACGATCACCGATTCCGACGGCGCGGTCGGCACCGGCTACAGCTACACGATCGGCACTGGCGGTTCCTCGGTGATGCGGCTCTTGTGCGACCATCTGGCGCCGCGCCTGATCGGCCGCGACCCCGACATGATCGAGGCGATCTGGCACGATCTCGAATTCGCCACGCATGCGACCACGATCGGCGCCATCACCGCCATCGCCATCGCGGCGATCGACACGGCGCTCTGGGATCTCAGGGCGAAGAAGCAGAACCTGCCGCTGTGGAAACTGGCCGGTGGCGCCAAGGACCGCTGCCCGCTCTACACGACCGAGGGCGGCTGGCTGCACATCGAAACGCAGGCGCTGGTCGATGATGCGCTCGCTGCCAAGGCCAAGGGATTTCGCGGCTCGAAGGTAAAGATCGGCAGGCCGCATGGGTCCGAGGATCTTGCGCGCCTGTCGGCGGTGCGCAAGGCGGTGGGCGACGGCTATGAGATCATGACCGACGCCAATCAGGGATTTTCGGTCGACGAGGCGATCCGGCGTGCGGCAAGGTTGCGCGAACTCGACCTCGCCTGGATCGAGGAGCCGCTGCCGGCCGACGACATAGACGGGCATATCAGGCTGTCGAACTCGACGCCGACGCCGATCGCGATCGGCGAGTCGCTCTATTCCGTCCGCCATTTCCGGGAATACATGCAGAAGGGCGCCTGCTCGATCGTGCAGGTTGATGTCGGCCGCATCGGCGGCATCACGCCCTGGCTCAAGATCGCCCATGCGGCGGAGGCCTTCGACATTCCGGTCTGCCCGCATTTTCTTATGGAATTGCATGTCAGCCTGACCTGCGCTGTTCAGAACGGCAGGTATGTCGAGTACATTCCGCAACTCGACCAGTTGACCGGCAAGCGCATGCGCATCGAGGATGGGCACGCGCTGGCGCCCGACGAACCGGGTATCGGCATCGATTGGGACTGGGACGCGGTGAAGAGCATGAGCATCGCCGAATTCACCAAGGCGATCACGGCATAAGGGAGCTGATATGCAGCGGATGGGATTTGTACTGGGGCTAAAACCGGAAAAGGTCGAGGAATATGTCCGCCTGCACGCCGCTGTCTGGCCTGACGTGCTGACAATGATTTCGGCCTGCAACATCAAGAACTACTCGATCTACCTGAAAAGGCCGGAGAACCTGCTGTTTTCCAATTTCGAATACCATGGCACCGATTATGCCGCCGACATGGCCAAGATGGGCGCTGATCCCAGGACGCAGGAGTGGTGGGCGGTCTGCATACCTTGTCAGGAGCCGCTGGCGACACGCAAGGAGGGCGAGTGGTGGGCCGAGATGGACGAGGTTTTTCACCATGACTGAAGGGACTGAGGGCGGTTTCGACCCTGCCTCGCTCGTCCAGTCCTGGCCCAAACCCTCAAAGTCCCGGCCGATCGTCACCTTCGGCGCCGGCTCCATCGTCGGCGATGCGCATTTTCCCGCGTACCGGAAGGCGGGATTTCAGATCGCCGGCCTCTATGATCCGGACCAGGCCAAGGCGCGGGTCCTGGCCGACACATGGGGTGTGACGGCGTTCCGTTCGGCGGAAGAAGCCGCTGCAGTGAAGGACGCGATCTTCGATCTGGCAACGCCACCGGGGCGGCATGCCGAGATCCTGAAGGCTCTGCCCGACGGTGCGTTCGCACTGATCCAGAAGCCGATGGGCAACTATCTCGGCGAAGCAACCGAAATCCTCGAAATCTGCCGCGCCAAGAAGCTCAAGGCGGCGGTGAATTTCCAGCTGCGCTTCGCGCCGATGATGCTGGCGCTGAAGGACGCAATCGCCAAGGGTTGGCTCGGCGAGGTCGTCGACTTCGACGCCTGGCTGGCGCTGGCGACGCCGTGGCAGTTGTGGGAATTCCTGCTCAAGGCGCCGCGCGTCGAGATCGCCATGCACTCGATCCACTATCTCGACCTGATCCGGCAATTGCTCGGCGATCCCAAGGGCGTGCATGCCAAGACGCTTGGCCACCCCAACCATAAGGTGGCGCAGACGCGCACCAGTGCCATTCTCGACTATGGCGACACGGTGCGCTGCGCGCTGTCGATCAACCACGACCACAAGTTCGGGCGCCGGCACCAGGCCTGCGAGTTTCGCATCAGCGGCACCGAGGGTGCGGCCTATCTGAAGCTCGGCCTCAACCTCGACTATCCCAAGGGCGAGCCGGATATTCTGGAGATCTATCCGAAAGGCGGGAGCGATTGGATATCAGTGCCTTTGGCCGGCGAATGGTTTCCCGACGCCTTCGTCGGCCGCATGGCCAATGTCCAGCGCTTTGCATCAGGCGAAGACGATGAGTTGATCAGCTCGGTCGACGACGCCTGGAACACAATGGCGCTGGTGGAAGCGGCCTATCGTTCGAGCGCGGCGCCTGCGACGCCGATCGCGGAAAGGCCCTGATGGAACAGATCACCTATTTCGAGGACTACGAGATCGGCTCGTCACGCCTCACCAGCGGCCGCACCATCACCGAGACCGACTTCATCGTTCATGCCGGCCACACCGGCGATTTCTTCCCGCACCACATGGACGCCGAATTCATGAAGGCGACGCCGTTCGGCCAGCGCATCGCGCATGGCACGCTGGTGTTCTCGGTCGGCATCGGGCTGACGGCGAACGTGATCAACCCTGTCGCCTTTTCCTATGGCTATGACCGGCTGCGCTTCATCAAGCCGGTGTTCATCGGCGACACGATCCGTACGCGCACCACCATCGTGGCCAAGGAGGACGATCCGAAGCGGCCTGGGTCGGGACGCGTGATCGAGCGATGCGAGGTCATCAACCAGCGCGGCGAGGTGGTGCTGGCGGCCGACCATATCTACATCGTCGAACGGCAGCCGGCGCAGAGCTGAGCTTCAGCGCCTACGAACCGGTGGCACGCTTGGTGATGCGCTCCAGCCCAAGCAGCAGGACCAGCGTCGCCGCCACCAGGATCATGGTGAGCGCGGCCCCGGCAAAGATGTCACCACGATCGGTGAGCGAGAAGATCGACACCGGCAGCGTCACCCAGCCCGGCGGATAGACCATCACGGTCGCGCCAAGCTCGCCCATGGAGAGCGCGAAGCTCAGTCCGAAGGCTGCAACCAGGTAAGGCGCGAGCAAGGGCAGCGTGACATGCCAGAGCCGGTAGGCTGGCCTCGCGCCAAGGCTTGACGCGACCTGCTCGAAGTCGGGCGACAGCCGCGCAAGTCCCGCCGAGACGTTGCCGAAGGTGAAAGCCGAGATCAGCACGAAATGCGCGATCATGACGATTGCGATCGTGCCGTTGAGCAACAGCGGCGGATGGCTGAACGCAACCAGCAGGCCGAGGCCGACGGACACCGACGGCACGGCGCTCGGGATGAAGAACAAGAGGCCGAGCAGCCGCTTCAAGGCCGGCCCTTGCAGGCGAAGCGACAACGCCGCCCAGGTACCGCTGACCAGCGCCAATGCGCTTGCCGCGAAGCCCGTGACGAGGCTCGCCTTGACCGCGTTCCAGGCCGCGCCCTTGGCGACATCGGCATAGTGCTCCGTGGTCAAGCCATTGGGAAGCACGCCGTTCCATTGGTCGGCGAGGCTGGACAAGAGGATGACCGCCAGCGGCGCCAGGAACAGCACGCCGAAGATCAGCGCGAAGATCACCCAGATGATCAAGCGGCCGGAGCGCGACCAGACCAGCATGGCTAGACTCCCAACCGGCCGGCGGCAAACCGGTAGAGACCGAACAAGCCGAGCGACAGCGCGATGTTGACCACGGCGATGATGCAGGCGACCTGGTAGGCCGATTCCTGGATCGCCTTGCCGTAGATCAGCAGCGGCAGGGTGATGACGCCCTTGGCGCCGATGAACAGCACGATGCCAAATTCGTTGACGGTGAGCAGCAGGCAGAGACTGCCGCCAGCGACGAGCGCGGGCACCGCCGCCGGCAGGATGACTTGGCGGACAATGCGGAACGGCCTGGCGCCAAGCACGCTTGCCGCTTCGATCTGGCCGCGATCGACCAGCGAAAAGGCGGCGAGCAGCGGCCGCAGGATGAAGGGTGTGTACACCGTGACTTCCGCCAGCACGACGCCCCAGGTCGAATAGAGGAAATCGACAGGCGGCAGCGGCAGCGAGAAGGCCTCCATCAGCCCCGAGTTGAGCATGCCGGCGGAGCCGTAAAGGAAGGTGAAGGCAAGCGTCACCAGGAAGGTCGGCAGGGCGATGAAGGTGTCGATCAGCCGGGCTACGAAGCCGCTGCCGGGAAACGGCACGAAGGCGAGGATCAGCGCCAGCAGCAGGCCGACGATCAGGCATCCGGCCGTCGCGGTGACCGAGATCGTCACCGTGTTGATGAGCGCGTTGAGGAAGAAGCGCGAATGCAGGACGCGGACGATCTCCGCGACATTGGCGACACCGCTGTCGTCGAGGAAGGCCTGACGTACAATCAGCGCCAGCGGGTAGAAGAACAGCAGCGCCAGCAGGGCCGCCGGCGGCACGATCCACAGCCGGCCCGGCTCTCGCTTCCTGGCCGTCGGAGCACCAATGGCGAGCGCTTCAGACACCGGCGTCTTCCGGAAGAAGCGACGTATCGGCTGGCGCAAAGAACAGCGGTACCTTTGTGCCGGGTTCCGGCAGGGCCATAGGCAGCTTTGTTGCCGAGACGCGCACCGGCGTGCCATCGACATCGAGAACCAGATGGGTGAGTTCGCCCTGCCAGTGCACTTCCCTGAGCGTGCCGACAATGCGGTTGGTGTGCTCGCTGTCTGCCGTGAGGCTCAGATGCTGCGGCCTGATGCAAAGCAGGCTCTTGTCGCCGGCCTTCTCGTCGCGACCGGCACTGGTGAGCACGGCATCACCATGCCTTGCCGTGGCAAAGCCTTTCGGGCCGGCAGCTTCGGCAACCGTCACCGGCAGAAGGTTGGCGCGGCCGAGGAACTCGGCGGTAAAACGGTTTGGCGGGCGGCGATAGAGTTCGGTCGTCGGCCCATGCGAACAGACCCTGCCGTCACGCATGATGGCGATCTTGTCGGCAAGCGTCAGTGCCTCGGTCTGGTCATGCGTGACGTAGAGGATGGTGAGGCCGGGCAGGCTGCGGTGCAGCCGGGCGATTTCCTCAACCATGTTGCGGCGGATCTGCGCGTCGAGCGCCGAGAGCGGCTCGTCGAGCAGGAGCACGCGTGGCCGCACCGCAAGGGCGCGGGCAATCGCGACGCGCTGCTGCTGGCCGCCCGAAAGTTCGCGTGGATAACGCCGGGCAAACGTCGCCATGCCGACGGTGGCGAGCGCATCCTTCACCCGTTCGCCGATAAGCGCCTTGTCGGCGCCTTGTGCCCGCAGGCCAAAGGCGACGTTGTCCTCGACCCGCATATGCGGAAACAGCGCGTAGTTCTGCACCACCATGCCGAGCCCGCGTTCGTAGGGCGGCAGATCGGTCACGTCGGTGGCGCCGATACGGATGCGGCCGCTTCTCGGCCGCACGAAGCCGGCAACAGCGCGCAGTGCCGTGGTCTTGCCCGAACCGGAGGGGCCGATCATCGCCAGGATTTCGCCCGGCGCGATGTCGAGGGTCAGCGGATGCAGGACCACGTGTGCGCCGTAGGCGACAACGACCTTGTCGAAGTGGACGTTGGAACCGGCGCCGCGAACTTTCGCGGCGTCGATATCCGTGACTTCGGAACCCGTGAAGGCGGCTGCCGACATGGCGTTGTTCTCCGGACTGTTTCCTTGGCGGATCAACTTCCGGTCGCTTCGTTCCATTTCTTGACGTAGTCGGGCAGCTTGCTCAGCGCCTCGTCCCAGTTCGGCGACCAGATGGTCAGGCCCTTCATGGCCTCCTGCAGCTTGGCGAAGTTGGCGTCGGAGGGCGTCACGTCCTTGCGGGCGGGCAAGCCGATGGCAATCGAGCTTACAGTCGACTGGGCTTCCTTGGACAGCAGGAAATCGATCAGCTTCTTGCCGTTGTCGGCATTGGGCGCACCGGTGACCAGCCCGATTTCGTAGGGCAGCGCGAAGGTGGAGCGCACGCCGTCAGGCCCCGCCGGCCAGAACACCTTGATGTTGGGATTGTCGGCCATCTGCGACATGTTCATCTGAAGGTCGCCATTGGCGACGTGCAGCTCGCCCTTGTTGACCAGTGCGGTCAGCTTGCCAGTCGAGGCGGATGGGCCGACATTGTTGTCCTGCAGCTTCTTCATGAACTCGAAGCCGGCGTCCTCGCCGCCGAAGGCATGAATGACCTGCAGCATGACGGCGGTGCCGTCACCGGCCTGGCCGGGGGTCGAATACTGGATCTTGCCCTTGAACTTCGGATCGAGCAGATCGTTGTAGCTCTTCGGCGCTTCCGACAGCACGGCGCTGTTGTAGATGAAGTTCATGTAATTGTTGACCAGCGGCCGATACTTGTCGGTGCCACCGTCGATCTGGGATGCGGCCTCCGGCTTGTAGTCCTGCAACAGGCCGTCGGCGGCGGCGCGCTGGATGAAGGGCGGCAAGGTCACAAGCACGTCGGCCTGCGGGTTAGATTTTTCCTTAGCGACGCGCTCGACAACGCCGCCCGAACCTGCCTCGATATACTGAACGGTAACGCCGGTGGCCTTGGTGAAGGCGGCGAATTCGGTCTCGTACCAGCTGCCATTGCCATCATGCAGGCCATCGGCGGAGTAGACGGTGACGACGCCGTCGGCGAGCGCCGGCCCGACGAGGGCCGCCGATGCAAGCAATGCGGCGAAGGCCGCGACCATGGTTGCGTTTCTTGATTTCATGACCAGTTCCCCTTTGATTGAAGGCACATTCTGCGATGCACTAGGATCACCCGGCCTTGGGTCTCTGACGGACGTTGAGCCGGTTGGATGTCTTCGTTGTGACAACTCTGGGGATCGGCGATCGATAAGTAAAATCTATTTATTTTATGAGAGCCAAACTTCTTCTGATATTTGTCACGGAACTGTCGCATCCACGTCGTGGCCATGAATGTGACTGCGCCGGGGGCAGCTATCAGCTTGAAAAATCTCGCTTATCAGCCGAACGCAATACCTGCCGTCTGCGCCCGCAATCGCGGATCATGCGAGCGGACGGTCACCGGCCTGCCTTCGAGGATCTCGAAACACCGCGCGAGCGTGTCGTCCTCGAGCCGGCGCATCGCCTCATGCGTGAAGAAGGTGAGATGCGGAAAAAGGATCACATTGTCGCGACCGAACAGCACACTCATCGGATGGCCTGACTTCGACAGCGGCTCCGCCGAATAGACGTCGAGCCCGGCACCACCGATGCGACCGGCGACGATCGCCTCGACGAGGGCCGCCTCATCGATCAACGCACCGCGCGAGACATTGACGATGATGGCCGAGGGTTTGAGGCAGGCGAGCTCATGCTTGCCGATCAGGCCGCGTGTCTGGTCGTTCAGAACGCAATGGATGGAAATGAAATCGCAGGCGCCCAGCATGGCATGGAGGTCGTCGGCCTTCTCGATGCCGGCGGCGCGCATTGTCGCTGCATCGACAGCGGGATCAAAGCCAAGGACGCGTGCGCGGAATCCCTGGCCTGCAATGCGCGCCATGCTGCGGCCGATCTTGCCGCAGCCGACGAGCCCAAGCGTGGCGCCGGAAATATCACGCCCCAGCCAGCGTTGGTCGGGCCAGATCCAGCCATCGCGCGACATTGCCTGCGTGATCGCAGGCAGCCGCTTGGCGAGCGCGATCATCAGCGCGAAGGCGCCTTCGGCAACGGTTTCCTCGGCATATTCGGGCACGTTGACCACGGGAATACCACGTCGCATCGCGGCGGCGATGTCGATTGCATCGATACCGACGCCATATTTCACGATGCCCTTCAGCCTTGGCGCCGCGTCTATCACCCGCGCGGTGATCGGCGTGTAGCACATGAGCAGAAGATCGGCGTCGGCCACTGCTTTTATGAGATCGGCTTCGGGAATGCCGTCCGGCAACGTCACCAGGTCGACGCCCCTCGCCCGCAAGCCGGCATCGATTTCAGGACATTCGAGTTCGCGATCTGTGCGGACGGCCTTCATGTCAGGCCGCCAGCACCGCGGCCTCGACGATGTCGAGCGCCCGGTCGAGATCGGTCTTTGAAATGACCAATGGCGGCGAGAGTGTCAGCACGTTGCCTTGGCTGACCTTGAAGCTCAGTCCCTGTTCCAGGCAGGCGTAGAAGACGCGTTCGGCGAGGTCGCGTGCCGGCTGGCGCGAGGCGCGATCCTCGACCAGTTCGACCCCGACCATCAGTCCCCTGCCCCTGACATCGCCGACATGGGGCGAACGCGCCATCAGGTCCTGCATCCGTCCAAGCATATGCCGGCCAAGTTCGGCCGAACGCTCGACCAGCCCGTCCTCCAGGATGATGTCGATGGTCGTCAGCGCGGCGCGCGTCGTCACCGGGTTCTTCTCATGGGTGTAGTGACCGATGGCGAAGCCGCCGGTGACGTCGAGGTCGCGGCGCGCGATGACGGCGGCGATCGGCAGGATGCCGCCGCCCAGCGACTTGCCGAGGACGACGATGTCGGGCGTAACGCCGTCATGTTCGTGGGCGAAGAATTTTCCGGTCTTGCCGAGGCCGGTTGGGATTTCGTCGAAGATCAGCAGCGTGCCATGCCGGTCGCAGGCTTCGCGCACCCGCTTCCAGAAACCGGGCGGCGGCGGATTGGGCGTCGCGCGCATCGGCTCGGCAACGACCGCCGCCACATCCTGCTCGCGGCCGAGCACATAGGCGATCATGTTGGCGCAAGCGAGCCCAGAAGCCTCTAGGGAATCGTGGCCATAGGGGCAGCGATAGCCGTCCCAGGGCGCGACATGCTCGGTGCCGGTCATCATCGGACCTGATATGTGCGAGCGAAAGGTCGCCTCGCCGCCGACGCTTGCCGCGCCAAAGCCGGCGCCGTGGAAGGCGTCCCAGAACGACACCGTCTTGAAACGGCCGGTCGCGGCGCGCGCGATCTTCAGCGCGACCTCGATGGCATCCGAGCCGCCGGTGGTGAACAGCACCTTGCCGAGGTCGCCAGGCGCGAGGGCCGCCAGTCTCTCCGCCAGTTCGACGGCGGGCTCGCAGGTAAAGCGGCGCGGCGCGAAGCAGAGTTCGTCGAGCTGTCTCTTGATCGCCGCCACCAATCTCGGGTGGCCGTAGCCGAGATGGTGGACGCTGTTGCCGTGGAAATCCATGAAACGGCGGCCGGCGGTATCCTTGATCCAGATGCCTTCTGCCTTGGCGATCGTCGAGAGGCACGGGCTGGACAGGCTCTGGTGCATGAAGGCGGCGGCATCGCGATCGAGCAGGCCGCGAATGCGGGGATCGTCCTGGCCGGCATCCCAGCGGCCGCGCGCCGCCGTGGTGTTGGAATCGCCCTCTGTATGCACAAGCTCGGATATCGCGGCCATCATCATCTCCGAAACGCGAATGAGGGAGCGTTGGCCGCTCCCTCTGTTTTCTGTCCGTCGGTCGCGCCTGGTCAGGACCAGGGCAGCGAAAATGTCTTCACATTGGTGTAGCTCTTCATCGCTTCGATGACGCCTTCCTTGTAGCCATTGCCCGAATCCTTGATGCCGCCGAAGGGCGACATCTCGATGCGGTAGCCCGGCACTTCCCAGATGTTGACGGTGCCGACCTGCAAGCCGGCAATGTATTTCTGCATGCGGGGAAACGAGTTGGTGCAGACGCCCGACGACAAGCCGAAGGCGGTCGAGTTGGAGAGCGCGATCAGCGCCTCGTCGTCATCGGGCGCGCGCACGATCGGGATGATCGGCCCGAAGGTTTCTTCCATCACCAGTTCGGATTTATGCGGCACGCGGTCGACGACGATCGGCGGCAGCAATGCACCACGACGGCCGGGATTGTAGAGGATGTCGGCGCCTTGCTCAGCGGCCATGTGAACGCGGGTTTCGAACAGTGCCGCCGCCTTCTCGTGGACGACGGTGCCGAGATGGGTGGAGCGGTCCATCGGGTCGCCGAAGCGGATCTTCTTCGCGCGCTCCAGCACCAGCGGCACGAAGCGGTCGGCGATGCTTTGCTGGACCAGGATGCGCTTGACCGCCGTGCAGCGCTGGCCGGAGTTTTTCGTCGCTCCGGCCACTGCCAGGTCCGCCGCCTTTGCCAGATCCTCGTCGGAGAGATCATTGAGGATGATCAGCGGATCGTTGCCGCCGAGTTCCAGCACCTGGCGCTTGTAGCCGGCGGTGCGGGCGATCATCTTGCCGACCGGCACGCCGCCGGTGAAGGTGATCAGATCGATATTCTCGTTGGTGATCATCTCGTTGCCGATGTCGACCGGCCATCCCGTCACCACCGACAGCATTTCCGGCGGCAAGCCGGCTTCGTAGAGAATGTCGGCCAACAGCAGCGCCGTCATCGGCGTCAGCTCGGTCGGCTTGACGACTACGCAATTGTTGGTGGCGATGGCCGGCGCCACCTTGTGCGAGACCATGTTGAGCGGGTGGTTGAAAGGCGTGATCGCCGAGATCGCCTTCAGCGGCTCACGGGTGGTGAAGATCTTGCGCGCCTTGCCGAGCGGGGTGAGGTCGCAGGAGAAGATCTGGCCATCGTCCTGGATGCACATCTGCGCCGACAGCGTGAACACGTCATAGGCGCGGCCGACTTCGTAGAGCGAATCCGTCTTGGAGATGCCGAGCTCGAGCGTGATGAGATCGGAAATTTCTTCCCGGCGCGACGCCAGTGCTTCCGCCGTGCGGAACAGGATCTGCTGGCGCTCGTAGCGGGTCAGCTTCGACCGGTAGCCGGCGGCGATCTCGAAAGCTTTTCGCGCATGCTCGGCACGGCCGGCTGGCACGGTGCCGATAACAGTGTCGTTCCAGGGGTAGCGCACCTCGACGATGCCGTCGGCATCGACCTTCTTGCCGGCGATACGCATCGGCTCGTGGCGAACTTTGATGGCAGGGTCAAGTTGGGTCATGTGAGTCTTCCCTGTGCTCAGTGAGCAACATTGATCTTTTGTCGGCTAGGTCATCGCGTTTCGGCTCCGGCTTCCCCCACTCCGTCGCCGCTTCGCGGCGCCACCTCTCCCCCCTCCGGAGGGAGAGGAAAGCCAAGGCCGGCGAACTCAGCGCCCTTCCTCTCCCCCGTCGATCGGGGGAGAGGTGGCCCGAAGGGCCGGAGTGGGGGTCGACCAGCACCATCATGGACGGCTACACGCTGCTGGCGATCCAACTCACTCAGCCCGCCAGCGCCGCCGCCATCGTCGCGTAGTAGAAGGCGTCGAAATTGCGCAAGGTCGGCTCATTGGGCAGATCCGGCAGCACGCGGTTGACGATGAACGGCACCTCCTGCTCGGTCAGCCCGCCATGCGAGCGCAGCGGCTCGTTCAGCGCCGCCAGATCGTGGCGATGTTCTGATGTGCCGATCGTCTTGTTCTCCGTCGAGATCAGCACGATGTCGCCGATGCGGTCGGCCGGCAGTTCGAAGCGCTCGCAGGCATCAGGGCTGTCGACGACCAGCATGATGCCGTCGATCTTGGCCAGCCGCGCCATGATGCCGGCCTGATCAGCGCCATCAGGCAAATAGGCGGTGGCGAAAGAGCCGAGAGCGCCGTGATGCACCACATAGGGGTCGGTGATCGGCAGGATGACGCGGGCGGCGTCCTTGCCCAGCCATTCGTCGAGCAGGTCCTGGACGTAGACGACGTCGGGCGAACCGTCCGCCTTGTGCTTGGGCTTCATGCCATGGTCGGCGGTGACGACGATCGCCGCGCCCAGCGCATCGAGCTCGGTCAGGTACTTGTCGAACATTTCGTAGAAGGCATTGGCCTGCGGCACGCCGGGCGCATATTTGTGCTGCACATAATCGGTCGTCGTCAGGTACATGATGTCGGGGCGGAATTCCCTGAGCAGCTGAACGCCGGCGGCGAAGACGAATTCCGACAGTTCGGCCGAATAGACTTCCGGCACAGGCAGGCCGAAATGCTTCGAGGCATTGTCGATGCCGTGCTCGGCCACTGTCGTGGTGTCCGACTTTTCAGCCGAGAAGCACAGCGCGCGGCCTTCGTCGAAGGCGAGGCCCTTGCCGAGCAGCGCACGCAGCTTGTCCTTGGCGGTCACCACCGCGACCTTGGCGCCGGCGTCGTAGAAGGCCTGAAAAATGGTCGGCGCGCGCAGGAAACGCGGGTCGTTCATCATCACTTCCTTGCCGGTCTCGCGCTCGTAGAGATAGTTGCCGCAAATGCCGTGCACCGAGGGCGGGCGACCGGTGGCGATCGACAAATTGTTGGGGTTGGTGAAGCTCGGAATGACCGAGTGCGCAAAGCGCACCATGCCCTTCTGCTTGATCCTGACCAGGGCCGGCATCAGCCCGGCCCTGATCGCCTCGTCAAGATAGGCCGGCTCGCAGCCGTCAAGGCAGATGGCGATGGCCGGCACGCGCGGCCAGGCGTAGGTGCGGCCATTGACCGCGACGTTGATGGGAGACATCTGGTTCATCAAAAATCCTCGAAAACGGCCGCTTCAGGCGGCGAGTTTGGCGCGCTCGGCGATTGCCGCCGCGGGTGGAGCGGCGGTGTCGACGCCCATTTCATCAAGCGATTGCGCCGCCGCCTCGACGACGCGGCGCATGACATGTTCGTCCATCTGGCCGATGCAGCCGACGCGGAAGGAATCCACGACCGTCAGTTTGCCGGGATAGATGATGAAGCCCTTGTCCTTCATCAGTTCGTAGAAACGATCGAAGGCGAAGTTGGCGTGGGCCGGGTTGAAGAAGGTGACGATGATCGGCGACAGCCAGCGGTCCCTAAGCAGCGTCTCGAAGCCGAGTTCGCGCATGCCCGCCACCATGACGTCGCGGTTCTTGACATAGCGGGCGCCACGGCCGGCGACGCCACCTTCAGCCTCGTGCTGGCGCAGCGCCTCCAGGAAGGCGGCGACGACATGCGTCGGCGGCGTGTAGCGCCACTGGCCGGTCTTGTTCATGTGCGCCCATTGCGCGTGAACGTCGAGCGACAGGGAATGGCTGCGCCCCTTGGCTGCTTCGAGTTCGCTCTTGCGGGCGATGATGAAGCCGAAGCCGGGCACGCCCTCGATGCATTTGTTGGCCGACGACACCATCGCCTCGTAACGGATCTCGTTGACGTCGAGCGCGACTGCGCCGAAGGCACTCATGGAATCGACCAGCAGTTTGCGACCCTTGGCATGGACTGCTTCGGCGATCTCGGCGACAGGGTTCAAAATGCCGGAGCTGGTCTCGCAATGAATGGCGATGACATGCGTGATCGCAGGATCAGCCTCGAGCGCGGCCGCCACCTCGTCGCCGCGCGGCGGCAGGTAGTCGCCCTTGTCGATCAGCGTATAGGCGCGGCCGAGATACTGCATGGTCTGCGCGGCGCGCAGGCCATAGGCGCCGTTGGCCAGCACCAGAACCTTGCCATCACTGGGCACGAACGAGCCCAGCATCGCCTCGACGCAGAAGGAACCGCTGCCTTGCATCGGCACACAGTCGAACTCGCCTTTCGTGTCGCCGGTCAGCGCCAGCAGGCGGCGGCGCATGTCTGATGTCATGGCGCGGAAGTCGCCGTCCCAGGATCCCCAGTCGCGCAACATCGCCTGCTTGACCGAATAGGCCGTGGTGAGCGGCCCGGGGGTCAAAAGGTAAGGCTCGCCCAGGGCCGGCCTGGCCAGCGGCTCCGCGGCAAATTTCGTCTCGGCAAGCATGATGTCCTCCGACAGGTCGCTGCTTTTTTGATGTGGCGCCATTGTTGGTCCGGACGACGTATTTGTAAAATCGTTATTTTGTATCGATGTATCGATTAGAACGATGAACACAACTGTATTGGACAGGCTGCATGCCGCTCATGACACGGCTGTGAACATGGGAGGGCTCATCCCCAGACATTAGCGGAATCGTTTATTCCGTCCTTTTGGCGAGCCAGGCTTATGATAAGGTACAGGTGGCTTCGAGACCCGAAAGGCACACAGGATGCGCTATGTTCAGCTGCGAGCCTTTCACCAAGTGGCGATCTCCGGCGGCTTTTCGCGGGCCGCCGAAGCACTGTTCCTGACCCAGCCGGCGATATCGGACCAGGTGCGCAAGCTCGAGGAAGAGTATGACGTGCTGCTGTTCAATCGGAACAAGAAGCAGGTTACTCTGACCCATTCGGGCCAGAAGCTGCTCGAAATAACCCACCGCATGTTCGATACCGAGCAACAGGCGCTCGAGCTCCTGACCGAGTCGCGCGCTTTGCGTTCCGGCACGCTGCGCATCGTCGCCGATGCAGCGCACCACCTGCTTCACATCCTCGGCAGCTTCCGGGCCCGCTATCCCGGCGTGCAGGTCTCGGTGCGCGCCGGCAACACCGAGACGGTGATCAGCAGCCTCTACAGCTACGATGCCGATATCGGCGTGCTGGGCGAGGTGCCCGCCGGGCGCGACTTCGAGGTGCTGAAACTGAATTCGACGCCGATCATCGCCTTCACCTCCATCGACCATCCGCTGGCAGGGAAGAAGTCGCTGACGCTCAAGCAGCTCGCGCTGGAATCGCTGGTCATGCGCGAGCGCGGTTCCAAGACGCGCCAGAAGCTCGAAGACCTGGCGGCGACGTCGAAGGTCGAGCTCAGGCCGGTGATCGAAGCCGAGGGCCGCGAAGCCGTGCGCGAGATCGTCGCCTCGGGCGCCGGCATCGGCTTTGTCTCGGCGGCCGAATTCGGCCAAGATTCGAGGCTCGTCCCGATCACCATCGATGCGCCCGAGACCTTGATGGACGAGGCGCTGATCTGCCTGCGCGAGCGCAGCGGCGGCAAACTGGTGCGCGCCTTTCTCGACATGGCGCGCTCGATGTCGGCGGACTAATTGAGCATGATCTCTTCCGAAAACCGGTTCCCACTTTTCGGGATCATGCTTTAAGCCGCGACCTTGATCTCCACTGCATCGGCCTTCACCCGCTCCGACTTCGGATCATAGGGGCTGCGCAAATGCGCGGTAACCGCATGGCGCACGCCGGCAAGATCGATCTCGAAACGGCCGTTGGCCAGGAATGAAGCATCGACGCCCGCTTCGTGCTCGATCAGCCCGAGCGCCACCGAACGGCCGAGTGTGTGGCCGTAGGCAGCCGAGCGCACCTCGCCGACCGGCTTGCCGTCGCGCAGGATCAGCTCGCCGCCCCACAGCATCGGCTCGGCATCGTCTGTAGTGAACAGCACGATGCGCCTGGTCGGCGCCGCCGAGGATTTCGCGGCGGCGAGCGCATCACGGCCGATGAAGCCGCCCGGCTTGTCCATCGCGACGGCAAAGCCAAGGCCGGCCTGCCACGGGTTGATATCAGGCGTCAACTCGCGACCCCAGGCGCGAAAACCCTTTTCGATGCGCAAGGCATCGAGCGCGTAGTAGCCGGCGTCGGCAAGGCCGAATTCACGACCGGCTTGATGCAGCGCCTCGTAGACGCCGACCGCGAATTCGGTCGGCACGATCAGTTCCCAGCCGAGCTCACCGACATAGGTCATGCGGTTGGCGTAGGCTGTGGCATAGCCGATATCGATTTCTCGGATAGTGGCGAAGGGGAAGCCGGAATTGGAAAGATCCGCCGATGACAGTTTGCCCAGGAGGTCGCGCGAACGCGGTCCCATCAACGCCAGCACCGCATAGGATGAGGTGACGTCGGTCAGTATCGCATGCGCGTCCGCCGGGATATTCTTGACGATCCAGTCTGCATCGTGGACGGCCTGGGCGGAGCCGGTGACGATGAGGAATTTTTCCGCGCCAAGCCGCATCACGGTGAGATCGCTTTCGTAGCCGCCACGCGCATTGAGCACGCCGGTGTAGACCGAAGTGCCGACCGGCACGTCGATGTCGCCGGCGCAGATCCGGTTCAGCACGGCACGGGCGTCGCGCCCCTGGACAAGGAGCTTGGCGAAGGAGGTCTGGTCGAAGATGGCGACGGCTTCGCGCGTCGCCTTCATCTCGCGTTGCACCGCCGCGTGCCAGTTCTGGCGGTCGAAGGCATAGTCGTTCCCGGCTGTCTCTCCTGGACCCGCAAACCAGTTGGCGCGCTCCCAACCCATCTTGGAGCCGAAGCACGCGCCCTTGGCGGCGAGCCGGTCGTAAAGCGGCGAACGGCGGAATGGCCGCGCGGTGTCCAGTTCGCGGTTCGGCCATGGCATGGCGTAATGCAGGCCGAGCGTCTCCTTGACCCGGTCATGCAGCCAGCGCGGATTGTTGTTGAACGAGGCGAAGCGCCTGATGTCGACCGGCCACAGATCCATGGTCGGCGCGCCGTTGACGATCCATTCGGCCAGCGCCCTGCCGGCGCCACCGGCACTGGCAATGCCCATCGAATTGAAGCCAGCGCCGACATAGAAATTCTTCAACTCCGGCGCCTCGCCGAGGAGGAAATTATTGTCCGGCGTGAAGCTCTCGGGACCATTGTAGAATTTCTTGACCTCGGCCTGCGCCAGCTGCGGCACGCGCACCAGCGCGTTTTCCATCAGGATTTCGAACTGGTCCCAATCATCCGGCAGCAGCGCGAACTCGAAATTTTCGGGAATGCCGTTCATGCCCCACGGCTTGGCATGCGGCTCGAAGCCGCCCATGACCAGGCCGCCGACCTCTTCCTTGAAGTAGATGAAGCCATCGGGATCGCGCATGACGGGCAGATCCGGATGCACGCCTTCTATCCGGCCGGTGACGATGTACATGTGCTCGGCCGAATGCAGCGGCACCGACACGCCGCACATCAGCCCGACCTTGCGCGCCCATTGGCCGGCGCAATTGACGACGATCTCGGCGGCGATGTCGCCATGGCCGGTCTCGACGCCGCAAGCGACGCCGTTGCTGACGCTGATACCAGTGACCTTGACCCGCTCGAAGATTTTGGCGCCGCCATTGCGCGCGCCCTTGGCAAGCGATTGCGTGAGATCGGTGGGATTGGCCTTACCGTCTCCGGGCAGCCAGACAGCGCCGACGAGATCGTTTGTCGCCATGACAGGCCACAGATCGCCAGCCTCCCTGGGCGAGATGACGTCGATCTCTACCCCTTGGGCGCGCGCCGACGCAGCCGTGCGCTTCAGCACCGTCATGCGGTCGGCCGTGCGCGCAACTGACAGCGAGCCGCAATTCTTCCAGCCGGTGGCAAGACCGGTCTCGGCCTCCAGTTCGCTGTAGAGCTGCGTGGAATAGCGGATCAGGCTGGTCATGTTGGAATGGCTGCGCAACTGGCCGACAAGACCAGCCGCGTGCCAAGTGGTGCCGCCGCTGAGTTGCCCCTGTTCGAGCACGACAACATCGGTCCAGCCGAGTTTTGTCAGATGGTAGGCGACCGAGCACCCAATGATGCCGCCGCCGACAATGACGATTCGAGCCTGGGTGGGAAATTCATGAGCCATGAGCGTTCCGCCATTTGAAGGATGGCCGGGACATTAGCACGAGAAAACCAAATATCAACCCATAAAGTCACAAAATATCACATCAAGCTGCGACGATGAGTTCTGGACCCTTTTGCGAAAGCGCTTCGGCAAGCGCCAGTTCGGGATTGGCGTCGACGATCACCCCGGCGGCACGTTCGAAGTTGGGAATCCTGAGCGGCGTCAGCTTGCCGAACTTGCTGGCGTCGAGCACGAAATAGGCCTTGCCGGCAAGGGCGATCATGCGGCCGCGCTGTTCGGCTCCGGCGCGGGTGAAGTCGGTCACCTCCCCGTCCGGCGACAGCGCGCCGCCGCCAAGAAAGGCGATGTCGACACGAAAGCGGGCCATCGCATCGAGCGTGTCGATGCCGACAGCCGCCTCCTCGCCGGGGTCGACTTCGCCGCCCAGCATATGCACGCGCATGCCGGGGACATGGCATAGATGCAGCGCTATCTTCAGGCTGGCCGTGCAGATGGTGAGGTCGCGCAGTTCCGATATGGCATGCGCGACGGCCAAAGTGGTGGTGCCGGAATCGAGAAAGACCACCATGCCATCCCTGACCAGCCTGGCGGCAGCCCTGCCGACCGCCGCCTTACCGCCGGCATTTTCCTGGCTGCGCAAGCTCATCGCCGGCTCGCTCGGCTCGAAACGGGCGGCCCCGCCATGCACGATGCCGAGCCTGCCCTGGTCCGAAAGCAACTTCAAATCGCGGCGGATGGTTTCGCGCGAGACATCGAAGAACCCAGCCAGTTCGGCGACGCTGACGGAGCCCTGGGCGCCCAGCCGCCGCAGGATCTCATCATGGCGGCGCGGGGCAAGGGCACGTGCCGGCAGGTGGCTGACGGGAGACATGGCGATCCTTATGTCGAGCGTTGATGTTGCAATATGTGGCAGCGAACCGCCCCACTGGCAACCGCGCGCCATGGCATCGATCGCGGACGGCCCTGCCCCTCGGGCTTAGGATTTTCGCCACCGTCCGCCGCCATCTATCGCATTGACGAGTGTGTCGCTGCCTTCGCGAAGATGCTGCCTCAGAACGCTCACGGCCTTCTTCTCGTCACGCCGCCGGCAAGCGGCCAGCAGGTCGCGATGCTCGCTCTGCGAGCGGGCGCGGTAGTCGAGGTTCGACAGCAGGATGCGGACATAACGGTCGGCCGCGTTGTGATGCGCCTCGATCAGGTCAAGCAAACGACGGTTGCCGCAGGCATCGTAGAGCGAGAGGTGAAAGGCCCTGTTCAGGGCGCCCCAGCGGCCAGCATTGCGCTCGGCGTCGATCTGATCGAGCACCTGCTCGGCTTCTTCAAGCTTGGTGCCGGGCAGGACCGGCACGGACAGCCGGAGCGCCTCGCATTCGAGCAATTCGCGCACCGCATAGATTTCGGCGATCTCGGCACCGTCCATCCAGGCGACATGCGCGCCCTTCGTGGGATGAATGGAAACAATGCCTTCCGCCTCCAATTGTCGGAGCGCGTCCCGTATAGGCATGCGGCTGAAGCCGAACTGGTCGGCCAGTTCATCCTGGCGCAGCGTAGTGCCTGCCTTCAGCGATCCGCTGGCTATAGCCTCGCGCAGGACATTGGCGACCTGTTCCGCCACCGTCTGCGGCCTCTCGATCAGGCCCTCCATAAATCCGCGCAATCGATGCTCCCATGCCACGCGATCGCTAGCCTAGTGGAAAACCTCCGGCGATATAAGTATCCCGTGTACGAGAGCGGTTTGGTTTCTGGCCGAAGAGCGACACGAGAAGCTGTCGATGGCTGGTCCGCCCCAGCTTGGTCCGGGCGGAGAAATCACGTCAGTCAATCGACCTTCATGGCGACCACCGCTGCGCAGTCGCCGGCCTTGACCAGCCCAGGGAAATGCCGTGCCGCCAGCATGCCCGACATTTTCGCCAGGATTTCCCGTGGAGCAACGCCAGTGCGGCCGGTGGAATGAATGCGGGCCAGTACCGCGCCTTCTTCGACGGGCTCACCAAGATCGATCATGGTTTCGATCATGCCGTCGTCCTCGGCGAAGCAAAAGCAATCTCCCGAGGGCATATCCAGCCACTGGGTTTTGCGCGTCTCGACCGCCCCGGCGACGATACCGGTATGACGCAGCACGTTGAGGATGCCGCGCCGGGCGATCCGCACCGTCTCAGCTCGCGATGTGCCGCCGCCGCCGAGTTCGGTGGTGACGAAGACCTTGCCCATCTCTTCGGCCGCCGTGTCATACATGCCGATCGCATCGATCTCGGTCATGCGCATCGAGAACGGTGCCGAGAAAGCCTCGACCGCGGCAAAGGCTTTCTGCTCCTGCGCCTTGTCCGGCAGCGTGTGCGCGGCGCAGAACGGCACGAAATCCAGCGTCCTGCCACCGGAATGAAAGTCGAAGACGAGGTCGGCGCGGGGAAGCAACTCGCGTTGGAAATAATCTGCGATCTTCTGCGTCACCGTGCCGTCCGGCCGGCCGGGAAAGCTGCGGTTCATGTTGCCCTTGTCGATCGGCGAGGTGCGCGTGCCGGCCCGGAAAGCCGGATAGTTCATCGCCGGCACGATGATCACCGTGCCGCTGACCTGGCTGGGATCGAGCGTTCGGGCGAGTTCGTAGAGCGCCAGCGGCCCCTCATACTCGTCCCCATGGTTGCCGCCGGTCAGCAGCGCCGCCGGCCCCTTGCCGTTGCGGATGACGCAGATCGGGATCATCACCGAGCCCCAGGCCGAGTCGTCGCGGCTATAGGGCAAGCGGAGGAAACCATGCTGGACGCCGTCGCGCTCGAAATCGACGGTCGGCGCGATCGGCGACGGGCGATGACTGGACATCGGGCTCAATCCTTCACCACCAGCTTGCGCGGCACATTGGCCAAGCACTCCACACCGGTTTCGGTGATCAGGATGGACTCGGTAATCTCCAGTCCCATTGTCTCCAGCCAAAGGCCGGTCATGAAATGGAAGGTCATGCCGGGCTTGAGCTCGGTGCGGTCGCCGGGACGCAGGCTCATGGTGCGTTCGCCCCAGTCCGGCGGATAGGAAATTCCGATCGGATAGCCGGTGCGGTTGTCCTTGACGATGCCGTATTTCTTCAGGACGGCAAAGAAGGCGTTGGCGATGTCCTCGCATGTGTTGCCGGGCCTGGCGGCGGCAAGGCCGGCTTCCATGCCTTCCAGCGTCGCCTTCTCGGCATCGAGGAATTCCTGCGTCGGCTTGCCGAGGAAGACGGTGCGCGACAGCGGGCAATGGTACCTGTTGTAGCAGCCGGCGATCTCGAAGAACGTCCCCTCGCCCCGCTTCATCGGTTTGTCGTCCCATGTCAGGTGCGGCGCCGAGGCGTCGGCGCCTGACGGGAGCAGCGGCACGATCGCGGGGTAATCGCCGCCGATGCCGTCGACGCCGCGCGTGCCGGCATCGTAGATCTCGGCGACGAGATCGCATTTGCGCATGCCGACCTCGATCTTGTCGAAGATGCGCTGGTGCATCGCCTCGACGATGCGGGCGGCCTTGCGCATATAGTCGATCTCAGTCGGGCTCTTCACGGCGCGCTGCCAGTTGACCAGTGCGGTGGCATCGACGAAGCGGGCGTTGGGCAGATGCTTCTGCAAGGAGGCGAAGGCGGCGGCGGAGAACCAGTAATTGTCCATCTCGACACCGACGACAAGCTTGCCCCAGCCGCGATCGCTCAGCACGCTGGACAGGAAGTCCATCGGGTGGCGTTCTGTCGACTGCACATAGTGGTCGGCATAGCCGACGATGTTGTCATGCGCGAGATAAGCAGTGCGCTTGGCGCCGTTGGCGTCCTGGCCACGGCCGTACCAGACCGGCTCGCCCGACGGCGGCACGATGACCGCCTGATGCACATAGAAGGACCAGCCGTCATATCCAGTCAGCCAGGCCATGTTGGATGGATCGCTGATAACAAGGAGATCGACGCCTTTGGCTTCCATCGCCTTGCGCGTCTTGGCGAGGCGATCCGCGTATTCGCTTCGCGAGAATTTCAGGTTCGGCTGCATTTTGTTGGTCCTCGTTTGTTGGGCCTGGAGCCCGCTTCAACTTCGTTGAATCTGTCTCCAGGTATTCTTTTGTCGGAGCACGATCTGGTCGGAAAGCCGGTTGCCACTTTTCCGGATCATGCTCCCGCGGCCAGGATCAGCTTTCGAAAATGGTTCCGGCATTGGCCGCCAGCGCGCGGTCGCGGGCGAGCGTGGCGATCGCAGTGTCCTGCACGCCGGTGCCGGTCAGGTCAGCGATGGTGATGTCGCTGGCCGAGCGCCTACCGTGTTTTTCGCCGGCGATGATCCGGCCAAGTTCGGTGACCTCGGCATCGGCTGCCATCACGCCGGCGGCGATGGCATGGTGCAGTTCGCCCAGCCGCCGCGTCTGCTTCGCGCTGTCGGCGACGTAGAGATCGGCCATGCGCAGGATCGCCGGCGCGATCTCGTTCTTGTGCTCGGCGTCGGACCCCATGGCGGTGATGTGCTGGCCGGCCGAGACAAACCCGGCCTTGATCAGCGGCTCGGTCGACGGCGTGGTGGTGACGATGATGTCGGCGCCGGCGACAGCGTTGGCTGCGTCTGATACAGCGCCCACGTCGATGCCGAGCCTTTCGCGCAAGGCGGCCGCGGCCGTCTCCGCCTTGGCGGCATCGCGTGCCCAGATGCGGGCCCGCGTGATCGGCCGCACCAGCATCAGGGCTTGGAGCTGTAGCCCGGCCTGGACGCCGGCGCCGAAGATCGCGGCGACGGACGAGTCCTCTCGCGACAGGTGTTTGGCCGCGACGGCGCCGGCGGCGGCGGTGCGGACGTCGGTGAGATAGCCATTGTCGAGCAGCAAGGCTTCGACCACACCGGTCTTTGCCGAAAGCAGCACCATCATGCCGCCACCGCTTGGCAGACCGAGCTTTGGATTGTCGAAGAAGCCGGAACTGATCTTGACGGCGAAGCCGTCGATACCGGGCACATAGGCGGTCTTCACGTCGACCTCGCCGCGATGCTCGGCGATGTCGAGGCGCAGGATCGGCGGCATGGCCACCGGCAATGTTGCCAGCGCGCGGAAGGCATTCTCGACACAGGCGACGGCGTCGAGATCGAGCGTCACGATCGTGCGCAGTTCAGCTTCGGTGAGGATGGTCATCCTGCTCATGCGGCGCGCTCCGAAATCGATGGCATTTCCCCGCAGACGATCTTCCTGTGCAGTTCCATGTCGATGTTGCGGCCGGAAAGCAGAGCCACCACCGGCCCCTCCGCCTTGGCCTTGCCGGCGAGCAGTGCTGCGATGCCTACCGCACCTGCTCCTTCGACGATCTCGCGTTCCAGTTCATAGGCATGGCGAATGCCGGCGGCGATTTCGTCCTCACTGAGCAGGACGACATCGTCGAGCAGGTCGCGGCACATGGCGAAGGTCAGCCGGTTGTCGAGGCCGATGCCGCCGCCGAGCGAATCCGCCAGCGTCGGCAGCTCCTCGACCAGCACGGGGTGGCCGGCATCGAGGCTCGCCTTCATTGCCGCGCCGCGCGCCATCGACACGCCGATTATTTTTGTGCCGGGGCTAACGCCTTTGATTGCGGCCGCTATACCCGATGCTAACCCACCTCCGGAGAGTTGCACCAGCACCAGAGCGGCATCCGGGACCTGCTCGATCATCTCCAGCCCGAGCGTGCCTTGCCCGGCGATGATCGCGGGATGGTCGAAGGGTGGCAGCATGACAAGCCCTTCCTCCGCCGCCAGCCGCTCGACCTCCTTCTGGGCATCGTCCTGGCTGTTGCCGACAATACGGACTTCCGCGCCGAGGCGGCGGATTTCGTCCAGCTTGTTCTTGGGTACCAACCGAGACATGCAGATCACCGCACGCATGCCCTCGAGCTTCGCCGCGTGGGCGAGCGCACGGCCATGATTGCCGGTCGATGCCGCGACGACGCCCCGCGCCTTCTCCTCGGCATCAAGCGATGCAACGGCGTTGGAAGCACCGCGCAATTTGAAACTGCCGGTGGTCTGACGATGCTCGAGCTTGAGATGAACCGGCACGCCCAGCCGTTCGGAAAGACTCGCCGAAAGCACGATCGATGTGCGCTCGACCTTGCCGGCAATTCGCTCGCGCGCGCCACGGATATCGCCAAGGGTCACTGTCGCCATGGTCATCAGCCGCGCGGCAAGGGCAGCGTCATCAGACTGCCGAATTCGGGATGGGCCGTCTCATCGCTGCAAAGGCGCAAACAGTTCCATGCGGTTGCCTGGTTGCTGGTCACCACCGGCCGGCCGATCGCCTGTTCCATGCCGGTGACCGCGAGCGCACCGCGCAGCGCCGTGCAGGACACGAACAGCGCATCGGCCTGCGGATGCATTGCCTGGCGCGCCAGATCGACAAGGGCCGCTGGGGCAATGCGCGCCATCTCGCGGTCGTCCTCGAAGCCGAGACAGGTAAAGCCTAGGATTTCGAAGCCGCGTTCGGCGAAATAGGTCGCCATCGGCCTGGCGGTTTCGATTGTGTAGGGCGTGAGGATGCTGATCCGGCGCACGCCGAACGCGTTCAGTCCGCGCACACCGGCCATTGTTGGTGTGACGACGGGCACGCCTGGCTTGGCGGCCTGGATCGCCGTCTCGATCTCGGCATCGCCAATCACCACCGAGGCCGACGTGCAGGAATAGCAGATAGCGTCGAGCGGCTCGTCAGGCAGGATCAAGGCCGCGCCCGCCGTCAGCGCCGGCTGCATCTTGCGCAAGTTCTCAGGCGTCGTCGGATTGGCATAGGGGATGCGCGCGACATAGACGCCGATCCGTTCGCTCGCCACCATGCGGCGAAAATCCGGCTCGGTCGTGTGGTCGGTGGCAAGGATGATGAGGCCGACGCGCCGCTCCAACGGACGCTCATCGAGCGCTGGCCGGTTGGGCACGAGCTTGATCTGGGGCAAGGGTTTCATCTTTTATCTTTCGATCTTGCCGTAGCGGCGTTCCAGCCAGCGCAGCAGCACGACCGAAATCAGGCTGATGGCGAGGAAGAAGGCGCCGACCAGCGTGATCGGCTCGAGGTAGCGATAATAGGTGTTGGCGACGCTTTTTGCCTGGTTCATCAGTTCCAGCACGGTGATCGCCGAGAGCAGCGGCGTCTCCTTGAACATGGCGATGAAGTAGTTGGCCAATGCCGGGATCATCGGCGGAATGGCCTGTGGGATGATGATGTGGGACCAGGTCTGCCGGGCGCTAAGATTGCACGCCTTAGCGGCCTCCCACTGGCCACGCGGCACATTGTCGATGCCGGCGCGGTAGACCTCCGCCGTGTAGGTGCCGTAGTGCAGCCCGAGCCCGATCACGCCGGCGACCAGCGGCGGCAGCAGGATGCCGATGTCGGGCAGCACGTAGAAGATGAAATAGAGCTGCACCAGGAGCGGTGTGCCGCGGATGAATTCGGCCACCCAACCGACGCTGCGCGACACCGCCTTGTTGGGCGAGCGGCGCGCCAGCGCGATGCCCAACCCGACGATCGCAGCCAGGACCGAACCGAGCAGCGTCGCCAGGATGGTGATCTTCACCCCCTGGATCAACGTCGGCAGGATCTGCCGGACAAAATCCCAATCCCAATCCATCAGCGGACCCAATTCATCAGGAATGCGCTGGCCATCAGACGCGCACTCCGTCGAGGCCGCGCGCCATGCGGCGTTCCAGCGAGCGCACACCCCACGAGATGAGCAGCGCCAGGATGAAATAGATGACGAGAATCGTGGTGAACGGCACCATGGTGTTGCCGGTCTGGGCGCGCACCACCTGCGCCTGGAAGGTCAGGTCGGCGAGCGAGATCAGCGAGACGACCGATGTCGCCTTGAGCAGCTCGATCGCATTGTTGCCGAAGGTCGGCAGCATCACCAGAAACGCTTGCGGCAGGATGACATGGCGCATGCCTTGCCAGCGGCCCAGATTGAGCGCGATGCAGGCCTCATGCTGTTCGCGGCCGATCGATTGCACGGCGCCGCGCACCACCTCCGCGGCATAGGCGCCGACATTCAAGCCCAGCGCCAAGACGCCGGCCTGCAGCGGGGTCAGTTCGAAACCCACCAAGGGCAACACGAAATAGGCGAAGAACAGCTGCACGAAGATCGAGGTGCCACGGAAGAATTCGATATAGGCCGTTGCCAGGGCCCGCAGCACGAAGAAGCGCGATAGGCGCCCCATGCCAGCGAGAAAGGCCATGATCAGGGCAAGCACCGACCCCATCAGCGTCAGCTCGATGGTGACAAGCGCTCCCTGCAATATCAGGCCGAAATAGCCGGACCACTGGGTCATCTGGGTTCCAACGTTGGCGGTTAGCTTCCTTCTCCCCGTTCAACGGGGAGAAGATGCCGGCAGGCAGATGAGGGGCAGTGCCAGCGTAAGCAAAGCTTGTGCTGCCCCTCATCCGGCCCTTCGGGCCACCTTCTCCCCGTTCACGGGGAGAAGGAAAAAGGAAGCGCTACTTCGCGGCGCAGAGCTTGTCGCGCGTGGTCGACATCGCCGCCGCCGCGGAGAAACCGTAGGGCTCGATGATCTTGGCGAACTCGCCCGACTTCTTCATCTTGGCGAGTTCGACGTCGAAGGCGTCGCGCATCGCCTCGTCGCCCTTCTTGAAGGCGGCGCCGTCGCAATAGACCGGGGCACCCTGCACCGGAGCGATGACTTCGAGGTTCGGATCGGCGGCCTTCTTCATCAGATCATTGATCGACAGTACGGGCAGCGAATAGGCGTCGATACGGCCGTCCTGCACCATCTTCAGGCCGCTCTGGCCGTCCGGCACGACGATGACACGTTCACGCGGCACGCCGGCGTTGAGCGCCAGCTTCTCCTCGGTGCCGCCGCCCGGCGCGCCTATGGTGGCGGACGTGTCCTTGGCGACATCCTCGTAGCTCTTGAAGCCTTTCGGATTGCCCTTCTTCACCAGCATCGCCTCGGCGTCGCACAGGACCGGTTCGGAATAGGCGACCGCAGCGCAACGCTCCGGCTTCATGAACAGGCCGGCGGCGACGACGTCGAAGCGGCCGGCCTGCAGGCCGGGGATCATCGCGCCGTATTCCGAGATCGAGGCGACGACGTCGGCGACGCCAAGCCGCTTGAAGATTTCGCGCGCCACATCGGGCGCGGCACCCGAAACCTTGCCGTCGGCGGCGACCGCCGTATAGGGCGGCTCATTGGCGATGGCCAGGCGGGCGAAGCCCTGCGACTTTAGCTGCTCGAGCTTGCTGTCGTCGGCCGACCCCGGGATAGAGGCGGCCAGCACGGCCGAAAGTGCGAGACCGGCGACGCCGGCCAGAATGCCAAGTTTCTTCATTGTTCCCAACTCCTTGTTCTTGTCTTGGTTTGCGTGATTTCAGGACGGCATCGCCGCCTTTGGCATGCGGTCAGACACGGTGTCCGGCCGCGATGATCTTCTTCAGGAACCCTTGCGTGCGTTCCTGCTTGGGATTGCGGAAAATCTCGTCGGGCTTGCCTTCCTCGACTATTCGGCCGCGATCGAAGAACAGCACCCGGTCGGCGAAGTCGTGGGCGAAACCCATTTCGTGCGTGACCAGCAGCATGGTCATGTCGGTCTCGGCGCAGAGCCGCCACAAGACGTTGAGCACTTCCTCGACCAGTTCCGGGTCGAGCGCCGATGTCACCTCGTCGAACAGCATGATCTTCGGTTGCAAAGCGAGCGCGCGGGCGATCGCCACGCGCTGTTTCTGGCCGCCTGATAGCTGCGCCGGCATCGCCTTGGCCTTGTCGGCCATGCCGACCATGTCGAGCAGTTCCATCGCGCGTTTTTCGGCGGCGGCGCGCGGTGTGCCCTTGGTCAGCATCGGGGCCAGCGTCACATTGTCGATGACGCTCTTGTGCGGAAACAGGTTGAACAGCTGGAAGACCATGCCGGTCTTCTGGCGCATTTTTGCCAGATGCCGCTCGTCGGCCGGCAGCAATTGGCCGTTACGCTCCATGTGGTAGAGTTGCTCGCCGTCGATCTGGATGTGACCGCCGTCGATGCGCTCCAGCGTCATCAGGATGCGCAGGATCGTGGTCTTGCCCGAGCCAGAGGGGCCGATCAGCGCCAGCTTCTCGCGCGGCATGACCTGCATGGACAAGCCGTCCAGCACCTTGAAGGCGCCGAAGCTCTTCGAGATGGCGTCGACCTTGATGATGGGCGCGGTTGCGGACAAATGAATTTCCCCGTGCTGGAGAAGCCTGTGCCCTTAACGATGGGGAACACGCCAAATCATGTCAATTGGTAAAATAATATCATGACAATTATTCTGATTGCGCACATTTTCCGGTCAATCGCAGCTGGCTTTTTGGGCATGCCGTTGCCCCAGAACCACCTGGCGATAGTGGGTGGCGTGTTCAGATTGCGAGCAGCAGATGCTCCGGATCGCCAAGCAAGAGCTTGGTGACAACGCCGAGACCGGCGCGCAGTTCCCCCTCGGTGGTCGAACCCAGCGAGATGCGCACTGCCGGATGCCAGGGCGCATCCGATATGCGGAACGAGGTGCCCGGGGCTATGGCCACGCCTTGCAACCGAGCCTGGGCGACAAAGCTCTCCTCGGAACGGTCGGCCGGCAGTTGCAGCCAGATATGCAATCCGTCGCGACGGGCACGGTAGTCGACGCCGGCCAGTACCTCGCCAGCGATATCCTGCCGGCGACGCAACGCCGCGCGCTGCCAGCGCACCAGCTCCATCGCGGTGCCGTCGGTTACCCATTTGGTGGCGATCTCGGCCACCATTGGTGTCGCCATCCAGTTCGAGACGAGATGCCGGTTGGCGACGGCCGCAACGTAACGGTCGGGCGCGGCGAGATAACCTATGCGCAGGCCGGGCACGGTGATCTTAGTGAAGGAGGTGACGTAGAGCGTCCGCTCCGGCGCGAAAGCAGCGACCGGCGGCGGTCGATCCTCGACCAGGGGACCGAGCACATCGTTCTCGATGATGGCGATGTCATGCTTGCGCGCCACCGCCGCGATCTGCTCACGGCGCGCCGCATCCATGAGCGTTGCGGTCGGGTTGATCACCGAAGGCTGCACGAATACGGCGCGGATATCGGACAGCCGGCAGGCCTCGTCCAGCGCTTCCGGAATCAGGCCGTTTTCGTCGATCGGCAGGCCTTCGAGGTTGAAACCGAGATAGCGGGCGAGCGGCACCAGCGTGTGATGGCCTATCGCCTCGGTGGCAACGGTGGAGCCCGGTGGCGCGACGCTCATCAGCGCCACCGTCATGCCGGCGGTGGCGCCATTGGTCAGGCTGATGTTCTGCGCGGAGGCATCGAGGCCGCACAGTTTCAGCCATTCGACCGCCACGGCGCGGTGGCGTGGGAACACCATGTTTGGCCGGAACGACAGTGCCGAACTCGACGGCAGGTTTTCGGCAAGCCAGCCCAGCGCCTGCTTCATCCGCTCCAGGTGCATCGGCTCGCAGACCGGTTTCAGGATCGAGAGGTCGATGACCTCACCGAGGCGCTCGGGCAGATAGGGCGGGTCCGGCTCGCGGCGCTGCGTTTGGACGAAGCTGCCGCGCCCGATCTCGCCCGAAATCAGGCCGCGCCGGATCAATTCCTCATAGGCCCGGCTGACCGTCTGCACCGAGAGCTTGAGATTGTCCGCCAGCCGGCGATGCGTCGGCAGCCTCGCGCCATTGGCCAGGCGTCCGTCATGGATGGCGCGCGCGAACTGGTCGGCCAATGATTGATAGGCTGGCCGGCGGATAAGCGCGGGATCGGGTTGCCACAATGTCATGACTTATTAGAGATCGAAATCAGTGCAATTGACAATCGAAATAATGCGCCCTCATGGTACGATGGACGAAAAAGTGAGCGCTGATGACTGCTGCGAAACTCGACCCGATCGATCTCAAAATCCTCGACGCCATCCAGCGTGACGGACGCATCACCAAGCTGGCGCTGGCCGAGCAGGTCGGGCTGTCGCCGACGCCGTGCTGGATGCGGCTGCGCAAGCTGGAAAAAGCCGGCATCGTCTCGGGCTATCACGCCCGCATCGCCATGCGCGTCGTGGCGCCTGTCGCCACAGTGCTGATGGAGGTGACGCTGGCCAGCCACCGTCAGGCCGATTTCGACCGCTTCGAGCGCGTCATCCGCGATATCCCCGAGATCGTCGCCTGCTGGTCGGTGGGTGGCGGCGTTGACTATGTGCTGAAGGTGATGGCGCGCGACATCGACGCCTATCAGCGGCTGGTCGACGGCTTGCTCGATCGCGAGATCGGCATCGACCGCTACTTCACCTACATCGTCATCAAGACGGTGAAGGATGATATCGCGCTGCCCATTGCGGACCTGTTGCCGGCACCGGCATAGCGCCGGAGAAACGGGCTGCCCTCACGGCGCAATAGAGAGATTCTCTCTCTGATCAGGCGCTCAAACAGCCTCTCTGTCTGCCGGTGAAGGATAGTCTCCTCGCATCAAAACGAACCGGGAGGCTTCGACCATGTCCGCGCATTTCGCCCGCTCGCATCGCCACGAAGCGCTCGACCGGCTCGCCGACCGCCGGCTGCTGCGCGAACTCGCCTATGTCGACGGCCATTGGACGGCGAGCGATGCGGCCGAGAGTTTCGAGGTCACCGATCCGGCGACCGGCACCACCGTCGCCTTTGTCGCAGCACTCGACAGCCGGCAGACTACAAAAACCATCGACGCCGCGGCGCGCGCCTTTCCGGCCTGGCGGGCGCTGTTGCCGCAGGAGCGCTCGAAAATCCTGCGAAAATGGTTCGAGCTGATCATCGCCGCCAAGGCTGATCTGGCTCTGCTGATGACGCTTGAGCAGGGCAAGGCGCTCAAAGAGTCGCTCGGCGAAATCGACTACGCCGCCTCCTTCATCGAATGGTATGCGGAGGAAGCGAAGCGCCTCAACGCCGAGAGCGTCACCAGTCATCTGCCGAACGCGGAAATGATGGTGCGGCGCGAACCGCTCGGTGTCGTCGGCGTGGTCACGCCGTGGAATTTTCCGTCGGCCATGTTGACCCGCAAGGCGGCGGCGGCGCTTGCCGCCGGCTGCACCATCGTCGCGCATCCCTCCTCGGAGACGCCACTTTCGGCGCTGGCGCTGGCCGAACTCGGCGAGCGCGCCGGGCTGCCGGCCGGCGTCTTCAACATCGTCACAGGCAAGGCCGCGACGATCGTTGGACGCATGTGCGAAGATCCGCGCGTGCGGGCCATGAGTTTTACGGGCTCGACCGAGATCGGCCGGCTGATCGCCGCGCAAAGTGCGCCGACGATGAAGCGGCTGGTCATGGAACTCGGCGGCCACGCGCCGCTGATCGTCTTTGCCGACGCCGATCTCGACAAGGCGGTGACCATTGCTGTCGACGCCAAATTCGCCACATCAGGCCAGGATTGCCTCGCCGCCAACCGAATCTATGTCCAGCGTCCGCTTTACGACCGCTTCTGCACCGCATTCGCCAAGCGCATTGACGCGCTGCGGACCGGCAGCGGCCTTGCCGAGGAAACCGACATCGGGCCGCTGATGCATGAACGTGCCGTCCAGAAGGTCGAGGAGCAGGTCGCGGATGCCCTCGCCCACGGCGCCCGCTGCCTTGCCGGCGGCAAGCGCCATCAGGCCGGGCCGCTGTTCTACCAGCCGACACTGCTCGCCGACGTCGCCGACGAAGCGCTGATCATGCGTGAGGAGACCTTTGGTCCGGTCGCCGCCGTCACATCCTTCGACGACGAGGACGAGGTGATCGCCCGCGCCAATGCGACCGAATATGGCCTCGTCGCCTATGTCGTGACCGAGAATGGCGCGCGTCAGCAGCGCATGGGTCGCGCGCTCGACTATGGCATGGTCGCCATCAACCGTGTGAAGATCACCGGCGCGCCGATCCCCTTCGGCGGCGTCAAGCAGTCCGGCATCGGCCGCGAAGGCTCGCGCCACGGCTTGGAGGCCTTCACTGATCTCAAATATCTATGCCTCGACGTGGCGTAGGCCACACTGGAATTTTCAAGGAGTAAAAAAAAATGCTCGACCAGTCCAACGAACTCGCCGCCTGGGATCGCGACCATTTCTTCCATCCCTCGACCCATATGGGCACGCACGCTCGCGGTGAATCGCCGACAAGGATCATGGCCGGCGGCGAAGGCGTCACCGTCTGGGACAACAACGGCAGGAAGAGCATCGATGCCTTCGCCGGCCTCTATTGCGTCAATGTCGGCTATGGCCGCCAGAAGATCGCTGACGCCATCGCCACGCAGGCAAAGAACCTCGCCTATTACCACGCCTATGTCGGGCACGGCACCGAGGCCTCGATCACATTGGCGAAGATGATCATCGACCGCGCGCCGAAGGGCATGTCGAGGGTCTATTTCGGCCTGTCCGGTTCGGATGCCAACGAAACCAACATCAAGCTGATCTGGTACTACAACAATGTGCTGGGCCGGCCGGAGAAGAAGAAGATCATCTCGCGCTGGCGCGGCTATCACGGCTCGGGCGTGATGACGGGATCGCTGACGGGGCTGGACCTCTTCCACAATGCCTTCGACCTGCCCCGCGCGCCGATCCTGCACACCGAGGCGCCCTATTATTTCCGCCGCGCCGACCGCTCGATGAGCGAGGAACAGTTCTCGCAGCATTGCGCCGACAAGCTGGAGGAGATGATCCTCGCCGAAGGGCCTGAAACCGTCGCCGCCTTCATCGGCGAGCCAATCCTCGGCACTGGCGGCATCGTGCCGCCGCCTGCCGGCTATTGGGAGAAAATCCAGGCGGTGCTGAAAAAGTACGACGTGCTGCTGGTCGCCGACGAAGTGGTGACGGGCTTCGGCCGGTTGGGCACCATGTTCGGCTCCGACCATTACGGCATCAAGCCTGACCTGATCACCATCGCCAAGGGCCTGACCTCGGCCTATGCGCCGCTGTCGGGCGTCATCGTCGCCGACAAGATGTGGCAGGTCCTGGTGCAGGGTTCGGACAAGCTCGGTTCGCTTGGCCATGGCTGGACCTATTCGGCGCATCCGATCTGCGTCGCAGCCGGCGTCGCCAATCTCGAACTGATCGATGAGATGGACCTGGTGCGGAATGCCGGCGAGACCGGCGCTTATTTCCGTGCCGAACTGGCCAAGGCCGTCGGCGGTCACAAACACGTCGGCGAGGTGCGCGGCGACGGCATGCTCGCGGCGGTGGAATTCGTCAGGGATCGCGACGACCGTGTCTTCTTCGATCCTTCGCTCAAGATCGGACCGCAGGTCGCAACGGCCCTTGCCGCCAGCGGCGTCATCGGCCGCGCCATGCCGCAGGGCGACATTCTCGGCTTCGCGCCGCCGCTGTGCCTGACCCGCGAGGAAGCCGACATCGTGGTGGCCAAGACCGCCGATGCCGTGAACAACGTATTCGCCAATCTCTGAGACCGACCCATGAATGCCATGACCAAAACCCTCCCCGCCACCATGGCCGCCGTGCTGCTCACCGGGCACGGCGGACCTGAAAAGCTCGTCTACCGCACCGATGTCAAAGTGCCTGCCCTCGCTTCAGGTGAGGTGCTCATAAGGGTCAGCGCTTGCGGGATGAACAACACCGATGTCTGGGTGCGCCAGGGCGCCTATGGCACGGAGGAAGATGCGGGCGCGGTGTCGACCTGGCGAAGGCAGGGCAATACGCTGACCTTCCCGCGCATCCAGGGCACCGACACTGTCGGCACCATCGCCGCCGTCGGCGAAGGTGTATCACCGGACCGTATCGGCGAACGGGTGATCGTCGATTTCTCCATCTACAACCGCGACGACGATTCACTCGCCGACATCGACTATATGGGCCACGGCCGCGATGGCGGTTATGCCGAGTATCAGGCTGTGCCAGCCGACAACGCGCATGTCGTCGACACGGAGATGAGCGACGTCGAACTCGCCACCTTCTGCTGCGCTTATCTCACCGGCGAACAGATGCTGGAACGCGCCGGCTTGAAGGCTGGCGAGCGCGTGCTGGTCACCGGCGCCTCGGGCGGCGTCGGTTCCGGCATCGTGCAACTGGCGCGGGCGCGTGGCGCCATTCCCTATGCGGTCGCCGGCAAGGGCAAGGAACAGGCCGTACTCGACATCGGCGCCGAGGCGGTCATCACCCGTGGCGTCGCGGACCTGCCGCAAGCCGTGACCGAAGCGACCGGCGGCCAGCCGATCGACGTGGTCGCCGATCTCGTCGGCGGCGCGATCTTCAACGACCTGCTGCGCATCCTGCGACCCGAGGGCCGCTATACCACGGCCGGCGCGATTGCAGGCCCGGTCGTCCAGCTTGACCTCAGGACCATGTATCTCAAGCAGCTGCAACTGCATGGTTCGAGCCAGGGCACGCGTGCCGATTTCCGTCGCATCGTTCGCTACATCGAGGGGGGCAAGATCAGACCGTTGGTCGGTGGCGTCTACAAGCTCTCCGATTTCCACCACGCGCAGGCCGATTTCGTCGCAAAGGATTTTGTCGGCAAGCTGGTGGTGGTGCCGGACGCTGTCGCAGAGCGATCGGCGTAATCGCAAAATCCTGGTCCCTTCGCCTGCCTTCTCATCGCTGCCATAATGGGAATGGCTTGCAGTCCAGCCGGCATGCCGCCACAAATGGTGACGCCCGCCGCGCCGCTGGTCCGGGCCTCTGGTCACGGGATACAGGCGAGACATGACAGCCCGAATGATACTGCTCGACGCCAAGCCGCTTGGCGCGGCTGACGTCGCCGAGATCGCGCGGCGCAGTGCGCGGCTGATGCTGGGCGAGGAGGCGATGCGCCGCATCCGGGCGAGCCGCGCGCTCATCGAGCACCTGACTGAGCTCGGCAAGCCGATGTATGGCGTCACGACAGGCCTCGGCGCCTGTGTCGACACGCCGCTCGCGCAGGCCGACCTGATCGCCTTCCAGCACAGCGTGCCGCTCAGCCACAGCATGGGCATCGGCCCTGCTCTGCCGACCGAGGCGGTGCGGGCGCTGATGACGGCGCGCATTTCGGGCATGGCCGCCGGCGGCACCGGCACTTCCGAACGCGTGGTCATGGGCCTCGTGGCGGCGCTCAACGCCGGCGTCCATCCGGTGATCCCCACCTGGGGATCGATCGGCGCGGCGGACCTTGCCCATCTTGGCCACATGGCGCGAGCGCTGCGCGGCGACGGCGAGACCGAATACCAGGGCAGGATCATGCCGTCGGCCGAGGCGCTCGCATTGGCCGGGCTCGAACCGCTTGACCTGCGCGAGAAGGACGGCCACGCCATCATCGTCGCCAACAGCCTGTCGACCGGCACGGCATGCCTGTGTCTCGAGGATGTCGCCCATCTCATCGATTGGGCGCTGGCCGCGGTGGCGCTCAACTATGAGGCGTTCCGTTCTTCGCTGACCGCGATCGACGAGGATGCCCTGGCCGCGCGGCCGGCCTTCGGCCAGCGCGAGATCGGCGCACGGCTGCGCGCGGAACTCGCCGGAAGCGGCCTGTGGAAGGACAGAGCGGCGCGGCGGCTTCAGGATCCGCTCAGCTATCGCTGTGTGCCGCAAGTCTGGGGCGGCCTGCTCAACGCGTTCGAACAGGCGAAGCTCGCGACGGAGATCGAACTCACCCATTCCGGCGACAACCCGGTGATCCTGCCCGAAGACGAACGCGTCGTCTCGAACGGCAATTTCGACCTCACTGCCATGACGCTGGCCTGGGAACAGCTCGGCCAGGCGCTCGCGCATTGCGCGGTGGGCACCGCCAACCGCTGCATGAAGCTGATGTCGCCGACAATTGCCGAGCTGCCGCGCTTCCTGTCGGCCAGGGGCGGTAGCCGCCAGGGCTATGCGGAACTGCAGAAGCCACTCGCCGCGCTGGAAGCCGAAATCCGGCATCTCGCTAATCCGATGTCACTCAGCCCGCTGGCCGTTTCGGATGGGATCGAGGACCAGTCGTCGATGGCGCCGCGCGTGGTGGCCAAGACCGCCGAGATTGTCGAACGCCTGCGCTATCTCGTTGCGATGGAACTGATCTTCGCGGCCACGGGCGTGGAGTTGCGCGGCGTCGTCGACAGCATGGGCGAAGGACCCCAGCGCACCTTTGCTGCGGTGCGTGCGCTCGTCAGCCCGCTCGACGACGATCGTGAGATGAGCGCCGACATGACGCGGATCGCCCGTATGGTGGCCGGTCCCCAGGACTGAGAACTCCGGACTATTTCTGAAAAGGTCCCCTCAGATTGAGGTTCTCGGCCAGAAGGCAGAAGCGGTCGATCAACCGGACAAGCTCGTCGCCCTGTTCGACGACAATCGCGCCTCGCTCGGCAGGCGGGGTATCGGAAAGAGCCTTCCACAGACGGCCTTGCCGATCGCAGAGATCCGCCAGTTCGGCGCAGTCGCTGGAGGTCAGTTTCAAAAGGTGATCCGCCGTCACAGGTCCAATGCCTGGAGGCGTGGTGGCGCCAAGGGAAAGGTAGCCTTGCGGCACCGTGCCTTTCGCATTCGTTACCGATTTGCGGCAGATGACATCGAATATCTGGTCGACAGCCTGCTTGGCGCCTGCGACGCGCGACGGGTGGTCCGTATCGGCGGCAGCGTGCGGCAGGAGCTCAAGCCTGGCGCCATGCTTCTCGACGAGGCCGAGATAAGGCAGCATCGGCCCGGACAGGCGGCCGGTCGAGGCATCCCTGAACAGGTCGGCATCGATGGCGGCGTGGCGTAGCCGGCCTGTATTCAGAGCTTCATCAAGAGCCCCGACATCGACAAGCTCGCCGCGATCGTAGTTGACCAGCACCGCGCCCTTGTTCATGCGGGACAAGACGTCCGCGCCAATGAGCCCGGCGTTGGCGTAGCGGCCGGTCTGCGCATCCTGCTTGCCCAGGCCAACGTGAACGCTGAGCACATCGGCGCCTCCGGCCGCCTCGACAAGGTCCGCGGCAAAGGCAAAGCCCTCGGCTTCTATCCATCCGCGGTGCCGTGGCCGCGCGTGGATCACCACGCGCATGCCGAAGGCGCGAGCCAGCTTGGCCACTTCGCGGCCGATATTGCCGTAGCCGATGATCGTGATGGTCTTGCCTTCGAGCTTTTCGGTGGGGAAATCGCGCAGCTCCCTGCCGGTGTCGAAGGCGCCCCGCGCGACACGCCCGTGAAGCGTGTCGACCGGGAGATCCGGCAGCACTTTCAGGATCGCCTTCATCACCATCTGCGCCGTGGCGCGGCTGTTGATGCCCGGCGTGTTCATCAGCACCGCGGTGCCGCCCTCGCCACTGCCGCCACCCCAGGAGCGCGAGCCCATATTGCCGGTGCCGGCGCCGATCCGCACGCCGGCCAGTGGAAAGACGGTTTCGGCGGGCAGGAAGGTCGCGGCGGCAATGACGGCATCATAGCGTCCGTCGCTGGCGGCTTCGATCAGCTCTTCGTGAGTGCTGAGATCCGGCTGGTAGAAGAAATGAACGCGCCCGCGTTCGAGAGCGGCCTTGTCGCCAAGTCCGGCCGCATGAAAGCGGCCGCCCTTGGCTTCGATATGGGCCCGCACCTCCGAAGGGTCCGGTTTTCCGTCAGCGTCGAAGCGCAGGCCGATCAGATCGCAGACCAGGACGGCGTAGGCGCGTTGCGGATCGATCGCCTCAACGGCGTGTGTGTCTGTGGTCGCGGTCACGTCGTTCCCCTCATGCAGACGGAAGGCCTGCTGGTGGAGCAGGCGCTGAACACTCAGAACCTATCCGCCCGGAACGGCGTGAGATCGATCACCGGCGGCAGACCAGCAGCGAGTTGCGACACGATCTTGCCGGTGACCGCGCCGCCGATCAGGCCCTGATGGCCATGGCCGAGAAGGCACGCGGCACCCCTTTCAGGTACAGTGCGATGTCGCCATTGGCCCCTTGTACGGGCAAGTCGGACGCGCGTAAAATCCAGCTATCTGATTGAGTCTGCTACATTCGTTCGGGCTAATGTCCGGATCGGTCTGGGTATTTTCCTTGCACACGGATGCAACCAGCGCGGCCAGGCGCGGCAAATCATTTGCCCATGTGGCGGAAGCCTCCTGGGGCAAGGGCCTCAGCACCTTGCTGCGCATCGTGCGCATGACGCTGCGCCATCCCTGGCAGGTTGCCATCACCCTCGTCTCGACCTTTATCGCTGCGACGTTGCAGCTCTTCATTCCGCGCCTCCTTGGGCGCGCCATCGATCAGGCGCAAGGCGTGATGGCCGCGGGGGCCGGCACCGCGGCCGAGCAGGCGCTCTGGAATACGGCCCTGACACTGCTGGCCGTCAGCATCCTGCGCGGCCTCTTCACCATGGCGCAGAACTACTATGGCGAGGCCGTCGGCCATCAGACCGGCTATGAGCTGCGGCTCGCCTTCTACGAGAAGATCCAGCGGCTCAGCTTTTCCTTCCACGACAAGGTTCATACCGGCGATCTCATCACACTCGGACTGCTCGACCTCGACGGCGTGCGCATGTTCTTTTCCACCGGCATCCTGCGCGTGGTGCTGCTCGGCGTGCTGATCGGCGTCGGCGCCTATCTGTTGATCAGCACCGATCTCGTGCTCGGGTTGTTGAGCCTCAGCTTCGTGCCGTTCGTCGCCTGGCGCTCTTCGGTGACGCAACTCCGACTGCGCAGCACCTGGCTGACGCTGCAGGAGCGGCTGTCCGTGCTGAGCCGGGTGATGGATGAGAATCTCGGCGGCATCCGTGTCGTGCGCGCCTTCGCGGCGCAGCGGCATGAGCTGGCAAAATTCGACCGCGCCAAGCAGGATGCGCTGGAACTCGCCAATGAGCGCGTCGACATCCGCGTCTCGAACACCAGCGCCATGAACTTTTCCTTCTTGGCCGCCATGGGCCTGGTTCTCTGGTTCGGCGGCCAGAAGGTGATCGCGGGGCAGATCAGCGTCGGCACACTGGCCCAGTTTCTCACCTTCATGACCATATTGCAGATGCCGGTGCGCCAGCTCGGCCTGATGGTCAACTCCTTCGCGCGCGCCTCGACCTGTGGCACGCGGCTGTTCGAACTACTCGATGCCGAACTCGACATCAAGGACGCGCCCGACGCCAGGGAGCTCGTCATCACCGACGGCGTACTGCGCTTCGACAATGTCGGTTTCCGCTATGAGGGCGCGGGCGAGCGTCCGACGCTTTCCGGCGTTTCGTTCGAAGCCAGGCCGGGCGAGACCGTCGGTATCGTCGGCCCGCCGGGCAGCGGCAAGTCGACCATCGCGCATCTGATCCCGCGCTTCTACGACGTGACGTCGGGCGCGATCACCATAGACGGACAGGACATCCGCAAGGTCACGCTGCAGTCGCTGCGCAAGGCGGTCGGCGTCGTCCAGCAGGACGCGTTCCTGTTCACCACCTCGATCGAGAACAACATCGCCTATGGCAATCCCTGGGCGCGCGAGACCCGCATCGGCCAGGCCGCCGAGTATGCCCAGCTGCACAACTATATCATCGGCCTTCCAGCCGGCTACACCACGGTCGTCGGCGAACGTGGCGCGTCGCTTTCCGGCGGCCAGCGGCAGCGCCTGACCATAGCGCGCAGCCTGATGTTGCGGCCATCGGTGCTGGTCTTCGACGATTCCACGGCCGCCGTCGACGCCGGCACCGAGCAGCGTATACGAGCGGCGATGAAGCGCTTCGCCCGGGATCGCGTGACGCTGATCATCTCGCATCGGCTGAGTTCGCTGATGCATGCCGACCAGATCCTTTTCGTCGAGGGCGGGCGGATCGTGGAACGCGGCACGCATGAGGAATTGCTGGCGCTCGGCGGACGCTACCGCGCGCTTTACGACCTGCAGCTACGGCCGGACGACGATCGGCTCGAGGGAGCCGCCTGATGTCGACGCAGGACGACGACGAGAAGGAAGACACAAGCGGACGCCCGACGAAGGCGGTCGTCGGCTCGCACCGCGATGAGGAAGAGGTCTTCGGCAAGGCCTACGACCCGCGCATCGTCAGGCGCATCTGGAGCTTCGTCAGACCGTATCAGGGCCGGATTTTCATCTCGGTCGCCGCCGTGCTGGTGTTCACGCTGACACAGCTGGCGATCCCGCTGGTCATCCGCTACGCCATCGATCACGGCATGGCGCCAGGCAGGCTCGACCGCTCGGTGATGATATCCGCGATCGCCGCCTTCACCGTGATCATCCTCATCAACTATGCCGCCAGCCATGTGCAGGAAAGCGTCGTCGGCAAGGTGGCGGAGAACGTGCTGTCCGACCTGCGCCGCGCCATGTTCAGCCACCTGCAGCGTGTCTCGCTGAGCTTCATGGACAAGACCGAGGTCGGCAGGCTGATGTCGCGCCTGCAGGGCGACGTCAATTCGATGCAGGAGTTCCTCGAAACATCCGTCATGTCGGTAGGCGATATCGTGCTTCTTTTCGGCATCGTCACCGTCCTGCTCTGGCTCGATTTCCGGCTTGGCCTGCTGACGCTGTCGACCATGCCGATGCTGTTCATCGTGCGCCTGTTCTGGCTGCCGCGGGCCAAGGTCGCCTTCATGGCCGCGCACGAAACCAACTCGATCGCCAACGGCGCGCTTGCCGAAGGCATCCACGGCGTGCGTACGGTGCAGAGCCTGGAGCGCCAGCATGTCAATTTCGACCTTTACGACGAAAAGGTGATGGCCAATCTCAACGCCCATCTGCGGTCGGCGAAATATGCACAGGTGATGGTGCCGATCGTCGACACGCTGACCGGCATCGCCATGGCGACCGTCATCGTCGTCGGCGGGTCGATGGTGCTGTCGCACAGTCTCGATATCGGCGTGATGGTGGCGTTCCTGTTCTACATCCAGCGCTTCTTCGATCCGATCCGCTCGCTCACCATGCAGTACAGCGTCATGCAGCGGGCCATGGCTTCGGGCCAGCGCATCTCCGAAGTGCTCGACGTGCCCGTCGACGTCAGCGACAAGGACGGCGCCATCGCGCTGTCGCGCGACATGGATGGTTCGGTCGAGTTCAGGAACGTCACCTTCGGCTACCGTCAAAATCAGCCGGTGTTGAAGAACATCTCCTTCCGCGTCAATCCGGGCGAGACGGTCGCGCTTGTCGGCCCGACCGGATCGGGCAAGTCGAGCTCGATGGCGCTGGTGCACCGCTTCTACGATGTCTGGTCGGGCGAGGTCCTGGTCGGCGGCCATGACGTGCGCGACCTGACGCAGGATTCGTTGGGCGACCAGGTGGCCATGGTGCTGCAGGAGCCGTTCCTGTTCTCCGGCACGGTGCTGGAGAACATCCGCTATCACAAGACCGGCGCCAGCCGCGAAGAAGTGGTGCGCGCAGCAGTTGCCGTCGGCGCGCACGACTTCATCGAAGACCTGCCCGACGGCTACGACACCGAACTCGAGCAGCGCGGCGGCAATCTCTCGCTCGGCCAGCGCCAGCTGATCAGTTTTGCGCGCGCGCTGGTGGCCGATGCCAAAATCCTTGTGCTCGACGAGGCCACCGCCAGCATCGATTCCTACACCGAGATGCTGATCCAGAAGGCGCTGATCAAACTGCTCGAAGGGCGTACCGGGCTGGTCATCGCGCATCGCCTGGCCACCATCCGCGGCGCAGACCGCATCATCGTCCTGCAGAATGGCGAGATCGTCGAAAGCGGCAACCATGAGCAGCTCATGAAGACGAAAGGTCTCTACGCCCGCCTCTACAACATGAACTACGCTTCCTTCGACGACATTTCCGACGAAGAGATGGGAATGGATGCGGCGGCCGGCAAGGCGACGTGAGCCGGTGCTGGCATGGCGCGAACCGGACGGATTGCTCCATATCCTTGCCGAGAAGACCTTATTTGCGAGATCCCCTGATGTGGCCGCTGACTGCACGCCGTCCCGGGACCGTGAAGCCCGATTTCGTGAAGGAACATGTGCAGCGAGGCGCGCGTTCTTTTCCATATGTCTCGAATGAAAAGGAGACATGCTTATGAAAAAGCCAAGTGTATTCCTCTGTTCCATCGTGTTGACGTTGGCGACGAGCGTTGTCCCGTTTGCCACAGGCGCCGATGCCACCGTTGTCAGGCACCACTATGTCCGCGTCACCACCGCCCATAATGGCAACACGCACGCCGCGAACCGCGGACACAGACACCATTATGGTTGGGTCGGTAGCAGTTGGACCGGCGAGAATTCGACCGACAACAGCAACTGGATGGACAGCTATTACAATGGCTACGGCAGTTACCGTGGGTTTGCCGGCGACTTTTGCGGAACCATCGCATGGACGCTCGAGATATGCAGTCCCCACGGCCCGTAATTCCTGACCGCCGGTGAGACCAACGAAGGTTTACGCCATTTCGGGACGTCTTGACGCCTCGCGGATCGCCTTGTGCACGCCGCGTTGCAAATCCATGAAGGCGGGCGTTTCCATCACCTCTTCGCGGCGCGGGCGCTCGATGTCGACGTTGAAGGTCTGCATGATGCGTCCCGGGCCGATCCCCATGACGACGATGCGGTCCGACAGATAGACGGCCTCCTCGACGTCATGCGTGACGAACAGCACGGTGAGCCTGTGCTCTTCCCAGATCTGGGTCAGGAGTTCCTGCATCTGGTGCCGCGTCAAGGCATCGAGCGCGCCGAAGGGTTCGTCCATCAGCAGCATTTTGGGGCGATAGGAGAGCGCGCGCGCGATGGCGACGCGCTGCTTCATGCCGCCCGACAGTTCGGACGGGAAGCGATCGGCGCTTTGCGACAGCTTGACGAGGTCGAGATGCTCGAGCGCGATCTCGCGGCAGGCGGAGCGATCATAGCCGGCGGCCTTGAGGGCAAACTCGATGTTCTGCCGCGCCGTCAGCCAGGGAAGCAGCGTGTAGGACTGGAAGACGACACCACGGTCGAGACCCGGTTGCAGAATCGGCGCGCCGTCGATGCTGAGATCGCCGGCGTCAAAATCCTGCAGTCCGGCGACGATCGACAGCAACGTGCTCTTGCCGCAGCCCGACGTGCCGACGAGGGAGACGAACTCGTTGTCGGCAAGGTCAAGATTGATGTCCCGCAGCACTTCCGTGCACCGCTCGCCGGCGCCGAAGCTCTTGTCGAGACCCGCAATGCGCAATTTGGGAACAGTCATCGGCGGTTCCTCATTGCGAGTGGCCATCCTGCCGGAACAGCACCTTCTCCAATGCCTTCATGACCTGGTCGGTGATGAGGCCAAGCACGCCCAGGAGCAGGATGTAGCCGATGATGGTGTTGGTCTGGAAATAGCGCTGCGATACGGTGATGCGATAGCCCAGACCGGATGTCGCCGCGACGAGTTCGGCCAGAACCAGCCATGTCCATGCCCAGCCGAGGCTGATGCGCAGCGTGTCCCAGATGCCCGGCAAGGCGCTGGGCACGACGATGCGCGTCAGGATCTTGCGGTCCGGCAGGCCGAGCGTGCGCCCGAGGCCGATGAAGTCGGCGGGGACCCGTTTCACATTGTCCATGATCATCAGCACCTGCTGGAAGAAGGTGCCGATGAAGATGATCAGGAATTTCTGGGTATCGCCGGTGCCGGCCCACAGGATGGAGAGCGGTACGAAAGCGACAACCGGCATATAGCGGATGAAATCCACCAGCGGCTCGATCGCAGCCTCCCAGGAGCGGAAACTGCCGATCAGCACGCCGATCGGGATGGACAGTGCCGAGGCGAGAAGAAAGCCGATGGAAATGCGGTACATGGAGGCCCGGAGGTCCAGCCACAAGGTGCCGTCGGCCGCGAGCTTGGCGATCTGGGTCGCGACGCTGCCCGGCGACGGCAGGAAGATGGGTTTTACCCATTCCAGCCCGGTCGCCGCCCACCAGGCGAGGCCGAGGCCGACAAAGACGGCCACCGCTATCGCCAGGAAACGTGACCGGGCGATCGGCACGCCGATCCCGGAGGATCGGCGACGCGTGGCCTTCTTCGTGACTGGCTTCGCTGCGGAACGGGCCAGATCGGTTTTCGCGGTGGGTTCTCCCGACATCTGCGTTACCACCGCGATCCGGCCTTCGTCATTCCGCCGCCTTGACGAAGGACGGGTCGATCATCTGCTCCGGCGTCACATCGGCCTGAAGCAGCTTGGCGTTCTTCGCCGCCGCTTCGACATCGGCGAATGTCTTGGTGGTAAAATCGCCGGTGAGCGCCGTCTTGTTTTCGGCCAGGGAATAGTAGCGCACGCCGTCAAAGGCGGTGTTGAGGTCCTTGACGTCGGAACCGACCGCCTTGGCGATGATGGCGCGACCGCCTGATGTATCGGCATTGTAGTCCTTGAGCGCGGCGTCCCAGCTCTTGATCATGGCCAGCACCTGGCCGGGCCGCGACTTGATCACTTCGTCGCGCACCACCAGCACGTCGCTGATCAGGCCGGGATCCTCGCCGGCGGTGAACAACAGCTTGACGTCCTTGTTCTGCGCCATGGCGACGGTGAGGTACGGCTCGTAGGTAACCGCGACCGGCACCTGGCCCGCGATCAAGGCGCCGCCGGCATCTGCGGCAGGCATGGGAACCGGCTGGATATCAGCGACCGACATGCCGTTCCTGGCGAGCGCGTATTTGAGCAGGATGTCGCTCGTCGTGCCTTCCTCGAAGGCGACTTGCTTGCCCTTGAGACCGGCGATGGAGGTGACGTCCTTGCCGGCGACGATGGCGTCTGCCGTCATGGAGACATCGAGCAGCAGCACGATCTTCACCGGCAGGCCGGCCGCAACCATGCCCATCGCCGTGTGGGTGGCGATGTTGGCGGCGTCAAGCTGGCCGCTGGCGAGTGCGGCGTTGATATCCTTGTCCTCGGCGAAATTGACGATCTGGACGTCCGACAGGCCGTTCGTCTTGAACAGGCCCTTGGCCTCGGCGACGTGCCACTGGCCATAGCCAAGCCAGGGCTCGATGCCGATCTTGAACGATCCGGCCTCGGGCGTCGTGGGAATGGCCGCATCGGCGGCATGGGCTGTCGGGGCGGCGGTGAGCCCGACGGCAACGGCCATCACCAACGCGCGAAATTGTCCTGCTAGGTTAAGCGTCATCTTTCGTTCCCCTTGGTGATCAGACCGCTTTTTTACCCAGGCATCCGGTCTGGTGAGACTGCGGGTTCTGCTCTTGCGGCACTGTGCCTCGGCGTCTTGCCCGCCACTTCGTGGTTGAAGTGCTGGCACATTTCAGCGTCAGCGGAAGCGGATGTCAAGGCTAAAATACATACATGCATATACAAGTTGAAGTGACTCAAATTTTGCGTTGATCCGGCGCGTCCCCTGCCTGACTACTCATGCTTTTCAGGATCGATCCGATCGAGAAAACCGGTCATCCGGTCGGTTCCGCCATCGGGCTCGCTGCCGACCATGACCGCGACCGAAAACCCGATGAGAGACGAGACCGGCGTGTGGCTGCGCGCGCCGGCCCGCAGGTTCATCACCAGGGTCGGCGACAGGAACAGCCCAGAGCGCAGCACCGTTCGCCAATCCGCCGGCAGCATGCCGCGACGCTTGAGTTCCAGCAGCAAGGGCCGCCACAGTTCCATCGCCTTCACCTCCAGAAGGTCGCGGCGGATCGGGCTCAAATCCCAGTCCGTGTCGACATACAGAAAGTCGCCATCCAGCCGCGCCCGCGCTTGAAAAGCCTGGGTCGCCATGGCCGGATCGTAGAGCCAGAAGGGATGGGCGAAGATGTTGTGGAACGTCGCCTTCACCTCGGCCAGCAGCGTCGGGATGTGCGAGCCGGCAAAGGCCGGATCGAAGAAGGACAGTTCCGCCCGTCCCGCCGTCTCCACGTACCAGACATTGGCATTGTGGGCGTCGCCATGCGCGACCACGCCGCCGGCATCGGCAAGCCGGTCCGGCCGCAGGCGCTCCGCGGCGGCGTCGAAGAGCTCGCCGATGCTGCTGATGTAGCGCTGCCCGTTGATGACGAATTTCAGCCGGGAAAACCGATCCCAATCCAGTTCCGCGCCGGGAAAGACAAACGACTTGCCGACGTAGAAATCGGCCAGGCGGCCACCTGGCGACAAACGCGTATCGGCGTCGATCAGCCGCTCATGAAACAGCCGGTGGATCGGCTCGGCCGACACCTGCGCGACGGTCACCGGATGCAGCGTTTCGAGATAGACATCGAGCAGCCTGGCGGACAGGTCACGCTCGGCAAGAACCGCCTCGCGCCGCCTGCCGGCATCGTCCTTGGTGTCCAGCGCGAACAGAACATCCGAAAATCGAGGATCCACGCGGCGGCTATAGACAAGGATCTGCTCGCCGGGCTGGGCGGACATATGCACGGGCTGGTCGACCGGCAAGCCGGCGCGCGACAGGATTTCGGCCCGGTAATACTCGCCGGCCATCGCCTCTTCCCCTTCTTCCTGATGGAATTTGAAGAAATACGGTTGGCCGTCACTGTCAAAGAAGCCATTCAGGGAGTTGAGGCTGTATTTGTCGACATTGATGCGGACGTTGCCGGGGTTCATCCCGAACAGGTCCCCCAGCAACGCAGTCAGCGCGCGTTGCGCTTCGGCGACATCATGCTGCGCGAGAGCCCGTATCCGGGCCGTGCGGCTCGGTGTCGCCGTCATCCCCAGACTCCGCAAGCCCGTGCGTCCACCAGCCGAAGCACTCTTATCGATACATGTATATACATTTGAACGAAGCCTCGGCTTGCATTGGTTCGTCGACGTCAGCTTGCCCTGGAAGGCGAGTAGCGGCTGCCTAGCGAGTAGCGGCTGCCGGCATAGGTCAGCTTGCTGATCGTGGCCACGACCGCCCCAGTCCATGTCCGGCGATGCAGGAGAAGGCAGCAACTGCCGACATCGATGCCCAGATGCTGCGCCGACTCCCTGTCGGCCGGGACGGCGGAGATGATATGCTCGACCTCGGTGACCGGGGTCTTCTGCATCAGATAGTCATAGGTCGCCGTCCTGGTGAAATCCTGCTTGTCATAGTCGGGGATCAGGCCCGGATTGACGAAGCGCTCTTCCAGTTGCACCGGCAGGTCGTTCTCGAAATTGACGACGACGGAGTGATAGATCGAGGTGCGCTTCGCAAACTCGAACGACAGCGCGAGTTCCTTCGTCGGCATGATGGTTTCGAGGACCAGGACTTCGGAGCGATGCCTGTTGCCGCGCTCGACGATCTCGGCGGCGATGTTGTTGATCTCGATCAGAGTCGATTGCGGCCGGGGTGGCGCGATGAATGTTCCGACGCCTTGCAGCCGGATCAGGAATCCCGCGGCGGTCAGTTCCCGCAAGGCCCGGTGAACCGTCATCCGTGACACACCCAGCGAAACCACCAGCTCGTTCTCGGACGGCAGCTTGCGGTCCTTGCCCCATTTGCCCGTTCCGATGTTGGTCAGGATGTAGTCCTTCACCTTCTCGTAAAGGGGGCTCGCCGTATCGGGCAAATCGATCATTTCAAAAATCCTTTCCGGCAGGTTGCCGCATGCGGATGATTGTTTTCAAGCCATCGCTCTTCCCGGCCAACAGCCGCTCATAGGCGGCTGGAATATCGTCCAGGCCTATCTCGCGGTCGACCAAGGCCAGAAGCGGCTCGCTGAGTTCACCCAGCATGCGGACAGCGTCGGGCAATTCGTCGGCGAAGGCGTGACATCCCAGCAATGCAATCTCGCGCTCGACCAGAAGATTGGGGTCGATGTCGAGCCGGCCATGAAATATCCCGACCATCGCCACCGCGCCACCGGGATCGAGAACGCCGAGCAACTGGTTGAACGCAGCGATGCTGCCCGTCGCCTCGACGGCCGCCAGCAGCGGGGCATTGGCGATGGCTGCGGCGATGGCATCGCGGTCGAGATCGACGATCGTGGCGCTCGTTACCCGCGCCACGCGGGCACAACGTGCCTGGTTGCGGTCGGCGACAAGCACGGTTCCGGCGAAGGTTCGGGAGAGCAGCAACGCGGCAAGACCACCGATCGGCCCACAGCCGACGACAAGCACCGAACCGACCGTTTTCGGCAGACGCCGCACCGCGTGCAGCGCGACCGCGAGGGGTTCGGCCATGGCGGCGACCCGTTCGTCAAGGCCGGCGTCGATGACATGCAGCAAACGTGCGGGCAACACCGCTTGTTCAGCAAAGCCGCCATCGCAGATTTCGCCAACGAAGCCCAGCGCAGCGCAGAGATGCCGTTTGCCGGCTCGGCATTGCGCGCAATCCCCGCACCAGAAACGGGAATCGGCGACCACTCTGTCGCCGACAGCGATTGTGTCGACGCCCTCGCCCAGCGCGATCACCGTACCGGTCAGCTCATGGCCAGCCGTCGAAGGCGAACGGCTTATCCACTGGCCGGTGCGGAAATTGTGCAGGTCCGAACCGCAGATTCCGGCGGCATCGATCCTGAGCTTTGCCCAGCCGGCATCCGGGATACCTGGTGCGGCGACATCCTCGACGCGCAGATCCCCCGGTCCATAAAGTCGCGCCGCCTTCATCGCGATGGTCCCCCTCAGCCGGCGAGATAGCGGTCGCGGATCTCCGAAACCGCGTTTTCATGCGAGCTGAAGCCTTCGTAGCGGGCGAGCCGGCGGGCATGCCGCGCCAGTTCCGGATAGGCGGCCGAGGTCACATAGCCAACCGACGAGCGCTTGACGAAATCCGTTACAGAGAGCGGCCCGTAGGTCCGCGCCCAGCGGCTGGTCGGCAGCACGGCATTCGGCCCGAGAACGAAATTGGCAAGTGTCACCGGCGTGTGCGGACCCATCAGGATTTCCGCCGCCTCGGTGATGTGGCCGAGATGCGCGAACGGCTCCTTCGAGAGGATCTCGAGATGTTCGGGCGCATAGTCGTTGATGAAGCGGTAAGACTCTTCCAGCGACCCGGTCAGCACGATGCCGCCGCGCTCTCCCGTCAGCACCGCGCGCGAGAATTCCACACGCTGTTCGGTCATACGCGACCAGTGTTCGGGAAGTGCCGCGAGCGCTGCTTCGGCAACCTTTCGGCTGTGGGTTACAAGATAGGCGGAGGAATCCGGCCCGTGCTCGGCCTCGATCAGCAGATCGAGCGCGGCGAGGCCGCCGTCGACGCTGTCGTCGGCAAAGATGATGGCTTCCGACGGTCCGGCCGGCAGACCCGTGTTGATGATCGAGGACAGAACGCTCTTGGCCGCCACCACCCAGGGGCTGCCCGGGCCGACGATCTTGAGTGCCGGCTTCACCGTTTCGGTGCCGTAGGCGACCGCGGCGACGGCCTGGGCGCCGCCGCATTTGTACACGGTCTCGACGCCGGCAAGGCGAGCGGCGACCAGTGTGGCCGCGTCCACGGAACCATCCGGGGTTGGTGGCGTCACGATGGCAATCTGCGGCACGCCGGCGATGACGGCTGGAACCGACGTCATCATCGTCACCGACGGAAAGGCGCCCTTGCCGCGCGGCACGTAAAGCGCGACGGAGGCGATCGGCGTGTACCTGTCGCCGGCATAGGCGCCCGGGCGGACCTCCTTGAGCCACATGGTTTCCGGCTTCTGCTCTTCATGAAAATGCCGGATGTTGTCGATGCCGAACCTGATGCTCTCGACGACATCCTTCTCGACCTTGTCGAATGCCGCGTCGAATTCCGCTTCCGACACCTTCAGTCCGCCTTCGGCCACATTGGCCTTGTCGAGATCCCTGGCGAAGCGGATCAAGGCGGCGTCACCCTCGTCCCTGACCGCCTGGATGATCGGGCGGACCTTTTCGACGAAGACCGACAGATCGCCCTCGGCGCGTTTCAGCAGCCCGGCCCGCCGAGTGGCATCGAGGGATGACAGATCGTGGAAGCTGATGTCGGACATGGATTTTTCCTTCAGTTCAGAGCGCAATGTGCCGACCGGTCACATCTGCGGAAGACGACATTCAATTCGAAACATCGACGATCTACGTCAGACCGAGGCAAGGAACCCGCCGTCCACCGGAATGGACTGGCCGGTTATGTAGGCGGCGGCATCGGAGGCAAGGAACACGGCGATGCCGTGCAGATCGCGCAGATCGCCGAAACGGTGCTGCGGAATCTTGGCGAGCATGGATTGCCGCCATGCCTCATTGCCGTAAAACACCTCCGTCATCGCCGTCCTGAAATAGCCTGGGGCAATGGCGTTGACCCTGATGCCAAGCTGCGCCCACTCCGCCGCGAGAGCCCGTGTCATGCCGAGCAGGCCCGACTTGGAAGAGCCATACGGCACCGCCGTTGGAATGCCGACTTCTGACGTCAGCGAACAGAGGTTGATGATGGCGCCGGGCCGGCCAGCATCCCGCATCTGCAGCGCCGCCGCCTGGGCACAGAAGAACGCCCCCTTGAGATTGGTGTCGACGATCCGGTCCCACAGCGCCTCGTCGACATCGAGCGATGGCCGGACCTCTTCCACCCCGGCATTGTTGACGAGAATGTCGAGGCCGCCAAGCAGACGGGCTGCCTCGGCAGCAGCCGCGCGGCACTGGCCGACGTCGGTCACGTCAAGAGCAATGGCGTGCGCAACCCCGCCGCCCGCGCGAATGCCCGCCGCCGTCTCATCAAGCGAGTCCAGGCTACGCGCCGTGACCGCGACGTCGGCGCCGGCAGCGCTCAGCGCCTCGGCGATGCTGCGGCCAATGCCGCGGCTGGCGCCGGTGACCAGCGCCTTCCTGCCAGAGAGGTCGAAAAGAGCAGCGTTGCGCATGTGATCCTCCTTGGCCGCTCCGGTTGCGTGGCACGGAGACTATCAGATCGACTTACATATACAAGCATATACAAACAGCCTCGAGTGCGATAGTGGTGACGTCGTCCGCCGCACGCGCCACCACATAGTTGGCTCTTTAATACGAGATGCCACGGGCAGCGATTGTTCGAGGTTTGTCTGGCGACAATAATCGGCCGGCGATGGAGGAGACCAGACATGTCCAACGCTTCAGACATGGTCCGCACCGAAGTCACGCGCCTGTCGCCTTACAATTCCGGGCTGACCATCGCCGAGGTCATGCTGCGATACGCCCCGGCCAGGATCGCCAAACTGGGCTCGAATGAAAACCCGATCGGCCCGAGCCCGACCCTGGCCAAGATGATCCAGGGCGGCTCCGAAATGTTCCGGCTCTATCCGGATCCGGCCGGGCGCGAACTGCGGCAGGCCATCGCCACCAGACATGCGGCGGGCGAGGACCAGGTCATCCTCGGCAACGGCTCGGAAGACCTCCTCTCCGTCATCAGCCGTGCCGTCCTGCGGCCCGGCGACGTCGTCGTCACGCTCTATCCATCGTTCCCGCTGCACGAGGACTATGCGACGCTGATGGGTGCAAGCGTCAACCGTGTAACCGTCAACGGCGATCTTAGCATCAATCTCGACGCGCTGATCGAGGCAGTGCGCGAACGGCCGCGCATGCTGCTGTTCTCGAATCCGATGAACCCGGCCGGCAGTTGGCTCTCCGGCGGCGATCTGTCGAGGCTCCTGGACGCTGTCAGCGACGAGACGCTGATCGTCGTGGATGAAGCCTATGCCGAATATGCCGAGGGAGACGACTATGTTTCGTCCCTGCCCTGTCTGAGCAAACGCGATCAACCCTGGATCGTGCTGCGGACATTTTCCAAGGCGTTCGGACTGGCAGGGCTGCGGATCGGCTTCGGCATTGTCGGCGACCCGCAATTGCGCGCGTTGCTCGACAGGGTGCGCACGCCTTTCAACGCCAATGGCGTCGCGCAGGCGGCGGCGCTTGCGGCGCTCGCCGATGAGGAGCACCTTGCCAAGGTCGTCGCGCTGGCCAGGACGGAGCGGGCACGCGTCGAGCGTTTCCTGGCGGGCAAGGGCCTCGAAGTCGCCCCGTCCCGAGGCAATTTCCTGTTCTTCGACTGCCGGCAAGATGCCTCCACCTTCGTCGAAGGCCTGCTGCGGAACGGCGTCATCGTCAAGCCATGGAAACAGGCAGGCTTCGACACTTATGTGCGCGTCAGCATCGGCTCGCCGTCGGAGAATGACCACTTCATGGCCGCCCTGTCGCAATTGTTGTGATTTCCCGACGCCACGCAGAATTGCCTGGCGCACCCGACACCAAAGTCTGGGTCTGCCACGCGCGCAAGATATCGGGCAATTGAAAGCCAGATATCTCAAGCCAGCCGCCTTGACGTAAGAGCCTCGTCCATGCCCGCAAGCAGCCCGCCCAGGAGCCTCTATCGCGATACGGCCGGCGGCACAGCCAATTACCCTGCCCTTTCCGGGGCGCACAGGGCAAGGGTCGCCATCGTCGGCGGTGGCTTCACAGGCCTTTCCACCGCCTTGCACCTGGCGGAAGCCGGCGACGACGTCTGCGTGCTCGAGGCCCATCAGCCGGGCTGGGGGGCGTCGGGCAGAAATGGCGGCCAGGTCAATCCCGGTCTCAAATACGATCCCGACACGATCGAGGCGATGTTCGGCCCCGATCTCGGGCAGCGGATGATCGACTTCTCCTACGGTGCGCCGGATTTCACCTTCGGCCTCATCAAGCGCCTGTCGATCGATTGCGAGGCCCGGCAAAACGGTACGATACGCGCGGCCATCCGGCCGAAGCCGGCAGCCGCGGTGCGGGCCACGGCAACGCAATGCAAGCGGCGGGGGATGCCGGTCGGCTTGCTCGACGCAAAGGCGATGGTGGCGCGAACCGGCACCGACAGATACATATCCGGCATGTTCGATGCCCGCGGCGGCGACCTTCATCCCTTGAAATACACGCTCGGCCTGGCTGCCGCCGCGCGGAAGGCCGGCGCGCGGATATTCGGCGGCAGCGAAGTCCTCTCGCTGAACAGGCAGGCCGGACGCTGGGTCCTCAAGACGGCAGACGGCTCTGTCAGCGCCGAGAAGGTCCTTGTCGCGACCAACGGCTATACCGGCGACCTGTGGCCGGGCCTGGAGCAGTCGCTCGTTCCGGTGTTCAGCGCCATCGCGGCGACCGAACCGCTGTCACCAACGGTCGCGGCCGCAATCCTCCCTCAAAGGCCCGTCGTTTACGAAGCCGGCAATATCACCGTCTATTACCGCGTCGATGCGCAAAACCGGCTTCTCATGGGCGGCCGGGGACCGATGAGACCCATCGGCGATGCTTCCGCCATCCGCTACCTTACCGACTATGCGCTACGGCTCTGGCCGGTGCTTGCTGGAACCGCGTGGACACATGGCTGGAACGGCCGGATCGCCATCACCAAGGATCATCTCCTGCACGTTCACGAGCCGGAGGACGGCATCCTGATTTGCCTTGGTTACAATGGCCGTGGCGTCGCCATGGCCTCTGCGATGGGCAATGCGCTGGCAAATCGCCTTCGCGACGACGCGACCACGCCCTTCCCGATGCCGTTATCGGGGCTGAAGCCAATCCGGTTCCATCGCTTCTGGCCGCTTGGCGTCAAGGCGGCGATCCTTTCGGGCCGGGTGAAGGACCGATTCGGCCTCTGACGAGAAGAGCCCGCCCGGCATCTCCTAGCGAACCTTCGGAAACGTGTCGCCGGCCGGCGCGTTGGCCCAGCTCTGCAAGGTCTGGCCGCCGTCGATCAGCCAGTCGACGCCGGTGACGTGCCTTGCCTCGTCCGAGGCGAGGAAAGCCACCGCCGCGGCGACATCGTCCGGTTGGCCGATGCGGCGCAACGGAATCCGGTCGGCGAAATGCTGGACGCTGCTCTTGAAATCGCCCTCCCCAGAAGCCGGCACGCCGAGCGTCGTCTCGATGACACCCGGACAGATGGCGTTGACCCGGATGCCGTAAGGCGCGGCATCGAGCGCCGCGACCCGCGTCAGTCCGACCACGCCATGTTTCGACGCGACATAGCCGGCGCCGCCTGACAGGACGTCCCAACCGGCCATCGACGATCCCATATTGACGATCGAGCCGCCGGTTCCGGCCTTGATCATGGCCTGGAGCGATGCCTGCAAGACGAGGAAGATACCGCGCAAATTGATGCGGATGACGGCGTCCCAATCCTCCACCGGCAGCTCGTGCACGGGAGCGACGACACCGGAAATCCCGGCATTGTTGAACACCACATCCAGCCCGCCGAAGGCCTCGACGGCCGTTTCGACGGCGCCGCGCACGCTGTTCTCGTCGGTGACGTCGGCCTCGATGGCGATGATTTTTTTGCCAAGCGAGCTGGCCAGTTGCCGCGCCGCCGCGCCGTTGCGGTCGACGATCGCGACCCGCGCGCCTTCGTCGAGAAAACGCCGGACCGCGGCGCTGCCAATGGCGCCGGCACCGCCGGTGACGAGGACTTTCTTCCGGTCGAACCGCTTCATCCCTGGGTCTCCGGCTTTGGATAGGAACGCCATGAGTGCCGCGGCTCGAAGCCGATCGTTTCGCGCGCATGGGCCGTATCGAGCACCGAACCGAAGCCTGCAATCGGCCGCGACAGCGGGACAGCTGGATAGACCCGGCGCACGAGCGGCTCGCTTTCCTCCTCCATGAAGGTGTCGGCGGCGCTGAGCAGGACGCGCAGATGGCCACTGCCTTGCCACTCGAGCGCCCGCAGAAAGCCTTGACCGGCATCGCGCGCGTCGAGATAGCTCCACAGGTCGCGGGCACTGTCGGCGGTGGCGCGGCGCGGACCGACGCCGGCGAAGAAGGACTGCGGGGTCTGGATCCACGGCATGCGGATGCTGACGGCTGAAAACGCGCCGCGGCGCACCGCGGCGTCGACGATCTCCTCACCCAGCCATTTCGACAGGCCGTAGGGATCCTGCGCACCGACCGGATGGTTCATATCGACCGGCAGATAAGGCGGAATGACCGTCTTCTCGAAGAAGGGATAGCCGAAGACGCTGAAGGACGAGGCATAGACGAGGCGCCTGGCGCCGGCCAGGGCAGCGGCCTCGACGACATTGTAGGCGGTCGCGATGTTGGTCTTGAACACCTCGCCGCCGGCCCGCCCGGTTGGGCGCGGGATCGCCGCCACATGCACCACGGCATCGCAATCGCGTACCAGCTGCAGGGTCGATCGCAGATCCGTCAGATCGGCGGTGGCGTGCCGCCATGCCGCGCCGGCGGGCGCCACCGCGTCGATGCCCAGCACATCGTGGCCGGCCGCAACCAGGGCCTCGGCCACATGGCGCCCAAGCAGACCGCTGGCCCCGGTGATGATTGTCTTCATATCACAGCCCTCGGCCGGCAAACTTGGCGATCTGAATATCATTGATGGTCATACAAATCGAGCACATGATTGCCACCTCTTGTCAAGGCCATGTCGCGCCGGACAAATAGCGCATACGCTGGTGCGACCAACGTGCGCAAGGCTGGCGGTCACCGCTTTGCGTCGAACGGGATTGACTTGGCATTCGCCAGGGTTTTTTGTATGAGCATCAACGATCGACCCAAGGAGACCGCCATGGCCGTGGACGTCTTTTCCTCGCACCGGCACGACGACGCGATGCGCCTCGATCGGCACCGTGCGGCGATCGTGGTCATCGATATGGTCAATGAATTCTGCAAGCCCGGCGGGGCCATGGTCCTGCCTGGCTATGAGACGCTGGTCCCACCGCAACTGGCTGTCATCGAGGCTGCGCGCGCCGCCGGCGTCCCGGTGATCTGGGTTCACGACGCGCACCGGCCGGGCATGCGCCGCGAGCGCGAATGGGTGAAGCGCACGCCGCATTGCGTGGAAGGAAGCTGGGGACCTGAAATCATCGAGGACCTGGGTGCCCGCGACGATGAGATCCACGTGATCAAGCGCCGCTACTCGGCCTTCTTTCAGACCGACCTCGACCTGACGCTCAAGGACATGCAGGTCGACCAGCTGGTCATATTCGGCGTGGTCACCAATATCTGCGTGCGCTCGACCGTCCACGACGCTTTTTTCCAGGGCTATGAAGTGGTGGTGCCAAGCGATTGCTGCGCGGCGACGGGACCGCGCGAGCAGGAAAGCTCGCTCTACGATATAGCGACTCATTTCGGCGTGGTCAGCGGTTCGGCTGATGTCGTCGCGGCTCTTCGCGACGGAGCCTCACTGCAACCGGCTGAAGTTGCGGCTTGAGCCCTGGAGTGAGCAACATCCAAGACAGGCAACAGGAGTCCGGTTTGACGACCGAAAAGAAATCCGAGAAAGACGCGACACCGAAGCGGCAGCGCGGCAAGGCGCCGCCGCTGAGCCGCGAGCAGGTGCTGCAGCAATACGCGCAGACCGGATACGCGTTGGACCTCCATCCGGCTCACGTCATCCGCAAGGCGCATCAGCGCGCGACGCTGCGGTTCCAGCAGGTGATGGCGGGTGAAGACCTTTCGCCGACCCAGTTCGCCGCGCTTGCCACGATCCTCAAGCATGGCGAGGTCTCGCAGAACCACCTCGGCCGGCTGACGGCGATGGACCCGTCGACCATCAGCATCGTGATGCGCAAGCTGCTCAAGCACGGACTGATCACGCGCAGCGCCTCCGACACCGACCAGCGCCTGTCGATGATCGCTCTGACCGAGAAGGGGACCGAGTATACGCTCGAACGGCTTGAACGCAGCGTCGAAGTCGGGCGCCGCTTCCTGTCGCCGCTTTCACCCGCCGAGCAGGCGACGTTGCTCCGCCTGCTCACGCGCATCAACGACGACGATCCATCGAATGGCGACAGCGGCAAATAGGCCGCGTCGGGACGTTCCATACCAGCAGAAGTGAGAACCGATGTCGTCCGACCCCAAGTCGTCTGCCAACACGCTCGTCGTCCGCAATATCGGCCTGATGCTGAGCGGTGACCTCGGCCGACCGATCCTCGAGGCCGACACCATTGTCGTTGCCGACGGGCGCATTTCCGCCATCGGCAAGGCAAGCGAGGTCGACGGCGGCAACGCCGCGACGATCATCGACGCGATGGGCTGCGCCGTGGCGCCGGGGCTCATCGACAACCATGTCCATCCGGTCGCGGGCGATTGGACGCCGCGGCAGAACCAGATCGGCTGGATGGATTCGACCGTGCATGGCGGCGTCACCACGATCATTTCGGCGGGAGAGGTCCACACACCGGGCCGCCCGCGCGACCTGGTCGGGCTGAAGGCGCTGGCGATCGCGGCGCAGAGGACCTTCTCCAACTTCCGCCCCAACGGCATGAAGATCCTGGCCGGCGCTCCCATACTGGAACCAGGCCTAGTCGAGGAGGATTTCCGCGCCCTCGCCGAGGCCGGCGTGACGCTTGTCGGCGAGGTCGGGCTCGGCGGCGTCAAGGACGGTCCGACCGGCCGCCAGATGATCGGCTGGGCGCGCAAATACGGCATGACCTCGATGACCCATACGGGCGGCCCATCCCTGCCCGGCTCCGGCCGCATCGGCGCCGATGTCGTGCTGGAGGTCGATGCCGACATCGTGGCTCACGTCAATGGCGGACCGACGGCACTGCCGGGAGTCGAGATCCGGCAGATCTGCGAGAACGGCTCGCGCGCGCTGGAAATCGTCCACAACGGCAATCTGCGCACCGGGCTGTTCGTGCTCGAGCTGGCAAGACAGCGCGGCGAACTTTCGCGCGTCATCCTCGGTACCGACAGCCCGGCCGGATCGGGCGTGCAGCCGCTCGGCATCCTGAGGACGCTGACGATGCTGGCTTCGCTGGGCGGTATCGCCCCTGAAGTGGCGTTCTGCCTTGCCAGCGGCAACACGGCGCGCGTGCGCGGACTGGCTGACCGCGGCATCATCGAGGTCGGCCGCGCCGCCGATCTCATCTTCATCGACCAGGCGATCGGCGGCGCCGGTGACGGACTGCTCGACAGCGTGGCGCTCGGCAATTTGCCTGGTATCGGCATGGTGATCATCGACGGCGAGGTGCGCACCAACCGCAGCCGCAATACTCCGCCGGCGATGCGGGTGCCGGAAGTCAGGGCGGCGTAGCGGCAGCCACCTGCGAACGCATCAACTTACGCCGTCCTTGCCGACGATCTTGTCCGTGGTCAGCCCGCCGACACGCGGATGCGGCCTGCCGGAATCGGTGACGGCGATGGCGACGACGATCTCGTCGGCACGCGGTGCGTCGGGAACGCGAACCTCCATGCCGTCGAAATGGCTGCGCACCCGCGCCGCGTCCTTGTGGCCGAGCGGAATGTCGAGCGGCACGCCAAGGCCACCGCGCTTCTTCGATGAGGGGATGAGCGCGGCCCCCTTGCCGAGCACATCGCGGAACGGGGCGCCGAGCGTTGGATGAAGGATGGCGGCGGCATGTTCAAGCTCGCCATCGGCGCCGACGGCGGCGGCCTTGCCGAAGCTCTCGACCTGGTCACCGCCAATGCCGAGGGCCGCGACGGCCCGCCTGGGCAAGATGTCGCCCAACGCCTCACCAACGACACTCAGCGCCGACAGATCCTCGACAAAAGTGCCGGCATAGGGATTGCGGATCACCGCGATCACCGCGGCGCGACGCGTTGGCGGATCGACGGGGCGGCCGCCTTCGATCAGGGTTTCCTCGACGATGGTAATGACGCGGCGGATTTCAGGGCTCATCGCAAGCCGTCCTCGCCCTTGATATCGGCTGCCGCCAGGCCGCCGACCCGAGCGTGAACGCGCGCCCCGGTGGTCATCGCCAGGATGACAGCCATCTCGTCGCTGCGCGGCGCATCGCCGACGCCGATCTCGATGGCGTCGAAATGGCTGCGCACATAGGAGGCGTTTATGTGCGTTATCGGAATGTCGATGCGCGTTCCCGGGCCACCGACCTTCTTGGTCGACGGCACGATAGCCTTGGCGTTGCCGAGAAGTTCGCGCATCGCGTAGCCGCCCGGATTGTGCCAGAGCGCACCGTGTTCGAGCTCTCCGGCGGCGCCGACGACGGCGCCCTTGCCATAGCCTTCGATGGCTGAAACCCCCTCGCCCATGGCGTCGATCAGGCGCCGGGCCATGTCGAGGCCGAGCGGCTTCAGGTCCTCCATGAATCCGGTGATCTCTTCCACGTAGCGTCCGGCAAATGGGTTGGCGATGACCGCCACGATCGCGCCGCGCTTGGGCGGGCGGGCCGCGAGGGGGCCGCCCTCATGGAAGATCTCTTCGACCTGAACCAGAAATTTCCTGACCACAACAGCCGGCATGGCGCGTTTCCTTCGTCCCGTCGTTCTGATGAAACTCGTTAGAGTACCAACAATTATGCATCGCCGATATTTGTCAAGCGTCGACAAGGACCATGCGGACAAAGCGGTGAGAAAACTGCACCGGAGGACGATTGACAGCCTGTTTGGCCGCTCATAAACTCATATGACCATCAACGAACTCGCCAGTGTCCCGGCGATATTTAGGGGATGGTCAAGGCGTGGCTTCAAAAGCTGAAAAAAGCTGAAGGGGAATGACATGACAAGGGCACTCAAGAGTTTGTTTCTGGCCGGCACGATGCTTGCCGTTTCGTTGGGATCGGCCGCCGCACAGTCCAAGGTTTCCGTGGCCGCCATCTCGGGATATTTCGCACAGGGCTTCGGCGTTTCGATCGTCAACGGCCTCAACAAGGCCAAGACCGATTTCGGCATCGACCTCAAGCTGGTCGACACCGGCAATCGTGCCCTCGACTATGAGGAGCAGTTCGAAAACCTCGCCAAGGGCAAGCAATACGACCTCATCTTCGTGATGGGCTGGGAGTTGGTGGACTCGTTGCAGAAGGTCAGCAAGGAATATCCCGACCAGCGCTTCGTGTTCATCGACGGCGTGCTCGACAATCCCAAGATGATCTACGCCAACTTCGCCGAGGAGCAGGGCTCGTTCGTCGCCGGCGCGCTGGCCGGCATGGTCGAGGCCAAGGGCAGTGAATTTCCCAAGATCGGCGACGGCAAGGCAATCGGTTTCGTCGGCGGCCGCGATATCCCGGTGATCCGCAACTTCCTCGGCGGCTACGAGCAGGGCGCAAAATATGCCGCGCCCGATGTGAAGGTGAATTCCGTGTTCGCCGGAACCTTCGACGACCCGGCCAAGGGCAGCGAACTTGCCCAGGCGCTTTACGGCCAGGGCTCCGACATCGTCTACAACGTTGCCGGCCCGACGGGTGAAGGCGTGATGCAGGCAAGTGCCGCCGCCGACAAATATTCGATCGGCGTCGATATCGACATGTGCGGCACGGCTCCCGGGAATGTGCTCGGCAGCATGTTGAAGCGGGGCGACATCGCGGTCTACACGCTGATCAAGGACGAAGTCGGGGGCCACAAGGTGACCGCCGGCACCCGCACGTTCGACCTCGCTTCGGGCGGTGTCGAGTTCAAGGTGTGCGACGATATTGCCCCCACGATCCCGGCCGACGTGACCGCCAAGCTGGACGACATCAAAAAGGGCATCGTCGACGGCAAGATCGCGATCACCAAGGCGAAATAGGCCAACACCAGCGCATCCCTCCCAAGAAAGCGCTACGCTGATCCGCCGCGGCTTGCCGCGACGGATCAGCGTCCAGTTTATGTGAGCCCCCAATCTGGGAGAGCATCGTGTCGAACGCGCCGGGGTCACCGCCCCTCCACAGCACCTCCGCGATGGCCGTCGAACTGGCTGCCATCACCAAGCGGTTTGGCGCCTTCATCGCCAATGACGGCATCGACCTGGTCGTACGCCGGGGCGAAATCCACGCCATCATCGGCGAGAACGGCGCCGGCAAGACGACGCTGATGAACATCCTGTTCGGCCTGCTCCAGCCGGACGAGGGCTCGATCCGGCTGAATGGCGAGACGACCGTGGTCGCCGATCCGGCCGCCGCGATCAAGGCCGGGCTCGGCATGGTGCACCAGCATTTCAAGCTGGTGCCTTCGCTCTCGGTCGCCGACAACGTCTTTCTCGGCATGGAAATCCGCCGTCATGGATTGATCGACCATGCCGCCCAGATCGAACGCACACGCGACCTGTCGAAGCGTTTCGGGCTGCATGTCGACCCGACGGAGCGCGTCGGACTGCTCTCGGTCGGCATCGAGCAGCGCATCGAAATCCTCAAGGTTCTGGTGCGCGGCGCCCGCACCATCATCCTCGACGAGCCGACCGCCGTGCTGACGCCGCAGGAGAGCCGTGAGCTGTTCCAGACACTGCGCAGTTTCGTGGCCGAAGGCATGACGGTGATCTTCATCTCGCACCATCTGGAAGAGGTGATGGAGGTGTCCGACACGGTGACGGTGCTGCGCAACGGCAGGAAGGTGGCGACCCGTCCGGCATCGGAACTCAGCAAGGACGAATTGGTGCGCATGATGGTCGGCCGCGAGGTCAGTTTCGACCGCCGGCCGCGCGCGGCGCTGCATGGCGGCGCCGTCCTCGAGGTCAAGGATCTGTGGGCGCGTGACGACCGCCGGCTGCCGGCTGTTCGCGGCGCCAGTTTCACCGTTCGCGCTGGCGAAGTGGTGGGAATCGCCGGCGTGGCCGGCAATGGGCAGACGGAGTTGGCGGAGGTGCTTTCCGGCCTGCGGCCGGCAAGCCATGGCGAGGCATGGCTGAAAGGCCGGGATCTCACCATGCTTTCCCCAGCCGCGATACGCGAGGCGGGCCTTGCCCATGTGCCGGGCGACCGCATGGTGCGCGGGGTCGATCGCAATGCGTCGATCGCGGCAAACACGCTGATGGGCCGCCAACATCGCGCACCGTGGAGCCGCGGCGGCGTGCTGGACTGGAAGGCGATCGCCGGGAATGCCGGAGAGCTGATCAAGAGCTTCGATATTCGCGCGCAAGGGTCGGGCGATCCCGTCAAGCGGCTGTCGGGCGGCAATATCCAGAAGGTCGTGCTGGCGCGCGAATTCACCAATGGTGCCGACTTCCTGCTGATCGATCAGCCGACGCGCGGCGTCGACATCGGCGCCCAGGAGGCCATCCATGACGAGATCATGCGCCAGCGCGCGGCCGGCCGTGCGATCCTGCTGATTTCCGTGCAGCTTGATGAGCTGGCGGCGCTTGCTGATCGCATCCTGGTGGTGTTCAACGGGCGGATCATGGGCGAAGTCGCCGGTGATGATGCCGACGAGGACCGTATCGGCATGATGATGGCGGGCGTGTCGCCTGAGCTGGAGCCCGCATGATGAATGACCGCTTGCGCGCCTTTTCCGGTCAGATCATCGCCATCGGCGTTGCCTTGCTGCTGGGAGCCATCATCATCCTCATGGTCGGCGAAAGCCCGGTCCGTGTCTTGATGACGCTGCTGCGCGGCGCCTTCGGCGACCAGGAGAAAATTGCCGGTACCTTGCTGCAGACGACACCGATCCTGATTTGTGGCGTCGCCGCCTGCATCGGGCTGCGCGGCGGCATGTTCAATGTCGGCATCGAGGGCCAGCTTTTCCTGGGCGGATTTGCCGCCGCCTGGGTCGGCTTCAGCTTTTCCCTGCCGGCGGGCATCCATACGCTGGCTGCGCTGGGGCTCGCGATCGTCGCGGGTGCCGCCTGGGTCGCCATCCCCGCCTATTTCCGCACCCGCTACAACACCAACGAAGTGGTCTCGACGATCCTGTCGAACTACATCGCCGTTCTGCTCACCTCCTATTTCACCATCTTCCTGTTCAAGCGGCCCGGCGGCTGGTCGGAGACACCGCCGATCCTGGCGACGGCCTATCTGCCTGAGATCTTTTCATTCTCGCGGCTGAACTGGGGACTGGCGATCGGCCTGCTGCTGGCGGTCGGCGTCGCGCTGGTCTTCCGCTACACCAGCTGGGGCTACGGCGTGACCATGGTCGGTTCGGCGCCGAAATTCGCCGAATATGGCGGCGTCAACGTGAAACGTCAGGGCTTCGTGGTCCTGCTGCTTTCGGGCGCCGTCGGCGGACTGGCCGGCGGCGTCGAGACGCTCGGCGTGCACCACCGGTTCATGGAAGGCTTTGCGCCTGGCTTCGGCTTCGACGGGCTGATCGCCGCCCTGCTCGCCAACGGCTCGCCGGTTGCCACCATCGTCACGGCGCTGTTCTTTGGCGCGCTGCGCAGCGGGTCGCTGCTGCTCGAGGTCGATACCAGCGCGTCACGCGAAATCATCACCGTGATCCAGGCGTTGATCATCCTCAGCGTATCGGCGCAGGTTCTGATCAAACGCCGCGGCGACAGCCAGGCGGGGGAGCGGCGATGGAAATTCTAGATAAACTCATCAACGTCGCGCTGATCGCGGCGACGCTGCGCACCACCGCGCCCATTCTCCTGGTCGCTCTTGGTGGGTCGTTCACCACCAAGGCCGGCATCTTCAACATCGGTCTAGAGGGGCAGATGCTGGCCGGCGCCTTCTTCGCCGTCATCGGCTCGATCTGGACGGGGTCGGCCTTCGCGGGTGTCGCCTGCGGTGTCGCCGCAGCACTTGCCTTCGCGCTCGCCTTTGCCGTTCTGGTGGTGACGTTGCGGGCCAATGAGGTGGTCGTCGGGCTGGCGCTCAACATTCTTGCCGGCGGCATGACGATCTCGCTGATGAAAGCGATTTTCGGCACGCGCGGATCGATCGTCGGTCACGGCATTGTCGGCCTGCCCAAGGTGCAGATACCCGGCGCGCAGGCGCTGCTCGGCTCATGGGCGCCGCTGATCTCGGGTTTCACGCCGATCGTCTATGTCGCGTTCATCGCGGTGCCGCTGCTGGTGCTGTTCTACAACCGCACCCGGCTCGGGCTCTATATCCGCGTCGTCGGCGAGAAGCCCGAGGCGGCCGAGGCGCTCGGCATCTCGATCACCCGTGTCCGCTACATCGCCTCGCTGCTGTGCGGATTGCTGGCGGGACTGGCCGGCGCGCATCTGTCGCTCGGCTACATCACCATGTTCACCGAGAACATGTCTTCGGGCCGCGGCTTCATGGCGGTGGCGATCCTGATCTTCTCCAACGGCGATCCGCTCAAGGTACTGGCCGGCTGCCTGCTGTTCGGCTTCGCCGACGCCTTTTCGCTGCGCCTGCAGACCTTTGGATTTCCGTCCTATCTGGTGCTGACCGTGCCCTACGTCGTGGCACTGACGGCGCTGTTCGCGCTGTCCTACCGGGCACGGCCAAAGATCATCAAGGAGACGCTGGCGTCGATGCAGAAACTCTTGTCGGCGGACAGGAACAGCGCCCCGCTCGACAACAATCCGCAATGAAGGAATTCTCATGGAACGCATAATCCTCGACGTGGATTCTGCCGGCGACGACATTCTGGCCGTGCTGTTTGCCGCGGCGAACCCGAATGTCCGGCTCGAAGGCGTGACCACCGTGACCGGCGCGGCAGGCCCGATCGAGCAGGTCACCAATGTCGTGCTCAACACGCTGACGCTTGCCGGGCGCGACGACATTCCGGTTCATGCCGGCGCCTGGCGGCCGATCGTCGGCAATGCCAAGGCCGACATGGAAGCGCCGGTCCATTTCGAGAAGCGGCTCGTTGCCCGCTTCGGCGACCGGCTGAAGAAGTTCAACCCTCCGGCGCCGACCCCGTCGCGCCAGGCGACGCCGGGACACGCCGTCGATTTCATCATCAATACCGTAATGGCCAATCCGGGCGAGATCACGCTGGTGACCACAGGCCCATTGACCAACGCGGCGATGGCGCTGCTGCAGGAGCCGCGCCTGACAGGCGCGCTGAAGCGACTCATGGTGCTGGGCGGCAACTTCCAGACGCCCGGCAACATCACGCCGCTGTCGGAATACAACATCTGGGCAGATCCTGAGGCCTCGCGCATCGTGCTCAACGCCGACGTCGACAAGATCCTGGTGCCGCTCGATATCTGCGAGGACAACCGCGTCGCGGCCTCGATGCTGACGCGCGACGACATCGCCGACATGCAGGCCGTGGCGCGGAAGAATGCCGTCCTGGAGATGATCACCGACAGCTTTCCGATCTACATCGATATCTGGCGCGAGTTCTTCGACCTCGTTGGCTTCCCGATGGATGACGTCATCACCGTGGCGCTGGCCTTCGATCCGGCCCTGGCCACGATGACCGAACCGCTCTTCGTCGACGTCGTACTGGACGGGCGCCTCGCGCGCGGACAGACGGTTGCCCATCGCGGCCGGCAGCTGCTGCCCGGCGGCGGACCGAAGACCACGCGCATCTGCACCGATCTCGACGGCCGCCGCTTCCTGAACATCTTCAAGCAAACCATCGCGCGCTACGAACGAGCGGCGTGAGGACCGACAAAATGACCATTGCAACTCCCATCCTGTTCGACTGCGATCCCGGCCATGACGACGCCATTGCGCTGGTCATGGCGCATCGCTCGCCGGCCATCGAACTCGTCGGCGTCACCACGACATGCGGCAATGCCGAGGTCGAGAAGACGACCGCCAACGCCTTGCGCATCCTGGAGTACATCGGCGCCGGCGACGTGCCTGTCGCTCAAGGGTGTCACCGTCCGCTGGCAAGGCCGCTGGTGCTCGGCACCGCCGACGGCCCGAGCGGCCTCGAAGGCTCGCCCTATCTGCCGCAGGCCACGATCAAGCCGGTCGACCGGCACGCCGTCGATTTCCTGGCCGACAAGCTTCGCGCCGCGCCCGAGCCGATCCTGGTCGTCGCCACCGGCCCGCTGACCAATATCGGCCTGATGATCCTCAAGCATCGCGACGTGCTGCCCAAGATCAAGGAACTGATCTGGATGGGCGGTGTCTTCTACCGCAAGAGCGAGATCATCACGCCGACGGAATTCAATGCCTTCTGCGACCCGGAGGCGCTGAAGATCGTGCTGGACAGCGGCGTACCGATCCTGATGGTCGGCCTCGACGTCACCATGCAGGTGCTGATCGAGGCGCCGCAATATGCCGAGCTTGCCACGATCGACACGCCGCTCGGCAAGCTCGTCAACGACTGGCTACTGTTCTACGAGAAGCTGCATCGCAACTCGATGGGCGTCGGCGGCGCCATGCACGACCCGTTGGCTCTGGCGCTCGCCATCGACCCGACACTGGTGCGCACGCGCCCGGCCCATATCGGCGTCGATCTGTCGGGCACCTATGCGTTCGGCGCGACAGTTGCCGATTTCTGGAGCGAGCGCGGTGAAAAAGACAATGCGCGTATCGCCTATGAGGTCGACGCCGACCGTTTCTTCAAGCTGATGTTCGACCTGCTGCGGGACTAGACTTCAGACTTCAGCATCCAACAATCTCTGGGCGTGCCATCTCAGATGGTCGTCCATGAATGTCGAAATGAAGAAATACGAGTGATCGTAGCCGTCCTGCATGCGCAGCGTCAGCCCAATACCGGCCTTGGCGCAGGCCGCTTCCAGGAGCCAGGGCCTCAGTCCGTCGTCGAGAAATCCATCCGATGTCCCTTGGTCAACGAAAAACTCGGGGAAGCGGTGGCCATCCTCGATGAGCAAGGTGGCATCGTGGCGCCGCCATGATTTCTCGTCGGAACCGAGATATTTTTCGAAGGCCGGCTTCGACCAGCCGGCGGTGCTGGGCTGCACGATCGGCGCGAAGGCCGAACAGCTCTTGAAGCGTTCGGGATTCTTCAGCGCGATGGTCAATGCGCCATGTCCACCCATCGAGTGGCCGAAGATCGCCTGACGCTTCATGTCGGCCGGAAATTCCGCTGCGATCAGCGCCGGCAATTCCTCGGTGACATAGGAATACATGCGATAATTCCTGGCATAGGGTTCCTGCGTGGCATCGAGATAGAAGCCGGCGCCGCTGCCAAATTGCCAATTGTCCTTCTCGTCGGGAATATCGGCGCCGCGGGGGCTGGTGTCGGGACAGACGACGATCAGGCCGAGCTCGGCGGCCATGCGCCTGTACTCTCCCTTGTCCATGACATTGGCGTGGGTGCAGGTGAGACCGGAGAGGTACCATACGACAGGGCAAGGTCCTTCACGGGCCTGCGGCGGCACGAAGACGGCAAACGTCATGTCGCAGGCGCAGACTTCCGAAACATGGGAATAGACGCCCTGCACGCCGCCATGCGACCTGGCAGCGGAGATGATCTCCATCCGATCCGACATGTGTTTCTTCTCCGCCAACGGAAAACGTGATTCACCGCCGCTTGTCTACGGCATCGGCTGGGACCACGGCAACCGTGACGGATTGGACATTTGGATTGCTGGCTACGTCCGATTGCTACCCCGGACGGCCAAGAGGTTCAGGCAGCGCCTGGAAGTCGCACCACCGCGCGCCTGACGAGGTTGGCGCGCGGGATATATTCCGGAGCACGCTACTCGGCGGCGATCCTGGCGCGCTGCCTGCCGAAGAGCGCCAGGCCGACATCGTCAACCGCAAGGCCGACGCGGGCCCGGATCGCTTCGGATGCCAGCACGCCGTCGACGAAATCCTTCTCCGAGGCGTAGACGGCCGTCGGCAGCGCAAAGGCTTCAAAGAAGCCGAACAGCGGCCGCAGCTGATGCTCGACGATCAGCGCATGGCGGTCGCCGCCGCCAGTCGCCGCCAATAGCACCGGCTTGCCCCTGAGGGCGGCCGGGTCGACGAGATCGAAGAAATGCTTGAACAGACCGGTATAGCTGCCCTTGTAGGTGGGCGAGCCGACCACCAGGACATCGGCGGCCAGGATCCGCTCGAGAATGGCGCGAGCCTGTCCATCCAGGTCGCGCGTCCCTTTGGCACCGCCAAGACTGGGACCGAGATCGACGATGTCATGGGTGCTGGCGGAGAGGCCGTATCGCCCGGCAATCTCCGTCACGATATGGTCCACGAAGCCACGGGTCTTGGAGGGCCGCGTGAAATTGCCGGAGAAGCCGACAATGGCCGGATTGGTCATGATGGACGCCTTGTTGTATGTTCGAGCCAGTGTGCCAGAATGTCCATAGTTTTTATAGACATTGGTATCGAACGAAAGGAATTGACGATCGCCGTAGGACGAAATCGGAGAAGATTTTTCTTCCCGGGACGCGCTGAAGAAGAAGCATGGCGGTGTCTGGCAGCGCGCGCATCAATCTGCTCGACGGGATTGCCTGCGGGGGCGAGCCCGGCCATGAAGCGGGCCGGCAGGCACGGAAGTGTATCGCCACGCTCTCATTCCTAAAAGACTGCCTCCCGAAATTGGCCGTCCGGGAGATGACTATCTCGCGACCCGCACAATGAGCTTGCCGAAATTCTTTCCTTCGAGAAGCCCCAGAAAAGCTTGTGGCGCATTCCCTATGCCGTCCACGATATCTTCCCGGTACCGCACAGGCCCGGACGCTATCCATTCGGCCATCTCGCGATAGAAGGCTGGGCGTTGATCGACAAATTCGCGCTGGATAAAGCCCCTTATCGTCAGGCTGCGATGCAGCACCTGCTGCATCAGCGCCGGAAGCCGGTCGGCGCCGGAATCCGCAGGGATGTTGTACTGCGCGATCAATCCGCAGACCGGAACACGCGCGAACTCGTTAAGCAGCGGAAACACCGCATCCCAGACCGGACCGCCGACATTCTCGAAGTAGACGTCGATGCCTCCGGGACAGGCAACCTTCAGTTGCTCGGCAAAATTATCGGCGCGATGATCGACAACCGCGTCGAAGCCGAGTTCCTGGCGCACGAAGGCACATTTTTCGGGGCCGCCGGCAATGCCGACCGCACGAGCCCCCTTGATGCGCGCGATCTGGCCGACGGCCGATCCGACCGCGCCGCTGGCGGCCGCCACGACCACGGTCTCGCCGGCCCTAGGCCGTCCTATGGTGAGCAGGCCGGCATAGGCGGTGAAGCCCGGCATGCCGAGCACCCCAAGCGCGGTGGTGACGGGCGCCGCCGCAGGATCAAGCTTGCGCAGGCCGACGCCGTCGGACACGGCAAAGCTCTGCCATCCCGAGTGGGACAGCACGATATCGCCCTCGGCGAAGCCGGCATGGCGGGATCTGACGACACGAGCCACCGTGCCGCCCTCCATCACGCCGTCGATCTCGACCGGCTTGGCATAGGACCTGGCGGCGTTCATGCGGCCGCGCATATATGGATCAAGTGACAGATAGAGGATCTGCAACAGCAGTTCGCCCTCCCCCGGCTCGCCGATGGCGACGGACTCGACGCGGAAATCGCTCCGCTTGGGCCGGCCTTGCGGCCGCGCCGCGAGCACGATGCGGGTGTTCGTCAGCGTCGACATTGCATAGCCCTCCCCGGATGATGTTCTACGCGAAGAACCTGTTGGGAGGCCGCTTCAGGCCGAGGTTCTCGCGCAGGGTCGATCCTTCATATTGCTGCCTGAATATGCCCCGCCGCTGCAGTTCAGGCACGACCTTGCCGACAAAATCATCAAGTCCGGCGGGCAGATAGGGAAACATGACGTTGAACCCGTCGGAGCCCTCGGCGACGAGCCATTCCTCCATGTCGTCGACGATGGTCCCTGGCGTGCCGACGAAGGCAAGGCCGGAATAGCCGCCCAGCCTTTGCGCGAGCTGCCTGACGGTGAGCTTCTCCTGGCGCGCCAGTTCGATGACGCGCTCGCGGCCGCTCCTGCTGGCGTTGGTTTCGGGAATGTCCGGCAAGGGCGCGTCCGGGTCGAAACCGGACGCATCATGCCCGAGCGCGATCGACAGCGAGGCGATGCCGCTTTCGTAATAGACGAGGCTGTCGAGCCTGGCTCGCTTGGCCTGTGCTTCCTCGGCGCTGTCGCCGACGATGACGAAGGCGCCGGGCAGGATCTTGATGTCGTCGCGCGAGCGGCCGAGTTTCTGCGCCCGGCCCTTGACGTCGGCAAAGAAACGCTGCCCGGCGGCGAGGTCGGCATGCGCGGCGAAGATGACCTCCGCCGTCTCGGCCGCCAGTTGCCGTCCGGCTTCCGACGCGCCGGCCTGGACAATGACGGGCCAGCCCTGCACCGGCCGAGCGATGTTGAGGGGGCCCCGCACCGAAAGATGCTCGCCCTTGTGATCCAGCACATGCAGCCTCGCCGGATCGAAATAGAGCCCGCTTTCAGGATCGCGGATGAAGGCGTCGTCGGCAAAGCTGTCCCACAGCCCCGTCACGACATCGTGGAACTCCCGCGCCCGCCGGTAGCGCTCATCATGCTCTACATGTTCGTCGAGACCGAAGTTCAGCGCCGCGTCGGGATTGGACGTGGTGACGATATTCCAGCCGGCGCGGCCGCCACTGATATGATCGAGCGAGGCGAAGCGGCGCGCGACATGATAGGGCGCATCGAAGGTCGTCGATGCCGTGGCGACCAGCCCGATATGATCGGTGACGGCGGCCAGCGCCGACAGCAGCGTGAACGGCTCGAACGACGTCACCGTATGGCTGCGCCGCAGCGCTTCGATCGGCATGTTGAGCACTGCCAGATGGTCGGCCATGAAGAAGGCATCGAACTTCGCCGCCTCAAGCGTCTGGGCGAAGCGCTTCAGATGGGCAAAGTTGAAATTGGCGTCCGGATAGGCGCCGGGATAACGCCAGGCGCCTGTGTGCAAACTGACCGGGCGCATGAACGCGCCGAGCCGCAGCTGCTTTTCATGTGTCATGGGCTGGGCATCCCGAGCGGCATTGAGTGATCGGTCGAAGTTCCGGCATGGCGGGATTGACCGCGATCCGCCGGAACTTCGGTTCAGTCGGCGACCTGCTATGCCGCCGTCGGATAGTCCGTATATCCCTTCGAACTGCCCCCGTAGAATGTATTGCTGTCGGGGGCGTTCAGCGCGATGCCTTGTTGTAATCTGCCTACGAGATCGGGATTGGCGATGAACAATTTTCCGAAAGCGACCAGATCGACACGCCCTGCCTCAACCGCGGCTTCCGCGAGTTCCCTGTCATAGCCATTGTTGACCAGCCAGGCGCCGGCGCCGCCCGCATCGCGGTAGGCCGCCTTGAAGGCGGCATAGTCGAACGGCCGCTCGCCTTGCTGGAAATCACGGGCCCCACCTGTCGCGCCTTCAATGACATGGACATAGGCCAATCCATGACGGCCGAGTTTCCTGGCCACGTATTCGAACAACGGCTGGGGTTCGGGATCGGAGGAGTCATTGGCCGGCGTCACCGGCGAGAGCCGAATGCCGGTCCGGCCGGCGCCGACTTCCCCGACGACCGCCTCCACCACCTCCAACAGGAAGCGGGCACGGTTCTCGATCGAACCGCCATAAGCATCGGTCCGATGATTGCTGCCCGAACGCAGGAACTGGTCAAGAAGATAGCCATTGGCCGCGTGGATCTCGACGCCGTCGAAACCGGCGACCTCGATCGCCGCTTTCGCCGCACGCCGGAAGTCTTGCACGATACCCTGGATCTCGCCTTCCTCCAGCGCCCGCGGCTCGGACGTCTCGGCAAAGCTGCCGCTGCCGTCGGCTGCGACCAGGAAGGTCTTCGACTTCGCGCGGATCGCCGACGGCGCCACTGGCTTGCCGCCTCCCGGCTGCAGCGATGTGTGGGAAATCCGACCCACATGCCAGAGCTGAACGACGATCTTGCCGCCTTCGGCGTGCACTGCGTCGGTGACCTTCTTCCACCCGGCGAGCTGTTCTGGCGCGTAAAGACCCGGCACGTTCGCATAGCCCTGGCCCTGATGAGTGATCGCGGTCGCTTCGGTCACGATCAGGCCCGCGGTGGCACGCTGGCGGTAATAGGTGACGGACAGATCCCCTGGAACCGCATTCGGCGAGCGATTGCGCGTCAGCGGCGCCATGACGATGCGGTTGGCGAGGGCGAGGTCGCCGGCCGCTATCGGGTCGAAAAGTGTGGTCATCGGAAGGCCTTTCATACTCAAGCAAATGCAGGTTCAGATATCGGAGAGCGAAGCGCGGAAAGCGGCGATCGTTTCGTCGTTCCGCTTGTAGAAGACCCATTGACCAAGGCGGCGTGTGGTCACCAGATCCGCCGATGAAAGCGTGGCGAGATGGGCCGACACGGTTGATTGCGACAGACCGCAACGTTCGAACTGCCCCGCGCAAACGCCCATGGCCAGTGGATGTTCCTGGCTCGTGAAATGCATTTCCGGCTCTTTCAACCAGTTCAACATTTGGCGCCGAACCGGATGGGCCAACGCCTTCAGGATGGCATCGTGATCCATGAATTCCCCGTATATCGCCAGTAGCCGATATTTATATCGCACTTATGCGATCCGTAAGGAACGACATTCTGTTTTTGGCGACCGATGCGAAACACTTGCCCTGGCGGCACAGCCTGCATGGCGGTTCAAAGGCGTTTGTTCGGAACCTGATCGGCCCGCGGCTGTTTTGCGTTCAGGCAAACACGGAGGCAGCCATGGCACGCGACAGGACCGAATATGAAACCGGCGCACGGAAGTATCCCGCCAGGACCGGCCCGGATCCGAGCGACGATTTCTCGCCCGATGCGGCGGGCAACAAGCCGCCGGCAGGCGGGATGGGGCTCACGCGACAGGCGGATCAGACAAATGAGAAAACACATCAGTCCGAAGGCCAGAACCCGCCTGGCAAGGCGACACCCAGCCCTGCAACCGAAAAGACATCCGGTGCGGGCCCGGCGATCTCCGAACGTTCGAAGGACGCGAAGTCTCCAAGAGCGGGCCGCCAACCCGGCGCCTATGTCAAGGACTGACACGGACGGGCGGCGGCACCTTTCGACAAGCTTTATGCGTCGCGCTGACCTTTCGGTTTGGCGCGCGAACTTTCTTCAGCCGAGGAGACAGCCATGGAGACGAAATCCCGGACCGCCGGCGAAGCCGCCAAGCAGCGCCATATCCAGCGCGGCATCGATGCCAGGGACAAATCGAAGCGCAACGGCAAGGCGGAGCACGCCATGCAGGCAGGCGCGCGCACCTATCCCGAGCCGCCCTTCCCCAAGCAACATCAGGCCAAACCCGGGCATGAAGCGGCGATCGAACCTGCCCCACTCTACGATGCTCCCTATTATCTCGGATCAAGGAAACTCGAGGAGAAGGTGGCTCTCATCACCGGCGGCGATTCCGGCATCGGTCGTGCGGTGGCGGTATTGTTCGCCCGCGAAGGCGCCGATATCGCGATCGTCTACCTGGCCGAGGACAGGGACGCCGAAGAGACGAAATCCGCCGTCGAAAAAGAAGGTCGACGCTGCATCCTGATCAAGGCCGACGTCAGCGAACGGCAGGATTGCCACGATGCCGTGGCGGCCACGGTCAAAACATTCGGCCGCATCGACGTGCTGGTCAACAACGCCGCTTTCCAGATCCATTCCAGCGACTTCAGCGACCTGACCGAAGAACATTTCGACACGACGCTGAAGACCAATCTCTATGGCTATTTCCATATGGCACAGGAAGCGGTGCCGCACATGAAGCCGGGCTCGGCGATCGTCAACACCGGTTCGGTTACCGGCATAGACGGCTCGAAGCAACTGGTCGACTATTCGATGACCAAGGGCGGCATCCATGCCTTCACGCGCGCGCTTTCGGGCAATCTCATCGCCAAGGGCATCAGAGTGAACGCGGTCGCGCCTGGCCCGGTGTGGACGCCACTCAATCCGTCCGACAAGCAAGCCGGCGACGTCTCGAAATTCGGCGCGGACACGCCGATGAAACGGCCGGCACAGCCGGAGGAACTGGCTCCGGCCTATGTGTTCATGGCCTCTCCGCACTGCTCGAGCTACATCACCGGCGAGATCCTGCCGATCGTCGGCGGCTACTGAGGTCATCGCAATGTATTTCATTGCCTTGGCGACCGATTATGACGGGACGCTCGCGCATGACGGGGCTGTCTCCGAGAAGACGCTCGCCGCGTTGGAGCGGTTCAAGAAAAGTGGCCGTAAACTGCTTCTGGTCACCGGACGCGAGCTGCCCGACCTCAAGCGCGTGTTTCCCGATGTCGGCCTGTTCGACAAGGTCGTCGCCGAGAACGGTGCCCTGATCTATACCCCGGCGAGCGAGGAGGAGCGGGTGATCTCGCTATCGCCGGAGCCCAAATTCGTCGCCAGACTGAAAAAGCAGGGGGTGAAGCCACTTTCGGTGGGACGTTCGATCGTCGCCACCTGGGAGCCACATCAGGCGACCGTGCTCGAAGTCATCAAGAAGATGGGGCTCGAGCTCGAAATCATCTTCAACAAGGGTGCGGTGATGATCCTGCCGAGCGGGGTCAACAAAGCCACCGGGCTGGCTGCCGCGCTCGAGGATCTTCGCCTGTCGCCGCACAATGTGGTGGGTATCGGCGACGCCGAGAACGATCATGCCTTCCTGCAGGCCTGCGGCTGCAGCGTTGCGGTCGACAATGCCATTCCCGCGGTCAAGAGCACCGCAACCCTGGTCACGCGCGGTGCACGCGGCAAAGGCGTCGAGGAACTGATCGCCAAGCTGATCAAGCGCGACCATGGGATCGTGCCGAGGCGTCATGACGGCATTGTTCTGGGATCGTCCGGTGGCGACGACATCTATCTGTCGCCGACCGACAGCGTGCTCATCGCCGGCAGTTCGGGCATCGGCAAATCCACCCTGGCCACCGCGCTGACGGAACGCTTCGTCGAGAACCGATTTCAGTTTTGCGTCTTCGACCCCGAGGGCGACTATGATGGCCTCGAGGGTGCGGTTCGGCTGGGGGACGGATCGAGCGCGCCGACAAAGGCGCAGGTGCTGGATCTGATCGCCAAGGCCGACAGCAATGTCGTCGTCAACGGGCTTTCGCTGCGTGTCAACGAACGGCCTGATTTCTTTGCCGACCTGCTGCCTGGCCTTGGCAGCTTCCGCCGCCGCACCGCGAGACCGCATTGGCTGGTCATCGACGAAGCGCACCATCTTCTTCCGAAGCGGCGCGACGATACGCGCTCCGTGCTCTCCCTGGAACTGCCGGGAACAATCCTGATCACCGTCCATCCCGAAGCGATTTCGACCGACGCCCTGCGCCTGGTTACGGCCGTTATCGCCCTTGGACCGACGGCGAAGGACGTGGTGAAGGCCTTCTGCCGCGAGACCGGCATCGAGCCACCGAAGGACATTCCCACGCCCAAGGGCGACCGGGTTCTTTTCTGGCGGCCGCAGGTGCGCAAAAAACTCACGACGGTCAAGGTGATCGAACCTCGCCAGTCTCTCAAGCGCCACAGCCGCAAATATGCCGAGGGCCAACTCGATGAGACCGGCAGCTTCTATTTCCGCGGTCCCGACGATGCAATGAACCTGAGGGCCCATAATCTGATGATCTTTGCCCAGATGGCCGAAGGCATAGACGACAAGACCTGGGAGTTCCATCTGCGCGCGGGCGACTATTCGAAATGGTTCCGCCACCAGATCAGGGACAAGGACCTCGCCCGCGAAACCGCCGAGGCGGAAAAGGACAGGAAGCTTTCGGCGGAAGAGAGCCGCAAACGGGTGCTCGATGCCGTACGGCGGCGCTACACCGCACCAGCGACGGCGCCCGAGGAGTAGCAGCCAGGCCGCGGTCATGGGCGATGCCGGGAACGGCGGTTCGCCGACCGCGTTGGAACCCGGGCGCCGGCCTAACGTTCAACCTCCAGCGAGAAGGAGTAGCGATCATGCCACGAGGCGAGAAATCCAAATACACCGACAAGCAGGAACGCAAGGCCGACCATATCGCCGAAGGCTATGAGAAGCGTGGCGTCTCCGACAAGGAAGCCGAGCGCCGCGCATGGGCAACGGTCAACAAGGACGATGGTGGCGGCAAGAAGGAAGGCGGCTCCGGGCGTGGCAAGCACACGGGCCATCCGGCAGCGCACAAGGGCGGCAAGAGCGGCGGAAAGGCGTCGGCTTCCCGATCGGCCGCGAGCCGGTCCGAATCGGCAAAGAAGGCGGCGGCGACGCGCAAGAGGAATGCCGAACACCACGCCCACTGAACGGCTCAATGAAGGACAGGTTTGCCCTCCCCCTGGACACGCCTCCCATGGAGGCCAAGGCCGCCGATGCCCTCCCGGAAGGCGAAGGCCTTTGGCAATACGAGCCCAAATGGGACGGGTTTCGCTGCCTCGCCTTCAAAGGCGACAGGGATGTCGACCTGCGCGCGAAATCCGGCAAACCTCTCGGCCGTTACTTCCCGGAGCTCGTCGCCATGCTGCAGCAGGTCGAGGCCCGCAACTTCGTTGTCGATGGCGAAATCGTCATCGAACTCGAAGGCCAGCTTTCTTTCGACGCACTGCAGATGCGGCTTCACCCGGCCGAAAGCCGTATCCGCAAGCTGAGCGTGCAAACGCCGGCGCGGCTGATCCTGTTCGACATGCCGGTTGCGCCGGACGGGACGATCCTGCTTGACGAACCGTTGTCGAGCCGCCGCCGGGCGGTCGAAGGCTTCGTTCGGGATAGCGCCAAACCCGGCTTGCGGCTCTCGCCCAGCGCGACCGATCCGGCGGCCGCCAGGCGCTGGCTGGAAGGGGCCGGCCACGGCCCCACCGATGGCGTCGTCGCCAAATTGCTGGCCGACCCCTACCGGCCTGGCGAACGCGCGATGGTCAAGGTCAAACGGTTGCGTACGGCCGACTGCGTGGTTGGCGGATTTCGCTATCTGGCCGGCAGCAAGGAGGTCGGCTCGCTCCTGCTCGGCCTCTACGAGGAGAGCGGCAAACTCGACCATGTCGGCTTTACCTCGACCATCGGCAGGGACGACCGGGCCGGCGTCACCCGAAAGCTGGAAAAGCTGCGTGGCGGACCTGGCTTCACCGGCAAGGCGCCAGGCGGACCGAGCCGCTGGAGCACGCAGCGCAGCGGCGAATGGGAGCCACTGCGGCCGGAACTGGTGGTCGAGGTTCGCTTCGATCACGTCACCGGCGACAGGTTCCGGCATGGCACCAAATTGTTGCGCTGGCGGCCGGACAAGGCGCCGCGCCAGTGCACCATGCGGCAGATCCAGTGAGGGAGTTCGCCCCGCGGCGGCGCGTGGGCCGAGCCGGAGGCAGCCTCTTTGCGAGACGGCTGGAACAACCGTCCCGATAGCAAGTTGAGTCCCAGCTACACCGATGGTGGGCTTCACGACAATTGGAGATGACAATTATGGCGACTGCGAAGAAAGCGGCAACGAAGGGCCTTGAAGCCTTGTTCCTCGACGGGCTGAAGGACATTTACTATGCCGAGAAGAAAATCCTGAAGGCGCTGCCGAAAATGGCAAAGGGCGCCGAATCCGAGGACCTTGCGGCGGCGTTCGAGAAACATCTGGCGGAGACCGAGGGCCAGGTCGATCGCCTCGAACAGGTCTTCGAGCTTCTCGACAAGCCGGCCCGGGGCAAGACCTGCCCCGCCATCGACGGCATCCTCGAGGAGGGTTCGGAAATCCTCGAGGAATATAAGGGCGCCCCCGCGCTGGACGCCGGGCTGGTTGGGGCGGCGCAGGCCGTCGAACACTACGAGATCGCGCGCTACGGCACGCTGATCGCCTGGGCCGAACAGCTCGGCAAGGGCGACGTGGTCAACCTCCTCAACGCGACCCTCGAGGAGGAGATGGCGACCGACGAGGCCCTTTCCAGCCTTGGCGAGGGCGGCGTCAACGAGCGTGCCCTGGAACAGGCCGCCTAGGTGGCAAGTTTGTGCCCCGGGCGCCAGGCGACCGGGGCAACTCCTCAGGATTTCGGAGAACGACGATGGACCCCCGCAAAATAGAGCAACCGGCGGTGCAGGCCGAAGACCCCGGCGAAACCGAAGGTCCCGCCATGGGGCAGCAGGACTGGGACGCGCTCGCAGGGGCGAAAATCCTTCCCGACAATGCGGCGGTGGAAGACGGGGCCGAGGAGGAAGGCGACTTGCCCGAGGAAGACGACGACAACCCCTACCAGGAAAGCGACGAGGCATTGCCCGACGATGTCGAGGAGGCGGTCATTTCACGCGATCCTTCGAGGGAAGGCGGCCGCTTCGACGAAGAGTGACCCCAACGACGTGCGCAATCCGGTCAGCCGGCGGCATGCATCGGGGGCTCTTCATTCTCGTCGGGATTGGGTAGCGGCGCCTCGTCGGGCAATCGGTCCGGCTCCGGTTCGCCGATCGGCTCGGGCTTCCAATTGGGAGCCGGCATGGGCACATCGCGGTTGGGATCGGGTTCTCTCGGATGGGACATCAAAATCCTTTTCTCTCGGTTTGCTGGCCGGCAGTGAACCGGGCGGCTTTCGATGAGTGGTGTGACATGCAGAACCCATCCCGATTGCTCGGGACGGGCTCGGTGCCATCAAGCTCTGGCTAGCGATTCTTGTGACTTTGCTGGCCAGCCTTCACATGCTGTTCATGGGTCCCGCCGCGCGTGCCCGACCCGTCACCTTGCTGGCGTTGGCTGCCGCCCGCCGCCTGCTGCTGACGGTTCTTGTCGTCCATGTTCTTATGGCTCTGCTGGCCTGCTTTCACATGCTGCTCATGGCTTCCACCTTGATTGGGCATTCTTGATCTCCTTTGGAGTTTTGAACGAGGCGACAACCGCCTCGATTGTCAAAGCTACTGGCGGCCCGGGCGTTCCCTCACGTAATATTTCGTGACTGCCGCCGCCGATCATGGAGAGTCGTCGGGAACAAGATTTCCGTCTCGAAGCTGGCAGCTTCTGTCGAAGCGCATGCGTCAATCCCGTAGTGCCAGGCCAGTTGGATGGCGGCCAGTCTTCAGCTGGGGATCATACCGGCGCAGGAATTTGCGCAGCGGCAACTCGAACAGGATGTACATCCGCCAAGCGAAAAGAACTGATGTTGCGGTGCCGATCACGATGATGAGGTCGGCAGGAATCGGAAAAACGGTCCACACCATCAAAAGCAGCGTTATCGGCAGAGTGTGGATCAGATAAAGCATATAGGAGGCATCACCGAGAACCGTCCATGCGCTCGGCTGTGCGTCGATCTGCATCGTGCCGAAGACGATCATCGCCGCCGGGAGACCGTAGACCAGCACGCGCTGGAACCCGTTATCGCCGGCAAGAAACTCCATCGTCCCCCCTTGCGGCGCCATCCCGATGAATCCCACAGCGATCATCGCCGCGGCGCCGATCGGCAGGCACCACACCGCCGGTCTCCACTTGGGTGCATAGGCGAGAGCGATGCCAAAGCCGAACTCGATGATCAGCGGGTTGCCAAGAAACTGCAGCACCGGACCCGCCGAGCGAAACATCATTGCGAGGCCGAAGATACCGAGGAGACCCCAAAGCAGCCGCCGGTCGACGAGAACCATGGTTGCGGCGGCGTAGAACAGCATTTCGAAGCACAGCGTCCAGGCCGCGGGCAATGCTGGCGCGGTCATTTGATCCGTAGCGGGCCACAGCAGGAGTGTCGCCACCGCGTCCCGCCAGCCGAAGCCGGTTTTGTAGGCGACGATCGCATAGGGGATGCTGATCAGCAGGTAGAGCGGAACGATGCGCCGGAACCGTCTCCAGGCGAAGGATCGCCAGGTCAGGCCAGGTGCCGTCCTGGCAATAATCACCCCGGATATGACAAAGAAAATGTCTACGCCCGCGAAGCCGACCACCTGCAAATCGTGAGGTAACAGGCCATTGGATCCGGTGGCAGTAACGGCGGTCTGGGCCGCGTGGACATATACGACCATCAGCGCGGCGACGAAGCGAAGTACTTGCAAGGACCAGATCAAGGGCGAGTCCTGACTATCGGCCGCCAGAGTCTGGTATCGCCCCACCAAGGAACCTCGGCAAGATCATTGGGACGCGCCTGATGTAATCGTCGTACTCTGGGAAGGTTTTCTGAAGGATAGACTCTTCGTTTCTCGCGCGTCTATACTGCAAAAGGAACTGAAACGCACCAAGTGCCACCATCAGCATCGAAAAATGCGAAAGGATCATCCCGAGAACGAATACCCCCTCACAGATGTAAAGCGGATGCCGGACAATCGAATACGGGCCAGTGGTAACCAGGCGACGAGCTGTCGCCATGACAGAGAAGGAACGACCCAGCCAATAAAGACAGAAAATCGAACTGGCCGTACCGACGAGGACCAAGCAAAGAGCCGTCACTTGAGCGGCCTCATTTTGCAATGCCGGCGTCAGGCTCAATGCGAGCAGGATCATAAATGTTCCAGCTACCGAGGTTACTCTCGGTTCAATGCCCTGCGCAGTTCCCTTTGGCGGAAGGCGGGCGATTGTCATCACAAGCTGCAACAACAGAAAAGCCGTTGAAGCCAGTTGAGTAACGGTTGCGAGCGAAATTACTGAGACATCCTGACGAAAATAGAGGAACAGAGGTGTCGCGCTGGACGTCGCCAAAACCGTCATGGCAAAGATGATGGCAATTCGGCCAAGAAAATCCTCGTTCAACATTTTCATCCCTCCCTAAGCAGTCATTGAAACATCACTTCCGCGCTCCGACAAGAAGATGGTTTCCAAAGAGTTAACGGCTATGCCGTCTCAACTTTTGATGCTCGTGAATGCGGCTGGATGGCCCGCGCTTCGTACAGCAGAGCAGACTGTCGCCGTTCAGTTAAGCTGATTCAGGATTCCGGAACTGCTCGCCAATACCACACTTTCATAGATCACGAGGGCTGTCGTGCAGATCGCCGCGACCGAGATCGGCACGCCAAACGGCACAACGCCTTTGCGATCGAGATGCTGGACGTAGATGCGGAAGGCGCCCGCGGGCAGCAGGAATGGATTTTTCATTGCTCCTGCGGTGACGAGGGCGAAAACCAGGAGCAGCACGGAAAAAACGACGAGGTCTTCGCCGCCAGTCAGAAAAGGGACGACCGCCATCAGCTTGACGTCGCCGGCGCCGATCTTGCGCAAGACCCAGAACGGGAACAAGGCTACAAACAGCACGAGGCCGGCAGCCGCGCTCAAGCCCATGTCCAACCAGGATCCGGATCGGAGCACAAGCAGCAACAGGGACCCCACTCCCAGGCAGAGCAGCAGCAGCACATCGCGATTGGCAATCCTCTGCGTCGTGAAGTCGAGCCACGCAATCCTGGCGAGCAGCGGGATGGCGAGGGCCTTCAACAGCAGCGCTTCGACGAGCAGCATGCTAGCGCTCGATGTTCTGCACGCTCGACGACAGCAGCTTCAGATTGTTGGCTACGGTCGGATCGTTTGGTGCCAGCTCATAAGCCTTGAGGAAATTGCCGCGCGCGTCCTGCAGCTTGCCGCGCAGCAGATCGGAATAGCCGACATTGTTGTAGTATTCGGGCGACGGCCCCATCAGCTTGAAGGCGCGGCCATAGGCACGGTCGGCGAGGTCGAAGCGGTGGATCCGGTCGCACGAAGCGGCCAGTCCCATCCAGGCGCCGCCGTCATTGGGGGCGAGTTGCGTCGCCTTGAAGAACAGCGCGCCGGCGTTGCCATAGTTTTCCGCGCGGAACTGGTTCTTGGCTTCGGCCACGGCCTGGTCCGATGCGTAATATTCGACGTCGCTGACCGTCTTCAATCCGTCGAACGCATCGCCAAAGGACGTCACATCGCCTTTCGAGGGTTCATTGGTGCGCACGACACCGCCAGTGGTGTCGGCGCCGTTTGTCTGGCAGCCGGCAAGGGCTGCCATCAAGAGACTGGCAGCGACGACGGTTGCGAGGCGCATTGGCCCTGTCATTTTATCCCCCAGAGTCCGGCGACTCTATTTTAGAATCAAAGCATAGAACCGTTTAGAAGAAAATGCCCTTCATGCGGATGATCACCGGCAACATGATCACCATCATGACCACCGGGAAGATGCATAATCCCAACGGGATCATCATTTTGACAGGCAGGGCGTTGGCCTTCTCCTCAGCGCTCAGAATTCTTTGTCCGCGCATCTCGTCGCTATAGACGCGCAGCGCATCCGTCAGACTGGTGCCGAGTTCTTCCGACTGCCGGAACAGCACGGCCAGGGAGCGCGCCTCTTCCAGCCCGATGCGGTCCGCTAGTTCACGCAGCGCCTCCCGCAACGGTTTGCCGGCCCGCAACTGCAGGTTCATGATTGCAAGCTGGATACCCAGCCATTTGTGGGTGCCGGCCAGCTCGGCGCCGACACGCTCGACCGCCGCCTCCAGGCTCATGCCGGCGTCGGCACAGGTGATCATCATGTCCATGAAATCGGGGAATCCGCGACGATAGATCTGTTTTTGGGCATTCTCGAAGCGGTCGAGCAGGATAGCGGGAATCACGATGCAGGCCAGTCCGAACAACGCGGAACCGGCAAAGGCCATGAAAGCGGGGAGTTGGGGCGGGAGTACCCGGACAAGGAGCGCATAGGCAGCCAAAAAACCGATACAGACCGCGGCCAGTCGCGACAAGGTGTAGATGAGCGGAGCAATGGGTTGATAAAACCCGGCGCGAAAAAGCTTAGCCTCAAGCGCATTCGGCTCATTGCGTTCCTTCTCCATCGATCGAAAGTAGGCATCAACCGGACGCTGTGCCGAGATTTTGAGCAACTGTTCCTGCCCCGCGAGCGAGCGGCGGTCGACGATGCCTTCCGACGTCAGGCTCTGGGCAACCAGCTTGCGTGTCTGCAACGCCGGCAAGAAGACAAGCGCGCCGAACAGAAACAGCGACGCAGCCGCCACGAACACCGCGGTGGAAACCAGGAAACTCAGTCCCTGAATATTCGATAGCAGGTTTATGGCTCGCTCCTGTCAGAAATCGAAATTGACCATGCGATACATGATGAAGTCACCCAGCAGCGCCCATGTTCCGAAGATCAAGAACACCGGCGTGATCAGAGAGTCGTGCCATATCTCGCCGTAATATGCCGGCGCTGCGAGCTGGAGAATCAGAAACATTACGAGGGGAAAGAGCGAGATGATCCACGCGGACACCCGGCCCTCGGACGAAAGCGCCCTGATCTTCATTCTGAGTTTCTGACGTTCGCGCAGAACCGACGAAAGATTGGCCAGGATCTCGGTCAGGTTACCGCCCGTTTTCGATTGGATCGACAGCGACACCGACAGCAGATGGAGGCCTTCGAAGCCTACGCGCTGGGAAAGCTTCCGCACCGCCTGTTCGATACTCAGTCCGAAGGTGATTTCGTCGGAGACGATGCCGAATTCGGTGCCGATCGGATCGGGCATTTCGCGCGCGACCAGACCTATGGCCACCGTTGCCGGGTGCCCCGCCCGCAGCGAACGCACGATCATGTCGAGTGCATTGGGGAGCTGTTTCGCGAATTTCTGGATCCGTTTCCTGCGCGCACGACGCAGAAGCAGAAGTGGCAGGACAAACCCCGTCACCAGAAAAATCAGGACGCAAGGCAATACGGAAAAACGCAGAAGGAATGAGAACAGCAGCGCGATTGCAAGGGCTGAGACCAGGAACATCGCGGCGAAAGTCAGCGGGTTTCCGGTAATGCCGGATTGGGTGTAGAGCCTGTTCAAGCCGACCATTCCGAAAAGAAAATCACCGGTATCCGTCAGGCCGCGTTCGCGCAGCAATCCCTGCAAGGTCCTTTCGGCCGGGACCTCATCGGACAATCGCTTCAGCCGCCGGTTGATCATGCCGGCACGGGATCGGCGATCGGCGAGGGACAGATAAAGCGCCTCGCCGGCGAGAATGACGGCCGCGGCCGCGAGCGTGTAAATAAAGTAGAGCAAGGTCTGGCCGGTGGGCATTAGAGCGCAACCTGGGGATTGAAGGCGTCCTTGGCGAAATGGTGCCCGAGAGTCGCCGCTTCCGGGGCAAAACGTGGGCGAACGCCGGTAGCGCGAAATTCCCCGACGATCTGACCGTCAACCGTCACCTCGCGACGCACGAAGGTGTAGATCTCCTGCATCTGGACGACATTTCCTTCCATACCGGTAATCTCCGATATCGATGTCACGCGCCGGCCGCCGTCGGACAGGCGCTGTGTCTGCACGATGACGTCGATGGCGGACGCAATCTGCGCCCTGATGGACTCATGCGTCATCGGCATTCCCGCCATGCCGACCATCTGCTCAAGCCGCGAGATCGCATCGCGCGGCGTGTTGGCATGGATGGTGGTCATCGAGCCCTCGTGGCCGGTGTTCATGGCCTGCAGCATGTCGAAGGCCTCTTCGCCGCGAACCTCGCCGACGATGATACGGTCGGGACGCATGCGGAGCGCGTTCTTGACCAGCTCGCGCTGGCGAACCTCTCCCTTTCCTTCCACACTGGGCGGGCGTGTCTCCAGCCGGCCGACATGAGGCTGCTGCAGCTGCAGTTCCGCCGCGTCCTCGATGGTGATCAGGCGCTCCCTGGACGGGATGTAGCTCGACAGCGCGTTGAGCAAAGTCGTCTTGCCGCTGCCCGTCCCTCCCGAAACGAGGATCGACTTGCGCGCCTGCACGGCGATCCGCAGCAGATCGACCATTGGCGGACGGATCGAGTTGAGCGCCACCAGGCGTTCGAGCGAATAGGGATTCTTGGAGAACTTCCGGATCGACACCAACGGGCCGTCGACCGAGATTGGCCGCACCGCGATGTTGACACGGGAGCCATCTTCCAACCGGGCATCCACCATCGGCGAGGATTCATCGACGCGCCGGCCGATGGCTGAAACGATCTTGTTGATGACCCGCAGCAGATGCGCCTCGTCACGAAACCGGATGGCCGTCTCTTCAACCAGGCCACGCCGCTCGATGAAGACGCGTTTGTGGGTGTTGATCAGGATATCGGTGATCGTGTCATCCTTGAGCAACGGTTCGATCGGGCCGAGTCCCAGCATCTCGTCGGCAGTCTCGCTGGTAATTTGATCAAGCTCGCGAGCGTTCAGCGGCACACTGTGGGTGCGCACGAACTCGCGCACGATCGGGCGGATCTCGTTCAGAATCTCGTCCTTGGACGCAGTTTCGAGCGCGGATAGATTGAACCTGTCAATCAAATGGCGATGCAGTTCGACTTTCAGCGTCAGGAAGTCGTCGCCATGGGGTTCTATATCAACAACTGGAGAAACAGCCGGAACGATGGGCAGTACAGTCAGCGGCTCGGCCTTTGTCGCGGCCTGCTGCTCGCTTGGTCCCTTGATAAACCGCCCCAGCATAATCCCTTATACCCCTCCAGCGCATATTAGCGGAAACTAAACGTTAACCAAGCGACGCACAAGCGCCGGGGCGCCTCACACGCGGGCAATACTTTCAACATAGTTAAGAAGCGCACCTGAAAAATATCGTTTTTATTTATGGTCCTCGCGCCGCCAAACATGAGTGACCGACTAAGCTTTAGAGCCTCCTGTGCCCTTGCGTGCCCCGACATCGGAATCCGATCCATATCTGGCTATAACCCCTTAGATATAAAGGAGTATGCCATATCTCTAAAGTAGTCGTCGCTTAATTAGGCTCAGCGCATAATTGTGAACGAATGGTTAAGGACGCTTGAAAAATTAGACGAATCAAGCTCTTGCTCAAATCCAAAGCCGCGTTCAACTCGCAAGTTCATGTATTGGGAAGTTAAGGAACCGTTAATCCCGTTTGACTCCGCAATTTCTCGGGACCTAGGATCGAGATGACGGGGGATGCTTGGGTATGGAGTTCATCCTTGGCTCTGTCTCGTCGGGTTCAAACCTCCAAAGGGAGAAATTGACATGAAGAAGCTCATGACGATGACCCGGCAGTTCCGCGACGACGAAAACGGCGCTGCCATGGTCGAATATTCTATCCTGATCGGCATCATCGCCGCGGCATCGATTGTTGCGGTCATCGCTATCGGTAGCTGGGTCGGCAGCCAGTTCACCGGCCTTTGCGCGAAGCTGAGCGGCAAGGGTCTCGACGCCGCTGGCACTGGCACTGGCACTTGCGCCACTTCTAGTTGATCAGAAACGCCCTCGGTCGGAATCGGCCAGGGAGGGAGAGATGGCATCATGAAGTGGCTTATCGACGTAGCTAGGCAGTTCCACGACGATGAGAACGGCGCTGCCATGGTGGAATACTCGATCCTGATCGGCATCGTTGCAGCGGCATCGATCGTTGCGATTATTGCCATCGGTAGCTGGGTCGGCAGTCAATTCACCGGCCTTTGCGCGAACCTGAGCGGCAAGGGTGTCGACGCCGCAGGCACTGGCACTGGCGCTTGCGCCACGTCCAGTTGATCAGAAACGCCCTGGGCCGGAATCGTTCGATTTCGGCCCAGAGCATAGTGCTTCGAAGGGGTTGACATTCGCCCGGCGGGCGATGGTGGGGTGGGAAGATGCGCGCTAATACGCTTATCATGATTGTCCTCGCCGGCGTGTTCGGCGTACTGGCGGTGGTGCTCGCCAATATCTGGCTTGCCAGCCAGCGCAATGCCATGGCGCGGACGGATGACGTCCCGCACGATACGGTGGTGGTGGCGGCCATACCTTTGAAATTCGGTGACACGCTGACCGAGGACAAGTTGCGCGAAATCGCGTGGCCGGCCGGCGCGGTTCCGGCCGGCGCTTTCAAGACAACGAAAGAAATGCTGGCTGGCGAAGGCGTAAAGCAGGCGCTGCAGGCGATCGGCACCAACGAGCCCGTTCTCGCCACCAAGATCACCGGCCCCGGCCAGCGCGCCACGCTCTCGGCGGTGCTTGGCGAAGGCATGAAAGCCGTTTCCATCAGGGTCAACGACGTGCTTGGGGTGGCTGGATTCGTTTTCCCCGGCGACCGCGTCGATATTCTGCTGACGCGCACGGTGCGTGGGGACGACGGTGCGGACAAGAGTTTTGTCGACGTGCTGCTGCAGAGCATGAAGGTTCTCGCCATCGACCAGGTTGCAGATGTGAGCAAGGACAGCCCGACCGTCGTCAAGTCGGTGACGCTCGAGGTCAGCACCAAGGACGCACAGAAGCTGACCCTGGCAGCCGGCGCCGGCCAATTGTCTCTGGCGCTGCGCCAGGCGGCGGCCAGCAAGGGCGAGGCCACCGAGCGGGTGACGCTTTCCGACCTGACCGGCGAAATGCCAGAAGACGTCGCCAAGCGACAGGCCGAACTCGAGAAGAAAGCTGCCGCGGACGCATTGGCGGAAGCTGAGCGCAAGCGTGCCGAGGAAAAGATTGCCGGGCTCACCCAGGCCGTGGAGCGCGTTGGAAGCCGGCTTGACGAACTGGGCAAGGCTAAGCCCGCTCCAGCGGCGGCAGCTGAAGTGCGGGAAGTCGTCAAGGAAGTGGTCAAGTATGTACAGCCTGAGCCGCCGAAGAATGTGTCGGTAGGCGTGTTCCGGGGCGTGAAGCTCGAGACATATGACGTGCCGCGACAACCATGATAGTATTGCGGCATAATACCGCGCGACACGGTGGCTGCCTTAAGCAGCATTTGGGAGACGGGGATGCAGGGGACTTGGTTGAGGATGGCGGCGGGCGCGTTGGCCTGTCTGGTGGCGTTTTTGCTGTCGAGCCTCGTGGCCGAGGCGGCTGACCGCTTCATCGACGTGTCCAACCCCAGCGTCCATCGTGTTTTCCTGCCGATGTCGCAATCGGTGACAATCCAGGTAAATGCCAATCTCGGCGACATCGTCGTCGGCGACGAGAAGATCGCCGATGCGCAGCCAATGACCGACCGCACGCTCTATGTCATCGGCAAGGGCGCCGGCACCACCACGGTCAACCTGTTCTCGCCGGACAAGCGCTCGCTTGGCGTCATCCAGATCGAGGTCGGCGTCGATGTCAGCGACATGGCGGCGGCGATCCGCCAGGTTTCGCCGAGATCGCGCATCGAAATCGGCTCGGTGAATGGCAGGGTGCGGCTTGGCGGCCATGTCAAGGACGGCGCCACGCTGGCGGCCATCATGGAGGTTGCCCAGCAATACGGGCCCGATGCCATCATCAATGCCGTCACGGTCGACGACAGCCAGCAGGTCAACCTCGAAGTGCGTGTGCTGGAAGCAAAACGCAATGCCGGCCGCGACCTTGGCGTGTCGATCAGGAGCAGGAACAGCAGCGGCACGACTCGGGTCGCAACTGGTATTGCCACCGTGGACAAGGACGGGGCGGAGCTCGGAGCGGGCGACCTCGTCAGTGGTCTGTTGTCGAACAGCAATCCGTTCGCAGCGCTGATCACGCGCGTCATCGACAGCAACATCAAGGTCGATCTGATCATCGAGGCGCTGGAGGCCAAGGGCGTGGTGCGCACACTGGCCGAGCCAAACCTGACCACGCTCTCCGGCGAACCCGCCAGTTTCAACGCCGGCGGCCAGGTTCCCATCCGCAGTGTCAACAAAGATGGCGAGGTCCAGATCGAGTACAAGCAATTCGGCGTCAATCTCCTGTTCACGCCGGTGGTGCTCGCCGACGACAAGATCCACATCCAGCTGGCGCCCGAGGTCAGCGACCTGACCGGCTTCACCACAGCCGGCGATCCGATCTTCACCAACCGCAAGCTGGAAACCGTCGTCGAGCTGCGCGACGGTCAGAGCTTCGCGGTCGGCGGGCTCCTGTCGAGCAAGACGGCGAAGCTTCAGGAGCAGGTGCCATGGCTCGGCCAGGTGCCGGTCATCGGCACGCTGTTTCGCAATTCGAACAGCCAGAAGGAAGAGACCGAACTGGTCGTCGTCGTCACGCCGCACATCGTGCGGCCGGTGAAGCCCGGCGAACAGCTGGCGACGCCTTTCGACAAGACGCGGCCCGCGAACGATCCGGAGTTCTTCGTGCTCGGGCAGCTCGAAGTGAACAAGGACATGATCCGCAAATATGAAACAGGCGACGGCGTCACCGGCCCCTATGGCCACATGCTGGATTTCAAATCGAAGGACAAGATGCTCTATGTCAAGAAATAGCGCCTTGATCCTCATTCTGTGCGCCGGGTCGCTTTCGGGCTGCGCCGCGGACTATCTGAACCACTACGACACGGTGACCTTGGCCGCCGGCGACACGCAGAAGTTCAACTCGATGCTTCAGACGGTCGACCCGCTCAATCCGGCCTCCAGGAACACGCATATCGAAGGCGACGGCACGCGCGCCGCCGCTATCGCGCACAACTACAAATTTCCGCCGCCACCCCCGCCACCGCCGGCCATCACGGTCAATGTCGGTGGATCGGGTGTGACGACGCCGTGAACTGAACGGAAGGATGCGGAGGGCGCTGGGCATGCGAGGGGCCCTTGCGCGAGAGAGCAGAGAGTAAGGTCATGTTGGGGACCATTCGAGCCTTCTGGAACGATCAACGCGGCATAGCGATGATCCTCGTAGCGATTATGATACCCGTGCTCATCGGCTTCTCGGTGCTTGCCATCGACATGAGCCGCGTCAACAGCCTCCACAACGATCTGCAGAAGGGCATCGACGCGATGGCGCTTGCCGCCGCCGCGGAACTGGACGGCAGATCGGATTCCATCACCCGGGCCAACTTGGCCGTGACAACCCTCGTCACCAACAACACCCTGTTTTCGACATCCGGGGATCATCCGCTGGTTTTAGCCGATATGACCGTCACCTATCTGACCGGCATCCCCGCCAGCGACGAAACCGCATTGAGTGCTGCCGGCGTCGATGCCGATGGCACAAACTGGGCAAGCACCGATCCCAAGGCTGTTTCATTCGCTGAAGTCACGATCAACGCTTCCGGCGTTGCGGCTGGCGCAGGTGCCTTCGCGACGATCTTTCCGGCAAGTCTGGTCGGCAGCAAGGACACCATGGATATCCAGCCGCAGGCGGTGGCCGGGTTCGTTCAGTCAATCTGCGAAACCGTTCCCCTGTTCATGTGCAACCCGTTCGAGACAGCGGATTCTTCGACCAGCAAGACGATCCAGCAAGCCTTTGCCTCGGGCGATACTTACGGGAGAGAGTTCCGTATTTTGAAAGTCGATTCCAATCCTGGCCCCGGCAATTTCGGCCTGATCGACAACAATCTCAGCTCGCTGCGAGATGCCATTGCGATCGGCACCTCGGGAACCTGTTACAATCGCAACGCACTGACCACGAAGACCGGCGTCACCCTTGGCCAGGTCAACACTGGCCTCAACACCCGATTCGATCTCTACAGCGGCTCGTTGAACAACGACAGCAAGGACTTCAATTACAGGCCGGCGACCAACGTTCGCAAGGGCCAGAAGACCGGCTGCAGCAAGTACGATCCCGTGACGGACAACACCGCGTTGCCTTTGCCTCCGGGCACCAACTACGTCGATGCGAAGGGAATGTCCGACGCGATCGGATCGCAGAGCTTCTGGACAAGCTACTGGCAGGTCAACCACGGGACGGCGTATCCGAACGTCCCCAGCACCACCAACCCGACCGGCTCCACGAGCGCTCCCGCATCAAGATATGACGTCTACAAGTACGAGATCGCCAAAAGCCTTGTCGGTGACAAGTCGCTGAATCCGACCAAGGAAAGCGGCGATCCATCCTGCTACAAGGGTCCTAACCCGACACTCGATCCAGATCGCCGGCTGCTCAACATGGCGATCGTCAACTGCCTCGCCAACGAGGACAAGCTAAACGGTCACGTCTCGATCAAGCCGGACGGCTATGTCAGCGTGTTCATTAACACGCCGGTTCAGAAGCAGGACAACACGAAGGATCCAGACGATCCTTCCGCAGGCGAGAAACCCATCAGTCTGGAGATCGTCGACGTGGATGGCGCCTTTGCCAATAATACCCTTGTCGACAAGGCGTTTCGCAACGAAGCGCAATTGTACCGGTAGCGCCATGTTCATCAAACTAAGGCAGTTCCTCCAGCGGTTCCACCATGACGAACAAGGCTCTGCCTTGGTCGAGATAGCGATCGTCATGCCACTCGTGTTGCTGCTGTCGGCCGGCGTCTTCGAATTCTCGAACATCTTCAACACGCGCCTGCTTCTCGCAGCTGGCGTCGAGGATGCCGCTCGCTATATGGCGCGCTGCAGCAGTGACTGGAATACTTGTTCAACGTTGGCAAAAAACCTCGCGGTAAACGGGGCCGTCACGAACGGCAGCCAGAGGGTTACCGGGTGGACCGTGGGTCAAGTCACCGTCACGCCAGTACAATCGCTCCAGGCGATCGATCCCACGACCGGTACCGAGCTCTATCTCAGCAGCACCGGCACTGTCGTTGTCGTGCAGGTCAGCACCGCATATCCATATCCCACCCTGGGCCTCTGGTCTTATCTTGGCTTTGGTGCCCTTACGCTCAATGTTTTCCATCAGGAGCGTGTCTTGGGATGGTGATGTCGGGCGGCACGTTCTGGAGAAACCAATCCGGCGCGACAATGGTGGAGGCGGCCATCGCAATGCCCGTGCTGCTCACTCTGCTGCTTGGTTTCGTCGACTTCGGCTACGCTTTCTACCAATGGAATGCCGGCAACAAGGCGGTGCAGGCTGGCGCCAGGCTGGCGCAGATTTCCGCTCCGATCGCCAGCGGACTTCTGCTCGAGGCAAAAACCCCCAGCGACCCACTGGACGTGGGAAAGGCGGTTCCAGCCAACACTTACAGCTACATCTGTACCGCCAGTGCCGCCGGAGCAGTATCTTGCAGCTGCGGAACAGGCGCCACGTGCCAGAACCTCAATGTGAGCCAAGCCGCTTTCGACTTTATCTTTAGCGGCAGCAGCTCCCGGCCGGGCATGCTGACATTCCTGCCAACCCTTCTGAAGTCCGAGGTCCAGGTCCAATATCAGGCTTCAGGCCTCGGCTACTGGACGCGCCCCAACGGGCCGGTGCCAACGATCACCGTCAGTATTGTCAATCATCCCTTCCAGTTCTTCTTTCTGGCCGGGTTTCTCGGATTCGGAACCATCACCATGCCCTCCATGCTGAGCACGGTCACGGGCGAAGACATGAAAAGCACCTATCCATGAACGCCATCAACACCAAGGTCCTGCCCACCAAGCGAAAGCAGGTCGCGCTATTTTCCTCCGATCCGAATTTCAAGCGCGATGTGGCGACCCGGCTCGATGCGCTGGCGATCTATGACGTGCGGGTTGCCGAGACGGGCGACTTCCTCAAAGGCCCACCGGCCGAGACGCGCCCGGGCATCGTCATCCTCGATCTCGGCAATGGCGAATTGCTTGGCAATCCAGGCATCGTCGAGGCGCGTGGACTGTGGGCAACCGTGCCGCTGATCGCGGTTTCGGACGAGCTGACGTCCGAACAGACGCGCGTGCTGGTGCGCATGAACGCCTCCGACTGGCTGCACAAGCCGCTCGACGGCAAGGAGCTGCTCAACGCCGTCACCTTCCACGACAGCGGCAACCAGGGCACCAAAAGCCGCATCATCACCTTCGTCGGCGCCAGCGGCGGCGCCGGCGCCACGACGCTGGCGTTGTCGGCAGCTGAATTCCTGGCCTCGAAATCGACCGAGCGCGCGGCCTCGACCTGCCTGGTCGACCTCGACTTCCAGAGTGCCAATTGCGGCGCCTATCTCAACCTGTTCAACCAGTTCGACCTTGCCGGCATCATCGGCCAGCCGGAACGGCTCGATGTCGAACTGATGGATGTCATCAAGCTGTCGCGGCCTTCCGGCCTGACGCTCTATGCCTTCGAGCGGCCGCAGCTGCCGTTCGAGCGGCAGGGCGCCGATTTCGTCTTCCGGCTGCTCGACCTTGTCGCCTACCGTTTCGACGACATCGTCATCGACCTGCCGAACATCGAAACGCCCTGGCAAAATTCCGTGCTGTCGACGAGCGACGAGATCTTCATCGTCTTCGAGCTCAATGTCGCTTCGCTGCGGCAAGGCAAACGGCTCTACAAGAAGATCCGCGAGCTGCGCGGCAATAACGTCAGCATCACGTTGGTGGCCAACAAGCACAAGCGCAAATGGTTCGGCAACCACTTCTCGCGCGGCGAGCTGGAGAAGATCTTCAAGGCGCCGAACATCAAGTCGGTCAGCCTCGACAACGCCCTGCTGGCCGACGCCCTGAACCGCGCGATGCTGCCGTCCGAAGTGGATGGCCGGGCCCGCTTCAACAAGGATCTGAAGAAGATGTTCCGCGAGCGGCTCGACGATGCGGCCCGCTAGCGGCCATCGCTTTCGACTGACGGCCGCCTGCCTCCTCGGCCTGGCGCTGGCGCTTCCAGCCGGACAGAGCGCGTGGGCGGACAGCCGCCCGCCTTTGCCGGCCATGGGTCCCAGCCTGCGCAAGACGGTGGCGTTTCCCACGGCCGAGAAGATTGGAACCATAATCATCCGCAAGCAGGAAAAAGCGCTCTACCTGGTGACCGGCAAGGGCGAGGCCCTGCGCTACCGGATCAGCGTCGGACGCGATGGGTTTGGCTGGACGGGTACGGTCCAGGTGGGGTCAAAGACGGAATGGCCGGCTTGGCGCCCGCCCAAGGAAATGCGCGCCCGCCGGCCGGAGTTGCCTGAGATGGTTCCCTCGGGGCCGTACAATCCGCTCGGCGCAAGAGCGCTCTATCTGCTTCGGGACGGTCGCGATACGCTCTATCGCATCCATGGCACCAACGACCCTTCGGGCGTGGGTTTCGACGGCACGTCGGGCTGTTTTCGCTTGACCAATACCGATGTCATCGATCTTTTCAGGCGCGTGCCTGTCGGCACCAAGGTGGTGGTCCAATGACAACGATCAGCGATCCCGACGAACTGGTGGCGGCGGTCGAGCCGCCGTTGCTCGACAAGGAGAAGAGCCGGTTCAGAGTGGCCGTTGCCGTCTGCGTCGGCCTGGCGCTGTTTGCCCTTCTGAACGCCACCGCTGCCGTCTATCTCTACCGTGGCATCAACGACCTGCGCGCGATCGAGGCGCGGCTGGAAGACCTCGGCCAGTTCGAGCAGCGAATGAGCGCGCGGCTGGACACGGTCAACAACGGATTTCAAAGCCGGTTCGAGGCGCTGGACGACCGGTTGCGGGCGAGCTTCGGCGAGGTCAACGCCAGCATCGCCAAGCAGGCACCGGAAATGTCGGGAAATCACGGTGGCGACGAGCCGCGCGTCGTGGAGCTCCCCCCGCCCGCCGAAGATACGGCGGCGGTTGCCAGCGCCACCGAGGCGGAACCGGCCACCGAGGATATGCCGCGCACAACGCGAAGGAGGCCGGCTCCGGCAGCGCCTCCCGCGCCAAGCTCCAACTACCAGCGGATCGTATCCCCGGAAGGCAAGGTCACCTATCACAAGATAAACTAGCTTCGGCCTCGGCCGCGCTGCGCTAGAAATCTCTCTGCAACGCCATGAGCCGGACACGCAGCGGTTCAACGCGCATGCCGAGTTCGCGGATATAGGCGAAATGGCAATAGGCGCACGCCGTCACCCCGATGACCGCCAGCAGGCAGTTCAGCCAGGTGAAGTCCATCGTCAGTGAGAACTGAAAGCCGCTCGGCGCCGTGAACCCGGCAATGGTGCTGGCGGTCTGCGAGCGGCCGCCGATTAAAATCATCGACGCCGCGAGGATCAAGCTGCCATGGTTGGCAAGAAAGAAAGCTGCCGACCTTCTGGCCTGACTTGCCATCCAGCAGATCCCCAGCGCCGCGCCCAGCAGGGCGAAATCCAGGGCCATCGACCCTCCCAGATAGACATCGACCTGCTGCCAGACCATTCCGGACGATGGGTGCAAGGTGAGCCAGACCTTCCACATACCGGGGCTTGCGGGATAGGTTCCGAGCAGGATCGTGGCCATTCGCTCCGCCGCCAGGATCAGCAGGACAAAGGCCGGGAAGGCGAAAAACAATAATGGTTTGCGCTTCATGGTGCCTCGCAATCTGGCGGGCAGTCTATGCTGCATAGATTGCATGAAGCTTAACGGCGCGTTTTGCTTGCCAAATCAACAGCGTCTGCCCGTTGCGATCAGTGTCGGGGCCCACCCGTGCCACGACGGCCTCGCGTCTCCGCCCTCAAGCCGATTCTGCAAATCTGCGTGAGCTCGGCAGCCAGCGAGCCGCTGATGTGGGTCCGGCAGGCGTTCGTAGCAGACAATGAGCGGAGCCGCCGAGTCTGATCCATCGGTATCGCGAAGAGCGGCCTAAGGATTAGCCAAAGCAGAAAATGTCAGCCCTATCGCCAGTGCCGTCACTGCGTAGATAGCCGGCAAAACCTGACGGTTCACACCAATCCGAAGCAAGCTATGACCAAGGTGATCCGTGCCGCCCATCCAGGGCCTCCGCCCCTGTAGCAAGCGGCGAGTCGTTACGAATATTGCATCAATCAGAGGGACGGCAATCCACGCCAACGAGGCGTCAAAACCTCTTTTCGAGGCAAGAAGCACGATTGCCGCTCCGAGGAGAAGGCTGCCGCTGTCGCCCATGAAAACGCGGGCGGGCGGATAGTTGAAGCAGAGGAACCCGACACACGCACCCGCGCCGGCCATCCCGATATCGCCGCCGAGCCCCAGGAAGGCGGCCGTGATTGCACTCGCGGCAAGACCATCCGCATGGTCGAGCATGTTGACCGCGTTGCAAGCTATCCAAATGACGATCGGGACCCACCACAGACCTGTAATGATGCCAGCTAAAATCGCGGCAGCGGCCAATGCCGCTGCCTTGACACCGGCGGAAAGGGATCGGACGTCATCCAGCGCGCCGATCAGGCAGAAAACAGCCAGCAGAAGAATATACTCAACCGGAAGCCACGGAGACATCGCGATCAGCATGGCCGGCCCTGCCAGCCGGGGAACCTCGCCCGATGTGTGCCATCGGTCGCTCTTAACCTTTGAGACCGCTCCGATGCGTATCGCCAGACGCGCAAACAGCCACACACAAACGGCCGATATGAGCAGAGCCCCGATGAACGGGACCAATGGACCAGGTGTCAAGCCATTGCTCGTTCGGCACGCATGTGCTCGATGCAGTCGACCACTGTCTGTTTGGTGCTTCGCAGTGGTCGCCATCCGGTCATGGAGGTCAACAGACTTGTGTCAGGCACGCGGTCATGCGTCACGGCAAACCGCTCACCAAAGACCGCACTGGAAGGTTTCATAACGATGGGCGCACTCGTCCTGGTGGCGTCTACGACCATCTTGGCGAGATTTCCAATCTGAACCGCCTCGCTGCCGCCCAGGTTGACTGGCCGGCCTCGCAACGACCGGCACTGCATCACCAGAAGCAACCCCTCGGCGGCATCGGCTACGTGGAGAAACGCGCGCCTCTGCTCGCCATCGTCGTGAACCACAAGCGGTTCGCCCCGCAACGCCGCGTTGACAAACACTGGCAATACGAGGCCGGTCGCCGAGCGCTGGCGCGGTCCGGCCATGTTGAATGGTCGAACGATCCAGCTAGGGATGCCCAAATCGAAAAACAGTCCAGCAACCAGATGCTCAACGGCTGCCTTGGCAGCGGCATAACCCCATCGCGGTCGGAGATCCGTCATAACTGGATCGGACTCTGTGATTGGCCGGTCCCGACCGGAGCCGTAAACTTCTGAACTCGACGTATAAAGAAGCGGGCGCCTGTGCAGCCGGCATGCTTCGACGATTGAACAGCCTGATTCGAGAATGCCGCTGGTGACGGCGAAGCGTTCCTTGTGAGCACGCTCAACGCCGATCGGACTCGCCAGATGGAAGACGGCATCGGCAAGGCCAACCTCATCCTGGACCGCCCCATTATATGCCGGATCGCCGACCCTGAAGGTACGGATCGTCAGGCGAGGGTCACCAGTCGGCAGATTGCGAAGCAGGCCGTTCGAAAGATCATCGACAACGGTCACGGTGCAATTGCGCGCAAGCAACATATCGACCAGTGCCGACCCTACGAAGCCTGCGCCACCAGTAACCAACACATGTGCGTGCTGGCCGAATTCAACCATGTCCGCGCTATGGTTGTCCAACGTTGACAGCCTCCAGAACGACCCGTGGGCCTCGCAACGCACGGGACAATCTTCTATACAGTCAGGGACGGGACGAACAACCCGTTTTTCTATCAAGCGAGCAAGTTTTCATCGCCCCGATATCATTAACGAATGAATACTCCCTCCGAAAAGCCGCCACTGGTCCGATGCCCCGATCCAGGAGCAGGACTGATTCTGGCACACGCGCACCAATGTTTAGGTTTTCGTCGCTCCAGCGCGAAACAAATTGTGAGGGTATCCCCACGTTTCTCGAAATGCGACTTGTAAGTCGAATCGCGGGTGCCGCCGTTGCATATGTCCGGCCATCGACTCATGATACGCAATTGGGCTGTGAGGCCGGGAAATAACCCGGAGGGAGCCGTGAAGTCCGACTATCGGCCAGATATCGACGGATTGCGCGCAATCGCAGTGGTCGCCGTCATTCTTTTCCATTTTGAAGTGCCCGGTTTTGCGGGGGGCTTCGTCGGCGTCGATATCTTCTTTGTCATTTCTGGCTACTTGATCACCCGCCTTTTGGTGGCTGAAGGCGGCGAACTGTCCCTGATCGAGTTCTACGCCAGGCGCATGCGCCGCATTCTGCCGGCGATGCTGGTAACGATCTGCTTCTCGCTCATTGCGGGATGGTTTCTGTTGCCCCCCGGGGACTATGCCAACTTAGGGCGCAGCGCGGCATATTCTACCGTCGGGCTGGGGAACTACTACTTTCTCTGGAACACGGGCTATTTCGACCGCGAGTCGACGCTTCTGCCCCTGCTCCATCTCTGGTCGCTCGGCGTCGAAGAGCAGTTTTACCTGGTATGGCCGGTTTTGCTTCTGATGGCGAACCGGTTGGCACGGCGCCGCCGTCCGCCGATCATCGCGCTGATCTGTATGGTTGCACTGATCAGCTTCTCGATTGCCCTCCATCTGGTGGCGATCGATCCAAAGCGAGCGTTCTATGTTCCCTTCGGCCGAGCCTGGGAACTGGCTCTCGGCAGCCTGCTGGTCTTTGCGGCGCCCGTTCGCCACCGAGGCACTTCCGAAGCTTTCGGACTGGTCGGCCTTTGCCTGGTCGCCGCCAGCACCATCTGGCTGTCGCCGAACCAACCGTTTCCGGGGCTGAGCGCTCTCTTCCCGGTGATCGGCGCTGGCCTGCTCATCTGGCCGCGTTCGCAGTCAATGATCTCGGCGCTGCTTGCGAGCGCACCTTTGCGATCGACGGGCAAGATTTCTTATAGCCTTTATCTCTGGCATTGGCCGATCCTGGTCTTCTTCCGCCACTATGCAGGCACCGAAATGCCGACGGCGGCCGAAGCGTCTGTCCTTGTCGCCGTGGCAGGGCTGGCGGCGTATTTCTCTTGGCGGTTCGTCGAGGAACCCGTTCGCCGTCTGCGGGCGCCTCCATCCAGGGCATTTGCCGCCGGTGTTGCCGCCGCGGCGACAGTTTGCCTGAGCGGCAATGCGATCTTCGAAGCCGGCGGTTTCACCAGCAGGATTCCGAAAGAAGCCGAGGCAATGCGCAGCCTCGAGGTGATGTGGGACTGGCCGTGTCCACAGACGGTCGTCATTCCTGAACTGGGCAGCACCTTTTGCGCGTTTGGGGCGCCCTGGGGCAAAGCGAGACATCACGCCGTCCTGTGGGGCGATAGCCACGCCGAACACCTCGCCCCGCTGTTCGATGCTGCCGGCCAGCACGAGAATACCGCCTTCTTTCTTTATCGCGCGTGCCCGGCCGCATTCGGAGAAGGTGTCCATCGCGATTTTCCAGAGCACCCCGACTACCAGGAAAGCTGCGCGTCTTCCCGAAAGGCGGTCGTCCATATGCTGAGACAGCGAAAAGATATCGACCTCGTGGTCCTGTCTTCCGCCTGGACAAACCTTGCTGACACCAATGTCGTCGCCGATGACGGCCGGCAGGCGGACAGGGTCCTGCTGTTGCGCGATGGCTTGCTCAGCCTCGTAAAAGAAATCACCGCTCGGCAACGACGCATCGGAATCATTGGACAGGTGCCGGTGCCAGGCGTGGATCTGACGTCCTGCGCGGCAATGCGCGAAAGCGGGATGCTGAGACGTTGTTCGACAGACATGGATAGCGAGCAAATCCTACGGCGTTGGTCGCCGGTGGTGACCGCGTTAGAGTCGCTTGCGGATGAAAATGGGGTGTTCTTCGTCGATCCACTCAAAGGCATGTGTCCGGACAGGCATTGCGCCACCTACATCAATGGCGAGTTCATTTACCGCGACAAAGCTCACCTGCGCCGAAACTTGACACCGGAGACCGACGTCGGCCTTGCGCGAACGATCGGTCTCCACCAGGCCCTAGCCGCAGCCGACGGGCGAACTCGTGTATCGAACGCCATGCAGCCTTCGACAACCAGCATGAGCAATTGAGCCCGCAGTTCTGTGCCATGCGACGACAGCGCCGGACATAGCCTCTACGTCGACGATCATCACCTGTCGATCTTCGGCGCGAGACTTATTGTTCCGAAAATCATCCGGAGGCTTTAGACCGACTTGTTAGTGGCGTCACGGCAGCCACAGTTGCAATCGACCATGCAATGATCGTGCCCAGAAGAATGAAGCATAGTGCACTGACCGACAGCGGAACGGCGACCTCGTAGGTTCGGTCATTGCTGCGAGGGTCGCTCGAATCCGTGGGCGCGAACAGCACAGCATCCGGCCGGCGAAAAGTATACTCGCCCTGCCTGACGGCAGGCCATGCGTGAGAAGACCAGCCGACGCGATGTAGCGATGTTCCGTTTTCGCGCAAATTGGATGCTTGCAAAGGCGGAATGTCAGACAGGTTGCCTAACTGGAAAAGGCCGGGAAATGGTGGCCGCGGAAGCAGCGTTTCGTATCCGCCTCGGGCGGCAAACATGGTTTCGTTCTGCAGCCGCCCGGTAATAAGCGGTGGTGTGACGAGCAGTATCGCGATGCAGCCGGCCCCGAAGGCCGCGACGCCTGCCAATGTTCCGCAAGCAAAGCTCCAAGGCTCGCCTTTCTCTGTCGGCGACGGCTTTATGGCAGCGACTTTTCGTGCGGCGAGCATGCCGCCAATTCCGAGCGCGATTGGAAGAAAGAGGCTTGGTGTCAGCAAGAGGTCATGCGAGGTCAGCGCCACCCCCATGACCGCGACACCAAGGGCAAGATCACCAGCGTTCCGGGCAAAGCAAAAGGCGAAGCAGACCAAGCCAATCGGAATCAGCCAGCCGAGGTGACCGAAAGCGATTGCAAACAGGACGAAGGTGTTGTGAGGCGCAAGGGCTTGCGCCTGTTCAAGTCCGCGACCGAAAAAACCGCCTTCTCGATAGGCGAGCAGGCCGCGCTCGAGAAAGAGAGCCCTTGCCGAAATCGAGTTCCTCTTGCCTTCATCGGTCAGGCGTTCGCCGAGCGCCTGCATCTTGGCGACGTTCGTGGATTGGTTAGCCGCGGGCGCGGGGCCGGATAGCAGAGGAGACGAATTTACGGCGTCCGCGGATGCACCGCCCTTAGCGGCGGCCGAACCGCTCGGGGGTTCGACGGCGAGGGGCGCGGTAGTGTCAGCAGAACTTGCCCGAGGCGGAGCCGGTTGATTTGCCGACGCCCCTTCAGGCGGTGGCGCAATTGACACCGTAGCGGCTGGCGGAGATCGATCGACAGCCTTCGATGCTTCGTTGAGCGCCGTGCTTACAGACAAAATTCCGGCATAGGATTCGTCCGTGGCAATACGGAAGGAAGCATTTGTGGTCAACGCGATGCCGATCGCCCCCAGCAGTGCAAAAGCGACGACGACCGCACGGCCCAAGCCCCCAAGATCGATCTGAAAACGACGGCCGCTGCGAAATTGTTGCCAAATGCGGACGACAATCGGAACCGCCACCGTTGCAAGGGCGGCAAGAAGGGTCGAGCGAGAAAGCGTCGCGAGAAGCGTTATGGCTACGAGCACGAGGAAGCTTGCACGCCACTTTTGTGCGACGGCGCGGTAGCTCGCCGCAGCCCCAAGCAGAAGTCCGGCCGCTGCGACATTGGGATTGACCGCCAAACCGGCGGCCCGGCCAGGCGTGTTGGTGAAGCCGCTGGCAAAGAGGAGGTCGAGCAAGCAAACCACCGCATTGAGCGCTGTGACTGACGCCGAGAGGCGCAACACGATTGCGGGAGCTGAGGCAAGCATGAGCACAATCGCCGCGCCGCCGAGGAAAAGTGTGATCAGGTAACACTTGGCGACGATCCCGATCGGATGAAGCGCAACCGGGACGACTGCCATGGCGGCGGTGATAGCAAGCAGAAGGATCGCGCTACGCACGTCTCGACGCGTCACAAGAACGGCCACCGAAACAATCAGCACTCCGCCATAGAGCGCATGGAACACCAGCCTGGCGAACTCGTCCCGTCCGGTGAAGAACGGCATAAAGTATGGCAAGAACCAGGACTGGCAGATGACGATGAGGAACGCACAGAGTCCGGCCGAAATGTTCGTCAGGACCGCCCGCAGCGGATGCGTTGAGCTCGCCGAGCGTTCCGAGTGGGCAATCCCGCTCATTCGTCAGCCCACGAGATAGAGGCGTTCATATGCGTCGACCATAGCTCCTGTCGAATACCGCTCGCGCATCATCCGTTGCCTAAATTCCCGGTCGGCTGTCGGCTCCGGCAATCGGTCGAGAACGGCTAGAAGCCCGCGAGCCAGATCGGCAGGGTCACGAGGTTTCACCAATACACAACCCGGCATACCGGAGATAGCCTCCGGATTTCCGCCGACATTGGTGGCGACAACAGGAAGACCCGCCGCGAGCTTTTCCATCAGGGCATTGCAAAAACCTTCCTCATGGGAGGCGATCACGCCAACATCCATGCCGGCGAGCAATTCCGGCACCTCGCTCTGTGATCCCAATGCATGGACTTTCGATCCGACGCCGAGCCGCCGTGCCTCTTCCGCCAGGCCCGGCCCGATGCCTCGGTCCTGTCCCGCCATGAACAGCTTCAGATTCGGCCGGCTTTCGCTCGCAAGAGCGAATGCTTGAATGAGATCCCTGTGCCCTTTGTATGGGATTAAATTCGCGACTATGATGATGCCGACTTCGTCCTGGCTGAGGCCGAGCCGCCGCCGGGTTTCGTCCCGGCGATGGACGATGTCATCGAAGCGGCTGAGATCGAGACCGTTCGGGATCACCCTTATTCTGTCGATATCATAGGCGTCGCGAGCCGCCATATCGGCCGCGACCGCATGCGAATTCGCGACCACCACATGGGAAAGCCGATTGGCGATCCGGTCCATTCGCTTGAGCCTGGGCCACCGTTCCTGATGGTTGCCGAGACCGCGTCGCGACGTGATGACAAATGGCGCCAGCGCAACCCGCCCCGCCAAGGCGCCCAGGAAATTGGTCAGCGGCAGGAAGGCGTGGACCACGCGCGGCCGGGTCAAGACGATGCGCAGGACAAGCGAAGTGACGGCTGCGCCGAGAACCAGCATCGCCTTCACACTCGGGCGCCTCGTCGGCGCCGCGCCCGACTTGGCACCCACTTTGGCCACTGTCGGCGACGCAGGTAGGGGATTCGGCCGATGAAGTCCGTACAATACCCGGATCCCGGCGCGATTCAGCGTCTCCGAGAGAACACCTCCTTGTGAAAGCGCAAAGACTTCTACCTTCCAGCCGCGCTGCTTCAATTCCTTGGCAAGCAGCACGAGCTGGCTCTCGGTGCCGCCCAGGTCAAGCGTTCCGATGACAAAGAGTACTTTGCGACGAGGCTTTCTAGCCAGTGCGGCAGAAGGCCCGGCAGCCGACTGTTGGCCTTCAGCATCAGTCATCGGAAATTTCTCTCGCAGCGTCATCCGCTCCGCCGCCTTTCCTCATTGGTCGCCGGTTGCCGCTAGGCGCAGCCGCTTGCAAGCGGAAGCCTCTGCGAGGCGATGGCTTATAGAAATGGTCACGAGCAAACGAAATCAAGAGGACCGAGCAATTCCGCGAACCCGCTGCAGCACAAGCCGGCCGCGTCCTAAAAGAAGATACTGGAGCAGAATGCCGATGGTGACGAGTAAAATACCAATGGCAAGGAACGCAAGCGGCGGAGCCCATTTCAGGCGTTCGAACTTTGCCTCGTACGCACGCACGCCGTTGAAGTCTTCGGCAGTTCCGAGCGGTTGCCAGTCCTGACCATACGCCCTTCTTAGCAAAGGCAGCATCGGCCCGAATTGCGCGTAGTACGTGTCGATGATCGACGGGTCTTGTTGTACATCCTCAAGCGAGTGAGGAACGAAGACACCATAGTCGGAATCGAGAATGTTGCCATTTGACTCAACTACAGTGTGCTCGGGGGCACTGTAGATCGTCGCTTCGATGCCCTGATCGGCAAGGACAGAGTAGACGATCTTCGAAACCTGGGAACAGAACCCATAGCCCCGATCCAGTGCCTTTCGGGGAGTTACAAATTCATAGTTCCCCAGGTTTTCCCGATATTCCGAAAGAAAGCTGAGCATCCAGAGCAAGTAATTGTCGAAAACCCCGATCCGGGTGTAGGACGCATCGGCCTCCGACCAGCGGTCACCTTCTGTCCAATAGTGTACCATTCCACGCGCGACCGCCGTTGTCAGACGCTCAAGATATGGCTGCATCGGCTCACCCGTGCGGCGATAGAGATCATCAACGTCCGCAACTCTCTGTGCAAACCCCAGTGGCCCCTCAATTGCCGAAGCAGGTGGTGCCGGGTAGGCGCTGACCAATCCGAGCGGGTATGCCGACACAAAGAACAGAAATGCCGTCCCCACCCCTGCCGAGAACACGCCGAGTGCACGAAGCAATGCCGCAATTAAGGCCAGCCGCTGCCTTCGATCCCGAATCTTTATAGCGTCACCCATGATTGAAGCATATCACCTCACCGCAATCACGGTCTCTGGCCCATACGCGCAGTTGTGGACAGGTCACCTTCGCGCTTCTGTGATAAAGTTGCCAGCGGGCATCTGTTGTGACTTGTCGTGGAGCGCCGAACGTGTGCATTGAGCGCTCTGAATGCGGACATCGATTTGGCATTGAGCGGAAACCGAAACTCGGGCAGCACTCTCGACACACTGCGACGCTTGTGGCGGCAGGTATCGAAGCCTAGACAAAGGCAGTTTTTCGGCCTCCTTGTCTTGATGATGTTCGGAGCACTTGCGGAAGCCGCTACGCTTGGTGCCTTGCTGCCGTTTCTTGCGCGCATCGCCAATCCCGAGGCGGTTGGCGGCCAGTCGTTCCTCGCTCGCCAGCTTGCCGGCTTTCGGCTGACCAGCTCTTCAGACAGCCTTCTCGATTTGACGATTCTGTTTTCGGTGGTGGCGATCATAGCCGGCGCCGTGCGCATATTCCTTGCCTGGGCCACGAACTCTTATGTCTTCTCGCTGGGACATGAGGTGGGCGTGAAGGTCTATGACCAAGTACTCCGCCAACCCTACAGCTACCACGTTTCGCGCAATTCCAGTTCGGTGTTGGCCGCGCTTCGCCAGGTTCAAGCCATTACCGCGGGTGTAATGCTGCCCCTGTTGCAATCGATCAGCGGCATAGTCATCGGCGTCTTCATCGTCGCTGCCCTTTTTGCTCTGAGTTCTTTCATCACCTTCGTTATCTTCGCGGGCTTTGGGGCGGTCTACCTCGCCATGTCGCTCGTCATCCGCAAGCACCTCAAGAAGAATGCGCAAATTATCGCCAGCGCGCAGGCGGAAGGCATCCGATCTGTCCAAGAGGGACTGGGTGGCATCCGCGATGTTATCATCAACGACACCCAACCGTATTTTCTGTTGCGGTACACCGAACTCGATTTACGCCTGCAGCGCGCGAATGCAATGAACGCACTTGCCGCGGGCGCTCCGCGTTTCGCGATCGAAGCTGCGGGTATGGTGATCATCGCGGCGCTTGCTTATTTCCTCATCACCCGCTCGAACGATGCCGGCCAGGTTCTGCCGATACTTGGAACATTTGTCCTTGGAGCGCAGCGTCTGCTCCCATCCATGCAGCTTGTATACGGCAATTGGGCCCTGATACTGAGCAATCTTGCCGGCGCCGAAGTCGTGCTCCAGGCGCTCGAGGCACCACTCGGCCCAGAGTGGAACCAGCCGCCACCTAAGCGTCTCCCATTCGATCGAGCGATCATGCTCAAGGATGTGTCGTTCCGTTACGCTTCTGACCAAGCGCCGATACTCGAGCGATTCAATCTCACGATCTCGAAAGGAAGCAAGGTCGGGTTCATCGGCAAGACGGGCAGCGGCAAGAGCACGACGGTCGATCTGATAATGGGTCTGCTCGAGCCGACTGGCGGAGTGATCGAGATCGACGGGCAGCGGCTGGACGGAACCACACGGCGTGCCTGGCAAAGACAGATTGCCCATGTGCCGCAAAGCATCTTCCTGGCGGACGCCTCGATCGCCGACAATATCGCCTTCGGCATCGATCCCGCCAACATCGACCGCGACCGCGTGCGCAATGCAGCGCAGCAGGCCGCACTGGCGGATTTCATCGAAAGTTTGCCGCAAGGCTATGAGACGCGGGTCGGCGAGCGTGGAGTCCGTCTATCGGGTGGTCAGCGCCAGCGCATCGGCATCGCCCGGGCGTTGTACAGACAGGCTTCCGTGCTCGTCTTCGACGAAGCCACGAGCGCGCTCGACACGGAGACCGAGGCCGCGGTCATGGAGGCGATCCGCGAGCTGCCCGCCGGCCTGACGGTGCTGATCATCGCGCACCGGCTCACAACAGTCGAAAATTGCGACGAGATCGTCACCCTCGAAAACGGCCGGCCACATATCTGGACGAGAGCCGGCGGACAGACCGCTTAAAGCGACTTGCTCCGTTTGGGCGGCCGACTGTTCGGGCTCCGGAAAAGGAACTCCGTGCATGCCTCACCCGTAGATATCCTGACGAGCTCGAAATCGAACCGTTTCTTCAGGAAATCGATCACCGCCTGGTCGTCGGCAAACTCCATAGGCCAGCCGCCCAGCCAGTCGCGGATGTCGGTCATGTAGCTCATGCCGCGACCTTTTTTCTTTTGATAGATCTGCTTCACGAGCAAGGGCAGTTGAAGTGGATTGCGACCGAGCCCGAAGCGCCAGATGTACCAGTACTCCATCCACCGCCTTTGGCGAGGGTTGGCGCCGTTGTATCGCCGTTTCACGTCGAGCCAGAATTGCGCGGACGGCTTCACGACATTCGACGAATAGAGAGCGATGAAGAATAGACCGCCGGGGGCAACCGTGCGCGCCGCATTTTCGATCGCCTGCCACATCGCGCCGGTGTGGTGGAGCACGCCCCAGGAATAGACGAGGTTCCAGGTGCCTAGCTTCTCCATATAGTCGGCGTCGAGCACGTCGCCGCGTTCGACGATCCAGTTCGTCGGCTCACCCGCCAATTGCCGCAACTTGCCGGTTGTGCTTACCGAGAGCGGGTCAAAGTCGAAGGACTGTATCCTATCCGCTTTTGCATCGAAGGCGGCAAGCGAGTGCAGCCCGCTGCCGCTGCCGATATCGAGGAAGTCGAAGCCTTCGAGGGTCTGCTTGCCGAGGAAGGACAAGAGCTTCTCCGCCGCCATGCGGCGGCGTTCCGCCGAGTAGTGCTTGTCGATGAACGACGCCCAATTGGCTCCGAACTCGTATCGGTTCGACGATGGATTTCCCGCGAACGTCATTCTGTGGCTCGGTGCCGGGCTTCGATGATTTCCATCATATGAGCGGTAACTTTCCGAATATCATAGCGCTCTTCCGCGATCGATCGACTGTTTTTGCCCATGCATTCGGCTTCACCTGGGTTGTCGATCAAGCGGATCATGGCTTCCGCCAAGCGGGGCGCGGCGCCGACCGGCACCAGCAGGCCGCTCACGCCGGGAACGATCGGCGCGCGACAACCCGGCGCATCTGTCGTGATCACCGGGCGCCCCATTGCCATCGCCTCCAGGACAGATCGCGACGTACCCTCGCGGTAGGATGGAAGCACGAAGATACGCGAATCGGCGATCACCCCGCGGACGTCTTCCACAGGCCCGTGATAGCGGATGGTTCCGTCCGCGACCGCTGCCTCAACTTCCGATACCGGAAATCCCGCGGGATTTGGATCCGTATCGCCGACCAGGTCGAAACGGGCTTCAGGTCGAATTGCCTTAACCAGCCTTGCCGCACCCAGATATTCGCCGAGGCCTTTGTCGCGAAGCAGGCGTGCGATCATAAGAAATCGCGGCTTCTCTGGTAATGGCGCAACCTTGAATCGATCGAGATCTACCCCTGAACCGTTGGCTACATTGGCTGGTGTACGTCCGAGCAGTCCCAGACGACCGAAGTCATTGCGGTCATCGTCGTTCTGGAAGGTGGCCGTGGTGGCAACACGCAGGCTCGCGGCATAAAGAAGCCGGGCCACCGCATTGACCATCCTCCACCGTAGAGATTTGTGACGGTCCGTGAACGCATAGCCGAGGCCCGTGACAAGCGCGTGCCGGCGCGGTACCCCCGCAATCAGCGCCGCGGGTATGCCATAGACGATCGGCTTGATCGCACAGGTCAGCACGGCCTGGGGTTTGAGCTCTCGTAGCTTCCTGCAAAGACGAAAAGCCAAAAGCGTATCGCCGAATGGCGCAATAGCCGCACGCTCCATGGGCAATGGATGAAAACGGATGCCGTTCTCGGTCAGCCAACGAACGGTCATGGCATCGACTGGCGCCAGGGCATGTACTTCGTATCCGGCGGCGCGCAGCGCAAGCAGAAGATGTCCCCGCGTGGTTGCAAGGGATCTTGGTTCGCTTACGACAACAACGATGCGATCCATGCATTCAGGTTCTTGGCTGACTGGTCCAGACCATTCGGCTCTTGTAGGGTCTTGAGGCTCGAAACCCAATCCTGCCGCATCTTATCCACAACATCGAGCGCCACGAGACGATGGCGGCACGCGCATCGATCAGGCGCTATTTTGAGTGGAGAGTTCCCACTTCGCAACTACACATCGTTGAATTGGCGTGCAGCCTGCCATACAAGCGCTGGACATAAGTGACTTAGGAACTCCGCCGATGTCCGAACGCATCGCCGTTATCGGTCTGGGATATGTCGGCCTGCCGGTAGCCGTCGCGTTTGGGAAGGTTTTCCCGGGCACCATTGCTTTCGATATAAGCGAAAGCCGGATTGAGGAATTGCGTCGCGGCGTCGATCGCACCGGAGAGGTCGACACGGCGGCGATCAAGGAATCCTCGATCGCGCTTACGACCGACCGAGAGATGTTGAAAGGCGCGACTTTCTTCATCGTTGCCGTGCCAACGCCTATCGACATCAACCGTGCTCCCGATCTTTCGCCTTTGAAACTGGCATCGGAGCTTGTCGGTGAAGCGGTGAGCAAAGGCGCCGTCGTCGTTTTCGAATCGACGGTCTATCCAGGCGTGACCGAGGAATTTTGCGGGCCGATCATCGAGCATATATCCGGCCTGCGGCATCCTCATGACTTCGCGCTCGGCTATTCGCCTGAAAGGGCGAACCCAGGCGATCGGGAACACTCGCTGCGGCGGATCATCAAAGTCGTCTCCGGTGAGAACGCAGAGACGCTGGAGCGCGTAGCCAGCGTCTATGGGAGCATCATCGATGCCGGCGTCTACCGCGCGCCGTCGATCAAGGTGGCCGAAGCGGCGAAGGTCATCGAGAACACACAGCGCGACCTCAACATCGCGCTGATGAATGAACTGGCAATGATCTTTGAACGGCTTGAGATCCGCACGCAGGATGTCATTGATGCCGCATCGACAAAATGGAACTTCCTCCCCTTCAAGCCGGGCTTCGTCGGCGGTCACTGCATCAGCGTCGATCCGTATTATCTGACTGCCAAGGCGGAGGCCGAAGGCTACCATCCGCAGATTATCCTCGCCGGACGCCGCATCAACGACGGCATGGGAGCCTTCGTTGCCCAGCAAGTCGTCAAACAGTTGATCCGCTCGGACATATCAGTCAAAGGAGCTTCCGTCGGCATTCTCGGACTGACCTTCAAGGAGGACGTTCCGGATTTGCGCAACAGCCGTGTGTTCGACATGGTCAAGGAACTGAGACAGTTCGGCATCGTGCCCAAGCTTCACGATCCCCTTGCCGACGCCGAATCCGCTCGACGCGATCACGGCGAAACGATCCTGCCGCTCGATGAGATAAGCGATTTGCAGGCGCTTGTCTTGGCGGTACCGCACAACGTCTATCTCACCAGTGAGAGAGCGCGTCTTTTTCAAATGATCAAGCAGGGCGGGACGCTGTTCGACATCAAGTCTGCCATCAAGCCGAATGAAATCCCTGACAATTTAAAGTATTGGAGTCTGTAAGGCTCGGCCTGAATTCAACACTGGGATCTACCGTGAGGTTAAGCAGGCCGATTCTGACCACCGACGCAGCCGGTCTTAGAGGATTCCATCTCCACAAGAGGCGGGCGTGGCTCGACAGGCTGAACGCATTCGTTTCGGGACTTCTATCTGGCATCAGCTAAGGCTTCGGTCATTCGGAAAGGGCGACGGTGGGAAGCTTATGAACGCGCGTTATGATTTCGGCCGCAACTGGTCCGAGCTTGCCGCGCGCTTCGAGGACGAGCATCTGGATCGGGCTTGCGAGGATCTTCGCCGCCTGGTGGGCGATCTGGAGGGGAAGACATTTCTCGACATGGGCTGCGGATCGGGCCTGCATTCAGCGGCCGCTCTTCGGCTGGGGGCAGCGAAGGTTCACGCCGTTGACTATGATCCGGGTTGTGTCGAAACGACCAAGGCCGTGCTTTCTCGCTTCGCGCCGGAAGCCGAATGGAGCGTGGAGCGTGCCGATATCCTCGACAGGGCGTCGCTTCCGACCGGGACGTTCGATGTCGTCTACTCGTGGGGCGTCCTGCATCACACGGGCGACATGTGGGCGGCGATCAGCAACGCAGCCGGCCTCGTTGGTCACGGCGGAAGATTTGGCATTGCGATCTACCTGAAAACGCCACTTTGCGGACTGTGGACGGTCGAAAAAAGGCTCTACTCCTCTCATCGCTGGCTGCGGCCTCCGGTCAAAGCGCTGTTTGTCTCGGCCTACATGTCGGCGAGAACGCTGCGCCATCGGGACACGATCTCGTTTGTAAAGAACTATCGCGCGCGCCGAGGCATGGAATTCCTGGCGGATGTCGACGACTGGCTAGGCGGCTATCCCTATCAATCCACCTCGGCCGAAGAGTTGGAGACGTCAGTCGAAAAACTTGGGTTTCGCACGAAGCGGCGCTTCAATGCAGTGCCTGGAATTGGCCTCTTCGGCACCGGCTGTGGTGAATGGTGTTTCGAGCGAATGGATTTATAGCCGCTGGTTTCCTCCTCTGATTTCGCGGCAGAGAGAGAAAGAACCGAGCCTGGTCATTGTGGAGAGTAACGCCGGATGTGCGGTATCGTCGGCATTGTGGGTGGAGTGGCCGCGACAAGCAGCGGCCCCTCAAGCGTGCGCCGCATGGCGGACATGATCCGGCATCGCGGACCGGACGGCGACGGCATCTGGACTGACGCCGAGGCCGGGGTCGCGCTCAGTCAGCGCCGACTGGCAATCATCGACCTGTCATCGGCCGGCGCGCAGCCGATGATTTCGCACAGCGGTCGCTATGTCATCGTCTTCAATGGAGAAATCTACAATCACGGCGAGATGCGGACGCATCTCGATCGGGACTTCGGCGCTCATGCATGGCGCGGTCATTCCGACACCGAGACCTTTCTGGCTGCAATCGAGGAGCTTGGAACCAACAAAGCGCTTGGACTGGCTGTCGGCATGTTTGCTTTCGGCTTGTGGGACCGCAAGGAGAGAACGCTCGTTCTCGGACGTGATCGCCTGGGGGAAAAGCCGTTATATTATGGCCGGATCGGCAAGGCCTTCGCGTTTGCCTCGGAACTCAAGGCCTTTCAACCGCTGCCGGATTGGCGCCCGGACATTGACCGGAATGCGCTGGCTTTGCTGATGCGCCACAATTACATCCCCGCGCCTTACAGCATTTACCAAGGCATTCGGAAATTAAGACCCGGCCATCTCCTCGTCCTTTCCGACCCGATGCGTGAGCCACATGTCGAGAGCTATTGGAGCGCCAGGGAAGCCGCTGAACAAGGCCAGCGCGACCCTTTTCAAGGGAGCCCCGAAGAGGCGGTCGACGAACTCGAACGTCATCTTCGCCGCGCCCTCGAAGGGCAGATGATCGCTGACGTGCCGCTCGGCGCCTTCCTCTCGGGCGGCATCGATTCTTCCGCCATCGTGGCGGTCATGCAGTCGATCAGTTCGCGACCGGTACGGACCTTCACGATCGGATTTGACGAAGTCGGCTACAACGAGGCGGGCCATGCCAAGGAAGTCGCGCGCCACCTTGGCACCGACCATACGGAACTTTATCTCAGCGAGCGGGACGCGCTAGAGGTTGTGCCCCATCTGCCCGGCATTTATTGTGAGCCCTTCTCCGACTCCTCGCAAATCCCGACATTCCTCGTCTCCAAACTGGCGCGTGGCAGCGTTACCGTGGCGTTGTCGGGCGATGGCGGCGACGAGCTGTTCTCCGGCTACACGCGCTACGCACTCGCCGATGCGTTATGGAACAAGCTTTCCCGCATCCCGATGGGGCTGCGCCGCGCGTCGGCCAGCCTGGCGACACTGCCCTCGCCCGGTCTCTACAACAATGTCGCGGGTGGGATCATGCCGCTTCTGCCGCAGCGCCTGCGCCGCGAGCGCGTCGGCGACAAGATCCACAAGGCGGCATCGGTTCTTTCATTGCGAACAATGGACGATGTCTACCGCCGCCTCTGCTCGCACTGGGAAGCGACCGAAATCATCCCGGATGCGGACGAGCCGCCCACCATGCTGACCGGATTGGAGGCGCTTCCAGCGCTGCCGGGCAACGTCGAGCGGATGATGTACATCGATATGATGAGCTATTTGCCGGACGACATCCTGGTAAAGGTTGATCGCGCGGCAATGGCAGTCAGCCTCGAGACCCGCGTGCCGCTGCTTGACCACCGGCTGATAGGCTTTGCACTTTCGCTGCCGCTTTCCATCCTGCGAGCCGGCGACCAGACAAAGTGGCCGCTCAGGCAACTGCTTTATCGACATGTTCCGAAAGCGCTCGTCGAACGTCCGAAAATGGGCTTCGGCGTGCCCATCGACACCTGGCTGCGCGGCGCGCTTCGCGAATGGGCGGAGGCGCTGCTCGACGAGCGCCGATTGCGGGAAGACGGGTTCTTTCGAGCCGATGCAATCCGGCGCGCGTGGTCTGAACACCTCTCCGGACACCGTAACAATCAGTATCTGCTTTGGGACGTCTTGATGTTCCAATCCTGGCAGGAAGGAACCCAGGGAGCTTCATCGGCGGTCGCGGCCTGAACAGGCATCAGGGCCAGGTTTTTTCACTCGCGCAGCCGGATCGGGAGCGAGACGGTCCCGCACTATCAGATACCTGAGCAAGCAGCTATACGGGTTCGAGGACAGGGGCGAAGCACGGGTGAGCAAGGATCGTTCGAACGATTCGCACGCGACCCGGAACATTGCGAAGCAAGGCATTGAACTCGTTTACATCGCTGCGGCGCCACCTGACGGCAGAACAGGTCAACCGTGGCTTCTCGATCATCTGCTTCTTTTCGCCGCCAGTGCTCGGGTCGGTGGTGAGCTTCGTATTTCATGGTGGAGCGCTCTGGTCGGTGGTGTTGCTGGTCGCCAGGCGACGCCGCTTGAACATCGACCGGCCGATGCTCGCCATGACCCTTGCGATCTATGCCTATTGCGCGGCGATGGTCCTGGCATCGATCGTCAACGGCACCCTGCGGGCTGATGTCACGCACTTCCTGCCGCTGATCACCTTGTTGGTGTTCCCGATCTCCTATTCGACCTGGAGCATCACCGACAAGGCGACGCTTGCACGCATTGCTGTGCGGGCCAGCGCGGCAGCATGTGCCGGAGCGCTGGTGCTGACCATTGTCCAATATTACTGGATCGGGATGCTGAGAGCCGAAGGAGGGGCTGGAAATCCGATCGTGTTCGCGACGGTCACCTGCCTCGCCGTGATGATGTGCCTTGCGGGCGCTGTGTCGGGAATAGAGAAAGCCTGGAAGACACTCACCGTCGCCGTACTCGCCGGCGCCGTAGCGACCGTCTATTCCGGCTCGCGCATGATCTGGGTAGCCTTGCTGATCGCCATTGTCGCCGTCCTTGTGATCAATCGCCAGAGATTCACGCGATCGAATATGAGGCGGTTGCTGGTGATTGCGGGCGCCTGCTGCCTGCTCACCGCGGCAATCACCTCTCCAATCATCGTAGGTCGCACTCATTTTCTGTTCGATGACTGGAACGCCCTCGCCACCAAGGATGATCATTCCACTCCGCTCGGGCTACGCGTTGGGCTCTGGGACATTGGGATGGATGCATTTCGCGAAGCGCCATTTTTCGGCCACGGCATATCCGCCAGCCGGGCGATTTCACAGCAGGGTTTCAAAAAGCAATTTGGGGTGAGCCAGGGCTTCAACCATTTTCACAACGGCTTTCTGACAGCCTTGGTGCAGGCCGGACTTGTTGGCGCGTTATCATTGGCGGCGATCTTCATCGTCGCGATCTGGAACGCAACGAGGGTTCTTCGCTTCAGTGCCGATCCGTTAGAGAGGTTCGGGGCGACCATGATAGTGGTCGCCGTCATCGTATACCTTGTTGGTGGCCTAACAGGCATCCTTGTCGGCCACGACATTCTCGATTCAACGCTAATGATCTTCCTGATTTCGGGCACATACCTGGCTTGCGGACGAACCGTTTCGCCGATCCGTGAAAGTCAGACGACATAACGGCTGCCGCGACGGCAGGCCCGTGATGTTCTCGCGGGCCGCGTGTCGAATTTATGCGGCCACGACGACGTGGTGAAGCCAGTCGCCCGCGATTGTCCCGCGCAGCCCTAAATCACGTACGCTGTCCATGTGGTTGCGCGCCGTGAGCACGCCCATCGATACACTCAGGTCCTGCCCTATCAGACGATCAGCAAACAATCTGGCTTGCAGGTGAAACGGCTGTGTTTCCCGCTCGCCGACCAACATCCTGACTTTTGTCCGCGAAGAGTGGGATTTGCTTATCGGCGAAAATGCCGCAACTTCCGCGTCGGTCAAGCCTATCAAAGGCTCGAGGAAGGAATGCTGAAGAGGCTTCAAATCATACAGGCCGCCGAGCAGAAGTGCCGCCGAGGGGGGATGTGTCGAATCCTCGTTGAACAAAAAGGTCGCCAGATGCGCGCCGGCGGAATGGCCACTGACGCTTAGCCGACCGGGATCGCCGCCATGGCTGGCGATATTATCCTGCACCCATTGCCTCGCGCGCCGGACCTGGTCGACGATTGCCGCCATCCTGACGGCAGGCATCAGCGCATAGTCGATCACGACCGCGATTGCCCCTGCGCTCGTGACCGTTTCGGCAACGTAGGAATAATCGCTTTTGGTGAACATGCGCCAATAGCCGCCATGGATGAAGATGTGCACCGGGAGGTCCTTGCGCGGTCCCTCCGGAAAGAACAGGTCGAGTCGCTCGGCCTCGTGCGAACCATAGGCGACATCCGCCAGCATAGGCAGCGAAGCCCGCGTCGCAGCGCTGCGGGCGACGATATCGGCCACGATGTCATCGAAATCGGCAACGTGGTCGCGGGTGCGAAAAGGATCCTTCGACATGGCGTCCGCTCAAAAGGTTACAGCGATGTATTTGGCCTCCATGAACTCGGAGGTACCGTGGTGCTGGCCCCCTTCCCGTCCTAGGCCGCTCTGCTTGACTCCGCCAAAGGGCGCGGCGGGATCCGACATCAAGCCGCGGTTGAGGCCGATCATGCCGGCCTCGATCTCCGAAGCAACCCGCATGCCGCGCGCCACATCGCGGGTGTAGAGGTAAGCGGCAAGGCCGTATTCGGTGTCGTTGGCGTGGAGGATGGCCTGTGCCTCGCTCTCGAAGCGGGTGATGGGCGCCACCGGTCCGAAGATTTCTTCATGCGCCATGTCAGCGTCCGGCGAGACTTCGGACAAGACGGTCGGAGGATAGAAAAAACCATCTCCCTCAAGCACCGAGCCGCCGCACAGCACCTTGGCACCCCGATTGACCGCGTCCTTGACCAACCGGTCGATCTTGTCGACCGCTTTCTTGGTGATCATGGGTCCACATTCGGTGTCCGCCTTGGTGCCGGCGCCGATCTTGAGCGCGGCCATGCGCCGGGACAGGCCGTCGGCGAACGCATCGTGGATGCCCGACTGGACGTAGATGCGATTGGCGGCCGTACAGGCTTCGCCGGCATTGCGCATTTTGGCGATCATGGCGCCATCGAGGGCCGCACCGAGATCAGCATCGTCGAAGACAATGAAGGGTGCATTGCCGCCGAGTTCCATGGAACAAGAAATCACATGTTTGGCGGCCTCGGCGAGCAAGGCCCGGCCGACCCCGGTCGAACCGGTGAAGGAGAGCTTCCTGACGCGCGGATCGGCCAGCATGGCCGACGTCAGGGGGCCTGGGGTCGACGTCGTCAGCACGTTCACGACACCGTCCGGAACGCCGGCTTCGCTGTAGAGCGCGGCCAGCGCATAGGCCGTCAGCGGCGTCTCGCTGGCCGGCTTCAAAATGACCGTGCAGCCCGCCGCGAGGGCCGGTGCGATCTTGCGTGTCGCCATCGCGGCAGGGAAATTCCAAGGTGTGATGAGGACGCAGATGCCGATCGGCTGGTAGTCGACCACGATCCGGTTGGTCCCGGACGGAGCGGTGCCAAACTCACCGGTGATGCGAACAGCTTCTTCGGCGTTCCAGCGGAAGAATTCGGCCGCGTAAGCCACCTCGCCGCGCGCGTCGCGCAGGGCCTTGCCGTTCTCCAGCGAAATCAGCATGGCAAGCGTCTCCGACCGCTCGACCATCAGTTCGAAACAGCGCCTGAGAATCTCGGAGCGTTTGCGTGGCGCGGTCTCACGCCACCCCTTGGCGGCTTTGGCCGCTGCCTCGACCGCAGCGGTGGCGTCCTCCAGGGTCGCATCGGGAACCGCCGCGATCACGGCGCCGGAGGATGGATCGGTGACCTCGATGAGCCTGCCGTCGGCAGACGGCAGCCATTGTCCGCCAATATAGAGCCGGTGCGGGAAACCCCGCACATCGTAGGGATCCTGATCGAGCTGGAAGGCATTGTAAGGAAGGTTCATCGTCTTGTTCCTGACGTTCACATGGCGCAGGCGGTGAGATCGCCGTCATAGGCCGCCTGGACAAGGCGGCGCATGGCGGCGAGGTCGAATGGGCGCGGGTTGTTCTTGATCAGACGATCGATGCCAAGCGCCTGCTCGGCGGTCCAGTCGAGCCTGTCGGCCGGAAGCCCCAGACCGGCCAGCGTCGGAGTGATACCGATCGCGGCGAACAAGCGTCTGATCTCCTCGATGGTCGCTTCCGCCATTTCGTCGGCGCCACGACCGTTCGCCTCAAGGCCGAGAGCAATCCCTATCTCGGCGATTTCCGCCGCGGCCACACGGCTGTTGTAGCTCATGACATAAGGCATCATCGTCGCCACCCCCAGCCCATGCGGCGTGTGCGTGAGCGCGCCGGCCGGGTATTGCACCGCGTGCGCCGCCGCCGTGCCAGCAGTGCCGAAGGCGCAACCCGCAGCCAGCGCTCCCATCATCACGTCGGCGCGCGCCTCGGCGTCATCGCCGTCGGCGCACGCCTTCTCCAGACTGCGGCCGAGCAGTTTGACGGCCAGCAGCGCGAAATGATCGGTCAACGGCGTCTTGCCGATGAAAACGTGGCGCTGCGGCAGGCTGAAGTCACCGTCCCGACGCATGGCCGTGAAGGCCTCGATCGCATGGGTGAGCGCGTCGGCACCGGCGATCGCGGTCAGGCCCCGCGGACAGGTCATTGTCAGTTCGGGGTCGCAGATGGCAACCGCGGCAATGAGATGGGGGCTCGATATGCCTACTTTGAGCGTCCGGTCCGGATCGGATATCACCGCGACGGGCGTCACCTCCGATCCTGTGCCGGCCGTGGTCGGTATGGCGATGAGCGGCAGCGTTGGTCCCGGGACTTTGAACTCGCCATAGTAGTCCTGCAGCTCGCCACCGTGGCTGATCAGCAAGGCGGCGCATTTGGCGAAATCGAGACAGCTGCCGCCGCCGATGCCGATCACCATGTCGGGCCGGACGCCCCTCGCTTCCTCGACGCAGACCGCCACCGAGTCGCGCGGCACGTCAGGGAGGACACCGTCGTGAACCAGCACGTCGACCGACGCTGACTGCAAGGATTCCATGATTTCGGCAAACACCGCCGTGCCGGCGAAACGCTCGTCGGTGCAGACCAGGGCGCGTCGGCCATGGCGACAGGCCACGGCTGGCAGTGCATGACGTTGCCCCTTTCCGAATAGAATTTCGCGTGGGAGCCGGAGGGCTGTGAGAAGGCTCATGACAGGCTGCATCCTTGAGGGTGTCGGAGAAACTCGCATTGCAAAATCCGCACCGAAGGGGTCCTGAACTGAACGGCGCCGATAAAATCGTATAGGATATAGTATTGCATCGGTCAAACCCTCGTGTTAGCAGTCTCCCCTGTCGAGAGGCGAAAGATGCAACCTGTCAGTTTGAGCAATAATGGTGAGACGCCCACGGGAGCGGGCCGCATCCAGCGCGCGAGCAGCCTGGCCGAGGACGTTTACGAGGCCATCTTCGCGCAGCTGATGTCGCTGAAGATCGCGCCCGGTTCACGCATCACCGTCGACAATCTGGTCAAGGAATTCGACGTTTCCCATACGCCGATCCGCGAGGCGCTCGGGCGTCTGGAAGGCGAAGGCCTGGTTCTGAAAACGCATCTGATCGGATACCGCGCCGCACAGCAGATCACCCGGCGCCGTTTCGACGAATTGTACGAAATGCGTCTCCTGCTCGAACCGCACGGCGCGGCGAAGGCCGCCGCCGCGATGGACGAGGCCAAACTCGGCACACTGCTTGAGGCGGCAGGCGTGATGTCGCGCCGCGAAGGCAAGGACGAGCGCCTGCGTTATTCAAACTTCGCCCGGCAAGACGCGATTTTCCACGACAAGATCATGGAATATGCCGAAAACGAGCTCATTCGCGAGACGCTGGGTCATCAACACACCCACTTCCACATATTCCGCCTGATGTACCACTCCCGCGTCACCGAGGAGGCGCTGGACGAGCATGAGGCGATCCTCGCCGCGTTCGGCTCAGCCGATCCCGATGCCGCCGCGAAAGCAATGCGCGCCCACATCGAGCACTCGCGCGATCGCCTGCTGCCGGCCTTCGATTGAGGCCTGAACGAATGTCCATTACCGCCAATATTGCCGCAGAGCGAGGACGTGCGCTGCCTGGCGGCAACGCGCCCGCGGCCGCGGAGCCGGTGCTACGCGCTCAGGGTCTCTCGAAACAATATGGGCCGGTCACCGTGCTCTCCGACGTGACGCTCGACATCCTGCCGGGCGAGATCCATGCCATTATCGGCGAGAACGGCGCCGGAAAATCCACACTGATGCGGCTGCTGTCCGGCTATGCCGAGCCAACCCGTGGCACCTTGTCCATGGCCGGTCGGCCGGTGACGTTCGCCAAGCCCGACCAGGCCCAGGAAGCCGGCATTGCCCTCGTCCACCAAGAGATCCTGCTCGCCGAAGCACTTACGGTGACGGACAACCTGTTTCTCGGCCGCGAGCTTTCGCGCCGCCATGTCATGGACGACCGCGCCATGCGGGGGCTGGCAGCCGAAAAGCTGGCGCAGATCGGCTGCCCGGTCTCGCCGACCGCGCTGGTGCGCGACATCTCTCTGGCTGACCGCCAACTGGTCCAAATTGCCCGTGCCCTGCTCGACGATTACAAGGTCGTGATCTTCGACGAGCCGACCGCCGTGCTGACCGGCGCGGAAGTGGATCGGCTCCTCGAAATCGTCCTGCAATTGAGAGCCCACGGCACAGCCGTCCTCTACATCAGCCATCGCCTGGACGAAGTGCGGCAGCTTGCCGACAAGGTAACCGTGCTGCGCGACGGCAGGATGGTCGGTACCTATCCGGGCACCGCCCTGACGCAGATGGACATGGCGCGGCTGATGGTCGGCCGCGAGCTTGCAGCCCTCTATCCGCAGAAGAGCACACCGTCCAGCGAGCCTATGCTGAGCGTAAAAAACGCCACCGTCCCGGGCTACGCCGAGGATGTCTCTTTCACCCTCCACAAGGGCGAAATTCTTGGCTTTGCCGGCATGATCGGCGCGGGCCGCACGGAACTGTTCGAAGGGCTGGTAGGCCTGCGGCCGGCCCATGCGGAGATCGAACTTCGGGGACGACCCGTCCGGATCCACTCGCAACGCGAAGCGATCGACGCAGGCATCGGCTATCTGACCGAGGATCGAAAAAGCAAAGGCCTGCTCCTCGATGAGCGCCTGGCGCCCAACCTGACGCTTTCGGCATTGGAGCGGTTTCATCCCACACTGCTTCTCGGCAGAAGCCGCGAAGCGGCCGCACTGGCGGAGGCCGTCCGGAGCTACGACATCCGGCTCAAGACCCTTGGTGTCAAGGCGGGGCAACTTTCCGGCGGCAACCAGCAGAAACTGCTGCTCGCCAAGGTGCTGCTTACCAATCCCTCGGTGGTCATCATCGATGAGCCGACCCGTGGCATCGATATCGCCAACAAGGCTCAAATCTACGCCTTCATTCACGCCATCGTTGGCAGCGGCAAAGCCTGCATCGTCATCTCGTCGGAAATGCAGGAGCTGATCGGCATCTGCAATCGCATCCTCGTCATGCGTGAGGGCCGTCTGACCGGCGAACTCCAGGGCGCCGAGATGACCGAAAGCAATGTGGCGCTGCTGGCGACAAGCGGCCCGAAACCGAGGCCAATGGCCAAGGGAGGAACAGAATGGCTGTCATAGCCGGATCCCCATCCACGCATCGCGCCGGCGATTTGAACATCACCTGGACCGACGTGGGGCCCTTCCTGGCATTGGGCGCCCTGCTGGTGGCCGGCTTCCTCATCAATCCGGACTTCCTCTCCGCGACCAATCTCGCCAACGTCATCACCCGCAGCGCCTTCATCGCCATCATCGCGGTCGGTGCGACGTTCGTAATCTCGTCGGGAGGGCTCGATCTCTCCGTCGGCTCGATGGCCGCCTTCGTCACCGGCATCACCATCATGTTCATGAACGCCGTGGCGCCACACGCTGGCCTGTGGGCGATACCGGCTGGAATGCTCGTGGCGATCCTGGTCGGCCTGCTGTGTGGCCTCGCCAACGGGCTGATCGTCACCATAGGCCGGATCGAACCGTTCATTGCGACGCTCGGCACAATGGGCATTTTCCGCGCGTTGATCACCTATCTGACCGATGGCGGCACGATACCGATCGACCGGTCGCTGCGCGAAGCCTATCGGCCGGTCTATTTCGGCACCGTCGGCGGTATACCGATTCCGATCCTGATATCGGTCGCCGTGGCCGCGATTGCATCGTTCGTCCTCTACAAGATGAAGTATGGGCGCAAATGCGCCGCGGTGGGCGCAAACGAGGACGTCGCGCGCTATTCCGGAATCTCCATCATCAAGACGCGCACCATCGCTTACATCGTCCAGGGCGTCTGCGTGGCCATCGCCGCGATCTGTTACGTGCCGCGTCTGGGCGCCGCAACGCCGACCACCGGACAGCTCTGGGAACTGCAGGTGATCACCGCCGTGGTGATCGGCGGCACGGCGCTGCGCGGCGGCAAGGGTCATGTCTGGGGAACCGTCGCCGGCGCTGTCATTCTGGAGCTGATCGCCAACCTCATGGTGCTGTCGGATTTCGTCTCCGAGTATCTGGTCGCAGCGGTCCAGGGCGTCATCATCATCATCGCGATGCTCATTCAGAGGTTTTCGAATTCGAAATAGCCCCGTGTCCGGACCACACGGGTGCGTAGTTGTGGGTCCAATCTGGGAGAAGAAAATGTTCAGTAGAAAATGGATGGCTGCGGCCGCGCTCGGCTCGCTGCTCCTCACGGGCCATGCCATGGCCGAGGACAAGAAAGTCATCGCCATTTCGATACCGGCCGCCGACCATGGCTGGACCGCCGGCGTCGTCTATCACGCGCAGACGGCGGCCAAGGAAATCAACGCGGCCTTCCCCGGTGTCGAGGTCATCGTGAAGACATCGCCCTCTGCGGCCGAGCAGGTGTCGGCGATCGAGGATCTCTCGGCCTCCCGCAAGATCGATGCGCTGGTGATCCTGCCCTACTCGTCGGAAGAATTGACCGAACCGGTCAAGGCCATCAAGGAGAAGGGCACCTTCATCACGGTCGTCGACCGAGGCCTGACCGACCCGACCGTCCAGAGCCTTTATGTGGCCGGCGACAACATCGCCGTCGGCCGCAACACGGCGAAATACATGATCGACAAGCTTGGCGGCAAGGGTGACCTGGTGGTCCTGCGCGGCATTCCGACCGTGATCGACGACGAGCGCATCAAAGGCTTCCAGGACGCCATCGCCGGCACCGGCCTCAAGGTTCTCGACATCCAGTACGCCCACTGGAACAGCGACGAAGCCTTCAAGCTGATGCAGGACTATCTCGCCAAATATCCCCATATCGACGCGGTGTGGGCGAACGACGACGACATGCTGCTGGGCGTGCTCGAGGCGGTCAAGCAGTCGGGCCGTACGGACATCAAGCTGGCGCTGGGCGGTAACGGCATGAAGGATATCGTCAAGAAGGTCATCGACGGCGACACCATGACCCCCGTCGAGACGCCCTACCCGCCGTCCATGATCAAGACGGCCATCTACATGACCATGGCCAACCTGGTTGGCCAGGCCCCGGTTCGCGGCGCCGTCAAGCTGGACGCGCCGCTGATCACCAAGGACAACGCCAAGGAATATTATTTCCCCGACTCCCCGTTCTGAGACGAACGCAGTCAATGCGGGGCGCAGCCATGCTCGCCCACTCCTTTAACGCGACAGAGGACATGATCATGTCAGGCAAGAAAATATTGATGCTCACCGGCGAGTTCACCGAGGAGTACGAGATCTTCGTATACCAGCAGGCGATGGAAGCCGTCGGCCACACCGTCCACGTGGTCTGCCCGGACAAGAAGGCCGGAGACCTCATCAAGACCTCCCTGCACGACTTCGAAGGCGACCAGACCTACACAGAAAAGCTCGGCCATTTTCAGGTGATCAACAAGACGTTCGCCGAGGCGGAAAAGCAGCTCGATCAATACCACGCCGTATATTGCGCTGGCGGCCGCGGCCCGGAATACATCCGCACCGACAAACGGGTGCAAGCCATGGTGCGCCACTTCCACGATACCCAGAAGCCGATTTTCACGATCTGCCATGGGGTTCAGATCCTGATTGCCGTGGACGGCGTCGTGCGCGGCAAGAAGGTTGGCGCGCTCGCCGCCTGCGAACCGGAAGTGACGTTGGCCGGCGGCACTTACATCGACCTCTCGCCGACGGAGGCCTATGTCGACGGAACCATGGTGTCGGCCAAGGGTTGGACAGCCTTGGCCGCCTTCATTCGCGAGTGTCTGAAGGTTCTCGGGACCGAGATCCGCCATCCCTAGACTCGATCGGCGCATTTCAACAATGCGCCGATTTGCGTTGCGGCAAGATGTGCATCCATGCTTCTTTGAAGCAAGCCCTCGGTCGATGAGATCGAGGGCCGCCCTACCAATCAATCGAAGAAGCCGGCATCCTCCGCCAGCAAATACTTCCTGGCCCCTTCGGCATCGATATCGAGGCCGAGCCCCGGTGCCTCCAGCAGATCGACCATGCTGTCCTTCACGATCTGCTTGGGCAGTCCGATGACGATGTCGTTCCACCAGGGGTCCGAGGCGCTGGGATATTCGAACGCCACGTAGTTGGCGGGCAAGGTGGCGCAGACATTGATCAGCGCGCCGAGGCCCAGCAGGCCGTTCGCGGTGCCGTGCGGCGCCATCAGGATCGAGTGCATATAGGCGTGCTCGGCGACCCATTTGAGCTCGGCAATGCCGCCGATGTCGGCAGGATCCGGGCCGATGACGCGCACGGCCTGGGTCTCGATCAGTTCCTTGAAATTGTGCCTGAGGTAAATCTGCTCGCCGGTATGAATCGGCGTCGAGGTCGAGGTGGTCAGTTCCCGATAGGCCTGCGGATTGACCCACGGCACGTAATCGCCGGTCAGCATGTCCTCGAGCCACATCAAATTGTACTTCTCGACCGCGCGGGCGAACTTGATCGCGTCGGGCAGCATCCAGCCCGGGCCGCAGTCGAGTGCCAGGCTGACCTTGTCCCCCAGCACTTCCTTCATCGCGATCACGCAGTCGAGCATGTGGTTGAAACCGCGCTCACTGATCATGCCCTGATCCATGGCACCGTGATAGCCGGCCTTCTTTTGCGTCACACCGTAATGGAAGTCCTCGACGGTGTCCTTCATGTTGGAATGGAACGAGATTCCCTGCTTGACCATGAAGAAGTTCTGCGGCTGCTCCATCATCCATTTTACGTCGGCGGCGTAGTCCTCCGGCCGGTCGCCCGTGCGTTTCTGGCGGATCGAGCCGTTATAGACGCGCACCTTGTCGCGCACCTTGCCGCCGAGCAGTTTGTATGCCGGCACGCCCGCGGCCTTGCCGGCAATGTCCCAAAGCGCATGCTCGATAGCACTGACCGCCGCGCCATAAGGCTTGAACGAGCCGCGCTGGCGGATCTTCAACATGACCCGCTCGACGTCGGTCGGATCCTCACCGATCAGCGCTTCGCGGAAATGCAGCACCCAAGGCTTGAGATAGGTCTTGGTGAACTCGACTTCTCCCAGTCCATAGAGGCCCTCGTCGGTTACGACGCGAACGATGGGATGCTTGCCGATAACGGCACAGCGAAGGTCGGTGATCTTCATGGCGCAGTCCTATTTCACAGACGAGAAAGCTGTCGGCGTGAGCATCTGGCTGCTGATATTGGCAACGATCTGCCCGTCGCGCTCAGACTCGTCCCGGGCCCTGTGCCATGCCGGATCGGTGACGAAAGCCGCCCATTTCGCCTCACGCTCGGCCAGCGATTCCCAGGCGAGGAAATAGGTGAGGCGATTGCTGTTTTCGCCGATCGCCGTGGTGAAAAACCCGGCTTGGCGGATGCCATGCCTCTCCCAGATGGCCAGCGTTTGGTCGGAAAAGCGCTTGAGCAAAGCCGGCAGCCTGCCCGGCAGGCAGTCATAGATACGCAGTTCGTAGATCATGGTTTCGTCCGTTTCTTTCTTCGCCTCTCCCTTGGGAGAGGTCGACACCAATGGTCGGTCGTTGGCCCTGTGAGCCTAGGGGGAATGAGGATAAGGGGTCTGGGCTAACTCCAGGTCCGGTCCCAGCTATATTCATTGTCCCAATGCTCGGTGGATTGCCATATCCCCGTGACACCGGGCTGCAGATGCTGGCTGATCACCTCGTCGACCACATCGTCTATGCCCAGCCCCGGCTTGTCGGGCACGGTGATGAAGCCGTCCTTGACGAGCGGCTTGGGCAGGCCGGTGACGATATCGTCCCACCAGTCGACATCGGCGGAGTGGTATTCGAGCGCCATGAAGTTCTCGGTCGCGGTGGCGACATGCGCGGCGGCCATCGCGGCGATCGGACTTTCGGCCATATGGATCGCCATGGCGACACCGTGATCCTGCGCCATATCGCCGATCTTCTTGGTCTCGAGAATGCCCCCGCTGGTGAGCAGATCCGGGTGGATGACCGAGAGGCCGCCGCTCTTGAGCAGCGGCTCGAAGCCTTCCTTGAGGTAGATGTCCTCGCCCGTGCAGATCGGCACCGTGGTAGCCTGCTGCAATTGCCGGTACTGCTCGGTGTATTGCCAGGGGATCACGTCCTCCAGCCAGGCCGGAACGTATTTCTCGATACGGCGCGACAGGCGTATGCCATCCTGCAGCGAAATGTGGCCGACATGGTCGATGGCGAGCGGGATCTCGTATCCGATCACCGCGCGAACCTCGTGGATGTACTGCTCTAGCAGATCGATCCCCTTTTCGGTGAAATGCAGGCCCGTGAACGGGTGCTGCACGTTCTGCGCGTCATAAGCGAGATTGCGGGCCTTGCGCTCCTCGAGCGTGCCGCCACGGCCGCGCGGATTGGCATGAAACCCTTCGAGCGCGCCGGCAGGCGCGGCCACGGCGCCCGGGACATGGGCGATCTGCATCAAGCCCAGGTCCATCTTGAGGAAGGTGAAGCCCCGGTCCATGCGCTGCTTGAGGCGCTTTCCGGTTTCGGTGCCGCTCGGTTTCTCGGCGTCGGTATCGCAATAGACACGCACCTTGTCGCGGAATCGTCCCCCAAGCATCTGGTAGATGGGGACGCCATAGGCCTTGCCGGCGAGATCCCAGAGGGCGATTTCGACCGCCGAGACGCCGCCACCCTGCCGGCCATGCCCACCGAACTGCTGGATCCGGCGAAACAAGCGGTCGATGTCGCAGGGGTTCTCGCCAAGCAACCGGCTCTTCAGCATCAGCGCGTAGGTGGCGCTTGCGCCATCGCGCACCTCGCCAAGCCCGACGATGCCCTGGTTGGTGTAGATCTTGAGCAGCGCCGAGGTGAACGGCGCGCCGACGATTTCGGCCACCCGCATGTCGGTGATGCGAAGCTCGGACGGCTTCGAGTTGGTGTTGACCCGGTTGAGGGCCTCGTCGGCTCCATCCGTCTTTGGCATGACTTATCCTCGTTGTGGTCGGCGGGGCCTGTCGCCCCGCATGCTGCCGATGACGTTGCTAGCCCAGTTGGATCTCATGGGCTTGCAGGTAATCGCGGTTCATCTCGATGCCGAGACCCGGCCTCAACGAAAGCTTGAGGCTGCCGTTCGAAACGTCGAGCGGCCTGTCGATAAGATGATCGTACTTGCCCAAATTCCACTCCGACGTTTCGAGCTTGTAGAAATTGGGAACGGTCATCATCACCTGCGCTCCCGCAACCACGTTGATCGGTCCCGCGGCGTCATGGGGTGAGACCGGGATGTAGTAGGCTTCGCACAGAGCGGAAATCTTTTTGAGTTCGGTTATGCCGCCGGTCCAGGTGACGTCGGGCATGATGTAGTCGGCGAGCTTGTTCTCGAGTACCGGGATGAAATCCCACTTCGTGTGGCCGCGCTCGCCCCACGAGATAGCGGCGCTGACCTTGTCGCGCACCTGCTTGAGGGCGTTAAGGCTCTCGGGCGGGCAAGGTTCCTCGAACCAGTCGATCTGGCCGGCTTCCTCGAGGCTGCGACAGAGGCGAATGGCGGTGGGGACGTCGAAGCGGCCATGCGCATCGATAAGGATGTCGACATCGGGGCCTGCCGTTTCGCGGATCAGAGCCGTGAGTTCGGCCGCCTCGCGCTCGTCCTTGCGGGTCATGCCGCCATCGAGGTAGCCGTCCCGCTGTTCACGCGACACGCCGTCGGCACCGCGACCCTGGTGGGGGAAAGGATCGAACTTGAGAGCTGTGTGCCCGGACTCGACAATGTCCAGGATCTCGCGGACCACAGCATCCTTGCTGGTGAATTTGGCCTGGTTGGGATGGGTATAGAGCGCGATTTCATCGCGGACCGGCCCGCCCAACAGTTCGTAGATCGGCTTGCCGAGGACTTTGCCCCTGAGATCCCAGAGAGCTATATCGATCGCGCTCACGCATTCGACCGCGGCGCCACGGCTGCCCATATAGGTGAAGCTGCGGAATATCTTGTGCCAGAGGTATTCGATGCGCGCCGGGTCCTCTCCTGTCACCGCGGCTCCGATCTGTCGAAGGATCGTGCACAGCGCGCGGTTGGCGAGCTTGGTGGTGGTGGTGATCTCTCCCCAGCCACTCACCCCCTCGTCTGTCGTCACCTCGACGAACAGGAATTCCCCCCAATAAGAAGCACCAGACTTGATCAGCCACGGCCGAACGCTCGTGATTTTCATTTCAATACCTTTGTCAGCAATGGTCAGCCACGATGTTCCAGACTTGACCCCTGGTCCTATCCGGCCCGAGCGGCGTTGCGCGCACGCATCTGTTCGAGAACATGCCGGCCGGAACCCTCGACATGACGGGAAATGAGTTCGGCTGCCTTGTCTGCCTCTCCCGCCTTGATGAGCGCGATGAGTTCGCGGTGCTCGCGAATGATCGCCGCACGCCGCGCCAGCGTGAAATTGAAGCGCCGGCTCACCGCCCGCAGCACTTCGCGATGCTTCCACCAGAGCTCAGCGGCATGGCGGTTATAGTGCCGCTGGTACATCACGGTGTGAAAGGCGGTGTCCAGTTCACTGTGCCTGAAGGTGTCGGCGAAATTGTTCTCTTCAATCAGCGCCTGGATACGTTCGAGCTCGGCGATGTCCTCGCCTGTAGCCATATTTACGAACCATCGCGTCAGGGCCGGCTCGATCAGCACACCGATCTCGTAGATATCGCGGACGAAGTCCTGATCGATGGGCCTTACACGCGCCCCGCGGTTGGGTGAGAAGATGACGAATCCCTCGCCCCGCAACAGCTGCAGGGCCTCGCGCACGGGATTGGTCGAGGTGCCGTGGCGACGGGCGAGATCGGTGACAACAAGCCGTTCGTTGGCGGCGAGCCGTCCCTCGATGATGTCTTCCCTTATCAGCTCGTAAAGGGAAGCGCCCTCGCTGGAGGCCCCGATAGCGTCGATCCCCGGAGGTGGTTTTGCTTTAAAATCGTTTGTTTCGGCCAAGGCCGGCTCCCCAAATTAATACACAGTCAGTCCGATATCATGCACGGTTTCCATAAACAATGTACGATCTGACGCGTTGACAGGCAATCCGTGATCTGAAAACGTACTAAGTGATCGAGAGGATACACCGTACTGAAAAGCCATCCTCGCGATCGCAGGGCGGAGAACCAGGGAGGATACCTATGACGAGGATCATGCTCGGCAGTGCGGTCCTGCGCGGCACTGTCGTCGGTGTTTTGGCGGCATCGCTTATGTCCACATCGGCGCTGGGTGCGCCGCCGGTCGACCTGAGCAAATGGTCGCCTGAATATGTGCGCTCGATCGCCGGAACACAGGATTTCGACACGGCCGGCGATTGCGCCAAGGTCACCCCGCTCGATTACAAGGGGCGACTGACTTTCTGGTATCAGGGCGTGTTCGAGGGCGATCCCGACCTCCTGCGCCAGTACTACAAGGATTTCTTCGAGACTTTCCGCAAGACCTATCCGAACATCCAGCTCGAGGAACAGGCCCTCACCTATAACGACCTTCTCGACAAATTCCGTACGGCACTGCTGGGCAATGCCGCGCCGATGGCGGTCCGTCTGCAGATCCTGGGTGGTACCGAATTCGCCTCGAAGGGCTATCTGCAGCCGCTCAAGCCGGAGGATGTTGGCTATTCGACCGAGGATTTCTGGCCGGGCGCCATGAAGGCGGTGACCTGGGATGGGGTGACCTACGGCGTTCCAACGAACAACGAGACGATGGCGTTCATCTGGAACGCCGACATCTTCAAGCGTGCGGGCCTCGATCCGGACAAGGCTCCGGCAACCTGGGACGACGTCGTCAAATATTCCAAGCAGATCCACGACAAGCTCGGCATTGCCGGCTACGGCCTCGTGGCTCGCAAGAATGCCGGCAATACGCCCTATCGCTTCATGCCGCAGCTGTGGGCCTATGGCGGCGGCGTCTTCGACGAGGCCACCGCGAACCCGACCTACAAGCAGGTGGAGCTCGACAGCCCGCAGAGCAAGGCGGCGCTGCAAGCCTCATATGACATGTACGTCCGCGACAAGTCGGTTCCGGTCTCTGCACTTACCAACCAGCAGGCCGACAACCAGCCTCTGTTCGTCGCCGGCCAATTGGGCATGATGGTCTCCCACCCATCCGACTACAACGTCATGCTCGACCTCCAGGCAAAGGCGACCGGGACCGACAAGGATAAGGCGCAGACCGTCATCGACAACATGCGCTACGGCCTGATCCCGACCGGCCCCGACGGCAAGCGCGCCGTCGTGTTCGGCGGCTCGAACATTCACATCCTGAAGCCCGAATATGTAGAGGGCGGCAAGGTGGACGAGCCGGCCGCGAAGGCGATGATCTGTATGTGGGCTAGCCCTGAATGGTCGCTGAAAATGGCCTATGCCGGCTCCAACCCGGGCAATCTCAACGGCTTCAAGACCAAATGGATGAAGGAACGCCTGGACCATATCAAGTTCCTCGATGTCACGACCTCGATGCTGCCGTATGGCATCCCGTTCCCGGCGCTGCCGGAGTCCCCCGAGATCATGAACATCATCGTCCCGGACATGCTGCAGAATGCCCTGACCGGAGCTATGACCGTCGATCAGGCAGCGGACGACGCGGCCAAGAAGGTCAAAGACCTGATGGGCGGACTCTAGTCCGGACCTGACCTCCGATCTGGCCGGCTGCGCCGAGAGCGCAGCCGGTTCGTTCCGAAGAACAAGGGCACGCCACAGTGACGATCGTGACCGGCAAGGCCGAGGCTCGCCGAAAATTGCAACCCGGCAGGTCCGGCGTATTGCGGAACATCTGGGCTCATCGCGCCGACTACGCATACGTGCTTCCGGCAATCGCCGTGATGCTCGTCGTCATCGCCTATCCGATCTACTACACGATCGAGCTGTCGTTCTATAAGACGCCGCCCGGCCTACAACTCCGCGACAAGACCTTCATCGGCTTCGACAACTACACCACCATCCTGACCAGTGAGGTGTTCTGGAAAGTCACCTGGAACACCCTGGTCTGGACATTCGGATCGACTTTCATCTCCTTTGTCCTGGGTTTTGCGACGGCGCTGGCGCTGCATCGAGATTTTATCGGTCGCGGCGTCCTGCGTGCCATCCTGATCATTCCCTGGGTGATCAGCGCCGTCGCCGCCTCCTATATCTGGAAGTGGATCTACCATTCGGATTTCGGCATCATAGGCGCGGTACTGGTCGGCCTCGGATTGACCGACCGGCCGCCCAATTTCATCGACAACGTCAGCACGGTGCTGCCCTCCCTGATCGTCGTCAATATCTGGCGCGAGTTCCCGTTTGCCATGATCATGATGATGGCCGGCCTGCAGACAGTTCCCGACCAGTTGTTGCGCGCCGCCAAGGTCGACGGGGCCAATGCATGGCAGCGCTTCTGGCACGTCACCTTTCCGCACTTGCGCAACGTCTCGGTGGTGACGATCCTGCTGCTTGCGGTGGCCAACTTCAATTCCTTCATCATCCCCTGGATCATGACCGCAGGCGGGCCGTCGAACGCATCGCATATCTGGATAACCCATATTTACGAGCTCGCCTTCGGCCGGCAGCGCTGGGGTGTGGCATCGGCCTATTCGGTGCTCCTGTTCCTCATCCTGATGACCCTCGGCTATTTCTACGTCCGTGCGCTGAGCGGCAACGAGCGAAAAGAGGGTGGCGCATGAGCACGATCGCCGAGACAGCCTCTCGAGGCCAGACCCGTCGCCGTATGCGCTTGGACGGATGGCGGTGGGCCGGGCGCATCTTTCTTCTGTTCATGCTGCTCTACACCGCGCTGCCGATGATCTGGATGCTGATCACCTCGATCAAGTCCGGCTTCGCGGCGACGCAATTCCCGCCGCAATGGTGGCCGGACGAGCCTACGCTTGCCAGCTACCAGAAGCTGCTCGATCCGCAGAACAGCGTCGGCCAGGACTTCCTGCGCTTCTTCTGGAACAGCCTGTTCGTGTCGACCGTCACGACAATCCTCTCGGTGATCGTGGCTGTCCCCGCGGCCTACGCGTTTTCGCGCTTCACCTTCCCGGGCCGCAACTTCCTGTTCTTCGCAGTGCTGCTGCGCAACATGTTCCCGGCGGTGATCTTTCTCGTGCCGCTCTTCATCCTGATGCGCGCGATCGGGCTGGTGAACACGCATGGCTCGCTTGTTCTCACCTACCTCACCTTCGGCCTGCCACTGGCAATCTGGCTACTCAAGGGTTTCTACGACAACATTCCGGTGCAGCTCGAGCAGGCGGCGCGCATCGATGGCGCAACACGGTTCCAGGCCTTTATCATGATCGTGATGCCGCTTTCGACGCCGGGGATCATCGCGACCGCGATCTACTCCTTCATCGGCGCCTGGAACGAGTACATCTACGCCTACACCTTCCTCTCCAAGAACGAGCAGCTGACGCTGCCGGTCGGCATCCAGCGCTTCTTCTCGGAAAACACGACGGACTTTCCGGGCCTGATGGCGGCGAGCTTCATGATGAGCGTGCCCGTCGTGGTGCTGTTCCTCGTCCTGCAACGATACTTCGTACGCGCCCTGACAGAAGGCGCGGTCAAGCATTAGGGAGTTGCCGATGGCCCACGTGGTCCTCAAAGATCTCGTCAAGACCTACGGCAACTTCAAGGCCGTCAACGACGTTTCGCTGACGGTCAACGACGGCGAGTTCGTTGCGCTCGTCGGCCCTTCAGGCTGCGGCAAGACAACCACTCTCAATCTCGTCGCGGGGCTGACCCCGATCACCTCGGGCGACATCGTCATCGGCGACCGGGTGGTCAACGACCTCGACCCCAAGGACCGGGACATCGCAATGGTGTTTCAAAACTATGCGCTCTACCCGCAAAAGTCGGTTTATATGAACCTGGCGTTCCCGCTGCAGATGCGCAAACTGCCAAGGGACGAGATCGACAAGAAGGTCAAGGAGGCGGCGCGGGTGCTCGACATGACGCACCTGCTCGAGCGCAAGCCACGCGAACTTTCGGGAGGCCAACAGCAGCGTGTGGCCCTCGGCCGCGCTCTTGTGCGCGATCCCGCCGTGTTCCTCATGGACGAGCCGCTCTCCAACCTCGACGCCAAACTGCGCGTACAGATGCGGTCCGAGATCAAGCGCTTCCACCAGGACCTCAAGGCGACGATCATCTATGTGACGCACGACCAGCTCGAAGCCGTGACGATGGCCGACAAGATGGCGGTGATGAACGGTGGCTTCCTGCAGCAATACGATTCGCCGGCGCAGGTCTTTGCCCATCCGGTAAACATGTTCGTCGCCAGCTTCATCGGCAGCCCGGCGATGAGCCTCATTCCGCTGGAGATATCGACAGCGAACGGCGGCACCGTGTTGACCAGCGCGGAGGGCTGGAGCCTTGGGCTCTCGCCGCGCAACGTCCAGAAGGTCACGAAGGCAACGACCAAAAAAGTCGTGCTCGGCGCACGCCACTCGACGATCAAGCTGCACAAGAGTGCAGTGCCAGGCAGCATCCCGGCCAAGGTCTACACCGTGGAGCCAACCGGAGACGTGACCTTCGTGCAGGCGTTCCTGTCCGGTGCCATCGTCAACGTCAGCGTGCCACCGAACATTGCCGTGACGCCCGACGAGCGGATCTGGCTCGAGTTCGACCAGGAGCGGATGCATCTGTTCGACGGCGAAACCGAAATGGCCCTCGAGGCCAGCTGAGCAGGCGGATGCGTGTGGGACGTGGGTGTGGATGACCAGGAAGCTTAAGATTACCGCGATCAAGCCGTATCCGGTGTGGGTGGGAACGCGCAACCAGATGCTGGTCAAGGTCGAGACCGACCACGGCATCTTCGGCTGGGGCGAGAGCGGCCTGAGCGGCCGCGAGAAGGCCGTGGCTGGCGCGGTCGAGCACTATCGCGAGTTTCTGGTCGGACGCGACCCCATGCGGATCGGGCGGATCTGGCAGGAGCTTTATCGCAGCCAGTATTTCGAAGGCGGCCGCGTTCTGCAGGCGGCGATATCCGCCATCGACATCGCCCTTCACGACATCAAGGGCAAGGCGCTGGGGGTACCGGTCTACGAGCTGCTGGGCGGCAAGCAGCGCGACCGGATCCCCACTTTCGCCTCGACCGGAGACGAGGCCGAGGGCGACGTGGCCATCGAACGGGCCCGCGAACTGCACGCGCAGGGCTGGCAGGCAATCCGCTTCTTTCCCGTCGGGCAAAACAGCAAGGATGTCTTCGAGCCGCGCGAGTCGATCGGCGCAACAGCGACGATGCTGAACAAGGCGCGCCAGGCGCTGGGCGACGACGTCGTCCTCGGCATCGATTATCATCATCGCCTGTCGGTGGCGGAGGCGGCGAGCTTCTGTAACAAGCTCGACCGCGGCGTGCTCGATTTCCTCGAGGAGCCGATACGCGACGAGACGCCGGAAGCCTACGAATCCCTGCGCAAGATGACCGAGATCCCCTTCGCCATCGGCGAGGAATTTGCCAGCAAGTGGCAGTTCCTGCCCTATGTCGAGCGCGGCATCCACCAGTTCAACCGGCTCGATATCTGCAATGTCGGCGGCTTCACCGAGGCGATGAAAGTCGCCGGCTGGAGCGAGGCGCACTATGTGGACCTGATGCCACACAATCCGCTGGGTCCAGTGTGCACGGCCGCGACCGTGCATCTCGCCGCCGCAGTGCCCAACTTCTCGTGGCTCGAGACCAGGGCGCCCGAAGCAAAGCTCGGTTTCGACAATTCCGACTTCTTTCCGGTGCAACCACGGCTCGACGGCCCCGATTATCCCGTCACCGATCTGCCGGGGCTCGGCGTCGAGGTCAACGAAGAGGCGGTCCAGGCGCAAAGCTTCCGTTTCTGGGAAGCGCCCCACCTCAAGCGCCGCGATGGTTCTGTCACGAACTGGTAGTTCCCATTCAATCGGAGTCCACAATGACGCATACTTCCGACATCACGCGGCCGCCCAGGGATCTGATCGACGCGCTAAAGGAGATCGGCGCCGCGACGGTTGCCGGCACGCTTGGCCATATGGGTTTCCGCAATCCGCATATGGTCGGTCCGGTGGCGCAGAACCACGGCAAGTCGATCGTCGGGCCGGCGCTGACGCTGCAGTTCCTGCCGCAGCGGCCCGATCTTTTCAACGAGGGAGAATATGCCGATCCGGAGACACAGCTCCACCGGCATGTGCTGTACCACGCACAAGAGGGGGATGTGGTCGTGGTCGACGCGCGCGGCGACATGAGCTCGGGCGTGTTCGGCGATATGATGTCGACATACTTCAAAGGCAGAGGCGGCGCGGGTATCGTCATCGACGGCTGCATGCGCGACCGGCCCAATGTCGAAAAACTCGACCTGGCCCTATGGCTGCGCGGCTGGACGCCCAACTACCATGTGCAAACCAGCATCTATCCCAATGCCGTCAACGTTCCGATTGCCTGCGGCGGCGTCACGGTGATCCCCGGCGACATCATCGTCGCCGACGATGACGGGGTGGTCGTGCTGCCCGTCGCAATGGCCGCGAAGGTGATCGAGGAATCCCAGAAGCATCACGACTGGGAGGAGTTCTCGCGTGAGAAACTCATGCAGGGCGGGTCGTTGCAACGCTACTATCCGCTCCACCCAAGTGCAAATGATGAGTATGAGGCTTGGCGGAAAGCCAACCCGAAATCTTGATGGACGGACGAGGTCGCGGGTATCTCCCAGTCGTCCATTGCCTTGTCAGGCACGGGCTTATTGCCGCGCCGTCGGCTCTCGCACCAAGCTGATCGTGTCACCGATACCGTGCCTGGTTCCATTTGTGGCCAAGCAGCGAAAGGATGATGATCAGCCCGTTGAAGAACTGGACGTAGAAGCCGCTCAGGCCAGCCGCCACGACGCCGGTTTGGATAAACGACACCGTGACGGCGCCGATCGCGCCGCCGGCCACCGTGCCGATGCCGCCCCAGGTCGGCGTGCCGCCGACGAACACCGAGGCCAGCACCGGCAAGAGATAACCGTCGCCGGCCGTTGGCCACCAGGTGAAGTTGATCATTACGGAGAACGTGCCGGCGATCGCGGCCCCGATGCCGACGAAGACGAACACTTTCACCCGCACGCGCTTGACGTCGATGCCCATCTGCTGGGCACTGTCGGGATTGTCACCGACCACCCTCACCTGCGCGCCGAAGCGGTGGCGGTTGTATAGCATCGCCGAAAAGACGACGAAGGCGATCGCCCAAAAAATCTGCACCGGAATGCCCCAGATCTGGCTGGAGAAGATCCGGTAGGCCCAGCTGTCGGCAAGGCTGGTCAGCGAGGTCGATCTGCCCTCATTGATGATCTGGATCAGGCCGCGCAGCAGGAAATTCATGCCGAGCGTGGCGATCAGCGACGACAGCCCGCCATAGACCACCAACGACCCGACGAGGAAACCAAGCAGCGTGCCGGTGACCAGCGCTGCCGCAATGCCGAGGAACGGATCATAACCGGCCTGCACAACCAGCGCGAAAACCCAGGAGGCGAAACCCATCGTCGCGGGAAACGACAGGTCGATCTCGCCGCACGTGACGACGAAGACCAGCGGCACGACCACGAACAGCGCCACGGGAAGCGTGGTGAGCACGGCGCTGTAGAGATACCAGGTTGTGAAGACCGTCGGGTTGGCGATCATGAAGACCGCCATCATGACGATGAACACGGCGAGCGTGCCAAGCGACGCCCGATTGTCGAGGACGAAGCCGCGCAGCCAGTGGTCGGACGGGTGCCTCCACTCGTTCCGGGAACTGCCTTGGCGGGACGTGCCGGCCGACGGCTCGTGCAGATCGGGCTCCATGGTCTTGCTCATCGTGCTCTCTGCTCCGCGTCGCCGGTGTCGTGCAGTCCGGCCAATCCGCCCGGATGCGCGACGTCTTCCATGAAGTTGATGAGATCTTCGGCCGACTTGACCTCGCTCCGGTCGGCGGTGAGCGCGACCTTGCCGCGGTCCAGCACCACGAAGCGATCGGCGATGTCGAAGACATGATGGATGTTGTGGCCGATAAACAGGATCGAGCGGCCGCTCGCCCGCACCTGGCGCACGAAATGGAAGACTTTGGCGGTCTCGGTCAGAGACAGCGCCGTCGTCGGCTCGTCGAGGACGATCAGTTCCGCTTGCTTGTAGATGGCACGCGCGATCGCCACGCCCTGGCGTTCGCCGCCCGACAGCTGGCCGACGATCGAGTGCGGCGTGAATACTTTCGAGGTGAAGCCGATCTCGCGCATCAGCCGACTCGCCTCCTCGATTTCCTTGCCGATCTTCAGCCAGCCGAGAAAACCGGTGAGTTCGCGGCCCATGAAGATGTTGCGCACGATCGTCTGCTGCACGGCCAGCGCCCGGTCCTGGAACACCGTTTCGATGCCGGCCTCGCGCGAACGTGCCGCATTCCAACCGGTCACCGGCTTGCCGCGGATGAGGATCTCGCCGCTGGTCGGCTTGACCACGCCGGAGAGGATCTTGATCAGCGTCGACTTGCCGGCGCCGTTGTCGCCGATGAGGCCGACCACCTCGCCGCGGTCGACGCTGAGATTGACCCCGCCAAGTGCGTAGACGTGGCCGTAGGACTTGGCGATATCGCGCAGTTCTATGAGACGTTCGGCCATCGGATCCTCGCTTGATTGTCTCGCACCGGCCTTCTCGCCGGCGGTGCCACCGGCCGGGGCCTGATCCCGGTCGGCGGCTTGGGAGGTCAGCGCAGCGCCTGTTTGGCGAGTTCTGCGACGATTGCGTAATTTTCGGGCGTCACGAAACCGGCGCCGGTGTCGACATTCATCGGCGCCAGACCCAGCACCACTTGCTGGCAAAGGCTGAGGATCGGCAGATAGCCCTGCAGGAATGGCTGCTGGTCGGCCGTCAGCTGCACCCAGCCGCCCTTGAAGCCCTCGACGATCTGCGGGCTGGTGTCGAAGCCGAAATTGAAGATATCGCCGGGCTTGCGCCCCGCCGCCTGCATGTAGGTGGAGACATTGCCGAGCATCTGTCCGCCGGGATAGCCGACCGCCTTGATGTCGGGGTGATTGAGGAGCGCCGCCGTGATCACCGGGATGGCGAGGTTGGGGTCGGACGCCCATTCGCCGCTCGGCGGCGAGGACAGCTGGATGACCTCGACCCCCGCCTCCTTCAGCGCCGCCACCGTGCCGCGCTCGCGCGCGCCGCGGTTCTCGTTCTCGAACGGGCCGATCATGATTGCCTTGTCGCCGGCCTTGAGCTTGCCGAGCTTGAACGCTTCGGCGCCGAGGGCGCGGCCCTGCTGTTCCTGCTGCGCACCGACATAGCCGCCACCGAACGCCGCCGTCACCTTCGGCACCGGGACGTTCTGGTACATCATCTTGATGCCGTCCTTATGCGCCTCTTCGGCGAGCGGCATGATCGCGGCGTCGCCCGGATGGCCCATCATGGCGATGCCCTGGGGCTTGACCGCGACCGCTTCGCGCAATTGCTGCACCATCTTCTCCGCGTCCCACTGGGAGAAGATGTAGTCGACCTTCGGCCCGAGATCGGCCGCGGCCTGCTTGGCGCCATTGTAGACGATTGTGCCGAAGGCGTCGCCCTCGGCGCCGCCGACGAAGAAGCGGATGTGGACGTCCTTGCACCATTGGGCGTCGAGCGCCTGCGCCGGCAAGATGGAGATTGCGGCGGCAAGCGCCGTGGCCGCCGCCACGACGGTCGTGCGCAGAAATGTCGTTCTGGTCGCGATGCTCATGCACGTTCCTCCCATTGTTTCCCTCGTCAGCCGAGGGGTTTTTCGAACGATTGCCTTGGCAGTACCACTTACGGCCGGCTCCTCCCGCCGACCGGTCCTCACGCCGGATTTGGCAGGTAGCTCGCACCTCCCCGGCATAGCTTGAGATACTCCAGGGCGCGTGCTTGTCCCGTGATCTCGAGGTCACCGCGATAGACCGGATCGTGCCAGCCTTCGATGTCGATGGCGCCCTTGTATCCGGCCAGCCGCAATTCGCTGATCACCCGCGTCCAGTCGCTGTCGCCGAAGCCCGGCGTGCGCATCTGCACGAATGGCAGCCGGCCGAACACGCCGTGCTCGCGAATGACGTCCCAGCGCACCGTCGCGTCCTTGCCATGGACGTGGAAGATGCGCGGCGCCCATTTGCGGATCTGTGGCATCGGATCGATCAGATAGACGAGCTGGTGGCAAGGCTCCCATTCGAGGCCGAGATTGTCGTCAGGCAACTCGTTGAACATCAGCTCCCAAGCATCCGGATTGTGGGCGATGTTCCAGTCTCCGGCGGCCCAGTTGCCGTCCATCGCACAGTTCTCGAAGGCGATGCGAACGCCCTTGTCGGTGGCTCGCCTGGCCAGCGGCCCCCACACCTCGCGAAAGCGCGGCAGGCTGTCTGTCAGCGGCTTGCCGCGGAGCCGGCCGGTAAAGCCGCAGACCATCGAAGCGCCGAACAAATGCGCATTGTCGATGACCGTCTCCCAGGCCTGGAGCACGCCACGGTCGACATCGCCGCCCTCCAGCGGATTGCCGAACACGCCGATCGAGGACACCGTGACATCGGCATCGCCGATCGCCTCGCGGATCTGTCCGGCCAGCCGGGGTAGGTCCTTGCCACCCAGGGTCTGCCAGAAGAAGGGTTGGATGCTCTCGAAGCCGAGCGGCAGGATTGCCTTGATGTAGGCGGCCGGGTCGTCGAGGTTGGCCCGCACCATGGTGCCGATCCTGATGTCGAGAAGCGGGTTTGGCATCATTGTGCTTCCTTTGCGATCATCACGCGACGTCCGGTTTCGGCGCTTTCGATGGCGCCAAAGACCATGGCCAGGCTCTTGATGTTGTCGGCGCCGCGCGTTTCCGGTTCTGTGCCGGTCTCGATGGCGCGCATGAAATCCCTGATGATGCCGAGATGGCCGTCGACGCGGTCGGCTGGATCGAGCGCCGGCACCTCGATTGGCTGGATCTTGTCGAACATGCCGTCGCGACCCGGCACCACCACTTCCGCCCTCAACCCGTCATGGCCGTCCCAGATCAGGCTGCCGCGCTCGGCGACGATGCGCCAGCTACCCTCCCAACTGGTGCGGAAGCCGGCCGCGCACCAGCTGCCCGCATAGGTGAAGACCTTGCCGCCGCCGAGATCGAAGACCGCGCTGGCCGATGAGCCCTGTCGGTACCAGGAATTGGCCGGTTCCCATTCCTGGCAATGGACCGCGGCCGGCTCGCCATTGACCATGTAGCGGGCGGCGTCGAATGTGTGGATCGCCATGTCGAGCAGCAGCACGTGCGCCATCTCTTCGCGAAATCCGCCGAAATGCGGTGCGACGAAAAAGTCGGCGTGGATGCTGGTCGCGGCACCGATGGCGCCGGAGTCCAGAAACCTCCGGATGCGTCGGACATTGGCGACGTAGCGGCGGTTTTGGACGACGGCATGGATGCGCCCGGCCTGGCGGGCGGCCTCGACGATGGCGCGGGCATTCTCCGGGCTATCGGCGAGCGGCTTTTCCGTCAGCAGATTGCAATGGTGGGCAAAGGCGGAAAGCGCAACGTCGCGCCGGGCGGCGGGAACCACCACATCGAACACCGCTTGCGGTCGGGTCTGGTCGAGCACTGCGTCGAGACTGGTGCCGATGACGGCACCACTGAGATCGTATTCGCGCGCCCTCGCCCTCGCCCTGTCGGCATCGAGGTCGACAAGGCCGACTATGGCGAGCCCGTCGATCTGCCGCGCGGCATCGAGCCAGGCCTTGCTCATCGCTCCGCAGCCGACAAGAACGGCGTCGATCATCCAGCGCTCCTCCTCTCGGCCCCTCCAGGCCGATGGTTCCGGCGTTCACGGCGTGACCGTAAACGTTTTTCCGTAAACGTTTACGAGAACACACCCGAAGGCGTAGAATGTCAATCGGCCGCCGGCGAAAATCGTCGTTACGCCTTGGCCCGGGCGGCCACCGGTGCTAGCCAAGCAAGGGGAGAACAGTCACTTGGCGTCCAGCATTCACGACCTTGCCCGTCACCTGAACATTTCGATCGGCACGGTGTCGCGAGCACTGAACGGCCGCGCCGACGTCAATGCCGACACGCGCCAGCGCGTTCTCGAGGCGGCCAGGGCTCTCAACTATTCGCCGAACCAGTCCGGCCGCAGTCTCAGGCAAGGCGCTACCCACTCGATCGCCTTCATGCTGCAGCCGCATCCGGGCGACCAGGAATATGGCGAGCCGTTCTTCATTCCGTTCCTGACTGGGTTGCAGGGCCGGCTCGCCGAAAGCGGACTGGACCTGATCGTGGTGATGGGCGCGCCGGGCGACTATCAGCAGGAGCGCCTGCGGCGTGTCGTCGAGACGCGCCGTGCCGATGCGGTGGTGCTGGCCTGGACGCGGCGCGAGGACGAGCGCATCGACTATCTCACCCAGGCCGGCTTCCCCTTCGCCACGCTCGGCCGTAGCCGCTCCGGCGACAAGGCCTACCCCTCGCTCGATCTCGATTTCGAAAAAGCAGGCGCCGACGCGGTCGACCGGCTGGTGGAGCGCGGCCACCGCCGCATCGCTGCCATCCGCCCATCGCTCGATCTGAATTTCGGCTATCTGTTCCTCGACGGCTACCGCAAGGCCTTGCGCCGGCATGGCATCGCGGTCGATCCCCACCTGATTGCCGACGGCTTCATCAACGAGGCCGGTGGCTACGAAGTGACCCCGCGGGTGATGCGCCGCAAGGACCCGCCGACCGCCATCATCTTCAACAATGACGCAATGGCGCTAGGGGGATGCAAGGCGCTGGCCGAGATGGGGATCAAGCCGGGTCACGACATGGCGGTGACCGTCATCGTCGATACGCCGCTCTGCCGCTATTTCTCGCCGGCGCTGACTGCTTTCCGCCCGGCGCTGCAGCCGATGGGACGGCGGCTCGCCGAAATGCTGCTGGCGTCTCTTCCTGCCTTCGCCGGCCCGGAGGGTCCACGTATCATGCGCGAGGTCTGGCCGCTGGAGCTAATTGCGCGCGATAGCGATTGACATACCGGATCCCGGTTCGGATCGAGGCCTCGGCCGCCTGAACGAGGAGCTTTGCCGGATACCAATTGTCCGTGGCCCGGAAACGATGCCGCTTCAAGCGATCGCGGTTCGGCTTCCACCGGATCACGGCAGGCGTCGCCGGTGACCTGCCGGGCGTCAGTCGCGCGACATGGACAGCCCCGTGAGAAGCGGAGCGTACGCGGCGAGCCTGCCGGATACGAACTCCGTGAAGAGCCGCACGCGCTTCGTCTTGCGTGTGTCCCCCTGTGTGAGAAGCCAGAGCGTTCCGTACATGTGCAGGTCGGTGCCTGGCACCCTCACCAGCAGGGGGTCGGCATCTCCGACGAAGCACGGCAGCGTCGTGATCCCGAGCCCTTGCCGTACGGCAACGATCTGCGCCTCGCCGTCCGTGGTCCTGAACGGAACCCCCGTTGTGCGAACCTCACCCTCGCTGGCCCAGTCTGGTATTCCATGAATGCTTATGACGATCCACCGGATGGGATCCGGCGCACCCGCACGCCACGCGGCCAGTCGATCGCGGGAGATGTAGACGCCGCCGAACAGCTCCGGTCCCTTCAGTCCGTGAAGATTGAGCGGCAGGGTTTTGCGGTCGTAGACGACGCGGATCGCCACGTCGGCCTCTCGGTTGGTCAGATTTGCCAGCTCGCCGACCGACAAGATTTCCATCTCGATGTCGGGATGCAGACGCGCGAAATCGGCGAAGTCCGCCATGAGCAGGTGTGTCGCGAGGGGCGGTGCCAACGTCACCCGAAGAAGCCCGCGCACACTCTGGTCGCGACCGAAGACGCGGGTCTCCAGCTGGTGCGAGGACGCTTCCATCTGGTTCGCGAGCTCGAGGACCTCTTCGCCCGCGGCCGTCAGGCGGTAGCCCGAAGGCAGCTTTTCGAACATCTGCGCCCCGAGGCGTTCCTCGAGCTGTGCGATGCGTCGCAGCACGGTCGAGTGATACACCCCGAGGCCCTCGGCGGCAGCCCGCACCGAGCCTCCGCGCGCGACGGCGAGAAAATAGCGAACGTCATCCCAGTCGATCATGGTGCAATCCAGCACCGCGCGGTGCGCCTTCCAAAGCCCGTATCTAACGCCATCGTACAGCAGTACGGCCGTCATCATAGCCTATGTCGATGAGCGCAGCCCAATTTTCGAACGGCAGACACCGATCGCCGCGGCTGGCATCAGTCATTCAGCCGGATCGATTTTGCACCACCGATGTGCGCGTTTCCGCACTCAATGCCTGGCTGCAGCGGACCCATCTTCAGGTTCTCGGGGGCCTCCCCCGAACGACCAAAGTTGGAGTTCGAAAGGAAAAATCATGGGAAAGCTTGAAGGTAAGGTTGCCGTCATCACGGGTGGATCGAGCGGCATGGCGCTGGCGACCGCCAAACGGTTCGTGAAGAAGGCGCCTATGTTTTCATCACGGGCCGGAGGCAGGAGGCGCTCGACGAGGCCATCAGGCTGGTTGGCCGGAACGTTACCGGCGTGCGCGGCGATGCGGCCAATCTCGACGACCTCGACCGCCTGTTCGATACGGTCAAGCGGGAAAAGGGCAAGATCGACGTCCTGTATGCAAGCGCCGGCACGGGCGAAGCCGTCCCACTGGGCGAGATTACCGAGCAGCATTTCGATGCCACCTTCGGCCTGAATACGCGCGGCACACTGTTCACGGTGCAAAAGGCGTTGCCGCTGTTCAACGATGGCGGATCGATCTTCATGACCGGATCAGTGGCTTCGGTGAAAGGTTTTCCTGATTACAGCGTGTATGCGGCGAGCAAGGCGGCGTTGCACGCATTCGCACGCGGATGGCTCAACGAGCTGAAGAGCAGGAATATCCGGGTGAACGTGCTGCACCCCGGGCCGATCGCCACACCGATGCAGGACCAGGTTCTCACCGAGGAGGCGAAGCGGATGTTCGAATCCCTGATTCCGCGGGGAAAGATGGGGCGTCCCGAAGAAATTGCGGCGGCCGCGCTGTTTCTTGCTTCAGACGATTCGAGCTTCGTGAACGGGCTGGAGTTGTCTGTCGACGGAGGCTTCTCGGCGATCTGAAATCGCGCCGGATCGCGGGAAACGGCTGATCGGCGAGAACGGACAACCCAGCGCCGTTGAAGGCCGGGGAATCAATATCAACATGGATCGGAGAAATATTATGAGCTACGCAATTGTAGGGTTCGGTAAGGTAGGCCAGGCCCTCGCCCACGCTTTCGCCCGTAAAAACATCAAGGTTGCCGTCGCGAGCCGCCGGCCGCCCGAGGCGTTGGCGCCGCAGGCTGGGGCAATTGGACCCACGGTCGTCGCCAAGTCGCTGCGGGACGCACTCGAGGCCGACACAATCATCCTGGCGGTCCCGTTCGGGGAGCACCGCGAGGTTGCGAGGGCCCTGCCGAGCTGGAAAGGCAAGACGGTCATCGACGCGATGAACGCGTTAGTCCCCCCTGAGGAGTTGGACGGTCTCCTGTCCTCCGCCTTCGTCGCGAAGGCGTTCTCCGGCGCCAAGTTCGTGAAAGGTTTCAATCACCTGATTGCGGCCACGCTGGCTGCCGATCCGATCGTCGAGGGCGGGCACCGGGTCGTCTTTCTGTCAAGCGACGACGAGGACGCGGTCGCGCCCGTGGTGGCCTTGGCCAAACAACTCGGGTTCGCACCCGTCAAGCTGGGAAAACTCGACGAGGGCGGCGCGCTGGTGCACGCACGCGGCCGCATTTGGGGCCAGCTCATCTTCCAGGATTTGTTCAAGAAGGAGCAGTAATCGATCTACGATCCGTATGATCGATGCCGAGAACCGGTCGCGTGCCAATTTCTTCGAGCAGCGCGCGACCGGCATCCCTCCCACCGGCGTTCTCGGCCGGCAAGTTCGCCAACAACTGTTGCGCCGCTTACGCTAAGTCTATCCAGGACCGCTCTTTCGCCGGCTTTGAGGTCTCGTTGCCCGCGAGGTAGACTGCTCGCATGACCTTCAGGCTCATCTTCCTCGGCACCTCGGCCAGCGTGCCCTCGGCCGAGCGCAACCACCCGGCGCTGCTCGTTGAAGCCGGCAGTCAACGGGTGCTGGTCGATTGCGGGGAAGGCACCCAGCGTCAGCTTCTGCGCAGCGGCGCCGGATTCAGGCGACTTGATCGCCTGCTCCTCACGCACGCGCATTTCGACCACGTGCTCGGAATTCCGGGCTTGTTCTCGACGCTGCGGCTCCGGCAGAGCGAGGACCTTGTGACCATTCATGGCAGCGCCGACACTCTCGAGGTCGTCGCCCGCATGCTCGCTGGCCTTTGGGGTGAGGGACGCGCGCCGATCCCGCTGCAACTGGTGCCGCTTGTGCCCGGAGGCGTGTTCGACGTGGATGAGTTCACGGTCGACTGCTTTCAAGTTCGCCATCGCGACACGGACAGCTACGGCTTCGTCTTCGAGACGCCGGCGCGTCGTCACCTCGTTTCGGACCGCATGGCAGCTCTCGGTGTGCCAGACGGCCCGATCCGGAAGGACTTGGCCGAAGGCCGCTCAATTTCTCTCCCCGACGGCAGGACGATTGCTCCCGAAGCAGTTCTCGGACCACCCGAGGCTGGCAAGAAGCTGGTCATTGTAGGTGACACCGAAACCACCGATGGATTGGCCGACAAGGTGAGCGGCGCCGATCTGCTTGTCATCGAAGCCACATTCCTGGAACGAGATGCAACGATGGCGCGCGACTACGGACACCTGACAGCCGCGGAGGCAGCATCGCTGGCAGCGACCAGTGATGTAAAGCAACTCGTTCTTACGCACATCTCCGGCCGCTATCCCGACGACGAAATTCTCGCGGAAGCCGTCCGGACGTTTACGAACAGCCTTGTCGCAACGGATTTGAGCACCCTCACCGTCTGATGGCAGAGCCATGACATTCAGAATTGGCATCATCTCGGACACGCACGGTCTGCTGAGGCCGCAGGCGCTGCGCTGCTTGGCCGGGGTCGACCACATCATTCATGGAGGAGACATCGGTCGCCCTGAGATCATCGCAGCGCTTCGCGGTATCGCACCGGTTACCGCAATCAGAGGAAACGTGGACACCGGTGGGTGGGCAGTGGAATACGCGGAAACCGAGCTCGTCCGCCTCGCCGGGCGAGCAATCTATGTGCTTCATGATCTCAAGACGCTGCAGATCGACCCGGTTGCCCAGGGCATCGATTTGATCGTGTCCGGTCACTCGCATGTGCCAAGCATGGAGACAGTGGATGGCGTGCTCTATTTGAATCCGGGCAGCGCTGGCCCACAGCGGTTTAAGCTGCCTGTCACCCTTGCGACGGTCGACATCACCCGGGACAGCATTCAGCCCTCGATGTGGAGCTTGGTAAGCGGCTGAACCGCGCACGCATACACACGTCCACGCTTATATCCGACGGTCTCCTGGACTCTTCACCAGACGGCCAGACGCGCCGCAACGCGGAGAGAAGCATTTTCCACGACAGGTCGGCGGGGGTTCTCGCCGCGTCGGGAGTTCTCGCCGCGCGCGGTGTTGGACTGAACCGTCATTTCTGGCGAAACGCGGAGTGGAACGACACAACCAGCGGGCCTAAAATGTAGTCGAGTGCCGTGCGTTGCTCGGTAACGATCATGACCGACGCCGGCATGCCCGGATAAAGCGCGATCTGTGGGGCCGCGGCTAATTCCACCGGATCGACCGCCACGTCCGCGAGATAATAGGGAAAGCCGGTCTTGGTGTCGGTGATGCGATCCGCCGAAATGCGGGTGACGCGTCCATGAATGATGGGTATCGAACGCTGCTTGTATGATGTGAAACGAACTTCGGCGGCCATGTCGGGACGCAGGTTCGATATATCCTCGACGCGAACCTGTGCCTGGACGATCAGCGAATTCTCGGTCGGCACGATGTCGAGGATGGTCTGGCCCGGCGCCACGATCGCACCGATCGAGAAAACGCTTAGATCCATCACTTGGCCGTCATAGGGCGCACGCACTTCGGCCCGGTCCATGGCAGCCTGGGCGGCGAACATCTTGGGTATGAGGTCGGACAGGTTCGATTGCGTATCGATCAACATGGCCGACAACTTGGTCCGGCGCTCATTGGTCAATTGTGCGATCTGGCTCTCGAGTTCGGCTTTGCTCTGTTGGCTGCCGCCGATGGCGCCGAGATTATCGTCGATCAAGCCCTGCAAATCCGAGGCCGACCTTTCCAGTTCCAGGATGCGTGGGCGGGTCGTCAAACCGGCCTTGAGCAGCTTCGACAGGCTGGCCTTCTCGTCGATCGTCGATTTGAGCTGGGCCTGGTAGGATTCGACTCGGGACTGCTTGCCCCGTATCTGCTCCTCGAGCTCGGCAATACGCCGCTGAAGGATCTGTTTGGCGCCGGCCATCGAGGCGCGTTGGCTTTCCAGGTCGGCGATCTGGTTTGCCATTGCGTCCTTGAGGTAGTCCTCGTGCTCTTTGAGGATGTCCTTGGGGAAGGCAACAGCCTCGCTGCCGTCCAGTTCGGCACGGATCCTGGCATCGGTTGCGCGCAACAGCGCATATTGCTGGGCATAGAGATTGAACTCGGACCGAATCCTGGTGTCGTCCAGCTTCAGCATGATGTCGCCCTTCCTGACGACGTCGCCATCCTTGACGCGGATCTCCTTCACCGTGCCGCCGTCGAAATGCTGGACGCTCTTGCGATTGCCTTCCACCTTGACGATGGCATCGGCGAGCACGGCACCGTTCAGAGGGGCAAAGGCCGCCCAGCCGCCGAAAATGCCGAAAAAGGCCATTATGATCAGCAGGCCGATATAGGCCGGCACCCGGATGGAATCCGGAGCCAGGATGCCGGCCTCGCCGGGCAGGCTATGGTAAGTGAGTGCGCTGTCGCTCATCGATCTCTCCGACCACGGCTCATTGGGTCGCCACCGCCATTGGCGCCGCGCGCTGGTTGAGCAGCGCCACGATCTCGTTTCTCATGCCGAACGCCTCGACGGCGCCATCGCGCAACAGGAGTATCTTGTCGACATTCGCCAGGGTCGAGGGACGATGCGAGACGATGATAACCGTGCTGCCGCGGCGCTTGAGCTCGATCGCGCAGTCGCTCAGCGCGCGGTCGCCATCGGCGTCGAGATTGGAACTCGGCTCGTCGAGAATGATCAGTTTCGGCGTTCCAAACACCGCCCGGGCAAGAGCAATCCGTTGCCGGTATCCTCCCGACAGCACGGCGCCGCCCTCGCCGATCTGCGTCTCGTAGCCCTGCGGCAGGCGGATGATCATCTCGTGTACGCCGGCGAGCCGCGCGGCCTCGATCACCTCCTGGTCGACATTGGTCTTGAAGCGCCCAATGTTGGCGGCGACTGTATCGGAGAAGAGTTCGATATCCTGCGGCAGGTAGCCGATGTGATCGCCGAGCGCGTCGTGCCCCCATTGCGACAGGTCGGCGCCATCCAGCCTGACCGTGCCTCGGCTGGGTTGCATGACGCCGGCAAGGTGGCGCGCCAGGGTCGACTTGCCGGCGCCGGAGGGGCCAACGATCCCGAGCGCCTCGCCAGCCTCCAGCCGAAACGACACCTCGCGCAGAAGCACCTTCTGCTGGCTGAGAATTGCAAAGCTGACCTGTTCGACGGAGATCGTGCCACTGGGCTTGGGCAGGTTGAACGCTCTTTCGTTGCGCGCGCCGCCGTCGACCAGCTTCTCGACCCTTGCCAAGGCAGCCCGCGCCAGGATCAGGCTGCGCCAGAGGCCGACGATCTGCTCGACAGGCTGCAGCCCCCTGCCCAGCAGGAGACTCGCCGCGAACATGGTGCCGCCGGTAATTTGCCGTTCGATGACCAGATAGGCGCCGAGGCCGAGGATCAGCGATTGCATGGTGAGCCGCAGGAACCGGATAAGGCCCGACATCAGGGCGGCGCGGTCGCTTGCCTCCGCCTGGCGCCGCAGCGCCAAGTTGCGGTCGCGCCCCCAGCGGCGGATGAGACCGTCGATCATCCCCATGGCGCGAACGACTTCCGAGTTCCTGAGACTCATCTCGGTGAAGTTATAGTTGTTCGTCGCCAGCTCGTTGGCCTGCTTCAGCGGCGAGCGCACGAGATACTCGTTGAGCACGGCCATGCCGATCAAGAGCAGCGAGCAGCCGAGCGCGAAGAAGCCGAGCCAAGGATGCAGCAGGAAGATGATGCCGATGTAGATGGGCGACCATGGCAGATCGAACAGGGCGTGGATGCCGCTGCCGGTGATGACCTGCCTGAACGTATCGAAGTCGCGGATCGGCTGGCTCGGCGAGGAGCCGGGCGATGGGGTTTCCACGGACGCGGCGAGGATCCTTGCCGAGAGCAACCGGTCGAGCCGGGCGCTGGCACGCGTCAGGATCCAGGCGCGGACAAGGTCGAGACCGGCCAGCGAAAGGAACGCCGCCAGCAACACCAGGGTCAGCATCACCAGCGTGGTTTCGCTGCCGCTGGTGACAACCCGGTCGTAGATCTGCAGCATGTAGAGTGGGGAGGCGAGGTAAAGCAAGTTGATCGCCAGGCTGAATGCCGCCGCAACCAGGAAATAGCGGCGGCATGCCCGAAGCGCATCCTTCACAATTCGAGACTTGCTATCCACTTCCAGAACCCCACTCGATACTCGTCAGGTCAAGGGAGACGCCGCAGCCGGCGGCCCTGTTCGCTCACACCACCAAGTCGCTCGAAATCGCCCCACTGCCGATGCCGGTCAGCGTAAATTCCGCCGGACTGTACGAAACGACGGTATGGCCCTGGCCATCGTCGGCAAGCTTGAAGGCGTTCGCATCATAGCTGCCGACCAGATGCAATGCGGCGCCATGGGTGCCGTCCGAAACGGTCAGCGTTCCGCCGCTGCCATCCTGGTTTGCCTGATAGACGGCCGTCGTTCCCGCACCGAACAGGATATCGCCGAGGTCCAGTCGGTCATCATTGGTGATGCCGCCGATGCGTCCGCTGTAGTCGAAGGAATCGTCGAGTTGCAGCGTGCCGGCAGCGTCGTGTCCGAAGGTGACGTCCGTCGACGAGGCGCCGCCGAACTCCAACTTCGACAAGTTGCCGATGGTGGCATCGCCGTCGCCGGTGACTTGGCCATGGATTACGATGTCACCGCCATTGGCCCAGAGCATGCCCGAATTCGCCAGGCCGCCGGTGATCGTCAGCCCGCCCGAACCCGTTGCTTCCAGCGTTCCGGAGTTGGTGACGACACTGCCTCCGGTATCGATGACCAGCGCATTCGAGCCGGAGGCGATGATGGTCCCCCTATTGTCGAGGCTGAGCATGCCGCCGCCCAGTTGGCCGGCGCCCGAGATCGTGTTGTCGACGTTGACGAGAGTGACATCCGGCCCTGTGCCGGAAATCATGTTGGCGGCGCTGTCGGACAACAGGATCTGCCCGCCTCCCTGCAAGGTCACGCCGTGCTGGATAACCTGCAGCAGCGTATCGCTGCCGGTCGAGTCGAGCGAGATCAGGCCGCTGTTGTTGATAATGCCGCTCAGCGGCAGCAACGCGCCGTCGCCGATCGTCATGGTGCCTGAATTGTTGACCACCGGCGTCTGATCGAAGACGAAATTGCTTGCCGTGAGTGCGCCCGAATGCACGCCGTCCAGCGTGATCGACTGTCCGTCGCCGAGCGCGATCACCGCATTGCCGTTGGCATCGTCGGCGATGTGCGTCTGGAGGTCGGCAAAGTCTGCCAATCCACTGTAGCCGATGAGGTCGATCTGGTCGGCCGCGGCGTCGAAATTGTGCACCGTGTCGGCGCCGATCGGCTGCGAGAAGACGAAGAGGTCGTTGCCGTGCGAGCCGGTCAGCACGTCGTCGCCGGACCAGGCAAAGATCGGCGATCCCGGAGCGTAGGCCTCGACATTATCGGCGATCGACGCGCTGCCCAAGGTACCGTCTGCGTTGATCCAGCTCATCTGGACGTCGAGCACGGCTGCCCCGGTAAAACTGGCCGGTGTGGTGACGGTCAGCCCGTGCAGGTCGTTGGTCTGCACCGTCCAAGATCCATCGGCGTTGTGCGTCGCGCCGTCGATGGTCCAGCCTGAGGGAACGTCCTTCACCGTAACGGTGATGAGTGCGCCTTCATGTGAGGGGTCGGTGAGAGCAAGGTTGATGGGCTCACCGGCGGTTCCGGCGGGAGCCGTGAATTTTGTGCTGCCGCCGCCCCCACCGTTGGTTTTGAACGTGACGCTATCCACGGCCGTGGCGGAATTGTGCGCTGTGCTGTTGTCGGTGACAACTGCACTTATCTGATGGACAGAGTTGCTTACCGGGAATGGAGCCGATCCATCATCAAAGGTATGAACATAGTTACCGCTAACCGATCCAGCGGCCAGTTCTGCGGCGGTCATGGTATAGATGAGAACGGGTGCACCTCCATTTATGCTGTCATACAACTGGACGCTCTGGATACCGCTGGCATCCGTTGCATGCACAGTGAAGGTAGACTGTTGCTGGCTTGAGCTTAGCGCATGACTTATCGAAACACTCGGAGGGGTGGCGTCGCTACCTGTTACATTGATCGTCGCCGTGGCCGAGCCAGTATCCGTCCCGCCGTTGGCCGTGCCGTCACCATCCACTAATGTAAAGGTGACGGTCTTGGCGATAGTTCCACTGGTTGCGTTCGCATAGAGGATGTGATCGGCAAGGGCCTGCGCGGCCACGGCGGTAGCATTGGTGTTGAATGTTATGACTAGGCTCGACCCGCTCGTGCCGCCGGTGAAAGTACCGATGATCGTTCCGCCATAGGTGACATTGCTGCCGCTGACGCCGATCTGGCCGGCGCCCGTGCCCTGGTTCTGGATCGCCAGTTGATCGGCGGACGTGCCATTTGCTGTAAACGAGACAGTCAGCGAGCCTCCGTTGAAATCAGCGGAGTCCACATCGGCGACTGTTCCGGTAGGAGCGATTGCGGTCGCAGCCGATCCGGCAGTGTAGCTGAGGCTTGTAGATGTGCCGGCCAGCGCGCCATTGAGATCAACCGTTGGCGCATCGTTGGTGCCGAGGATGTCGATATGCACCGAGGTCGGAGTGCCGTCGGCGCTGACCACGTTGAAGTTCTCGGTGTAATGCTGGCCGGCGGCGAACTCGTTGTGGGCCGAGCTTGCCGTGTAGGTCCAGGCGCCGGCGCTGTCGATGGAGAACGAGCCATAGGTTCCAACGGTCGCGGCCTGGGCGACGAAGGTCGCCGGGCTGTCGACATCCGAGATGGTCAGCGTACCGGAAGTGCTGATCGCCGCTGCCGTGTTGCCTTCGGTCAGATTGACCGAAGCAGACGAAAGCACGGCCGCGTCATTGGTGCCCAGTATATCGATATGCACCGATGTATGGGTGCCGTCGGCGCTGACCACGTCGAAATTCTCGATGTAATGCTGGCCACCAACGAATTCATTGTGAGCAGAAGAGGCGGTGTAGGTCCAGGCACCGGCTGCATTGATGGCAAAGGTGCCATAGGTCCCTGCGGTCCCGGCCTGGGCGACGAAGGTCGCCGGGCTGTCGACATCCGAGATGGTCAGCGTGCCGGAGCTCGAGATGTCGGTGGCCGAGTTGGTCTCGGTCAGGTTGCGCACATCGGCCGACAGGATGGCGGCATCGTTGGTGCCGTCGATGTTGATGGTCACCGAGGTGTGGGTGCCGTCGGCGCTGACGACATCGAAGGTGTCGGTGTAGGTGGTGCCGGCGGCGAACTCGTTGTGGGCCGAGCTTGCCGTGTAGGTCCAGGCACCGGCGCTGTCGATGGAGAACGAGCCATAGGTTCCAACGGTCGCGGCCTGGGCGACGAAGGTCGCCGGGCTGTCGACATCCGAGATGGTCAGCGTGCCCGAAGTGCTGATCGCGGCCGGCGTATTGCCTTCCGTGAGGTTCCGGACATCGGTCGACAGAACGGCCGCATCATTGGTGCCGGCAATATTGACGACGATATTGTAGCTGGCGCTTCCGTCGGCCGACTTCACCGTCAGAGTGTCGGTGACATGCTGGCCTTGGGTCAGCGGGTCGGCGAGAGTCTGGTTGAGCGTATAGGCCCATACGCCGGTTGTCGTATTGAAGGTGAAGGTGCCATAAGTGCCCTGAAGGCTTGGGGGAGCCTGGAAATGGTCCTGGCCGACATCGGGGTCGGTGATGATCAACTGTCCATGCGCGTTGGGATCATTCAGCGTGCCATTGGCAACGCCGCCGGCCTCCACCACGGTCGTGTCCGCGCCCGGGACGGCGGTGATTATCGCGCCGTCATTGGTGCCCTGGATATTGACGGAGACGCTGGCCCAGCTCAGCGTTCCGTTGCCGAGTTTGATCGCATAGGTGAAGGTCTCGTTGATCTGGTCGCCCGCACCCATGGCTTGCAGGCTGGCGAAGCCATGCGCCGCCAGATATCCACTAAGGTCCATCTCGACCTTGCCGTTGTTGATGCGGATGGAAACCCCGCCGCCGATGCTTTCCCAGGCTGAAATGCCGGTCGCCTGAACGTCCTGAGTCGTCAGGTCGATGGGGGCGTATTGCTTCGTGGCCGTCGATGCGGAAATCCCATCGTCCACCGAAAAGAGGGACTTCGCGTTTCCACCCTGATCGTTCGCCATCACATCGAGAACTATGATGGTTTGCGAACCTGAAGCGAGGACGACCGTATCCTCGGTGAGATTGAAAACGTCATTGTTTGCCTGCGGTGTATTGGAGAACGACGTCGTGGTGCCGCCGGCACCGGTGACCTGAGTAGCCATTTTTCAACCCCTTTTCCCTATGACAGACGCCCCTACGCCTGTTTGTTGACAGCCCTGCACGACCACGCCCTGTCCAGGCGTCGATCCCAAAAATCGGCACACAACTGGGTTGGAAGTGCAGTGCGCCATCAGCGCGCCTGCCGGGCAAGAACTGCCGGCTGGAGCTAGCGGATGATGATCACATGATGGCGGCGGCGACGACGTTGGTCGCTGCGCTACGTCTCCCTACCCCAATTACATCCTCTAAATCGTCGGGTTTCCGATCATGATATTTAGAAGATGCTTATATTAGGAGATTATTAACTCTACTGGAGAGGAGGCGTCAACGCCCAACTTTGGGGAACAGTTAATATTCGAAGTCAGATGCGGCATGAGTTCACGGCCTGGTGCACAGGTGACGGCTCGCGGAGCCTGCCTGACGCCTCCGAGAGAGATAACCCACGCCCGGCCCAATCGTGGGCACTGCGAAAGAAAAAGCGACTGACATAGCCGTCAGCGCCACAGCTATGGTGGGCGATCCGTCATGCTTGCCCGCCAAGGCTAATGAAGGCGGCCAGATCGCGAGGAATGAGCTTTAGACAGCGTCATGAGACGTCAGATCGATTTGAGTGCGGTCGATTTCTGGCTGGAGGACGACTCATGCCTGGTCAGAGAACGCTCGATGGATCGGATGATCGCGATCAGCAGCAGATTGATCACGAGGTACAGCACGCCAGCAATGGCGAAAATCTCGAAGATCGCGAAGGTCTGGCTCATCAGCCGCTTGGCGTAGCCGGTGATTTCGAGCACCGTGATCGTCGAGGCAAGGCTGGTGCCCTTCACCACAAGGATAAGCTCATTGCCATATGCTGGCAGCGCCTGGCGGATGGCGAGCGGGAACTCGATGCGGCGGAACCGCAGCATGCGCGACATGCCGCATGCCTGGGCCGCCTCGACGAGACCGACCGGAACCGACATCAATCCGCCGCGCAGTATCTCGGATGTGTAAGCGGCCGTATTCAGCGCGAGTGCCAGGACGGCGCAACGCGATCCGTCGCTGATCACCCACCACAAAACCGCGTTGTCCTTGATCAGCGAAAGCTGGCCGAGCCCGTAGTAAAACAGGAAGATCTGCACCAGCAGCGGGGTCCCGCGAAAGACGTTGCTGTAATATTTGGCGAAGCCCGACAGGAGCCAGTTCGACGACAGCCGCATAAGCGCCAGTCCGAGGCCCAGATTGAAGCCGATCAGCACCGAAACGAAGGTCAGCGCGGCTGTGACCCACAGGCCCTTAAGCAGAACGGGAACCGCAAGCTGGATGAGGTCTATCATACTGCTTTTCTCGTCCGTAGCCTGAGCAGGCGTTCGATCCCGTCGAAGCCGGCCTGGCTTACAAGCGTGATGGCGAGATAAACCACCGCCGCAATCAGGTAGAAGATGAACGGGTGGCGGGTGGAGTTGGCGCCGATGAAGGAAATGCGCATCAACTCCTGAAGGCCGACCACGGAAACCAAAGCGGTGTCCTTGATCGTCGTCTGCCAGACATTGTTGATGCCGGGAACGGCGATGCGCAGCATCTGCGGGGCGATGATGCGGCGGAAGATGCGTGCGCCCGGCAGCCCGAGCGCTCGAGCTGCCTCGATATGCCCATTGGGAATGGCGCCGAGCGCCCCGCGCACGACCTCGGTCGAATAGGCCCCGGAGATCGCGCCGATGGCGATGACCGCGATGACGAACGCATAACCGCTTTCCGCAACTCCGGCATAGCCGAAGGCAGTCACGACCTTGGTCACGAATTCAACCGAACTGAAAAACAGCAGGTAGATGATAAGCAGTTCGGGCACGCCACGCACAAGCGACGTATAAGCATCGACCACCAGCGAAAGTGGAAATATCCGGGCCCATTTGATCAGCCCGCAGACAATGCCGATCACCAGACCGGCCGCCATGCTGACGAAACCCACAAGGATTGTGATCGCCGCGCCACGCAGGATGACGGTCACCCAACCCGCTTCCCAAACCTGCCAGAGACCGAATTCCATCCGAGTTGCCCTAGTCTGTCGTGCCAATGAGACGCATGCGCCCGGCTGTCCGGGCGCATGCCAGAATTCCAAGGCGTTATTTGCAGGGCCGGGAAATGTCCGTCTTGAACCATTTCTGGCTGGCCTTGCCGACCGAGCCGTCGGCGATCAACTCGCAAAGCGCCTTGTCGATCTTGGCCTTGAGCTCGGTGTTGTCCTGCGCGATGCCGACGCCGATGCCTTCGCCAAGCGTCGGGTCGAACGTGCTCTTTATCTCAACACCTATCAGCTGGAAGTTCTTGCCATCCGGCTTGTCCAGAAAATCCTGCAAGGCGGATTGATCGGCGAAAGCCGTGTCGATACGGCCGCTCGCCAGGTCGATCTGCATCTGATCGAGCGTGTCGTAGGTTTTCAGGTCGGCATTCGGCGCACGCTTCTCGAGGAAATGCGCGTGCGTGGTGCCAGCCTGCACGCCGACCTTCTTGCCATCGAGCGATTTCAGCAGCGTGTCGACGTCGGTGATGGCGGCGAGATCAGAACCCTTGGCCGCGACGAACATGTTGGCCAGTTCGGCATAGCCGACGCTGAAGTTGATCTCCTTCTTGCGATCGGCGGTGATCGACATGCCCGAGATGATGACGTCGAAGCGCTTGGCCTTCAGCGCCGGGATCAACCCGTCGAAGGCCTGCACCACGAAATGGCAGGTCACGCCAAGTTTGGTGCATAGCAATGCGCCGACATCGGCGTCGAAGCCGGTGACGTTGCCGTTGGCGTCGGACATGCTCCATGGCGGGTAGGCGCCTTCCGTACCAATGGACAGCTCGCCTTCGGCCGCCCATGCGCTGCCCATGCTTCCCGCCAGACAGGCGAGCAGCGTCAAGACTTTCAGTTTCATATCAGTTCCCCTTGTTGTTGATCTTCATTGCCGTTGTCCGGTGCGAGCCGAACGCTTCGAGGGCTTGCCTCACAGTGTCCGTGCCAGGAATTGGCGCAGACGCTCCGAGCGCGGGCTGCCGAACAGCTCCGCCGGCGCACCCTCTTCCTCCACCTTTCCCTGGTGGAGAAACAGAACCTTGTGGGAGACCTCGCGCGCGAACTGCATCTCATGCGTCACGAGGATCATGGTGTTGCCTTCCTCCGCCAGTTGGCGGATCACCCGCAGCACCTCGCCGACCAGCTCGGGGTCGAGCGCCGATGTCGGCTCGTCGAAGAGGATGACCTTGGGCCGCATCGCCAGCGTGCGGGCAATCGCCGCCCGCTGCTGCTGGCCGCCGGACAACTGGCCGGGATAGTGGGCATGCTTGTCGGCGAGCCCGACCTTCTTGAGCAGGGCATGCGCGTGTTCGAGGGCCTTCTCGCGAGGCTCCTTCAGCACATGCCGGGGCGCTTCGATGATGTTCTCCACCACCGTCATGTGCGGCCACAGATTGAAGTTCTGGAACACCATCCCGACCCGGGCGCGGATGCGTTCGACCTGCGCCATGTCGGCCGGCCCGAGACGGCCGTTCGACAGCGGCTTCATCTTGATGAGTTCGCCGTCGATGGCGACCTTGCCGCCATCCGGCTGTTCCAGAAGATTGATGCAACGCAGGAACGTGCTCTTGCCCGAACCCGACGAGCCAATCATGGAAATGACTTCGCCGGCATGGGCGGTGAGATTGACGCCCTTCAACACCAGAAGCGAGCCGAAGCTCTTGTGAAGCTCGTCGATCTGCACTGCCGGCGTCGTGATCTTCGCTTCGTCAGCAGGCGTCGGATCGGCCACAGCGGCCGGAGCGGTTGGCTGCGTCTGTTCGCGCCTGGCCTCGTCCTGGGCTACCTCGACAGTCTGTAGCTCGGCCAAAGCACGGTCGAAATAGCGCAGGCTGCTGGACAGGCAAGTGCGCTGCCAATCCGGATCATCGGGAATGAAGGCCGAGCGCAGCGTCTCCCGGATTCGCTTGCCCAGCGGCGAATCGAGCTTCCCGAACAGATGCAGCCAGTTGTCGGCTTGCACCGCTTCCATGACCGAGGGGCCGTCCAGCGTGCCGCATTCGACGACAAGCGGCAGCACGCGCGCGTCCGGCATTGCCTTGCGGACGGCGTCGGAGACATAGCCGGTCGCAGTCGCAGCGATGCCGGTGCCGGTCTTGGCGCCCGGGCCGGTCAGCACGGTCGAGAGCGCCGGCCCGAAGATGGATTTGCCCCAGGCAAGGCCAGCATGCTCGGAACTCGCCACCGAAAGCAGAGCCGGATAGCCGTAAGGCCCCGCCCCCGTATGCAGGTCGAAAACGATGACCTGGCGCGCCGCGCCGGCAAAAGCCTTCAGGATCTCGTTCAGCGTCCTGTTCGACCAGACCGGGCCGCCACCGCCGTAGAACATCCCGTCGGCGAATTCATACTGGCCGGCCTCGACGATCGCCGCCAGCCCGGCATGCCCAAGCCTCTTGCGCGCTGCGGCGAGTTTCTCGTCGGCCGCTGTGCGGTCCGGCCCTGCCCATTCGCGGTATGCCACGGCGTCGTGGAGGCCGGCATAGCCATTGTTGACCGGAGCGCCCGCCGACCAGTCGATGAAATTGCGGTTGAGGTCGACATTGTCTTCGTTGACGCGCCGCGACCACGCCGTGCCCCAGGGATTGATGAGGTGGATGGCAAGGATCGCCATGTCGTCAGGCAAGCGCCGCAGGTTCTTCTGGCCGAGCCAGGCGGTCTGGCAGGTCGAGCCGAACGGCCCCTCGACACCATGCGTGCCGGAAATGAGCACGATCAGCTTGCGCGCGTCGCGACGGCCAAGCAGTGCCACATCCGTCGCCAGCGGCCCGCCATCGGGCCCGTTCAGCGGATGAACATATTCAGACAGCTCCGCGCCCGCCCGCTCGGCCGCTTGGCGAAATTCCTGGCGCAAGGCGCCGAAATCAGAGGCATAGGCCGGGGCCGGCTCGTCATGGCGCTTCGTCGATCCCAATGGACGGCTGGCGGTCAATCCGTTCATTCCCTGTGATTCCGGCATGGGGTTACTCATCGGTGAGGTTGCTCACGTTCTTAAAGCTGCCGGAATGAGATGGCCTGGAAGACCGAACGAACCAGGCATCGCGGGGAAGCACCTTGTCGGGGTTCATGATCGACTGATCGTCCAGCACTCGTTTCACCTGCTCCATCACGGCGAGCTTCGTCGGGTCGGCTGTCGCCAGCAGGGAATGGATGCGCTTCGACCCAACACCGTGCTCGGCGGAAAAGGAACCGCCAATCTCCCGGAGCTGTTGATACAGGACACGCTCGACACGCTCGGCAATTTCGGGCGCCAGCGGACCCCGGCGGTTGAGGATGATATGCAGGTTCCCATCGGCCAGATGTCCGAAGATATAGGGAGCCAGACCGGGTTCGATCGCAGCGAGCTTAGGCAGGATTCTGTCGAGATATGCTGGAATTTCCGACAATGGCACCGACACGTCGAAAGAAGGCGCATCGGGATGGGCGCGATAGAGCACGCTGGTGTCCTCGCGCAGCCGCCACAGGTCGTCCTCTTGCCGCCGCGAGCCGGCGATGATGCCGGTCGCTTCGGGATAGCGCTCCATTACTTCCGAATAAATCCGCTCGAAATCCTCGCGCAGCGCCTCTTCGCGCGCGCCGCCAAGCGACAGCAGCAAGAACAGCGGCTGGTCGAGCGGCACGCCTGGTTCGGACCATCCATGCGCGGCGGCGGCCAGACTGAAATACGAGGTCCACATCGCCTCGGCCGCGCGCAGATGCCCGGCCTCCGATTCAAGAGCCAGGCGAATGGTCCGCAGAGCAGCCTCGACCGATGGCAGCCCGAAAAGCGCGGTGGCGCTGGCTAGCGGCGAAGGGTCGAGCTTGACGACCACGCGGGTGACGATGCCGAGCGTGCCCTCGGCGCCGATGAAGAGATGTTTCAGATCATAGCCGGCCGAATTCTTCACCACCCGGGTGAGATCGGAATAGACCGATCCGTCGGCCAGAACGGCCTCGAGGCCAAGCACGCGGTGGCGCATCACGCCGTTGCGAAAGGCCATCACGCCGCCCGCATTGGTGGACACCATGCCGCCGATCGTTGCCGAGCCGCGCGCGGCAAGATCGATGCCCGGTTCCAGCCGGTGTTCGCGCGCGGCCTCTTGCAGCGCTTCAAGAGTAACGCCGGCGTCGACGACGGCCACCCGCTCGACAGGATCAAGCCGCTCGATGCGGTTCATGCGCGTCATCGAAAGGACGATCTCGCCTGGCCGCGAAACACTGCCGCCGACCAGGCCGGTCTTTCCACCTTGCGGCACGATCGCAATCCCGTTCTGGTGACAGATGCGCGCCACCGCCGCGACTTCACCGGTCGATAAAGGCGCAACGACGATGCCGGCGCCACAATTCGCGCCATTCGAGCCAAGGTCGATCGCCTCGGTATCCTCTCCGGTGCGCACATTCGAAGCGCCGACGACATCGCGGAGCGCGTCGACAAACGACAACGGCACCGCCTGGTCGATCCAGTTCGTTTGCCCTTGGGGCGCGAGGCCGGTCATCGTCCCACCAATTCCTGAAGTGCCGCAATCAGCCGGTCATTGTCCGCCGGCAAGCCGATGGTGGCACGCAGATAGCGTTCGTAGCCGGCTTCTCGCCACGCCTTGACGATAATCCCCTGCTTCAGAAGATCGGCGGCGAGGCTCGAACTATCACCCTTGCAGTCGAAGAACAGGAAGTTTGTCTGCGACGGCGCAACCCGGAAACCAAGGCCAACAAGAGCGGTGGCTGTGCGCACGCGCTCGGCCCTGACCCGGCTCGCCGACGCCTTCATCCAGCTTTCGTCGGCGAGTGCCGCGATCGCGGCGGTCTGTGCCGCTGCGTTGACGTTGAATGGCGTCTTGGCAGCGGCGATCACCCGTGCCAGTTCGAGGCTCGAACAGACGGCATAGCCGACGCGCAGCCCCGCCAGCCCATACGCCTTCGAAAACGTCCGCAGCACCACATGGTCGATGCCGTGACCGCGCAGAACCTCGATGCCGTCCGGCGCACCGGGATCGGCAAATTCGAAATAGGCTTCGTCGAGGACAAGAAGCGTGCCTGGCCGCACGGCGCCGATCAGCCGTTGCAAGCCGGAATGGTCGAGACCCGGCCCGACCGGGTTCCATGGCGAGGATATGAAAACGATCCGTGGCCTGGCGGCAATCGCCGTTTCCAGCGCGGCAAGGTCGAACTCCATTCCAGGCGTCATCGCAACCTTGACGACATCAGCCCCCACTGCCAGCGGCTCTATCTCATGCAGGCCGAAGCTCGGCACCGTGGTGACGACGGAGGCGCCCGGCACCAGGACGGCGCGCGAGATGGCGGCGATCATCTCCTCGGAGCCGTTGCCGGCAACGATCAGGCCGGGATCGACCGCCAGTCTTTCGCCAAGCACTGCCCGCAGCGCCGTGCAAGCCGGGTCGGCATAGCGCCATGGTTCGAACGATGACGAAGCCAATGCGGCCATGACGGCGGGAGAACAGCCGTCCGGGTTCTCATTGCTGGCCAGCCGGGCGATGTCTTGGCGGCCACTCAGCGCCCGCGCCATCGCTATGTTCATGCCGGCATTGTAGGGCGGCAAGGCGGCGATATGCGGATTGAGCGGCAGGCTCGACACTGGTTTGACCGACTGTTCCAAATTCCGACTTCCGTTTCCCCGCGCCCATACGCGGCATCGCGATCTTGTCAAATATCCAGGACGATTGATCCGCTCGGCCTGGAGCAGCACAGCAGCACTTCGCCTGCCCCAAGCTCGTCCAGCGGTTCTTCGAAATAGGCGACGTCACCCGAGACCAGCCGCGACTTGCATGTGCCACAGATGCCCGACCGGCAGCTGAATTCCGGTTTCAGACCGTGATCCTCGGCAAAGTCGAGCAGCGATGCGGCGGAGCCGTCCCAGATGGCCTTGAGTCCCGATTTTCGGAACTCCACGGTCGTCGCCTCGTCTGTCGGCACGATCCTTGCCGGCTGCGCAACAACCGCCGAGGTCCGAAATGCATCAGGCTCAAGCACCGTCGACGGGCCGAAAAATTCGTAGGCAATGCGGTGCTTCGGCACGCCAAGCGCTCGCAACATGGCGTAAATCGCCTGCATGAACGGCGGCGGACCACAGAGATAGAAATCATAGTCGTCGATCGGCAGCAGGCGTTGCAGCACGTCCCGCGAAATCATGCCTTCGCTGTGGAAGTGCTGCTTGGCTTTGTCGCGTTCGGAAGGAGACCGATAGCAGTAGTGGGCGGACAGGCCGGGCCGTGTCGCGACAAGGCCGCTCACCTCGTCGCGCAAGGCATGCACGTCGCCATTCTCGCAAGCGTGAACGAAGACGATGCGGCGGTCCGGCATCGAAGCCAGCGCATGCAGCATCGACACCATCGGCGTCAGCCCAACGCCGCCGCTGAGCAGCACCACTGGACGGCTGCTCGCCTTGTCGAGCACGAACTCGCCGCGCGGCCCTTCGGCCTGAAGGACGTCACCGACGTCGATCCGGTCATGCAGGAAGCATGAGCTTATCCCATCAGGCAGGCCAGGCGCGGATGCTGCTTCCCGCTTCACGCTGATCCGGTAGCGACCCTTGCTGGCCGGAGAACAGGAGACGCTATAGTTGCGCAGCACATATCCCTTTTCGCCTGCCGCGTGCGGTACGGGTATCTTGAACACCAGGAACTGGCCCGGCTCGAAATCGCGCCAGTCCAGTGGATTGACCGGCTCCATGTGGAACGACGTGATGATGGCGCTTTCGCGCACCTTCGCAACCACCCTCAGGTCGCGAAACCCGCTTCTTGCGATGGTGTCGCGAGCGGTGAATGCGTTCATTCGGCGGCCGCCAATTGCTGGCTCTCGCTGGCGATCAGCTTGGCCAGGTTGCGGCGAAAACGCAGCGGCCCGACATCGATCTTGAGATCGAGATTGGGCGTGCGCTTGTTGGCCATGCCCTTGTGCACCGCGTTGAGCACGGTGCGGTCCTCGTCGAAAGCGCCGCGCACGGAGGTGGCGAACCGGCGCGACACCTCCAGATCGTCGGGAGCGAAATTGCGCATCTGGAACCAGTAATATTTCGTCTGGTTCTCATCGACAGGCGTCATGAAATTGTAACTGTCCATGAGGAACACGTCCTCGTGCAGCGGCTTGCCTTCGCCGCCGGTGCGTGCCGGTACGAAGATCGCCTTGATGATCGCGTTGGACGGGTAGCGCACCTCGTAGTGCTGCTTGCGGTCGCAATTGCCGGAGAATTTGAGGAAGGGTGCATAGAAGGGCGCCGGTGCGGCATCGACCACCCAGCGCCATACCGTTACGCCGTCTTCGCCCACGGTGGTTTCGAGCGGCGCATCCTCCATGGCCTGGACACCACCGAAGGAGGACTGATGGACCCAGGACACATGCGAGGGGTCGAGCAGGTTGTCGGTCATGTAGAGATAGTTGCAATCGAGCGCCATCGATTCGCCGCGGTTGACGCCCCATGCCGGGTCGCCCCAGTGATCGACAGCGAAAATCAGGTCGGGATCGGCCTTTGCCGCCTCGCCCATCCAGATCCAGAGCAAGCCGTAGCGCTCGGCAATCGGATAGGAACGGACGCAGGCGACATGGGGTATCTTTTCCGCGCCCGGCACCCGCGTGCAGGTCCCCGTGCTGTCGAAGGTCAGGCCGTGATAGCCGCACTCGACCGTGTCGCCCTTTATGCGACCCATGGACAGCGGCAGCTTGCGATGCGGACAGGCGTCTTCGAGCGCCGCTACCACGCCATCGGTCCGGCGGTAGAGGACGATATCCTCGCCAAGAATCCGGGTCGGCACCAGCCGGTCGGCGACCTCATGGTCCCACGCGGCAACGTACCAGCAGTTTCGAAGAAACATGGCGTCCTCCCAGCTTGTGAACCCCCAAACGAATATCTTGCGGATCCTGGACGACATAGGGCTTGCATCTGCGTTCTATTTTAGAAAAACTAAATCAAGATGACCCCAGGATCCTTGCCCAGGTGAACAAGACGCCGCCGCTGCGTGCGATACAGGCCTTCGAGGCCTTCGGCAGACGCGGCAGTATGACGGCGGCCGCGACCGAGCTTGGCGTCTCCGTTGGCGCGGTCAGTCAGCAGATACGCAAAGCGGAAGAGGCCCTCGAGGTCAGGCTGCTGGAACGGCGCGGCAGAAGCGTCGCCCTCACAGCGCTGGGACGCGTGTATCACGCGGCGGTTTCCCGCGGATTCGACCAGATTCGTGCGGCTCAAGACATCATCGATCGCGCCCAGTCCGCGAACACGCTGACAATCTCCTGCCTGCCATCGCTGGCCAGCAAATGGATCGGCCCGCAATTGCTGGATTGGCAGATTGCACACCCGGGCGCGACGGTACGTCTGGTCGGCGCGGAGACGGAACCCCGATTGGATACTGAAGGGGTCGACTTCCGCATTTCGTACGGCGAGAAGTATCGCGATTTCAACCACTATATCGAACTGTTCACGGATTGGGTGGTGCCGGCATGCTCACCGGCGCTGCTGGCAAGGCACCCGGTGCGCAAACCCGCCGACATTCTCGACCTGCCACTCCTCAGCATCGAATGGGCTCGCGACCACCGCTCACCGCCCAGTTGGACGGAATGGGCAGCAAGCATCGGAGCGATGTACCAAAAGGCTTCAGGTGAAGTCGCCTTCTCCTTGTCGAGCGCCGCTATCGATGCCGCGACGAACGGAAGAGGCGTTGTGCTGGCGCAGCTATCAATGGCTGCCGAGGATATCGCATCCGGCCGCCTCATCGTACCTTTCAATCAACGGCTCAAATTGTCTCAGGCCTATTTCCTTGCCTGGGACCGTGCAGCTCTGGAAAAGCCCTTCGGCCCGGAACTGCGCGCGTGGATCGTGTCGAATTCCAAGCGGATGGGCGCAGCTTTAATGGCTAGCTGATGTCCTCAACTGTTCACTCCCACTTGATTGTCTTTGTCCTTATTAGGTCATTGATCGCTGACATGCCGGACTGCAGGCGGTATCGCGTGATCGAGATGCGCTCGGGCGATCGATCCTCAATCACGCCAGCCCGAGCCGGGCGACGACGAGCAGAACCACCCGCTGGTTGATTGAACCTAGCCCTCTACTCTGCTTTCGTCGGGACCGTCATCCTGATGCAGGTGCCGCGGGCCTAACAGTCTGCTGGCATGGCCGGTTGGCTTCCGCGATCGCGTGACAACTGGGATGTCACCAGTGTTAGCCTTTCGCTGGCGCAAGCCGTCGCCTACTCGACGTTGTAACGCAACCATTCGAGCAACGTGACCGGGGCGGGTTTCAGACGCCTCTCCGGCACGAGCCACCGTGCGGGACCTGTTACATTTTGTGATTTGCACGATACCGCTGACGGGCGTTCTGATGAATGGAGGCCTTTCCGGCTTCAGGCACTTGGCGGAAAGGGCGGGGGTGTGAAAGGTGGCCAACCATGGCCCAGGCAAGTACCATTGTCTTAAGCGGCGATTATGGCTACACCCAGTATAAGGCATCCGGCCTGCCCGCCGACACCACTATCGATGCCACCGACGCCTCGTGGATCGTCGCCAATCAGGGAAGCCCCATCAACCGCTATCCCTTCTCGATCGTCGACCCCGGCGACAACCTCCTGGTTTTTGGCGGCACGATCAACGGCACCGTCTCCCAAACCGGCGACTGGGAGAACATTTACGTCAACTCCGCCGCAGTCCGTATAAATTCAGCCCACAACTTTGTCATCGACGATTGGACGGTTACCCAGCCCTGGGATGGCATTCGTGTCGGCGGCACTGGCCACTTCGTCATCGAGGACAGCTATGTCGGCTACTCCCGAGACGACGCGGTCGAGGACGATGACGTCATCAGTGGCACGATCAAGGATTCCCTGTTTGACAACGTGTTTTCCGGAGTGAGCCTTGGTGACGGTGAAGTGAATGGGCATAACAACACGGTCATCATGGATGGCATGCTTCTGGGCATGAAAGAATACCTTCGCAAAGGCGAGATGACCCACGGCTCGCCGTTCAAACTCGACAACGGCACAGGCGCTAACGATATCTCGCCAAGCCTGCACTTCATCGACTGCGTGGTGGCGATCACCGACGTGCACCACAACGGCATGGGGCGGCTGCAGCACGCCTGGGACAAGACGGTCGAGTCGCACGGCAATTACTACCTCAACCTCTCTGACACGCCGCTGCCGTCCGATTATCCAATGCCGCCCGCCGGCTGGACGGTCCTTCAAGGCCAGGCGGCCCGCGATTACTGGGCCAATGCCAAGGCGGTCTGGCATGCGGCCCATGACGGGATCGACCAGCCACCGACACCGCCGACCGACCCGACCAAGGGAACTACCGGGAACGACACTTTTGTCGGCACTGGCGCGGCCGATAACTATGATGCCCTGGCTGGTAACGACATACTGTGGGGCCGAGGTGGCAACGACGTGCTCCACGGAGGCGCCGGCAAGGACACCTTCGTGTTTGACACGGCCTATGGCCCTGGCAATGTCGATAGGCTCCCGGACTTCCACGCAGCGGACGACGCGCTCTATCTCGACAATGCCGTCTTCACCAGCCTCGGCCCCGGTTCCTTGTCCAGCCCGACGCAGGTGAACTCGTCGTATTTCGAGTTGCGCGAACACGCCACCAGCCATAACGACTACCTGCTCTACGACCGGACCACGGGCATCCTGTACTATGACCCCGATGGCTCGAGATCGGCCCCTCAGGTGGAAATCGCCCACCTACAGGCCGGGGCGGCCCTGACCTATCATGACGTGTACATCATTTGATCGCCCATGCGATCGCACATGGCACTACGAAGCGCGAGCGCGTCACCGCTGGTGTTCCAGTTGCCACTAACAGCGATCAAAAATAGCGACGGATAGCGCCGATCTAGTAGCTCTGCACAGAGGTTACGACTCTTTGGAAATCGGCTTGGGATAGGCTTCGACCAGGCGCTCCCATGCAGCCCTGTCTGCGACGAGGAGATCCTAGCTGTCGATGCGACGATCGAGGCACCCCGAGCCACAACCACCCTTGCTCTCCTTTGGCAAAGGGGAGACCTGGCGAGTTCCAATTCGCAACCGAAGGCGATTATCCGGACCGAGGGTGGACGTCGGCTAAGAAGCGTGCGCGACTAGTGCTCGCGCGCAACCAGCCAACCAGATACTAGCCGGCCGAGTGGGCCGATGATCACGCTTGTCCAGGTCGTGGCGCGCTCTCGGCGGTCTTTGCATTCTTGACGGATCATATTTTGGACTTCAGAGCAACCAAGTGGCGTCAGTATCCAGCTGTCAAGCTGAGACGATTTTCTCCACATTGGACTGTTGTCGTCCGCGTAGCCAACCGGGAGATTAAGACGCTCCGCCTTCCGGATCAGTCGCCGGGTTTTTATCTCCGCAATCTGTTCATAATATAATAACGTTTCCCAATAATGTCGGTACTCGGCCTTTTCCCGCTCCGCAGGCGTGCAAGCATTTGTCAGGTCGATGTTATAGGCGTGGTCGAGCGTCCTGATGGTTAGCCGGTACGCCGTGACCTCCAATAAATCTTTGATTTCTAATAATATCGTCATACGACATCCCCGAGCCATCGTGTCCAAAAAAAGAACGCTACAACCTCCTATGACGTTCGGTCCATTCCACTACTTGGATGAAATTAGAAGGCAAAAGAACTAGATAGCGAGTAACATCAGGACGATCTGGTTCTCGAAAAGCTCCGGCTCGCCAAAAGCCGCCACGAACCGGCGATAGCAAAGACAAAGTGGTCTCGCCAGCAAGGCCGGTTAAATCAAGAAGGTATCGGCGAAGCGGAAGACGAAAACCAACTTCAAGTAACAGCCGTTGCTTAAGAGCGCATTTTTCCCTTACCGGCCAACGACCGGACAATCCTGACATCGGCGCTACACTGGCACCACCGATAGGATTAATTGCGCATTACCTAATGTCCCCTGTAAATTGACCGGTGCGGGTGCGTACTTAAGCCCGCCGCAGTGGCCGGTGCGGTCCTCACGTCCCCGGAGGGCTGCCCGCCGCACCGGCCATTTTGCCTACGCTTTGGTTAGCGGCGACGTTCGCTTTGGCCTCGATGCGCTGGGCCGCCAGCGCCCAGCCCCTGAGCGGCGACTGTTGGTCTTGGTCCAGGTCTCATCAATGAAGACCCGTCGCGTGGATCGATCCGGCCCCGATATTTCATCCACTGCAGCCGCCGTCGTGCGACATCGGGGCGATCCTGTCCGTTGGCGATCAGCGTCTTTTTTGTGAGTGAGCTTCTCGGCATGCACGAACTCCCATACCAATCGGTAGTCGACCTTCAGACCGGCTCGGCCACAAGGCCGCGCAAGGTGAAGCCCGGTCGTGAAAGCGCTCGATCAAGCTGTTGGGCCACACTCCCGAGAGTTTCTTCGGTTTGTAGCCGCGGACCTGGCGAGGCGCCGCACTGCCAGTCTCTTCGACACGCTATTAGCCACGCTATGGCCCCGCTGTAGCTGACGCCAAAGCGCGCCGTGGCGGCGCCGCGACAGCCCTTCCATCTTGACCGCGGCAACAACCCGCCCGCGAAAATCCATCGAATATCCTGCCATCCCGACTGGCCTCCTCCAGTATGAATGTTGAATCAGAGCAAAGGTGATTTGCGAATCTCACGACTCCATCCCGCTCTAGCAAGAGAGTCCGGGGCACCGAAGCACATACCCGCGAGGAAGCGCCAGTTGCGGTTGAGACCAGAACTAAGCTTGATGTCAGCTCGAAATGTAAGACCGATCAAATCCGGCCGTTTTTATAAGTTCCGCGTGGTCATGCAACTCGACCACACCATTGCGGAATGAAGCCAGTCCACTTTCCCGCAAATCCTTCAACACGCGACTTACATGCACAGCCGAAAGCCCCAACGCGTCGGCCATCTCGGCTTGGGTCAGCGGGCATTCAAAGCGGTCCGGATAACTCGTTGGCGATCGATGTGCCCGGCAGCCCAGTTCGAGAAGAAGATGCGCCGTGCGTTCGACAGGTCCCCGTCTGCTGACTCCTGCCAGATGTTCCGCAACCCTTGCGTACCGCCTTACCTCAGCCAGCAGGATAGCCTCGCAAATGGACTGCGGGTAGCGCGAAAAACAAGTATGGACAGGACCGGTCAGCTCGATCGCGGTTACATCGGAGAGCGCAGTTGCCGTCTCGCCCCCTTCGCCGGAGAACTCGATCAAGGCAATTTCGTGAGGAAGCGCGAAATCAACGATGAGACGCGAGCCATTCCGCAACGTTTTGCCGAATGCCGCCCAACCCGCAGTCATAACCAGGATGGAGGATTTGGCCTGATGCTCGCGTGCAATCGTGGTGTTCGCCGGATAGAGGCGGCGCAAAGCCCCCGGCAATACTGAGATTGTCCTTTCCCAACTCGCGTCGGCAAGCGCGGGTCGCCTCTCCAATTCAAGAGCCTGCTTTGATAAGCCCATTTGTCTTGATTACCCCACTCCGCGATCGTCCCTCCGATCAATCTGCAGCTTCAACCCATTAATTACACAAACGTTCCGCCTATCTTTTCATCCAAACGGCGTCGCGGCCTACCGCCATGGGATGCTACCCTACCACCTTGGGGGTACTTGCACCATGCAGAAGGTTCTCAGCCCACTTTACTGCATGGGCTTCAGCAAGTTCCCGTGGCCTGCCGGCATTCAACGCCGGCAGTCGAACTTGTCCTTTGGCTGCTGCGCGCCGGCGGACCATCACGGCTACTTTCACGTCCCTTCTTTGGTTGAAAACCCTCGTCAAGCAGAGCTGCTCAACTTGAAAGCAGCCGCGTTCGATGCCCTTCAGAAAGCACGTCGGGTCCTGCTGGTCGCGTTGATGCCGGAAGCGCGGATCCCACTGGCGGATCGGGCGGTTGCAACTCTTGCCAAGGCGGACTGGGGATCGCCTGCGCCGTGCTTCCGGGACTCTCCGTTGCACCTGCTGTAACGACTTGCTCCATTGTGCTGGCTGCCGGTTTTCGGCGCGGGTAAAGCCGCGAGGGACGCCTGGCATTGTAAGTCTGCCGTCTTTCCTCGGCAACTTCCAGGTCATCGATTGCGGATATGACCGATGCAAGACGATCCTCGATTTGGCTAAGACGCCTGCGGGTGGAAAACAGGGCGACTGAAACCAGCAAACTGTAGGCAAGTACGACAATGACTGCTCCTACGGGAGTTTCGATGCCGAACACAATTAAAGTACCAGCCCCAATAAAAACGGCAGGAGCTCCATAGCCCAGCAACCTGTCTTTCTTCATAGGAAGCATCAACGGCCAGGTTGCGGACAGCATAAGAATGGCTGCCGGTCTGTTGATCACCCAATCTAAAAACCCCGGAACGATTTCGCTGAGAATATCCATATCAACCTCAAGCAAGACACGGCCGGCTGCTTTGTTGTCGTCAGGAAGTGCAGGCTCTCCTGCGCGCCCTGGACGCTGCGGCGCCTTAGACCTTGCGGAAGCGCGATCTATGGTCCCGGCGACATCCTAAAGGTCTGGAAGGCTTGTCGGGTAGACCAGATCAACCTTTAGCCGATTTACTACTCAATAATGGTAATGGCGGGGATATCCGCGAAGCTGTTATGTTTCCAACTGACCGGCGACGCGATCGCTCGGTGGGCGGGAAAAGAGCGACTGCACATGCCGGATGGCGGGACGCGAACCCTTACATTTCACGCGCTCTGAGCGCTTACACGCAACTGCCCGAACTACTTTGAAGTGAAGCAAATTCAGCCGACGCTGGAGGGGCGGGAGTTGTGCTGTTGATTGCAAGGATTCGGAAATGGCAAGTTCAATTGACAGTCCGACCATGACCAGAGAATTACTGCCGCTCGACGTGCGGGAGATTCTTGATTTCTTTCTCCGCCGCTGGAAGCTGGTGTGCAGCATTGCTGCGCTCACCTTCGCCGCATTTGTCGCCGCCGCCTATCTCCTTCCACCATCCTACACGGGCGTCGCACAAGTGTTACTTGACGCCCCGATAGACTATATGACTCCGCAGGATTATTCGAATTCTGATTTTGCCGACAATTCAACATTTATCGAAAGTCAGATTGCGGTCCTGAGATCCACCTCGCTCCTTCAGAAGGTGGTCGACAGTGAAAAGCTGACGGAAGACCCAAAGATCGGACCGGGGGCATTAATATGGCTACAGAACGCCCTTGGAGTTTCGCGCGTTGGATTGGCGGATGTTATCGAGATCTCGGTGACCGCCTATGACCCGGGGAAAGCAGCATCGCTGGCGAACGCAATCTCCCAGGCCTACCTCGCTGATCGAGTAAGGTCCCGCTACGAAGGGGCCAAGAAAGCGTCCACATGGCTCAGCGAGCGGGCCACATCTCTGCGAGCGGAATTGAGCCTTTCGGAACAAGCCGTCCAGAAGTTTCGGATCGATCACAATCTATTGGCGACGCCAGCAGGCAGTTTGACTGACCAGCAGCTGTCTGAATTGAATGTCGCATTAATTACTGCACGCGCCGAATTGTCGGAGAAACGGGCGCAATATCAACAAGTTGACAAATTGCTGACCAGCGGAGGCGACATCCAGTCGATGCCGGACGTCTTGCAGTCCGTAGTTATCAGCGCGCTTCGGGCCCAGATCGCTGGAGTGACACGGCGGGAAGCCGACCTCAAATTGAAATACGGCGATCGGCATCCGGATGTCCTGGCGGCGCAAGCCGAGCGCCGCGACATCGAGGGGCAGATTACCGCCGAAGTCCAGCGTCTCATCGGCAATCTGAAGAATGAAGTGGACGCTGCCGAGGCCCGGGAAGCTTCTCTCAGCCGAGCCTTGAATTCGGTATCCAACCGATCCGAAGTCGAAGGTCAGGTTGGCGTGCAGTTGCGCGACCTAGAAAGGATTGCCGCCGCGAACAAGGAGCTGTTTGAGACATTCCTTTCACGCGCCAAGCTCACCGAGGAGAAGTCTACCCTGCTGAACAGCGGCGTACGCGTGATAACCGATGCGGTTGTTCCGGGTTCGCCAAGCTTTCCAAACAGGCCTCTATTCGCGGCGTTGGGACTTGTGCTCGGCTTCTTCGTCGGGGGGGCAGGGGCAGTTCTTCGTGAACTTTTCGCTTCCGGCTTCATGGCAAAGAAGCAGATAGAGGAAGAGCTGTCCGTTCCGGTTCTTGCATCCATCCCACGGATGGCGGGCTGGTCGAGAGACGCCCATTCCCAAGCCCAACCTGTGGCCTATCTCGAGCGCAGACCACTATCCAGGTTTAGCGAAGCCGTGCGGCGGCTCCGCCTGGGCATCGATGCGACGCCCGAACAGGCCCGCTTGCCGCGCCTTATGCTGGTGACATCGGCGATGCCCGGCGAAGGAAAGACAACCTTGGTATTGAGCTTGGCCTGCTCCGCAGCGGCCGACGGCGAACGGGTTCTGGTCGTCGATGCGGACTTGCGGCTTTCGGCCACCACGGCCTTCTTCGGCATGGTAGACAAGGTCGGGCTGGTCGACCTTCTGACATTGCCGGTCAAGGCAGCAAACGCAATTCATCGGGACGAACGCTCGGGGATATCCCTACTCCCTGCCGGCGCAAGGACCCGGAACCCGCCTGCCCTTCTTGCTTCGGCGCGGATGCGCTCGGTTTTCGAAGAGCTTCGCGGAAAGTTCGACACGGTGATCATTGACGCACCACCTGTTGGAGCCGCGGCCGACGCCACGATCCTGGCGCGGTATGTCGACAAGGTCCTCTTTGTCGTGAAGTGGCGCGAAACTTCGCGCGAGGCCGTTGCAGAAGGGATTCGCCACCTTGGCGGTCGGTCGAAGATTGCCGGCATCGCCTTGACAATGGTGGACGAACCAAAGTTGCCAAAATATGGCCGCTACACGTCCATCGAAAGTAGTGTTTCTGACAGTTACTATCTCAACTAGAGAAATATTTCGCCATGCAGCACGCTGAATTATACCAGGATCGCTTCCCGGTAGGAAAAACTTACGGGGGGGACCCTACGCGTTGGTACGTGATCCAGACGCACCAACATTCCGAGAGCTTGGCGGAGCGGCACCTGCTATCGCAGAACTTCCGAACATACCTGCCCAAGCGAAGGCGAACCGTTCGCCACGCTCGCATTGTCAGAAACGTCGCAAGTGCGTATTTCGACTGCTATCTGTTCGTCTCGCTGGCTGCTCAGCAGAGTTGGTACCCGATCAACTCGACCGTCGGCGTGCGAAAACTTGTCATGAGCAAAGGAATGCCGGTCCCGGCACCATACGGTGTGATCGAGTCCTTGATAGCCGCAACCGACGAGGACGGAATTTTGCACCCCGATATCTTATTGAGGCCAGGTCAAAGAGTTAGAGTCATAGACGGGCCGTTTTCGGAGCAGCTTGGCGTTCTTGATCACGTCGGAAGTGCTGGAGCGGTAAAAATTCTTCTTGATATAATGAACCGTTCTATTCAAATCACGATCGACCGAGATAAACTTTCGATTATATCCTGAATTCTATCCGTTATTTCTCGTATAATATATTTTGCTCGGACGATGCCGAAACTATCCGGCGAAGGAAGGATGAGTTGGCCACCCAATTCACCCTCGATGCGGCAGCTTGCAAGGCGACGTCCGAGGCTGCAGCCCGGCATCGAAAACATCGGGGGCTGCGTCTCAACGAAATCAGCGCCAATAGGCTGCCGATACGATGACCGGCGACGATGAGCGAATGACGCTCGACGCGATCAACCAGGGGAACCCCTTGCAACCTTCACGTAAATCCAAACCCGGAAGCTACTGTCCGGCGGATCCTGGAGAGCCTAGGGACGGCCTGCAGCCGCAACAATATCGGCGCTGGGTTCCAAAAGCCAAGGCAAGCATGGTGGTCGAAGCGTTGACGCCGGGGGTGAACGTTCCAGCGCCAGCCAGGCCGGTTGGGGCGAGCCCGTCGATCAACAAAGCAGATGTCGGTGTTTCTCAAACCGACGCAAGCGCCGCCTTGCTGCCCCTCGAAACAGTCCCGGCCCTTCCGACCGCCACCGAACTGTTTCGAGCATTCAATGAGAGCGGCCTGAAGTACGGAATAATTCAGGATCTCGCGTCCCTGCAAAGCGGACTTGCGGGCCGCGACGATCTGGATCTCCTTTTGGACAAGCACGACTACCCGGTCTTCTGTTCGATCGTGAGCAAGCTGCACGGTTGTCGCGGCGTCAGCCTGTCTTGCTACGACAATGTCTGTGCCGGCCGGGAGGACTGGTTCCTGCCTGACTTTCCAAATGGCCGCTATCTCCATCTCGACATGCATATCGGGATCCGTGTCGGCTGGGAATTCCGCAAGCGATATCCGGTATTCGACTATGCGGCGATTACACGATGGGAGTCAATTTGTGTGGATGGGGTGTCTATTCCGGTCGTCTCCCCCGAGGACGAGATTCGAATAGCCATTGCCCGCTTCGCCTTCCGGACCTGGGCATTGCCTTGGCGACAGTGGATCACCGTTGGTGGTGATTGGAGGGACCAGTTTGCGCGCCCGCCACTGCCGTCAGGCCAGCAAGGCCTGGATGTCGCGGAATACACGCTTGGCGGCAGCAGACTGGCGAGCTGCAGGTTTCTGCAAAGCGTCGACGGTTTGATGGCAAACCGCAGGGATCTTGCCAGGCTCCGGCGTTCAATCCGTGAAGCCTGCGGTTTTGCAGGAGGTTACGGGATCGCCGATGCCGTTGTTCACCTGGCCCGCAAGACCTCATATCTGGCGTTGAGGGTCCTTCAGCGCCTGATGCCCGGCACATTCCCACCAAAGAGACGGCCTGCGGCTGGTGGCTTTGTAGTGGCGCTCGTCGGTCCTGATGGCATGGGAAAGAGCACTCAAGCTGATCGGCTGACACGGATATTTCGATGGAAATTCGGGTGTGCGCAAGCCTATGTCGGAATCGGAGACGGCAATGGGTGGTGGCTCCGCAAGGCGTTGCAGACTCTGGTTTTTCCCTACAGACGCCGCCTAAAGTCGTTGGCCCAGCACGATGGTGGCAACAGCTCCGTCAGCCGAAATTGGTCGAAGGGAGGACTCGCCGCTACCGCGCTGGCATTCTGGGCAGTTTTGATCGCGTTTGAGCGATACGCTGTCGTGAAACGTGCGCATCGATGGGCTACGCGCGGCCTGATCGTCATTTGTGACAGGTGGCCGCAGGCGCTGTGTACCGGATATCTGGACGGGCCGACCATCCCACCGCACCTCTTCTCCGTCCCAGGCCTGTCAGTTCTCGCTCGCCTCGAGCAAAGGCTCTATCAAAAGATGGCACAATGCCGGCCACACCTCACTTTGCACCTGGTTTCAGATTTTGCCGTCTCCGAGCAGCGAAAGCCGGGAGAAATCAGGAAAGAAGCCTTCGACGCGCGGCTATCGCTGATGGCGGAGTTGCGAGCCAAGGATAAGAACATCCGAACCGTTGACGCAAGCGCTGGCATCGAGGCGGTCGGACGGGAACTGTTCAGGCATATCTGGCTGTCTTTGTGAGAGGCAGGGCGGGCAGCTCATCGGCCAGTATCCAAACAGACCCCGATGCGCGGCCTTCCGCCATCGCGAAACGACAGGTGTTCCCTGCGAGGCGTGGGAAAGCCGCCGAACGCTCGCGCTCGATAGCGGCGCGCCGATAGAGCCTGTTTCATCCCACGATCGGCACGGGGCTCTGACTTGAACGAGTGAATATGGCTCCGTTTCGGGGCGAGCACCTGTCCCATCCGGCCCACAACAGCACGCAATGACGGAGGTTGCCATGTCCGAAACCATACGCAGGACCGGCAGTTGCCTGTGCGGCGGCGTGCAGTTCTCGGTCCGCGGTCCGCCGCTCCGCATTGGTCTTTGCCATTGCAAGGATTGCCGCAAGGCCGGCGGCTCGACCTATTCGGCCTTTGCCATCTGGCCGCGCGAGGCCTTCGAAAAGACGGGCCTCGTCAGCTCCTACGGCACGCGCAGCTTCTGCCAGACCTGCGGCGGCCGCGTCGCCCGGGTCGACGACAATGAGGCTGAGGTGATGATCGGCAGCCTCGACGTCGTGCCGACCGATCTCGTGCCCGAATATGAATTGTGGACCTCAAGACGCGAGACCTGGCTCCATGCCTTGCCCGGCGCCGAACAGTTCAAGCATGACCGGCCAGCGGCGAACAGCGCAGAAGTGCCGGCGCCGCGGTCGCTGTCGGACGTCGATGCGGCCGCGTGAAATTCGATTTTGCGCTCGAATGCGCCGCCCTGGATTTCATGTCCCCTAAGGTATTGGCAAATGAAAATCCTCCATGTGCTCACCCGACTTCTTCGGGGAGGTTCCGAAGAGAACACATTGGCCTGCTGTCTCGCTCAGGCGCGGCACGGCCACGAAGTGCGTTTGGTTCACGGCGAGGAGTACGATCCGAATTTGCGGATGTCAGTTGCCGAAGCCGTTCGGGTTGAGACTCTTGAGCGGCTCATCAACTCGATTTCGCCATCCCGTGACATTTCTGCATTTGGCCAACTCACGCGCCTTATGCGCGACTGGCGGCCTGACATCGTGCACACCCATCAAAGCAAGGCCGGCATCGTCGGCCGCCTCGCTGCAAGGGAAGCCAATATCCCCTGCATCATACATGGCGTGCACATTTTGCCCTTCGTGCATGTGGGCAATGCGCAGAGGCTGATGTACCTGGCTGCCGAACGCCTGGCCGCGAAGTGTACACAGGCTTTCATCGATGTCAGCCAGGCTATGCGTGACATTTGCATCGCCAATCATTTGGGTAGCGCCGATCAGCACCACGTCGTCCACTCCGGCTTCGATCTGAAGCGCTTCGCGAACGCGCAATGGCCACAGCAATCGCATCTGCTCCTGGGGACGGCTGTCGGAGAGCCTAAGCCACCGGTGATCCTGATGCTGGCCGCGCTGGAACCGCGAAAACGCCATATAGAGTTCATTGAAGCATTTGGGCAGGTCGTCGAGCGAGTTCCGAACGTGCGGCTGCTCTTGGCCGGCGAGGGGCCGGCGCGATCCGCTATTGAGTCGGCGATTGCACGATCCCCGTACGCAAACAACGTTCGCATGATCGGCTACCATAGCGAGCCCGAGCGACTGATCAGTCTGGCGGACGTGTGTGTGCTGACCTCGATGCGAGAAGGACTGCCTCGCGTCATGATGCAGTATCTGGCGGGCGGTCGAGCCAGTGTGGTCTCGCATCTGCCGGGAGTGGAAGAGGTTGTAAAGCATGGCGTGAATGGAATTGTGACGCCGGCAGAAGACGTTGGCGCCGCGGCGGCGGCGATCGCCGACCTTCTCCAAAATGAACACTACCGCGCTCGATTGGCTGAGAGCGCGAAACTCACCGACCTGGCATCCTGGGGGTTGGATACAATGTGCGATAGGGTCGAGCTGATCTATCAATCCGCTCTCGAGTCAACCCTTTCAGCAGGAAGGCCAAACGACCCGCGAATTCGCGACGGCCTCGCCAAGCAACCTTTAGGACTGCCCGGATTTTGATCCCTTTTCTCCTTCGACGGAGTCCGGATTTTCAAGGCTTACTGCTCGAACCCTACCTTGCTGTCACGCTCCGTCCGACGAATGTCGATTGGTCCTGACCGCAGGCAAGACAACGGAGTACGACGATGCGTTTGCGTGCAGACCAGCACTTTCCTTCCGGGCCTTCGCTAATGGAGGATTGGGTCCGACGGCTTTTTCCGGCCAGCCGCACGCTCGCAATGATTGGCGGTCTGGCCATTGCCTTTGTTCTGCTCACCGCAGATGCATCCCGTGCGGACGGCTATACGTTCGACACCGGTGACGTCCTGCGTGTATCCGTGATTGGCGAGCCATCCTATCCGCTGGAAGTCGTGGTCGATGATCGCGGTTCGATATCGCTCCCCATGTTGGGCGATGTTCAGGCGCGCGGCCTCACCACCGTTGTCCTTTCGAAGGCCATTCAGCGTGCATTTCAGGAGCAGAAGCTCATCCTCGATCCTTTCGTGAAAGTGGAGATCGGTCAGTACCGGCCATTCTTTATTTCCGGAACGGTGGCTCATCCCGGATCGTACCCGTTTCAACCCGGAATAACGGTTCGTCATGCACTGGCTATAGCAGGTGGCTTTCGGGCTACCGCCGTGGGAAACACGGAGCCGGCCTTGCAAATAGCTGATCTGCGCAGCGCGCGGGCAGGTCTGGCGATCGAGGAATATCGCCTAAAGGTTCGGCTCGCCCGGCTCCAGGCGGAAAGCCGCCAGGACAAATCTTTCGTTGCTCCGCCCGATCCGCCTGTCGAGTTTGGCGGACACTTGATTGACGACATCGTAGCGTCCGAACAGGCGCAGTTGGACGCCCGCCTCGCCGCATATCGGGACGACATTTCCTACCTTGATGTCTCGTTGGAGCGGGCCAGGAAGGAAGCGGATATGGTCGCTGCCACTCGAAAGGAACGAGAAAAGACCGCGGACATTCAACTCGAGGAACTGCAGTCTGCCCGGTCATTGCGGGAAAAAGGCCTGGTCACCAATTCGAATGTCCTGACGGCCGAACGAGCACATACCAGCTATCGCGCCGAACTTTCGCAGACCGAGCTGCAGCAGGAGCAGGCGCAACAGGCGATGCTGACCGCTGAAAGCGAGCTTCGAAAAAAGAAGCAGAGTTATGAAATGGACTTGATCTCGCAGACCCAAGACACGCAGGTCGAGCTGGGGAAAATTCAAAGCCAAATTAGGTATGTCGCCGACAAGCTTCTCTTTATATTTACATATGGCGAACAGCGGACCTTCGACGACTTGCAAGGCTCCGTGAAGATCTCGATCTTCAGGCGCGACCGGAAAGTCGCCCACGACATCATCGCCAATGAAAATACGGAAGTTCTAGCTGGCGATGTCATCGAGGTTTCGATCGTGGCCAACAAAGGGTTCTACGCGCCGGACACTTCCGGAACAATGGGGAGCCCAAATGCGGAGGGCCTCCAGCCGAGCATTGTCGGCCAATAGCACGAATATGCCCACTTCCTCGAGCAAAGCTTTGCTTCAGGGCCGCGATCGTTGCTTCGCAACGCTCTTGGGTTCGTTGTGCCTTGAACGGCCTGAGATAGTCCGACCTTGGCACCTCAGAGGTTTGACATGAGCCTTGGGCCAGCACTGACAGTGGTGGGAAATCGCTTCCGCCGGGCGAATTCCCACGCCAAAGCGGAGCAGAGGCGGCTCAATCTCCTCCGTGCAACGGCGCGCCGCAAGACGACGGTGCGTTACGCCCCGCGCCGCCGCGCCATCATCCGATCGCGCATTCCAGGTGCAATCCTGCTCCTCCTCGCTCTTGCGCTTGCGGGAGTTGCATTTCTGCAGCGCCACGTTGATCTCGGCCGGAACTGGCTGCCGCGACCGTGGACCGATTTCGTGGTGGACCGGGGATACTTCTCCGATCCACTGGTCTTGCTGGCTGGTCCAGACGCTCTTCCGGTTTGGCTGGCGTTCGCGGCGGTGGGCTTGCTGCTGCTCGCAGCCGCCCGCAAGGCAAGGCGAAGGGGCGGCTTGCCAAGCGCGTCCACGAACGCCGGCGCCAGCCCCTCGGCAAGAGACATCCAGCCGGCGCCTGGTTCGGAACTGGCCTGTGCGTTGCGTTCCTGCAAGGCAGCATTCGCGGGAGTCGCGGTTTTTAGCGGCGTGAGCAACATCCTCATGCTGACCGGAGCGATGTTCATGTTGCAGGTCTACGATCGCGTACTGCCAAGCCGCAGCGTTCCGACTCTGGTAGCCATGGCGATATTGGCCGGCGTTCTGTTTGTCGGGCAGGCGGTCATCGATCTCGTGCGCAGCCGCATTATGACCAGGATCGGTGGAGAACTGGACGAAACGGTCGGGGGACGCGTATTCACAGCCGTGTCAAGGCTGCCCTTGTACATCGGCCACCAGGGCGATGGGCTGCAGCCGCAACGCGATCTCGACAACATCCGCGTGTTTCTGTCGAGCCCGGGGCCAAGCACACTCTTCGACTTTCCGTGGATGCCCTTTTATCTGGCAATCATATGGAGCCTTCATCCGACCCTCGGAATTGCGGCAATTTGCGGTGCAATCGTGTTGGTGGCGCTGACGGCGGCGACCGAGGTCTTCACGCGCAAACCAATGGGCGCCGCGGTTTCGACGGGCGTGAAGCGCAACGGCTTAGCCGAAGCCAGTCGCCGCAACGCGGAGGTCCTCGCGGCAATGGGAATGGGCAGCCGCCTACACGACCATTGGCGGGAGGCGAGCCGCGAATATCTCACGCAACAGCAGCATGTCAGCGATATCGTAGGCGGCTTCGGCAGCTTCGCCCGCGCCTTGCGGCTGATGCTCCAGTCGGCAATGCTTGGTATAGGGGCCTGGCTGGTGATCCAGGGCGAGGCGACGTCCGGGATCATCATCGCCGGCTCCATCCTCGCGGGCCGTGCGCTTGCGCCTGTCGATCTTGCCATCGCCCATTGGCGCAGCTTCGTGGCCGCACGCCAGAGCTGGAGCAGGCTGAGCCAGTTGCTCGCCCGATTGCCGCAAGACGCGCAGCCGATGGCACTTCCGGTGCCCGGTTCGAACTTGACGATAGAGAACATCACGATCGGTGCACCAGGCGTGCAACGGATCATCGTGCGAGGTGTGGACTTCAGCCTGGACGCCGGCTCGGTGCTTGGCATCATCGGACCAAGTGGCTCCGGCAAATCCAGCCTGGCTCGTGGGCTGGTAGGCGCATGGCGACCGCTGGCGGGGCGTATCAAGCTTGATGGTGCCGCGCTCGATCAGTGGTCGTCGGAGCGTCTTGGCCGCCACATAGGTTACCTTCCGCAGGACGTCGAACTGTTCGCGGGAACGGTTGCCGCCAACATCGCCCGCTTCGATCCTGGATCGGACCCGCAGGCCATCGTCGCCGCCGCCCGCGCGGCGGGCGTCCATCAGCTAATCATCGGTTTTCCGAATGGCTACGAGACGCAGATCGGAGAGGGCGGGACCGCGCTGTCAGCCGGACAGCGCCAGCGCGTTGCCTTGGCACGGGCACTCTATGGAAATCCGTTCATGGTCGTCCTCGACGAGCCCAACTCCAATCTCGACATGGAAGGCGAAAGGGCGCTCGCCGAGGCGATCCTCGCAATCAAGGCGCGCCGCGGCATCGTGGCGATCGTCGCGCACCGTCCGAACATTCTCACCACTGTGGATTTCGTGCTGATGATGAAGGAAGGGCGGATGCACATGTTTGGAACGAAGCAGTCCGTTCTGTCCAAGCTCTTTCCGATGTCACAGGCCAATACAGCGGACCTGCAGCCGGTTTCAACCTCGCCTCGACTGCCGAATTGACGACTTGCGGCACATGGGAAACAGGCAATCATGGCTCCTGTCTTGAACCGATCGCTTTCAAACCGGCGATCCATTCGCCGCAATCTGCTCGGTGGGATGACTGTCGTCGCACTGCTCCTCGGCGGAATGGGAGTCTGGGCCGGGACAGCGGACATTTCGGGAGCCATCATTTCGCATGGCTGGGTGGTCGTCGAGAACAGCGAAAAGAAGGTGCAACACCCGACGGGTGGCGTGGTCGGCAAGATTCTCGTGCGCGATGGCGACCGTGTCCGGGCCGGGGATATCTTGGTCCAGCTTAGCGACACTATCCCGCGTGCCAGCCTGGCTTACGTGACAAAGAATCTGGATGAGCTCTACGCGCGAAAGTCCCGGCTCGAGGCGGAGCGTGACGGCAGCGGGCGGATGACACTTGCTCCGATGCTTGCCACGCGAATGAACAACCCGGAGATTGCCAGCACCGTGGCTAGCGAACAACGACTTTTCGAACTTCGTCGAACCGAGGTTTTTGGCAACAAGGCGCGCTTGCGCGAACGCATCGAGCAGTTCGGAAAGCAGATCGAAGGTTACTCGGCTCAGGAATCGGCAAAGAGCAAGGAGATCGAGTTGATCAACGATGAACTCGTCGATATCCGCAGCCTTGTCGACAAGAAGCTCACACTCAAGTCGAAGCTGACGGAATATGAACGCGAGGCAACACGCATCGAGGGTGAAAGGTCTCAGCTTGTGTCAAGCATGGCGCAGGCAAAAGGCGCCATCGCCGAAGTTGAGCTCCAGATCCTTCAGCTGGACAAGGAGTTCTCCAGCGAGACTGGCAGCGAACTGCGCGATGTCGACGCCAAGATCGCCGAATTCGAGGAACGAAAAGTCACCGCCGAGGACCAGCTGTCACGCATCGATATTCGCGCTCCCTCCAGCGGCACGGTCCATCAATCTTCAATCCATACCGTGGGCGGCGTGATCAGTGCGGGCGAGCCGATAATGCTGATCGTTCCCGACACCGACACTCTCACGGTCGAGGTGAAGGCCGCTCCGCAGGACATCGATCAGATCTTGGTCGGCCAACGCGCACTTCTTCGCTTCACCGCCTTCAACGTCCGCACTACGCCCGAAACGGAAGGCGTGGTGTCCATGATTGCGGCCGACGTAACGCGCGATCAGCACACCAATGAAGTCTACTACGTAGTCCGCATCACCCCGGACCCGAAGGATTTGACGAAACTTGGCCCTGCCTCGCTCATTCCCGGCATGCCGGTGGAAGCGTTCATACGGACTGGTGACCGCAAGATGCTCTCCTACCTGATGAAGCCTTTGACGGACCAGATGATGCGTGCGTTCAGAGACCAATAGCCGCGCGGCGACGCTTGTCGCGCGGATCGGCGCGACCCCGGCTAACCTTTTAGCGACGGAGACTTGTCATGGCAGCAACAGAGCTGAAACCTCCGATTTTTCTGATCGGCAACTATCGGTCGGGGACCACAATTGCACAAAAATTGATTGGGCTGCATCCCGACATCGTTACCTGGTACGAGCCAAAAACATTGTGGCTATATGCCGATCCTGCGCGGCGTCATGATGAATTTGGCGAAACCGATGCGACCAAAAGGGTCGCACGTTACATTCGCGGCAGGTTCCTCGAATATCAGTCGCGGCACGGAGGCCGACAGATCATGGAAAATACCCCTGCCAATGTCTTGCGCGTGCCGTTTGTCCACGAGATTTTTCCGGAGGCTATATTTCTCTATATTACGAGAAATCCATTTTCGTACATAAGCTCGATGGAGCTTAAGTGGCAGAGAGCAAAGTCTCTCAAAGGTTTAATACGCCTTTTGAAGATCACTCCGGTAACGCAAATTCACTATTACGCAAAAGATATTATAAAACAGGTGGTCACGAAAAGGGTATTGGGAAGGAAATACACATCGATCTATGGACCGCGTTACAACGGGATAGAGCGAGATTTGAAGGAGAATGAGAAATTGACGGTTATCGCGCGCCAGTGGGCGCGCGGCAATCGAAAGGCCCGAGAAGATCTCGCCAAGCTGGGCGACGGCCGCGTGCTGTCTTTTCGCTACGAGGATTTGATACAGGATCCCGAGTTGGTTTTGCGCCGCATCTTTGAACATTGCGGGCTGAACTGCACCGACGATATCGTCCGAACGGCCAAGGAGATGATCGATCCCGGCCGCCAGCAGAAGTGGCTCCGTCTCGAAAGGAAGGATCTAACGGCGATCATACCGGAGGTCCGGGACGAGATGGAGTTCTATCGCTACGAGATCCCCTCGCTCCTTCGATAGGTAAGGCGCGCTGGGCGCGGGCGGACGGCACCGCAGCGGAGGACCCTTCATGACCCATGCGATCATAACTTCGCGCAGGCGCGGGCGCGTGGCTGCGCATCATCCAACGTAATCGTGTCACTCGGCGGATCCGGCAAGGACGCAGTGGCCGCCTGTTTGGGTCGGCCGAGGCGATTGGAGAGAGGCGTGAGCAACAACCAGCGCGGGCTAGCAAAACAAAGTGTCGTGGGCATGTTCTGGACGTCCCTGTCCATGGGTGCCCTTGCGGTTGCGGAGCTTGTCGCCCTTCTCATCCTGGCTCGGCTGCTCTCGCCCAATGAGTTCGGCCTCTACTCCGCAGCGCTGATCGTCATCAAGTTTTCGGCGATCTTCCAGGGACTTGGCATTACCCCCGCGATCGTCCAGCGGCCGGTGCTGGACGAGCGACATCTTCGGGTCGGCTTCACTTTGTCATGCCTCCTCGGCCTCGCTGTGTCCGCGTTGGTCTGGGCGATGGCACCGGCAATTGCCGGGCTGCTTCGCCTCGCCGATCTGGCTCCGGTCGTTCGTGCTATCTGCTTCGTGTTCCTTTTCCAAGGCGCTTCCATGGTGGCATTGGCCGCGGCCCAGCGCGCGCTGCGGTTCCGCTGGCTGGCGTTGGTCGACGCCAGCGCCTTTGCCTTGGGTTACGTCGTTGCCGGTCCGATTCTGGCATGGCTCGGCTTGGGCATCTGGGCGCTTGTCGGCGCGCTCCTGATCCAGCAATTCATCCGCATGGTCGTGCTGCTCGCCGGCCAGCCGCATCCGATGCGGCCTTTGCTGGAGCGGCGCGCCATCGTCGAACTGCTCTATTTCGGAAGCGGTTTTACCATCGCCCGGGTCTTCAATTACCTCGCCACCCAGGCGGACAGGCTTGTCGTGGGCCGCTGGCTCGGCGCTGATGCGCTTGGCCTGTACGGCCTGTCGTCACAGTTGATGACGACGCCCGCGGTCATCGTCGGTCAGGTTCTTGATCGGGTGCTGTTCCCAACCATGGCGCTGGTCCAGGAGCAGCCCGCGCGGCTTGCTCGTGCCTATCGCAGCGCAGTCGCGGGGTGCGCCCTGCTTGTCCTGCCGGCCAGTGTGGTCGTGGCCATCGTCGCGCCGGAGTTGGTTGCCGTCATTCTCGGGCGGGGATGGGTAGCGGTCGTCGCCCCGCTCCAGATCCTGGCGTTCAGCATGCTGTTCCGCACGAGCTACAAGCTGAGCGATTCCGTCTCGCGCGCAACAGGGACTGTCTACGCGCGCGCCTGGCGCCAGGCGGTTTTCACCGTCGGCGTCTTCGCCGGCTCCCTCATAGGGCAACTCTGGGGCATAGAAGGCGTGGCGTTCGGCGTCGGCGCGGCTTTCGGGATCAACTTCTTCCTGATGGCACAGTTGAGCCTTCGCGTGACCGGCATGACCTGGGGAGACTTCCTTATGGCCCACGTACCCGGTCTGGCACTCGCGGGCGTGGTCGGAACCGGCGTATGGGGGCTCGTGGAATGGCTACGCGAGTTCCGTCTATCTCCCCTTCCCCTGCTTATCGATACGGCATTGCTGGCATCTGCCGGGGGCTTGCTGCTGTGCTGGATCCTGCCGTCGCTGTTCCTTGGGCGGGACGGGCTATCACTGCTGCGCTTGCTCGCGGCCGTTGCGCCCGCCTGGCCAAGGATGAGGAAGGTAACTGACTGATCCCGTAGAATTCAACGCTTGACCGCACGGCCATGGATTTCGGGCGACGGCTTTCATGTCCAACGTTACCCATCGCCATGCTCGATCTGGGGTCGCAACAGCCCCCGGGTCGGGCACGTCGAGATTCCGATTTAATCGAGAAATGTGCAGAGGAGATTCGACGTGGTAAAACTCGCTGGGCTTCCCTGGAATGACGCGAAGCTCTTGATGACGGAATCCGGCACTGACTCCGGCATCAATGACGACTGGCTGACCGACGACAATTGGACCCAGCCGAGCGGAAGAGCGATCGGCAACGAAACGGCTCGGGTGCTCTCCGATATCGGCGACGGGCTGGCTGCCGAAACCGGCAGTGGTAGTCGCACTACCAGCTTGGATCCAGCCGCGAACAAGCTGGATCTTAGCACCGCAGATGGGGTCACGCCGACTTTGGGGGGCGATGGCGGATTGAAACTGACCGGCCTCACCGAGACGGCAGCCGGACTTGGCATTCATCCCGACAGCAGCTTTCTCGACTTGTGGCACGATGCGGAAATGGGCCCTGCCGACAGCCATGTCACCTACATCGCCACCACCCCTGAGGCAGTCGCCGACATCGGCACGGTCTCGACACGCGCAGCGGTCACAACCAGCAGCCTTCTCGCCGCCAGCTCTAGCGCGATCGACCCGATCTTCGAGACAAGGGTGGCGACCGCCGGCGACGATGTCGAGGAGAAGGGCTCCGGTACGATATCGGGCAATGTCGACGATCTGGAACTGGGCTATGACGGCAGCACCCGCCAGACGGTCGGCCTCCGCTTCACCAGCATCGACCTCCCGAAGGGCGCGATCATCACCAGCGCCTATATCCAGTTCCAGGCCAATGAGGTGAAG